>JBAUUQ010000001.1:0-12050 GCA_049582765.1 Terriglobales bacterium
AGGTGCCACCGCCGTTGTTGCCTCCACTCACGGTAATCGTGATTGGTGTTTTGGCGGTGCCTCCGCAATTGTCCCACTCCTGTACCGTGGTGTTATGAGTTCCGGCACTTAAGGCGAGTGACGTGTCGAGGCTGGAGCCATTGGCTGAATACGCCAGCACGCCACTTGCGGTATAGATGCCCATCGCAGAGATGCCCTTGGAGCAATTGGTAATGCCGGTTGCCACATACTGCACTGGCGAACTGACGGTACTGTTGTTGGCTGGCGATGTCACATGGACTCCAGGGCCAGATCCGCCTCCAACCGTAATCGCGACCGGCTTGCTCGACGATCCGCCGCAGTTATCCCACTCCTGAACCGTGGTGTTGTAGGTTCCCGGACTCAGACTGAGATTGGTGTTCAGACTCGCTCCGTTGGTGGTGTACGCCAGTTTGCTCGGGGCAGTGTAGATGCCCATGGCAGAGACGCCTTTCGAGCAACTGGAGGTCGCCGAGGCAACATAATTCGTCGGCGAACTCACTTGGGTGTTGTTACCCGGGGCGGTCACAGTGACCCCGGCTGCCGCACTACCCACGGTAATGGTAATCGGAACCGCCGCCGACCAACCGCAGTTGTCCCACTCTTGGACTGTGGTGTGGTACGTTCCCGGACTGAAATTCAGATTTGTGTTTAGAGAAGATCCGCTGACCACGTAGGCAAGTTTGCCGGGAGCAGTGTAAATTCCCATCGACGCCACACCCTTGGCACATGCGGGAGACGATGCCTTGGCGACGTACTGCACAGACGGTGAGACAGTCGCTCCGTTGGCCGGCGCGGTCACTGACACACCCGCGAAAACCGGTTTCACCCATATCGCGAAAAGAAAAAAGAAAAGGAGCGACCTTCGCATGCCCAACCTCCAGCTCTTTTGGCTTAACGAAAGGACGCGCAGTGAAATGCTAGTTGCTGAGGATTCTAGGTGTGGAGGGAATGCTGTCGCAACGGGAAAGTTAGGATGGCGGGTAATCAGAAGTACACTGACCACCCGCAAATTCGAACGCCCCCTTAGAAAATCTGGCGACCGCGCGGCGTGGGCGGGAGCGTTCAGTTACAGCATAGCAAGATAAGCCGCAACCATTCCTCATCGTGAGACGGGAGATATGGGGACTCCGGCTGTAACGACCACTGCCAGGGAGCAAGGGAATCCTTAAACTACCAGGTGGACTGTCTTAGATCCGTCTCATCCAAAAGCTGGACGGCCACACACGCTCGCCATCCGCCGTGGGCAGGAATTGTCGCACTTCTTTCGCGATTCGGCTGTAGCTGTGATCCCACTGCGGGAAAGTTTGCAGCAGTACATCGGGGTGAAACTGCTGCATGGCGCTACTTCCCCATAACACTTCAAATTGTGGATTGAAGGAAAGGAAAGCCTGCAACAGAATACTGTTCCGACCAGAAACACAACTTCGAAAGCACGGCATCGCGGGGATAATCTGCAGGCAGGAAAATGTCGTACACATGGATGAGCACACCCTTGTGCAGCCGGGGCAAGATCTCCAGATACTCGCGAACCACATCGCTGCCCACGCTGACCACATGGCTTGAATCCAGAAACAGAATGTCGCCGTCCCCAAGCGAGAGAAATAGATCCAAATCGACGTCCTGAACCCGGGCGCTAATCAATTGCGTGACTCCCTTCAAACTCGGGTTTGGGAAAGGTTCGATAGTGAGCAATTCACCGTCGGTGTGCCCGCTGGCACGATTGGCCTGCAGCGCGGCGGCCAAAACGCGTGTGCTGGATCCCCCACCAACCTCGATAATGCGCGCCGGTTTGAGGTGACGAACCAGGCTATATGCCACTTCAGCATCTACCGTTTCGAAGAACCCATTGTTGTAGTGATACCCTGTGGAGCTGGCGAGGCCGCTGGGTGAAGACCAATCCCTCTGATACTGTGGGACGACTTCGCGCGCCAACTCCACCTGCTTGTCGAGATTCAGATCCAAGCTGACGGGGGAGGGATCGGACGTCCAGTCCCGCGACTCTAGCTCCCGAAGATCCGGAACCGGCCAATAAAAGTGATTGGGAATGACGGTAATCCCCATGCCCTGTAATGCTCGAAAAGCAGCCAACATCGCTCCGAGCGCAAGTTTGTTTTCACGGAGATTCTGCAGCAGCCGGGTCAACAACCTCCTCTCACAGGAAGAATTCTGGCGGATGGAATCCCGAAGGCCGTTGTCCTGCCCAGTCCGGTCAACCCGCTGGCGCAACGGCCACGAACTCCGTGCAGAGCTATTCATTGTTCCATCCCTTGTTTTCCCTTACTCCGTAGACGAAGAGCTTAGATGTTGTATCTGACTTCGGAGAACTAGGATCTCAAGCTTTGATGTCGTTCGTTAACGGTGCGTGAATCAACCGGCACCCCGTTCCATACAGTAAGACCTGTATCCTCCATTGCGCCGCCTGATTTGCTATTCCAGCGACGGCTGCTGTGGAGTCAAGTTTGATGTCGACTGGGTGTTGCAACGCGGTATTCCTCGTTCAATGGCTGTTCCTTCCTCGTAGTCATTCCAGGTAGCGATCAGCACAAAGGGAATGAGGTGGTCCGGGTCATCGTGTTCCCGGAAAACGCGCATGGTGTCTACGAATGTTTGTCCGCATCGCGCATCAATCCGGCGGTGCAGGCTCCAGGAAGATTTCGAATCGTCGAAGCCGGGCCAGACCCCTCCGACCGTAATCTCGTCGGGTGCTTGGCCCTCATTTTGGTGTAAAAGTTGTCCAGGTAGTCTTCGCCCCAGGCTTGCCCGCTGGGTGTCCAACCCTTGCTTCCCGGATACACCCATGCATACTCTCCGTCGAAGGCCTTACTGTATTGCGGAGGGGGATCATCTTCATATAAGAGAAAAGGAGGGCTCTCCCATTGGTTGATCTGCTGACGAACCTGGCTCCACGTTGTCCGCAAACGAATTGCACAATAGCGGGAACCTTGTTCCGCTGCGCACATGCTCCTCACGTCTGGGCGCCTCAGCTGCCTTCACCCGCAATCTGCCATCTCGAACCCGGAAGCAAGATCGCAACCCGGGTCAGGCGAGGTGCACTGTAATCGTTTACAATGGCAAACGTTAATTGCGATGTCCTAACGCTTGGAAGGTTCTGACGATCGAAATGCTGGGCGAAAGGAAGTTCATGCACAATCCGCACCTCCGGCTTTTCCCCGTGGTCGCCCTTTCTTTGGTATTCAGCGCAAGCATTCGGCCGGCTCCTGCCCAGTCAACATCAGACGCGAGCAGCCTGATTGTGATTGACACGAGCAAGGCGGCACTCCCTCCCGAAGACGGTTATCTGAGAATGGGCGGTCGATCATCCAGCGGCCGCGAAATCGAGATCAATAGCCGCTATCTGACACTGGATGGCAAGCCTTGGTTGCCGGCCATGGGGGAGTTTCATTTTTCCCGCTATCCGGAAGAATATTGGGAAGAGGAAATTCTGAAGATGAAGGCCGGTGGGATTCAGATCATCTCGACCTACGTATTTTGGATTCATCATGAGGAAGTTGAAGGCCAGTTTGATTGGACAGGGCAGCGGGATCTGCACCGGTTCGCGGCGCTCTGCGGGAAGCATGGAATGTATGTGTTTGTCCGCATTGGACCCTGGGTGCATGGAGAGGCCCGCAATGGAGGCCTCCCCGATTGGCTCTTGCAGAAGGGACCCACGCGGAGAAACGACCCGGCCTACCTTTCATATGTCCGGCGCTTCTATGGGGAAATTGGTGAGCAGCTCAAGGGTTTGCTGTGGAAGGACGGCGGTCCGGTCATCGGCGTACAACTGGAGAACGAATACGGCGAGCATGGACCCGGGACGGGCGCAGACCACATTGCGGCACTAAAAAAGATTGCGCTCGGGGCCGGGCTGGACGTGCCAATATTTACGGTCACCGGATGGCCCACGCTGGATTTTCCACCGGGAGAGGTCATACCGGCATTCGGCGGTTATCCGGACGGCTTCTGGTTTGGCAGTTTAACGGAATTGCCACCCAACGACATTTATCTGTTCAACCTTAGACACGATAGCGGCCATTCAGCTGCCTATGAGAAATTCAATGTGCCCGATGAAAGGCTTTCCCACTATCCGTACTTCGTGGCCGAGGGCGGAGGAGGCATGGAGCCCGCCTATCATCGCCGCCCCGTGATCAGCGCAGACGATGTTGCCGCCAGCATGCTGACACATCTTGGTTCGGGGACAAATTTGTACGGATACTACATGTTCCACGGCGGAGCGAACCCCGAAGGAAAGCGCTCGACTCTGCAGGAGTCAAGCGCCACCGACTATCCCAACGATCTGCCGGTGATCTCCTACGACTTTCAGGCTCCGCTGGGAGAATTTGGCCAGATGCGGCCCTCATTCCGGCAGTTAAAGCCCTTCCATCTTTTCCTGCGCGACTTCGGAGATTCTCTGGCGCCGATGGTGGCGACCCTGCCTGCCGCGATTCCCAGAAACCCGGGAGACGCCGGGCCCGCGCGCGTCGCGGTTCGTGCGGATGGGCAGCATGCATTCGTCTTCCTCAACAACTATTTGCGAAACTACCCATTGCCCGTCAGAGAAGGGATCCAGGTTTCAGTGAAGCTGACCTCTGAGACCGTCCTCGTTCCCGACAAACCTGTGGATGTACCCTCTGGCGCATACTTTATTTGGCCCATCAATATGGATCTGCAGGGGGCGAATCTCAAGTACGCCACGTCCCAACCGCTGTGTAAGTTGAATCATGCGGGTGCGCCCTACTATTTCTTCTTCGCTGTGCCTGGCGTGGTCCCCGAGTTCGCCTTCGATAGCGGGACCATCGAATCAATAGACGCCGGGAAAACGGCCATCTCACGGGAAGAGGGCAAGACCCACGTCAGTGGTATCGAACCCGGCAAGAAGATCGCATTCAGCGTTCGGACTCGCAAACGGGAGATCGTACACATCCTTGTGTTGTCGGAGGAACAGGCGCGAGACCTTTGGAAAGCCCCTTACCGCGGTAAGGAATACGTCTTCTTCTCGCCTGCGGACATGTTCTTCGATGAGACCACCCTGCATTTGCGGTCGCGAGACGTGGGCGAGTTGCGTTTCGGCGTCTTTCCCGATCTGAAGTTGCAGAATGGCCCAAACGGGGCGGTGACAAGGATGCATGACGACGGATTGTTCTCCGAATACGCCGTGTCAATCAAGCCAAAGAATTTGACTGTTTAACTGGAAGCAGTTCGCACAAACCAGGCGCCAGTCCCGGTAAAGATGGGAAAGCCAATCGCGTGGCGCGACAATGCCGCTGTGGCCATACCTCCTGAGGATTTCGATCACGCCAATTTGTGGCGGGTGGTTGTTCCCAAAGGCGCGCTGGATGGCCTAAGCGATGCATTCTTGCGGATTTCGTACGTTGGAGACATTGCTCGCCTATATGCGGGCACACGACTCCTCGACGATGATCTTTACAAAGGGACCGTCTGGGAAGTTGGGCTCAAGCGTTTCGCAACCGGCATCATGGACACTCCTTTGGAAGTCAAAATTCTTCCGCTGCTCAAGGATGCTCCGATTTATCTTCCGCACAGTGCTTGGCCCGACTTCGGTCCGCGCGGCGCGGTTGGCGAGATTCACCGGATCGACATTGCACCGGAATACGATGTCAGCTTGCAAGTTCGGTAACCGTGAAGGGGGACGGGCAAACCACTATGGAAAGAAGAGACTTCATCAAGAAAACCGGCACGCTGGTTGCCGGAGTCCTGGCGGAGAGCGCACTTGCAGAGACTTTCAGTTCGTCCCCGCTGCCTGAGGCAGGTGGACGGCTCGTCCTGCCGATGAACCGGAACTGGCGTTTCAGCCCCTCTGCAAAACCCGAAGCCCGCAGGAAAGATTTCGACGACTCGGGATTCGAGCGCGTGGTAGTTCCTCACACCAACACTCGCCTGCCCTGGCACAGCTTTGACGATAAGGACTATGAATTTGTGTCGGTCTATCGTCGTCACTTCAAACTCCCGGCGGCAACGCAGGGCCGTCACGTCTTTGCAGATTTCGAAGGCGTAATGACGGCTTCCACGGTTTGGCTCAATGGAGTTCGTTTGGGCGAGTACAAGGGGGGATACACACCTTTCTCTTTTGATCTGACCCCACATCTCGACTTCGAGGCCGACAACGTGCTCACAGTTGAGGTTGACTCTACCGAGCGGCCGGACATCCCGCCTTTTGGATATCAGATCGACTACCTCACCTTCGGTGGTATCTACCGCGAAGTTGCGCTGCGCATCGTTCCCTCCACTTTTATCGAAAACATCTTCGCCCGGCCGACGGATGTGCTCACGGCGAATCCAGGCGTTGAGGTGGATTGTTTCTTACAGCATCTCGAACCGTTAAGCGAAGCACTGTCGCTAGAAGTCAGCCTGCGCGACGGGGAGCGTGTGCTGGCCAAAGGCACACAGAGAATCGCGCCGGCTGCTGCTGCAAACGATCCAGTGGCGCACACGGTGCAGCTGGAAAAACTGGGTCCCGTGGTGCTCTGGGACCTGGCACGGCCCAAGCTCTACTTGGTCCAGGTCCGGCTGCTGAATGGATCGCACCTGGTCGATGAAGATTCCCGCACCATCGGTTTTCGCGAGGCCCGGTTCACCGGGCACGGTTTCGAGCTCAACGGCAAAGTGGTGAAGTTGCGTGGACTCGATCGTCATCAAACCTTCCCCTTTGTGGGGCAGGCCATGCCGGGACGGGTGCAGCGGCGTGACGCGCAGATCCTTCGCAATAACTTCAAGTGCAATATGGTGCGGACCTCGCATTATCCTCAATCCCGGCATTTTCTGGACGCATGCGACGAACTTGGCCTGCTGGTTCTGGAAGAAATACCGGGCTGGCAGCACATCGGCGACGCCGCCTGGAAAGACATTTCCGTGGACAATGTTCGCCGCATGATTCGCCGCGACTGGAACCACCCTGCGATCATTCTTTGGGGAGTACGAATCAACGAATCCCGGGACGACCACGACTTCTACACTCGCACCAACGCTCTTGCGCATCAGCTCGATCCGACGCGGCCCACCGGGGGAATCCGCAGCTTTTTCCAGTCAGAGTTTCTCGAAGATGTGTTCACCATGAATGATTTTGGTTTTCCGCTGCAGCCCCCGAACCATCCCCTGTACCTGAACACGGAATTCGTGGGACACACCTATCCGACCAAGACCATCGACAACACGGAACGACTCACCGAGCATACCCTGCGGCATGCCCGGATCCACAACCAGCTGGCGTCGAATCCGCAGTACGCCGGCGGCCTCGGCTGGTGCGCCTTCGATTACAACACCCATTTCGACTTCGGCTCGGGCGACCGGATTTGCTATCACGGCGTGGCTGATATTTTCCGCGAACCCAAGCCCGCCGCGGGCTTCTACAAATCGCAGTGCGAACCGGAAGAGGAAGTTGTGTTAGAGCCGGCGTTCCGCTGGGCGCGTGGAGATGAATCCATCGCATTCACCAAAGCGGTCGTCTGTTCGAACTGTGACCATCTCAAGTTTTATATCGATGACCAACTGATGGCGGAGCTTGATCCGGACCGAGGCGAGTTTGCCAACCTTCGCCATCCACCCTTCGTGCTCCATTTGGAGCCGTTTCGCAACCCCTGGGGCGACCTGCGGATCGAGGGCTATCTGCAGGGCAAACAGGTGATCACAAAGCGCTATTCTGGCAGAGGCGTTGACCAGCAGTTCTCAGTGTTGCCGGATGACACCAGTCTGATGGCGGATGGCGCTGATACAACCCGTGTAGTGCTGCGGGTCACCGACGAATTTGGTGCGATACGCTCTTTAGCCAACGACGCCATCACGCTCCAAGTCGACGGCCCCGCGGAAATAATCGGCGACAATCCTTTCGCCCTGGTGGGTGGGACTGGCGCGGTGTGGCTCCGGGCGAAAGAGCAAGCGGGAAGGGTGCGCCTGACGGCGTCGCATCCGGTGTTGGGCAAGCGGCAAGTGGACTTCGAGATTGCCTCCACCTCTTCCGAAGGCGTGTAAGCGATGTACGGCGAATCGTTCAATCTTCCAACCTCGGCGATACCGTCGCAGGCGAGGCAGATCCTGGGTCGTATTTTGTCGATTCATGCGGTGTGGGGCGATCCGTTCAATTCCGTATCGGCGAAGCTCGCTATCCAACTTGTCGGAGTCATAGGCATTGTCGCCTACTAGATTTCGGGGCTTACCCGCGTGGCTGCCCTCATCGCGAGGTATCCTTTCGCCGCCGCCGCCACTCGCTCTCCTCTATTATTTCGGCCAAATCCGCAACCGGCCGTATCTCAATCGGTCCAAGTCTATACTTAAAGCCTGGTTGCTGTGAGACAAGCTGAACGGCATGATTGAGGTCTCGCGCCTCAAGGATCTGAATGCCGCCGAGCTGTTCCTTGGTTTCCGCATAGGGGCCGTCGGTGGTCGTGACTTTGCCGTTTTTCCAGTACAGGGTCAACGCGGTTTCCGGAGGCTGAAGAGATACTTCGGCAACCAGATGTCCGTTGGCGCGCAGATGGTCGTTGTGCTCAAAGCATTCGTCGAGCACTGCGTGTCGCGCGTCCTCGGTCATCCGTTCGAATGTTCCTGGCTCGAGGTATCCCAAACAGATGTATTTCATTGTTCTTCTCCTCCTGGGTGCCAGCAGCACAGCCTTGCGCGCTGGATCGTTCATCCCATAGTCGTCGCGCACAGAAAAAATCGACAGCAGAGGCGAACTATTTTTATTTCACGAAGAAAGTGGGAAGAAACTGGGGACAGGAAGCCGTGAAGAAATTATCTCCGGAGCCAACAACGCCATTGCGAAAACAGCCAGCGCGGGTAGACCGCGGATGTGAGCGACCACGGCGTGCCGGCTGAACCGCGACTTGCCTCTATCAATCGACAACAACTGTCCCCGGTTTCTCAGAAGGCTTAAGACTTCGCCAGCCCCTGCCGGATATAATCGCGGCGAGGAAAATCCGATGGCGTCGCTCTCTGATCCGCTGGTCAAAGAACTTTTGCAAGGCCGTTACATCGCCACACTCGCCACCCACAACGCCGATGGTTCAATACACATGGTAGCCGTGTGGTTCTGGTTCGACGACACGAATCTGTACATCGCTACTGCTTCGAACACCCGTAAGGCGCGCAATCTGCAACTAAATCCTCACGCGTCGCTCATGGTTGATTCGCGCGAGGCGCAGGCCTCACGCGGAGTCACGATTACCGGCACCGCCAAGCTGGTGACCGGCGACGCCTCGCGGCAATACAACCCCCGAGTCCATGCCAAATACCTGAGCGAGCGGGCCATAGCCGACCAGCGGGTCGGGCCAGTCTTCGAGGCCTGGGACAACATAACCATTCAACTCTCGCCTACGAGCGTTTTCGCGTGGGACCTGCGCGATGCCGACAAACAGGCTTTCGGCGGAGCACTGAGCGGCAACCCAGGATATCTGCTCGAGCCGGCGAGGTAAGGCGGCCTTCTTTCTCACAGGTGAGCTCGCAAAACCGGCTCGCGGCACCTGGGGCACTGGGCTATCTGATCTTGTTGTGGACACGTGATCAAACCCACTTGGCGCCGGCATTTCCGACTCCCGCTACTTCGGCTCCGCTCAGGGCAGGCTCTTCGCAACAAACGCGAAGGAACGGGGCACCCGCTGTGTTGGTAACGCCCGCAAGATCAAAAGCCCGCCCCACCCGGCCGAATCTTTATAGACTTCCGGTTGGGACTGCGCCTCAGCGGCCGTACAAAGCGCCTGAACATGCCGTTTGACTTGTTGGTAGGGCGTCAGAACCTTTGACAATTTCGCATCATTCTGGCCGCAACATAATGACATTTGGCCAGAAACAGGGTCGCGATGCGAAGCGATCCACTCGGGCGGCCGCCACTGGTATCTTCCTCTGGCCCTGGGGCTTGTAGGACACCATCAAGGGAGACATATTCAAGCACATTGACTTTTCTCATGACTGAGTTCCTTTCGAGTCCTATCTGATTTTGTGTAATTTGAGCCAGCAGCGCGGCAGTCGCAGATTTTTCTGTCACCGTTTCAAGTAGCGAAGCGCGACACATCCTGATTTAAAAATCTTCGATTCGACAAGTTTTAGGTGTAATCTCTCCGGCAGGCTAACCCCTTCCAACAACCGTCTCCCCTCTCCTGCAATGATTGGCCCAACGACAAAACGATATTCGTCAACCAGACCAAGTTCTATAAGCTGTGAAGGAATATCTACACCACCGATCAGAATATGTTTGCCTGGTTCTTTCTTCAATTTAAGTATTTCATCGTGAAGGTTCGTACGAACAATTCTCGTATTTCTATCTTCAGCGCTGGCCAATGATCGTGAAAAAACAATCTTCGTGATGGAGTCAAAGGTTCGTGCAAATTCGTTCTCCGCTTTTGTCATAGACTGGCTTTTTGCAACTTCAGGCCAAAAAGGAACCATCAATTGATAGGTTTTCCGCCCAAAGACGAGTAAGCCAACATCACGCATGAGGTGCGTAAAATATTCATGTGTTTCTTCATCGGCAATTTGTTTGGTGTGGTCGCAGCAGCCATCCAGGGTAATGTTGATTGCGAAGATTACATTTCTCATTGGATTGTCCTCTCTTGTGTACCAGCGCTTGTTCGCCCCTTGGACAATGCGGGTTAACGAACTTCCGTTCCATCTGACCACCGTTGCACAGGAATCACGAACTGCGTCAGGTGTTCCACGGGGTCGCTCATACCAACGACCGGGGAACCCGGCAGATTCGCTCCCCAAATTGTGGGGTCGGTGTCCGAATAGAAAAACATGAGGTGGGGAGGCCAATGGGGGGTGCTGTCGCCGCCGTAGCCTTGCTTCGACAGCATGTAGCACATCGCTCCTGATTCCATCGCTGGCAGTTCTTTCCTGGCGATGGCAGCAGTGATGGACTTGGTCATCTGAGCTTGCGTACGCCCCGCCAGTCCCCACTCGGTCTCTTTGGTGAGGTGCAGAAGGTAAGAACGTGCGGCTGGTGCATTCACACACATGGGGACCCGCACCTTCGGATTCCAAAAGTCAGAATCGGGAGCGGAAGTCCACCCCCGTCCCACGATACACACGAAACCGTTCTTGCCTTTGACCGCTGTTTCGAACCCATGACGTCCTAGAACCAGGACCTCTGCATCGCGTGAAATGGACTCCGGTGCTGCACTTCGCGCCAGGGCGATTTCCGCACCCTGATCCGTCATGAGGTATTGGTCGATCGGGGCCAGGTTCGGATAAGGTGTGGTGGCATCCTGTGCCATCGCCTGGTTTGCCGTACCGAGGTACGCCGTACCGAGCACGAAAAGCAGTGCGAAGCTTTTAATTGCGATTGCGTGAACCCTCTTTTCCGCATTGTTTTCCCTCCCGAGAGTGGCCCAAGTCGGCCCATTGGATTGGTTCTTCTTTGCCGCTCAGTTGCTTCCGTCAGGCCGGTATCGCAAGAACGGGCGCACCTCAAACCGGCGCCCGGCAGGCGACGACAGCCTTGCGCCCCCACGCAAGCGCATCGTCGAGATTAGCGGCTTCCAGGATCCAAAAACCGCCTATGTGCTCCTTGGTCTCCAGGTACGGCCCGTCGGTGATGAGCACCTTACCACCGGGCTGCGCCCGCAGCGACTTCGCGCCGCTGGCCGCGGAAAGGCCGCCAGCGAAAATCCTGACACCGGCAGCCATCATCTCGTGGTTGAGCGCGTGGATATCGCGCTGCATCGCTTCGCCCTCGACGGACGGGTCGTGGTTGTTGGGGTGGTGAATCGCAACCAAGTACTGCGGCATAATTTTTCCTTTCATCCGAAGTCGCGGCGGGTGAGACTATTCCGTCGCTCCCTTCGGGTCCGGGAAGAAAAGAAGCTCGCGCACCTCGCCCACCGCATCGCAGGAGATGGCACCCTTGCGCGCCCACGCGAGTGCCTCGTCCATATCGGCGCATTCCAGTATCCAAAATCCGCCCATGTGCTCCTTGGTCTCGGTGTACGGTCCGTCGGTGACGAGCACTGTACCATCGGGCCGCCCCCGCAGCGTCTTCGCGCTGCTGGCCGGGGAAATGCCGCAGGCGAACTTCCTCACGC
>JBAUUQ010000002.1:0-30731 GCA_049582765.1 Terriglobales bacterium
GGTGAACTTGGAGTGAGCGTCCGTCAGGAACACCGCGACGGACTCAGGGTGGCTGTGCATCACTGATTTCTCACCCGGCTTGTACTTGATCCGAACCACTCGGACTCGATCATTCTCGAACTCGACCGTGTAATGCTTGGGATCGACTTTTACGGGGTCGTCGGCGGTTGGTTGAGGCATTCTTGCAGTTGCCATCGTTCCCTCCTTGGACTTCCTGAGATGGGCACAAGTCTAGTCTTCGGATATTCGAAGTACAACCAATACACCAGCATTTCACGACGGGTTGCTCGGCTGGCTTTCGTGCGCATTGTGGGTCAGATCAACAGCAGCCGCAGGTCTTCCCGCGCATGGCTTCCCGACCCTCCCAGACGATGAGCGGCAGAACGACTAAAGCCGCAATCGGGTCTGCCCACCTTACGCGCCAGATGGCGTTAGTTGCGAGTCCCGCCAAAGCGATCAGCGACAGATAAGCGCACAGAGCCGACTGAGCGGCGTCCGCCCTCAACGCAGCACTGCCCGTAGCTCCTGACAGCCGCCGCTTTTCTTTCGCAAGCCCCGGCATGACGACTGCGGCTGCGACCAAAACCGCTATTCCTAGAAATGTGGGCTTGGGTTCGCTGTAGCCCAGCAGGCTCGTGACCGAAGTGGCGGCAACGAAGGCAGCCAGCGCGAGCAACAACGCTCCCGCGACACGGGCAGCCCGCCTTTCCGCGTCCCCGTGTGCAGCCCTTGCACGAAATCTCCACAGCACCACTACCGCCGAGAAAAGCTCGATAGCGCTGTCTCCACCAAACGCAAGTAGCGCCGGACTCCGCGCCCGCCATGCAGCGGAGAGAGAGACCGCAGCCTCCACGCTCATCCAAGCGATTGTGACGGTCTGCACCCGTTGGATTCGCCGGATCGCCTCTGGAGTGGCTATTTGGATCGCGGAAGCCATTCGGGGAACTATTATCGCTTATCGCTTGATTCCGTAGTTTTCCCGAAACCTCCCGACAGTCCTATTTTTCTGCATGCAACTGCTGCGCAAGGTAAGTGCCGATGCCCATTTCCTTGATGGAATGAAGCTGTGCGTCCAAGAAGTCCGCGTGCCCTTCTTCGTCCTTGAGCATCGTCTGAAATAAGTCGCCTGATCCGTTATCCCCAGCTTTGGCACAGACATTGATAGCGGAGTTGTACTGACGCACGGCATCTTCCTCGTCCTTGAGGTCGCCTTCGAGTTGCAGTTGAACGTTAGCGCCAAACTTGGGAGTCAGAGCGACATCCACCTTCGGCGCAGCATCCAAGAACACGAGACGTTCGATGAGACCCTCGGCGTGACCCATTTCCTCGATTGCACGCCTCTTCAGGAAGTCGCCTATCCGCACATAGCCCCAGTTTTGGCAGGTCTCTGATTGAACCATGTACTGGACAATTGCGGTCAATTCAGAAGCGAGAGCCGCGTTCAATTGCTCGATCACCTTTTCGTTGCCGTGCATAGTTTTGCCTCCGTCCTCTATTGTGCGATCTGGGAAACAGGGAGGCTGTGATGCAGAACACAGGGGCTTAGGGTAGGCTGATGCGTCGGACGACCTCCTTACCACCTCGCGGAGGCTACAAGAACTTCCGAACTGATGCCCCAACTAGTCACCTTGATCTCGTGGTTAGGTTTCCACGCCCCGGACGGAAGATAATCCGAGAGTTCGATAGGATGACAGCCGCCCACGATGCCCGGACTGAGCCGCCACAAGCGTTGCCAGCCCCAGCAAACTACACGGGATAGGGGAGACTCACCGAACGTCATGCTCACCAGACAGAGGTTGCCTCCGGGCACGAGCACACGGTGAGCCTCTGACAAGAGTCGCTCGATGAAGTCGGGCGCAAGTAGATCGAGGACGTAGGTGGAAACAAAGCGGTCAAAGCTGCGGTCAGGCTCCGGTACGCGAGAAGAGCCGTCACTCTGATAGACACGCGCACGTTCTGACCACGGCTTAAGCCGCTCCTGCGCAAGCGAAACCATTGTGCTGCTGATGTCAACCCCGACGTAGCGGGCGTCAGCGGGCAGACTGTGTTGTAAGAGACCTGCGGCGAATGCTCCCGTGCCACAGCCGAATTCGAAGACGGAATGCGCGGAGCCGAAACCAGCATGTGCGATCAGTTGGCTGGTAGCGGGATTCTCGTAAAAGCCTTGCCAATCCTGCCCAGAGCCGAGTCGGTCATAGAAACGCTTCGCCTTTTCCGGCTCAAGGTAGCGACTGGATGGCTCGCGAACGCTCACACGCGAATCTTAGCAGCCTCCGCTTTCAGCAGCCCGTTTGTCACTCAGTTGCCGGGCTTAGCAAACTGATTGTAGAGCCAAGCAAAGACTGCCCCAGCGATGAAACCATCGACGGCTCCATAGAGAGTCCCGACGATAACCTCTGCAATGCTGCGAGTCGCATGGTAGCCGGGGTAGACCGACGCCATTGTCTGGAGAAATTGCTGACCATAGCCGCTCCAGATCAAGTTCGCCAGACCCATGCCCAGCATCGCCCATCCCCACAGGATTGCGAATGCCAAAGCCAGACCTTTTACGCTCAATTTCATGGCTTGATCCTTTCCCTAATCTTTAAGACTCGAAAGCCACGTCCGAACGCTTGGCTATCGAGGTTGTGGGCATCTAAACGTCCTTCAGTTGCTCCTCGGTCATCCCAAAATAATGCCCCAGTTCATGTATGAGAGTCTGGCGGATTTGATGTCGGACTTCAGCCTCATTCGAGCAGACCGCCTCAATGTTTTTCTGGTAAAGCACGATGTGGGCAGGACCGACCGAGAAGTCAAAGACGCTCTTCTGGGTAGCGGGCACGCCGTGAAAGATGCCTAGAAGCAAACGCCTTTGCTGTCCGAGACGCGAGGATGGTTGGTTCGGCGGAAAATCCTCAACAAGAATCGCGACGTTCTGGATGCGGCTGCGGAACTCTTCCGGCAGCGAATCCAATGTTTCTTCAGCAACGTTGATGAAGTCTTCGCGCTTCATCCTCCACCCACGGCAACAGTGGCACGCTCACTCCGAGTAGCCGTCGTCGGTTTCGTCGCCATCATCGTCATCTTCTTTGCCGTCGTTCTCGTCTTCCTCTTCGTCTTCTTCCTCGTCTGGCTCTTCTCGCAGGAGGACATCGGCAGGCAACCGATCAGAAGGGCGCGAGTCGCGGCATTCTGGATTCATTCTACTCATGCTCAATGTTACGCCTCGTGACCCATGTGCAAACGCGGCGACAATGGGCGACGCACCCAGAGACAGGGGTTCGCCCACCGACTGATCGGCGGCTCTTCACTGCGTGCGGGGCGCTCTCGCAGACACGTCATTGATGCCGTACCGTTTGACCGTTGCCGTGCTTATGGTGGATATTGAGACGGAATGGACGTTGAACGCATTATTGACGACATCGAGCAGCTACAGGAAATGTTCGAAGCGCCGGACATTAGACCACTCAGCGCAAGCGACATCTCTGCCGCAAATCGAAGGCACGACGAAATGCTCGCGCATAGCCCGTGGTTTCAGCTTTGGCATCGGTACGGCATCTGCTGCCGTTGATACCCTTGACAGACTAAGCTCTGCCTAAAACTTCCTTCTGACTGTAGTTGCAACTCTCTCTGACCGGACATTCGGTGCAACGCGGCTTTGACCGCCTGCACAGTTCTTGACCGTGCTGCCGGAGCAACTGATGTGCCCGGATCAACGAATCGTAGTCTCTGGGGAGTTGCCCATGTATCGCATCCAGAACCAAACGGTATGTCGCTGGGTAGTTCTTCTGCTCCTCGGCGAAGCCCACTCGACACAGCACTCGCAAGCCATTCGAATCGAGCGCCATCACTGGATAGGAACGAGTAAGCAAGAGTATCTTTTCCGCGCCCGGATCGCCGATGCTGGGAAATTTCTTCAGAGCTTTCTTCGCTTGGGGTAATGGCTTCTTGAGAACAGAACGCAGGTCGCCGTCGAACTCCTCATACGCAATTTTGGCAATCGCGAGTAGTTTTTCCGCGCTCACGTCCGGGAGTATGCCAGCTTTGCCGATAGCAGCTAGAGCGGAGTGCTTGGCAGCGAGAATCTGCTCCGGGCGTGTTCCAATGTCCCGTTTGAGTACGGCGAACGCTGCTGCCCGACGCTCGTCGCTCGCCAGATACGCGATGTTCTCCCAGATGATTAGCTCCAGCGGGTCAGTCGAGGGCGGCGGGATAGGAGAGCCATAGTGCTGCTGTAGTTTATCGACCAGTTTAGAAAACGTGACGGTAGCTGGCTTCATAGCCTAACAGTCCTGCTACAAGAAGAGTCGAGCCTGAGTCTCAGCAAGCTCCACAGGACGCGAACATTCCTCGTCATCGTTGGCAACGTGGTTGATCCGAGTGTTGACCGGATAGGAGCGCATCAGCTGAGGATCAAAGGGCTTCAGCAGGTCGGAAATCGCTGCGACATTCTGCATTCCGGGGTCGAGCCACACGTCGTAATCGTCCTTGCGGAGAATCACAGGCATCCTATCGTGGATCGCCGAGGTCACGGCATTTGGGGTCGTGGTCAGAATCGAGCATGACTTCACCCATTGCCCGCTCGGATCACGCCAGCGCTCCCAGAGTCCCGCAAAGGCAAATAGTCCGCCGTCACCGACTTCGAAGCAGTACGGCTGCTTCGCTGAGCCACGCCGTTGCCATTCGTAGAAGGCATCTGCCGGAACGAGGCATCGCCGTAGTTTCATCGCTTCACGGAACGCAGGCAAGATGTGTGCCGTCTCCGATCTGGCGTTAATCATCCTCGCAGCGCCGGATGTGTCCTTTGCCCATGACGGAATCAGTCCCCAACGCATCGTCGCGATTTGACGAACAGGTTCCTTCGGATGCTGTCGGATCACGGGAACGGGCTGGGTTGGAGCAATATTGAACCGAGGGTTCCAGTCCTCGTCCCACGGGGCACTACCGAAGTATTCCTCGATGATCTCTTCCCGCCGCGACAATCGGTAGCGCCCGCACATTGGGAAATTATCGCAGAGCGGGGTTGCTGTTCACAGACAGGATTCCGGCATGGTTGACGATTGGCTCACCGCTACGCCCGACGTGCTCGCTGATGTCATCGAGTAGCGCCAGTTGCTCGGAAGGCGTCTGAAACATTTCGACTGTGCCGTAATGAATCGCGTACCTCAAGCGTCGTTCAGGGGTGGTCAGGCTTGAGGGAATCATCTGCAATAACTTGAGACACTGGTCGAGTTTGGTCGAGTTGGCGGGCAGATTCTTTATGTCGATTACTTGAACAAACAGCAGATCGGCACACACGGGAAAGACGCCAGCGTGCCCCTTACACAGACGAGAAAGACTGACAGCGAAGCTCTTTCCCCCTAGCTGTACGGGCGAGATATTCGATTCCTCTATTTCGATTGCGACCTTCACCTCACCGCGATACTCAATAGCCGCATCCACTTTGCAAAGCCGCGAAGCACAGGTAAGAGGTGCTGAACAGAAAAGCTGGACGTGTTCACTGCCGCCGCACGCAGAATCCAGCAGAACGACCGTGTCAGGCTGGCTGCCGAACGTTACCTTCAAAGCTTGTCCGATGATCCGATGCAGAGGGTGTTCCGATTCGTACGCTGTCATAACGACTCCCTTCAAACTCGGCTTTTGGGGAAAAGACCCCTATAGGTAAATGGGGGGCGAAAAGCCGTTTTTATCAAAAGTTTTGCAACTATATTTTCAGCGGTGAACGTTCCGCGTGGAAAAATTACATGGTTGGGCACTGAGAGAAGGTCTCTGGCTATCTCCTGTGCCATTTTCAACGCCGCCAGAAATGCACAAAATCGCTGCCCCCAGCTTTAGGCTGACACTGGAGAACTCATGCGAGTCACTTACGACCGGATCACGACGACAATCGAGCGCCAGTGGCTCGCTGAAATCATTGCTGGTACGAAGAAGATCGAGTACCGCAGGATCAAGCCGTACTGGACGAAGCGCTTCGCGAAGGTCGTGACGCCATTCGAACTGCGCCTGCTCAACGGCATGAATCCCCCGGTACCGGAGGTGACGGTGCTTATCCACAGGATCACGAAGGATCGTCGGGCGGGCGAATACCAATTGCACATCAAGAAGGTTCTGGGGTACAAGCACTGGGACAAACGGCGGCAAAAGCCCAGACGATGAGCCAGCCGTCATTTATACAGCAGCAAAGGTCTTAGCGAGTTTCGCAGCACTTGGGGTCGCCGATGCTGTCCATGCCGATCTCCTCGGCGACGTGCAGCACCGTGCCGTATCCGCAGAACGGATCAAGCACGCGGTTCGAGAACTTCTTGCAGAACTCCACACAGACACGGGCGGCGGCGAAGCCGAACCCCATCTCGTAAAGCCGCTTCGACGGCGGGATCACGTCCGGGGTGGCTTGCCCGGCGCTCATCTTGCCCTTGCCGAAGCAGATCATATTACGGAACGTGGGGCGGTAAAGGTTGGACTTCCCGACCTCGGCGGCAAGCTCGATCTTGTGCCACAGCAGGAACCAGCCCTGCTCTGCGGCGATGTTCATCAGCAGGTTCGCCTTGCGGAACTGGCGTCCACCTTTGCGGCGGTCGGTCTGGATGAAGATGACGGGGCAGTCCTCGCTGGCGGACGCGAAACATTCGGTTGCTGCGCGGCGGACCCAGTTCTCGTACTCATCCAGTTTGTCGATCTTGATCTCAGACGCGTCCGGCAGGCTGGTGATGACAGAGCCTTGGTCGCAATTTGCTGGGAGCCACTCGAAGGAGTCGGCGCAGATGACCGTCTTCATGGCTTCTTCTTGTAGACGAAGATCGGCTCGCTTTTGAAAGCACCGCTCCCGATATGCTTCAATCCCACCATCTTGCTGAGTTGAAGCTGCAACGTCTCGACCAGACGCCAGCCGTTGGCTTCCGCGTATCTGAAGAAAACCCTCGCGAGGTTTGGATACGCTGCTACGCTCGCAATGTTGACGGCAAGAATTCCGTCGCGCTTGAGACCAAGAGCGCAGTTGCGCAACGTCGCACCGATGAACCCGTGCAGCCACTCGTGTTGCGTCGGGAACTTCTTGTGGCTTTGGCTTGCCGCGTCGCTATAGTGTTCCCATCCAAAATATGGGGGCGATGTGAAGCAAAGATCGAGAGAGTTGCGCTCCGGCAGGAAATCCTCGCTTCCGACTTTGTGAAGTTCAACTTCCAGAGTCCGCCGACCGAATTGTTCAGCCATCGGCACCAGTTCGTTCGCCATTTCTCGAAGACCGTCCATCGCATAGGTTGAGGGATCGGTGCCGATGTATCGGTCTACTTTGTCGCAGGCGAGCGCTCCCAGCAAGCGACCGCCGAACCCTGAAGACATGTCCCACACGCCGCCACCATTTTCTGGAAGAAGGCGATGATAAACACTGGCAGCGGCGGTCGGTCTGAAATTCGAAACCGATTGTGTACTGGAAAAGCTACGGAGTATTTTTCGTAGTCCACTCTCGCTGAATGCGTTGCCGAGTTTCGTACGCCGCTCAATCGCCTTGAGGAACGTCTGGTCGTCGGTGAACACTTCAATCGGAGTTTTCCTGTTGCCGCACCTCACAGTCCACGCGAGAGGCTGATAGTGCCAAGCCAATGCGAGACCGTGCATGGTTTGCTTGATCCGCCCATGCCTGTCGATGATCCCCGCGTGGTCGGCGAGAAGAAGCTCAAGAAGCTCCTGACGCTTCTCGTCGCGCTTCAAACTGTAGACAGGAAAACCTTCGCGGCGATGGTACTCGAAGTCAGCCCGGCATGAGGCGAGGTCATCATGCCGAAGAAAGGGCAACACTGGTCGGGTGCTAGTGCCCATGCCGACCTTCGAGCAGCAGCATGTGGCGCACTTTGGCTTGGCGAACTATCGCTAGGCTGACGCCGCAGGCTTTCGCTGCCTCCTCGTCGGTGCCGCCGTTCTTGGCGATGAACTTGGCGATCCCAAGGTGCATTTCGCCGCAGCCGCCGCAATCCTGTTGGGCGGATGTCTGAGCGTGGAGGATTGGCAGCGGCGTAGAGCCGCCGTTCGACGGGAAATTGCCGGATTTTCTTGCCAGAGAGGGGCGACAAGGATTCGAGCGATTGTTCCGCTTGCGCCGATCCACGACTGCAACCGACACTTCAACGCGCCCGTGGCGCTCTCCGAAGCGGTCTGCCACGGCTTGGGCGAATTGCAGAATCGCCTCCGCAAAGCGGTCGCTGGTTTCGAGCGGTCCGAGACCTTCGCCATCTGCTTCTCCGTGAGCTTGAACAGCCCACGCCAGTCACCAGTGCCCAATCTGCGCGGTGACTTTTCACCTTGCGAATGAATTTCGCTAGGTTCGTTCAGCAGTTGTTGGACGCGACGGGGCGTGACATGCAGGTTTTGGGTGATCCATTCCGTCCAGCAGGGTCGTCCGGGCACGGGAACCCGTCGCCCCGCCTGCGCCCAGCGCCGCCGCGCCTCCCGCAAGTAAGGAATAAGCTCGCGGAGCTTCTTGAAGCCCTGAACGCACTTGTCCATCAACTCCGCGTCGGACAGCGTCCGCACGAAGTCGTCGGCTGGCTTGGCTTGAAAGTCCGGCGTTCTCTTCTGGGGCAGCAAACGGGATTCTCCCGCTGCCAATGTACTGCCGGACAGGGCTGTTTCGGCTCAAACTAAAGTCACTTGAACGTTACGCTGGTCCCTTTTGGGCGGTTGGGCGGCACGCAAACCACTCTCGTATGCAGATGGTGCATGTGAGGAAGAGATCGCCGTTCGGAGTATCATCGTGATCACATGGCGACCCCGAAAAAAGTCGTGTTCGTGGCTTGCCCGATGCAAAGTAAAGATAAGTGATCTGAGACATCGCTAGAGATGGACATCCGCGTTGACTTTCTTAAGAGCACAGAATTCTCCGTGATCCCCTCCCTTGCCTGTTTCGCCACGGAAGCCTGTAGCTATAACATTCCCATTGTTTACGACCACGACTCCAACGTAAGGATGGAGTTTGCCGTCCTTTTCGGCGATGCTTTTCTTTGACAATAGAACCGCCATTTCGCAGAACTTCCGATCCACGGTGGTTTGAATAAGTTCCGATCCCGACGCCGTCAGAAAAATATCCGCAAGGAACTCATTAGGTATAGCCATGCTCCTCGTCTTTGTGAGATACCCGCTGGCAATAGAGATATTTAACATCGTGGCTTGCACCGTGGCGGCGACAACCGTAGCCCCTAGATTGTCGTCAATAGTGTGACCGCCACGGAAAAAGTTCAAAAACTCAGCGTAGGTGCTGATTGGAGCCTGCGTAAGCTGTGGATAGATGGCTCCCTGTGGCAGCTTTTTGAGGATGAGCATGGCGTTCGTGTTGATTTTATCTCACGCCCACACCGCGTTCACTTTTTCTCTGACCTTCTTCGATTCCGCCTTTGCGAGATACCGCATCGTGCTGGCGATGTCCCGATGCCCTAACAATTTCTGCACCGTCTTCAGGTCGGCGTGCTGTAACGTCCGCGTCGCGAACGTTGACCGGAACTTGTGCGGATGGCAATCGGCGATCTTCGCTTTATCGCCGATGTTCTTGCAGTCGTCCCAACTGTGCGTGTACATGCCGCCGCTGCTGTTAGCGAATACCGGCTTACCGCGATGCGGCAAGTCGCGCAGGATCGTCACCAGTTCGTCGGGAATCTCGATGGTGCGTTCTTCCCATGTCTTCGGCTGCCAGTCTGGTTTGGACGCCACGCGGACGATGCCAGCCTTCAGGTCAACGTCGTCCCACGTCAGGTTCTCCAACTCAGCTTTGCGCAGACCAGCCATCAGATACGTCTTGAATATCGCCGTGCGCCACGAGTCGCAATGGCGGAAGAACTCCGTTAGCTCATCGTCAGAATAGACGGTGGGTTCGAGTTCGGTGAACTTGGCATCCCGCACCGTCACCGGACCTTTGCCGTCAGGCAATCCAAGCACACTGCGGATGAACTGGTTGACACGCAGCATCTTGTTCGCCGCCGTGCGCGGCTTGTTCTTCTGGGTCTCGATGCACCACTGGCGATAGCGCAGCAGATCAACGCGAGTGATCTTCGGGATGTAGTCCCTGTGCAGCCACGCACGGAACTCGTTGAGCGTCGTCTTCATCAGTGAGTGAGATTCCGGTCGGTGACTGAGCCTGTACTCTTCGAGCCACGTGTCCAGCGTGTTGCTGAACAGCACTTGGGTTGGCGGCTGCTTGAATGTCTGCGCCGGGGTGAGACCGTGGGCGAACGCCGTGAGATACGCTTCCTGACGTTCCACCGCGACCGTGGCGTCGGCTGCGCTGCTGCACTTGCGCCAGACGGTCTTGCCGCCGTCACGCCAGCGGATGTAGTAAGCGACACCCGGCTCCGGCTTGATCTTGTTGTTCCGACCGTAGAGCGGCTTGCAATACTTCCAGCGCCCATCCACCTTCTTATAGACCCAGATGCTTGCCTTGCGGTTTGCCATGTTCCCTTCGAGGGGAGGTACAGCAAGCATGGGGCAAACGGTCGGAAGGCGGTAGGATGCGGGGGTTCAGCTACCTAAGTAACTGAAATCAAAAGTGATGGTGCCGGGAGGGGGAGTTGAACCCCCAAGGTACTAAGTACCGGCGGATTTTGAGTCCGCTGCGTCTGCCAGTTCCGCCATCCCGGCTCAACTTGTAAGTGCCTGATTTCAAAGTTTAGTTGATCGGCTTCCCTTTGTCATCTGCACCGTCTTCGGTGCCGACTATGGCTGTTCTATGGCTGTTCTCGGCTTCGACGATCTTGCGTTGATGCTCTTCTATTTTGGTCGTGGCGGTTTTGAGAACTTCCATATCGACAATGTTGTATCGACGATAGACGCTGTCCGTCTTGTGACCACTGATGAGCATCCCGACTTTCTCAGGGATGCCCTCTCGCGACATATTGCGAATACCCGTCCGACGCAGATCGTGAAACTTCAGCCCAATGTACTTTGCTTTTTTCTTCGATTCGCACGTTGTGCATTTACGTCCCTCGGATACGTTCGAGCCGCAATCTCGACATTCAAATCGACCCAGCCCTGCGCGAATACAAGCATTCCACCAAGCCTGCCTGAAATCCTTAATTCGACTTCCATCATCGCGTGTGAACACAAAATCGTCGGACTTTTTGCCAGCAACACAGCGCACGAGGCATTGAAAGACGTGCTCCGTCATGTGAATCATTCGTTGATCGCCGTTCTTTGTTTCGCCGAGGTCAATGATCTTTCCCAGTAGGTCAAGCTGTCCAAGGCGAAGCCCCAGCAATTCATCTTCACGCCAGCCATACGCATAAGCGGTTTCAAAGAGGCCCGCAAGCCAGATACCTTCGACTGCACATTCACGGGAAAGCCGAAGGTACTGCTCATCCTGAAGGAAACCACGGCGAACGTTGTTCTCTTCCAACATGTTGAAGTGCGGAACAAAGCGCACCTTCGGTGGGGTCTGTTCTGTCCCATGATTAAACGCGGACTTGAGTAGCGCCAATTCCCTGTTGATAGTGCCGTTTTCAGGTGCAGTCTTGCTTCGTGTTTGATCTGACTTGCGCTTGTTAATGTATCGGTCAATCAGGTCAGAGGACATGTGTGTCGCTCGAAGGTGTCCGAAGAATGGTTCGAGGTGGTTTTTCCATCGTGACTCGTCATCAGCAACAGTCTTGTTGCCGTTGTTCTTGTTCCGCAGCAGCACGTCCTCAACCAACTCTTTTAGCGTGACCTTTTGGGTTTCGGGAGACGAGAGTCCGACCGAGTATTCAGCCAGCTTCCTGCGAACGAATGCGTCAGCCTCCCGCTTACTTCGGCAACCTGTGCTGCCGCGTTCCCGTTTACCATTGACCCAGATTTGATACCACCAGATCGAACTACCGGGCTGCAAGAAGATCGACCCCGTTCCTCGCTGCCGCGTCATTGCGCCTCCCACAGCGGACGCCGGGTAGCGACCGCTCCATGAGTGGGGTTGTGAGGCGCGTACTTCCGAATTGGCAGCGAGCAGTACATTTCAAGGGTCCTCACTTTACAGCTTCTGCTTTCGACTTTCAATCCAACGATCCAACTCCTGCTTGTCAAAGAGCCACGGGCTGGTTCCTTCACCAGAGATGTAGGAGATTTCACCGGATTGCACTAGGTTGCGCAGCTTCCAAGGACTGATGCCTAGATACGCTGCGGCATCGTTGGTCTTCAGTGCTCGCGGTTCGACACCCTTGCTTCGGCTACTCTTCCGAAGGGGCTTTGGATTCTCTTGCTGCTCGCGTAGGAATTCAAGGTCTGCCGCATAAGCTCGGTAGGTGCTCATGAGCATCCCATCCGGGATGCCTCGTTGCCACGTTTCATGATGACTGGTTGTGCCCATAACCACAAATACTGCAAAAGGAACCGAAACACTGCTGAGAGGGTAATGTCCTGAAGACATGAAACGCGGGCCGCTTTTTCCCAATTCTGTGCTACAGAGCATCAGAAAACCTCAAACAAGATAACGGAGGCTTAAACAACCTCAAATAAGACGACCCGCCGGAACCAGCGAAATAGCTGTAACCTTCGTCGTGCGGCTGTCATCGTAGTAGTGTTAGAAGATGTGGTCACCGTGCGCAGCACGGACTCCAATGGTGAATGGGTCAACCGGAACTTCAGCAATCCGGGATGTAAGACGAGGACGCCCTGTCCTCCCAAAAATGAAGTAACAGCGCGAATGCGGATTTGCCGCTGCGCTTCTTCAATCCAAACAACTAAGGTATACGTCCACCTGTTTACGGCTGTGCGGCTGGGATGAGCCGAAGCGACGGCCCATGAAAAATCTGGATCGCATACGCAACAACAAAAAAGCCGAAACGCCTTTTCGAAGGCGTCCACCGGGGGCTGACCGTCCCAGTGCTGATGAGAGCAAGCTCCACGGGCAGGTCAAGGAGGATTGTATGGCTACTGAAGAAGTGAATCAAGAATTGTGGGATTTGGCTAAGGAGAACGTCACGAAGCGACAGAAAGAGGCATTCGATGCTTTGTTCGATAAGGCAGTTGAAGAGCACTTGAAAGGCGAGTGCCGGGATTGCGAGGACGGTCTTTGCTCACGGTGTGAGAACCGGATATTTGGGGGCATCGAGAGTTGGCAGGAAAGACAGTTCGATGATCAGGCGGAAGCCGAGTACGACCGCCTCGTGGAACAGCGAGAGGAGCAAGAAACGGAATGATCAAATGTCCGGAGGAGAGCACCGACATCGGAAGTGGACGGAATCGAGTATTAGCAGTTGAAAGGCAAAATTCGTTCGAGGAGAAAAACGTATGAAGGGACCAATGAAATTGATCGACGCAAGTTCTGGACTCATGGAGTGCCGCGTCTGTGGCAGCCGCCACTGCGGAAACCTACAGTCTGGGCTAGAGAGGGCTGATGGCATTACTCGGTATCGCAAGGGCATCGCGTGCATCAGGAGGAAAAAGGAACAATGAGCATAAAACGCGCAATTACGGTAACTGAGCACATGCTGCGGGTGCTCAAGCGGATGAAGGACGACCCGCAGGGCGACACTGGCGGTTCCTACGCCACACCCGAAGCCGCGCTGCATGCCCGCTGGCAGGCGGTGGTGGGCGACTTCCAATCGCTGGTCGATGCACTAAACGAAGAACTCGAACTTGAACGCAAGGGCCTAAAGCTCATCTTCGACACAGAGGAGTTCGCTGACGTGGAAGTCGAGGGGATGGTTCAATGAGCAAACCAAAAGCAACGACGGTGTATGTCGTCCTTGGGCAGCCGCAGGAGCACGACAAAGGGGTCGTACTCGGTGTGTTCACAAGCAGGAAAAACGCCGAGGAAGCCGAGAGTCTTACGAGCATGGACACCACTGTGCTCAAAGTGAAACTGGACGAGAGGCTATGACATGAAAGCCAAGACCGCAAAACTGGTAAGCCGCACGGCTCTGATCAAGGACTTGCAGCACGTGCTCAAAGTGTTCCCCGGCTCGCAGCCGGATCGCGACTTTTATCGCGTTCACGGACGCTTTTCTGACGTCGCATGGAAGACGCACTTTGCGAGGTTCAAGGACTTCGCGGCAGCGGCTCAGCCGAGGCTGACGGCGCAGGATGCGTTCGTGCAGACCGTGCAGCATCTCGACAAGGCTATCGACCTGATCCAGAAATACGAAGTGGACGGATCGGGCTGGGACAAATACCAGCTTGACGGCGTGTACGTCAGGATCGTGGAACTCAGGGAACTGTTCGCCACGTGGCAGATCGTCATCGAGATGGACGAGGACGGCAACGACCTGCCCCAAAGCGAGATCGAGGCGCGGCTGGCAAAGGCAAAAAGCGCCCCGCTGGTCAGGCGGGAAATGCCGAACGAGAAGAGGCTCAAACAACCAAAATGAAGATGCTCGCAGAAGAACGGGCAGCGGCAGACTACGCAGACGCAACAGACGGGTGTCGCCGCTCGGTGATTGGTAAGCAAGACAATGCCCCACAATGGCAGCGGGTCAAGCCGGACGAGGAGTCTCATGTCCTATCGGAACTCGACTTCGAGGAAGGGGTGACTTGGGATGACCTAGTGCTTACAACTCCTGAACGGGTGCGCCGCACTGACAGCATCGGGATTCAGTCTTCTGTGCTTTACGGGCCGCCCATCGGAAAAAACCGCGCTGCTGCCATGTGATCCTTCCGTCGTAATACATTCGCTCCACCATCCCCCATAACTCGTCGATTGCTGTGCTTTCGCTCGGCTCCTCCCATAGTGGTTGGGTACGACCAACGGAGACCTTACGGGCAGCCTTCACCTCCCGCGCTTTCGCCTCCTGCGCCTCCGTTCCGTGGACTGGGCACACGTCCCTGTCCTCGCGGAGCAAAATGCCGCACAGACACTCCGCTGCATCACTCTCTGGCATTCAATTCCTCCCAGCCCCGTGTTCGCACGGGGCGTCCTTATCTAGGGGATCGAAAGTGCCCTTTCTTGCCCTGACAATTGCGGGCAATTTTGCGCCTACGCATCCCTTGAGCATGAAGTCAGATTTCATCAGGCAGAGGTTCCACGTGTTTCACAGTGCTGGATTGCCTTATGCCGACATTTGCCAGCAACTTGGGATCAGCCTGCGCACGGCAAGCAACTGGGCGCAGGAGATGGGGCTGCCCCGGCGAAGGGGCGGACCGTGTCGCCAGAGGTGGACGCCGGGCAAAAAGCCGAAAATCGGCTGACTTTGCGTATCTATTAGTGCTGGAGTCTTCGGGTCGCACCGAGATTCAAACCGGGGAGCGGGCTTCGTCCTGTCGCCTGCTCCCGAAACGGTTCCCAGCCGCTCTCAGCAAGCGAAACGACAGGCAAAGAAGCACAGGATATGAGCACACAAACAGCACAGCAAAAAACCCTAACTTACGAACCACCGAAGACATTCGCCGAAAGGGCGCGTCCACTTCTTGACAAAGGGATACCCGTCATTCCCGTGGCACCAAACGGCAAGAACGCAACCCTACCTAACTGGAACACCGCCGATTTCGGGTGGCGCGACGCCAAGGAATGGGATCAAACTGCCAACGTCGGCTGCGTCGCCGCTCATAGCTTCTGCTACCTCGACGACGACAAGGGGAACCTGCACGAGATCATCGAGAAGGAAACTGGGATCGTGCTGAAGCGCGACAACTACCTCCTCACCTATACGGTCAGAACCAGCAAAGGCTACCACTATTATTTTCGCCGCTCCGATAAAGCAATCGGCGTGGGCAAGCTGGTCAACCACAAGGCGGCTAACTTCGGCTTCGACTTCCAGAACCAAGAACTGGACGGCGCAAGATTTTATGTCGTCGGTCCGGGCAGCGTGCATCCTTCGGGCGCGATCTACACGCCGCTCAACGAGCACCAGAGCATCAAAGAGATTCCCGACAAGCTGGTGGAATGGCTGGTCGCCAACGCCGAGCAGAAACCCGTCCGCGTCGCGGTTGAAGGCGACGGGGCGAAGCTGCACGAGGATTTCGATTTCAACGCTTGGCTGGAACATTATGAACTGACCGTCAACGATGAACAGGACGGCTGGTACGGCTTCGACGAATGCCCCATCGCGGGATATAAGCACGAAGGTCAAAACGACATCAGTTGCGCCCTGTTTTACGACGGCGAAGGCTTCGGATTCAAATGCCACGCGGCGGGATGTCCGGGGAACGAGGACGGACTGCGTAACCTCACCGTTCACCTAAACGAGACGCATGATCCATACTCCGGGGTAATTTGGGCAACGGAGGATTCCGCCGACACATTGAGGATAGCGCTGGAATTTGGCGCGGAGATAGCAGATGCACCGCAGGCTCTTGACGAGCGCAGCGAGTCCGGCGAAGCCGCGCCCGCGAGCGTAGCGAGCACGGGGAATGCATTGGCGTTCCCTGAAGACTGCATGTACGGCGAAGCCAAGACTCTTGCAGAGCAGATGAAGATGCCGTTCGGACTGGCATACCCGGCTCTTATCGCCGAATGGTCTATCAAGCCAGACCAAACGGTTTACTGCGGAACCCGCATAAACATTGACATGGCGCTACTCGCCCAAGTGGGCGGCGGCAAGAACGTTGCTATGGATCGAGCCTGTCGCCTACTCGAACTAGCAAAGGGAACAGAGTACAAGAAAGCCGCTCCCAGCGGAGTCCGGGCGTTAATGACATTGCTAGGCGACAAATCCAACCACGACAAGCAAAAGACCCGCACGCCCGGACCACGCAAGGTGCTACTCATCACGCACGAGATGACCGATGTGCTGAAAATGACTGGAATAGAGAACAGCACGCTGGCTTCGCGTATGTGCGACCTATGGGACGACTCTGAGTTCGAGTATCCGACCAAGGAAGGACTCATCTCCGTAGACTGCCGACTAAGCTGGATTGGCGGCATCCCGTGCTCGGTGGACAACCCGGTACGCTTTACCGAGCTATTCGACGGCGAGACCAGCCACGGCTTGTACGACAGACTCCTATTTGGGTATTCGGACGTGAAGTTCAACTATAAGCACTGGGACCCACCCACCAGCGAGCCAATGACCGTGGACTATGAAGACTACGCAGCGCTGGTGCCATACGTGCCGAGGGTAAACGGACTCAGCGCCGAGGCACAAGGTATGTACGACTCTTGGGAGCCACAAGGCGGCGGGTCGCGCATCAAGCAAAACTGCATGAAGGTCGCCCTCATCACGACGATGATGAACCATGAAGAGACCGTCAGCGAGGAGTGCATGAGATGTGCGATCAGATTCATGGACTGGCAGATCGCAATCCGTCAGGTGTTTGAGCCGGGGGAAGCAGTCAATGACTCAGCGCGGTGCCGAACAATCATCCTCGAAGCAATGAAGCAAGGGGGTGCGTGCGAGGGTTACATCAACATTAAGCGACTCGCCCACGACCGCAAATGGGCAAAGCGTTTCGGCGACTGGCTGGTAAAGAGCGTGATCAAGAGCCTAGCCGACATGGGTGAAATCCAACCCAAGGTCGTAAAGGGCGAAAAGAGCGAAACCATGTACAAGCTGAGGACAAAATGGTGATGGGGAAAAAAGTGGGGCGGGGAAAATGATTCCACCAAATTTTCGAAAATTATCAACGACTTACAAACATCAGTTGGTGGATGGGGATTCCCCAAACGCACAAAGTCCCTAGCTTTTTCCCCAACTCATTTTCTCTATATATCGCTATATATAAAGAAGTTAGGATTTTTAAGAGGTGTTGCTGGGGAAGATGGGGAAAGAAAGTTGAACCTCTCGTTTTCTAACGCTGGATACCTATGTTAAAAAAGTGTTCCCCATTTCCCCACGCTTCTACTCGGACTGTTGCAAAATCCCGATAACGTTGAAACAGCAGGTTACTACCGCGTCGGGGCATTTTCCGGTGTCACTCAGGAACAATTCCCGAACTTCGAAATCTCTTTCATGAAGCGGATTTTCGCGCCTCCGGCAGCCTCGGTCAAACTTCCGGTTCAGCGAAATTTCCAATATCGCTGGAGGAATTCACACGAGACTCTGATGGAGGAGATCGAATAATGCACGCACGTCCCGAAGTGAAACGGATTTTGATCAGCCAAAAGCTGCGGCGCTGGGCGTCCATCGGGCGCTGCCCCGCTGCGTACCCAAACTGCTCGCCTTCACGCGCAAGGCGCAACTATTCGAGGCTGTATGCGCGGCACGAAGAACTTGCACGCAGTTTGGGCTTGACTCCGGTCTCGGCATTTCCGCCGATTTAAGACCTCAGGAGTTTGAAGCGATGATACGGAGAGAAATGGACGCAGTGCTTTGGTTCGTGGATCGCTGGTGGTGGTTCCCCGGCTCGCGGATCGGCTGGAATTCCGAGTTCGAATGGAGAGACAGCGGGGTTTACCTGCTGGAACCCGATGGCACCGCCGTCAAGGGAACCGAACTCAGCGAGGCTGAGATGGAGCAGCTTTCCCGCGAGACGTTGTTGGCTGACGTGCTGGAGCTTGCGGCTGCGAAGCTGCGCTCCGGGGAAGGCTGGGACGAAGGCACGATCACCGATGTGCTCAATGAGGTTCTGCACGCCTACCCAAAGCACGTGAAGAAAGCACTGTCATTGCAGTCGGGAAAATTTTGAGCCTGCTCTTCCACGGCTTCTTCCCCTGCGCCGCACCTCGCCGCGTTTCACTTTTTCAGCCTGTAGGTCTTGCTAATCATTCCTCTTTCGGGGTTGCCCCGGCGATGTGCCCTGACCCTGATCATGCCCACCGTCCTGCCCGGTATCGCCGGGTGCCCGAACAGCGGTCTGGTTACACGGTGAAGGCTTGCCCTAACAGTGTGCTGGCGCGGACTCTCGCGGTCGTCCTGCACAGTAAGACGCAGCAGCGATCCTTTGGACAGGCGCTTCAGCATGGCAATGTCGAGCACCTTCACATCGAAGAATGGAACAAACTCGATCCTTGGGAGCGGGAGAGGAACGGCTTTGGAGATGATCGGACTCGGCGCGGGCTTCTTCTTTTTCACCGTCTGGCGTGGCACGGTCTGTTCATCCCAATTCATCATCCCGAAGGTGACCCGCACGATCAAGGCTAAGTGTGCCGCAAACGCCTCGAAGCTCTCGAAGCTGGTCTTCTCCAAGAACTTCGTCAGTCTCCGGTCGCACCCTTCGCTATGGATTTCTTCGTTAGGGGCTATGTCCCATTCATCGTCGAGCGCGAGGAAGGCGAAATCAACCATAGGCAGGAGCACCTTGCCTTCCGGCATTTCCGACTCGATGAACCCCGTGAGCCTAATACCTTGCCTCTGCTGTTCGTGCAGGGCGAGGATGCCGACGCGGCTCGATTTGTTGACTATCTCCAGCCTGCTTGTCTCGATCCAAGTTGCTTGGTATGGAGGCATGCCGCCCGCTTTGAAGATGTCGTCTTGCAGCCTGCCCGATCCCATAACCTCTGGATCAGCCGCGAAGTTATCGGCGTCAATTTTGCCCATGTCGGGATCGGAGAGCGTGGCGAGGAGCTTCTCGTAGGTTTCGTGAAGTTCTTGCGGCAGATCGATGGAATAAGATGGCACTTCGTCGATCAGCATCGTTGTCAGCGAATCATCGCCGCAGCACCTCTTGTATTTCCATCCTGATCCGCAAGGGCAGGGATCGTTTCGACCTATCTTGGCTGCTGACGAACGCGGGGTGCTCAACAAATCAGTAGGTTTGTTGACCATCTCGACCAGCCTGCTTTGCCCGCTGTTGACGATTTCCTTCAGCACGTCCCGTCCTTCCGTAACCATGCCGTCCACATCAAAGACCACGCGAGGCAAGTCGTCGCTCGCGTCTTGGTTGTACGTTACCTTTCCGCCCAGCGCCGCGATCTCCTCCATTACCGTCCGCTGCTTTGCAGCGTCACGGAAAAGAGGACGCAGCTTCTTCTCGTAAAGACGCTCCTCCGACCGACGAATCTCGCTGAGCACCTCTTCGTTCAGTTGCGCGTCCGGTGGAAGGGGAAGGGCGCACTCGCACACCATTGAGTATCCGTCCTCGTGGCGCTCGAATAGCTTCGCGAGACCGTTTTGCCGAAATTGCCACTCCTCACCGAGCGAGACCGTGTACAACGCGACAGGTATGAAGCCCTCCCGATGCTGCTTGGCATAGTCGGCTTTGAGGCTTTCCAGCGCCTGTAGGCTGAGCCTCTGCCCCGAAAGGCGCTGGTTCGTCATGCAGCTAAAACGGGACTCACCTTCCTCGTTTGCAAACGACAGCGCCACCGCGAGCAAGTCTGTATTTAGCTTGTCGTACACGTCTTGTGCCCACTGATCTGCATTCCAACCCATCTGACCCTCCTTCTTGACCGCCTCCGCGCCACGGTCTGACTGGCGCTGTTCATCGACTACTGTTTTGTTCCAGTGAGGTCGGCGGTGAACTTCAATCCCCTTTGAAACGGCAATCCATGCAGAAACCCCACGAGCGCGTAGCCCGCCCGCACCGATGGCACACGCCTGCGACATGCGCAGCGTAGGCGGGATCAACCCCTTCCAGTCCGTTGAACCTGATTCGTGCTGCATCAAAAGGGAATTGGATTTCGCTGCTGTGGAGTACACGCCGCTCCACCAACTGCTCTGCATACGAAAGCAGCGCCGCACGGTGCGGGCGCAGGAACTCATACAAATCGCGGTACGCCAGATGCGCCACGGCTAGGAGATTTGGTGCCTTGTTCCGCAGTGCACGGAAGTCGTCGTCCATGCCGTAAGGGAATGGATTGGGGTTGCCGCTGTAGAACTGGAACGGCATCGGCTCGTCGCCAAAGCAAACTGCCTCAGCCGCACCACCAGCCACTGCGTAGCACAGAGCCTCGAATGGGTCAAGCTCATACGCCGGGGTGTTACCCCTCGTCACGTTCCGCTGATGAGCCGCCAAGGATAAGCCGTGGGTGTTCATCGGAGGCAGACCGTCGCACGCGGGACACTGGCTATAAGTACCCAACCCCAGATGCCAATCAGACTCAGGGATTGAAAGTGCTCCGTGCCCGATCTCATGGGCTGCATCGCGAAGCGGAGTTGGCTTCCACTGATGTGTCCCGTGGTTCCGCAATACCTCCGTATGGCTTCGAGTGTTGCGGCGTGCCCTTTTCTGTGCTGCCTGCTTTGCTGCCCTGCGTGCCTTGTAGCCTGCGTTCATCCTCGCCCTCCTAGAATTCCCACCACAGGAACCTTGGGGCATCTGCCGTTGTGCTTTCTCTCTTGTGCGCGAAGGATACTTCGAGAAATTCCGCATCGGCTGGAACGGGTACTTAAGGTCTGCATTCTCAGTAACTTGGAATTGTTCAAGAAAACAAACATTATTGCGGGTAGTTTGCTTCGGAAGAACCGGATGAAACGCGACGCGTTTGAAGACCTGACATGTTCGTTCGACTACATGGCTGAGCTACGGAAAGCTCGCGAGGTACTCGACGTGAAGGTGGGTGCCTACATCTCGGAGCATCCGCAGATGGGCTACCGAGAAATTGCTAGGATGTTTCGAGTCTCAACAGCGAAACTGTCGGCAATCGCAAAGCGTCATTGTCGGAAGCGAAAACCGGGGCGTAGACGCGGCACCGACAAACTCATATTCGATGTGAGGGCAGACGTCGGCGGGAAGCAACTCCTCATCCGAGCCACAATTGTTGACGGAGTTGCGCGGAGTCTCTCGATAGCCTCGGTACGACGCTTAGTCGTCGCTTTGTATAAAACGGATGACGTCTCCACAGGAAAAGGTGATGCGAAGCCTGACCGCCAAGCACAATTCACACTTCAAGAGCTTGAAGAACACGTCAAACGTGCGTCCCTCACCGAAGAGAAGGCTAAAGGTGCTGTGCCATAATGTCTCACGATGTGCGGACGTTATCGGCTCTCGCGCGGAAGCAGATCATCGAGGAACACTTCGACACTGCCGATTGGCAGGATGATTGGAGTCCTCGGTACAATATCGCTCCCACGCAGCCTATTCCAGTGATTCGGCAGCATCCGAAAGAACCTGTCCGCGAGTTGTCGCGGATGCGCTGGGGACTGATTCCGTCGCGGGCGAAGGATACGTCCGGCGCTGCGAGGATGATCAACGCTAGATCAGAGACGGCACACACCTTGCCTGCATTCCGTGAAGCGATGAAACTGCGCCGATGTCTCGTTCCAGCAGATGGCTTTTACGAATGGCAACGGCGTGGCTCGGCGAAGCAGCCGTACTGCTTCGAGGTCAATGAGGGCGAACTATTCGCCTTTGCGGGACTTTGGGAGCGCTGGCGTGATCCAAGCGGGCAATGGGTGAAGTCATGCTCGATTCTGACCACTACCCCAAACGCCGTGACCTCGGCTGTTCATGACCGGATGCCTGTGATTCTCCGCAAGGACGACTATGACGTGTGGCTCGATCCCGGCATGACCAACGTGCAGGGCATCTCGGAACTGCTGAAGCCCTACGATGCCAGCCAAATGAGGTGTTTCGCCGTCAGCAGCCGCGTCAACCACGTTGCGAACGATGATGAGGAATGTTCGCGCCCCGTGGAGATCACCCAGAGCTCTCTTTTCCCAGTCTAGCGATACTCCTGTGTCAGCGTCTGCAATCAAGTCAAGGGCGTTCAGATATCTTGCCGAGCAAGCAGACACCAGACCACGGTCGCAAACCCTGACGGCGGTTCGACGCGGGTAATGCAGCCATAACGCGCAAGATCGGGGTGACGCGACGAAACCGTGCCCCTGCCTTGAGTACCGACTGCACATCAATGGGCTTCCATCTATAGGGAACAAAAAAGTCAGGTCCTTCCTTGGGACCGAACTTGAACGAAGCACCGCCGTCACTCAATTGCTTTCCCATTCGTTTTTGCCCCATACGGAGTAGGCCCGGTGAAGCCAAGTCCACTATCCAATGTTGAAAACTATGAGCATCGGCGAGGTCTCTGGCGAAAGCACCGACTTCTGATGGGCTAAAGTAAATCAGCAATCCCTCGGTGACAACTACCACGTTTGTCGCTTGAGACGCCAGCCTCGTGAAAAGTTCTCGCCGCCCGCCCACCTCCGAGAGGTCGAGCTTAATCCGTTCCATTTCGCAAGTGGGTTTCTCTCCCCGCAGAATATCTTCCTTGTAGTCAATGAGTTCGGGCAAATCGACTTCAACCCACTTGAGGGTCGAAGGCAGAGCCATTCGATAGGGACGAGTATCGAGACCTGCCGCGAGGTTAACGACCAAATCAGCACCTTCCTGTACCTGCTTGGCGATGAACTGATCGTACAAATACGTTCGCATCACCAAGACCCATGCCATCCTCTCACCGAAGGAGTTCGATTCGGCGATTTCTTGTCCACGCCTACCTGCCAACCGCATCGCGAGCGGGTCGTGAAAGAGCGCATCGGGTCGCTGCGATTCTCGTGCACGCGCAAACGCGACCGCGAGCGCGGTGTCCGAAATGTTCCGGACTAGCGGTTCAGGCGTTTGACTTTGGCTCACAGTTCTTCGTCCTATAAATGATTCAGAAGGATTCTCGCAGTGCTACGCGAGTCCAAACACACAATTTTACTCTCTAATGAGAACTTCACTATACTGCCTGCCAGCAGCAGATCAACAGTGGCGACCGCTGCCCACTCTGCGCCTGGTCGCCGCGCAAAGAGGACAAGTGGTTTTGCACCTGCGGCAACGAGTGGAACACGTTCGACACTGGAGGCGTCTGCCCAGCATGTCTTCATCAGTGGACTGAGACTCAGTGCCTATCTTGCAGCCGATGGTCGCCGCATTCGCACTGGTATACGAAGGCATGATTTTCGGGGTGGTATCAAGAACAACCTGAGGAGATGCCCTCGGTTGCGGTAGATAGGTCGCTCGTGTAAGCTCCGTCCGCTGGCTTTCGTAGTTAGACATTGCTACGAAAGGGGTCTACATGAGAGAAGCGTTCGCAGTCTCGTCAAGCGCAGTTTCTTCTAATCGCGTGTGTGCTTCGAGCATTTTGAAAGGCTCAGTTTGGGTACTGCTCATAGCTTCCCTTGCATTTTACGCTCGCAGGGACGCTCTGCACTACCATTCTCAGTACACACCCGACAGTTTCAAAGCATTCTCAGGGAGGGCAACTCAAATGAACGACTGCGCTGCAAACAAGGCGATGGTAAGAAAGTTGTTTGATGAATGGATCAACAAGAAGAACCTTGCTGCAATCGATGAAATGGTGACGACCAACTATGTCAGCCACGAGAGCGGTGAGGACGCAAACGCCGAGGAGACGAAGAAGTTTCTCGCTGCACTCTTCACTTCGTTTCCCGACGTCCATATCACGGTCGAAGACATCGTATGCGAGGGCGACAAAGTTGTGGTTCGTAATACATGGCGTGCAACGGACACGGGAGGATTCGGAGGAATGGCACCCACCGGAAAGCGCGTCGTGATCGAAGGAATTGTGATGTGGAGAATCGAGAATGGCAAACTAGCGGAACGTTGGGCAGTAATTGACTACCGTAGCTTGATGCGGCAACTGTCCACGACGTCGCAGTCGAAGTAGGATTTGCGTATGCAAACTGTTTTGAGGACCCTGCCTAGGTTCTGCATCGTCTTTACTGGTCAAAACCGCAATGCGGACTTGAGACGCTACGGTTGCTATGCCGCCGCCGCGCCCACGTTGCAATGTGCGCCCTCGGAATCGACAAACTGTGCCAGCACCCCGCCAAAATCCTGCTTCTTTGGCGGCATACTGAAGAGCACGCCCTTGGCGCTCATGTCGCGTTAAAAAGCCTTGACATCGGCGACTGTAAAACCCAGTTCGACCTTGCCTGCTGGATTTTTCTCGGACGCCGGGTGCAGCGCAAGGGTGGTTTCGCCCGTCACGAACTCGCTCCAGCCCGGCGATTCGAATTTCAGTCTTAGACCGAGCACATCGCGATGGAATTTCACGGCTCTACCCATATCAGCTACGAATTTGATCACGTACCTTGGTTGTGTTCCTGCATTTGCGTCCCTCCTCTCTATGACCGAGATGCTAGTTAGCTCTCTTTTTCCCCCAGTTGGATCACTGGAGACTCGTCTCGGCAACAACGCCGTACCGCCGCCAAAGCCGAAACCAAGGACTATGCGCGAGCATTTCATCGTGCCTTCGATTGGCAGCCGACAGGTCGCTTGCGCTCAGCGGTCTCGTGTCGGGCACCGCGAAGATGCGCTCTAGCGACTCGATTTCAGCAATGGTCTGCTCGGCGTCCATCCGTCACAATATCTAACATAAGGTCGGCAAGGTCAAACGGGACGGCACGAATGACCTGACCGCGAAGTGCCTCGCACGTGGCAGCAAACGAAAGCGAGGAGATTGAGGGCGCTGACGTTGAGCGCCCGCTGCTAGAATTGCCGTTGCTATGCCCAAACAGCACTATTTCTTAAAACTGATCCCACCGCGTCCCACGTTCCCACACGACATGAACGACAATGAGAGGCGCTTGATGGACGAGCATGGGCGCTACTTTCAAGAGCATTTTGAGGCTGGCAGGCTTCTGCTTTACGGTCCGGTGATGGCGCAAAGCGGAGCTTTCGGGCTTGGCATGCTCGAAGTCGATAGCGAAGAGGAAGCTCGGCGGTTTGGCGAAGGCGACCCATCGGTCAAGGCAGGGCTGAACAAGTTTGAGATTTACCCAATGGGTGTAGCCGCCGCACGCGCCAAACAGCCGTAACGAGCACGCCTCCCGCACAGTGGTGAAGGATGAAGCGCGAAGATTTCGTCGAGGTTGCAGAAGAGACTTTGGATTCGCTGCCGGAAGAATTCCGCAGCCGTATCCGGAACGTCGCGATCCTCGTTGAGGATTTTCCGGCGAACCAACCATCCCCGCGTCTCGGACAGCAAAGGCGTTTGCTTCTAGGCATCTTTCACGGCGTGCCCGCTACCCAGAAGAGCGTCTTTGACTTCTCAGTCGGTCCTGCCCACATCGTGCTTTACCAGAAAAACATTGAGGCGGTCTGCTCGAATGAGGCTGAAGTCCGACATCAAATCCGCCAGACGCTTATCCACGAACTGGGGCACTACTTCGGCATGACAGAGTCACAACTTAGGGACGTTTAGATGCCCACAACCTCGATAGCCAACCGTTCGGACGTGGCTTTCGAGTCTTAAAGATTAGGGAAAGGATCAAGCACATGCAAATCAACGTGAAAGCTCTCGCCGTGGCATCCGCAATCCTGTGGGGAGCAGCCATGCTTGGCATGGGTCTGGCGAACTTGATCTGGGCGAACTACGGTCAGCAGTTCCTCCAGACAATGTCGTCGGTCTACCCCGGCTACCATGCCACTCGCAGCATCGCGGAGGTCATCGTCGGGACTGTCTACGGAGCGGTGGATGGTCTCATCGGTGGCGCTGTGTTCGCTTGGCTCTACAATCAGTTTGCCAAGCCCGGTGTCTGAGCATCACGCCGACGCGGTTAACATTTTCCGGTCAGCGTTCGTGATCCCCGCCGCCCAGATCGAGCAGCATCGGAGATGGACAGATGAGGAATCTCGTAGCAATCGCATTGTTGATGTTCAGCCTAAACACATGGGCACAGCAGTCGGGAGTGAAGCCGCCGTCGAACTCAGAACCGGGCGTGCGGATCAGGCAGGAATTCCTCAGAGCGTACAACGCGAAGGACGTGGACGCGGTCGTAGCACTGTACGCCGAAGACGCTAGGCTGGTGAGTGATGGCGGTACTTTCAAAGGACGGGACGAGATTCGGAACTGGGTCAAGTCGGGACTGGATCAAGAAAGCAGGCTGGAAGCAATCGAGCCAATCGTTGAAAAGAGTTCTGGAACGCTCGCCTACGGGACTGGGCGAACGAGAAGGCTTGTTGGCTCTGTCGTTCATCTTGGACAGTACCTGATTGTGATGGAGAAGATTGGCGGGGAGTGGAAGATTGTGCAGCACTTTTCCCTGAATGCTGGAGAAACTCCAGCCGTGAATGCCGCGCCATCGGCAACATCGACGCTGCCAGCCCAACTGTCTGTGGAGAAGTGGTTCGTCGGGAACTGGATATGCGAGGGAGAGCAGCACCCCTCGCCGAACGCTCCGGCTGTGCCGTTCACCGACAGGTTGACCTTCGAAATGGCGCTGGATGACTCATGGCTTACTTTCCACATCGATCAAATGCAAGGACCACTCCGTGGCAAACGAACGCTGATTGGCTGGTCTACGTGGGACGCTAACGCGAAACTGCACATCCGCCGCGACATGAACATAGGTGGCTCCCGCGTGGACGTGACTGCGCCCGGATGGGACGGCGACAAGCTAGTCTTCACGGGCTACATGATCGCAAATGATGAGAAGCTACCTATCCAGCAGACCTTCACGAAGAAAGGCGATGCCGCGTACGAGAGCGCCCTCGTGGTGACAGACGCTCAAGCCAAGCTGGTGGAGTGGGAAGAAGAGACTTGTAAGAGGGTTGGGAAATGATTCCAGCACCAACCACGAGCATCCGCATTGGGTCAGTCCTTCGCACATTCAGTTCTTTTTCGCAGCAGCAGATCGCATCGCTGGTTCGCCAAACGCGACACACTGTGCGATCAGCGCAAGCACCCAGATGTACCACGGAATCGGGTCATGATAGTGAAATTGCAAGATGACACACACCACGAAGAGCAAGCCTCCCAACATAATTCCCTCCTGACGGACTTGTTTAGGTCTGAAGGCGAACTGTAGCACAGCGGCAAGAGGAGGTCATCGGGCACGCCCATGCATGTGTTTTACGTCACAGCATCGCCTTTCCATCCATCAATATGCTGGAGCGGTGACGGCAAGTGAGCGACACGGCTGTAAAATCGGGCTGTGCTAACACACCGGACAGAATTCGCGGTCACTGTTCTCGGTACGATCTTTCTGTCTATCGGAGTTGGCGCGTGCTGCATTGCTGTTGTTCGAGGCAGTAGCGCCCGCCGAGTTCTAGGGTGGTTTGGCATCTTCAGCGCACTGTACGGAGTCCGCCTATTTGCGGCAGTGCCTGATGCCTTTAGCGTACTGGTGGGCTCCCTTTCGCCCGCTGCCCCGCAGGTGGTGTGGCTTATCACCTACGTAATCATGATCCCCGCACTGTTGTTTTGGGCAGAGCTAACGGTTGGGACTCTGCACCGCCTTTTCGAGATCATGGTCATTCCGGCATCTGCAATTGCTCTCGCAGGCATTTTTGCCGTTTGGTTCCATGAACCTCCTGCCAGATTCATGCCATACAACAATGTGCTTGTGATCTGCGCACTGCTTGCCCTTGCCATAGCGAATGTCGTTCCGCGTATCGGGAAACGGTACTTGGTAATTCAAAGCCGAGTTTCGGCGACCGGGACTCTGATCCTAGCGGCTGCTGTGATCCATGACAATTTGAGCGGAACTTTTCTCAACCTTCGAAGTTATCCTTTCCTTGAACCGCTCGCGTTTGCCCTGTTTGTGTGGTCGCAGGGATGGGTTGCGGCACAGAAAGTGTTTGCTGACGAACGCCGCCTGCTCGCCATCGAAGATGAACTCGCCATCGCCCGCGAGATACAAGCCTCGATTCTTCCCAGCAACGTTCCCGAACTCAGCCGTATGCGGATCAGCGCGGCGTATCTTCCGGTGACTGCCGTAGCAGGAGATTTTTACTGGTTCATCGCCGTCGATCCTCACCGCGCTGGTTTCTTGGTCGCCGATGTTTCTGGACACGGTGTCCCAGCGGCCCTCATTGCCTCGATGATTAAGGTTGCAATGCAGTCGGCGGTGACGTGCGCCAATGATCCGCCAGCAGTGCTTCGTGGAGTCGAACGCGCTCTGTCCGGGCAACAGCGCGGTCAGTTAGTCTCCGCAGCGTACTTATGGCTCGACACTGAGAATCGCAAGGCGCTCTACTCGGCTGCCGGACATCCGCCGCTTCTGCGCTGGAGCCAAGGCAAGCTGGAGACCATACAAAGCAACGGTCTTATCTTCGGGGTGATGTCGGGATGCGACTATCCGGTTTGCGAGATTTCAATCGCCGCAGGTGATCGCTTCCTGCTGTACACAGACGGATTGATTGAGCCGGAAAACCTCAACGGCGAGTCGTTTGGCGACCGCAGGTTGGGAGAAGTGGTGTCGGAGAGTCCGTTGCTCTCCTCTTCTGAAGTGTCCGACCGATTGCTTTCTGAAATACGGCGCTGGCAGCCTGCATCCACATCCCAGCAGGACGACATAACTCTTATCGTCATCGATGTGCTTTAGAGAAAATGTCACTTACCAGAAGAACGGCACGAGGCGGAAGCGGGTGTGGAGACAGTATTCGGCATAGCCGGGTAGCTCTTGGCGCAGGACTTTTTCTTCGTTGAGGAGGCGAAGGACGATCAACGGGATGAGGAGAACGAAGGCAGGCAAGGTGAGGTACGACCCCAGTGCCAAGGGCGTGAAAAGCCACATCGCGCACATGCCCGTGTACATGGGATGGCGGATGATGCGATACGGGCCGCTGGAAATCACTTCCTGACCGGGCTCGACCTGAATCGTCCGCGAAGCGAAACGGTTGACCTTCGCAACCCAGAGTGTCGTCGCGAACCCGCCGAAAACGACCGCTTGTGACGGGATCGTTATCCACAACGGCGAGTGCGACCAACCAAATAGGTGATCGAGACCGGGAAGCACAAAAGCGACCAGCCAAGCGATGTAGACGAACGTCATGATGCGCTTCTGTTCGCGCACCTTTTCCTTGAATTGCATCCTGCGCTCGATCAGTTGGGGATCGTGTTTGTAGAAGTACGTGAAAGCGAAAAGACCGGGGACGAACGAAATCGCTATATAAGCCCAGCCCTGCCAAAACCTCAAAGAGCCAGCGGGAATGAACAACAAAGCTCCCAACACACCTAAAGCGAGTAAAAATCGAAGTGCCAACCTCGATTTGAGAGTCATCGATGTCACTGCCGGGTTCCAGCGCCGTCCGAGTTTGATTGTCACAGCAAGAGCGACTGCTGAGCAGTGACCACCGTCACCCGGCACATCTCAACTGGCATAATTGTTGAATCGTGGTCTCCATTCCGCAACTTCCGTCTCATGCTGTTCGCCGCATCCAGCGGCTTCAGGCAATCACAATCGTTTGGATGAGCGTGGAAGCGGCGGTCTCGCTTTTCGCGGCATGGCGAGCACGGAGTCCCGCACTACTTGCATTTGGTGGAGACAGTGCTATTGAACTCCTATCGGCAGTCGTCGTGCTCTGGCGGTTCCGTGCCAATGCTCTGCAAGAGCAAGCTGAGCGACGAGCAGCCCGAATCGCAGGATTGCTGCTGTTCGTCCTCGCTGCGTGTGTTGTCGCCACTTCCGCCACGGCATTGCTCGGATACAGCGAGCCCAAATCAACGTTTCTGGGGATAGCCGTTTTGGTCGCAGCCGCCGTCGCCATGCCGTGGCTGGCGAGAGAGAAGCGGCGGCTCTCAGGAGCTACGGGCAGTGCTGCGTTGAGGGCGGATGCTGCACAGTCGGAGTTGTGTGCTTACCTGTCGTTGATCGCCTTGGCGGGGCTGGCGATCAACGCGATCTGGCACGTAAAGTGGGCAGACCCAGTTGCGGCTTTAGCCGTTCTGCCACTTATCCTATGGGAGGGTCGGGAAGCCATGCGTGGGAAAGCTTGCGGCTGCTGTTGATCTGACCCACAATGCGCACGAAACCAGCTACCACCGTCGTGAAATGCTGGTGTACTTTCGAATACCCGGAGACTAGACTTTTGCCCATCTGTCAAAATTGAAGGAGGGGAAAATGGCAACAGCAAGAATGCCTCAACCAACCGCCGATGACCCGGTGAAAGTTGATCCTAAGCATTACAAGGTCGAGTTCGAGAATGATCGAGTCCGAGTGGTTCGGATCAAGTACAAGCCGGGTGAGAAATCAGTGATGCACAGCCACCCTGAGTCCGTCGCGGTGTTCCTGACGGACGCTCACTCCAAGTTCACC
>JBAUUQ010000003.1:0-21559 GCA_049582765.1 Terriglobales bacterium
AGTCGGTGTTATCGGCCGGCTAAGGAACCGCACTAGCCGCTTGATGTTCTGGGCGACCGCTGCTAGGAAGAACTGCTCTCGCACGAACCTCAGTCTCCGCAGGCGCAAGCGACGCAGCCCGATCTGATTCTTCAGTTCCGCGAACAACGCCTCTACCTTCTTTCTTTGCCGCTGTGCATGGGCGAACTCTGGCGTCTTCGCCAACTCTCGGGCGCGTTGCCGAGCTGGTTCCTCCATGTGGATGGCGAGAAAGCGGAACACTCCGCTGGTGCATTGGGCTTTGAGCGCGCACGCTCCGCAACGTTTGCGAGTCCCGATATAGGCATAGGTGCGGTTCCGCAGGCTGCGGCCACCATAGTTCAGTTGCTGCCCCGCAGGACAGCGATAGCTGTTGCTTTCGGGTTGATAGGTGAACCGCTCTGGACCGTAGAAGGGGCTGTTCTTTCTGTGGATGCTGTCCCGGGTTCGCATATAAGGAGTGATTCCCCGCTCTGCCAACCACTGCAAGAACTCCCCATTCCCGTACGTCGTGTCGGCCGCCACCGATTCTGGTGTCCGTCCTTGCCATTGCGCGAACCGGGTAAGCATGTCTTGCGCGGCGACGGTCTCCTGACTCATCCGTGCCGCCGTCGCTTGTACTCCCACGATCACACAACTGTGATTGTCCACCAGATAGTTGTCGTAGTAACCCAGACGAGCCGGAGTTCCACCCTTGGTTGCATAAGTCGAATCGGGGTCGGTGGTCGACACCAGTTTCTGCTCATGCACGGGCTCGTCGGTCGGATTTTGCTGCTCTAATTCCACCAGATACTGGCGCACACTATGGTTCACCTGCGCCGCTTCCACTAGCTGCTCCCGTGGAATGCGGCTCTCCTTGCTGGCGTTGGCTTCCACGAAACTCCCGTCGACCGACAGATTGTTACCTTGCACCAGTCCCGCTTCCAGACAGCGCGCCACGATCTCTTCAAAGAGTTGCTCGAATAACTTCGACTCTTGAAAACTTCCATGTCGATTCTTCGAGAACGTGGAGTGATGCGGAATCTCCTGATCGAAGCCTAGTCCGGTGAACCAACGCCACGCCAGATGCATGCGCAGTTCCTCGACCAACTTGCGTTCGCTGGTGATGCCATACAAATAGCCGATCAACAGGATGCGCAACAGAAGCTCGGGATCGATCGACGGGCGCCCCGTATCGCTGTAACTCTCTTTCAGCTTTTCCCGCACGAAGGCAAAGCTGATGTGTTTATCGATGAGCCGCAGCAGGTGTGTCTCTGGAACCTGATCTTCCAGGCGGAAGTAATAAAACAAGGCTTCGGAACGATCGTGTTGCCCCATCATGATCAGCAGGCCTCCGAGATTTGAAATCCAGCGCAGCATGAGAAGGAACTTCTCCTTCTACCACGCTTTTGCTAAATCTCACCTGCTAATCGCAGTGACTTTTTCAACACCCACGCGATTTATCGTTAACTCACTCTTTTCGGAACTCAACGCCATTTTGAGTTTCACTCCCACCAGTTTCGTCAGCGCCTTGACCGCTCGCCGCACATCCCCGGCCTTCGTCGCCTCGATTGCCCCCCCGATTACCGCCTCAACCTGCTCGGGACTGTTAAGTTTGAATCGGTCCATCCGGCGGGCTAACTTCCACTCGACAATCGTCTTAACGTCTTCGAGGTCGAACTGGCCTTATACCAGACGCCTGCCAGCCTCTTCCATCAGTCGGTCGGCATCCGTCGCCGTCCCATGTTTGTACGGCGTCCGCAGGTACTTCGCCCCGAGTTCCGGACCGGAACGCAGTCGTTGAGACCGCTTGTCCAGTTCCTTTCCCGAGTGGACTTTCCGCAGGGCACAATCGGAGACCGCTATTTCGGACAGGGGAAGTGGTCCGACATTTATACTAACGCTTATAGTCTTTCGCCAGAAGGTGCCATGAAGAGATGGATAAGCTCTATTCCTCTGCTCCTGTTGCTGGTGGCCTGCTTGGCCAGCGCTGCCGAAAAGAAGGCATCGGGCTCGCGATTACAAAATGCTGCACCTAAACCGGCGGGGGCTTGGGATTGGGAGCACGCGCAGGTCGGCCCGCTTGATGCCAGCCGCGGCATCTACATGCAAGCTACCGCCCAAGTCATCACGCCGGCGGGCAAGAGCACAGTCTTCTTCGGCAGGCCGACGGACCTCGCGCTCGATCCCACGCAGAAGCTGGTGGCGGTGCAACACTCCCACGGTCTCATGCTCCTTGACGCGACGAGCGGCGCCATTATCCAGAGTTTGGCGCTCCCGCCCAATGAGGGCCATTTTTCCCGTAGCCTGGGTGGCAACGGATTCCACGGCATCACATGGGAACCAGATGGCACCAAGGTTTGGCTAACAGATTCCTTCAACGGTTTGCACGGCGCCAGCCGTCAGCCGAACGGCGGATTTGCGTGGAGCGACTCCATCACGCTCCCCGGCCTGGCTGGAATTGGAGACCCTCCTGTGCCGGGCGGTATTGCCATTGATACTGCAACCCAACGCCTCTACGTGACGCTGAGCAGCAACAACACGCTCGGGGTCGTGAACCTTGCCTCGAAGAAGCTCGAGGCGCAGATTCCAGTCGGAGTTGCACCCTATGGCGTGGTGCTCGGGGGTGGGCGCGCCTTCGTGAGCAACTGGGGTGGACGGCATCCGGCCACCGGCGACGACTTTACCGCCGAGAGCTCCGGCACTGATACAGTGATCGATCCCCGCACCGGAGTGGCTTCGACCGGCACTGTTTCAGTGGTGGACCTCGCCAAGGGCATAGTGATCAAAGAGGTCGAGGTGGGGCTGCACCCGAGCGGCATGGCACTCGCGGCGGATGGCAAGACCATCTATGTCGCCAACGCCAACAGTGACTCGGTCTCGGCGATTGACGTGGAGAAAGCCAAGGTCACGGCGACCATCAGCACCAAACCAATGGCTGATCTACCCGTGGGCAGTGCTCCCAATGCGCTCACGGTCTCGACTGATGGCAAAAGCCTCTACGTGGCGAACGGCGGTAACAACGCGATCGCTGTGATAGATATCGCGACACAGAAACTGGAAGGGTTAATACCGACAGGCTGGTATCCGAGCGCCGTCGCGCTAAGCGAGCAAGGACTCTTGGTCGCCAATCTAAAAGGCGTGGGTAGCCGCGGGACCGATTTCGGTTTTGCGGCCACAATCAAGACAAGCCGCCACGGCGGACACAACGTTTACGATTACTCGGGCAGCATCTCGATCATTCCGCCGCCGAGCTCGGAGGAGTTGAAGAACTACACGCTTCAAGTCGCGGCAAACATGCGGCTGCCGAACCTCACGGCAGCAGGCACTGCGAGCGGCGAGCCAAAGTATGTCCCGGTGCCGATGCGGCCGGGCGAGCGTTCGCTGTTCAAGCACGTCATCTACATCATCAAAGAGAACCGCGCCTACGATCAGGTGCTGGGCGATCTGAAGGGCGGTAACGGCGACGCTTCGCTCACCATGTTCGGCGCCGAGGTCACGCCGAATCATCACGCGCTGGCTGAGGAATTCGTGCTGCTCGATAATCTGTATTGCAACGGAACGCTCAGCGCTGAGGGCCACCAGTGGACTGATGAAGGCTACGCCACCGACTATATCGAAAAGAACATGGGCGGGTTCAATCGCAGCTATCCTTCGGATGGCACCGATCCCATTGCCTACTCGCCGGCAGGGTTCATCTGGGATGCAGCGCTGCGGCATGGACTGACGTTTCGAATTTACGGCGAGTTCTTGAAGTCGCAGCTGGGCACCGAGCCGCACAAGAGTTGGCAGGAGCTGTACGAAGCATACGAGCGCAACGACCACTCCACGCGGTTCCTTCACAAGACAGAGTTGCAATCGCTCTTGCCGTACGTAGATTGGGGCTATCCCACCTTCGATCTCAATGTGCCTGATGTCTATCGTGGGCAGGAACTCATAAACGAGATCCGCCGCTTCGAGCAGAACGGTGATCTGCCTAATCTGATGGTGGTACAGCTGGGCGACGACCACACCTCAGGTACTCAAGAAAGCGCGCCCACTCCGCGTGCCGCAGTCGCCGATAACGACTTGGCGCTGGGACAGATCATAGAAGGGCTAAGCAAGAGCAAGTTTTGGAAAGACACGGCGATCTTTGTGGTTGAAGACGATCCGCAAGATGGCGTGGACCATGTAGATGGCCACCGCACGGTCGGGTTCGTCGTGAGCGCTTACACTCGACGCCGCTATCACGATAAGACCTTTTACAACCAGAACAGCATTCTGCGAACCATCGAGCTTATCTTGGGGATCGATCCCCTGACGCAATTTGATCTCGCCGCGAATCCCATGCTTGCGCTCTTCCAGGCAAACTCAGATCTGACTCCTTACGCGGCGAAGCAGAACCAGATCCGGCTGGATGAGTTCAATCCTAAACGCTCAGCGCTACACGGCTCCGCGCTGCGCGATGCCGAGCTTTCGGCACGAATGGATTTTTCCGTCGCCGATGATGCCGACGACGGCGTGCTGAACCTGATCCTGTGGCATGCGACCAAGGGATACAAGACGCCGTATCCGCGAAGCAACGAACGCAAGTCGCTCCGCAAAGACTAGTGCTTAGACGCAGCGGCCTGCGCCTCACCGAAGCGCCGCGCCTGGATTTCAATAAACACGTGAATCAATGAGATTAATATGCTTGAACTTGCTTTTCTGAGTAAGCCCGCAAAGACTCAAGGTTGGCAGAAGTTCGGCACGATGGGTCTTCGTGGTCAATGAGCGCTATGGGAAGTCCTGCGCAGGGCGCGCCCGGTTAATTATCTCCTAAGTTTTTAGTTGACAAGCCAACTTCATCGGGCTATTGTCCTAATACGTTAGGAGATAAAAATGTCCGGCAATCGAAAATCCCAACAGCAACTCACGCCTCTGGAGTTGCAGATCATGAATGTGCTATGGGACTGCGGTCCTTCCAACGTCCAGTCGGTCCAAGAGAAACTTGCGGGTTCGCCGAAACTGGCATACACCACCGTGCAGACGATGCTCAACGTTCTTCATCGCAAAGGTAGGGTACGGCGGAGATTGCGGGGCCGGGCCTTCGACTATGCACCAGTGTTGACCAGAGACAAGGCAGCGAGCAACGCGATTGGGGACATGATTGATCGCCTCTTTGCCGGTTCAGTGGACGGTCTTCTCATGAGCCTCGTCAAGAGCCGGCAACTCGATCCTAAAAAGCTTCAGGAACTCAGCGGCTTGGTAGAGGAACACGAGCGCGGCAAAACAGGAAAAGAACATGAATCCGATTAGTGAGATCGTCGTCACGTATGTGACGAACGCCCTCTGGATGACGTGTGTCATCACAGCAGTCACAGTGCTTCTTTCGCGAGGATTGCGTCGCGGGCCTTCTTTGCATCGGCATGCATTGTGGGTTGCGGCTTTGGTGCTCGCCGTGCTGCTTCCCTGTGCGAGCTTGCGTGGTTCTCGAAACAATGACAAACCAAAGGCCGAATCTGCGGAAGCAGCGAGCACGGTGCAGCCCACAGAAACGGGTTTTAGCGGCACCTCCTCATGGGCACTCTGGCGGCGAATGCGGCATGGCGGCCGGCCGGTACAGTTCGGCCCGCTCTGGGTTGGGCTTGTCGCACTGCTCTACTTAGTCTTCATTTTCTATCGACTCGTTCGCCTCTATTGTGGATGGCAGTCACTCCAGGCAATGTTGCATGAGTCAAGGGATGCGCAGATACCGCCGGCGATGCGAACTGTGGTCGAGCAATGTCACTCCCTACTGGGCATGAAGCCCGTACCGATATTGTTGTCACTTGAAGGAAAGGGGCCAGCGACATTAGGAATCCACAATCCCGTTTTGGTTTTGCCGGACTGGTTCTTGTCGCAAGCGTCAGAGGATGAACTTTCTTCCGTCCTGGGTCATGAATTGGCGCACATCCGGCGGCGCGATTTCCTTCTGAATTTGGTTTACGAACTTTTGAGTTTACCCATCTCCTTTCATCCCGCGGCTGCTCTGATCAAGGCGCGCATCGATCAAACACGGGAACTGGCCTGCGACGAGATCGCGGCAGAATGCCTATCCACGGGTGCGCAATACGCCCGTTCCCTTTTGACAATCGCCCAGTCCATGTCCGCCAACCAGCGTCCAGCAACTGTTGGTTATGCTCTGGGATTATTCGATACAAACACATTGGAGGATCGCATCATGAATGTACTCGCAAGAGCCAATCGCATCCGCAAGACATGGGCACGAGCCTCGGCCCTTGTCGCCTCGGGACTGTTGATCGCGACATGTCTCGCAGTATCAGCATTTTCATTTCAGGTCACCCAACTCCACAACACCGACGCCGACCTGCAGCCATTTGTTGGCACTTGGCAGGCCAAATTCAGAGGCAAGATCTTCCAGACGATAAAGTTAGAGAAAAAGCAGGACAAACTGACCGGGACCGTCAGCCACGCCAATGTCAATGTGGACCCGAAAAGCGGAGAACTCACAGAGGTTGAGGTCGCTGATGGCAGCGACCCTATCGTGGAAGCCAAACTTACGAGCGGAATACTACGGATCACTGAAGAGGATGCCATTCAATTTGAGATGAAGCTCACTGGAGCCGACCAGGCACAGCTAGAAATAGTGATACCGCCGGATGACGCCGGTAAGGTTCCAAAACCTAAGCCATGGAAGTTGGAGCGAGTGAAGGGTGGTCAACAAACACACTAGAGCGCCTCACGACCTGTGGCCAGTCAAACATGTCACCACGGCCCGTCTTCACTCAATGGCGTAGTTTAAGTTCTGTCAATGCGAATACACAAGAGGCGTCCGAACTCACCACTGTCGTTAACAGCGTTTACACTCAGAACCCACTTAATGAGTGCCATCATACCGTCTGGCGCCCAGCACCAGAAAATCTCGACCGTATCTGTTGCTTCGTCCATGAGCGCGTGGTCAGCAACGACAACGTCGTGCAGTGGCAGGGACAGCGCATCCAGATCCCCCAGCAAGGGCACCGCTCCAGCTTTGCCGGAGCTAAAGTCGATCTCTACCAAGCTCTCGACGGGCGCGTCTCGCTTTACTACCCCGACACCGCCTGCAACACACCCTGGCTTCGCCAGAGTGACATTTTCATGTTGCCGTTAGGGTGACAAAATCACGTTGCTACAACAAGCTTTTCAAAGCAGCCGCCTGACTTGGGACAACACAATGTCATAAAGTGTCGGGTTCTGTCGGGTAATTCCTATTGCCAGCCGGGGAGAGCCCGGCGTACTCTGCGCTGCGGTGGGGGAAGCGACTTCTTCCTGCCTGTTTAGAGCGGCAGACAGTGGGTAATTTGCGTGGCAATCGGTGCTGCATCCCGCGACGAACCCGCTAACCAGAACCCGGAGGAAACGAAATGCGTTTACAAATGATAGTTTTAGCTGTTTTTGTGTGTGGAATTACGATCGGGGTCCGGCCGGCGGCGGCGGCCTGCTCAAACGCCACCCTAACAGGCGTTTACGGATACTCTCACGGCAGGCAGGGCGGACTCTTTTTGGGAACCCAGGTCGTCGTAGGCCAGTTCACCGCAGACGGCCAGGGCCACCTCACTGGGGGATCGTGGATCTCAACCGTGAGCGGAGGCTCCATCACCATCGGGCTGATTTCCGGCACGTATTCCATCTCGAGCAACTGCATTGGCACCTTGACCTTCAAGCAGGAGGACTCTGGTACGAGTTCGTCGCACTTCAAGATTTATCTCGACGATAGCCACCAAGCCTTTCAGATGATTCAGAGCGACAGTAATTCAACTCAACCGGGCTTTGGAGCCTCCCTGGGGACTGCCACTTGCGGACTCACAGGCAAGAAACAGATTTTGGCCGCAAACATTCTCGGGCTGGATCCCAGCGACTACCCAGAAGCGATTGCCGGACAATTCAAGCTCGACGGCAATGGCAACGTCTCCGGCTCAGTAACCATCGCCAACAACGGGGAAATCTCCAAAGTTGCACTCGCCGGCACGTATACCCAACATTCGACCTGCATCGGCACCATGCAGATTACGCCCACAGGATTTACCGCCATGAACTTTACTACCTTCGCGGTGAACGAGAATAAGGAACTGCTGCTGATTGAGACCGACACCAACTCGTTTCGCACCGGGACCGCGCAGCAGTAGAAAAGTGGACGATTGTGCGTCGTGTCTTTCACCAGCTGACCGCGCTCGGGTAGGGACCCAACCTTATCCAGGACGGCGGCTCCAGCACTCGCCGGTTCAGTAACGCGAGTGGTGGAAACTTGTCAGCCAAGGATCGAGTCAAAACGAAGCGACGCACCCGATTCTCACCGATGCGAACCGGCAATCCAACCTCGGCGGTATTGACTCGTCCAAGGAGTCACTAGCAACGTTGAACGGTTGGGGTACACTCGTGCCTGTAACCGCTTTTTCCCGGTGCACAGAGAAGCATCGGAGTAGTCCGAGTTAGAAGGGGTGCAAGAATGTTGTTTGTGACGTTATTCCCACCGCAGGGAAAGCCGCTTAATTTTGAGAACATAACCAACATGACGGTCGAACATGGTGTTCTCACCTTTTCCGCCAAGAAGGATCAACGTTCCCCGGAGAGTCAGAAGATCGTCACCAACCTGCCGTTCATGTGTATGGAGAATGTTGGGCGAACGCCGGCCGGGGGCACAACGTCCTGACTGCCCACCGGAGAAGGTGTCGGCCTCCCCGGGTATACTTCTAATTCACGCAAGGAGGTCCATCATGGCTTCATGGCAGGTACAAGATACCAAGGCCCGTTTCAGCGAGTTTCTGGACGCAACCATCGACAAGGGACCGCAGATTGTCATCCGCCATGGAGTTGAAACTGCTGTTTTAGTGCCGATTGAGGAATGGAATCGACTACAAACGGCTGCCCGACCCGGCCTCAAGGCCCTGCTGCTTGCTCCCGGCGCCCGATTGGACAATTTGATTGGCTTGGGAGGTGGCTTGAGGCGGCGCTCCTGAATCCATTCAAGACTGCCTGACCCTTATTGTGGGCGGTAAACCCGTCACAGAAACTTCATCAATGCGTCGGTAGTCTCTTTGGGCCGCTCTTCGAGCACCCAGTGGCCCGTGTCTTTGAGGACTATCATGGTGACGTCCGAAGCCACGATCTTCATTTGCTGTCCCAACACCGCTCCGTTGGCCTTCTCGCCGCCAATCGCCAGAACTGGCATAGTTAGTTTGGTCTGGGAAAGTTCCGCGAAATCCTTGGCGGCCTGCTGGAAGGAAACGAAATACGCCCAGCCTGCGCGCATCCGGCCAGGGCGGGCATAGGCCGCCGTATAGGCAACGCGATCGGCTTCCGGAATCGAATGAGTCTTGTCGGCCGCAAAGTCGTTCCAGAAGTAGTCGAAGTAGGTCCGCTCACGTCCGCGCACTAACGTTTCTGGCGTCGGACCGTTAAAGCGGAAATGCCAAATGCCCGGGTTGTTGTAGACATCCTCCCATCCGGAGACACCGGGGAGAAAGGCATCCATTACCACCAGCTTTTCCGTTTCCGCCGGAAACCGGGCGGCATACGCGTAGGCAACCATCAAGCCGATGTCGTGGCCCACCACTCTCGCTTTTGCAACGCCAAGGGACTTGACCAGGGCGTGAATGCGAATGGCGGCGGTCTTCATGTCCAGACCATCCGTAGGGATGTCTGAGTCGCCGATCCCCGGGAGGTCGGGAGCAATGACAGTAAATTTCCCGGCCAGAAGCGGGATGATCGGTTTCCACATGCGGGAGGTCTGGGTATAGCCGTGCAGCAGAATTACGGCGGGGCCGTGTCCGGCTGTCAGGTAATGTAATTGGACGCCGTCGACTTCCGCTGTTCGAGATGCGATGGCCACGGGCGTCCCGTATGCCTTGGACGAGATTGCGGGAGAGAAACACAAAAGACTAAGTATCGCTAAACCGGTAAACATCTCGAAGGGCTGTTTCATACGAGTCCTGATGAACTTTCCGGGTACCGTACCCTGGAGATTAGCGGAATGTTTCTGCACAGCAACAGTGTATAAAATGACGATGCTAGATGCGCAGCTGTCGCGGCTCGTGATGTCGAGTCTTGGCTACCGAACTCGGCGAGAAGGGATTCCTATGGCTGACGAGTCAACGAGCGCCAAGAATCAGCGGACGTCAATCGCACCTATGCTCTCGGTTCGCAACGGAGCGCGGGCGATTGAGTTCTACAAAGCCGCGTTCGGAGCGGGCGAATTGTTTCGGGTTGATGACGAGAGTAGCGGAGCGGTGGTCGCCCGCCTTTCTGTGGGAGATGCTGAGTTTTGGCTCGCAGACGAGTCTCCCGAGCACTTGAATTTCAGCCCCGAGTCCCTGGGCGGGGGTTCGGTTCGGATGGTGATGATTGTCGGCGATCCGGACGCGGCTTTCGAACAGGCGGTCAAAGCAGGAGCCACCGTGGTTAAGCCCGTCGGCGATGAGCACGGCTGGCGTTTGGGACGGATCGTCGATCCCTTTGGACATCATTGGGAAATCGGCAAACCCTTGGCCGGCGGCTGCTGAACTGCGATGTCAAGCTCTAAGTTCCGCCCACCGAAAGTATTTACGTCTGAAATAGGAGCGAGGGATGCGAAGCCTCAACATCTTGAGCGGAGTTGCTGTCTTGTTTGTTACGCTGGCCTTCGGACATCTCCTGGATCACCATTTTATTCACACATCTCACCAGGATCTTCACAGCCCTGCTTTTGTGGCAGGCCTGACCCTTGCCGTAGTTGTGGGGATATTCTCCCTTATCGGAGGCTGTTTACTTCTGCGGGGTGGCCGCTGACTCCGTTGCCATCGACCTGACTTAGCCGACCTTCAAGTAGGTCGAGTATTGCTCTTCGTCGATGGCAGTGAATGGCAGCATCAGCAGAGGACCGTCGGCTGTCTGAATTTGCCACTCTGTCTGGGCAATCTTCCTGACCCCAAGTAACTGGGATCGCGAGATTGCGCCCGGAGCCTTGACGATGGCAAATAAAACCAACGGTCCTTGTTGCAGAGCTACTGTATCCGGATGCTGCGCGTCGATGGCCTGGAGACGCGTCGACATCGGCAAACTCAGCTCAACATGATCGCCGGTCTTCCACTTGCGGCGAACGGAGGCAAAGCTCCCTGCCGCAATTGGCTCTGACCTGCGTTTTCCGTTTATGGAGATGTCGGCCCCATTGGTCCACGCCGGAATCCGGAAATTCATGGCAAACTCCGCTGGCTTGGACAGCTTGACCTCGAAGCGCACGACTTCGTCGAACGGGTAATCGGTTTTCTGCATGAGTGAAACCTTCCTCCCATCCTGCGTCCATTGCAACGTCGATGGAATATAGAGGTTCACGTAGACCCCCTGCGGGTCACGGAAATAGGTATTGATGCGATAGTCGGCTGCCACCTGTGGCAAGGTACCGGAGCAGCATGGCCAACGATGGCTGGAATAGACCTTATGTCCGTCAAAGTTGTAGTCAGAATAGTAAAAGGCGCTGCCATCCGTCCGCAGCGATTTCGCACCCAATACGGTGTTGTACATTACCTGCTCCATGCTGTCACCGTATCGCGAATCCCGGGTCACGCGCAGCAGGTAGCGGGTCAGCTTAAAATGCGCATAGGCTCCGCACGGCGTCTCAAAACTGCTATGGGTGCTGGTCAAGCTGTCGGCGAGATCAGGGCTGCCGGGCGCTCGTAGTTGCTCATCCGGCCCCCAAGCCCCGGTTGCGAAGCTTTGTGCCGCAAGCATGTCGAAGCCATTCTTGGCCGCACGGAGGTGCTTCTCGCTTCCCAGCGTGAGGTATGCCTGCATGGCGGACGACAGCGAATTCACATAACTGTAGGCATGCCGGCCGGCGAGGACGTTGCGGCCCTCGGAGAGCGGCGTAAAGTAGGCGTCGTCGTCGAGGTATTGTTGCGCAATCTTCAGATATCGCTGGCCCGCCCCGCGTTGATAGGCCAGAAACAAATTCTCCGGCATGGTGTAGGACTCGTCCCAGGTCCAGGAGATGTCGGTGCCGGGCCGCCAGCTTTGCCCATGTTCGATCGCCTTTCCAGGCAGGTTGGGCAGCGCCGTGTTGGTGGTTTGTTCCAGGATCGAGAAAGCGTCGGGATCGTTCGCCCAGCGGTGGGAATCAATCAATCCGCAGACCAGCTTGTCATAGCAATAAGCCGGAAACCGATTCTTGGTATAGAAGTCCGGTGAGATCGTCTGCGCGTACTGGCGGTTTAAGCGCAATACCTTCTCGCGGGTTTCTTGCGATCCGGTGATGGCATACATGCGTGCCAGCGCGGATACCCATTGCCCGAATGGACAACCCGGCGCGAAACCAGCTTCGAAGGTGTGGTAATCGTAATTCGGATCGTAGAGATACCACCCGCCCAACTCTTCGCCCGGGGCGGCTTGCCCCGCCATTTTTCGCAGCGGCTTGAGCAGGCTGTCGTCGCTGAGCGCCATCAGGACCGAATGGGTTTCCTGCAGTTGTTTCTCGTGCAGCTCACTGGTCAGCACAACGTCGCCGTATCCAAACTCCTCCAATGGAGCAGAAGGCAGCGCCTCGGCAGAAGCGGAACGCAGCCAGAGTTTTGAGCTGGCGGCGCCGGCGAAGGTGAGCGCGGCGGACCGTAGGAACGTTCGGCGTGAAGTGGCAGGCAACCAGTCAGTCATATTAATGAAAGGCTATCGCCATACTTCGAGCCCGTCCAGCTGAAATTGCGAAGCGGCGGGCCGCTGGAAGACGGCTCATTTCCATTTGCCATCGCCTTCCACGATGGTGATGTAACGATCCGCAGGCAGGTCGGTGAAGCGTTCAATACGCTTGCTCGGCGACGGCCAAGTCACCTCGAGCCAATCCATCTTCGTCCTTTCGCCTAAACCCAGAACCAGGCGCGGATCATGGGACGACAAGAAACTGCCGCCACCAACCTTCATCCTGCTCCGCTTGAGATCTCCGGATTGATAACGAATGCGCGCTCCGACGGCGTCACGGTTCGACTTAGTTCCGACCAGGTGAACCCCGAGCCAGTGATTTTGCTTGCCGGCATGGTTGCGCAGCAGCATGGGAGCACCGTCGTTGATGGAAATCAGAACGTCCACTGCGCCGTCGTTGTCGAAATCGCCGATGGCCATTCCCCGAGCGGAAAGCGACTTGGCAAATACCGGGCCGCTCTCTGCACTGACATCCTGGAAACCTCCACCGCTGCCGCCGTGAAAGAGCAGCAGAGGCTCCTGGTAGCCAACGTCTTTGTGATAGACCTGAATCAGGTCGTCGGGGTTGCCGTTGCTGAGAAACAGATCGAGATTGCCGTCGTTGTCGTAGTCGAAGAATTTCAATCCCCAGCCACTCATTAATCGAGTCGCGGCTGCGATGCCCGAGGATCCCGCTTCGTCATCGAAAGTTTCGTCGTGGTTGTTGCGATATAGCGAGTACATCTCGTGATCGATATTGGCCACGAAGAGGTCCATCCAGCCGTCTTGATTGTAGTCCGCGGAGTCCACGCCCATGCCGGAGCGGGGACGGCCAGCTTCGCTGTAGGCCACGCCGGCTGGTTCCCCAATCTGCTCGAACTTCCCTCCGTCACGGTTAGCAAATAGAAAATTGGGGGTAGTGTCATTGGCGACAAAAAGGTCCATGCGGCCGTCATTGTTAATGTCGGTGGCCACCGCGCCCCAGGCCTTCCCCGAATAGCTCCCGATCCCCGAGGCCTTGCTGACGTCGGTGAAGGTTCCATCGCCATTGTTGTGGAACAACCAGCTGGGGGTGGCTTTGTAAAGGCGGGGAATGCAGTATCCCAGCTTGTTATCGGCCTCGCAGGGCAAGTTCTTGGATTTGTCGAAGTCCACAAAACGGCAGACGAACAGGTCGAGGCGGCCATCGTTGTCGTAATCGAACCACACCGCGCTCGAAGACCAGCCCGGAGCAGCTACGCCAGCCTTGTCGGTGACGTCGGTAAACGTCCCGTCGCCGTTGTTGTGATAGAGAATGCTGCGCCCGTATTGCGTGACATAGAGGTCGGGAAAGCCGTCGCCGTCGTAGTCGCCAACGGCCACGCCCTGGCCATAGCCACCCGCACCAACCCCGGCCTTCTCGGTGACGTCGGTGAACGTGCCGTCGCGGTTGTTACGGTAAAGAGCGTTGCGCAGGGGCGGATCAGGATTGAAGAAGTCACATCTGCCACTGTTGACGAGGTAGATATCCATCCATCCGTCGTTGTCGTAGTCGAGAAAGGCGCATCCTGCTCCAGTGGTCTCGGGCAGATATTTTTGCTGGGAATGGCCGGCTGTATGTCTCCACGTGATGCCGCTCGCGGAAGACGGGACCTCTTCGAACGGGTAGATGGGAACAGGAATAGCGCGAACCACGCGGGAGAACGCGGGTAGCATCAGACTCCCGGCAACGCCCGAGAGAAACCGACGTCGAGAGAGCCTCCCTGGCGTATAGCGAGGCTGCGAGTTGCGATTCTTCAATTCCCTTCTACCTTAGCCTGCTTCCGAGTCGCTCAAAACATACCCCGCTATTGAGGCTGCGCGGGCGAGGTTCCACCGACGCTGTCATTTCCCGTCAATCTTCGGTGAATGGCAAATTCCTGCTCGCCCTCCTGTTTTCGTCCTGCCCGCGTGTAGGCTGTCGCCAGATTGTAATGGGCATCCGGGTTACGGGGTTCCAGCTTGATCGCGGTCTCAAGCGGAGGAATGGCGTCGGCGTAACGCTTCGCAGAAATCAGGGAGACTCCCAGACCCAGAAACGCCTCCGCAAATTGCGCATCGAGTTGGGAAGCGCGCGAAAAGTGGGCGATGGCGTCATCCCATTGCTGATGCTGGCGCGCCAATTCGCCCAGCACATATTCCGCTCCGGCGTTCGAAGGATCGATCTGCAACTCGTGCTCGAATTCGCCTTTGGCCTCGTCGGCAACCGACGCACTCGGGCTGGGTTGAGAAAGCAACAACCGGCCCAGACGGAAGTGGATGCCGGGAGCTTGCGGATTCTGCTTCAGGATGCCGCGGTACTCTTTCTCCGCCTCCTGCCATTTGCCCTGCATCTCGAAAGACTCGGCCAGCAGCTCGTGGGCTTGATAAGAACCGGAAGCACCCCGCGCCAGTTCCTGCGAGGCGCGGGTGGATAAATCGGAAAAAGCGTGTACCGCTTCGTAGAGGACCTCAGGATCGCGTGGAAAATTGCGCATCATCACTTGCAGAAAATCCAGCGCAGTGTCGGATTGATTGAGCGTCATGGCGCAATGAATACCAACCAGACCCACTCTGCGCTGGAGTTCTCTGTCGGAGAGCTGGCCCAAAGCCTTCTTCAGCTGGGGCAGAGCCTCCGAGCAGCGACCGGTCCCGGCAAGTTCAACCGCACGTCGGGCCATCACCGAGGCATCCGGAGCCGCGGCGGTTTTCGCGACCTGCGCTGCGTATCCCGCGGGGAGAATCCCCACGGCCAGCAACGTTACGACCACCGGACGGAAGACACTGCGCATTTCTCGATGATAGCCGAAAAAAAAGACAGGCGGTTCGCGCCTGTCTTTTCCGGCTAGTCGAAACACGGGTTAGAAGTAGAACTTCAAGGCCAGCTGTATGTTCCGGGGATCCTGGCTGGTATTAATCACTCCGAAATTGCTGTCTCCGAAGGAAATGTCGGGATGGCCGAAATTCGGATGATTAAAGGCATTCAGGAAGTCGGCACGGAACTGCAGCTTTTTCGACTCCGTAAACTGGAAGTTCTTCTGCAGGCTGATGTCGAAGTCCGTGTATCCAGGGCCAATCACCGGACCCTGGGCCGGGCAATTACCGAATGTGCCAGCGGCCGGCGCGGAGAAGGCGCCGGGACTAAACCATTGCTTGCCGACGTTGGAAACGCTCTTCGGGTAGCTCACCGGACCATTACAATCCGGCCGTGGTGCAGGCGACCCCGTCCCCGAATCATCCGGCCCGTACAGAGCCAGTGGGAACCCGGTGTGGATGGAAACAATTGGGTTGATTGACCAATTCCCTACCACCGCGTTGAGCGCCGTTGGCATGTCATGTCCAAACTGTTTTCCACGACCGAAGGGAAGTTCGTAGATGGCATACGCGCTGATCACATGCTTGGAGTCCCAATAACACTGCGCGTAGTCACCGTGCGGATTGTAGAGGTTCTGCCAGTAGTTGGCTGCTGGCGAGGTTTCCGTCGCCTCACCCCACGTACCGTAATAACCGTCGTTATCGGTCATGCACTTGCTATAGGTCCAGGAAACCTGGGTTTCCAGGCCATTACTGTAGCGCTTCTGCAAAACCGCCTGCAGGGCGTTGTAATTCATTTGGCCGACAGACGCAGTGTCTTTGAGGTTGCCTAACTGGTTGGGGCCAAAACCGGTCAATCCTGAAGCTGCGGAATTCTGGCCTCCGATATAGGGATAGGTGATGGTACCGTCGGGCAAGAGATCGCCCTGCGACAACCACTCGGGCACCATCAGGTGAGTGGTGTGCTGCCCGACATAGCCCAATTGCACCGTTGTGTTATTGGCAATCTCGCGCTGCACCGTCAAGTTCCACTGCTGGGCGATCGCGGGTTGTACCGTGGGACTCCAAGCCAGCAGCGTGGCCCCGACGAACGGGTTACCAGCAGGCGGCGCTGCCGAAGCGAACCCGGTTTCGGTCGTGTAACCGGTGCCCGTGGCGACGTTCTTAGCTTCCACCTGAGGAGGCGTGAAGGGAGGGTTCTGGGTGAGCCGTAGATTGGTTCCGGTTCCTTCCAGGTAAGAAGAGATGGTGTACGAGCCCCGCACCACCGTCTTCCCGCCTAGCATCTGAGGACTCCAAGCGAAACCAAAGCGCGGTTGGAAGTCAGGAAGTCCGTAGGGCGACTTGTAAAGGCCGCGGCTGAAGCCGTTCGTTCCGATGCCAGTTACCGGTGTGCTGCCAACGTACTCCAGTCTTCCTGTAACTTCGTTCACGTTCTCTTGATGATTCTCTACCTCGACCCAGGGTGTACGGGCTTCATAACGCAGACCAATATTCAACGTCAGATTGTTGGTGATGCGCCAATCATCCTGCGCATAGCCGGCCAGCAGCCAGTCGCGCTGATGCCATCCCCCGGTGCTGGTGCCACGTCCCACGTCTTCGGGAAGGCCGAGAGCCCAATCGGCGGCGGGATCGCCACCTCCTGCGCCGTTGCCCGAGTAGTTGCCTCCGGGACCGTTGCCGTAGAGGAGCGCGCCGAGTTCTCCAGCGTTGCCACTATAGAAGATATTCAGCCGATACCGGTTGGCCTGGAAACCAAACTTGAGCACGTGTCGGCCGTGGGTATAAATCAAGCCGTCATCGAACTGAATCACACTGGAGGTAAAGTTCTCCACCACGATGCCGCTGCCCAAGTTTTGCAGCGCCCCACTGCCGGGATTGGTGATGGAACCCCCGCCGAAACCTAGCAGAGGAAGACCCGTAGTACCGGCTGGGTTACCGTCCTCAATACCGATGGTGTTAGCAAGGGCGCCAACTGAACTGTCGAAGCTGGTAATACCGGATGAAAAGCGGACGTAATTCACTCCGAATCGAGCTTCGTTCAGCAGACTCGGAGAGAACGTATGGGTCCAGTTCACGCTGGTGTTATCCAAGTGAGCGCTGTTGACGTTATTTCCCAGGAGCTCCACCGAATTAGAACTGGGATCGTTCTGCTCACCCTTAGAGAAACGACCCGAAAGCCGGTCGCTGTTGGAGGGGTTGTAGTCGATCTTGATGTCACCTTGATCCGAATTTCGCCTGACAGCGTAGCTATTGACCGCTTGGCCGAATCCGTTGCTCAGGGTGGTAATGGACTTGGGGTACAACGCGTTGCTAACCAGGCTGGTGAAAGCCGGGTTCAGCATGTTGGAAGGGATGATATTGCCGTTGAATGGAGTTCGGAGAGCTGGCGCCAGGATCTTACAGGGGGTCCCGGCTACGCCAGTTCCGGCAGCACATGGGTTGTAGAGTTGAGTCGATAAAGCGGAGAAGTTGCCACCGATTTCGGCGGGAGTGAGAACTGTGATCGCGCTGGCGGAAGAGGGGAAATCGAGACGGCCAGCCTGGTAGTCGCCGAAGAAAAACAGTTTGTTCTTGATGATCGGCCCGCCGAAAGTTCCGCCGAACATGTTCCAGCGTGTCTTCGGAGTAGAAAAAACACCGGTCGGGGTACCCGCCCCTAGGCCGTTTGGCCAGGTGTTTGCGTTCAGCTTATCGTTGCGGAAAAACTCAAAAACGTCGCCGTGGTAGCTATTGGTCCCGGACTTGATCGTGGCGTTGACGATCCCGCCATTGTAATTGCCGAATTCAGCGGAGGCGTTTTGGGTAATCAGGTTGAACTCGCCGATAGCATCAGGGGAGGGCGTGAATCCAACCAAGTTTTCCGAGGCCTGATTGTTGTCAATCCCGTCCAGCAAGAAGTTATTGGACTCCTCGCGGTTTCCATTGATGTAGGGACGCCCGCTCTCCTCGGCCACGTTAGAGCCATAGTTCATACTCTGCGGATCCACCGACAGGGCACCCGGAGTCAGGAGCGCCAGCTGAAGAAAGTTGCGCGTCGCCAATGGCAGGTCGTCATTGGTCTGAGCATCAATGACGGTGTTTATCTGGGCATTCTCGGTTTGCAGAACCGGGGCATTGCTGGTCACCTCCAGCGTCTGCGTGATCTCACCCATTTTCATCTGGAACGGAAGACGCGCGATCTGGTTCAGTACCAGAACGAAGGGCGGATACTTCGCCGTCTCGAACCCTGAGAATGTCGCAGTTACGCTGTAGGTGCCGATTGGGATCCTCAGAATGTTGAAGACACCCGCATCGTTGGTTTGCGTGGTGTAGGTGGTTCCCCGGTCCACATCTTTCGCGGTAACGGTCGCGCCCTTGATCGCTGCTCCGCTCGGGTCCACCACGGTGCCGGTGATGGCCGCAGTCACATCCTGGCCCCAGGCCAGCTGTAAGGCGCCAAAAATCCCGATTACGAGTAGAACAGCAATGCCAACACTCATCAACTTTCGCATCACAGAACCTCCCAGAAGGCTTTTGGCCAGTGAATAAACCCTCGACCCCATAGACTAGTGCAAAAACGCTAGGGACATGCTATATAGTAGTCCGATCCCAACCGTCAAGAAAAAAATGCGGCGAGCGCATTTTTTTCGTCGCTATGGGGTCGGATGAGCTATAGCACCACCAATGGGGCGATTTGGTCAGCTCCGACGCAATCGGCCATTATGCGAAGTCTGGGACTGTCAAGTTTGGCTATCCATCGAATTTTGGATTGAAAATCATCGAAAATGCGAGTAATCTCTGGTTTCTTCTCGAGGGACTCGCTTTCCTTTAGCTCGGAGAGGAGTCAAAGCGATAGCCCTTGGCCGGCTATAGCTCTATAGCATTTCCGTCGGCTCGACAGTCGCAACATGGGTTTTGAGTTCAGCGGAAGCTCTATAGCACTATAGAACTCAATGGTTTAACGGGAGTTGCAAGCCTGTGGTGGCGGGGTTAGGTTCTCGGGAAGGTTGTGTCGTGGTTGGTTCGGGGAGCGTTCATGCCAAACAACAGCGGAAACGGAATGCCCGCTTACAAGCAGATCCAGGCTGACATCCTGAGACGGATTGAAGCCAAGGAATTGACTACGGGTGACGCGGTCGGGTCCGAACGTGAATTGGCGAAGACGCACGGCGTGAGCCTCATGACGGCTCGTCACGCGCTGACCGCCCTGGAACAAGACGGCGTGGTGCGACGGCGGCGGGGCGCCGGAACCTTCGTGGCGCCGCCCAAGATTCACTTTAACAAGCTGATGAGCTTTACCGAGCTGATGGCCGGACGGAACCTGGCCGCCTGTTCGAAAATCCTGTCCTTCACCGTAGTCCACGACGAACAGGAAGTGGCGGCGAGCCTGGGCCTGGCGGGCGACACTCCTCTGCACAAAGTGGGACGGCTGCGGCTGGGAGCGAACGAGGTGTTTGCTCTGGAGACCTGCTACTTGTCAGCCCAGGAATTCTCCGGCCTTACCCGAAACGCCATTGCGCGGGGATCTCTGTTCTCGATTTTGCAGCACGATTACGGCATCCAGCTGGCTTATGCGGATGAGGAAGTAGACGCCATCGCTGCCGATTCTACGACGGCGAATCTCCTGCAGGTTCCCCGCGGACATCCCCTGCTCAGGATGCGCCAGGTTATCTTCTCCACGAAAGGAAAACCCACGGTTTACGTACTGGGACTGTACCGCTCGGACCGGTACAACCTAGTGATCCGGAGATTTCGTTAAGATCGCCGACGATTCCCCGCCGCTGAGAGCCTGATAGGCAGCCCCCCAGACCGGCGCGTCCTCGTTCACGACCACCGAAACCGGGATACGCTCCAGCACGGACGCAAGTTTGCTCTTGCCACAGAAAGATTGAAAAAAGCTGCCGTCGGCCAGCTTGGGCAGGATTTTCGGGGCGATTCCTCCGGCCACGTAGATGCCCCCCAGCGGCAGGGTCTGCAAGGCAAAATTCCCCGCCACCGCGCCGTACATCTCGGTCCAGAAGTTCAACGTCTCCACGCAGACGGCGCACGATTGCTCTACCGCACGCCCCGTGATTTCACTGGCAGTATCGCCTTCCGGGGTGTTGAACGAAGCGTGCTGAACGGCAGGATCGAGGAATTCGTGAATCCTGCGGAAGCCCCGTCCGGAGACAATCTCCTCGCAGGATACGTGCGGCATCTGCACTCTCAAGTAATTGAGAAGTTGAATCTCACGCTCGGTCCTGGGAGCAAAATCGGCTTGTCCTCCCTCGGACTGGGCGACACTGTATTGCTGACCATCCCAGACCAGAATGGCCTGCCCCAGGCCGGTCCCCGCCGCAATCACGGCCCGGGTGGCGTTCTGCCCGGGATGCCCATGATTCAGAATCACAAAGTCATTCGCCGAAAGCTTCTCCAAACTGCAGGCGGTCGCGGTAAGGTCGTTGAGGAAGACTATGTTTTTCAGGTTGAGCTTGCGCCGCAGTGCCGAGAAGTCCAGCGCCCAACGCAGATTTTCCGCATGTAAGCATCCATCGACCACGACCCCAGCCAAGCCGAAGCCTGCAGCTTCAATGGATGGCTCGGTCGCCATTTCGTTCTTTGCCTGGGCGAGAAAATCTCCGACGAGATCCTCGAATCCTGCATAGTTCCGGGTTGCCAGACGATGCTGAAAAACTGAACGAAGGACGGAACCTTCCTTTCGGAATAAAGCCAGATTGCATTTTGTGCCTCCGACATCGCCTCCCAGAATCATTGCCATGATCGTACGAAAGCTCGCGTTCCTTTCCAATTTAGGCGCGGACCCGTGCGGAGCGCCCGGCTGAAACTGATACTAATTCAGAATTTCCAATTCGCTCGCAATGTCCTGATTTGAAGAAAGAGAATATATAAGGGAACCACAAAGAACACAAAGGAGAGCCGGCGGCGGCTCTCCTTTGTGGAAAACATTGTCACGTCAACAGCAGGGTTCAGTCTCTAAACCCGCTTCTCGTTGCCTGCTGTCTAACGGGGAGTCAGCTTGAACTTGAATTGCCGCGCCGCGAACGCGTCCCCGTAGATCGTCCCGGTGTAAGTCCCTGCCGGCAGATAGCTCCCCCGCCGCTTGGTGCAGAATCCGTAGTCGTACACC
>JBAUUQ010000004.1:0-74429 GCA_049582765.1 Terriglobales bacterium
TAGAGGTTGATGTGGTCGTTGAGAGACGCACTCTCTTTCCACGGCTTGATGACTTTATCGAGGCGCAGCATCAAACGACCTCCACAAGTGGGACTTGCTGTTTGGCCGCGTCGTAGCGCAGCTTGTAGCGTTCGGATTTCGCCAGGATGCGGAGGAAGGCCGGATCGCTGTTCGTGACCCAATGCCCGAAAGCAAAACCCCCGATGAATACGGCGATACCGGCGAGGATGGAATTGAAGAGATTGAAGGCCCCGACCGCGCCGACGCAGACGAAGTAGAAGAGGGTACGTTCCACGCCCAAGTAGGTGAGAGGCTTGTGCAGGCTCTTGAAGACTCGATTTGTGCGATGCTTCTGCTGTGGTTTGTCGGGCATAAGTTCCTCGTTCCAGGCGCTGGTTGAAAGTGGCGCTATACGCCCCAGAGCCAACTCAGGACATTTACGGCGAGAACGGCGATGCCCGTTCCAGCGGCAACGCCAGCCAGCGCCTTTTTTGCGCCGGGTTCGCCGTGCGCGAATCCGTAGCCGCCGATCACGATTGCGACAAGACTTGCAACTTTCGCGATCGTCCCGGTGAAAAGGCTTTGGATGGCATTAAAGCCGGTGTCGAACGGTGAACCCTGTGCCAACGCGGCCACAGGCAGGACCAGAAGTAGGGTGACAAGAGTGGCGGTTGTACGTGCCCACTTCGACCGAGCAACCAGCTGGACTTGACGGACCAAAGGGACTTGAGACCAACGTGGCATATGCACCTCCGGCAGCACCTCAAAGCGGCTGCTTTTGGGCAAAACTAACCTCACTCATTCACCAAGTCCAACGGCTTCTCGGCGGTCAGTTATCCGTGGGAGGAAGGCTGGGGCATATTAGAGCGATTCGGTCGGTAAACTTGTTGTCGAGGTCGGCATGAGAAAGCTCGGTAACCAACTCGCGATAAAGGACAAAGGCATGTGAGGTCGTTCGCCACGTGCTCTTCGTGGTCGCCAAGCAAGCCCCCACAGCTTTTTCCAACTGAGAACAATATGGGTGGTGACAGCGGCGCGAAAGCGTCGGCCCGTGTACTCCGCCGCAAAGGTAGACACCCACAGCTTTTTTCGAGCTGAGAACAACACGGGTGGTGACACACCTGCGCGATCATTGGCATGTCCCGTTCGCAGGTGAGAGGGAGGCTTTAGACGGTTCTCCGTGCATCAGTGGGTCAGTTTGAGAATTTACGCTCGTTCAAAGCACCGTAGCTGAAGAGCGCCTTGTCCAACATGCGAAAATCGTTCGTTTCGCAGTGATCGGCCAACTCTTTGAAGAGGGGGATGTATGAGTCCAAATACGATCTGACAGTGTCCGACAGTTTCGGCCGGCCGAGCAGTCGAGCGAGTGCTGTTTTTACCCGCGAGTCGAAGATGGGGTAACGCCCTCCGCTGATGAAATGAAGCAGTGTAGTTGCGCGGGACAGCCCAAATCGTTTCTTCCTCGAACCGTTTTTGAACACGTCCCTGTACTCTCTGCTGGACCAGTCTTCCAGGAAAACTGCAACCCCGCCCTCGTCCGGGCATTTTGGCAATTCCTGAGCCGCCCGCTCCCAGATTAGATAGGCCACTGAGGCGACGTTTGGTTTCCATTGGTTTTCTGTCGTCGCATCATCCTTCCATTTACCGATGCGCCTGAAGTCCTCGGCTGAAAGCAGCTTGTGTTTCTCAATCAGATCCCCGTACTCGGTCTCGTCATATCCCTGGTATCGGCCAGCCCATACGCACAACCACTCTCGCGGCGTGCTGTCCCTCATCTCCTGAACCTGAAATCTGAATTGGCTCATAATCGTGACAGAATATTACGGGGAGACACCCCGCTGATTCAAACTGACCGACTATCCTCCGTGCGGTCGCTTGACATTTTTGGCAGCCCGCACTACAACACCGCTCGGGGTTGGCTTCTTGTTTTCCGCGCGGATCGTAGACTAAGCTGTCTCTTTCAAAAGACAAGTTTTCGCAACAAAATCACGAGAAGAGGTTCGCGCAGGTGAGGCGATCGAAACAATTCGGAAAGAAAGAGCGGCGACGAGCGGACAATTCGGTTTACAAGATTGAGAGAGCCGCGCGAGATCGCGCTGATGACCAAGCCCGTGGTGTCCCTTGGCAGTTGCTTTTGGAAACGCGAAGTCGGTACGTAGAGATGCAGGAGTTTTGCTTTTGGGCGCGGTCCGTCATTGAGACGGAGGATGGTATACCCGGCTGGCTGGCCAAGATGCTTGACCGGCGTTGCCCAGGATTCATCGAGGACCAGCAACGATGTGAGAGCGATCGTTCGAGGACGTATCCTCCACTCTCCGTTCGACTTCTCTTTTGGAGTCAGGAACACATGTTTGGCCGTGCAAGAAATGAGGGTTGGTTTGATGCGGTCCAGTTTTACGCCATCCGCGATTCCCGTTCTAAGAGAGCAGAAGTGCATTGGTCCGAATGCGTGAAGACGTGGAGAAAGGCGAAACCGCGGAAGTATCCATCGTTGAAGCAGTGGCTGAGCGATGCTGCTGGGTGCGACCCTTTTACTCACCTAACTCCAGAAGCTCGCAAGGCCAGGGCGTTGTACAGACTGGTCGAACCCAAGCGCCTCACCCAAGCTGTTGCTCGGTACATAGACTGGGAGGCCCTTGCATACTGGGCTCGACCGGCGCTCGAAGCCGGGCCTCCATTCGTTCACAAGGTTGCCCGAGAACTCGGTCGTCGATGTAGTGGGTTCTTGGTGTTCAATGCGAAAGCGCGGAAGGCCGATCACGTAGATTTCCCGCAAGATTGGCATCGATTGATGCTCTGGATAACCGACCACTTCTTTCAGGACGCCAAAACGGGCGGTTGGATGGATGCGATCTTGTCGTCTGCCAGGAGTCATCCCGGTGCGATACGCACGATGGAGTACTGGGAGCAGTGTGATGAGATTTGGGCGTCGAACTTACCCGATCCCTACCCCTCATTCCGGAGCTGGCGTAAACAAGTTGATTCTTACGTCGTCTCGATGCCCGATGAGAGGTCTCAACTTGCTTGCTGATTAACGCCTAATCGTCCGCTATCCCTCTGTGACATCGCCCCACGGCATGATCGGACGTGGCGAAAATAAATGTTCCCTCGAATATCACGTTTGCACTTTGGGCATAGTCTGACGACAAGTGCCTGCTTCTGCGAAAAAGGTACTGAGGTTAGCTGGGGCGCTACTACTTTCAGACCGTATTCCGCAGTGAGCCACCTCGCGACCTCTGGGTCCATGAGTTGCAAATTCAGCTCCGCGCCGTGCTCGCGACAGAACGCCTCAAAGGATCGGTCGGTCACGGAAGGGTCTACTACCTTGAGCTCTCCGCTTGCGACCCATTTCCCCACTTCGGCAGGAGTGACGCCCAAGAGTTTTGCAACTCGGCTCCGGGAGTGCCCGTTCTCTTCTTTCCACAGGTCTACGGCAATCTTGTCCTCTACTCCCGGTTGCAGTGTAGTCCTGTGTTTCTCACACCATTCCGCCAGTGAGATCAGGGACACCCTTGGGTCGCGTACTTTCAGGAAACCATTCCCGATCAAATGTTGAAGGCGGCGATAGCTGACATGCAACGTTTGCTGGAGCCGTCGTAAGGACCATCCATCCGTAACTCTGGCGCTTATCGATCGGCCCTTAAGGCGGGAGCGAACTGATTGTTCCGAGCGGCGGAGCTTCCGAGCAATCTCCTTGACTGAATCGTAGCCGGCGCGCACAAATAGCTCCTGTTCCTCTTCCCTCGTCCAAGATCGCCGGCTGGCGGTTTTCTTGGTTCGCCGTTCTCCTTCCAGCCAACCTTGACTCCGGGCGAATCTGGACACGACGTATCCCGACAATCCCGGATAAAGTGCTCTGACTGTCTTGATTGCCGCGGCCTTTTTTCGCCCCCCACTCCGATAGCCATCTCGAAGGGTTTCAATGGCGTCTTCGCTCCAGTCGATAGGTCCGGTACGCTTACCGCGATCCTTCTCCCGCAGATGTCGCATCCGATGCCAGATTTGGGCGGGCGAAAGTTCTGGAGCGAGCTGCCGTAGTTTATTGACTGCCTCATGCGTGCCTTTGGGACCATACTTCATCCCGACGACCAGAACCTGGTCAATCTGCGGCAACCAACTGAAGGATTGGTTTGCCTTTTTGCCCTTGGGGTCGGGACCTTCTTCCATGAGTACGTCTCACTGCAAATCGTCCGCCTTGAGCAGCTGCGATCACGTTCCGAATTCGTGGGCCCGTGCGTTTGATTCTGCCGATCAAAGTAGAAGGATTTTTATAAGCGTCAGCTGTCTTCCAAGAAACGCGGCTGCGACGACTGCGGACACTCATCTTCTAGTCATCTCCGTAAAGCGATATCCGCGACACGAGCGCCCATATGGGCATCTCCAAGCGCCAGTCCTACTGACGAACAAGACGAAGGTGCTGCATCTGATTGAGTTGAAGGACTACTGGTTCAAGGCAGGACGAAGAAAATGCGCGCGCGGTTATGCTTGCCCAGGTTTCGCGGGTAGGAGAGTTCCGTTCGGTAAATCGCTGAATGGCTGGCCAGGTCCCCATGTTGGTTCACCACTGCCGACGCTGACCAGGCAGCAAGGAGTACGACACCGTGTCCAGTCAGTCCTTGCCCCACGCGTCAGATGTCGCTTAGCTCTTTCGGTTGCTGCTCATCCCAGTGCTGCAACCTGTTCGTACAATTCATTGCTTCTGTCTCTTCGATCCTTAACCTCCGGAACGTCGTACCCGTTTCCCCTCGCACCAAAGACAGGGCACTTGTAAACTCTGAAACCCGCAAATTGTAAAAAGTTGTCTTCTTCAAGAGATTTAATTTAGCTGAAACGTGGCGCGTAGCGCGGCAGCCCGACAAGCAATTAAGCTATTGGGGACTTGAAGTGCCCTGGAAACTTTCTAGAAACCAGTTCCGACCGCGAGAGGACGGTGGGGGCTCCCGGATTACTTCCCCCGACATGCGAAACCTCACCAAGAGCCGGTGATTCTGAATTTGAGTTTGCCGTTGGGAGCACGAATCGTCAACTCATTGCCCTTCCGCTCTGCGTCGTAGCGTCCAAGATTTGACGTTACGCAAGTAGTCTGCTGACCCAACGAACTGCATGTCGTCGCGTCGGGCGACATCTTCTCAGGAGCAGTCGGCTCGATTTTCGCGCAGTTCTTGTCAGTCGACCTGTCGCCACATATCAAAGACGCATGTGAGCCATCGGGGAGAATGACCTTGGCGAAGACAGTGATAAAGGGGGCCGAACCGAGTGTAACCATCGCGCTCGTTTCGACGACTTCGACCCGCATCTTCTCGCCTGCCTCTGCAATTCCTAAGAACAGAGCCAGAACAACTATTCCGACTGCCATTTTCTTTTCAGTCATCCGTCACTCCTTCTGGTTGTTTGTGAAGGTCGTCTTGCCGATGGTGACATTGGGTTGTGGGGTAGTATCTCCCACGCTGATGACGTTCGCCTTCCTCTCGCGAAAATCATTCGCTTCTATCTCTTCTTGGTTAGCGTATCCCGCCAACGCTTCCTGAATCTTCTCGGCGGGGACGACCATTGCGATGCCCATGTTTATGTGTACTTTCTCTTTTCCGTCGTCGGCTGTCGCATCGGGCAGGATGTCGTCACCGAAGTGGCCGTGAACCAGACCAAACAATTTGAACCTTCCCGGAGACGACGGGTCGTAGGCACCCGCCATCGAGCCATATGTCGGCGGTCGAGTTGTCTTCGCTGTCCGAATGTCTACGAAGACGGGAGAACCGCTCAGTCCGCCGATGGACCGCGATTCGACAAGGTAGACATCCATCGGACGACCGTCGCGACTCGTGACGGGTTCTTCCCTCAACGCTGCGACGGTGCCGACTCGAACGATTGGAAGGTTTCTTTGCTGCCCTGCGTGAGGATGGAAGAGTCCAGCGAAGCAGATTTCGTCACCGAGTTCGACCTTCCGGTCACCAGTTTCAACCGTGTCCAACTTGTCGCCGATGACACAGCGTTCTAACGGCCACGCTGCGTGGTCGTAACCCCCGATACCGATTTTCAGGACAGCGATATCGACGTTCTTATCGGGGTGAGTTCTCCAGCCCTCCAGCGGAGTATCCACCGACTCCTGACCGCTGCTCTTCGTGTTCATCCTGACCCAGACGCGGCGGCCTGCGCCGTCTGTTTGTATCTTGTCAATGACGTGTGCGGCTGTCACGAGATATGCGGGACGGTACTCGTCCTTGATGTCTTCTGGGCCTGCGCGGGAGACCCAGAATGCGGAACCTGCGAAGTGAAACTCTCCGACCTGGTCCTTGTACCCAAGGAACGCGACGCACTTCAGAAGGTCGGGTGGAAAGTAAGCCAAATGTCCCTCCAGTCGCAGAGTAAGTCGCTCCAGTGCTCCGTGGCAAATCGGACGGAGTTAGGCAAGTTCGACCCTGAAATCATCCTCTCGCAGACGACGTGCCCGGTCCTCGTCCATTAGTGTGAGGTGCTGCCCACCTTTAATGGGTGAATACCACTTTTGAATCCGTGCCTTGAAACGAGCAGAGGCGTCTTCAGGGCTGCTACCTGCCTGTGTGCCCAGAGGTTGCCCTTGGAAGGCATGCGAGGGTCGGTCGCTAGGACGTACAAATGGTTAGGCTCATGCTTGCTGATAGGACACCCTCGACGATATGAAGTATACGAGATAGACTGCGGCACGAAGGTGAGCAAAATGAGCGAACGCCCTTACACAAAAGATGGACGGTTAGCGGACGTGCTTGCGCTGATTCAAGTCCTAGCCCTCGATAAGTCCACATATCGAAGTGAAGACGGAATTACCGCAAAGGAACTCGTGAAGCCGTCGTCAGCCGAAAGCGTGGTTGTCCTTGCGACGGAACATCCTGAGTTCTTTCGAGTGAACCCGGCGAGAGAGCATTGCATTTCACTCTTGGCGCGACACGTACAGCCAAAAGACCCTGTCCAAGACACGCGCCTGCCTCTGACTTCGGAGTTCACGCGAATGCTGATGGAAGTTGCTGTTGATTTGCATGACCGCCAAGTCGCAGCGGCAGAATGGTGGAAGACGTGGGTGCCCCTAGTGAGTGCTTTGGCGGCAGCCTTGATAGCGTCAACGACGACGTTGTTCACGCTATGGCTCAACGGATGGTGTCGGAATTAACGAAGAGAGCAACGCTGTTGTGGCGTATGATGTTCTCGAATTGCGTTCCAACAGCCCAATCTCTCCGCTTGATCCCTTCGATTCGCTCCGCTTGACGACGGCAGGATGAGCGTTGGATACCCGAGGCCGCGCAGAATCTCCTGAGATTCTCCAGCCTTCTGGCCGTTGAAACAGACCAACGCGAGTTGTGGGCAAGTTGTTCTCAAGGTGTCGAAGTCGTTGAGTTCTGAATCTGTGATGTCCTTGTCCATGCTGCCCGGACGAATGCAGTGGTGATAGATGTCCCATAGTCCGATTCCAAATTTCTTCAGCGTTTCGATTCTGTGTTCGTAAGCGAGGGTAACGACATTCTGGTTCAAGACCTGCCCGATGAGTTTCCAAAAATCGTTGGAGGGATTGGCGTAGTACTGGCCCTTCGCCAGTGATACGTCGCTCGGGAGCGAACCCAGAATCAGAATCTCCGTCTTGTCGTCGATGAGGGGTGGGAGACCAGACTTCCGCATGTCGCAGTCTACCAAGCAGAGGGAAATATGTTTCCAAAAACCGAACCCTAGTATCCTAGAAGATGGTGAGAGATTTCTGGCACCGACTCATCCGGTTTCTAACACCGAGGTGAAAGGGAAGGTGAGGATGCGGGGCATTCGCACACTGCCGACGAAAGGAAAGAAAATGGACGAGCATCAAGTCGTTGCCATGATTGCCACTATTCTTGAGTTCTTGAAGAGTGGCGAGACGCCCTACGCCAATTACATCGCTATCCGGTATCGGGACCACCTAAGAATTGCTCAGCAACAGGTTTTGCCGGGATAGTGCAGAGGGTGTTCTAGGAAATGCAGATACAAACTCTCAAACGAGAAGCACTGGAAGAACGTCAGTACCTCGAACGGTTACTCACTGTTTATGACGCGTTCCAGAACTACGTCGAGGCGCTGAAGTCCTCTATCAATGGCGAGGTGACGGGAGATGAGCTGTTGGTTGTCAGCGAGAGATTCCGGTTGAAGTTTGCGGAGTACGAAAATTCCTTCTACGAGTGGGAGGACGGAGAGCAACACCTCAATGCTGGACTCTCCGCGTTCACCAGATTCCCTGACAACCTACTGAACGCCGACGATAGTTTCCGTGTCGCGCTGTTGTTGGCAACGGAGAAGTTCCGGGACATCTTGGAAAAGCGTGGCCGCTCTTTGCGCGAGATACATGAAAGAATCGTGTTAGAGGAAGGCCAGAGCAAGGCGGAAGAAGTGACGCACGTCCCATCGTCGGCTTTGGCGAAGTTAAAGAACGCGGACTCCGTTGCAGAGATTTTGTCCAAATGGGGAGGCAGAGCGGTTGCTTTTGGGACGTGGGCGCACGAGATTATCAAGAATCTGCATCATTAGACCTCAACCATCCGGGGCGACTTGGATGGGTTCATTGATGCCCGGTTGCGTGAGCGGATGCCGTGACGTTCTCAACAATTGGGGTCTTGGGTTCATAGCCGATGTCAATCTGATGCTGCGCGAGTTCAACCCCGGCTGCGAGTGCTTCATCGTCAGTGTCGAACCGTTGACCTGACTCGAAGTGGGTGACGATGATGTCGTGCCCGTGACGCTCCAGAAAGAAGTGAACGGTGTATCCGCCGTCCCGCAACGGGAGTGACGTGACTTCGATAACTTTCCTTTTGTAATCCTGTCGAATCCTGCTCACGATGCCCTCCTACTTAACGCGACGATGCAGCGGCCATCCCGACTAGCCCGACCACGGCAAGTGCCCCAAAGACAAAATTCCGCGTCTCCGAGCCGTTGCGTCCTGTGTACGCGCGGCTGACAAAGTCTTGGCAGTTGTTGAATGCAGTCCACGGTGCCCCGGCCTGAATTTCAGCGTAGGCGTGCTGGACGATTCGCAGGCCGTGTGCCGGGGACGACGGAACGCGACTGATGACAAACGGAACGTTGCGGTACTCTTCAGTACTTGCGGCTCGCGGCTTCCTGTGTTGCTTGGATTTTTCCAAGAGTACCGCCTCCCCGTTCCATGCGTAGTCGATTATGGCTTCGTGCTGGACTAGCGACGGAAATTTAATCGCGGTGCCTTGAGCCAGCGGACAATTGTTCGTGTCACAGAAGTAGAAATATCCCATTCGACACCCGCCCCTTTGCGAGTTGCAATATTAGATGAGCAGTGCTTTGGTCAAGATGTATCAAATTCCAAGTCGAACCCTATGGTGGCAGGCCCCTTCTTGGTCATGAATTCCGATGCCAGAGATCCAAAGGAATTTTCAACTGAGAACACTCCGGGTGGTGACTCTGTGCTTCCCTGCGACCATCCGTCATAGCGCCTGGCAACTTTAGGAGTCCTTATTTCGCGTAAGCCATTGGCTTCAACATGGTTACGAGTGGCAGTGAGATCGTCGTATAGACCTCTCAACAGCAATGTAATCGACCGGCGCGTAAGCCACAGACAGGTGTCAGCCGAGGCTGTTGATAGAAGACGCTAAGGTATCTCGCCGCAAGAGGTTGCCTAACGAGACTCACACACTCTTAGCTAGGTGAAAGACCGATCACTGAAGGCCATTTGACCGAAATCCGCTTTCAGCTTAAATAGAACTCGCGGATTGGACTGCTCTAGATCGGTGGCTTTTTCTGGTTGGGTCAACGGACAGACCACCGCGCCGACACGAAAGTCCCGCGAGGAACGCTTAACGAGGATGCAATGTCAACCCAGCCATGGCCGGTGACGCCGGCCTCAGCCCATATCGAATCTTACGTTGATTGCGAACGGGCGGCAGAATTCCTGTCTGTTGACCGGAAGACAGTACAAAGGCTCTCTCGGGAGGGCAGAATTCCCGCACACCCTGTCCTAACCGGGGCCCGCAAAGGACGCACTACATGGCGGTACAAGTTGAGCGAGCTTGACGAGTGGGCTCGCACTCAGCAACACTCTGTACCAGCCACCCGTGCCACATCTCGAAGGGAGAAGTGATGGCACGGTTTCAGAACGGATGGCTTCGCAAGAAGCTTCGCAAATCCGGGGAGGTCTGGTTATTTTGCTACCGCCAGCGGCGTCAAGAGGATGGCAAGTGGGTGGAGGCCACACCCATCCGCGTAGGTTCTCTCAAGGAATTTCCCAGCGAGGAAACCGCCTGGCGGCGGGTGGAAGAACTCAGACTCAATCCCAATCAATCAACGTTCGGTGTCAGCCCGCAGGCTACATTTGGTCAGCTTGCGGCGCACTACACGCAACACGAACTTCCAGAGAACCAGGAGAATGCCCAGATCGAGAAAGCGTATTCGACGATCCTCAAGTATCGGCGCTATCTCAAACGTTGGGCCTTGCCCCGCTGGGAGACGACGCCAGCGCTCACCGTCGAGCCGATCGAGGTTGAGCGTTGGCTCAAGGCGCTCAGGAAGAAACATGGCCTTGAAAACTCAACTCTAGTAGAGATCCGGAAAGTCATGAACTTGGTCTACAAACACGGACAGCGATACGGGCTTCTTCCTCGTTCCGACGAGGGGAACCCCATTCACTTTGTCCGCCAATCCTCCAAGAGTGACTTCGAGCCAGTCATCCTCACCCTGCCCCAGGTGCTCGATATCTTCGATAATCTGGATCTGATGCGCCGCACCATGGTCCTAACGGACGCGGCCACGGCATTGCGCGTCAGCGAAATTTTGGCTCTGATGTGGAAGGATCTGGATTTCGTCGCACAACTGATACGGGTGCGCCGGGCTTACGTGTACCGCCGTTTTGGAGCGCCGAAATCGAAAGCCTCGAAGGCTCCGGTTCCGATGCATCCTCTGCTGGCGGCACATCTGCTCGCTTGGCGTCAGGAAACCCTCTACGGCTCCGACGAAGACTTGGTTTTTCCGAGTCTTCGCGCTAAGGGCACCAAGCCTCCCGCGGCCAACATGCTGGTTGCTGATTACCTGCGCGTGGCTGCCAAGAAGGCGGGAGTCGTGGCTCCGCCGCGCACCTTCGGATTCCACACTTTCCGAAGGACGCTCGCTTCGGTCTTGGTCAAACTGAAGGTCGATCCGAAGTTGGTGCAGGAAATGCTTCGGCACCAAAATCTGAAGACGACCCTTGAGGTCTACGCGAAGGCGGTGACCGAAGACAAGCTCGAAGCGCAGGGGATGTTCCTGGAGTTGCTGTTTCGCGGCAGGAAGGCGGCTGAACCCGATCCGGTCAAAAACCTGGAGAAAACGGCTCCAGTGACGGGTTTGGTGCAGTAGTGCGGGCAACTGCGGGTAAACTGCGGGTAATACGCAAAATGAAAAGTGCAGTTAACCGCTTTGAAATGTGGTGGCCAGGGACGGAGTTGAACCGCCGACGCCAGCCTTTTCAGGGCTGCGCTCTACCACCTGAGCTACCTGGCCACGTGCTGGTGACTGCCTGACTGCCAATCGCAATTCGTGTGAGTCATCTGTCAGGCCGAGACTGGGAGGCCGTCTGGACTGAGGCAGTCATTCGCGGGAGCGTCTGGAACAGCCCCGATTATAGCAATCAAGTCGGATTCGCTCAACGCAAGCAGGAGTGGCCAGGTGATCAGGGGTCCGCGCGCACGATTCCGTCCAGAACCGTGAACGCGCATCGGTCCGATGCGAACCAGTAGGCCATCTCGCGATAATCTTGCGCGTCGAATACCGCCAAGTCGGCATCTTTGCCCGGCTCGACTGAGCCCTTACGCTCTTGCAGACGCAGGCTCCATGCACCGTTCATGGTGGCGGCGGAAATTGCCTCGGCGGGCGTCACCTTCATATGCGTGCAAGCCAGCGAGAGCACAAATGGCATGCTGGTGGTGGGCGATGACCCGGGATTGTAATCGGTGGCTAGAGCGACGGCGACGCCTCCATCGATCAGTTTGCGTGCCGGTGGGAACTTGTCCAGTCCGAGAAAGTAGTTGGCGCCGGGAACGAGCGTCGCGACCGTATCGCGATTGGCCAGCAGGGCAATTTCTTCGTCGCGAACGTGATCCATATGGTCGAGGGATGCTGGCCCCACGTCTCTCAGCAACGATTGGATAAAGCCTTCGCCCGGCGCGGAAAGTTGGCTGACATGGGCGCGGGTTCCTAGGCCATACTGGCGGGCGGCAGCAAAGATTCTCGAGGTATCGATCTCGCTGAAAGCTCCCTTTTCGCAAAATACGTCGACAAATTCAGCCAGCTTCCGTTTAGCGACCTGCGGAATCATCTCGGTGCACACCAGATCGACGTACGCATGCGGCCGAGCCTGGAACTCAGCTGGAACCGTGTGGGCACCTAGCAGCGTCGAGACAACTGTTCCCGGCCAGCGTTGTGCTGCGTCCCGGATCGCCTGCAAAGATTTCAGTTCTGATTCCAGGCTCAACCCGTACCCTGATTTTGCCTCGACTGTGGTGGTGCCTTGGGCGACCATCTCGCGCAATGCCTGCAGAATCCGTTCGCGGAGTTCGCTCTTCCCTGCCCGGCGCACCGCCTCAACACTGGAACGGATGCCCCCGCCCGCCTGGGCGATTTCTTCGTACGTTGAGCCGGAAATGCGTTTCTCGAAGTCCACCAGCCGGGGTTTCATAAACGCCGGATGCGTATGGGAGTCGACAAATCCGGGCAGAACCACCTGGCACTCACAGTCGATCTCAACAATCCTTTTGCGATTTTTTTTCAGCCACGGATCGCGGAGGGCGTCTTTTGTTTTGCCGACGGAAACGATCTTTCCGGCGAGACACAGCACGGCGGCATCCTCGATAATGCCGAGCTCTTTGAGCTGGGAGCCACGGCGGGGGCCGGGCGTCGACGAAGGCGAGTGGAGGGTGAGAAGCTGGCCGATGTTGATCAGCAGCAGACCTCGAGCTTTCTGCGAAGAATGTTTCATAGCGATGCTCAAGCTGACCAGCGCTAGCCCTTCATCGGGATGTCAATGCCGCTGTTCCTGGCGAACTCTTTCGCTTGCTCGTAGCCTGCGTCCACGTGGCGGATCACGCCCATGCCGGGATCGGTGGTCAGCACCCGCTCGATGCGTTTGGCCATCATCTCAGTGCCGTCGGCGACCGTGACTTGGCCGGCGTGCAGGGAGTAGCCGATGCCTACGCCTCCGCCGTTGTGAATCGAGACCCAGGACGCCCCGGCGGCGGTATTCAGCAAGGCGTTGAGAAGCGGCCAGTCGGCGACTGCGTCGCTGCCATCTTTCATGCTCTCGGTTTCGCGGAAGGGAGAGGCCACCGAGCCGCAGTCGAGATGATCGCGGCCAATTACGATGGGCGCTTTGATCTTGCCTTTCTTGACCAGATCGTTCATCGCCAAGCCGAATCGCGCGCGCTCACCGTAGCCGAGCCAGCAGATTCTAGCGGGCAGACCCTGGAACTTGATTCGTTTGCGGGCTAAGTCGATCCAGCGGCGGAGTATCTGGTTGTCGGGAAACAGCTCCAGAATCAAGTCGTCGGTGACGTGAATATCCGATGGCTCACCCGATAACGCCACCCAGCGGAAGGGGCCGCGGCCCTCGCAGAACAAGGGGCGGATGTAGGCCGGCACGAATCCAGGAAAGTCGTAGGCGTTCTTCACGCCGCGCTGGAAGGCAAAAGTGCGAATGTTGTTGCCGTAATCAAAGGTGACCGCACCCATCTTCTGCAGGCGCAGCATGCCCTCGACATGACGGGCCATGGCATCGAGCGAACGTTCCTGGTAGGCCGACGGATCGCGCTGACGCAGCTGCAAGGCGTCTTCCAAACTCATGCCATTGGGAACGTAGCCGTTCAGAGGATCGTGAGCGGAGGTCTGATCGGTGAGAATGTCAGGCACGACACCACGCTCGGCGAGTTCAGGAATGACCTCTGCGCAATTGCCGACCAAGCCGACGGAGACATTCTCTTTCTTACGCACTGCGTTCTTCAGGATGCGCAGCGCTTCATCGAGGGTGGTGACCACGAAGTCGCAGTAGCCGGTTTTGAGGCGCTTCTTGATACGCTCGGGATCAACGTCGATGCCGAGAAAGGCCGCGCCGGTCATGGTGGCTGCGAGCGGTTGAGCGCCGCCCATGCCGCCCATGCCGCCGCTGACGATCAGTTTGCCGGAAAGATCTCCGCCAAAATGCTTTTCTCCCGCGGCGGCGAAGGTCTCGAAGGTTCCCTGCACAATGCCCTGTGAGCCGATGTAGATCCACGAGCCGGCGGTCATCTGGCCGTACATCATCAGGCCGGCGCGCTCCAGTTGGTTGAACTTCTCCCAGTTCGACCAGTGGCCCACCAGGTTGGAATTTGCGATCAGCACCCGCGGGGCATAGTCGTGAGTCTTGAAGACTCCCACCGGCTTGCCGGATTGCACCAGCAGTGTCTCGTCATTTTCCAGGCTCTTCAGCGACGCGATGATGGAGTGATAAGCCTCCCAACTTCGCGCTGCCCGGCCGGTTCCACCGTACACGACGAGGTCGCGCGGGCGTTCGGCGACTTCTTCGTCGAGGTTGTTCATCAGCATGCGCATGGCGGCTTCCTGCTGCCAGCTTTTGCAGGAGAGAGTGGTGCCGCGCGGGGCACGAATGGGCGTGTAAGTGCTGGCGGTGATCTCGGTTTCAACCGGCATAGCTTAATGGTAGTGCTTTGGGGGGAAGTGTTCAAACTTAAGCGGTGCTTCCGGACGCCGGACAAACGAGAACGTCTGCCCCTCGCAAGCCGCGAAGACCTACCAGGTGTTATACGCGGTGCCGTCGCTGCCCACGGCTTGGGAGCCGGTGTGCACGTCGACAATTCCGCCGGCGTCGGTTGCATCGATGGACATGGTGGTGTCTTCTTCCTGGTCCGCCACCCAGGTATCGTTGCGGCCAGAGGTAGGATCGACCGGCAGCTGCTTCAAATAGCCCGCCGATACCAGATCGTCCAGCGACTGTGGAGCTTTCTGCTTATCGAGGGTGTATTGCGAAATGACCGAGCGCAGAGTAAACAGGTTCTGCCGCAGCACGGATTCCCGCGCCCGCAGAATGGACAGGTTGTAGGCGGGCAGGGCGACGGAGACCAAAATCAGAATGATGCTGATGACAATCATCAGCTCAATCAGGGTGAATCCCCGGCTCCGGTTTTTGCCAGCTCTTGCCATTACCAGTCCTTGTACTTGGTGCCGTCCAGCGCGGTGCCTTGGGACTTGGTGAATACGTCAAAAACGTCCTGCCCGCCCCAGGAGTCGGAATCGGCATCGTCCTGCATGGAGCGCATGCCCCACTCCGCAGTACCCGTCATCGGATCTATCGGAATGCGGCGCAGGAACTTCAGTTTCTTGCCCTGCACGTCGACGCCCTTGACCAAAGTGTCCAGATCGGGCGGATATCCCTGGCTGCCGACTTTCGTCTGGAAGGCATTGCGGTCCGCCGCGTCCTTGTAGCGATCGATGGCATCGCGCATTTCCCACAAGTCACGCCGCAATTCGTGCTCCTTCTCACGCTTGATAGTGACGCGCACCAAGGGAACGGCCATGCCAGTCAGAATGATCAGAATGGTGGTAGCCACAATCAGTTCGATGAGCGTGAAGCCCTGGGCCCGGCGGGCGGATCGATGTTTGGGAATGACACACTCCATAAAAACTCGTAATCCGGGGAGGAGAACTGCAGAGATTCCGCGCAGTCGATCGGCACAGCGATTCCTGACCCGGCTATTGAATCGTGACCGTCGCGTTGGCCCCGGCTACCAGCGTCGGCTGCATGCCGGGATCGCGTGTGCCCCCTCTCGAAATTGCCAGCGTGGATTGTCCGCTGGCTTTGGCCATGAAGGTCAGAGTCACCACTGTGCCTTGCCCGGAAACACCCGTCGTGCCCGGCGGCCGTGTTGCCGTAATCTGCAGAGTTCCGCTGGTATCGTCGTCACGATGCACCAGCGCAACCGCCTGACCGTCCTGGGAGAGGAAATTCCCGTTCGAAACGTTTACCACTTGCAATAATTTCGGATCGTAAGTGACCTGGAACGGAATGGAATATGCGTTCTGCGCCCCCGTGAGCACCACGTTTAAGGCGAAAGTGGCAGCTTTCGGCTGGGTGATGGAGGGCGGATCGAAGCTGAAACTAGGGCCGACGGGAGGCTGTGCCGGCGTTGCCGTTGACTGGCCGGGTGCCGGTTGGTTTCCAGCCGGCGGCGCGGTTTCGTTCGCCGCGGGAGGCTGCTGACGACTGGCGCGACGGAGTTCGATGGCGCTGGCCGTGCCCACGTCTAGCGCCTCCTGATTGAGATCCGAAAGGTCCTGGCGGCGAACCACGTGCGGAATCAGGGCAAATACCGTCTCGGTCTCGCGATGTTCGCTGTTAGTCTGGCCGAACAGATACTTCAGGATGGGGATCTGGGACAATATCGGGAAACCCGTCAATGCCTTGGTTTGCTGGTCTTCCATCATGCCGCCCAGCATGCTTACTTCTCCCTCTTTCAACCTTACCTCGTGTTCGATCTTCCTTTGGCCGATGATCGGCTGGGTAATTCCGCCGATATTGGACGTGCCATCGACCTCAGAGATTTCCATGGTGATTTTTAGCGTCACGTCTCCGTTGGCGTGCACTCGGGGCGTAAGGTCGATGTTCACGCCCACATCCTGATACTGGAACTGCGTATTCACCAGCGGGTTAATACCAACGCCGCCGATGCCGGGCTGAAATGATCCCGTGGCCACGGGAATCCTCTGCCCGATCTTCAGCGAAGCCTTTTGACCTTCAATGGCGCGAATCTGCGGCTTTTGGATGAGCTGGGTGCTGCTGTCACTGAACAAAGCGGTAGCCGTAGCTTGCGAAATGGTTACTTGAAAGTCGGTCGCATTCAAATTGCCGAGGGTATTCAAACTAAGGCCGTTCGTGCTCGAACCACCACTGGTGATCGGTGTCGTAGTGATTCCGTTGTCGGTCGTGTTATTGACGTTGGTGTTGATATTACTCTGCAACTGAACGCTGGCGCTGGTGGGCGGATTAATGCCCAGAGTCTTGGACTTGTCGCGATTGATCTGCATGACCGCCACATCAACCACCACTTCTGGTTTGGACTTGTCCAGATCGCTGACAAGTTTTTCCGCCAGAGCAAGCTGGTCGGGAGTGCCGCGAACTACAATCGCGGATTGCGTAGGCAAGGGTTGAATGCGGCTGATCTCCAGAATCTGGCGCAGCGCATTGACCACATCCTGCAGCTCCGTGGGCTGGGAAAGATTGGCCAGATAGAAAGTCTTGATGACGCTTTGCTCCAGATCCTTGCGCTTCGCCGGATTGTCGGCGGCGATGAAAATGGTGTTAGGCGTGACCGGCCGCCAGAAGGTTTTGGTCTCCACCGCAATAATCCGCAAAGCTTCTTCGAGGGAGACGTTATTCAGCTCGATCTTGATCCGGCGCGAAGTGTAGTCGGGATCAAAAAGCACGTTGATCCCCGCCAGCTTCCCCACCGTCTCATAAATCACCTTGCTGTCTTCGGTGATCTTCAAATTGATGGGGATATTTGAGATGGCGGCCAACTCGACGGGCCCGCCAGCTTCCCGCAGGCGCCGCTCCAGGAAATCCGGAGAAGGGGCCTGGGACTTCGTGGGCGCAGCCTTGGCGGCGTCGATCATTTGCTGGGTGCGTTGCAGCTCCTGCTTGGCGATGGCACTGGAGGGGTCAATCTCGGCGGCCTTCTGGAATTCCGCCAAAGCTGGGTCCAGTTGACCCGCGTCGCGAAGCAACTGACCGCGGTGTACGTGGGAAGCTCCGGCTAGAAAACGCAACCTTTCGAAGGAAGCGCGATAGGCCAGGTTGGCAGGTTTCTGGTCGAAGGCCTGTTTGTAGAAATCGTAGGCTTGTTCGTAGTTCTGCCGTGCCTCGGCGTCTCTCCCCTTGTTATACAAGGACTTAGAGCTATCCGCGGCGATTGCTCCCAGAATCCCAGCGGCCACCATTAACACGACGGCCACCGGGCGAATCCAACGTTTCATCGCAGATCCTCTCACAGACAGTCTTCCGCGAACCGGGTCGGCCTCAACCTCAGGTCAGAGCTTCCAATTGCCGCTGTGAAGACGTAAGCTGCGTGATTATAACATTGCACAGAACACACCGAAGTGACTGTATTGGTAGCAGTTAAGTCGTAAGTACTATCCCCTCGGAGCGGCCCAGTTTCGGGACGCCATTCAAGGCTTATGCACCAGATAGCCGGAGCCAGAGGCTACTGGCACGCCCATGGCCCAAAGTCGAGGTTTCGCCCAATGCGATAAGCTAATTACTGCCATGGCCAGACAGCCCGTCCAACCAACCCGGCCCAATCCGCCCAAGCATCCCCGCCGCGACCCCACCGCTTCCGGGCAGCGAGACGCCTCCGTTAACAGGATCGCCGGACATAACTACTTCTTGCTGGAGAAATTTGAGGCGGGCATCGTCCTTACCGGAACCGAGGTGAAATCGGTGCGGGCAGGACGTGCCAACCTGAAAGATGCCTATGGCCTGATCAAGGATGGCGAGCTCTGGCTGCTGAATTGCCACATCGGACCCTACGAGCACGGCAACATCTTTAACCACGCTCCCCTGCGTACCCGAAAGCTGTTAATGCACGCAGAAGAGATTCGCAAGCTGATTGGCAAGACCCAGCAGCGCGGATTGACCTTGATTCCCACCCGCATGTATTTCAAGAATGGCAGGGTGAAGGTTGAACTGGCGCTGGCCAAGGGCAAACAGCTCTGGGACAAACGCGAGACGGAGCGCCGCCGCACTGCCGATCGCGAAGCCAGAGAGGCCATCTCCCGAGGGCGCAAATGAGCCTAGGTGCGCTCTTCCCTGATGAAGACCGTGAACCTGAAGGAAGGCATGCCCCAGGCTCACCAAGCGTTGTCCCAGCTTGAACGGGAATTGGGGCGCGCCCGGGACCAAGGCTGCGGGCTGGTCAAGCTAATTCATGGCTACGGTTCGACGGGGGCCGGTGGCGAGATTCGGATAGCAGTGCAGCGAAAGCTGCGGGAGATGAGCGATCACAAGCAGATTCGCGGCTGCATTTTCGGCGAGGATTGGTCCAAGTCCGACGAACTCACCTGGACTCTGTTGAGCTTGCACGCTGACTTAAAACAGGATCGCGACCTCGGCAAGCGTAACCGGGGAATCACAGTGGTCGTGCTCTAGCAGGCTGCGGGAAGACTCACAATGGTAACGGAGGGCAGGCGTCTTTGTCCGTCGCATCCGAGCGACGGAGCATTGGGCTCCCGGCGATGAGCAGCAGCCCGACGGGCGAGAACGCCCGTCCTCCACATTGTGATTCTCTATACCCTGGCAGGCAGCTCACTCACCTTTGGTCACTGGCAGGGATTTTGCATCTACCGCGGTTTCTTCATCTCTCATGGCTGCTTTGAATCCGCGGATCCCTTCCCCGATTCCCTTCCCGAGTTCGGGCAGCTTCTTGGGTCCAAATACCAGCAGTGCGATGCCAAAAATCACCAGCAAATGCATAGGTTGAAACAGTCCTTCAAACATGCGTGCTCCTTAATTGGTCGTACATACTTGCGCGGTAACAGGAAAACAGGCGCTGTGGCTCATTGCTACAAGCACAGCGCCCTGGGAAGAAAACAACGAGCCGCCGATTCCGGTTAATCAGAATCCACGTTTCGCGTCATCGGCATGCTTTGCCAGAGCCGCCAGCTTCTTAAAGAACGCCGGTGACTGGCCGGTGAAGAGTCCTGTCCCGGTTAAGAAATTGACTACCCCCATGGCAATGCCTTTGGGATTCGTAGGGCGAATCACAGCGCACGCCGGTAGGTTGGGACTGATGAATTCGCAGGGAACCGGAAAGATCAAATTGGTTTGCAGCTCGGGGTTGCCGGTGGCATTGAAGTCGGGGAATGTCAGCCCGTTGTTAGGGTCGGTGAATGGGGCAATTGGCCCTTGCACGCCATTGCCCGCGAAATCCACCCACTCGAGGAAATGGGCCACTTCGTCTCCGCCGATGCTGACCACGATTCGCAAAACTTCCGCATCGCTGGCTTTCTGGGCCATGGCAGAGTAGAGCGTACTGCCCCCTTGCTCAATCATCCCGAAGTGGAAGGCGGCTGTGTTGGCGATGGCCTGAACGTGTTCTCTGGGGGCGAAATCGTCATTGTCGCGTGGAATGGCGGTTACGTTTACCAGGTCGATGGCTTGCGGGAAAGTACGACCCTTATCTGGATTCGCGGCGCTGCGATAACGCGTATACCAACTCGTGTCCACCGTAAGGTTTGTCAGATTGGTGAGCCGTCCAATTTGCTGGGCACCGTGCGCCTGACTGCTCGGCAGCGTCCGGAATGCATCGAGATCTGCAGGTTCGGCACCTTTCGAAATCAGGTAAGCATTCAAGAACTCCGCATGGCTCACTTCGTCAAGAGTATTGCTCGCGATGTACTGGGGACCGTCACCATCGAGCCGCTCAAAAGCCTTCTGGTAGGGATTCGTTTTTCCCGGGTTGATCCCTCCAAGCTCGGCGTATTGTTGCCACAAGTCGGCTTCAAGAAGCTCAGCCGCGGCCAGGAATCGCAAGATGGCGGCATCGCCCGGGGTCAGTGTCTTCGGGGACGGGTCGCTCTGCGCACTGGCTTCGTGCGCAAACAGCGCGCCGGCCGACAACGCGACTCCCGTCATGCCAATGCCTTTCAAGAACGACCGGCGTTTCATGTTTTCACGCGCGCCGGATGGATGAGCTTCTTCCGTGGATGTGGGAGTTGTTTCCGTTAAGACAGTAGTGGGGAGATCTTCCTTCTTCATGATTTACGCACTCCATTCTGTTTGGACATCGAGTGTGACCGAGGCATTCGCTCGATCCACCTGTGACAACAACCCTAAGTCGCCGCACTTGCGTCGCTGTCATGCGTGCGTTAAGCATTTGTAAAATGTTTGTCGGGGAATTGTTACTGTGCGATTAACGCATGCCAGACGCGGTTCAAGGCCGCTTGCGCAATTCGCCTCAACGCAACGATACTGAATAGACGAGTCAAGTTCGTTCAAACCATTATGAAAACTACACTTTCTTTGTCTGTTCCGGCTGAAGTAGAAACTGAATGCCTCGCAGTCGTGGTTCTCGACCACGGAAGCAAGGACAAAACCGAAGCCACCGTTGAGACCAGTGATGGCGCGCTTCGCCAGGCGGCCGCGGACGTGATCGCCAGCGGCGAGGTAGTGGGAAAAATGTTCGAGACCAGCTTGTTGCATCGCCCTGCTCAGGTTAAAGCCAAGCGTCTGTTGCTGGTTGGCGGAGGCAAAGCCAAAGATTTTAATTCCTCGGATCTTCGCAAACTGGCTGGCGCCGCCGCACGCTGCCTTAAGCCGAAAGGGCTGCGCAGCTTTGCGTTTCTGACTCCGGAAGGAAGTCTTCCGGGCGAGGATGCGGTCCAGGCGATCGTGGAAGGCGCGTTCGTCGGCGATTTCGATCCCGACACTTACAAGAGCGATCGCAAGGACCAGGCCATCGAATCCTTAACTGTGGTGGCCCGCGGCGATCAGGCGAGTTTGCAGCAGGCCATGAACGAAGCTCGCATCGTCGCCGAGTCGCAGAATTTCACCCGCGATCTGGTGAATGAACCCTCGAATCGCATGACCCCCACGGTGCTCGCCGAGCGGGCCCGTAAAATGGCGCAGGAAGTTGGATTGACGTGTGAGGTTTATGGTGCCGACAAGATCAAGGCGCTGAAGATGGGCGCGTTCTGGGGCGTGGCGCAGGGCTCCGACGAACCTCCGGCTCTGATCGTGTTGCGCTACGAGCCGGCGGGTGCTCCGGCGAGTCCGGTGCTCGGACTGGTGGGGAAAGGCATTACCTTTGACACCGGCGGCATCTCGATCAAACCGGCTGACGGCATGGAGAAGATGAAATACGACATGGCCGGCGGAGCCGCCATGATCGGAGCCATGCGAGGGATCGCGCTGCTTAAGCCGAAGGTGAAGGTGATTTCGGTGATATGCGCCACGGAAAACATGCCTTCCGGCAAGGCGCAGAAACCGGGCGACGTGCAGATTGCCATGTCCGGCAAGTCGATTGAGATTATCAACACCGACGCCGAAGGACGCCTGGTTCTGGCCGATGGTCTTTATTATGCGCGCCAACTGGGATGCACGCATTTGGTGGATGCGGCGACTTTGACCGGCGCGGTCGTGGTGGCGCTCGGCTACGTCAATGCCGGTGTATTTGCCAACGACGACAAGCTCTATCAGCGTTTCAGCCAGGCGCTTGAAAAGGCAGGCGAGAAGTTCTGGCGTCTGCCGCTCGACGAAGAGTACAAGGAGAGCATTCGCTCGAATATCGCGGACATCATTAACTCTGGAGGACGCTGGGGCGGAGCGATCACGGCGGCGATGTTCCTGAAAGAGTTTGCCGAAGATACTCCGTGGCTCCATCTCGATATTGCGGGCACGGCGTGGATGGAAGATCAGAAACCCTGGATCGCAAAGGGGCCTTCAGGAATCGCGGTCAGGAGTTTAGTGGAGCTGGCCCGAAATTTTGCGGGCTAAAAGAAGCTGCCGAGCGTTGTTTCGACCGGACGGGCGTCTCACATTACCGGCGGGACGGTGATTCCCAACACAGCCAGGGCACGCAGCAGCTCGCGACGAACCACGGCCGCTGTTGCCAGTAGAAATTTCTTTCGGCTCTCGTCAGGCTCGGTCAGAATGGGATACCGGTGATAGAAAGTGTTAAAGAGCTGTGCCAACTGGAATACGTGCTTGGCTAGATATGCCGGCTCCGTAGTAGCGATGCACAGATCTACAATATAGGTAGTCTTCGACGACGCCAGCCAGAGTTCCCAGATGTCATTGGCATTCTCTCCACTTAGATGTCTGGCATACTCATTCCGGGAGATGTAGTCAACCAGATCTCTGCCAAACGCTTCCGCATCAAGCCCGCCCTTGCGAAAAATGTTGGTGGCGCGAACCACGGCGTATTGTGCGTAGGGTCCAGTCTCACCTTCAAAGCTCAGGGCCTCTTTGAAATCGAAAGCGATCACTGAGGACTTGGTGAACTTGAGCATGAAGTAGCGCAGCGCGCCGGTTGCGATCTGAGTGGCGATGGTCGTGCGTTCGGCATCACTCAGTTGCGGATGGCGCGCATCCACTTCCTTTTGTGCGGTGGCGATCAAGGTATCGATCAGGTCGTCTGCCTTGACGCCAAAGCCCTTGCGTCCGGAAACCTCGATGTACGGGCGGGCTTTGTCTTCCTCCGAAAGCTGATATCCCAGCTCCGCTGCGCAGCGCGGCGTAAGCGCGACCATTTCGTAGGAGAAATGGGTGTAGTGGTTCGCCATTGCGGAGTAACCGAGTCCACGCAGCGCCTCGATGACGGTGCTCTGCGCCTCCGCCTGCCGGGCGTCAATCACGTTGTAAATCTCGGCGACGTCTCCGAAGTGGGGATGATCCAAAGCGCCGACCGCAGTGGAGATCCAGCAATCGCGGCCGTGGGGGTAGCGATAGAACTTGCGATAGCCGAAATCGCGCCCCAACAAGCCAAACTTCCACATGTGATACGCGATGTCCTTGCCAACGTAACCCACGGTTCCATTAGAGCGGACAATCACTTTTTGATCTTCCTCTGTTACATCAGCGTTCGCTGTGTCCGCTGCGGTTGAGGTGCCCACCCTTCGCATGACCCAGCAACCTTTATTCTTTCCATCGGTCTCAAAGAAAAGCACGCCGGCTTCTTTCAGTTTGCTGAAGGCTGCATCCCAGAAATGCAGGTGAAGTATCTCGCTCTCGCGGGGAAGGAAATCGTATTCAATGTCGAGCCGTTCCATGGTTTCGAGATGACGGCGGAGTACGGCAGTCGAAATCAGTTCCGCGATCGCGGCTGTCTCGTTGCCCCCCTCTTCAATCGCGTGCAGCGTCTGTAAACGCGTTTGCAGATTCGTTTTGTCCTCGTACCATTGCGATACCCGCGCGTACACATCCCAGCACACATAATCGAAGCGTGGCTGGCGTGTGAGCTGCTCAATTTCCGCGCGCGATTTTTTCTCAAGATGCAGGAAGCCGACGATTACATCGGCAACCTGCACTCCGGTGTTGTCGATGTAATTCTGGACGTCGATCTCCCTGCCGGCGAATTTCAGCAGACGAACGAACGTGTCCCCAAGGATGGCATTACGCAGGTGGCCGACGTGGGCGGCCTTGTTGGGATTGATGCTGGAGTGCTCGACCAGAATCTTGCCGGATGGGATGACGGCTTTCGGCCGCTCGTCGCCCGCAAGAGCAGCCGCCAGATCGCCGCGCCTTACGCGTGCATTAATGTAGCCGGCACCGGCGAGTTCCAGCTTTTCGAAGCCCTCGACCGATACCAGGCCGGCTACGATCTCCTCCGCTATTTTGCGCGGCGGCTTGCGCAGCTTCTTGGCCAGCTCGAAAGCAACCGGAAGAGCATACTCTCCCAGGTCGACTCGCGGTGGCTGTTCGACGGCGATTCTCGGCAATTCGAGCTGGTACGCGCGGCGCAGGAACTCACGCACGTAGTCGGCCAGACGGTGTTCCAGATGGCGGTACACGAATCCCTTTTTGGCTGGTGCCGGAAGACAGCGATTCTAACAGAGCGCCTGCCGGTATGGCGGTTTGACGGGCGCAAGCCCGTTCCCTATGATGAAACTTCGGGCAGATTTTGACCGCGGAATCCGCAGAGGCACGACTTTTCTGTGATTCTCCGTTTTCTTTGTGGTTCGATTCGATCATGCGCATAGCCTACCTCGACTGTTTTTCCGGCATCAGCGGCGACATGTTTCTGGGTGCGCTGGTGGATGCCGGAGTGCTTCCACAAGTATTGCAAGACACCCTCGCTGCCCTGAATGTTGAGGCCCGGGTGGAAATCTCACGCGTGACCCGCAGCGGCATTAGCGCCACCAAGGTAGACGTTTATGCTGGCGGCGAGAAGGATTTGCCCAGGGAAGCATACTGGGAACGAGAGAGCCATGCGCACCTGCATCATGAACATGCTCATGATGAACACAGTCATCCGCATCATCACGAGCCCTATCATGAGGGTGAGCCAGTCCAGCTGTTGGAACACAATTATCCGCTGCAGAATGAATCGCCGTCGCCGGCAGGGGCTTCGGCGCCACACAAACACGGGCATGGTCGCGGGCTGCCGGAGATTCGCGGGATCATCCGCAAGGCCGCAATCAGCGAATCCGCGAAAACCACGGCGATCGCGATCTTTCAGGCTTTGGGCGAGGCTGAGGCGAAGATTCATAATACCGACATCGAAAGTATTCACTTTCACGAGGTCGGCGCGATTGACGCCATGGTGGATATCGTCTGCGCGGCCGTGGGAGCGGAGGCACTAGGGGTTGAGGAGATCGTCTGCTCTCCCCTAAACGTGGGTTCGGGGACGGTAAAGTGCGCCCACGGAACGCTTCCCGTACCCGCACCGGCAACTGTTGAGTTATTGAAGAATGCGCCAGTGTTTGCCTCCGGCATTCAAGCGGAGCTGGTTACGCCGACCGGCGCGGCGATCGTGAAGATCCTGGTCAAACGGTTTGCGTCTTTTCCGCGGATGAGGGTCGAGAAGGCCGGTTACGGCGCGGGGACTCGCGACTTTGACGGACACGCAAACGTGCTGCGGATCACTGTCGGGGAAACGCTACCCGAGGCCGCGACTCAGCCCACGCGGGAGACCATTGCCGTTCTGGAAGCAAATCTCGATGACCTGAATCCCCAGGTATTCGGTTACGTCATGGATCGCCTTTTGGAAGAGGGCGCGCTGGATGTGTTCGGCATGCCGGTGCAGATGAAGAAAAACCGTCCAGGAATGCTGCTGACGGTGCTGTGCAAGCCGGAGCACGTCGCCAAGCTGACCGATTTCATTTTCTCCGAGACGACAACCCTGGGAATCCGGCAGCGCGAAGAGCAGCGGCAGGTGCTGGCCAGAAAGTGGATCACGGTTGCAACCCGCTGGGGCGATGTGCGCATGAAAGTTGCCAGCATGAACGGCAGCGTGACCAACTACGCCCCGGAGTACGAAGATTGCCGCCGGCTCGCAACTGAGCATCACATAGCCCTGAAGCTCGTGATGCAGGAAGCGGTGCAGGAATATATGCGATCTGACACTGTAAACAAATCGAAATGAGCAAGAAGTTCTACATCACGACGCCTATCTACTACGTCAATGCGCATCCGCACATTGGACATGCGTACACCACGATTGCCTGTGACACCATAGCGCGGCGGCAGCGCATGCTGGGTTCGGAGACCTTCTTTCTAACTGGCACCGACGAGCACGGGCAGAAGATCGAACGCGCGGCGCAGGCTTCCGGCAAGAGTCCGCAGCAACTCACTGATGAGGTCTCCGCCGAGTTTCTTGCCTTGTGGCAACGGATGGGCATTACCTACGACGATTACATCCGCACTACTTCGGAGCGGCATAAGAGCGGCGTACAGGCCCTTTGGCGCAAGATTCGCGACAACGGATATATCTACAAGGGGCACTACACCGGTCAGTATTGCGTGTTTGACGAGCTCTATGTCGATGCGACCGGACCCGGCTCGCCTTGTCCGGTGTGCGGCCGGCCGACGGAAACAGTGCAAGAGGAGAACTACTTTTTCAAGCTGTCAGCGTTTGAGGACAAGCTTTTGCAGCTTTATACCGGGCAGCCCGACTTTATCCGGCCGGAGACTCGGCGGAACGAAGTGGTTTCGTTTGTCCGTTCAGGATTGCGCGATCTCTCGGTCAGCCGGAGCACGTTCTCCTGGGGCATTCCGGTTCCGGACGATCCGAAACACGTGATCTACGTATGGCTGGACGCGCTGTCCAATTACATCACTGCTCTGGGTTATGGGACGGAGGATACAAAGCTGTACGACAAATTCTGGCCGGTCGATGTGCACATGATCGGCAAAGAAATCGTCCGCTTCCATTGCGTGTACTGGCCCGCCTTCCTGATGGCTGCCGGCCTGCCCCTGCCGAAGGGCATTGTGGCGCACGGCTGGTTACTGTTCGAAGAAAGCAAAATGTCGAAGTCGCGCGGAAATATCGTGCGCACCGAGACCATTCTCGATGTGCTGGGCAGCGATGCTCTTAGGTATTTTCTGTTGCGCGAAATCGTCTTTGGCCAGGACGGATCGTTTTCCTTCGACGCGCTGGTACAGCGTTATAACGCTGATCTCGCAAACGGACTCGGAAACTTAGCCAGCCGTACGCTGGCCATGATCACGCGATATTTTCGCGGCGAGGTGCCCTACCCGTCGCTTTCGGCGGCCCATCAGGCTACTGACGACGCCATTGCAAAGCTGGCACGGCAAGTGATCGATGAGTGTGGTTCGCTGTTCGATCAATACCATTTTTCGAAAGGGCTGGAACTGGCTTGGGGACTGGTCGCGGCGGTGGACAAATATATCGTGGAGAACGAGCCGTGGGCTTTGGGGGAAAAGCAGGATGAGCAGAGCCGGGCGCGTCTGGCAACGGTTTTGTACACGAGCGCGGAGGCGTTACGGATCGTGACCGCGCTGTCGCATGCCGTGATTCCTGACGCGACCGCAAAGATTTGGGCGCAGCTGGGGCTTGGGGATATCCGCAAGTTCGACCTCTCGAAATTGCAGTGGGGACAACTCCACCTAGGCACCAAGCTGGGCGAGGTTGCGCCGGTGTTTCCGCGCGCCGACAAGAGCGCAGTCGAAAGGATGCAGAAGATGGAAGACCAGGGACGTACGGCGGTCGCGGCCGAGCCGCTGGCGGAGGTGAAACCCGCCACAGCTGGGGAAACTGCCCCGAAAGCTCCAGCTGTTTCCGATGACAAGATCAGCATCGATGATTTCACCAGGATCGAATTGCGGGTAGGTCAGGTCAAAGTTGCCGAGAAAGTGAAGGGCGCAGATAAATTGTTGCGCCTGGAAGTGGATATCGGCACGGAAGTGCGCCAACTGGTTGCCGGCATTGCCGAGGCTTATGCTCCGGAGGCGCTGATCGGGCGCAAAGTAGTGATCGTTGCCAATCTGGCGCCTCGCAAGCTGCGGGGACTGGAGTCGAACGGGATGATCGTCGCCGCGTCGCTCGAGGGCGGAAAGCCGGTGCTCGCCAGCTTTTTGGAAGACGTGCCGGTGGGGGCGCGGCTGAAGTAGGTTTTTCCGTCGATCCCGACGGGCGAGGACGCCCGTCCTCCATACACACTAGAACATGTTTGTCGATTCCCACGCTCATCTCGAGGGCAAGCAGTTTCAGGCTGATCGCGAACAGGTGATCTCGCGCGCCCAAGAAGCTGGAGTCGAGGCCATCGTCGCCATCGGTAACGGGGATGGTCCCGGAACGCTGGATTGCGGCATTCAGCTCGCCGAGAAGTACGAATTTATGTACGCCACTGTGGGTATCCATCCTCATGAGGCCAAACTGGCAACCGACGCGGACTTCGAGGAGATGGAGCGGCTGGCGAAACGACCCCGGGTCATAGCCTGGGGAGAGATCGGGTTGGACTACTTCTACGATCACTCGCCACGCGAGCTACAGCAGCAGGTGTTCGTAGAGCAGATGGAGCTGGCTGGCAGGGTGAAGTTGCCGATTATCATCCACTGCCGCCCTTCTGGGAATAACGAGGATGCTTGGGACGACTGCCTCGCTCTGATTGGTCAATACTGGGCACCGAACGGGTTGGGTGGAATTCTGCACTGCTTCACGGGAAACTGCACCCAGGCCCAGCGTGCCTTGGACATGGGTTTCATGATTTCCTTCGCCGGGAATGTGACCTTTCCCAAGGCGCAGCAGATTCGTGACGCAGCCAAAGAAGTGCCTCTGGACCGCATGTTGATTGAGACGGATTCCCCCTATCTGGCCCCCGTTCCGCATCGCGGCCAGCGGAACGAACCTGCTTTCGTGAAGGAGACAGCGCGGCAGATTGGTGAACTACGCGGGCTGTCGACAGAGGAAATTGGACGGAAGACCACAGAGAATTTCTATCGCTTCTTTTCCCTTCCCGAAAAGCTCAAGTCCATTTAGTTTGTTAATGAGCATCTTTCAGAGGGGCGGGGTAATCTGTTAAGTAGACTTCAAATACCATGCCTGAGAATACTTTTGACATTGTGAGCCGGATCGACCTGCAGGAACTTTCGAATGCCATGCAGCAAGCACTTAAAGAGATCCATACTCGCTTCGATCTGAAGGACTCGAAGTCCAGTATCGAGCTCGAGGGGAAAGAGGCGATCATCCTGCACTCGATTGACGAATTCAAGTTGAAGGCAGTGAATGACATTTTCCAGCAGAAACTGGCGAAGCGGGGAGTGCCGCTCAAGGGTTTGACCTACGGTCCCGTAGAAGCTGCCGCGGGAAGTACCGCGAAACAACGTATCACCATGCAGCAGGGGATTCCAATCGAGAAAGCCCGCGAGATTGTGAAGCTGATCAAGAACACAAAGAAGAAGGTCAATGCCTCAATCCAGGGGGACCTGGTGCGGGTGAGCGGGAAAGACCGCGACTCGTTGCAGGAGATCATTGCACTGCTCCGGCAGCAGGATTTCGGGATCGACATGCAATTCACGAATTACCGGACAAACTGAACCTCTTGAACACCTCGCTTGCCATTGACGGAAAAGAGATCTTCGAACTGCTGCGTGAAGACCTTTCTGCCATTGAGCGGGAATTCGGCCGGGATACGGTCTCCGGAGTGGAGGCCATCACCGAGATTGGCGAATACCTGCGCGGCGGAGGAGGCAAGCGCATCCGCCCCATGCTTTTGCTGCTTTCCGCCAAACTTTTCAACCACCAGGGACGCGGCGCCATCAAGCTGGGTGCGGTGATGGAGATCATTCACACCGCCACTCTGGTTCACGACGACATCATCGATGAAGCCCAAACCCGGCGGGGCCGGCCTGCCGCCAACACTCAGTGGGGTAACTCAAAGTGCGTGCTGGCCGGCGACTGGCTATACATGCAGGCGTTCAAGGTCGCCGTGCAGGAGCGCAACTTCCGCATCCTGGACACCCTGATTGACCTCACCCAGCAGATGGTCGAAGGCGAACTGCTGCAGATCGAAAAGCTGGGCAAGCTGGTTTCTCTGGACGAGCATTTTGATTTGATCTTTCGCAAGACGGCTTGCCTGTTCTCCGTATGTATGCGAATCGGAGCGATTCTGGGTGGAGCGACCGCCGAGCAGGAAGAGAACCTGGCGCAGTACGGCCGCGATCTTGGAATGGCATTTCAGATTGTGGATGATGTGCTCGACCTGACTGCGTCGGAAGATGTCCTTGGCAAACCCGTAGCCAGCGATTTGCGCGAGGGCAAAGTGACCATGGCGGTGATCCATGCGCTCGAGCGTTGCTCACCACGCGAGCGGGAGAAGATCGCGACCGTGGTGCGGGAAAGGGCGTTCGACGGCGTAACTCATGGAGAGATCCTCGAAATTCTCGATCGCCACGGTTCCATCGACGCAGCTCATGAGCGCGCCCTGCAATACGCCGGACTCGCGCGCAACGCGATTTGCAGCTTCCCGCACGGCGAGATCAAGCGGGCGTTGTTGTGGGCGCCGGAGTTTGTAGTGGACCGGGACAGGTAAGACAAATGCAGCTTCCTCGTCGCTACCTTATACTGAACTGCCGTCCCGACCGCGCTAACTTGTGAACAAATTCTTCTTACTGATTGCGCCTCACGGATCTCTGTTGATCGCCTTGGTCGTCTTTGCCGAGGCGATCGGACTGCCCATGCCTGCCGCATTAGCGCTGGTGGCGGGCGGCGCGGCGGTGGCATCGCACGCCCTGCGTGGTCCCTTTACGGTCATGCTGGCCGTGGGCGCCATGCTAGTGGGCGATACTCTGCTGTTCGTTCTGGGACGATACATGGGCTGGAGTCTCCTCGGGTTTCTGTGCCGGCTGTCGATCAATCCTGAGAGCTGTATCCTGCGCTCGGCGGAGTCGTTCTACAAGCGCGGCAAAATTACGCTGATCTTTGCCAAGTTTATTCCGGGCGTAAACACTATGGCTCCTCCCCTGGCGGGAAGCATGAAAATGCGGCTGCCTCAGTTTCTGCGCTTCGATGCCGCAGGCGCCTTACTTTACGTTCTGGCCTACGGGACTTTGGGATTCCTGTTTCGTGATTTTCTGGCCGCAATATCCCGCGGATTTCAGGCCGCCAGCCACCTGTTTGGAGAAGTTCTCCTCACCGCAGCCATGGTTTACATCGCGTACCGTGTCTGGCTGTATCACAAGAATAAGGTCTATCGGGTGGTCCCGCGCGTGCAGGTGGAAGAACTGGCGCACAGACTGGCTTCCGAGGAGAGAGACAAGATCGTAATCATGGACGTGCGCAGCCACGGATACTACGATGCGGACGCGTCGCGCATTAAGGGGTCGATCCGGCTGGAACCCAACAATCTTGGGGAGGAGCTGAAAGACTTGCCTAAGGACAAGGACATTTACGTGTACTGCACTTGAGCACGCGAAGCGACCAGTGCCCGGGTGGCGCTGCAATTGCGGGAAGAGGGATTCAACGCATTTGTGATTGTCGGAGGCCTGGCCGCCTGGCGCAAGGCCGGCGAACCGCTGGAGCCGGTGCCCTTCGACGATCTGGTAAAGCTACCGACGTTCAGCTAAAAAAAACCTCGCCTCGCAGCCGGGACCTGACACCCACCTCGGAAGCCTTCTATACTCAATCCGATGGCAGCGAAGCAGGAGATCGAAGTCAAGTTCCGCGTGGATGAGCTCAAGAAACTCATTCAGGCCTTGCGAAGATCTGGCTTCCGGCTGGTTACGAAGTCTACCCACGAAGTGAACACGCTCTATGATCTGCCGGGTCTGCCGTTGCGGAAACGCGGCGACCTGCTGCGACTGCGCAAGTACGGCTCCGAGTGGATGCTCACTCACAAGGCCAAGGGCAAGACAGGCCCTCACAAGATACGGGTAGAGACTGAAACTAGGGTCACGGACGGGCCGAAGATAGATGCGATCCTGCGCGCTCTGGGCTTTTCGGCCACCTTTCGGTACGAGAAATTTCGCGCCGAGTGGAGCGACGGCAAAGGCCACGTGGTAGTTGACGAGACTCCGATTGGGAACTTCGGAGAAATAGAGGGCACTTCCCGCTGGATTGACGAAACCGCCAAGCGCCTGCAGATTCGACCCAAGGACTACATCACCGACACCTACGCGGCCTTATTCTTCCAATGGAAAAAGGAGACTGCCAGTCCGGCAGCCGAGATGACATTTCGGGCAGTCCGCCATCGTCGCAGTTCCCGCTGACTGAAGTTGCCACCGCGTAGCGCACCAAACTAACCAACAAGTTAGCGGAATCGGCACATGGTACCCTCAGGTAGCTCTGGTTTTCTGCGCTTGCCAGCGATGGCAGTGCAAAAAGACAATTTTCGGCGGCTTCTGCGGGCGGTGGAAGCGCTCTCCGATCTTGGTCCCGCGATCACGGCGGAGCGCGACTTCCACCAGACGGCACGGGCAATGCTATCGGCATTGCAGCAGGCGGCCGCTGCCCGCGAGGTTGTGCTATTCGTCTACACTGACAAGCCTTCCCTCCTCAGTTCAGTGGCTTCCGATGGTTTCGCGTTGATGCCTGAGCCCGCTATTATTCCTCTGTTGCCGAAGCACGTTCATGCTCTGGTTTCGGCGCATGGCCCCATCATTTTGGACCCGGGTTCGTATGATCTGCTTTTGAGCTCGAACGGCAATGTAGCCCCGGAGTTGTTCAAGTGCATTGCTCCGCTGAAAGTCGCCGGGAAGCTGGTTGGAGTTGTGGCCCTGGGCCAGCGCGATGGCAATGTGCTTTACGATGCCGGTGAACTTGAAGCTCTGGACCTCCTCTGCCACTACGTTGCGCTTGCGCTTCACAATCACTCGCTGACGCAGAGCTTGACGCAACGCGTCTCCGATAATCTCCGGTTGATGGCTTCCCTGCATGGTTTCTATGACAGCACGCTGGAAGCTTTTGCCACCGCCATCGACGTCAAGCATGTCAACATTCATGGGCATTCGTTACGCGTAGGACGCTTTGCTGCGGCGATCGGAGAAGCTATGAGCCTGGAGACTTCCGAAGTGGCGGCCCTCCGTTCCGCGGGCTACTTGCACGACATCGGCAAGGTGGCCGTGGATAAGCGCTTGTTTGGCAAGACCACTTCGCTCGATCCGGAAGAGTTCCGGGAGATGGCCGATCACACCGTAGTGGGGCACAAGATCGTGAGCGGAGTCGAGTTCCCGTGGCCGCAGGTTCCGGAAATCGTGCGCTGGCATCACGAACGCGCGGACGGTTCCGGCTACCCGGACGGCTTGATGCTGGAAGATGTTCCCATGCCGGTGCGTGTGGTCGGCCTGGCGGACACATTCGATGCCATGACCAGTGAGCGCCCCTATCGCGAACCGATGTCGCTGGGAGCTGCACTGAGCGAATTGGTGCGCCTGACTCCGACGAAGTTTGATCCCAACGCAGTCCAAGCCTTGTTGCTGCAGGTCCGGCGGGATACTGTGGGCAGCAATCGCACCCGATTCCTCGAGGGAAGGATGGCGGATACTATTGCCGCCTCCGACGTCGATCACCTAGCTGCTACCCTGCAACACAAGGTGAGTCGCGGGCGCCTGTATCTCACTTAACCACAAACGACAGCGCTGGGTCCGGAATCGCCTGCCAGATTCCCCCACTTGCGCTGGGATTCTCCTGGGCACCGGTCGTCTGGTTGGGTTTTCGGGGTGTTTCGAAGGTTGGGGCTCAGGACTTGCTAACATCCCGGGCCGAAGCGTCGTATAAGGCTCCCTGGTTTCGGAGTTCGCTAAAGCTCTCTTGGCATCTCGCCGATGATTGGTGCGTAGCGCAAAATCGCGCTAAACAACACCCTCCCCGAAGTAACCCACGAAATCACCTTGTCCACGAATCTCCATCCATAGCCGGACACAACCGAAACGAGGCCAACATGACACTGGCGACTGCGTGGAATCATGAGGCGCTTACACAGCAGGCCGACATCCTGCAGATGATCTTTGAAAGCCTTCCCCTGGGCGTCATGGTCGCAGATGTCGAAGGTCATCTGCTATTTTTTAATCCCGCTGCAGAAGAAATACTGGGCCTGGGGGTGAGTGATATTGCGCCCAGTACCCACACCCCAATTTATGGCTGGTTCCTTCCCGACCAAGTCACGGTTTTGCCCAACGAACGATTGCCGCTGGTCCGTGCCATCCGCGGCGAAACTCTCGTCGATGAATTGATCTTTGTACGCAACCTTCAACATCGCGACGGCATATGGATTCGGGTTAGTGGGTGGCCGCTCCAGGATCGTACAGGCACAGTCTCTGGCGGAGTCACGATGTTGCGTGCCTTCACCAAGGAACGCGAAGCGCAGCAGATGCTCCTGCTAATGTCGCAGGCGGCCGAACAGACTACCGATAGCATCATCCTCACCGACCGCCAAGGCGTGATTCAATACGTAAAACCCGCGTTCGAGTTGACCACGGGATACAGCCGGGAGGAGGTGCTCGGCATCACTCCACGTATCCTGAAATCGGGCGTGCAGGATGATGAATTCTATCGCGAGATGTGGGCTCGGCTCGGCGAGGGATGCTCGTTCTCGGGAACTATCGTGAATCGCAAGAAGAGCGGCGAACTCTATTGGGCGCGACAGGCAATCACACCGCTAAGGGACGAAGCGGAAAACCTTACCCACTTCGTCTCTGTCTTGCAGGACGTCACCAGAAATCGGAAAAACCAGGAGCAGGATTTCCATCTCCAGCTGGCGCGCGAGGTGCAGCAGCGGTTCTACGAAAACGCGCCCGATGTTCCCGGCCTGGACATCGGCGCCGCCGCTGATCCTGCCTACGAAACCGGCGGCGACTGTTTCGACTTCATCTTCATGGCCGATGGATCTCTCCTGATTGCGGTCGGCGATGTGAGAGGACATGGCTTCGGTTCGGCACTGATCATGGCATTAACCCGGGCCTATCTGCGTTCCTTCGCGGTTCTGCAGCTCGAGGTTCACGAAATTCTGGAGCAGATGAATAGTGCGCTGCTGAAGGACTTGTCGCACGGTCAATTCGTCACCCTGGCGCTGGCCCGCCTCCACCCCGGCCAGCGGACGCTTACCTTCGCCAGTGCCGGCCACGTCCCCGGATTCGTGCTGCTCGAATCCGGGGGGTTGAGAGCCGAACTGAATAGCACGGGCTTGCCGCTGGGGCTCTTCCCCGAAAACAAATGCTCCCAGCAACCGGTTATCGGGCTCGGCTTGGGGGAGATCGTGGTGCTCATGACGGATGGAGCAGCCGAGTCGGCGGGGCCTGACGGAGAGGAGTTCGGATCGCACCGAGTGGTGGACTACGTTCGCTCCCACCGCCACGACCCGGCGCAGCACATCGCCAATGGCATTTACCACGCGGCGCGAGCCTATACAAAGGATCAGCCCCAGAAGGATGACATCACTTCCGTGGTGATCAAGATGCGCGATTCTCCGTAAGGGGCAGCGGCATCGCAGTTAATCCTGCCCCTGGCGGCCGGTCAGTAGGTCACGGTAAGGCCCACGAATCAATCTGCTTCCCCTTCGGTAACCTCGTTCGCCAGCAACTTTTCACCCGTCTGGGGTTGATAATTTATAGACTCTTCGAGTATCGATATGATCCCGAGACGCCGACCCATCTTTCTGCTGGTTGTGTCGCTGGGGTTGGTTGTCACTGTACAGCTGGCTGTCGCCAGGAAGAAAGACAAGTCCAAGCCTGCTCCTACCCAGATGGCGGAGCAGAAGCGTGCCCTCCATGCCCTGAACCGCCTGACCTTTGGGCCAAGGCCGGGGGACCTCCAGCGAGTCATGGCTATGGGCGTCGACAAATGGATCGCCCAGCAACTTCATCCCGAGAAGATCGACGATTCCGCTCTCGATGCCCGCCTCGCGCCACTTCGCACCCTACGCATGAATCCGCGAGAGATCGCCGAAAACTTTCCTCCCCCTGCGGTGATTAAGGCGATCGCCGATGGAAAGCGCGGGCTTCCCTCCGATCAGCTTAAACACGCCGTCTATGCAGCGCAGGTCGAGCGCTATGAGGAGAATCAGGAACGCAAGCGGGAATCGGCCGCGGGCAGCAACTCACCTGTCGACACCACTTCCGATCCTGTTGAAATGAGCAAAAAAGAATCCTTGCGAAATCAGGAAGACAAGAAGCTGTTGAATGACCAGGTTCGTGAATATCTGGACATGCCTCCAGATCGGCGCGCCGAGGCAGTGCTGCAGATGTCTCCATCGGAGCAGCAGAGACTGCTGCTGTCTCTCCAGGGCAAGCGCGAACAGTTCTTGGAAGGTATATCTCCGCGGCAGCGCGAAACCATCATGGCACTGATTAATCCGGGGCACGTGGTGGTGGAAGAACTGGTAGAAGGTAAATTGCTTCGGGCCACGTATAGCCAGCGCCAGCTGCAGGAGGTCATGGCAGATTTCTGGTTCAACCACTTTAACGTGTTTATCAACAAGGGCCTGGGTCACTTCGTGCTAAGCAGCTACGAGCGTGACGTGATTCGTCCGCACGCCCTGGGCAAGTTTGAAGACTTGCTGGTGGCAACGGCACAGAGCCCGGCAATGCTGTCGTACCTGGATAACCGGTTGAGCGTGGGCCCGAATTCCGACGTGGCCAACGGCATCGGCGCGCGCGGCAACGACTGGAAGAGACGAGCCAAGACCAGCGGTCCGGTAACGCAATCCAAGGGGAAGCGTAACGGCCTGAATGAAAACTATAGCCGCGAATTGATGGAGTTGCACACCCTGGGCGTCAACGGCGGTTACACTCAGCAAGATGTCACCGAGGTGGCAAGCGTCTTCACCGGATGGACGGTGCAACAATTGCAAGCGGGCGGTGCCTTCACCTTCAATGAGCGCATGCACGAACCCGGCGACAAAACTGTTCTGGGCCACCGCATCAGAGCGAGCGGTGAAAGAGAAGGGCGTGAGGTCCTGCACTTGCTGGCGCACAATCCGTCGACCGCCAAGTTCATTTGCGGCAAACTGGCGGTACGTTTTGTCTCGGATAATCCGCCGCCTGCGCTTGTGGATCGCATGGCCCAGACTTTCTTGAAGAAGGAAGGTAACATTCGTGAAGTTTTGCAGACGATGTTCAAATCACCTGCGTTCTGGACTGAAGACGCTTATCGTGCCAAGGTGAAGACGCCTCTGGAATTCGTGGTCTCCGCTCTGCGCGCTAGCGGAGCCGAGGTAAATGACGCCCTGCCGGTTGCAAACCAACTCGGAAATATGGGCATGCCGTTATACGGCATGCAGCCTCCGACAGGTTATCCCATGAAAGCCGACGCCTGGGTGAACTCTTCGGCACTATTGGAGCGGATGAACTTCGCGCTGGCCCTCTCCGCCGGGAGGTTAAGAGGGACCCGGGTGGACGTGAACACCCCGCTCGCAGAGGAGCGGACGGCCGCGGCTGCCAGTGTGCCCGGCCCGGAACAGATTCTGGCAGCGCTGGAAGACAGCCTGCTCGCAGGGGATGTTTCCAAACAGACACATGACACGATTGTCGCGCGTCTGGAAGACCCGCAGATCAGTCGGCGGAAGCTGGATGACCCGGCGCGTTCCCCCAATGTGGCGGTCATCGAAGGCTTGTTGCTGGGATCGCCGGAGTTTCAGAGAAGATAGCTTCTGGCCGCTAGCTTCTAGCCGCCGGATCTTCTCATGCATGGCTAGAAGGCAGGAGCTAGGACTTATTTATGGCAATTACGCGACGCATATTTCTCCGCAATGGTGCTCTAGCGGTGGTGGGCACGGCCGCTGTGCCCGGCTTTCTGGCCCGCGCGGCGTACGGCGCGGCGGAACCGGGTGCGCGCAACAAGCGGCTGGTGGTGATCTTTCAACGCGGCGCGGCCGACGGTCTCAATATCGTCGTGCCTCACGGGGAGAGGGCTTATTACGCCATGCGGCCGTCCATCAATATTCCCCGGAACTCGGTAATTGATCTTGACGGCTTCTTCGGACTGCATCCCGCGCTCGCTTCGCTTGAACCGTTGTGGAAGCAGCGGCACCTGGCGATTGTGCACGCCGCCGGCTCGCCTGACCAGACGCGGTCACACTTCGATGCCCAGGATTTCATGGAGTCCGGCACGCCCGGGGTTAAAGCCACCGACGACGGTTGGCTGAACCGTTGCTTGCGCTCTCTGCCAGCGTCTGCGGAGAAGTCGGCGTTTCGGGCCATCGCTCTCGGTCCTTCCCTGCCGCGCATTCTTTCCGGCAGCGAACCTGCTGTCGCGGTGAACAATGTCGCCGAGTTCGGTGTAGGCGGACCCAACGCCGCTCCGATTGCCAACACGTTCGAGGCGATGTATGACCAGTCTGTCGATTCCGTTTTGCACGGCGCCGGACAGGAAACTTTTGAAGCGGTGAAGATGCTGAAGGCCGCGGATCCCTCGAAGTACACTCCAGCGGCCGGCGCAGATTACCCGCGCGGACGCTTCGGCCAAAGCCTCAAGCAATTGGCCCAGCTCATGAAGGCCAACCTGGGTGTACAGATTGCATTTGCCGATATCAGCGGCTGGGACCATCACGTGAACGAAGGCAGTACGCAGGGTCAGATCGCAAACTCCCTGCGCGATCTCTCGCAATCGCTGGCGGCGTTCTGGATCGATCTCGGCGATCTGGCCGAGGACACAGTCGTGGTCACCATGTCCGAGTTCGGCCGCACCGCGCGCGAGAACGGAAACCGCGGCACCGACCACGGCCACGCCAACGTGATGTTCGTGATGGGAGGCCCAGTAAAGGGGGGCAAGGTCTACGGACGCTGGCCGGGACTCGACCAGTCGCAACTTTACGAGGGCCGCGACCTGGCATTGACCACGGATTTCCGCCAGGTGCTGGGCGAGGCGGTGTACCAACACCTTGGAAACAAGAATCTGGCGCAAGTCTTTCCGGGGTTTGAGAATGAGCCAGGAAACTTTCTAAAGTTGCTGGGATAGATCCAGTTTCACGTTGCTCTGCGAGTCCTATCCCAGTTCGATCATCACTTCGCCGTTTTCGACTTTCAGAGGGTACACGGCGATCCTGGCGTTGGGATTGTGCGCCGCTTCCCCGGTCTTCGGATCCCATTGCCAGCCATGCCAGGGACACACGACTTTGCTGTCCTCGATCGTTCCCTGCCCCAGCGGGCCACCACGATGCAGGCAGACGTTGTCCATCGCGGAAACTGTTCCGTTCACGTTGGCAACGCAGATGACTTTGTCGCCACAGGGAAACTCTTTGGCTTCGCCCTCAGCAGGAAGTTCCGATTGAGCGGTGAGTTTGGTCAGCATTTAGCACTTGGCATTCGGCGATCCCAAGTAAGTGGCACGCACCTAACACGGCTAAATGCAAATTGCCGAGTGCGGACGGCTACTTGGGTTGCAGCGTCTGCGCGATCATCACCTGACGTTTGAACGCCTCCACCATGTTTGGGTCCAGCCGGACCTCGGTGGGCTTCTTGGCCAGGGTCATCTGGTCGATTTTGTCCTGCAGCTTCAGGAGCGCGTAGAAAAGATTTTCCGGGCGCGGCGGGCATCCGATGACATACACGTCGGTGGGAACAATCTTATCCACGCCTTGCAGCACCGCATAAGTGTTGAACGGTCCACCCACTGAAGAGCAGGCGCCCATCGAGATCACCCACTTGGGATCGGGCATCTGGTCGTAAATGCGCTTGACCACCGGCGCCATCTTCAGCGTAACCGTGCCGGCCACGATCATCAGATCGCTCTGCCGCGGGCTGGGCCGAAACACCTCCGACCCGAAGCGCGCGATGTCAAAGCGCGCCGTGGAAGAGGCAATCATCTCGATGGCGCAGCACGCCAGACCGAAGGTCATCGGCCAAACCGCCGACTTTCGTGCCCAGTTGAACACATAGTCGACGGTGGTGATCATGAAGTTCTTTTCAAACTTGTTTTGCAGCCATCCCATGTGCGGTCCTCGGAAGCCAACGAAAGCATTTCCAGTCTAGGGACGGAAGACAGGGCTGTCAATGCGGCGTAGGGGTGAGAACATAACGGGATGGAATATGCACCCCCCTGCCTTGCCGACTCCTGCTGCTATGTGATGCTCACCAAGTCCGATACGGAATCGAGGACGACTGGACGGTTGTGGATACCATCCCGTTCGCCGACAGTAGAGCCTTCGCTGCATCACGTGCAAGTTGAGGGTGCGGCGTCGGGCCAATCACGAGTTCTTCGATAGGCACTGGTGTCTTAGAGGGAAAATGATGTTCGTGGTAAGGAACCAGCATCGACCGATTCTCCCGAAAGTGCGGAGATGCGCCTTCGAAAGCGGCGGGCAAGCATACAAGACGCCATTCCTGCTCCTCTTCGAAGCTGGGATCCTTCAGAACGGGCGCGACCAGCGGTAGCAAACGACCGAATTGTTTAAACGTCTCTCTGAACACTCGGTCACGTTCAAGCCCTGTCGCTCTGTTGGTCTCTGCGGAATTAGCCACGACCTGGACGAGCTTCTTAACTAACCTCTCTTGAACGCCAGAATCGTATACACAGTGGGCAAGAAAACGACTAGGTTTTGATCCTTCGGGCTGTGCCAAGTCCTTGGTACGAAACCCGATTGCATATCCGCCCGTTGAAGGACTGTAGGCTCGCCACTGACTAAGTTGGTCAGGGTTCTCCGTGAATGAGCTGACATAGACTTCCGCTTGCGTCTCGGTCATAAGCCTTTCAGCAAGAATGCTATTCAATGCAATATCGAATGTATTGTGAGCAGTAGCTTCACGGTCTTGGATCGCTTTGCGAACCAGATCAATCGCGAAGCTGTACTCTGAACTGTCATTCAGGAATCGAATGCTGGTGGCCCAAATCGCTCGCGATTTTAGAATGCCAATTAGTCCTGACGCAGAGGTGTAATGGTAAACAATTCGCGGCGGGCGTCGGGCAGTTAAGTCCTTGAATAAACCAGCATCTGTCGCATCGCTCATCTGACTACCGACCAGCTGAAAACGTGTAGCTTCGGGATGAATTTAGACGATTTTCTGAGATCTACATTCCGCTGGCCAGAGCTGTGATGCAGATTCTTGGGAATTGTATTTTCAAAGACTTTAAGCAACACTCATTCCTCGGTGGCGGCTGCGGTTTCCTTTAGCAGCTTCCGGGTCAATTCCACAAAACGCATGGCCTGCTTAACTTGCATTTGGGCGACACGCGTTCTGTCTTCCTCTAGCATCTGCTCCAAGAGTTCTTCCTCAACCTCTGATGGTGCCGGGGAACGGCCATTTTCCTGCAGGATAGCGTGGTAAGCAATCCAAATCTCGTAATTATCTCGAAAGAGTTTGGCTGCTATATCGCTTTCCGTTTTCAAGCGTTCGATTTGATTGCTAAAAGGAGCAAAAATAGTCGAATAGTAAACTACGATGCCTTGTGCAGTCCGCAGCGGCTTATAGGCCACTGATGCTTGCTTTTCCCTTCCAACATCATCGGACAGACCAGGCCAAATCGTCGCCCACTGTTCGGGATCATCGTCAGGATTGACAGGGAAAATATCGAAAGGCGGTACCTCTCCGCGAATCTTCTTCGCAGTGGTTTCGAGGGCCTCCAGCACTTCAAATTGTACTGAGTCTGTTAACTGCGAGCCATCTGGCTTAGTTAGAGCCACTACTACCGTTCCTGTGCTTCCTTTGGCAGCTCCAGCTATCGTTCGGAGCCTCCAACGAATCCTGCCACCCTTCAGGGATGACTTCGACGCTACCTCTAGCAGTTGTGGCTCTGAGCGGACTGCGACGAGGCCGCGCGAATCGTACTCAGCATCAGCATCTGTTTCAACCAGTACTACTTCGACTTCATTCTGGCGAATCTCCAGCCTGTCCGGCACCACGATTTCAAAACGTGTGACGGACGGGAAAGGTAACGTTGGCAAAGGGTCAGGATTGATCGGCCTATGTGAGCGGCGTTTTTTCGTGACGGTGGTTTGACCTGTCGGAGACACAGCAGTCGCCACACCTAGCTCACTGGGTCGGAAGCCAGCTTCCAATAGGAGACGCGTAACTTGTTTCTTGACCTCCTCATTTGTGGCATCGCTTTCTCTTTTTGCAATTCGTTCCGTGAGTTCACGTTCAATCGCGCCCAGGGTCTGGTCCTCTTCCAGCATACGGCGTAGTACGAGCAGCAAACCGTCGAGAACAGGGCCCTCCTTAAACGATTCGCGGTTGGTGGAAAATAACTCGCGCCTGACTCGGTTGTTGGCTCTGGAACCAGTGTGGCGATGTGATTGACATGATCGAGGTTGACATGTCTCAGGCGAGAAAGCCACAGTCGAAATCGACCAACTGACGAGTTCGGTTCCCCCGCCCTGCTAGGATCCTGAGGGAAAATGCTTACACAACATCGCGACATTCCCGAGTGGATAAAGAAGAAGTACAGCGGCCAGTTCAAAGTGCTCGCTGAGGGGAAAGGCAGCACGAATTACTTGCCAGACAAGGACCGACACTGGTATCAGCCGGATGTAGTCCTTAAGAGCCTTAAAGAGCCAAACGACGTTCGTTACATCATCGAAGTTGAATGTGATCCGGTGAGAAAAGCGATAGTCGGGGCATGCCTGCTTGCTGATTGCTCAGTCGAAAAGATGCAGGTCGCAAAGGCAGGTTTGATCTTCATCATCTATTCAGAGAAGGGCAAGGTACAGATCGACAACTTCAGGGCCAAGGTCGAGATCATCAGGGACCGCTGCCCACACCTCTCGTCCATAGAAGTTGTGACGGACGAAGAGTTCAAACAAGGTAAAGGTTTTGAGATACGCTCGACTGGCAAGAAGAATGCTTTCAACAAGAAGTCACAAGAACAGCGAGTTGGCGCGGACCTAGCCGGATAACCCTTCAACGCAAAACTGCAGACTGAAGCGCAAGGAAGTAGCACGCAAAGAGTGTCGAGAACAGGCCATTACACTCTTTGAGAATTGGTGGTGAACCTGGATCGCGGCCCGGGACTCGAATCAAAACCCAGCTGTTTTACTATCTAGTCAGGTGCAGAATTTATCCCGCTGTGTTCTCACCCCGTCAATGCGGCGTAGGGGTTAGAGAGAGGAAGCGGGTTAGTTCCCCACTCCCCCTGCGGGGCGGTCCCCCTAAAATGGGCCTGGAGCCGGACGCGGCACCTGATAGTCAGTACGTATAATCGCCAGAGAGCAATAGACGACTGAATCACAAGCTTCCAGATCCATCATGATTGTCCGCTGTCTTGGTAACTGCGCTATTCTTACGCCGCGTGAGTGGAGAAGGGTTATGCGTGCTGTTAAGACCTCTCAGTATACTTGGCAGACCTTGCACGAAATTCTAGGAGTTGCGGTGGGAGCAAGCATCGACCACATAAAGGAATCCTACAGACTGCTCTCCAAGAAGAACTCACTAACCGACGCTGCTTACCATACCCTGATTGATCCAGAAGAACGGGGGAAGTATGGGCCCCTGCTGCAACGGAATCATTCCTCTAGCACAGAAGATGGAAAGGACTGGGGGAAGCGGGGCCGGGAGCGATGTTCATGTGGCCGTCTTCTTGGGGAAGATGACGATTGGCTATGTCAGGAGTGCTGGGATAGACAGATATACATCGTCGCGTTCGACATGTCGGGCGCGCGCATCGTACATCAGGACGAGTTCCCATGGCCTTCGCCTGACTCAGAGGAAAAAGCGCCAGATGCGGTTGCTTTTGGCCCCTTCACCATCGAAGAAGCGGAACAGTTTCTCGCAGAAATGACCCTTAAGCGAAATCGAGGACCGATCTGATCTCGTCATGGAGTTTTCGTCCAGCAACCCGGATTTTGAGTGTAACCGCCTGGTTTCGTCATTTGAGCAACAGTCCGGCTGCCAAAACCGGGGTTCGCCAGCTAATCACATCCAACTGTGATGCCGCTCATTGGAGGCGCAGCCAAAGCGGGATAGCTTTGGTTTGAGGTCCCTGAGTCCTTCCTCGCACGTCGGCCCCGCGCGATCAAAAACAAGGCAACTCGAAAAATCGGGTTTTCTCCCGGCCTGAGTCCTGTGCGGGTCATCGCTCTCCCGGCCTCTGGGAAAACCCAATAGTAACGAACCGTGACAGTCACAATATGTGGCGGGAGGCGAAGATGACCCTACGCGAAGCGCGCCCTGCTCAACCCGCCGGGAGAATCTCATTCCGTATTTCGCTTTTATCTGTTACTCCCTTGAAAGGAGGAGAAGTTATGAAACGCAATAAATTCTGGGCCGCCCTGAGCAAAACGTTGGCGGCGGTGACGCTGGTTGCGACCTTAGTGTTGGTGTCCGGCGCCTGGGCGCAAAGTACATACAAGGTCCTGCATAGGTTCACGGGCACGGACGGAAACAGTCCCTCCGCCGGCCTCATCTTCGATCAGTCAGGGAATCTCTACGGCACGACTCGGTATGGTGGCGGTAACGGGTCTGGTGTCGTCTTCGAGCTGATCCCAAACCAGGACGGCAGTTGGACCGAGAGCGTGGTTCACAGCTTCACCGGCTCGTACGACGGATACCGACCCTTTGCCACCTTAATCTTTGACCAGGCAGGGAGTCTCTACGGCACAACGCAGTATGGCGGCGCCAAGAGAGGGGGTATTGTTTTTGAGCTAACGCCGAGCGCGGGTGGAAGCTGGAAGGAGAGCATCCTTTACAACTTCAGCGATGGGAACTACGGAGGCGAACCCCTTGATAGCGTGGTCCTTGACCAGACAGGGAATCTCTACGGCACGACCACGTCGGGCGGTAACCTCGGTGGCTGCAGTGCTACCGGTTGCGGCGTGGTCTTCAAGCTGACGCCGATGCCGGGTGGGAGCTGGAAGGAGACGAAGCTTCACCGGTTCACCGGCGGCAAGGACGGAGGTGTCCCCTATGCTGGCCTGATCTTCGACCAGGCAGGGAATCTCTACGGCACGACTACGTCACGCGGCAATCTCAGTTACTGCAATGGTACCGGTTGCGGCGTGGTCTTCAAGCTGACGCCGATGCCGGGTGGGAGCTGGAAGGAGACGGCGCTTCACCAGTTCACCGGCGGCAAGGACGGAGCCAGCCCTTACGCTAGCCTGATCTTCGACCAGTCAGGGAATCTCTACGGCACGACCACGTCGGGCGGCAACCTCAGTTACTGCAATGGTACCGGTTGCGGCGTGGTCTTCAAGCTGACCCCGATGCCGGATGGGAGCTGGAAGGAGACGGCGCTTCACCGGTTCACCGGCGGCAAGGACGGGGCTAGTCCCTATGCCAGGCTCATTTTTGATTCGGCCGGTAATGTATACGGCACGACGTGGGGCGGAGGCGCTGGTGGATATGGCGTCGTGTTCAAACTCACGCTCGGCTCGGACGGTAAATGGAGGGAGCACGTGCTGCACGCCTTTGCCGCTTCGGGAGCCCATCCCCATGCCGGCCTCATCCTCGACGCGGCGGGCAATCTTTACGGAACAACCGAGGGGGACGGCAGCACGACCTTCGGTTTAGTGTTTGAGGTCACCCCGTAGCTCAGCGCGTTGGAGCGCTCAGTCGGACGAATAAGTGGCAAAGGGCTCGGAAGCGGCACCGAGTAGCCGGAGAAATCGCACCTCACCAGGCCCTCTTGATTACTGTCGAAACATCTCGATTACGCTTCCCGGCGTGCCAGGGGAACAGGCTCTGAGCGCAGCGTTGGCAGACCTGAATGGCGATGGCTGTACAGATGCAGTTGTCACTGATGGTTTTGGATTGGGCTGGATCTATGCGGGTAATTGCAAAGGTACGTTTAGTGAGCCCGCATTCAGTCAAGTAGCGCTTGGAGATATCGGTGGGGCAATTCAGCTTGTCGACATGAATCACGACGGCAAACTCGATATCGTGACCAGTGGTGTGGTACTGAGCGGAGCGGGAGGGCCTGGACTTGGCGACGTAGCTGGAAATCTCGTGTCGGTATTGTTTGGCGACGGTACCGGCCATTTTGATTCTGGCCGCGTGTACCGAGGTGAGCCCTCAATCTATGGACTCGCCGTCGGTGACGTGAACGGAGATGGCTTCCCAGATGTCGTCACGGCCAACCAAGGCAGCGATACCGCTAGTGTGTTTCTGAACGACGGAAAGGGTGGGTTCGGCGATCCGCAGGGCGAGCCCATTGGATATAGCTCAGGAACAACAAATTCGCCAGTGAGCCCGTTTTTACTTGCAGACGTGGACGGCAACGGCACCACAGACATTGTCGCGTTAGAAGTGCCACCTTTGTATCCAGGTCCCATGCAGATTACAACGATGCTCAATGACGGCACCGGGACATTCTCTCCGCCAATTCAATCGGCTGCGTGGCCAGAGAATCAATTCCAGCCGGGAGATTTTGTTCTGGCGGACTTCCGGAATACAGGACGACGTGATTTACTTGTTGTCGGCTCAAGTCCATTGTTATTCTTTGCTCCGAATATCGGTGGTGGAAAGTTCGGATCATCCACGCTAACAACGCCTGCTGGCGCATCTAGTTTGCTGGCGGTGGGAGATTTCAACGGCGACGGCAAACTGGATTTCGTGGCGCTGTCGGGGAACGATCTGAACGGACTTCAGTCGCAGCAGTTAAATGTTTTTCTGGGCAACGGTGATGGAACATTCCGCTCGGGACAGTCCATTTCATTCGGAGACACCAACCCGAATACGTCCGCCGTGGCTGTATATGCTGGGGATTTCAATCGAGATGGCAAACTAGACATCTTGGCTTTGACAGATGGTCTCTATGAGTTTTTGGGAAACGGGGACGGAACCTTTCAACCCGCACGTGCGCTGTTCTCAACGTTCGGTGTATTCGCATTGGCCGACGTGAATCGAGACAGCTGGCCAGATATTGTTGCAATGACAGATCAGTTCGGGAATGCTGCGGTGGTTCCGACTATCTCTGTATTCTTAGGGCAGGCCGACGGCAGCTTCCAATACTCACAAACCTACACTCCCTATCTCAGCGCTTTGCGATCACCAGAGCTTCTTGGATCGGAGATTCCGAGCAATGCTTTCGAGGCTTTACTAGGGGATTTCAACGGCGACGGCAATCCTGACTTGGCGATTTTTCAGCTCCCGTGGCAGCCACAACTCAAGAGTTTTGTGCAAATTCTTTTTGGGAATGGAGATGGCACCTTTACGCCTGGCTATGTAGCCTTTTTCTTGAATAAGTTTTACGTTCCTCAATTCGCTGCGGATGTAAATGGAGATGGCTTAGCGGACCTGATTGAATTAGACAATTACACTTCGTCGTTTAACGTGGTGAAGTCAGCGTTGGGAGCATCCCCGCTCCAACTTGAAGTCTTAACAAATCCAGTAACCGGCAACACAGGATACGGAAGAGCGATACTGAACGTGCCGTCAACAACGTCGACCACGGTATCATTCACGGCCAGCGATGCAAACATCGCGGTGCCCTCCATAGTGATACCAGCAGGCAGCGTAAGCCAGGATTTCCAATTCTCCATTGGGATTGGTTTTAATCCGCGCAGCGTTTTCACCATTCAAGCGCAAGTGGGCTCTTCGACCGTGAGTGCGTACACCTACGTGTCAAGCGTGCCAGTTCCCGTTGTGGACCTTGAGCCGGCTGCATTGCTCTTCGGCCACGTCAATGTCGCAAGTACAAGCAATCCGCAAAGTGTAATTCTAAAGAATCTTGGAAGTGCTCCACTGACTCCTTCGATCGGTGGGTCCACCTGGTTTTCAGAGACAAATGACTGTGGCAGTAGTGTCATCCCGGGCGGAACCTGTACGGTCCAGGTGACCTTCACGGCGCCATTTTTGGGAGTGGCAGGCGGAGACCTGGATGTGCGCGACAATACCTTCGGTATCGCCCAGTACGCGGGTCTTGAAGGATTTGGTGCTGGACCGCAGATCGTACCTTGCTGTTTGAGCTTCGTTACCAATGTTGGAACCACAAGCCCACCCCAGATGGTCACCCTGACAAACCAGGAGACAAGTCCGCTACAAATCACCTCCCAGCTCTATCCGCCAGGCGATGATTTTGCTGAGGTGAATAATTGCGGAACTTTGGCAGCGGGCGCAAGTTGTCAATTCACCGTCACCTTCAGCCCTCTGCGGACTGGTTTCGCCACCGACTCGATTCAAATTAAGGACAACTCCCCCTTCGATTACGGATACGCAGTCACTCTTACCGGCACAGGCACGGCAACGGTCCCGATCGCAAACCTCATTCCGACGTCTCTCACGTTTGCTAGCGAGTTCGTCGGTTCTTCGGCGGCAGCGCAGACAATCACGCTTTCGGACGTTGGTGATTTGCCACTGAGTATCAGCAAGATCGCCATCTCTGGCCCACAGGCCAGTGATTTCTTGCAGACGAATACCTGCGCAAATACGCTTACCGCTGCCGCAGATTGTGCCATTAAAGTGGTCTTTAAACCGAGCGCCACCGGAGTTCGAAAGGCCAGTGTTACTGTCACCGATAATGCTTCAGGTAGCCCACAATCCGTGCCGGTGTCAGGGGCTGGCATGACTTTTGGGCTAGCAGTTGCGTCCGGCGGATCGACATCGGCTACAATCGCGGCGGGAGCAACAGCTACGTACAATCTCGCGATCGGTGGAGCAAGTCTTGGTGGGACAGCCGCGATCACTTGCACCGGTGCCCCTACAGGTGCCGATTGTTCCGTGCCTAGTAGCGTTAACTTGAGTGCTACGTCTACGACACCACTGGCGGTGACGGTGACCACTACATCTCGGACAAATGCGACCTTGTTTCCCAGATAGCATGGTTCTGGACGATCGCAGTGTTTGGATGGCTCGCGTTGCCGGGCATGCACGGAAATCGAATCGCATCACGGTGGCTCAAGAGCCTACCTGTGTTGCTCTTAATTCTGGTTTGCTCGTGCGGCAGTGGTGGCGGCAGCTTTGGTTCCGGCACCCAGACGAATCCGAACGGCACTCCTGCCGGGGAGTATACGCTGACGGTAACCGCTACTGCTGGATCAAACAGCCAATCTCTACCACTGAAACTGACGGTTCAGTAGTTCAGGTTCGGTGATAAATTCGGCATTGCTTCTAGATGTCAGCCGAAATACCGACTAGTTGCGCCAGGACGGGTTGCGCACCTTTGCGTTTTTTGCAAAGGTGCGGAGCGATAGACTCCTGTAGATTTCCCACCCATCTTCACCTTCGCTAGTCCATTGATTGATGCTCAGCACCGCGGCTCCCCCGAGAATCCGCAATCCCCGGCCTAATGTATCCAGAACTTCTGGCAGACTCCCATGTCTCGCAAGAGCGGCGAGACATGGGACACCCAGCAACCGAGGAAATTCCCAACGAAGTCTCGACTGTGCTCAGAACTCGAAATATCCTCCGGTGCCGGTGGCGCGAAGGCCATCGCTTCCGGCGGCGGGTAGTAAGCCGGTGATTCCGCGCAACGTCTCCCAGGCGGCTTCGGCCAGGGCGGGGTCGGAGCTGACCAACTCTCGGATCATGTCCCAGGCAGCCAGGTTGAGGGCACCCTCCGGGGGCAATCCCATCGCCAGGGAGACGGAGCACTGCGGGCAGAAACAGATACGCTTGGCAGCTGATTTCTGCCTGGGTTTGATCCCCACGGTCTGCGCGAACATGTAGACGGCCACCGACTTGCGGCCGGCCTCGAGCTCACGATTACAGCGAAGGCAGTATTGGTTCTCCACCGTTTCCCTCCCCACACACCAATTGGCCCAAAGAAGAATACTGTCTTCCCGCCCCAAGCCGACGCAAGTATGTAGAAGGATTCCGCGAATTGCATTGACCGCCTCCGCGGCAGAACCAAGTTGTGCTCTAGCCAGAAGCGGCTGTTCTCACGCACCATAATGGCATGAGTGCCGCGGGGTCACGTTTGACGCTTGCCTGGTCCAGAGACCGGAAACTCCCACCGTCAGGCCGGTTCATACGGCTGTCTCACCTGCGCAAGCTGCGGGGATGCGAGCAGGTCGCTGCGGTGTGCTACCGGGTGCGTAACCGATGCATCGAATTTCTCCTGATTCAGACACGCGCTGGCCGCTGGACTTTTCCCAAAGGCGGCGCCGAACCGGGATTGACCCACGCTCAAGCTGCGGCCCTCGAAGCCTTCGAAGAGGCGGGGGTGCATGGCCGGATGGAAGAAGCCTCCTTCGCCCGCTATAGCCGCCGCCAGCCTGGAGGCAAGCGGGGTTCAACAACGGAACTGAGTGTCAGTGCCCACCTGTGTGAAGTCACTCGGCTTGACCCTCCGCAGGAGTCCAATCGGAACCGCACATGGTTCTCCCCCGAGAAGGCAAAGCAGTGTTTGCGGGAAAACCGCGAGTCTGCCTACGGGACTGCACTGGCTCGTGTGATCGATCGAGCCGCAGCGCGTATTCATCTTTTGCAGAGCCGAGCGTTTGCCGATTCTTCCACCATCCGCTACAAATGAACCATCGCAACTTCTTCGCCATCCCGGCAGCCGAATTCCGGCAGCACGCTGGTGTGGTACCGCCGCGGCTGGAGCGAGATGCGGGTGTCCCTTTTCTGGATCGTTTTCCTTGCTCTCGCCGTCCGCTTGGGATACATCGCCATTGGGCATACGTACAAGTTCAAAACCATCGAGGACAATTTCCGCTTTGGCTGGGAGATGGGGCGGATCGGACGTTCGCTCGCTCTAGGCCAGGGATTCAGTAACCCCTTTCACGGAATCACCGGGCCAACCGCCTGGGAGTCTCCCCTTTATCCGTTACTGATCGCAGGCGTCTTCAAACTCTTTGGGATCTACACGCACGCCTCGGCTTTCGTGCTGTTAAGCATCAATAGCGTATTCTCCGCGCTCACCTGTATTCCTATCTTCCTGATCGCAAAACGCTGCTTCAGCGAAAAGCTCGCAGTGTGGACCGCCTGGACGTGGGCCCTCCTTCCGTCGGTTATTTATTGGTGTACGCGCTGGGTGTGGGAGACAAGTCTCGCCGCGCTGTTGTTAGCGACCATATTTTGGCTCACGTTGACCATGGAAGAAAAAGACGGGCTGATACCCTGGCTTGAATTCGGTTTGCTTTGGGGCATCACGGCTCTCACCAACACCGCGCTGCTTTCGTTCCTTCCAGTTTCGGGACTTTGGCTCTGGTATCGCCGAGCACGACAAGGCAGACGCTCACTGGCCGGAGTAACGCTGGCAGCGGCTCTTTTTGTCGCTTGTGTCACACCTTGGCTGATTCGCAACTATCGGACATTCGGGCAGTTTGTTTTTATCCGTTCAAACTTCGGAGCCGAGCTTCGCTTGGGCAACGGACCCGGCGCGAACGGCACCTGGATGGACTATCTTCATCCCACCAAGAATGTCGCTCAATTGCATTTGTACCGGCAAATGGGGGAAATCGCTTATGTGGCCGAACGCAAGGGGCAAGCGCTCGTTTTCATCCGCGATGACTATGCGCGCTTCGCGGGCTTGTGCATCAGGCGTTTCATCTATTACTGGGGGGGGCTGCCGCACTCCGGTTCGGCATTGGCGCCACTGGCGAATGGGTTGTTTGTCATCTCCTCGGTGCTGGCCTTCTGGGGACTCGGACGTGCCTTGCGGCAGCGGAGGCCGGGAGCAGGGCTGTTTCTGTGGCTGATTCTTTCCTGTCCGCTGGTGTACTACATCACGTTTCCCCATCCTCGCTACCGGCATCCTATCGAACCGGAACTGGGAATTCTGATGATCTATATCATTTCCGAGGCGGAACCCAGACGACAGCGGAAGGCGCAGATTGGAGGTTGAGAATTCGCCCGATTATGGGCGCTTCTCGACTGGCAAAGAATTCGAGGATGGGAAGCTAACGGAGTCGTTCTTTATTCCGGCTCCAGGTCCATCACACGGATGGTGCCAGTTTTCGGATCAAGAATACCGTGCAACTTGACCTTTTCGCCGACGAACTTGCGCGGCAGGTCCTGGTTGTCGAGGTGATAGACATTTTTCCCCGAAACCAGCACAAACTTGCCCCCCAGACGCTCGATGCAATAGATAGAACAGGTGGCGGGTGTGTGTCCGGCGGCGCCAGACTTAGCCTTCAGCATCTCTCCATGCGATTTGGTGAGCGAGTGAACGTTGAAGGCGCATTGACTGTCGGAGATTTCCCCCCGAAAAGTAGCGGCATCCTGCGCGCCAGTGGGAACGCAAAATAACAGCGCCGCGGTTGCGGTGATGGCTAAAACTACGATCCTCTTCATTGAACCTCCAACATTCAGGGCGTTACTAAAAACTTCATCGACATGCCTTCGTGGTCCGCGCTGCAAATCACCGTACAAACCACCACGTACTCGCCCGGTTCTGCCGGCGCGGTCATCGGAAAATCCTGACGGCCGGGCTTAAGCAACAGATCCCAGCCCGGGACCTTGGAGCGGTCTTTCGCATGCAACAGCGAAAATCCGTGAATCGATCCATCGCGATTCCACGATTTTCCCTTACGGGCGGTGATGCGAAGCACAACCTGCTCACCTGCCTTTACAGAAATCTCCGGCTTTTTCTGGCCCGCGATCTTGTAACGGCTGTCCTTATCGGCAAGAACCTCAATGACCCGATGCTGCCCGCTGGCGGCCGCTATAAGGCACGACACCACCACCATTACGCCAAGAAAACACCACGACCGAACACGCATCGCTATCCTCTTTGACCGCTACTGTGTCATGTAAAAGAGAACCAGCCGCATGTCCTGGTCGGTGATGGTTGCTCGTACCCGCATGTGGCGCACAATGGTTGCCATCATGCGCGGCGGAAATTTTTGCGGGGCAGCGTGGCATCGGCCACAGTTCGCCCGGAATCTCTTCTCTCCCTCCAGTCGCATAACGTCCGCATCGGCCGAGCTACGGACTGCAGGCTCGGTCGGTGTCCGGGTGCGCGGTTGAGCCGAGGCCAGGCCGATGGCCGAGATCAGCGCTACCAGCCAGATGGTTGCCAGACATTTGATCTTCATTGCGCCTCCATCCGGCCAAGCGGCACGGCGAAACGATAAGCGATCCCCACTGTCCATAGATTGAAGTTGCCGCCGGAACTGAATTGGCGGCCATAACTGGCCACCGCTTTGACGCCATCGTGTAAGTAATAGTTGAGTCCGAATTCCCCTTCGCGGGTGTTGGTGCCGGGCAGTTCAAACGACTCGGCCTCGTCCGGAGTAATCTGGCCGCTGAAGAATTGTTCCAGCCTCCCCGCGAATTCGGTGCGCCGCATCGCCTTTTGCCAGAACGGTACCTGGCTTAAACGGTAGGCGCCGTCGACCCAGTAACCGCTTCCCCGGTCGGACCGGGCGTACTCGGAGTGCATGCTGAGCGGAAGACGCGTAGGCTGCCAGGCGAAATGGAATCCAAAAGCATTGGAACGTTCGTCCTGCAAAAGCTTTTGCCAGGAAGCCCCTATTTCAATTCGCGGCCCGGGTAGGAAGACACCCATGCGCCCGCCGGCATTGCGGTCCGATTCGAGGTTGCTGTGCCCGGTGTTGACGGCTGAAACATAGACCGCGTAGTTCAGGTTGGCCTTGGCATTGACCGGGAATCCGCCGCGCAGCATCATTCCGTCGCTCGATCCGGTGGCGATGGGAAAGATCAACGGATCCTGTTGCAGGCTGCGTATCCAGATGGGATACAGGCGCTCGTTGAAGATTCCAAACGGGGTGAGAAACCGTCCCACGGTAACGGTGACGTATGGGTTGGCAAGGTAGTCTAACTGTGCGTAGTCGAGATTCTTGCTTACCGGGCCGCCGTAAGGACCACCACCGTCCGGCCGCTCAAACTCCCCCTCGAACTCTGCTCTCGATTCCACCAGCCAGCGGTCGCCGAGAGGCACAAGGAGAACAGGATTGATCTGCCCATTGAACTGATTTTGCCCGGCGGTGACGAAGTTGAAATAGCCTGCAGTGCCGGTCAGGATGGGAACAGGCTTATCGGAATCAGAGGTTTGCGCAAACAGCGATGCGGGAATCAGAGAGATTAGAAAGAGAATACTCCCGACTAAAGGAGAACTCCACACGGATGGGTACCACAGATTTGCACGATGACGCTTCACGATCCATCCTCACTTCTCCGCTGCTGCAACCTAACGCCATTGTCGGCAAACCAGCACGAAATCGAAAGTAACGGAAGTAATTGAAGGAAGGTTTGAGCGCCACTGCTTTCTACACTTCGGTTTTGATCGACTGTCGAAGCTCGTGGAGTAGGCTTTCCGCGAGACTCCGATTCACGGATCAGCCTGCTCCGTGATCCCTGCCAACCCGGGCCTTAGTTCTGGCTGTGGTCTTCGATGTCAAAAACATATGCTGTATTGTCAAGACTAAGGGGCTCGACCAAGCTGGTAAACAAGGTTTTTCCGTGTGCGTCGCGAGAGCGGATCTGATAATCGAGCGCGTGGGTCTGGCCCAGCCCGTTCTTATCGAGTTCGATCAAATTGACGCCGCCCTCAAGAAACAAGATGCGAGCGTGGCCCGGAACTTCACGCCACCGCCAATCCGATCCACTTCCGGTATAACGAAGCAGATGCGCACCACCATTCGCGGCTGCCTCGATCAGGTAGTCGGCGCCGATCGCCAAGCCCGAGGCTGGCCCGTGATACCCCGTGTTCCCATTCCGATCCGTATCCAGTAAGATTTGCCACTTGGTTCCGTTGACTGCGCTCCAGCGAAACGAAACTTGGCTGGGAAGCGGATGGCCGTCGTTGCCTCTCGACCCTGGACGGAAGCTGGCATACGGCGCCTGCACTCCCTGTTGCGAGACTTGAGCGCCCTCCAGCGACCAATAGGACGGCGGCTGATCGTAAGGGTTATCGCTACCCCGATCGGTAACGTAGACCCAACCAGCGCCGCGTTTGAGGCTCAAAGCGATCACCTCGTTCATCTCCGCAACGGAAGGAACTGCGTACACAATGTGCCAGAAGCGGTCAGACGGATAGCGATGGAACCATGCCTCCGGCTGGTAGTTGTGGATGTAGTCCTGCAAGCTACTGGACTCGGCCGTCACCAGGATGTTGGCGATTGACATCCAGCAGTCGTCGTTGGGCTGGGTTCCGGGATTAAGGATGACGATGCGCCCCCCCACTTGATTGTGTCGCACGTGATCCGCCAGGCCCTGATAGTAGCGGTAGTTTGATCCCGAGACGGATTTGGCGGCGCAGTCGGTGGGAACCTCGTCGAAGAAGATTCCGTCCACCAGGTAGTTTCGGAATACCGCGTCCACCTTCCCGCGAACCACGGCGGGATCCCGCTGACCGTAGCCGGTGTAAACGTAGCCGACCACAAAGATGCCCTTCCGTCGCGCTTTGCGAATGGCCTGGTCGACGCTCGGGTAGTAAGCGGTGTCGTCGCCATTATCGAGATTGACGATCATGATGCCAACGGAGGAAGAACCGAGGGTTCGCCACTCATCCCATTGCGCGCTACCCGGATCCTGGTAAGACGGAATGGCGATTCGGCTCTGCGCCAAAGAAGGGATGACGCCGATCAACAGCCCAAATGAACATAATGCCAGCGAGAACTTCCTCATATCCCGGCTCCTGGGCTTGCGCGCCCACGCAGCATTGTCCTTCAAGTTAATACGCATTTCAACTGGGCTTCCCTCAGGCGGGGTTTCGTAGTCTGCCCTGAGTTGACCCCGGCGAAGGAGTCGAGCGGGCCCGCGCCAAGTTCGAGAAACTTCCCCTATTCGTCACTCACGAATTGGAGGTTGTCCCGTCTAATCCGTGTCCGCACGGGAGGAGCTTATGGAACGTCAACGCAGAGTTGCCACCTGGACGGGAGTGGCACTGGGAACGGTGTGCGCCCTGTTGCTGGTGGCACAGGCGCAGGCCTCGCCGGGAAGGCTAACCGAGGAGTTTCATCACACTTACCCGTTGGCGGCGGGCGGACGTATTGAACTGTCAAACATCAACGGCGCGGTGCACATTACCGGCTGGGATCAGAACGAAGTAAAAGTCGATGCGGTCAAGTACGCCAACAGCAAAGAGCGTCTGGACGAAGCGCAAATCGAAGTAGATGCCACCACCGACACCGTTTCGATCCGCACTGAGTACCGCGACCATGATCACACCTGGAACAACGACGGCTGGAACAATCCCGCCACCGTCGAATACACGCTGATGGTTCCCCGCAACGTCCGCCTGGACGAGATCGAACTTATCAACGGTTCTCTCGATATCCATCAGGTGGCCGGCGAGGTACGCGCCTCCTGCATCAACGGACGACTGGCCGCGCAAGGCCTGCAGGGCAGAGTGAAGCTGGAAACGGTCAATGGCCGGCTGGAACCGCAATTCGACCGCCTGGGAAGTTCACCGATTGAACTTTCCTCAGTGAACGGAAGCGTCGAGCTTACCCTGCCTTCCGACGCCAAAGCGGAACTTGAAGCCTCAACGGTAAGTGGTGGAATCGACAACGACTTTGGGCTACATGTAATCAATCATCACTGGGTAGGCCACGAGTTGAGAGCACAGTTAGGCGGCGGTGGGACGCGGATCAAACTCTCCAACGTAAACGGTCATATTGAGATCCGCCACGCGAATGACGGACGAACCATGAGCCCGGCGAAAGATTTGAGTAGACGTGACCGCGACGATGATGACGATGACGAGATCTAACGAGGGCGCAGTCGCCCTCTCTACTTCGTCATTCCGAAGAACGCAAGTGACGAGGAATTTGTAGTTCTTGCGCGCCGCACATCAGAACTTGCGCGCGTGTTCTTTCGCCCAGCGTTCCACTACTACTTTCTTCTCCGTGTAGAACTCAATAGCATCGCGACCCTGGCCGTGCATGATTCCGAAAAAGCTGTCCTTCCAACCGCTGAATGGGAAATACGCCATGGGCGCGGCCACGCCGATATTGATCCCAATGTTGCCTGCGGGAGCCTCGTAACGGAAGCGGCGCGCTGCGGCGCCGCTGGAAGTGAACAACGACGCCTGGTTGCCAAACGGACTGCGCTCCAGGAATGCCAGCGCCTCATCCATATCCTGGGCGTGAACCAGGCTGAGTACGGGACCGAAGATTTCCGTGTCGGCCAACTCGCTAGTAGCGGGCAGGTCGTCGAGAATAGTCGGCTTCACGAAGTTTCCGGACTCGTAACCGGGGATCTTCGCATTGCGGCCATCGAGCAAAACCTTCGCGCCTTGTTTCTCGCCGGCCGCAATCAGCGATTCAACACGTGTCTTGCTTTGGGGCGTAATCACCGGCCCCATCTGGACGCCTTGGTCAAGACCGTTTCCTACCCGGAGGTTGGACGCCGACTCGGTGATCGCATCCCGAAAAGTCTTCTGCGCCTCACCGATGGTAACCGCGACCGACACCGCCAGACAGCGCTGGCCGGCACAGCCGAAAGCGCTGTCGCTAATGATCTGCGTCGCCATCTGCATGTCCGCATCGGGTAGAACGATGACATGATTCTTCGCTCCGCCCTGGCACTGCGCCCGTTTCCCATTGGCGCCGGAGCGCGCATAGACCTGCCGCGCCACCGGCGTAGAACCGACAAAACTAATGGCGCGAACCCTTGGGTGATCAATCAACGCATTGGAGACATCCTTGCCTCCATTGACCAGATTGACCACGCCCTTGGGAAGCCCAGTCTGTTCCAGCAACTCGAAGACTCGCCGCATGGTCAGCGGAACGCGCTCGGACGGCTTTACGATAAACGTATTTCCGCAAGCGATGGCGTACGGCAGAAACCAGAAAGGAATCATGCCTGGAAAGTTGAATGCCGTAATCGCGCCCACCACTCCAAGAGGCTGCCGGATCATGGTCTCATCGATGCCGCGGGCGACATCTTCGAGGTTGTATCCCTGCATCATCATGGGGATGCCGCAGGCGACTTCCACATTTTCTATCGCGCGGCGGAATTCAGCCTTGGCCTCGGCGAAGGTTTTGCCGTTCTCTTCGGTGATAATGCGAGACAGTTCATCCACATGGTCCTCGAGCAACTGCTTCAGCTTGAACAGCGGCTGGATGCGGTCCTCTGGCGGTGTGCGTCGCCACTCGGGATAAGCGGCCGCGGCCGATTCCACCACCGCCGCGACCTCGGCCGCGCTTGACAAGGGCACCTTGGCGATGGTCTCGCCGGTAGCGGGATTGGTAACGTCGACCCATTCGGAAGCCGTGGACTCGACCCATCGGCCGTTCATAAAATTCGAGAGTCTGGTGAGTGGTGGAGCTGCGATTGCCATGTTAAGAACCTCTGTTATCCGTGCAGATTACACGGGTTGTGCGACTGCTCCCGTTTTCTCGTAAACCGTCTTCAAGGCGGACTCCAGCACGCCGAGCGCTTCATCCATCTGGGCGTCGGTCACAACCAAGGGGACTAGAACCCGGATGACATTGGAATAAGACCCGGCCGTAAGGGTAATCAATCCGTGTTCGTAGCAGTAGCGCGTGATCTGTTTGGTCTCATCAGGCGCTGGCTCCCGGGTCTCGCGAGACTTCACCAGCTCGATCGCCTGCATTCCTCCTAGGCCGCGCACATCTCCGATGATAGGCCAAGTCTTCTGCCACTCTTTGGCCCGTTTCTGGAAGTGATCTCCGATCTCGTTCGCACGGGCCAGCAGGTTTTCGCGGTCGAATAAGTTCAGGACAGCCAGCGCGGCGGCACAGGAGACTGGGTTTCCGGCAAAGGTTCCACCCAATCCCCCCGGTCCCGGCGCATCCATGATTTCTGCGCGTCCGGTGATTGCGGCTAACGGCAGTCCGCCGCCGATCGACTTGGCGGTAACCAGAAGATCCGGCTCGATCCCGTAATGCTCCGACGCGAACAACGTGCCGGTGCGGCCAAAGCCACTCTGCACTTCATCGGCGATAAACAATACTCCGTGCTTGTGGCAGATTTCGATGAGCGTTCGGAAGAAATCGGGCGGGGGGACGACGAACCCACCTTCTCCCAGAACTGGCTCGGCGATCACGGCCGCCACGTCCTCGGATGCGACGACACGCTTGAACGTGTCTTCCAGGTGACGGGCACAATACAGGTCGCACGACGGATATTTCAGCGAATAGGAGCAGCGATAACAGTAGGCATAAGGAATCCGATACACGTCGCTGGGAAAGGGTGCAAAACCAGCTTTGTAGGGATGGGTCTTGCTGGTGAGCGCCAGTGTCATCATGGTGCGGCCATGGAAAGCGTCTTCGAAAGCGATAATGCTCGGACGCCCGGTGTGAGCGCGAGCAATCTTTACCGCGTTCTCCACCGCCTCGGCGCCAGTGTTCACAAACAAAGTTTTCTTGGGAAATTTTCCGGGCGTGACTTCGTTCATCCGTTCCGCAAGGCGAACGTAGTTCTCATAGGGCGTAACCTGCACGCAAGTGTGCAGAAATCGATCCAGCTGTTCGCGGACCGCAGACAGCACCGCTTCCTGACGATGCCCCACATTGAGGCACCCGATGCCACCGGCGAAATCGATATAACGATTCCCGTCGACGTCCTCCATCCACGCATCTTCAGCTTTGGCCACGTAAACTGGAGTTCCGTGCGACAACCCCCGCGGGATAGCTGCATCGCGGCGCTCCGCGAGCGCTTTCGATTTCGGGCCGGGAATGCTGGTTCGCAGTTGGATGGTTGACATCTTGGTCCTCAATTCCCTGGTGTTCGACTAGGAATCCCAGTTTCCACTGCTCTCAGAAGACCCGAAAGCGATTGCAACACCAGTTTCTAGTTTTCAGTTCTCGGTTCTCAGTACCAGCCGATAGGCTGTTCATTCAAATTGATGTGTACTTGCTTGGTTTCGAGATATTCCTCGATACCCCACGGGCCTAGCTCGCGTCCGAAACCCGATTGCTTGTATCCGCCCCAGGGAGCTTCGACGTAGGTCGGTTGCATATGGTTCACCCACACGATGCCGGCTCGCAGTGCTTTCACGGCGCGGAAGGCTTTGAAGATATCGCGGGTCCACACCGCAGCGGCCAGACCATAAGGCGAGTCATTGGCGATCTTGACTGCGTCTTTCTCATCTTCAAAAGGAATCACCGCCGCCACCGGACCGAAGATTTCTTCCCGGGCGATGCGAGCGCTGTTGGCGACATCGTAGAAAATCGTGGGTTCGAGGTAGTAGCCTTTGGCAAACTTCTCGGCACGTCCGCCGCCAGTTGCCAGTTTGGCTTCCTTCTTGCCGATCTCCTGGTAGGAGCGGATGCGATCATACTGCTCTTTGCTTACCACCGGGCCCATCTTGGTGTCGCGATCAAGCGGCGCGCCCAGCTTGATCTTCTTGGCTTTCTCCGTCATGGCATCCACAAACTTCTTGTAAATCGGCTTCTGCACCAGAATGCGGCTGCCAGCGGAACAGACCTCGCCCTGATTGATGAACACACCAAACAACGCTCCATCGATGGCGGCTTCGAAATCGGCGTCGGCAAAAAAGATGTTGGGGGATTTCCCGCCCAATTCCAGCGTCACCCGCTTCACAGTGTCGGCGGCCTGTTTGACGATGCTCTTGCCGACTACGGCGCTGCCGGTGAACGCGATCTTGTTGACATCGGGGTGTTGCACCAGGGGGGCGCCACAGCTTTCGCCGAACCCGGTAATGACGTTGACCACTCCCGGCGGCAGACCGACATCGGAGAGCCAACTGGCCATTTCCAGAGCGGTGATGGGCGTCTGCTCAGCCGGTTTCAGGATGCAGGTGCAACCCGCGGCTAGAGCTGGAGCAAGTTTCCATGCCGCCATGAGCAAGGGATAGTTCCAGGGAATGATCTGGCCAGCGACGCCGATGGGCTCCTTGAGCGTGAGGCTCATGGCGTTATCGGGAACTGGATTCACAAACCCGAGAATCTTGGTGGCCAAGCCGCCGTAATACTCGAAACAGGTGGAGACATCGGCGATGTCATATTCCGCCTCGACAATCGGCTTGCCGGTGTTGCGGGATTCGAGTTCGGCCAGCATGCCGGCGTTTTGACGGATCTTCTCAGCCAGGCGAAACAGCACACGCCCGCGCTCCTGCGCCGTCGTCGAGGCCCAAGGGCCTTCTTCAAAAGCCGCTTTGGCTGCGGCTACCGCACGATCCACATCCTCGGCGTTCGCATCAGGTACTTGGGCGATCACCTCTTCCGTGGCGGGATCGTAGACCGGAAACATCTTGTTCGATTTGCTGTCTACGCGCTCACCGTTGACATATATCTGGTAAGTCCGAACATCGGCTTTAACGCCACCTGGCATGATTCCCTCCTGCGACTCTTAATCTGCGGCGCGTAGCGCGCGGCTACTCAAGCACTGGTCGTCACCGGGTGCGGCAGCTTGCGTCGTCCATAAACGAAGAAGAAAAATGCCGCCAACCCAACAAAAAATGCGGTCAGGCCGAACATGGTCACTTCGTACCGCCAGACCGACGTGATCTGCTTGGCCGGAGAAAATGCCAAGACGATGCCCAGAATCGTGGTCAGCAATCCACTCACTCCCGATACCAGCAACACGCCCTTGCTATACCGCCCTTCGCTGATCGATCCGCTGAATGCGATCTTCAGCAGTGCCGCAAAAACGTACACGAAGGGCACTAACTGGAGCACCACCGCGAGGGAGAGCATGGTTTGAAAAGCTTCCTGCACCCCACCCGACGCGGCAAAATTGACTACACACAATATCAACGATACGACAAATTGCACGATCAGCGCGGCGTAGGGCGTGGCATACCGAGGGTGCACCTTGCCCAGCCACGCCGGCATGTATGAATCCAGTCCGGCGACAAAAGGGATGCGCGCCGAGCCTCCCATCCAAGCCGACCCGATCCCTGCAATCGACAGGCTCAACACCAGCGCAAAGGGTGCAACAATCCAGCCTACACCCACCTTGACCGCCATGTGGCTGACGGCCTGAACGATGCCCTGCAGAACGCTGATGTCATTCTTCCCAACCGCGATCAGTAGGGTGAGCGTGGCGCCGATGTACAGCAATCCGGAAACCACTCCGCCCCATGCCACTGCGCCGGGCAACGTGCGTTGCGGGTCGCGGATTTCGTCACCCATGATGGAGGCGAGTTCCAGGCCTACCAGGCCAAAGCAGATCACGCCAAACGAATTCAGCACAAACCGAGGATTCGCGGGGATGGCGAAATCCGCAGCCGTGACTGTGGTGCCATAGCGCGAGAATACGACCAGACCCAGCCCAATCAGCGTGGCGGCCGCAATGCCGGTGCCAATTCCTCCCAGATTGTTCAACCATTTCCCCACGCTGAGGCCGACGATGTTCAGAATCGTGAGCAGCGCCAGGAGCGCCACGGACGCGCCCAGCGCAAAAGCCTTGTTGTCCGCCAACGCCGCGTGTCCGGAGCCGAGCACGAACACGGAAACGCCGACGAAGTAGAGCATCACCGTGGGCACGTACAACATATTGTTCGTCCAATAGCACCAGCCCGAAAGAAAGCCGTGAAAATCGCCAAACACTTCCTTGGCCCAAAGATACACGCCGCCTTCTCCGGGATAGCGGTGAGCCAGTTCGATCACGGCTACCCCTTGCGGCCAGAAGAACAGAAGGAGGGAGATGATCCACAACCAGATAGTGACCCCGCCATTGGCAGCGATCGACGGCACCACATTGAGGTTGAAAACCGCCACTACGAACAGCAAAACCAAATCCCAACGGCCGAGGACGCGTTTCAGATGAGGCTGGTTCTCCTCATTTTCGTTAGCCGGCAAATCGCTCTCCTTGGCTCGACCTGCGGAGCTAGGCTCCGCGGGACAGCCGAGGGCGGCTGTCCCCACGCAATTTAATGGACCGCCACTTCTGCGGTACGCTCCTGCTGAGCTTTCGCCAGCGCGGGCGCGACATCTTCGAAAGCCGCGAGATGCTTGTCGATGTCGACCTCGGTGTGCTGCACGGAGATCGTCCACTGCTCATCCCACCAGTAGGGTTGCGCCATCACTCCGCGATTCACCATGGCGAACCAGTAATGCCGCCATAGATCGGTGTCGACAGTGGTCCAGTCGCGATAATTGCGGATCTCCTGGGGATAGAGCATCAACGCGCCATTGACGCCGGCGCTGACGATGTACGCCTGCAGGCCGGCCTTGGCGACCGTCTTGCGATATCCGTCCGCCAGTTTCTTGCTCAGTTTGTCCACGTGGGCATAATTCTCGCGGGTGAGCACTTCGCGGAATGTGGCAAGGCCCGCCGCCATCGAAACCGGGTTGGTGTTGTAGGTGCCGCCGTGAAAGACCTTATGTTGCGAGATCAAGTCCATGACCGATCGCTGTGCGCCGAATGCGGCCAGCGGCAAACCGCCACCAATCGACTTCGCCAGGCAAATCATGTCCGGCTTTACGCCGAAGTATTCAGAAGCCCCGCCCCATCCCAGCTTCGCGCCGGTCTTCACTTCATCGAAGATCAGCAGCGCGCCGTTCCGGGTGGCGATGTCGCGGAGGCCCTGAATGAAACCGGGTTGCGGCATACAGAGCCCAACGTTCATCATGATGGGCTCAAGAATAATCGCCGCGATTTCCCCGGGATTCTGCTTGAAGCGCAACTCGACGCTGTCCAGGTCATTAAACGTGGCAATCGGTACATTGGCTACGGCTGACTTGGGTACGCCGAGCCCGCCGGGAACGGCAGTAGGAGCATGGACATCGCCGAACTCCGGAGCGTGCGGCTTCACACTCACCAGCGCGGTATCATGCAAGCCGTGGTAACAGCCTTCGAATTTCAGGATCTTGTCACGGCCAGTGGCGGCGCGTGCTAACCGGCAAGCATGCATGGTGGCTTCGGTCCCGCTGTTGCCAAAGCGAACCATCTCGACGGGAAAGCGCTGGGTAATTTCTTCCGCCAGTTGCCATTCCATGTCGTGGGGCATGCCGAACATCGTTCCGGTGCTGAGCCGGGCTTGCACGGCCTTCATCACCGCGGGATGACAATGCCCCGCCATGAGTGCGCCAAAGCACAGGTTGTGATCGATGTAGTCGTTGCCATCGAGATCGCGGAAGTGCGAGCCCTGACCTTCCTTCACGAAAATCGGATAAGGGTCGTAAGCCCGATAGTTACTGGCCACGCCCAGGGGAATGCGCTCCAGGTTGCGCTTGTGGGATGCAGCCGATTTCGGCGTGCGACGCTCGTAGGTTGAGATTTCTTTCTGCAGTTCGGGGTACATCGGGTCTCCAGGAAGCTCAAGCCGCGCAGGCGGCCATTAGATTGTGCCCGGGCGGATTGAAACCGCCCGGGACTTCGGGCTAGAAATAGAATTTTAAAGCAAACTGCATCTCGCGCGGGTCACGCGCCTGGGTGACCTGGCCAAACTGCGTACCATCGCTGCTGTTGCCGTCAGGGTTGAAGAACTGTGTGTGGTTGAAGAGATTGAACAGTTCCGCGCGGAACTCAAAATGCGTCCCTTCGGTCACCGAAATATTCTTCAGCACCGCAAAGTCGGTATTACTGATATGCGGGCCGCAGCAGATGGTTCGGGGCGCGTTGCCGATACGACCGAACAAGCTTGGATCTATCGTGGTGTCTTCGGTGAACGAGCCAGGATTGAAGTAGTAGTTCCCGTGGTTTTGCGGATGCAAAGTCTGGAAGGGGCCAATCTGATCCGGCTGGCCAGGCAGCTCAAAGTCAAAGCTATCCATCAACTCGTTGTCCGCGCTGGAGGTGATGCGGATCGGAAATCCGGTCTGGAATGTTGTAATTCCGGACAACGCCCAGCCGTCGAGAATCTTGCCCTTGGCTCCATCGAACTTCTGAACCGGCAGCTCCCAGTAGTAGCTGAACACGAATCGGTGTCGGGCATCGAAAATTGAGAGCCCGCGGCTATTGCGAGGATCGATCGGGTTCAAGATTCCTTCGAAACTCGATGCCTGGTCGATGGACTTGCTGTAGGTGTAGGCGGCCGTGAACTGCAGTCCGTGAGCAAACCGTTTTTCAAGCGACGCCTGCAGGGAGTTGTAGGCGGAGTTGGCGATCGTATCCTGGGCAAAGATACTGGAGAACACCGGGATGCCGCTAGTAGGGCAACCACTACCGGTCATAGGATCACACTGAGGCGCGGAGTAAGGACGCAGCCCCACCAGCGTAATCCCATTGGGCCCAACTGTAGTCCCTTTGGGTATCACAGAATGGTTTTGCGCATAGGGCAAATGCAGGGCGACTGGCAATACTGTACCCCCGGGAATAAAAAAGGAGGTGTCGGCGTAGAACTGTCCGCAGGTTCCATCTCCCAAAATGGAGTTCAGGTCAATACAAGTTTGGGCGTTGCCGTAGTTGATATCGTGGGTCGCCAGCAAGCGGTGCCCCTGAGAGCCGACGTAGCCGAGTTGGAGCTTCATGTCGTGCGTGAGCTCGCGCTGTACTGTCAGGTTGTACTGCGCTGAATACTGCGCACGCATGTGCGGTTCGAACTCCCCATACAGGAGAATCGGCTCGTAGAGACCCCAATCGATGGGCGTGCCCGGCTTCGGAGTGATAATGCCATTGAACACGTTGGGATATGTAGTTGCGCCGTCCTGCCCCAGGAACGGAGTGTTGAACTGCGTGTTCCCCAAGATGATGCTGCCTCCGAACGGCGGCTCAGCGCTAAACTGCTCAAGCACGAGTTGCTCGATGGGGTTATAAAAGAGGCCCCAACCCGCGCGAATGCTGGTTTTTCCCGAATTGCCCGGACTCCAGGCGATGCCGATGCGGGGCGCAATCGCCTTATAGTAGGTCTGGGTCAGACCTGGAGGAATGCCAGTGTCGCCCGGCACGAGCAGGCCAACGGGAGTCTGCGACGAGCAATCTGTGTTGCCGGTAGTGCCAACAGTATTGAGGCACGGGTAAACTGAACTGAGTTTGCCTGGACGGAAGGTCTGAACGCGACCGCCGATGTCTGCGATCGGAGTATTGAATTCCCAGCGCAGCCCATAATTGAGGGTAATATTCGGTCTGATTTTCCAGCTGTCCTGGGCGAACAGATAGAGCGAGGTACTGCGCACGTTCTCAGTTTGCGCCGATCCTTGTCCATACTGATCTGGCAGACCCAGCAAAAAGTTAGGATAGAGATTCCCATTGTTCGTCTCAGCGTCGTTGGGGCCGCCGCCGAAGTAGAAGTAATCGCCGCTGACATTGAAGTACAGAGTCTGATCGAAGCGCTGCCGCCGAACGTCTCCTCCGAACTTCATGGTGTGATTGCCGGCAACCCGGGTGAAATTGTCTGACCACTGGAACGAATTCCCAACCTGGGGCAACTCGCCTTCGGCGTTGTTGCCGAGGAAAAACCCGCCGGAGATGTCGATGAACGGCAGGCCGGTACGATCCGACGGGAGGCCCGGGTGAATACCCAGGCCGTTGGCTGCCGTGCCGTCCGAGAAGCAGGGGACCGGCCCGGTAACGCTGGTGAGCCAGCTCGGCGCCGGGGGACATGAGCTCTGCACCGCACTCGTAAACTGCGGATGTTGGAACGTTCGTTGCGCTTCGCGATTGTAATTAAAGTGGAATTCGTTGACCGAGTTGTTGGTCACGGTCCAGGTGTGGCTGAGGTTCCACTGCTGAAACCGCTCGTTGATGATGCTTCCAAAACCCGGCACGGTAGCGCCTTCCAGCTGAAAGTTTGAAAACGGCTGTACCGTGTGATCGTCGGTGATGTAGTAGTAGCCGCTGAAATTCTGCTTTGAGTTAATTCGGTGGTCGATTCGCAAGGTGCCCTGGTCCCCTCGCGAAGGCTGCACCGGGACGGTCACGTTCGATGAAGGCAGGTACTGCAACAGATCAACTGAGGTCGCATCCATGCAGGCCAGTGGGATTTTACCGTTCGGAAAAATGTCGGTATACGCAACTCCGTCTGTGATGGCGGCCCCGCCGTTGGCGGTAACCTGCGCCTGACATCCCGGACGTTTCGTCAAAATGTTGGAGTTGCTCAAAACATCTCCCGGACTGAATCCACCGGCATCGGTGAAATTCGCAAAGGGTTGGGTAGCCGAGGGCATTTCGGCAGCCGTCGGAAGAGTCACGAACAAAGAGGTAATCCCCTGGCGGATTCTTCGCCCCTCGTAGGAAGCAAAGAAGAAGGTGCGGTCTTTCAAGATGGGCCCACCGAAGGTCGCGCCAAACTGGTTCTGATTGAACTGCGGTGTGGTGGTGTCGAAGTAATTCCGTGAGTTGAGGACGGTATTGCGAAAGAACTCGTAGACATTGCCATGAAACTGGTTGGTTCCAGATTTGGTTACGACGTTGACCACCGATCCAGAGTTGCGGCCGTATTCGGCATCAAACGTGTTGGTGAGAACACGGAACTCCTGAATGCTGTCCGGGCTGGGCTGGACGGTAGGCAAGTTTACGAACTGATCGTTGGCGTCGCCGCCGTTGACGCTGAAATTGTTGGAGCGGCCTCGGCCACCGTTGACCGACACCGCGCCTGACTTGTCGCTACCATAAGTGATAGTGCTACTCGAACCCACGGTGGACATGACTCCGGGTTGCAATTGCAGGAACTGATAGGTATCACGGGCATTCAGGGGAAGCTGACTGACCGAACGGTCATCCACCACCGCACCGAGTTGTGTGCTTGTGGTTTCAACCAGGGGAGCCTCGGAGGTCACATCGACCACTTCCGCGGCAGTACCGATTTGCATGACCATGTTGAGGGTCACGACTGCGTTCACCTGTACCACAACGTCATGGCGAACGTTGGTCTTGAATCCGGTAAGATCGAACGAGAGACTATACGCGCCAACGGGAACCTCAACCAGACTATAGTCTCCTGCTTCGCTGGTCGTGGTTTCTCGACTCACACCAGTCGCATCGTTGGTCAGCTTAACTTTCACATTACCCAGCACGGCGCCGGTGGGGTCCGAAACCCGGCCGAGAATTCGCCCGCCGGTTCCCTGGCCAACTGCGGTAGACATCAGCATGCTGACCGAGGCAATCACAGCCAGCCAGAAAACAGAGACACGAAAAGTGAGAGACGGGTGCATGCCTGGGTCCTCCAAACTTTGCGGATGGATAGCCATTTTGACAGAGCTTGCGCGAAAAGCAAACCTTGCTATAATCGCGCAAGGTTAGTGAAACCAACGGCATACTGTCAAGCGAAAAATGGCGATACGGGGAATTCAAAAACGCGAACGGCCGGTTCCGCCGGCACGACCTGCCGAGGCCAAACCCTACTTGAAAATCGGAGACGTGGCCCGCCTGGTTGGCGTGTCTCCATCCGTGATCCGTTCCTGGGAGGGTCTCGGGCTCACACGCCCAAAACGCACCCACAGCAAGTATCGTTTGTACTCGCCGGATGACGTGAGACTGCTCAAGCGTGCCCGCTTTCTCCGAAAGGTCCGAGGCCTGAACGCCCCGGCCATTGTTGAGTTGCTTAAGCGCGAAGGGCTGGTGCATGCGCCCACCAACGGGGCTGGAACGGCCGTCGGTGTCCGGTTGCGCCAACTACGGCTGCGGGCTGCGCTGTCCCTGGCGCATGTCGCTAAAGCGGCCGGTATTTCAGTGGGCTTTCTTAGTGCGCTCGAACGCTCGCAGATGAGTGCATCGGTAAGCACGCTGCGGAAATTGGCGCGCTTTTACCAAACCAACATTCTCGACTTCTTCGATCCCTCGGAGTCCGATAGCCGCCTGGTACAGCCGCACAAACGCAAGATTCTGGAGGCCGGCCCGGGGGTGCGCATGGAGTTGCTGGCCTGGGGAAACACGGTCATGGAACCGCATCTTTTTCGTATCGCTCCCAACGCCGGCAGCGGCGAATCCTACGCTCACGAGGGAGAAGAGTTCATTTACGTTCTGCGCGGAGAATTTCACATTTCGGTTCAGGAAAAGGAATACCGGCTAAAAGCCGGCGACAGCTTCTATTTTGAAAGCACCACCCCGCATCGCTGGTTCAATCCGGGCCACAGCGAGTCATGGGTCTTGTGGATAAACACTCCGCCGACGTTCTAGGAAATTGTGTGAGTACTATGAAAAGCTCAATGCTCCGAGTCGCCTGGATCTTTGTGTTTGTGGGTGCGGTTTCCTGCTGGATTCAGGGGCAAACGAAAGTGACGCCGGCGGGAGTCATCATAACCAACGCCCGGATTTACACCGTCGATGTAAAACAGCCCTGGGCGGAAGCGGTCGCCATTCGCGGTGACAGAATTGCGGCCGTAGGAAGTGCCCAACAGATCGACGCATATCGTGGCCCGTCTACGAAGGTTCTCAACGCCGGGGGGAGATTGGTGCTCCCCGGCTTCACGGACTGCCACATTCACTTTATGGATGGCTCGCTTGGTCTCACCGAAGTGGACCTGAACGATTCGAAAAGCGTAGGCGAGGTTCAGGAACAGGTCAGGAAGTATGCGACGGCCCATTCGGACAAGCCTTGGATCACAGGCATGGGCTGGACCTACCCTACGTTCGGACCTTCGGCTCTGCCGGACAAGCGCATCCTCGACGCGGTTGTGCCCGATCGTCCTGTGTTCTTGATTGCATTCGATGGGCACACCTCCTGGGCGAACAGCAAAGCGCTGGCGATGGCGGGAATTAGCCGGCAAACGCCGGATCCGCCTAACGGAACCATCGTTCGTGATGCCGGGGGAGAGGCAACCGGAGCCCTGAAGGAATCGGCCGGAGACCTGGTGGAGAGGGTAATACCGAAACCAACCCGTGAAGAACGGCTAGCGGCGTTGCGCCTGGGTATTCACCGGGCCAACAGGTACGGGCTGGTAAGGGTACACAGCGCGGGCCAGGATTTTGAGTGGCTGGATTTGTATGATCAACTGCGGCGCGAGGGCGATCTTACGCTGCGCTTCTATGTAGCCTATTTTCTGGATCCGCCGGAATTGACACCCTCCGAGATCGAGCAAATCGAGAGAGTACGGAGCATATACAAAGACGACTGGATTTCCGGCGGCGCGGTTAAGACGATGCTGGATGGGGTCGTCGAGGCCCACACCGCCGCGATGCTCGAGCCCTACAGTGACGATCCGTCACAAAGCGGCAAGCTGTTTTGGGAGCCGACGAAGTACAAAGAGGCCATCACCGAGCTGGACCGCCGGGGCCTGCAAATTTTCACCCACGCCATCGGCGACCGGGCGGTGCATTTGGCGCTCGATGCCTATGAGCAAACCGCGGCAACCAACCATACCGCCGACGCTCGTCACCGGATCGAGCACATCGAGACCATAACGGCTCAGGATATCCCGCGCTTTGGCAAGCAGGGGGTGATCGCCAGCTTCCAGCCATTACATGCCTATCCCGACGAGGATACCTTGGGCGTCTGGGCGAGAAACGTGGGGCAAGAGCGTGCCCGGAGGGCTTGGGTATGGCATTCCATCGAAAGTACGGGCGGGCATCTGGCGTTCGGCAGCGACTGGCCGGTAGTCACATTGAATCCGTGGCCGGGGGTGCAGAATGCGCTTACCCGGCAAACCACCGAGGGGGAACCCCCGGGTGGCTTCGTCCCCAGCGAAAGAATCAGCCTGGAAGATGCCATCAAAGGGTACACTCTGGGCGCGGCATTTGCCGGCCGCCGCGAGAAAACTGAAGGATCGATTGAGCCGGGCAAGGTGGCGGATGTGATCGTCCTTGCGCAGAATCTATTCAAGATCGCCCCCCGCGAAATCCGGGAAACGGAAGTGTTGCTAACCATGGTGGGCGGCAAAGTTGTATACCAATCCCCGAACTGGACCGAAGTAAAATCCCTTTCTGAGGTCCCCCGTCCATGAAGCGGCGTGCTCGAATCCTGATTCTGGTTGCTGGCGTACTCCTCCTGATGTCCTGCACAAAGAAGACTCCCACCCTGAACCTGCTGGTGTGGGAAGGGTATGCCGACCCTTCGTATGTACGCGCATTCGAGGAAGAGAATCATTGCAAAATTACGGCGTCCTATATGGGATCGAGCGACGAGTTGACCACCAAGTTACGCGGTGGCAGCGCCGGGAATTACGACGTCATATCTCCGTCCAGCGACGTTGCAACTTCCATCGCGGCAGCCGGACTGGCGGCTCCGCTCGATCTTTCCCGGCTGCCCAGCTATAGCCAGCTTTCGCCCCAGCTGGTTTCTCTGCCCCTGGTCCGTATGAAGGGACAAGTTTTCGGAGTGCCGTTTATGTGGGGACCAGACCCGCTCTTGTATGACACCACTGCCTTTCCCCAACCCCCGGATAGCTGGACGGCGCTTTGGGACCAGAAATATCGTGGCAAGATTTCGGTGTGGGACGACCTTTCCACGATATATATGACGGCGCAAGTTCTGGGATTCGATCGGCCGGAACCGAGCCAACTCTACAACCTGAGCGACGACCAACTGGAAGCGGTCAAGAAAAAGCTGCTCGAGTTGAAGCCCAACATCCGCAAGATGTGGTCAACCGGCGGCGAACTGACCAATCTGTTTCAGAATCATGAAGTGGTGGCCGCCATGGGCTGGCCTCTCATGACTAACCAGCTTCGCAAGATTAACTTTCCCATCGGGGAAACCATCCCCAAAGAAAACACCACGGGCTGGATCGATCACCTGATGATCACAGCAGGCAGCGAAAACCAGGACCTAGCCTACAAATTTCTGCAGTACATGATTGAGGCATCGACCCAGAAGAAAATCACGGATGTAACCGGATACACACCGGCGAATCCGCAGGCGGCGCAACTCATGACGGCCGAGCAGATCAAGGGACTGCACCTTGACGACGTGGACAGCTATCAGAAACGGATTTACTTCTGGCAGAATGTGCCACGCCGTGCAAAATACAACGAGATCTGGAATGAAGTGAAGGCCGCACAGTAGTAATGTGGACGGTCACTCTTGCCCTTAGGTTGTGAAACCGTTTGGCCATTTGTGAATTCGTAGGCCCGACTGAGCCGGCAATGGTAGGGACAAAATCAAAGGCGGCGGACAAGAGTGTGCGCCCCACGCGGTAGCGACGAGACTTCGATGTCCACCCTGACCAGTCAATCCGAGGTTGTCAAGGGAACGCACGGGAACGGAAAAACCTTGCTCTCGATTCTCAAGGTCGCCAAATCGTTTGGCAAGAACCCTGTTCTGCGTGACATCTCGCTCGAAATAGCGCAGGGCGAGTTCTTAACCATCCTGGGCGAAAGCGGCTCCGGCAAAACCACGCTGCTGCGCATCATTGCGGGGTTCGAGAGTGCTGACTCCGGCGAAATCCTCATGGAAGGCGAACGCCTCGACGTTCTGCCGCCTTACCGGCGTCGGGTAAATACTGTTTTTCAGCACTATGCCCTGTTCCCGCACCTGACGGTCGAAGAGAACGTCGGCTATGGGCTGCGGGTCGCGAAGCTACCGAAGGATGAAATCAAGACTCGGGTGGAACAGGCGCTGGGCATGGTCAAAATGAGCACTTTTGCCAAATCCAAGCCGGGCAAGATCAGCGGCGGCCAGCAGCAACGCATCGCCCTGGCACGTGCCCTGGTGAACCGTCCCAGACTCTTGCTGCTGGACGAGCCTCTCTCCGCCCTGGACGCGAACCTTCGCCGCCAGATGCAAGTGGAGCTGAAATCGCTGCAACGCGAGGTTGGCATCGCTTTCGTCTTCGTCACCCACGATCAGGAAGAAGCCATGGTGATGTCCGACCGCATTGCGCTGCTGCGCATGGGAGAACTGGAGCAGGTGGCCTCGCCGCGGGAAATTTACAGCCGGCCTGCGACCGCGTATACAGCGCAGTTCATCGGGCACACCAACCTGCTGCGTGGCGAGGTAAAGGCCGGCGTGGCGAGGTGTGGTTCCCTGGACTGGCCAGTCGGATTGCCGGATGGTGCGGTTCTGTACTCACTGCGTCCGGAAAATGTCCACTTGGTGAAGTCCGTGGCAGGAGGTCCGGGGGTGAATGTGGTGCGGTTTCGTGCCCGTGTCCGTCACCGGGCCTTTCACGGATCGACGGAATTGCTGCAAGTGGAGTGCGGGGATGGCCTGAAGCTGTCGGTGCGAACTGCAAGCAGTGACCGACGACCGGACGATCTGGAACTGGAATTCTCTCCGGAGGATGCCGTTCCGGTTCGCGAGTCGGACGAGAGGGCTTGATGTTTTCCCGCGCCTATCGAGCCGCGATTACGATTCCGCCCCTGTTGTGGGTCGCGGTATTCCTGGTCGTCCCCTACGCGTTGCTTTTCTGCTACAGCTTCTGGTCGGTTTCCTCCACGCAGACGATCGTCCATTCCTGGTCGCTGGACAACTATCGCGAACTCTTTCACGTTCACGTTTACTTGCAAACTCTCTTCCGCTCCATGTGGATCGCGGCGCGAGTCACAGTCTTCTCGCTGCTGCTGGGCTATCCGCTGGCGTATTACCTGTCATTCCACGCTGGCGGGCGCAAGGACCTCTTTTACCAGTTGGTGATAATCCCGCTGTGGGTCAGCTATCTGGTGCGGGCGTATGCCTGGAAGACCATCCTCGGCAGCGACGGCGTGCTCAATACCCTGTTGCAGTACATTCACGTCACTAAACATCCGCTGGAGTTCCTGCTTTACAGTCCGTTTGCGGTGGTGCTAACGCTCACCCACATTTATACGCCGTTTGCGTTTCTGCCGATCTACGCCGCACTGGAACACATTCCGCGAAATCTGGCGGAAGCCTCGCACGATCTGGGTGCCTCGCCGTTACAAACGTTTTGGCGCGTGATCCTTCCATTGTCCATTCCAGGAGTCCTGGCGGGAGCGACCTTCGCATTTGTACTCAGCCTTGGCGATTTTCTGGCTCCACTTCTACTGGGCGGGCCCAGCGGAATCATGATCTCGAACATTGTGGTTACTTTGTTTGGCTCGTCCTACGACTGGCCCCTGGGGGCTGCAATTTCGCTTTGCATGCTGTTTCTGGTTCTCGGATTGCTGTTTCTTTCCGAAAGTCTGGAAAAGAAATGGAGCTTTCGATGAGCGGAAACCGGAACAGCTCGCGCTGGTTGTCGTGGCATGCCGTTGTCGTGTTTGGCTTCCTCTATCTGCCCATCGTCACGCTGATCGTCTACTCGTTCAACGGATCAGGTGTGGGCGGCTTTCCGCCGCGCAATCTGACGCTCGACTGGTACCGAATGTTGTTTGCAGACGATGCCATCTGGACTTCGGTTCTGAACAGCCTGTTGGTCGCTTTCGCCGCAATGGCCATCTCTCTGGCTTTTGGCATTCCTGCAGGTCTAGCTCTCGACCGTGCTAACTTTCCGGGCAAAACGCTTTTCCGAAGGCTCGTGCTATTGCCGCTGATCCTTCCGGGCATTATCACGGGGCTTTCCCTGCGAATGCTATTTAGCGGGGCCGACGTCAAGCTCAGTCTGCTCACCATCGTCCTCGGCCATGGTACGGCACTGATTTCCGTGGCGACCACTGAGGTGTTCGCTGGCTTACAAAAACTGGATCGCGCGCAGGAGGAAGCGTCGCTCGATCTTGGAGCCAACTATTGGCAGACTTTTTGGCGGATCACCATCCCCAATCTGCGGCTGTCGATCATCGGGGCGGCGCTATTGATATTCACTTTGTCGATGGACGAAATTGCCGTCAGTTTTTTTCTGATCGGCCGCGGCAATACTCTGCCTCTGGAGATTTGGGGCCGGTTGCGGCGTGGCATCACCCCCGAGATCAATGCCATTTCCACCATTATTTTCGTTTTTTCCCTGATCGCCATCGTGACCTGGTATCGCTTGCGGCTAGGTACAGACGGGAAGCCAGACGAACTGGCTAGCTCCCTCAAATGAGTCGCTCGGGAAACGTCGCGACTGAACCGGGTCAATGTAGGCGCGAGCGTCCTCGCTCGTGCTTC
>JBAUUQ010000005.1:0-2462 GCA_049582765.1 Terriglobales bacterium
CGCCAACATTGCTCGTACTTGGGAGTGCCTGCCTTGCCGCGTCTCACTCCCGGCTGTAGCATAGAAGGTTAGTCCCAGCATTCTTTCCTAGTCTTCCCAGGAGGCTTTATGGCTACCGACGTTCTTACCGGACCGACCATCCTCGGCTCGGCTACTCGTACCAAGGTTTATAAAAATTTCATCGACGGCGAATGGGTCGAAGCTTCGACCGGAGAGACCTTCGAGAACCGCAATCCCGCCGACACCCGGGACGTGGTCGGTATCTTCCAGAAATCCGGCAAAGCCGATGTCGACGCCGCTATCGAAGCCGCCAAACATGCCTTCAAGAAGTGGCGACTGGTTCCCGCCCCCCGTCGCGCCGAGCTCGTGTATCGCGCCGCCGAGATTTTAACCGGCAGCAAAGAAGATTTCTCCCGCGACATGACCCGCGAAATGGGCAAGGTTCTGAAAGAAACTCGTGGCGATACCCAGGAAGCCATCGACACCGCGTATTACATGGCGGGCGAAGGCCGCCGCATGTTCGGCCCCACCACGCCCTCCGAGTTGCCCAACAAGTTCGCCATGGCCGTGCGCCACCCCCTGGGCGTCTGTGGAATGATCACGCCATGGAATTTCCCTATGGCGATTCCTTCCTGGAAGCTTTTGCCAGCGATCGTCTGCGGCAATACTTGCGTCATAAAGCCGGCACAGGACACTCCGCTTTCGACTTTCAATCTGGTGCGCTCTCTGGTCGACGCCGGCCTGCCCAAGGGTGTGATCAATATCGTCACCGGGTTTGGCTCGAGCGTGGGTGGACCGCTGACCGAACATCCCGATGTGCGTGCAATCTCACTCACTGGATCGAGCGAAGTGGGCCGCATCGTAGGCACGACTGCCGCCAAGAGTTTCAAGCACTGTTCGCTAGAACTCGGCGGCAAGAATCCCATGATCGTGCTCGATGACGCCAACCTCGACCTGGCTATCGAAGGTGGCCTGTGGGGCGGCTTCGGCACGACCGGTCAACGCTGCACCGCGACCAGCCGCATCATTGTCCAGAAGGGCGTGTACAACGAGTTCGTGGAGCGCTACGTCGAGCGTGCAAAAAAACTGAGAGTCGGCAACGGCCTCGACGAGACCGTCGACATGGGGCCCGCCATCAACGAGAACCAGCTCAATACCGACCTGAAGTATGTGGAGATCGGAAAAGCCGAGGGCGCCCGCATGAAGTGCGGCGGCAACCGTCTGGACAAAGGCGAATACCAGTACGGCTACTTCATGGAGCCGACCGTATTCACCGACGTCGATCCCAAGATGCGCATTGCGCAGGAGGAAATCTTCGGTCCGGTGGTCTCCATCATTCCCTGCGAGGATCTGGAAGACGCCATCGAAATTGCCAACGGCATCGAGTACGGATTGTCCTCCGCGCTCTACACCAAAGACGTCAACAAAGCTTTCACTGCCATGCGCGATCTCTACGCCGGCATCACTTACATCAACGCTCCCACCATCGGCGCCGAAGTGCATCTTCCCTTCGGTGGCGTCAAGGCCACAGGCAACGGTCACCGCGAAGGCGGAATCGGCGCCATCGACTTTTACACTGAGTGGAAGGCGGTCTATATCGATTACTCCGACCGCCTGCAGAAAGCCCAGATCGACCGCCCGGATTAGTAACGTTGCTAGTCGCTCACACCGCCTTGTCATCCTGAGCGAAGTTTGTCGTCCGCCTACAGGCGGACGACAACGCAGTCGAAGGACCCCGTATGAGCATGCACCCGCAATGACCCATTGAGGAGTTCTCTCGAAAAAGTACAAGTCTCAGCTAAGAACACTCTGCCGGGGCCGTGGCAGCGCCAGCGCGCACGAGGTCCTTCGACTGCGCAAGCTGCTTCGCTGCGCGAAGCAGCCACTACGCTCAGATGTAATGAAAGCAAGAAAGGCGTGCCTCCGAGGGTAGAGTACGTGCTCGAAGCACAAGCCCTGAAGGAGGCACGCAGATGATCCACGTTGGCGTAGATCTTCACCAGAGATTTTGTTACATGACAGCGTTGAACGCAAGCGGCAAAATGATCGAGGCGGGGCCGGTGAGCAACGAAAAGCTGGCACTCCGCAAGTATTTCCGCAGTTTCGTGGGAAACCAGTGCAGGTGGCGGTGGAAGCCTGCGGTTTCTGGCCGGCGTTTCGTGAGGTGGTGGAGCCGGAGGTGACGCGGTTGGTGCTGGTACATCCGCAGCGGGTGAAGGCGATTGCCTCAGCCAAGCTGAAGAACGACCGGGTGGACTCGGCGACGCTGGCGCATTTGCTGCGCTGCGATTTGTTGCCGGAATCGTGGAAGGCGGACCGGGAGACGCAGGCACGTCGGCAGCAGGTGCGTTTGCGGGCGACGCTGGTGCGGCAGCGGACGCGGCTGAAGAACCAAGTGCACGCGGTGCTGCATCAGCAGGGGTTGCGTTCTCCGGTGACCGATTTGTTCGGCAAACGCGGAC
>JBAUUQ010000006.1:0-182621 GCA_049582765.1 Terriglobales bacterium
CATCGGTCGGAAACTGACGGTTGAAGTCATCAATTGTGTACCGTAAGTGCTTTGGAATCGTCTGTCTGCGGTTCATGATGACCCCAGACTAGCAAAATCCTAACGTGATGTCAAGGGATAATTACCAGAATTTCGGACGGATAGCCCGGAGGCGTTCCGGATCAGGGCCTCCACGGTAGCAGTAAAGACCGAGCGCAACTCGGCGACGTGTTCATTCGGAATCGCCTTTGCGATGAGGATCATGGCGGTGCCGTGTGCCAGAGTCCATAGCGCCAGAGACAAACGTGTGTGGTCGGCCGGAGTTCCACCCAACTGTTTTGCCAGCAGGTCTTCGATCAACGCCATGGATGGTCGATGTTCCCGCAGCGGGGCCACGCCCGATCGGGCCGGCCGGGGCAGTTGGTACGCGTGCGCATAAAACAGCGCGTACTCATGCGGATCGCTCAAAGCAAACTGGAGGTAGCGTTCGGCGGCCTCCCCTGGCGAGCGGCAGGGACTGAGCAGCGCGGCAATCTCACGCTGAAGCCGCCGCAGCAAGGCGCGCAGGATCTCTTGCCGGTTCTTGAAGCGCCGATACACTGCAGGGGTATTCGTACCGGCCGCTTTGGCCACGGCGCGCATAGTCAGCGCCTTCTCGCCTCCCTTTCTCCACAGCTTGCGGGCGGCATGCAGAATGCGCTCTTCCAATTGCGGGTCCGGGCGCCTTGGCATCACCCCTCCGAATTCAATATAAAACGATTTAATTGTGTTTACAACGTAAACGTAACAGCGTATACATAATCACTATAGGCCCCTTTCCTGAAGTTGTATAGCCCAAAGTAAGGAGTTTGCCGATGTTTTCCTGGGAGAATCCAGACGATCGTGTGTCCATTGTCCAAATGAATGCCGAATTGCGTCATGCGCAGCTCGAACTGCTCAGCGCGCAATGCGCCACCCACCAGCTTCGCCTCCGTTTCACCATCGACGACATTGCCCGCTTCGGGCAACAGGATGTGTTGCGCAAAGCCATCGCCGCGGCCAGCGGCCTAAGAGAGTACTACACATCCATCGAGAAGCAGATGCCGGGCCAGTCAGCCAGCCCCAAAACAGCCACGGCGGCCCTGACCGAAGAGCAGGTCAGACAAGCCGGCGCCTGCGTCCTGGCGTATCTGCTGCAGCAACGCGAACGATATTTCGCCCTGGGAACGCCCCTGCCTGCTTTGCTGAAAGCGACCCTGCAGCCCTTCTTCTCCCCCGGCCTGCTTGACCGGGTCAGGATTCTGGAGTTAGACGGCGCGCGGGTTCCTAATCCGTCTTTCTATTCCGATGCGCAAGCGTTGGGCCTGGCAAATCTGCCGCCGTTGTCGCATATGGCCTCGCTGACCTTCGTGGATGTGGTGGTTTTCAACGACCGAATGACCGAGCGTACGCTGTTTCACGGCCTGGTTCACGCCGCCCAGGTAAAAATTCTCGGACTGGAGCGCTACACCGAGTTGTATGTTCGCGCCTTCCTCCGCACCGGTTCCCACGTTACGGTGCCTCTCGAGATGCATGCCTTCGGTTTAGACTCCCGCTTCACTAAAGATTCCAACGATACTTTTTCGGTGGAAGAGCAGGTTGGTTTGTGGCTTCGTGAAGGGCGCTACTAACGAGGGTTCAGGACCCTGACTCGCTCTCCTTGCCCGGAATGGGAATTTTCTTTCTTCCTGCGCAACAAAATCTGTTGCATCCGCTTTGCCCGGGAGTAAGCTGCGAGAATCTAGAGTCACGCAGTTTCCTGCGCGTTCTCCGACAATTCTTTCCAACGAAGGAGAAAACCCATGGCGCAACCGGTTCCCATTCAAATTTCAGTGATCAACGCCAGCTCGGTACTTGACGACAGTGACATTCGGCCGGTGGTACAGGCACTGCAGGAGCAGGTCAGCAACGACTTCCTACCCGCATGGGGCGTCGATGCCAAGCTCAACTTCATATCCTCCGGCTCCACGCCACCGGCGGGCACCTGGTGGCTCACTATTCTTGACGATTCCGACCAGGCCGGAGCTCTCGGCTACCATGACTTGACACCAGACGGGCTGCCGCTGGGCAAAGTCTTCGCCGCCACCGACTTAAAATACGGCAACAGTTGGTCAGTCACCACCAGCCACGAACTACTGGAGATGCTGGCCGACCCCAACATCAACCTGACCGTGTTCGTGCAGAATGCCAACACCAGCGGGACGCTTCTTGCCTACGAGGTGTGCGATGCCTGCGAAGCCGATAGTCTTGGATACAAGATCGGCAATGTGCTGGTCTCCGATTTCGTGTATCCGAGCTGGTTTGAAGATTTCCGGACTGAGGGATCGACCCAATTCGACCAGTGCAACCATATTCAATCTCCCCTGGAACTGCTGGCGGGAGGGTACATTGGAATCTTCAAGGTGAGTGACGGGAGTGGCTGGACACAGCTCACCGCCGAAAAGGATTTGACCAATACCCTCTTTCGAGGCAACGTAGGCAGCCGCCGGGAACGCCGTCGCACGCCGCGGCAACACTGGGTGGCGAGCCACACGCACCGGGAAATCATGCACCTGACCCAGCTTTACCAGCAGCGCCTGCAACAGATCGTGACACGTAAGGAAGCGGCCTGAAGGTGGCGACTGCAGGTGGCCCCGCGTCACGGCGCGGGGCATCTCTTTCTATACCAATCTGGGAACACGGCCGTGATATGCTCAACGCTACCATTCACTGAGTTGCTGCCATACCTGGCGTTGAAGAGTAGGGCTGCGGCAACACATCATAATTAGAGCTTCGTTCTCAAGCTCTTCCGATTTAGGACGCGGCGTCGTACACGCGACGCGGCCTACTTCGGACCTGACGACGGGATCCCGGGAAAGAAGATCAAACGGAATCCGCCGGTTCTAACGGCGCTCGTCTCTCTGTGCAGTGAGACTCGAACCCCCGACACGATTTCTTGGATGCAAAGGAAGCAATGAGAATTCTGCTCTACAACCCCGACAACGGCGTGACCCGTAATTTTATGCCGCACCTTTGGATGTTTCTGCTCCAGTCCCTGACTCCGCCTGGTCACGAGGTGCTGCTGATCGATGGCAACGCGCAACCGATGGATGAAGAGAGCATAGGACGATTCGTCCGCGAAAAGAACATTGGACTGGTCGGCATCGGCGCCATGACCAGAATGATCGCCAAGGCGTATCGCATGGCCGATGCGGTTCGAGCGGCGGGAGTGCCGGTGGTGATGGGCGGTCCGCACGTAACGGAATTGGCCGATGAGGCGCTCGGCCGGGACGGCGGTCCACGTCACGCCGACGCGGTGGCTCTCGGGGAAGCCGATGAAACCTGGCCAAAGATCGTTGAAGACGCGGTCCGCGGGGAACTCAAGGACATTTATGCGCCGGTGGACGACGAGGGGAAGGAACGCAAACCCTCACTGCAGGCGTATCCGGCAATCCCATGGGATTCGATTGATCTCGATCAGTTCAATTTGGTCCCGAAGGTCGCCGCCCCTCTGCTCAAGCGGTTCGCGGGCGGGTGGGGGACGTTTCGCATCGTTCCCATTGAGTCCGGCCGGGGCTGCCCGTACGGCTGCGAGTTTTGCACGGTGACCGGATTTTTCGGCGATTCGATCCGGTTTCGGACGAACCAAAGCGTCGTGGATGAACTGCTGTTGTTGAAGGCACGGGCGCAGAGCGAGGGCGGTCAGATTGCCGTCTTTTTCATCGATGATAACTTCGCCATCAATGTGAAGCGTACGAAGTCGCTGCTGCGGGACATTATCGCTGCAGGCGCCCAGGTGCATTGGGTGGCCCAGATCAGCGCCAATCTGTTGCGCGATGAGGAACTGGTTGATCTGATTGCGGCCTCGGGAGGGAAATGGGTTTTCATCGGCATGGAGTCGATCGACCCGGCTAATCTCGCCGATGTCAAGAAGGGGTTCAACAAACCGGGTGAGTATGCGGCCGTGCTGGAAAGGCTCGCCCGGAGAGATGTGTACGCGATTACTTCCTTCATCTTCGGCATGGACAACGATACGCCGGGGGTGGCGGAGCGAACGCTCGAGCAAGTGCGAACCTGGCCACCGGGGCTCCCCATCTTCGGCTTACTGACTCCGTTGCCGGCGACTCCGCTTTACAAGAGGCTCGAGACTGCGGGACGGCTTACCCGGCGGAAGCACTGGCAGGAGTTCATACCGTTTGCCATGGCGCACACACCGCTCAAAATGACCATTCCGGAAGCTCATGCCGAGGTGAACTACGGGTGGGAGCACGCGTACAGCCCAGAGGCGCTGGCCGAAGCGGTGGACGCGCTCGACGACAAACCGCTCGGTTCCCGGATCAATATGCTGATTGCGCGGCTGTGCTTTCGCGGGATCTACTTCCCCATGATGGGCCGCCTGGCGTGGCCGAAAGTGATCGCTCAAAATCGGCGAACCATCCTTAAGTTGGTGAAGCAGGGGTTCGGCTCACGGAGCGAACGACCATCCCGGAACCCCGACAGATTAGGATCGTATGTGGAGGCAACATCGCCGTCGACTGAACTGTAAAAGGGATGGGCGGAATTTCGTTAGCGACGGCGGAAAGCGTCGCGACTCAGACTCCCAGCTTCTTGACTTCCTCGTTGTAATACTTGCGGTAGAGGATATCCCACTCCTGGCTGCCTTCGAGGATAGTGCGCTTCTGATTCTCGATCTTGTGGCGGGCGTTCTGATCGATTTTTTCTTCCTGGTTCAACAGTTCTTCCAGCAGGCGGCGTACTTCCAGGCGGATGGTGTTGCGATCTTCGACGAAGCCAACTTCGCTCATCTCGGCCAGAGCGTCGGTGACCTGATGCGCAATTTTATTTACCTTCTCGCGGTTGACCCTCACAGCACCGCCTTGTACTTGCGTACCAGTTCGTTCTTCACCTTGCGAAACATCTCCTGATAGTTGGCGCCGGTATTGCGCATTTCGTCGGAATAGGCTTCGAGAATCACCCGGACCTCGTCGTTGATACGGTCTTCCAACGCAAGTTCCTCCAGCATCACCGCGTGAACTCTCTCGGTGACCGCCGGGACCGACTTGCTCTCAATAAACTCGCCCGCAATGAGTTTTTTGGTGACTTCGCGGGCCAGATAGGTCACATATTCTTTGGAAAGCAGCATGGGGCGGATCGGATGTTATTTGAAACAGTTAGTTTAGCACAGGGGAAGCACCGTCCTTGGTGGTTCGTCGTCCGTCGTTAGCCCCTTGTGCAACAGCCGCACGGTGGGTATGCCAACCACTAACGACTATCGACCACCGACTATCGGCCAACGACCCTTCCGGCATACAATGCTTAAGTCACCCGAAACAACTTATGTCGCCATTGCCTGACGATCTCGCAACCCTCAAAGATGACATGATTGCCTTCATCGAGGGCCACGGGATGCGCCGTTTTCCCGGCTTTGTGGACTACGAGGACGTGCAGAGCGTCAGCTGGAAAGGGCAGGACAATCCCGACGGCTGGAAGGATTTCGTGGAATTGGCCAAAGCCGCGGGCGCGTCTTTTCTGACCATGGACTCGTGGCGGCTGGAGCGGAACGAACTCGACGAGATGATCCATCGTCTGGGCCACGTCGAGTTCACCAGCGACGAAGATCTGGAAGAGGCGCGCTGGCTGCGCACCTACGTGGGCAAGACGGGCTTCGTGCAACTGGGTTTTGCTCACCAGGGCGTCATGATGGTTTACGAGGCATCCACCCCCTGGTACGAGCGCTACCAGAACATTTTAGAAACGGCGGACGACTTCGCTGGGCTATCCATGGACGAACCCGATCAGGATGACGAACCGTAGATCCGGGTGAGGGAGGGCGGGCTCCTCGCCTGTCGATTCGGCTGTCTGCGCATACAATCGTCTGATCCATGAAGTGGATGTCCAAGGCCGCGGATGAATCCCAGGTTGCGCTTCTCTCCTCCCAATTGGGTTCGAATCCTGCTTCGAGAAATCTCTCTCTCGACGGCACACTCGCCCGCCTGCTGGTGACGCGTGGCATCTGCGACGGCGAAGCGGCCCGTCGCTTTCTCGCGCCCTCGCTCAGTCATCTTCACTCCCCCTATCTGATGGCCGGAATGCGATCTGCCGTGGATCGCATTGAGGCGGCTATTGAGCGCAAGGAAGGCATTCTGATCTACGGCGACTACGATGTCGATGGCACCACCGCCATTGTGATCCTGAAGACCGCGATTGAGCTTTGTGGCGGCACTCCCGAATTCCACGTTCCGCATCGCATCAAGGAAGGCTATGACCTGCGCGGCGATGTCATCGAGAGGGCGGCGGCGGCCGGCATTCACCTGATCATTAGCGTCGACGCGGGCATTCGCGCCTTCGCCGCTGCCGAGACTGCACGGCGGCTGGGCGTGGACTTGATTGTTACCGATCATCATCTGCCTGGGCAGGACGGGACACCGCACGCGCTGGCGGTGCTGAATCCCAATCAGCCCGGCTGCGACTATCCTTGCAAAGCGCTTTGTGGCGCTGGGGTTGCATTCAAGCTGGCGCAAGCGCTCATGGAGCGCAGGCTGACGGGCCGCGATCAGGGTGCTCTACTCAAGTCATTTGCCAAGATGGTAGCGATCGCTACCATCGCGGATGCGGTGCCGTTGACCGGCGAGAACCGCGTGTTCGCCAAGCTCGGTCTGGAAGCCCTGCGATCAGCCGTGAATCCAGGACTCAAAGCCTTGCTGGAGGTCGCGCACGTCGGCGGCAGGCCGGTGACTTCCGGCGAAGTGGCCTTCCGCGTTGCGCCGCGCATCAATGCGGCCGGACGCATGGACGTAGCGCGCGATGTGATCGAGCTTTTCAGCGTGAAGGATACTGCCCGCGCGAAAGAAATCGCCGCGAAGCTGGACGGCCTCAACGCCGAGCGTCAGGAGGAAGAGCGCAGAATCCTTGCCGCCATTAACACCCGATGCGAGGAGGATCCGGCCCTGCATGACGCCTTCTGCATGGTGATTGATGGTGATGGCTGGCATCGCGGCGTAATCGGCATTACCGCCACCCGCGTCGTGGAGCGCTACGGCCGGCCCGCGCTGGTGGTCTCCCGCGACGGCGAAGATGCGCACGGGTCTGGCCGATCCATTCGTGCGTTTCACCTGCTGAACGCGCTGGAATCCTGTGGCAGCTTGTTCACGCGATATGGTGGGCACGCCCATGCAGTCGGCTTTTCTCTGCCGTCCGCGCGCCTACCCGAATTGCGTAGCCATCTTGATCAATACGCCCGCGCCCGTCTGACCCTCGCCGACTTCGAACCCGTCCTCGATCTGGACGCTGAACTGAGCCTCGACTCCGTAACCCCCGAGCTGTTTCAGGTCTTGCAGCAGCTCGAGCCGTTCGGAATCGGCAATCCGGAGCCAGTGTTCGCTGCCCGCAACCTGCGCCTGGCTGCCCCGCCACGGGTTATGAAAGAGAAGCATGTGAAGCTGAAGCTGTCCGCCGCACCCGATGAACTCACCCGCGAAGCGGTTCTGGTGACGCCGCGTTGCCACCCCGATGGGGCGGCGATAAAAGTCCGCTCTGAGAACCGCGAACCGGAAACTAGAAATTGGAGAAAGGCGATCACCTACAACGCGCTCGGATGGCGAATGGCGGAGCGGGTGCAGCAGGCACAACTGCTTCCGGGCGACATCATGGACATCGCGTTTACTCTGGACTACAACGACCACCCCGATTTCGGCGGGCTGGAACTGTCGCTACGGGACTTCCAGAATCAGACCGCAGGCTGATGTTTGTCATCTCCGAACACTGGTAAATCCACACGACACCAGTCGAAAACTGTTCAGGTTTTTCCCGATCCATCACATAGGACAGTGACGGCGCCGAATCTGCGTCCCTATGCCTCTCTGGTCTTTGATAGGGCGGGAAACCTCTACGGCACGACCGTGGAAGGCCATCAAGGCTGCGGTTACTGGACCAGTGACTGCGGCACAGTTTTCGAGATCACACCTTGACTCAACTCTCCGCCTGCTCCACGAGGAGACCGCAGACTGCGCGCCGAGTGGCCGGAGAAGCCTTATCACCGGGTCGTGAACCTCGCGGGTGGGAGCCTGCGGCCAAGTCACACCTGCCCGCCTGAAACCTGACTACTCTCATTCACCGTCGTCGCGGTTATGAACAAGTCCCCGTCACTCCAACCTGTGAGTGGGCGACGGAGACCGACTGGTGGCGCGGACCCGGAAGTGTGCCGAAGATCACTGACAGCGGCCTCCACGGACGCTACTAATGATAGCGGGAGGACTTACAACTGAATACCTCCGAATTGGGCCCGGCCCCGGCAGGTGCGGGGGACCCGCATCTTCGACACCGCCGCCCGGCGGCAAGGGGCTGGGCCTTTAGATCGCGAGCGTGATTGGAGCCGCGACCCCTCCCCGGCATCGCTTCCTGAAGGTCTGCCGCACCGCCTGACGCCTGCATTACACTTGTCTCTAGATGCCTCTTTCTATATCCCGCTTGCGCCATTGGTTTGCCGGTACTGCCATCGCCGTGGTGCTGCTGGTGGGGGGAATGTACTTCTATGCCCGGCATCGTGTGCAAAATGCGTTGAAGCAGGTTCCCGAGAAGATCGGGCTGGAGATCAAGCAAAGCGCGACCGGATTCACCGTCTCCAAGTCCGAGCAGGGACGCACCCTGTTCAGGATCGAAGCCAGCAAGGCCGTGCAATTCAAACAAGGCGGGCACGCCGAGCTGCACGACGTGACCATCACGCTCTACGGGCGCGATTCAGGCCGCTATGACCAGATTTATGGTTCCGATTTTGGTTACGACCAGCCGTCGGGGAACATCAGCGCCCGGGGCGAGGTGCAGATTGATCTGGAGGCGAACCCGGAAGGCATTCTGAATCCGGACCAAGCAGCTCCGAAAGAGCTGAAGAATCCCATCCACCTCAAGACCAGCGGCCTGGTGTTCAACCAGAAAACGGGAAATGCGTCGACCAAAGAGAAAGTCGAGTTTCGTCTGCCGCAAGGGAGCGGGTCTGCTACGGGGGTAAAGTACGTCGCCAAGACCAATGTGCTCACGCTCGAGTCCCAGGTCCAGCTGGTAGCTAACGATTCTGCCGGGCTATCGATCAACGCCGCTCGCGCCGCCATCACCAAGGATCCGCACCAGGTTGTGCTTGAGCACCCGCAACTGGCAACCGCCGCCCGTCATTGTGAATCCGATAGCGCAACGCTTTTCTTGCGCGAAGACAATACTCTCGACCGCATTCTCGCAGCGGGAAATGTGCACATGCAGGCAGACGGACCTCAGCCCGCGGAAGTAAAGGCGGATCAACTGGAACTGACCATGGGGAAGAAGAGCGAAACGGCGCGGACGGCGATTTTCACGGGCAACGTGATGTCCGAGATGCAGGGTCCACAACCCATGCAAGCTAGTGCCGGACGCGTGATCCTCGATTTCGCCGGCAAGAACCTCCTCACCAAGGTGCATTCCGAAGACCAAGTGAAGTTGGTGCAGCATCAGAGCCGTTCGGGGACATCCTCGGTGCCGCAGGATATGGAACTGACCGCCGCCGCAGTGGACTTCTTTCTGACCAACGGCAAGCGCCTGGAGCGCGCAGAGACCGCCGGTTCTGCCCAGGTTGCGCTCCGCCCCCGCACGCCCGCCGGCGGACCGCAGACTCTGGTCACCGCGGGAAAATTTGAGGGGCGTTTCGACCCATCCGGCCAGGTTACCTCCATCCACGGTGCACCGGACGCCCGCATAGTCAGCCAGAATCCGGGGCAGCCGGATCGCGTGAGTGCGAGCACCATGGTTGACGCGACCTTTCACCCCGGCGGTGGCATGACTTCCATCACGCAGCAGGGCAACGTGACATTCGTCGATGGGCAGAGAAAAGCCTGGGGTGAGCGCGCCCGCTATACACCCTCCGACCAGATCCTGCTGCTCACGGGTTCACCGCGCGTGGTCGAAGGAGGAATGACTACTACTGGTCAGCTCATGCGGCTCAATCGCGCCAGCGGAGACGCCTTCGCCGAAGGCGAGGTAAAGAGTACCTACAGCGATTTGAAATCGCAGCCCAACGGTGCCCTGCTGGCCTCGTCGAGCCCGATTCACGTTACCTCACAGTCGATGAGCGTCCACGGAGCTTCTGCCGTTGCGCTCTACGGCGGAGGGGCCCGGCTCTGGCAGGACGCGAACATCGTCGAGGCGCCCTCGATTGAGTTTGACCGTGACCACCGCTCGATGATCGCCCATGCGACCCCCGGTCACCCGGTTTCGACGGTGCTGGTCGACAGTGGCAAGGATGGGAAGTCGATCCCGATTGCCATCACCTCGTCGGGGTTAACCTATACCGATACCGAACGCAAAGCTCATTTTGAGGGAGAAGTAATGGCCAAAGGAGCCGACTTCACCGTGATCGCCAAGCAAATGGATGTGTTCTTTGCCGCACGGGGGCAGGTTCCGTCCAGTCAGCAGGCGGCATCTGCGGGGAAACTCGACAGAATCGTGGCCTCTGGCCAGGTTGTCGTGACCGAGCCGGGGCGCCGGGCGAACGGGGATCAGCTGGTGTATACGGCGCCGGATGATAAATTTGTGCTCACCGGCGGACCGCCTAGCATTTTTGATGCCGAACGGGGCAAGATTACCGGGGTTTCGTTGACTTTCTACAGACACGATGATAGGGTGCTGGTAGAAGGCAGCGTTACATCCCCCACCGTCACCCGAACGCGAGTGGCACGATAAATGCACACTCTGGCCACGGACGAAATCGGAAAATCCTACCGCGGTCGCCGGGTTGTAAACGGTGTAAGCCTTCGCGTAGACCAGGGCGAAGTTGTTGGTTTGCTTGGACCTAACGGCGCCGGCAAGACAACTACCTTCTACTCGATCGTTGGTCTGGTCCCACCCGATACGGGTCGAGTCCTAGTCGATCAAGATGACATCACTGACGTGCCCATGTACCTTCGGGCCCGGCAGTATGGGATCAGCTATCTTCCTCAGGAAGCTTCGGTTTTTCGTAAGCTCACGGTTGAGGAGAACATTCTGGCGGTGCTGGAAGCCCAGCCCATCTCCTGGCACGAACGCCGGGAACGAATGGAAAAGCTGATCGACCAGCTGGGACTGGAACATATTCGCCAGAACAGAGGCTATGCGCTCTCGGGCGGCGAGCGGCGGCGGGTGGAAATTGCCCGCGCCTTGTGCATCAGCCCCACATTTATCCTGCTGGACGAGCCGTTTTCGGGGATCGACCCCATCGCTGTGCTCGATCTGCAGAAGATTATCAGCGACTTGAAGGCAAGCGGCATCGGCATTCTGATTACCGATCACAGCGTTCGTGAGACGTTATCGGTAACCGACCGGGCCTACATTATTGATAACGGTCGTATTTTCCGCCACGGAACGCCGGAACAGCTGGCGAACGATCCCGAAGTCAGGCGGGTGTACTTGGGCGAGAGTTTCTCGCTGGTGTGAGAGCAGCTAGGAGCAACGAGCTAGATTTATGGTTTTTCTGCAACCCAGACTGAGTTTGAAGGTCTCGCAAAGACAGATCCTTACCCCGGGTCTGGTGCAGATGGTCAGCGTGTTGGCGCTCAACAAGCTTGAGCTGCGCGACATGATCAACACCGAGATGGTGGAGAACCCGGTTCTCGAGGAACTGGAAGACGCCGTTCCCCTGCTGGACGACGTTGATCGCAAGGAAGAGAACCGCGATCAGGCCGTGGTGGAAGAGAGCCCCACTGCTGCCGCTGACAAGAAAGATCCCTTTGAAGAAATCGATTTCGGTTCGTTCTTCCAGGAATACCTGGACCCTGGTTACCGCAGCCAGCGCGAATCGGAAGAAGTGGAACGGCCCTCGTTCGAGAATTTTCTTTCCAAGCCGAGCAATCTTACCGACCATCTGACCTGGCAATTGGGTTCCATTCCGACCCGGCGTGAAGTTCGCGAGGCCGCCGAACTGGTCATCGGCAACTTAAACGAGGATGGATATCTGATCGCCAGCGATGAGGAGCTGCTGGGAGTGACGCCACCGGCGCCGCCCGAGGCGGATGCGGCCGCCGCCGAGAGCCTGGTGAAAGAAGTCGCCGCCCTTGGACTGACTTCACCAGAAGAGGCTTCCGCTGGACTTTCCTCGGAAGCAGACGTTTCTGGATTCTCTCCGTCAGAGCCAGACGGCGATGACGAGGCCTCCGCCGTAGCGGGATGGAATGAGCACGGGTCAAATGGCTCCGGGCACATGGGTACCGGCACTGCGGCCGCGGTCGCTCCCGCGGCAGAACCGGCGCCAGAGCCGCCCACAGCAGCCGTCCCACCCCCGGCTCCGCGGCCTGAATTCCGGCCAAGCTTCAATCTTACGGATCTGCATGAGGCCATCGAAGTCGTGCGGCAGCTGGATCCCCCGGGGGTCGCTTGCCGCGACTTACGGGAGTGTTTGCTGTATCAGTTGCGCTTCCACCAGCAGCATCATGAATCGCAGAAGAACGGAAATGGCGACCGCGAAGCCACAGCACAGGTGCTCGTCGATGCCATCGCGATCGTTGACCAGCACCTGCGCGCCGTGCAGAACAGACAACACAAGGAAATCAGCCGCGCTCTGGGCCGTCCGGTCGAGGCCATTGAGCACGCGCTGCAGTACGTTCGCACTCTCGATCCGCGCCCCGGACTTCGCTATAACAAGGTCCAGCCCCGCCTGATTGAGCCTGACGTCGCTTTCGTGAAGCATGGAGACGAGTGGCTGGTGATCATGAACGACGAAGACGTTCCCCAGCTGCGTCTGAATCCGGCGTACAAACGCCTGCTGACGAAAGACGGCAACGACAAGGACACACGCAACTACGTGAAAGAGCGCTACAAGAGCGCCATGCAGCTCATCAAGAACATTGAGCAGCGCAAGCAGACCATCATGAAGGTCTGCTACTCCATCGTGGCCCGGCAGCAGGATTTTCTGGAAAAAGGCATCGACGAACTCAAACCCATGATGATCAAGGAGGTGGCTGAAGAAATCGGCGTGCATCCTTCTACGGTTTCGCGAGCGGTGGCCAGCAAGTACGCCCACACTCCGCAGGGCGTATTCGAACTGCGATACTTTTTCAGCGAGAGCGTGAACGGCCCGGAGGGCGGCAACACTTCGTTGCTCATCCTGAAGCGCCGGGTCAAGAAGCTCATCGATGAGGAAGACTCCAGCCGGCCGCTCACCGACGAGCAGATCACCCGCATCCTGCAGTCGCAGGGCATCCAGGTCACTCGCCGGACGGTCGCGAAATATCGCGAAGACATGCGCATCCCGAGCACCCACCAGCGCAGAGTCAAGAAATAACGCAAAAAGGTAGAAGTAAGAAGGCAGAAGTAGGAACAATTCTGTGTTTTAACTTTTTACTTCTTACTTATCCCAACGTGGTGCCCGCAACACCGAACACAATTTCAGGAGGGCGCTCATGAACGTGGAATACACCGGCCGGCAATACGAAGTGACCCCCGCCATCCGCAAAGAAGTTGAAACCCGCCTTACCAAGATCCGCAAAATATTAGGCGACCGCTTTGAGACCAAGGTCATTCTGGCGCTCGAGAAACACCGTCACAAAGCCGAAATCACCATTAGCCCGCGCAACGGCCCGCTGGTTGGACTGGCTCAGGCCGGCAACATGAGCGCAGCGGTCAACGAAGCTTTCGAACATCTGGAAAAACAGGCGGTCAAATATAAGACTCGCTGGCGCACCAAGAAACGGCATAATCATAAGACTCCCAGCCCGAAAAAGTGGAACGGCAACGGCGAGGCCTCGCAGGAAGACGTAGCCATTGCGGTTGGTTTGAGCGAAGCCACCGCAGTCGACGTGGTGGTGCACAAGTTTCCCGCCGTCGCCAAAACGACCGAAGTCCACCTGGTACGCTCCGACGAAGCCGTCGCCCTGCGTCCCATGACGCTTGAAGAAGCCATCAAGGAAGCTCACTTCCGTGACCGCGATGTATTCGTCTTCCGCGACCCTAAAGGAAAAGTCATGGTTCTGCATCGCACCCGTGACGGAAAGATGGAGTTGATCGAAGCGCCCTAGATTGGATTAAAAGAGGACGGGCGTCTTGTCCGTCCTCTTCGTTCCTAGCTGCGCACTGTCCAAGCGAGCCCTGACCCGCCAAGTTCTCATCAGAAATCCTTTCGCAAGGCGTATGATTCGCCTCGCCGGTTATTTCAAATTCACTTGGAGGAGATCACCATGAAAAAGCTTTACGGGCTCTTCGCACTCGTGTTCTTACTAGCGCCTGCGCTTTTTGCTCAGGAACACTACACCGAAGGTCCAGTCTGGCGCGTATCCCTGATTCGCGTGAAGCCGAACCAGATGGACGCCTATCTCACAAGCCTTCGCCAGTCCAGCAAGCCCATACTCGATGAGGAGAAACGCCAGGGAATCATCGTGGACTACAAGCTTTTCCTCAAAGAGACGAAGAGCAATCCCGAGGATTGGGACCTTTGTCTTGCAGTCGAATACAAGAATCACGCTTCGCTGGACGGCTTGTCTGCCAAAGGTGAACTCATGCGCGACAAGATTCTGGGAGGCAAGCAGCAGAGCCAGCAGCTGGGCGAGAAGCGCGTCGAGATGCGCGAGATCATCACCTCCGACCTGCTGCAGGAAATCATGCTGAAGTGAAATGTGACGACGCCTGATGGAGGACGGGCGTCTTGCCCGTCCTTATTTGCGCTATCTTCTTTCGCTCTCCGGAGTCCTAAGCCTCAGGAGGTTCCCATGAGACTGATGACGCTCATTTGGCTTTTCCTCGGCGTTCTGGTCATCCCCGCTCTTGCCCAGGACCATGTCCCAAAGAATGTCGCCGGCAGCGTGGGCAATGCGCTGCAGTGGGCGGAGGGTCAGTTCTACTCGGTCGCCGAGGCCATGCCGGAATCGAAATATGGATACATCCCGACTGCCGGCCAGTTTGACGGCGTGCGTTCGTTTGCCGAGCAGGTAAAGCATGTAGCTTGCGCCAATTATGGTTTCTTCAACGAGATTGAGGGCAAGATTCCTCCCGAGGGATGCGAAAAGGGAGGGCCGTCGCAAGCTAAGACCAAGGCGGAGTTGCTCAAGTACTTAAAAGAGTCGTTCGATTACGGCAACAAGGTGCTGGAGACCATCGACGCCAAGAATGCTCTCGACCGTGTAGAAGGCCCTTACGCCGGGCCCAACACCAAGCTGGGGATCGCCGTGGCGGCCGTCTGGCACGTCGCCGATCATTATTGGGCAGATTGTCGAATATCTGCGCATGAACGGCCTCGTCCCACCAGGCACACAGAAGTACGGGTTGAAAGTAAGGTAAGTAAGCCCGAAGGCACGCCGGGGGTTTGCCGCGGCGTGCCTCAGGTTCTATGCGCTTTTCTTTAACTCTCGCACGTTAGGTTGATAGGTGCCGGGCACGGCGCGGAAGGCAATGGCCAGCCGGTTCCACACGTTGATCTGCGCAACCGCCAAGGTCAGATTTACCAGTTCCGCCTCGGTAAAGTGCTTCTTCCCCCGCTCGTAAACTTCATCCGGGACATGGTCCTCGGCCACCCGCGTGATCGCCTCCGTCCACGCCAGCGCGGCCCGCTCCCGCTCGGTGAAAAACGGGGTTTCGCGCCAGGCGTCGAGCGCATACAGACGCTGCTCGCTCTCGCCCAGCGCGCGAGCCTCTTTACTGTGCATGTCGATGCAGAAGGCGCAGCCGTTGATCTGTGAAGCGCGCAGATAGACCAGATTGAGCAAGGAATGCTCCAGACCGGAATGATTGATGTAGGTCTGTACTTGCATCACTGCTTTATAGGCTTCCGGAGCGATTTTGTCAGCTTTGAGTCTCGGTTCCACAGTATTCTCCTTCTCGACGCCTTGGGTGCGTCGCTGCTGGTTGGTTGGAAGTTGTCTACTAGCGGCTATTACTGGATAGGATGCAGCCGACCGACACGAGGCTGCAGCGATCTTTCGCGAGATCTGGAAAAATTAAGGGTCAGGCGTCGCGATGAACCGTTTCCATGGAGAATGCGGGCAGGCACACGGCGATATACTCGGCGCCGCCTTCGGCGGGTGTGGAGTATTGCACCCATTCGCCGCGATGGGCAATAACCGCCTGCCCGGCCGCAACGTTGATTTCGCCCTGCTTGTGCCGGACTCGCAAGCTCCCCTTCAGCACCACGGTAAACTCATCGAACTCCGGAGCTTGTCCCGGCTCCTCCCAACCCTGCGGACTGCGCATGTGCGCGACACTCACGCCACTGGTCTTGCTGTTGACGCGCCCAATATATTCGTCGATCAGCTTGGGTTTGTTTCCGGCGGCGGTGATGCGAGTGGGTTGCGCGAGCAGGGTGGGCATTGTTGCTCCTCGGAGGCGTTTCTAAACCACAGCTTCGTTGAGTTCGTCTGAGATTTCTTCCAGAACTTCTTCTGTTTTTTCTTGCAGCATGAAAGCCAGCACCTCCTGCGGCACCGGGTTCCCCCAGACCGGAGCAAACGACTGCCGGTGCAGTGGAGACGGACCGTGCTGGCGAAGGGCGGCAATGTGGATGGGCGTGCTGTATCCCTTGTTGGACGCGAGGCCGTACACGGGGAAGACCGGGTCCCACTCGCGAATCATGCGATCGCGCTCGACTTTGGCCAGAATGGACGCGGCGGCGATGGAGGCAGAAAGCGCATCGCCATGAATGATGGCGCGCTGTGGCAGGTCACAGTTGAGGCGCATGGCATCGATCAGCAAGTGATCGGGCGCAGGCTGCAATTGCAGAACCGCCTCCTGCATGGCCACTCGCGAAGCCTGGTAAATATTGATCTGATCGATGCGGGCCGCATCCACGGCGGCGATGGCACAGGCGATAGCGTGCTCGCGAATGCGCTCGGCCAGAATCTCACGGCGCTCGGCTGGCAGCAGCTTCGAGTCGCGCAACCCGCGGATGCGATACGTCGGGTCGAGAATTACGGCGGCGGCTACTACCGGACCAAATAGCGAGCCGCGCCCAACTTCGTCCACTCCCGCTACGCGCACGGCTCCTGACTCACAGGCTTTTTTCTCGAACCTGAGCGTGCAGTGCAGCCGCTTCAGCAGACGCAGCTTGGCGGCAGACGGCGAGAGTCGCTTTTCACCTGCGAGTTGGAATTTAGCAGGCACCGGAGGTCCAGATCATCTTCGCCGAGGGAAGCCCTGTGGAACAAGTTGAAAAACGGATTCGATTGGTGCCCCAGGTTCGCGGCCGTTCTTTGGGCGCTAACCTGGGCCTCGCTGTGCCTCGAAGAACAACGGGAGTAGAGTATTTCCATGCCCCGCGGTCTGTGACGTTTCCAGCAATCTGGGAAGCTGGGATGGTCGAACAATGGCGGTCTCTAGAACCGTTCGGGTTCTGCTGATCATCTTCTCCACGGTGACCGGTTCCCTTGCACAGGACCAAGCGCAGCATTCAGGGCAACCTGGCGCTACCGTGCCGGAGAGGGTGATACTGGATGAAGTCTCCACGATTCCGGTGCCATCTTTGCCGGCCGAAAGCATAGCGGCGCCTGTATTCTGCGAACCCGATGGGGGTATCTTATTTCGACTCGCGATGCCAGAGACAGGTTTGGAAGACCCGCTGTCGGTTTCCAGTGACGGGAAAACCGTCGTCCGCTTTGGCAAGGAGAAGATCAATGACATCAACCGGCCTGTTCTGCTCAATATGTTCCTGAGTGGATCGGATCTGTACGTCCTGACCCGAGGCAGTATTCCGCTGGGCTACGAGACGAAATGGCGCACCCCGGCTGGCGACGTGCACAGCCAGCAGGCCGCAAAGAGCAGTGTATTTATCGCCCACTTTTCCCAGCACGAGGGCACCTACGCGGGCTCTGTTCCTCTGGATCTGCCCTTCCTGCCTCTGCATCTTGGAGTGTTTGAGAATGGCGATTTCCTGATCGCCGGGGCTGACCCGGCGACGGACGAACCGCGTGTAGCCATCGTCGGTTCGAATGGACAACTTCGCAAGTTCGTAGAACTCCCCGGGGACGTGCACGCACAAGGGGATTCTGGCGGCTCAGCGAAGGAGAAGGATCCGACCGCCTTGCCGCGCTTCTCAGCTTCGCAAGGAGGTGCCCGATCCCTGAGAGATGCCGTTTACACCTCTCGGATCGCCAAGGATGGCCCGAACCTCCTCCTGTATCGCCCGCTGAGCGGTCCCGTATTCTCTGTCTCGCCGTCTGGTGAGGCGCGGGTTCACAAATTAAAAGTAGAGGGTGACTACAGGCTGTTCACCATCAAAGCTGCACGAAACTCTTGGATTGTGGAATTCATTCGCGAGGTTCCTCATCACGGTCCAGCCACGGAATTCGCTACCTACGCCTTCGATTCGGAAACTGGCGCCCCTTTGCGGGAGTATTTTTTTCCGACAGACCTCGGATGGGGGTTGGCTTGTACCGATGGCAACGAGTTCACCTTCGTAATGGCGGAGACTGAGAGCGGACGCTCGGGTATCAAGTTAGTGAAACTTGCACCTTCCACCCGCCCGAATTAAGCTGCCTCGCGCAGCGCGAACCTGGGGCACCAGGCACCAGGCCGGCGTATTACTGCGTGACCGGCGGGTGCGTCCCGTACTCGACCCGTCGTACACTTTCCTCGGCTGGTTCAGGCCATTCACGAAACAGCCGGAGCGGACGATGCACTGCCCTTCCTGCGGAACTGTGCTTGCGGACCTGAGTAATTTCTGTCCGTCCTGCGGAAAACGCTTGAACAAGGATGTGCCTAAATCAGACTTCGAGATCGGCAAGATTGCCGCCTTAGACACGATTAAGAGCGACATCCTCAGGTGGATGCTCGCGCTTGCGGCCATTGCTGGCCTCGTTGGAATCGTTGGCGTTCGTGAGTATGTAAAGACGGCAGTGGACTCCGCCGTGAGGAGTCAACTTAGTTCGCTGTCGGGCCGAATCGAGAAAGCCTCGACTGATGCTGAGGAGTCGACTGCAAAAGCGCGAATAGAGACCAGGCAACTCGATTCGACTATTGATGAACTCGGTGGAAGAGCCACAGACTTGTCCAAGAGCATAGGGGCGGTAGGGGCAGAGAAAGATCGGTTGTTGACGGCAGCGCAGCAACTAAAGGTGCAACAGCAAGAGATGGTGAAGGCCACCGACGACCTTGAAGAGAAACGGGAGCAGTTGGCGAAGATCATCGAGACAGAGAATCTCACCACACTTTTCGCCAAAATGCGATCGGATTTTTATCGCGTTCGCACTTTGGAGGCTAGGGTGGAATGTTTCGCTTCCTCAGGACAATTTAGCAAGGAGGTCCCAGAATTTTTCCCATTCGCTCAAATGTCCCTAGTGCGAACGGCAAAACCAAATTCGCCAGAACAACTTGTTGCCCAGTTGCACGTTGTGAATGACCAGAACCCGACGGCGATGCAACAACCGGGTGCGGCGGGCGCCTCCAGTGTAATCTACGACTACGCGTTATTCGAGCCCTTCCAAAGGTCTTTGGAGGGCAAGCCGATGAGGGTTCTGGACGGAGTTGATCGGATCTTACTCCAGTACTGAACGAAAGCACAAACAGACCCGATCCAGAAAGGGAGAAATTTCCGCAAGTTCTTGGCAGAGGTTGGGGAAGTGCGCGTGGAGATACTGCTCAATAATGTGGTGGTCGAGACGCATCATCTTACCAAGGCTGAAATAGTCGTACCCGAGGAGTCCGCGGAGTTGGTGAAGGATGGATTATTGCTGTACGACCTTCAGCAGAGCGAATCCGGCCTTTACAAGGATACTGAGGCGCTTTATTCACGGGCCATAACCGCCAATGTGCAATGAGTTCGGCGGGCCGGAAGTGCCCCGGCCGTTCCTTGTGATTCAGCGTTCTCTACCCCTTCGCAGCGCGCTCCAGTTCCGCGATGTCGAGCTTCTTCATCCCCATCATGGCCTGCATCGCCTTGGGATGCTTGATGAGATCGGGAAGGCGCGCCGGCACGATCTGCCAGGAGAGTCCGAATTTGTCTTTGAGCCAGCCGCACTGGCCATCGCTGTCCTCGGCGATGAGCTTCGCCCAATAGTAGTCCACCTCCGCCTGCGAGTCGCAGCGCACCAGGAATGAGACCGACTCATTGAAGCGAAACAGCGGGCCGCCGTTGAGTGCCGTGAACCTCTGCCCATCGAGTTCGAAACTGATGGTGAGGATGCCGCCGTCAGCCGTGCGAGTGTCGCGCTGCTGGCCCAGCCGGCGCGAATTCTTGAATACGCTGAGGTAAAACTCGACCGCCTCTTCGGCGTTCGAGTCGAACCAGAGAAACGGCGTAATGCGTGGATAGTTTTCGAAATTACTCATGGAAAATACCTCGCCGATGTTTTTGTGGCCTGATGAGCGATCAATTTTACCCGCAGCGCGTGGCTCGCGCGATATCCAAGAACAAACAAGAACAAATCGAGGCGGCAAGCCTTCCCGCTTCCCCACCCTTTGTGCACAGAACGCGCAAAGACAGGCCACCCGGGTCTATACCGGTTTGCAAAACAAAAATGCATCGGCCACGTATAATTTCTGATGAGCCCCGGCAGTCTTCGAATACGGGCGCGTAGCTCAAACGGATAGAGCATCGGATTTCTAATCCGACGGTTGCAGGTTCAATTCCTGCCGCGCCTACCATTCTTTTCTAGAGCTTAGAAGCCAATCTCACTCTGAGTCATTGCAAGTTAACTGCAAGTTGGGAGCTAACTCGTGTGCAAAGTCGGCGCGTTCAGCGGTTGGCGCTGCAGTCTAGGGACGGGAGAATGGGTGTCAATGAGATCAGGGGGAGAATATGACGGGGTGGAGTGGTGGAGTTGTACCCTTGTGGCTGCGATTCGGGCTCAAACCAGCAATTCTCAAAGGGTCTAATCGCATGATCTCGCAAATCATCCTTGCCAGCAGAACTAGAATACCGGCGTGAAACCCGGTGACACTGCGAAGCTCATTGGTATTCTCCTCTACGGGGGCATCACCGCCACATCCTTTGGCTGCAACACCATCCGAGTGTGAGAATCATCCTGCTGGTTTTCAAGGAAGCTGCCGTATTCGGAAATCAGGAACCGGCTGCCGCGACGCCGAACGGCAGGGAGTATAGGAAAATCGATTTGGGGTCTTCTCAATGTAGGTTCGTCGATGAAGCAAATACGAGCTACGTAACCGTGGCTTTCACATTAACGCCACGATAGAATCCCCGGCATGTGCATCCAGGTCGCCACTCTGGCCATTCAGGTCATCGGTCTAATCGGCTTGTTCTGGTACGTCATCGAAACGATGAAGATCAGGACTACGGGACAGAAGCAACTGCAGACTTCGCTCGATCTTATCAAGGCTGCGACCGCCCAAGTTGAGGGAATGTCGAAGCCTTGCCTGAGTTTCTGGGGAGAGTTGAGAGACAACAACGACGTGATTCTCGCAATGCACGGAGCCGTCGGCAATATTGTGGCGCAGGGCGATCAGGGAAGTTATGTGATTCAGAACATCGGCAACGGAGTCGCCTTGAATATCAAGTACAGCTTCACTCGACCGAATCACGAACCGAATGAAAGATATGTTCCGAACCTTTTGCCAACTGGCAAAGCCACCCTTGTTGAAGGACTCAACGCATACAACGAAGAGCATACGGCTACGTTTGACTATGAGAGCATCGGGGCCACAAATATCGTTCGACAATCACCTTAAATCACCGCGTCATTACCTCATTTCAATTCGAAGAAATCGCGGCTTGAGCGTACTGCCGGAGCGCTAAAAGAGATGGAAAACGGAATCGCTGGATCCGAGCGAAGCTTTTACCATAGCTTTCCTCGAAACCTGCCCTCGGAGCCCCCCGAGCTTGTCATCGCAAAAGGGCTAGAAATCTTGAAGGGAATCAAGAGTGTCGGCATGGTCTTAGCTCCAGAGGTTGTGGAGTGGAGGATTCCCCAGATAGATGGCACGACAAAAGTGATCCGCAACCGACAGACTAGAATCTGCTTCACAGAACTCTCACGATCTGAATTGTCTGGGCACGCGGAATCATTTGGCCCGTTTTCATTACAGTTCCCAATCCAAATATTGCGGCAGTTTGGAATACTCCCTGTCATATACGTGCCGCAAATGGTGGAGGGCGACAGGCTCCTCAGCTCATTTGGGCCGGTGATCGTCTGGATGTTCGAAAATGCTCGCCACACGTTGGATCTGCTGGACCAGTTGTCCAAACTTTCCGATCCGCAGTTCGCTCTGGAGCTTGCGCGCAAGACGAGCCCAGAGGCTACACATGTCGATCCAAATTACGTACTTCATCTCCAGAATCAGAATGAGGATAAGACGATTGTTCAACGTTTCGAGGTAAAGGCGAGCATCGTCCGTGGCATGTTGGATTATCTAAACTACAAGACGGCCCCGTTTGACCTCATGAGGGGTGCTATCTACGCAGCTCAAAATCTGTTTTACCCGACGGACGATCAATTCCACGACAAGCTCCTTTCTTACTATCGACAGCGGGAGTGGCGAATCATTCCCGGGGCGACAGCCGAAGGTAACACAAACGCACGAATGGCAACTTCCGCTGAAAGTAAGCGTCTGACCAACACACCTGTTCGACGGGCGGGGTCTGTGTTGAAGTGTCCGGATGACCGCAAAAACAGAGTTGTCAGTGCCCAAGCGACGTAGCCGTGCGGAAGTTCAACGGCTAGTGACGGAGTTTGTGAGCAGCGGTGTGCGGCGGAGCGAGTTTTGCCAGAGTCGAGGTTTGAGCTTCAGCACGCTGGATGGCCACCTAAAGAAACTGCGGTAGAAGAAAAGGCGTAAGCCAGTTTCCTCGGCCGATCGTTCTGATCGTTTGGTGGCAGTGGGGTTGGCAGCCGGGAAATCGCGGAGCCAGCAGGAACCGAGTTGCGGGCTGGCCGTGGTGCTGCCGGGCGGGCGCCGGATCGAGGTACATCCTGAATTTGATGGGAATACGTTCGAGCGCCTGGTGAGTGCACTGGAGCGGGCATAGGCCGTGTTTGGATTGGGTCCAGCCACACGGATCTATCTGGCCGCTGGGGTCACCGACATGCGCAAGGGGTTCGAGGGGCTGTACGGTCTGGTTCGAGACCGATTGTCGTGTGAGCCTCTGAGCGGGCACCTGTTCTTGTTCTGCAACGGCCAGCGCAATCGGCTGAAGGTCCTGGTCTGGGACGGAACCGGACTTTGGGTCTGTGCCAAGAGGTTGGGGAAAGGGCGCTTCACCTGGCCGCAATCCGGGGATGCGCAGGGCAAGGTGGTACTGAGTCACGAAGAACTCTCTCTATTGTTAGGTGGGATCGATCTGGCCAAAACCAAGCACAAGCGGTGGTATCGCAAGGCTCCTCCGGAAGGACATGCTGCCGCATGATTGCTTGGTTGCTTGAAGGTTTCGATCGACTCTGGTAAATCAATAACCCATTGTGAGTGTGCCTCCCATTCCTTCAGCACCAGCCGATCTGGAACTCATCGCACTACTTAAGAGCAAGTTACAGTACGCGGAGCTGCGGATTCGGGTACTGGAAGAGCGACTGCGGCTGATGCGGATTGAGAAGTATGGAGCTGGCGGCGAAAAGCTCTCCCAGGCGCAAATGCAATTGTTCGAGCTTGCGCCTGTCGTCAGTGAAATGATCGAGCAGGCGGACAGTGAGCACGCGCCAGTGCATCGCTCGACCAAGAAATCCGGCAAGCATCCGGGTCGCCAGGAGTTGCCAGCGAATCTTCCTCGCGTAGAGCGGATTCTGCCCTGCGCATTAGATCAGCGCCTATGCAAACGCTGCGGAAAAGAAACAGTGGTGATCGGCTACGAGGAGAGTTCCCAACTGGACGTGCAACCGGCGAAGTATTTCGTGCTGGTCACGAAACGAGAGAAGCGAGCTTGCCGGTCGTGTGAGGATCTCGGCGTCGTCTCAGCGCCCCTGCCGGCACGGATCATCGAGAAATGCTTGGCGAGTGACCGGATCGTCATCGAGACGGTCATTGGCAAATATTGCAATCACACGCCGCTGCATCGGCAAAGCATGATTCTGGAAAGGGACCTCGGATTGGAAATCAGCCGCGCAACGTTGGACGGCTGGGTCCTCAGAGTCGGCGAGTTGCTGATCCCGATGGTCGCGGCAATGAGGCGAGAATTGATCAGCGGAAGTTACATTCAGGCGGATGAGACGCCGGTCGACGTGCAGACACGCGAGGGCCGAGGTAAGAACCACAAAGGTTACCTCTGGCAATACAGTCGCCCCGGAGGAAGCGTGGTGTTCGATTTCCGCTTGGGTCGCGGACGCGATGGGCCGAAGCGGTTCCTGGGACCGTTCGAAGGCATTCTCCAAACCGACGGCTATGCAGCGTATGACCAAATCGGTGGGCCGAGAATGGTACATGCCGCTTGTTGGTCTCATGCAAGAAGACAGTTTTTCGAAGCAGTACAGCTAAATCCCCGAGATCCGGTTGCAACCCCGATTGTGGCACGGATGGACGAGTTGTTCGCCGTCGACGCGGAAGCTCGCCGCAAAGCGCTGACTGATGCGGCGCGCCATGTTCGGCGTCACGAAACAGCCAAGCCTCTTCTCGATGATATTCGTAGCAAGATCGAGGCAGCGCAGTCGATTGCGTTGCCTTCGAGTGCGCTAAGCAAGGCGTGCCAGTACGCGCTCACGCTATGGAAAAAGCTCACCCGCTTCTTGGAGTATCCCGAATTGGAGCTAAGTACTAACCTGGCGGAGAACTCCATGCGTCCGGTAGCACTTGGTCGAAAGAATTGGTTGCACATCGGCAGCTCACAAGCGGGACCTAAGGTTGCGGCGATTCTCTCGGTCGTGGAAAGCTGCCGCAGGTTGAAAATCCCAGTGCGCGACTATTTGGCTGCGATTCTCCCCGGGCTCGCCGATCTCCCCATCCGGTGCCTTCCAGACCTTACTCCCGCTGTGTGGGTCGCCCAGCATTCATAGACTCAAGCGACTGGGGCATTGGCATGAAGGGATTCTTGCGACTACAGCCCGATCGCGGTCGTTAGGTCATTACTTCCTGTTGGCCGACGACTTGTCCAGAATCCCTAAATCCATGCTGCATCTAGTTAGACGGTTCATTCCGTAAGGCTGTCTACTACACTTCATTTGCCTTGCCGTGGATAAAGCGATCTCTTACTCTGAGGCTTTGCAGCATCCTCCCATGCGAGAGCTCTCAAACCGACGACGCTTCCTAAAAAGGGCAGCCTTCGCGAGTGGCGGTGCGTTGCTCGGCACCGCCACCCTGAACCAGATCTCTCCCAGGATCTGGCGTGAACCGCTGGTGTTTGAGCTAAACCGCAGCTATTGGGCAAGAAGTCAACCGCCTCAGAATCCGCCGTTGACGGACGACATCGTTGTAGATGTCGCGGTGCTCGGCGGCGGCTTCACGGGACTTTCTGCGGCCTACTACATCCGCAGCATCTCCCCTCACAAGCGCGTCGTCGTCCTAGAAGCGAAAGGCTGTGGGAACGGAGCTTCGGGACGAAACGGCGCCATGGTGCTGACGATGACTGCAGACAGGTATATGCATTTCAGCTCCGCTCCGTCCGTCGACAAGAAGATCTACGACCTTACAGCCGAGAACATCCGGGCGTTGTCGAAGCTCAGCGTCGAGACCGGCATCGACTGCGAGTTGGAGATAAATGGCGCTCTGCAAGTGCTCGGCACGTCAGACGATGTCCGGGCGGCGAAAGCCTATGTGAAGCAGGCCCGATCCCTGGGCATGCCTGTTGAGTTCTGGGATAAGCAGCGACTCGTTAACGCGATCGGCACCGAGGTCTACGAGGCGGGGTTCTTCGACCCCAACGGCGGACACATCCATCCGATGAAACTGGTCCATGTGTTCAAGGCGGCGGCAGAGAGCGCCGGCGCGGAGATTTACGAAAACACAGCCGTGGCTAGCATCGAGGAGGGTCGGGAGCATCTCCTTCATACGACCGGCGGGCGTACCATCAGGGCAAGGTCGTTGGTTTTGGCGACCAACGCTTTCACCTCAAGACTGGGATTTTTCCGAAACTCGTTTGTGCCCGTCCATGAATATGTAGCGGTGACCCAGCCCTTCAGTGTGCAGCAATTGGCCGAGATCGGATGGCGCAAGCGAGTTCCATTCAATGACAGCCGCACCGAAGTCTTTTATCTCGGCTTGACGCAGGATAATCGGATCCACATCGGCGGTGGCAGCCCAAGCTACTTTTTCAATAGCGGAGTTGGCGAAGATCGCGATGCTGCTTCCCATTTTTCGCAACTCCGGCGTGAGCTTGTGCGAATCTACCCCAAAATGTCAAGCGTCAGTTTCGAATTAGGTTGGAATGGAGTGGTTGACTGGTCGATCGATGAATCCCCTTCCGTGGGATGCACAGGAATACATAAGAACATCTTCTATGGACTGGGCTACAGCGGACATGGCGTGAATCTAACCTCGATCTTCGGGAGAATCATTGCCGATCTGGAGGCCGGTCGTGAGGAACCATGGAGCCAGTATCCTTTCCTCAACGCCAGCCTGGAGTATGTTCCGAATGAGCCTTTCCGTTGGCTGGGTGCACAATCCGGGCTGGCATGGTATCGCCTAACGGAGCCTTAGTAGCGTGCGGTCAGCACGGCAGGTCTCCCCCCGATATAGTGGTTGTACGCATCCGGGGAGGAGAATCCAACGATGTCGCTACACCGCAAGCTCAGTTTGGCAAGCACGCTGCTGGTCACCCTGTTGCTGACTACAAGTCTCCTTGCGCAAAGCCCAAGTGCCGACCTGCTCTTGCTTCACGGCCATATTCTCACTGTGGACGGCAAGGACTCGGTGGCCCAGGCCCTCGCCATCCGCCACGGCATCATCGTAAAAGTCGGCACCGACGCCGAAGTTCTGGAATTCGCAGGCAATACCGCTGGCACACGCGTCATCGACCTCCACGGTCATACCGCCACCCCAGGCCTGATCGACACCCACGCCCACATCGCCGAAGGAGGTGTCGAGGAACTCTACGGCGTCAAGCTCTCCGATGCCACTTCGGTAGCGGAAATCGTCGCCCGTGTAAAGGCAAAGACCGCGCTGGTCAAGCCTGGCGTGTGGGTCGTCGATACTTACGCCCTCGTTGAGCAGGAGCAACCCCATCCCGGCTTGCGCCACAGCATCATCCATGCCAACCTCCCGACCGCGCACGCCCTCGACGTGATGGCCGCCCTACAGAAAAAATACGATGCCGGCTATCCGGAAATGCAGCCCGGATTCCTCTGGTGGATTGGTGACATCTACGCGGCCAGTTATGGTCCCAAACGCGGCCAGAGCCTGGAGCCGTTCAAGACTCTCAACTCGCGCGGAATTCTCTGGTCCGGCGGGTCAGACTACTTCGTCACCCCGGTTGCCGCCCGCTACGGCCTGTGGGCTTCGGCAGCCCGCCAGACCGCCAAAGGCACCTACGGCTTGCACCCCTTCGGAATGGAAGAAGCCGTCGACATCCACACCGCCCTCCGCAGCTACACCGCCTGGGGCTCGCGGCAGATGTTCCTGGAAAACAAAAATCGGTTCGCTCGAGGTAGGCAAGAAAGCTGACATTGCGATCTGGGACCGCGACCTCTACGCTGTCCCGACCGACCAAGTCAAAGACCTAAAGTGCCTGATGACTTTGTTCGATGGCGAAGTGGTCTACAGTTCGCCAGACTCGTCCGTAATAACTACAGTCCACTAACCTAACCGCAAATTTGGTAAGGGAAGGGTTTCCGACTATGCGGAAAGAACGCAGGGAGAATGCTATTGCACCTAGCGAACTACTTGGGTTCGATTCTCAGATGGAAGACGCGCCGGCGGTTTCCGGAACCATGCGATCAGCAACGCCCTCACTCATCGGTCATGACCATCGACGCCGTCTTTCTTACAGGACTTGCGAGGACAACCGGAACAAAGTGAGCTGAGTCGCCAAGATTTCACATCTGACAGGATTCCGCGTTACTATTGCTTGCTTGCGACGCACAAAATCAGCCAAATCAAGACATAAGACGATAAAGAGTGTGCGGTTTTTGACGGTGGGTCAGACCGCGCGAATCCTCGGAATCAGTTCCTCGACATTGCGCCTTTGGGAAAGCGTGGGTCTAGTAACTCCGGCACGGAGTGCTGGCAGCTATCGACTATATACTCCAGAGTTGCTCGACGTTCTGAAACGCATTAAATACCTACGCGACGTTAAGAAATTGAATGTGCCCGGGATAAAAGAGGCCCTGGGGACAAATCTCCGTGTCAACCAGCTAACGCAACCGGCCAAGCCCACTCTGGATCTGGGTGACAAACTCCGCCGACTCCGAAAGAAAAGAGGGGCAACGGTGACGGAAGCGGCTAGCCAGGCCCACATTTCGGCCGGGTTCCTGAGTGCCATCGAACTTTCTCGAGCTAACCCTTCCGTGGCGACCATTTACCGATTGGCAGCGGCATACGGCGCCACCGTTTTGGAACTCTATGACTTGCCTGCGCAATCCAATCGAGTGCTTCGGCCACGCAATCGCAAGAGTCTGGAGACGAAGTCCGGCGTCCGCATGGAGCTGCTTTCGACAGGCACGAAGATGCTCGAGTCCATGCTCATTCGAGTCCCGCCCGGAAGCGGAAGCGACGGAACGTACATGCATCAAGGAGAAGACTTCCTTTATATGCTCGAGGGCACGCTGGAAGTCTGGCTTGATGAAGTCGAATGTCACCTGCTCCAGCAGGGTGATAGCTTCTGGTTCGAGAGCAACCGCGGCCATCGCTGGTTTAACCCGACAAACAAGCAAGCAGCCGTTCTGTGGGTAAATACTCCACCTACATTCTGAGTTATTTCGCTCGTCTCATATCCTTTAGAAAGTGCGCCTGCGGGCAATAGCCGAGTCACTTTTTCTTGGGTGCAGGTGAATAGTGCAAGTGGACGACCTTCCACACTCCATCACGCTTGAACCAGACGTCGGATTCCTGGAAATCTTCGTCGCTGACCTGGCCCTTTGGCGAGCGGGTCCTGACATGTAGCAGGTAGCTTGCAACAACGGTATCTCTAGCGGGGCCGACCTGTACGTGCATGTCGGAAATCTGATCCGATTCAATCTTGCCCCCACTGCGGATGAATTCTGTCCATTCCTTCTTGTATTGCGGCAGATCGGTCCGCCCTTCTGGAAGCCACTGCGTGAAATCGTCGGCGTAGTAGGCGAAGTATGTCGGAAGGTCGTTGGCAGCGTAGGCCGCGTTCATCTTCGCTTCTAGATCAAGGATTTCTTTTTCCGCCTGGGATTGTTGCGCGATGCAAGGCACTACTGAGGCAAAGCTCACTACCACCAACAAAGCGGCAAGAACACTCCGGTTAACCATTGGTTTCTCCTCTGCTCCTCGTGACCCGGTTAGCTTGACAACAACTCCTGCACGGCCCGATAACCTTGATCGATCGCCTGATCGGTGTAGGCAGCTGCAGCTGCATCCGAATTTGCGATCGTGATGCGCCCAAAACGCCGGCGGGCGATGTCGCATGGCCGCTTGCCTTCCGGCCAATCGGGATCCCATAGCGGGTTGTATTCGTACGCATACCCGTGCGGCCAGCGATTGACCATGATGGCTTCAATGTCATGCGCGGGATCAAAGCCGCCGCTGCCTACCACACGGGCAAGTTGGTCGCGGATGTTGCGCTCGAAAGTCTCAAACGAAGTAGCCAGCAGGTCGTAGTGGCCGGCCCGCTGCTGCTCCCTCGCAGAAAGGCCCGGCTGGCAGGGAGTACGCAGCATATGGACCAGAACCGGTTCATCGGGAGATTGCGACGGTTTGTAGTCGCCGATGCTCGGCCCCTGATCCAGATTCATAGAGCTGTGGTACATTCCCGGGCAGGAAACGCCTCTGACTCCGAGCTTGTGAAAAGCGGTCCAGTTGCGCAGTCCCACAACGGTGTAGACCAGGGGAACCTTCACACCGTAGTGCAAAGCTTCTTTCTGCTCGGCAGGCAGGTCTGGACAAAGGAACGGGATGACCATGTTCCAGCAAGCCAGCACCGCTCCTTTTCCACGTACGGTGTACGCTTTTTGATCGCGTCCGTACACGACTTCAACTTGCTTGGCGGAAGAAGAATCTCCAACATGCCGCGCCAGCACCGCAGTGCTGTTCAAACGTATGCGGATCGGAGAATCTTTGTGCTCAAGGCGGCTGTAGTCCACCTTTGCCATCACAATATCCTCAGCCGTGTTCCCGGGAGCGGCGCCGGGAACCAGCGACCGCACCAACATTCGCGCAATCGATGCATTCCCGTCGGGGAAGTGGAAGTGATATTCGTCTTGCGGCGTTACCTCTCCCAATGCCGTAAAGCTCAGGCCTTTTGAGGGCACGCGATCAAGCCCCATGCCTTGAAATCCGGGGAAGTGAATGGCCCAGCAATCCAGTGCGGGCACCGCGTCGATACCGATCCCGTACAGGCCATGAGTACGGGTCTGGTAAAACGGAATGACATCCGAATGAGCCTTCACTACCTTGAGCAGAAAATCTTTGTAGCTCATCTTCGAGAGCCGAGCCTTCTTCTGCTCCTGCGGTACTCCTTCCATGTGGTCGATTTTGGCTTCCTGAATGCGGGCGATGTCCTGCTGAGCCTGTGCCGATAGGGGAGTACGCGCCAGAAAGTCTGCCCATTTCCCGGACGTTCCTTGCCGACCGTAGAAGCCTCCGGGAGCGTTCGTTACCAGTCGCTCGCTTCCAAAGGTTTCTTTGTCGAAAAAGTAGCCGAATCCGAGGCCGCCGAACGCCGCGTTACCCGAGTACTTCTTTTGGAGTGCCGGAGGATCGATGCCAAGTTCAGTCAGTAGTCCGCGGGCCTCTTTGCTGTAAGGGAAAGGAGATTCGATCGCCACCGTGCCACCGTTGGTCAGCAGCATGCGCCCATCTAAATGAAATTCGTTCCTCTTGGCATGCCCGCCGAAATCATCGTGATTGTCAAGGATCAGAATGCGGGCTGACGGTCCTGCCTGCTTACGATAGAAGTATGCCGCCGCCAAGCCGCTGATGCCCCCACCCACTACCACCAGATCGTATTCCTCGCCCGTCTGCACCGGCTTACCTGCGGTTTCCCAGAACGTACCGTCACGCAATGCGTGGGCGACTTCGAAAGCGCCGGGGTGACTGCCTCGCATTCCGGTGCGGGTTGGAGGATAGTAGCCGGGGCGGTCCTGCGCAGAGGGCGCGGGCATTTGGGCCGCGAGCAAACCGCCAAGCCATGGACTGGCAAGCGTGCCACCCACTCCAAGTGCGATGCCGTTCAAGAAATCCCGGCGTGTGATATTGCGGTGCATGCCAAGCTCGCGGTCACGGGATCGACGAGCGTTTTCGTTGTCGAAATTAGACATTTCTAAGCACCCTTCACTTGTTCCTGAACGGCCCGATAGGCCTGGTCAATGGCCGCGTTGGTGTAAGCGCTGGCCGCGGCGTCGGAGTTTGCGATGGAGATTCGTCCAAACTGCTTACGACCAATCACGCAAGGACGCTCGTCTCGCGCCCAATGAGGATCGAATAGAGAATCGTATTCGTAGGCGTATCCATGTGCCCAACGATTCACTGTGATAGCGGCAATGTCGCGGGCTGAGTCGAAGCCGGCTGCCGCGAGCATGCGATTCAGCTGTTCGCGGATATTTCGTTCGAATTCGGAGAAAGGAGTGCTGATCAGTTCGTACCTGCCCATGCGGTATTGCTCGCGGCGCGGCAGACCTGCCTTGCAAGGAGTCCGCAGCATGAACAGCACTATGGGCTCTTCTGGTTTGCTGGGAAATTGGTACGCACCCAGACTGACCGGGAAGTCGAGCATGGTAAACGTGTGATAGCTACCCGGCGAAAGAATCTGTCGTATACCCAATTTGTGGAACGCCGACCAATTACGAATGGCTACATGCGTATAGATGAACGGTTCCTTGACACCATAGTGCAGAGCTTCCTTTTGCTTCTCGGGAAGCTCAGGGCAGAGATACGGAACCATCGTGTTGTAACAAGCGAGAATGCAGCACTTCGCCGTTACCTTCTTCAGCTTTCCTGACTGCACGTACCAAACTTCTACTTGCTTCACTGATTCTGGCGCTCCGCTGTTCTGGGCGCGAACCGCGGTTGAGTTAAGACGAAGTCGGACGGGGGATGACGAGTGATCGAGCTTACTGTAGTTGGCACGGGCGGTCACAACATCCTCCATGGCGTGACCTGGGAGGGCTTCAGGAATCAGACTTCGGACCAACAAGCGGGCAATCGACGCATTCCCGTCGGGAAAGTGAAAGATGTAGGGCTCTTCTTTTCCTTCGTCTCCACCTAGATCCAGCCCTTCAAACCCAGCGTATTGGTATGCCCCGTAGTCATCAGGATTCCGATAGCAAGCAAGAGCTGACACAGCATCAATTCCTACCGCAAACAAGTCGCTTGTGTAGCTTTGGAAAAATGGCAGAACGGCCGGGTCCGCTTTACAGATTTCAGTTAGGAACCCCGCGTAGCTGATCTTGGCCAGCCGCGCATGCTTCTCTTCTTTTGAAAGGCCGGGAAGATAATCTTTCTTTTCGTCGTAAAGACGCGCGATCTCCTGCTGCAACTTTTCGGGCAAGGGACTCTTCTTGAGGAATTCGGGCCAGGGAGTCGAGCTCATTCCCGTGACGAGGCGATCCGTCCCAAACGTCTCTTTGTCGAAGAAACAGGCAGTGCCGAGATGCGAGTACAGCTTCTGGTCGTAGGCTTTGTAAAAGATCTTTGTTTCAATCCCCAAGTCTCTGAGAACTTCCTTCGCCACGTCACTATATTCCGAAGGGCTCTCAATGGACTGGGTTCCGCCGTTGCTCAGCAGCAGACGTCCAGCGACTCGGAACTCGTTGCGGCGAGCGTGTCCACCAAAATCGTCGTTATTATCAAGGATCAGAATGCGCGAACTCGTGCCGGCCTGCTTGCGGTAGAAGTAAGCTGCAGCAAGCCCGCTGATGCCGCCTCCGACGACGACTAAGTCATAGGTTTCGTGCGCGTCTATCGGGCTACCGGCAGTTTCCCAGAACGTCCCGTCGCGCAGTGAATGGGCAACATCGAATGAGCCTGGCGCGCTGCCTCTCATGCCGGTCAACGCAGGCGGATACGTGTTGACCGAGGGGCTCGTAGCTTTGGAGTCGTTTTGGAGAGTGGAGGCTAGGCCGGGCAGGCTGGAATAGCCCAACGCTCCGATGCCGACGGCAACGCCGTTGAGGAAGTCGCGGCGCGTGATGCGGCGATGCATCCCCAACTGCCGGTCACGTTTCTCGTCGCTCATTGAATCAAGTTGTCAAGCATTCAGGATTTCCCAAGCCTATGCATTGCGTTGTTAAAGCCGCTACTGTGCCGCTATCGGTTCCGGCTCCGCCGAACCGTCGGCCCTCGGATCGGAAGCGGCAAAATTCGTACCAGTTTTCGAGTTGTGAAGCACAGCTTGTCCCCGTCCCATCAACGCGGAATAATCCTTCCGCATTTTCAAATCGTGGCCCTTCTTCCGCAGCTCCACCTCCACTTCCGGTGAGACGCGCGATTCCAGAAGAATCGTGCACTTGATTGCCTCCCCGGTGTCGCGGATCGTGAACCGTGGAGCAGAAAGCGCCGCCTGGATGTTCCATCCATAGTCTGCGATGTTGGACACGAATTGCGCGTGGGCAAGCGGCTGATTGGAACCACCCATTATTCCGAATCCGATGTGTTCGTCGCCTCGTTCCATAAACGCAGGAATAATCGTGTGGAAGGGGCGCTTGTGCGGAGCCAGCGCGTCGGGATGATTGGGATCGAGTACAAATAGTCCTCCGCGATCCTGAAGGAGAAAACCGTTGCCCTTGACCGCAACGCCGGAGCCGAAGAAGTCGTACACACTCTGGATCATGGAAGCGATGTTGCCTTCTTTGTCGACCACCGCCAGATAGGTCGTGTCGCTCTTGGCGGGCGTACCACTGACCGCAGCACAGTTTGCCCTCTGTGGATCAATCAGCGCTGCACGTTGTTCAGCGTACCCTTTGGAAAGCAGGCCCTTCACCGGGATGCTCGCGAAATGAGGGTCACCGTCATAGCGATACAAGTCGGTGTAGGCGAGTTTCATCGCCTCGATCTTTTTCTGTAGCTCTACCGTACCTTGAGGACCGCCTTTGTCAGGCTGCGAGGTGGCCATAATGTTCAGCATCTCCAACGCCGCCATGCCTTGCCCATTCGGCGGAAGCTCGTAAACTTTCCAACCCCGATAGTCGATCGAAAGCGGCTCAACCCACTCCGACGAAAATTCTGCCAGGTCGCGGGCCTGCATCGTTCCGCCCAGAGAAGCCGATGTTTTGAGAATCGCTCGCGCAATGTCGCCCTCGTAGAACTCGCGAGGTCCTTTCTCTGCCAACAGTCGCAACGTCCTCCCGAGGTCGGGATTAGAGAACTTGTCGCCTACATTGAGTAGTTTTCCGTCGGGCAGAAACAGACGCTGCGCTTCCTCGGTCTGTTTCAGCCGCGCGCTGCCGATAACCCAGAAGTCATGAATGATTTCGGGCACGAAATAGCCGTTCTCGGCGTAGTAAATTGCGGGTGTAAACAGAACCTTCCAAGGTAATTTTCCAAAACGCTGGTGAGACTTTGCCCAACCATCTACAGCCCCCGGCACTGTGACACTCTGGATTCCGACCTCAGGCATAGACGTGATGCCCTGTTTCTTCAAGAAATCAATCGTCAGCCCTTGCGGCGCCCAGCCACTGGCGTTCAACCCGTAGAGTTTGCCGCTCTTCGCATCCCAGTAGAGAAGGAACAGATCGCCGCCAATGCCGTTCATCATGGGCTCGGTGACCCCAAGCACAGCATTCGCAGCGATGGCCGCGTCGATGGCCGAACCGCCCTGGGAAAGAATTTGCGCCCCCGCCTGCGAGGCCAGCACGTGGCTCGTTGCGACAATCCCGTGGTCAGTGATGACCATGGATCGGCCATAGTCACGATCCTGGGATAAGGCTGGGTTCAACCCGAGACACGACAGAGTAAATAGAAGCAGCAAGCGGCGCATTGACGGTCCTCAGCGTTGCAGTCGAACCGGTGACGGTTGGCAGAACATTCAGAGATTACTATAAGTTCGCAAGGTTAGAAAAAACGGTGAGGTCTGTCAAGGAAAATGGAGACCATTGCGTGGGTTCATTCCCGCCGCCCGCGGGAACACGTCGTACCTTGCCGCACTCTAGAATTCTGGCAGTACGGAAAGCCCGCCATTAAAGAAACGCATTCGTCCCTATAGGAATTTTTTACTTGACACTGAGTGATTCACTTTTCTAACCTTCCACAATTCTCGTAAGGTCTTGGGTACTGCATAAGGATGAGGCCGGTAGGGTCCGGTGTGCCGTCTATGACGCGCGAAATCTTTTGTGATGGTGCTCTTGCCCCTTTCCGATCACCGGCTGTACCGGGGCCCCTATTCATACTTCGATTTTCATCCGTGCTAATTTCTGCGGTTTGGGCGGCAATCAAGGAACAAATTTCTCCGGAGGGCGTCGCATGGCACTTCGCAGCTGCAAGCGTCGTTTTCACTCACCCTGTGCACGGCGGGTGGCAATCGGTCTGTCTCTCGCTGTGGCCCTCACTGTTTTCGCTGCGGCACAGAACACGAACGGTAGAGTCATTGGCATCGTCACCGATCCTCAGGGGACGGCAGTTCCTGGCGCCAAAGTGACCGTCACCAACGTCGGCACGAATGTGAGCTGGAATACCGTGACCGATGACAAGGGGAACTACCAGGTGCTCGATGTTCCCATCGGGCAGTATTCGGTCACCGTCGAGAGTAAGGGCTTCTCCAAAGCCAAGACCGAACCGCAGGAACTCACCATCAATCAGGCGCTACGCATCGACATTCACATGAAAGTGGGAGCCATCAATGAAGTCGTAGACGTACAATCGCAGGCGGCTCAAGTCGAAACTGTGAATCCCACCATTGGGGGAACGGTCACAGGCAAGCCCATCCAGGATCTTCCGCTAAACGGCCGCAATACGTTGGACCTCGCCTTGACACAACCGGGTGTCATTCCCATCGCCGACGACATTGGGACGTACGGTACGAGCAACGGTGGATCCACCGAGACCGGGCTGGGAGGAATTAGCATAGCCGGAGGCCGAGGGGACGCGGTCACTTACCTGCTCGATGGGGGCATGAACAATCGAACCACCAGCAACCAGGTCGTCTTTAACCCCAATCCTGAGGCCGTCGAGGAGTTCAGGCTTCTGGAGAATAACTACACGGCCGAATATGGCCGCAACGGAGGCGGCACCATCAGTGTGGTCCTCAAGTCGGGAACCAACGCTTTGCACGGGAGCTTATTCGAATACCTGCGCAATGATGCGATGAATGCCAACGACTACATCGATAACGAAATCGGGCAGCCTCGCCAGGTGCTCAAGCGCAATCAGTTCGGAGGAGTAATTGGTGGCCCGATCATGTTGGGCCACTGGCTGAACGGCAAAGATCGGCTCTTCTTCTTTTTCGGCTACCAGGGGCAGCGGCTGTCCCAGACCATCAATGAAGCGGCCGTGACAGGACCCGTGACAGTGTACACGCCCGCAGAGTTAACCGGGAACTTCACGGGAGACCCTTTTGTAGAGTGTTTCCTGACCGGGAATCCCAGTATTACTCTTCCGGGCGGACTTGGGCCGTGCGCTTCAAGCGCGCACACGTACTACCAGTCGAACCCAGCGTTGGCCGCCCAGGGAATCATCGATCCTACGAAGATCGACCCGGTGGCGCAGAAATATATTGCCGCCGGCATCCTTCCTACCTCATCCAGCGGGCAGTTGTTTCCACAAGGCTCAGGGCGAGACAACGCGGATCAGTACGTGGGCAAGGTCGACTTCTACGCGACCACGAACGATCGCATCGCGCTGTCGGTCGGCTATAACAAGGAGCCGATCACCAATCCTTTTTTTGGCGCCAACATCCCGGGCTTTGTTGCTGCTACGACAAACTGGGACTACTTTGCCAACATCAACTACACGAAGACTATTTCGCTTTCCACCCTCAATGAATTGCTGGTGACTGCACAACGTTTCCGTGAAACCGCTCTCCCTACCAGCCATCTGCCTACGCCATCCCAATTGGGTGTCGACATAAACTCGGATGATCCCTTCGGGCCCCCGACCATCTCTTTTGCCAGTGGCATGACCGTCGGCTTTGATCCGAATGTTACCTGGAAGGCGGACAACAACTATTCGGTTTCCGATACCTTGACCTGGAATCACGGCCACCATACCTACAAGTTTGGCGGCCGCTTCGGGATCATGCAGGAAAATTCCATTTACGCGTACCAGACCAATGGCATCTTCTATCTCTACGGACCCGGTGGGGTTGGCTCCGGAAATGATCTGGCGGATTTTCTCTTCGGAGCAATGGATGAGTTTAGCGAATACTCGAAAGCGCCCAGCAACGAGCACCAGAAACAATACGCAGTTTTCGCACAGGATGAGTGGAAAGCAACGCCGCGTCTTACGATAACCTACGGTCTTCGTTACGAATACACCAGGCCCGAGACCGATACTCACGGATATAGTTTCAGCATTGTCCCCGGTCGGCAGTCAGTAAAATTCCCGGGCGCGCCGCTCGGTTTCCTGGTGCCCAGCGATCCGGGTGCGCCACGTGGTTGGTACTACCCCGACCACACAAATTTCTCGCCACGCATCGGGATTGCCTGGGATCCTTTCGGTAACGGCAAGACCAGTATCCGCGGCGGGGGCGGAATGTTCTTCGACACACTCAATGGATGGATGTCCGATTGGTCGACTGACGAAGCGCCCTGGGCCGGCGGCACCGACTTCACCTTCCTCCCAAATAATGTTCCGACACTTCCAACGGACCCGGCGGGTGCGATCCTCTCAAATCCCTATGGGACGGCTGGCTTAGTCGATCCCTTCCCATCCCAGGAGCCTCCGCCTTCCAGCATCAATTTCGCAGATGCAGGGTTCACGCCGTTTCTGGGTTCCGGGAACAATTTCGTCAATATTCACCTCAGGACACCCTACATTTATCAATATAACGTGAGCATCCAGCGTCAGATCGGGAACGGACTCATGGCTGAGATTGGCTATGCCGGCAGTTCCTCGCACAAACTGCTTACCTGGGTGGATCAGAATCCTATGATGCTGGGAACCAGCACGCGTCTATTGAACCACCAATTGCTGGCTTCCAATCCCATCGCTGATCCCCTCACTTTCGGTTTTGCTCCAACCTTCGATGGCCTCGATCACGCGAACTACAATGGCCTGCTGACCAGCCTTACGAAAAGAGCCGAGGATGTGCGCTATCTCGGGAATGTGTTCTTTACCGCGTCCTATACCTGGTCGCACAATCTGGACAATGGAACGGGATTCAACTCGCGGGTCTCGTCCATTCCTTACTACAACCACAACCAGTTTTATGGCAATTCCGATTTCGATCTCCGCCAGAGATTCGCGTTCAGCGGAGGCTGGGAACTACCCTTCGCCAAAACGTGGGCTGGCGGTCCGAAACGGCTAACCAGCGGCTGGAGTTTGTATCCTATTTATTTCATTCAATCGGGAATTCCACTGGATTTTCTTGCGGGGACGCACCAGCGCACGACCGATCCTGGTCCCTCGGGAGCCGGCGATGGCGAAATTGTGAGGGCCGACCAAATGGTCAGCTCCGTGAAAACTTTGGATCCACGTCACGTACAAATCGTCAATGGAGCCCCGGTGAACTATTGGTTCGATCCCAGTTCATTCCAGCAAGATGCCTGTATCGGGGCGGGTAATTGTCCGCTGGGATTCTATGGAACCTATCGTCGAAACTCATTCCATGGCCCGCGGCATTCCAATTTCGATCTCGCCTTGGAGAAGTCAACCAATCTAGTCGGTGACAATACAAAGCTCATCTTCCGTGCTGAGGCTTTCAACATTTTCAATCACGCAGAATTCCGGCCACCCGCGGCGACATCTGTGACCTCGGGAGCATTCGGACAAATCGGCGGAACGTACGCCCCCAGGATCATGCAACTGGCGCTCAAGGTGACCTTCTAGGGATGGCACTCGCGTTGACTTTAGTTTCGAAACGCCGAAGCAAGCTGGCTTACAACGCGGGCTGAATCATGTTTCCAATCGACGAATCGTAGCGGACAACAGTCTGCCTGTGGAGAGCAGAATGGAGAAGAAGCTGGATTCAGCGCTGGGGATGGATCGCAACATCACGCGGCGTGATTTCCTGAATGGCTGCGCGGTCACCGTTGGGGCCTCGCTTACGCCGGCCAGTTCCAGCTGGCTGAAGCTGCTGGCTGCGGCTGAGACCGCTCCCGAAAAAGATCCCAACTACTATCCTCCAGCCAAGACCGGCATGCGCGGAAGCCACGACGGATCGTGGGAAGTGGCTCACGCCATGCGGGATGGAGAAACCTGGCCGGATGCGGTTGATGAAAAAGAAGCCTACGACCTGGTCGTCGTTGGCGGGGGCATCAGCGGTCTGGCCTCCGCCTATTTCTTCCGCAAGTTCGCTGGATCAAAGTCTAAGATTTTGATTCTCGACAATCACGACGATTTCGGTGGCCACGCGAAGCGCAATGAATTCCAGACTGGTCAGCGGTTGCTGATTGGTTATGGAGGAACTCAGTCCCTGGAAGCTCCGCATCACTACAGTAAGGAAGCATATGGTTTGCTGCAGGAGTTGGGCATCGACGTCGATCGCTTTCACAAGTACTTCGATCAGAACCTCTATAAGGGCATGGGACTGAAGCGTGCAACGTTCTTTGACAAAGAAACGTTCGGCGTCGACCGCCTTCTGCCGGGCTTCGGGACGCACTATCTCGGCTTGAGTTACCCACCGGAAGTCCTGGCGCAGATTCCGATTTCTGAAGCGGCCCGCAAAGACCTTACTAGGCTGCAGGACACCAAGGTCGACTATCTGCAAGAGCTTTCTGCTGACGAGAAGCGACGGAAGCTTATCAAGACAAGTTACAAGGATTACCTGCTTCAGTACGTAAAGGTCCATCCTGACGTCATCAAGATTTTCCAGTCAGCACCTCATGGCTTGTATGCCGTGGGCATCGATGCGGTATCGGCCTGGGACTGCCTTCAGATGGAGTATCCAGGATTCAAGGGAATACAGCTACAAAGCACTGAAGACAGCCCAGAACAGGCTGAACCGTACATCTTTCACTTCCCCGACGGCAATGCCTCCGTCGCCCGGCTGTTAGTTCGTTCCCTGATACCCGGCTCGGTTCCCGGCACAACGATGGAGGACGTAGTCACTTCCCGGGCGAACTATGCGGGTCTCGACGACTCCGAGTCCGCAGCGCGAATCCGGTTGAACAGCACTGCAGTACGCGTGAAGCATGTCGGTGATCCACAGGACGCAAAGCAGGTTGAGGTCACTTACGTTCGCGGCGGCAAGGCGTACAAGGTACAAGGGGCGCATTGCGTTCTCGCCTGCTACAACATGGTGATTCCTTACCTCTGCCCGGAAATGTCTGAGAAGCAGAAGGAGGCCCTTCATTATTGCGTAAAACTGCCTCTCGTCTACACCAACGTGCAGATCAGGAACTGGGAATCGTTTCAGAAACTCGGGGTCAGTTCCATCTACGCACCGGGCGGATACTTTAATGGAGCATCGCTGGATTTCCCGGTTTCCATGGGCGAGTACCATTTCCCCAGCAAACCAGAAGAGTCTTGCCTGCTGCACCTTTTGCGTACTCCATGCAAACCGGGTCTGCCCGCGAAAGAACAATATCGCGCAGGGCGCTATGAATTGATGACCACTCCTTTCGAGGTCTTCGAACGCAACGTCCGCGATCAACTCGGACGCATGCTTGCCGGCGGAGGATTCGACTCAGCTCGCGACATCCAGGCCATTACTGTGAACCGGTGGCCGCACGGATATGCCTACGAGTACAACCCGCTGTTTGAACCACTGGACCGCCCTGCGTCCGAGCGGCCGTGCGTCGTCGGCCGGCAGGCTTTCGGACGCATTCACATTGCTAACTCTGATGCCGACGGCCACGCTTATACCAATATCGCGATTGACCAGGGTTACCGAGCAGTTCGGGAAATCACAGCGGATGGAAAGCACGAAGCTGTGGCTGCTGGCGCCTGATCCACTACGCTCGGGCCCACAGCCGCGATCGCCTAAGCGTGGCAGAAGTCTGGGATCCCGAACTTCTCCGGTGCTGCGTTCGGTAGGGATGATGTGCTGGTAATTCCATGCTTACAATGCAGTTCGGTGACGAATGGCGCTGGATATCAATGATCTTTGGGACTTCCGCGATGAGGACGAATGGCTTGATGCACTCGATCGCTATTGGCTAAACCTGAACGGTCACAAGAGCGACCCCATAGAAGACTTCATAAATACAGGGGACTTGGAATATATCCAGAAACTTGGGATGCAGCAATGGTATGCCTTCCTTAACAAGTATTTCCACTGGAAATTCAAGGGCAATCATCTTCAGGAAAAGATCACGAACCTTGACAAGAACAGCTTTGAACATCTTTTCTCTGTGAAATGCAGTCTCGAAGCCTTAGATGAACTCGATCTAAGGGACTCTCGAAAGTGTCTCAACATTGTTAAGCGCATTAGAGGTTTGGACTACCCAGGTGGGTCGGGTCTATTAGCAGTGATATTCAAAGAGTGGTTTGGAACAGTTGACAGGTGTGTTCTTGAGTCCTTGTACGCGATTGAGTCATTGCCCGAAAAGCAGGCGATCGGAGAGATCCGTAGCTGGCTAAAGAGAAATAGAGACTGGAGAGAGTGTGACGTTCTGTTCGTCATTGACATCATGCGAAGAAAAGCATCCCAACTAAACGGTTGGTTCGGCACAAGCAAGTGGACGCCCCACAGGATCGCGATGATTCTTCGGACGTCCAACAAGCTGGCTCGGGCAGAAGATCATGGGGCGCAGATGGTTAGGAGGAGGAGAGATGAACAAACACCGCCACAGTCGTAGGGAATTCCTGGGCCTGACGGGAGTCGGCTTAACCGGTCTTGCCAGCAGCAGTTTTCTGGGTGCCACGGCATTTAGCGAAACGCAGGGCACCGACGACGATCCACGCCACGCCGATCTGGTGGTATTCAACGCCAAGATCTACACGGTGGATTCACGCGTGCCGAAGGCGGAGGCTTTTGCTGTTAAGGGCGAACGTTTCGTCTTTGTTGGAGGCACAACAGAAGCCAAGGCGTTCATCGGCAAGCGGACGCGGACCTTCGACGCCAAGCAGATGACGGTCGTGCCCGGATTCATCGATTGCCATAATCACGCCCCAGGCAACACGTTGCTTTATGAGGTCCTCGTCGGCAATCCCTATGAGGTTGAGTTTGTTACGATCGCCAGCATCGTAGGTAAACTCCGAACCAAGGCTCAGAAGACGCCAGCGGAATTTTGGGTCGATGGGTACTTCTTCGACGATACCAAGGTGAAAGACAACCGCCAACTAAATGTGTACGATCTCGACCAGGTCTCGAAGGAACACCCGGTATGCGTCCATCATCGCGGCGGCCACACCTCGTATTACAACAGCAAGGCGCTGGAGTTGGCCGGAGTAACCAAGGACACTCCCAACCGGATGGGCGGCACCTACGACCACGACGAAAACGGCGAACTCAATGGACGAGTCACTGATCGCGCGCGTGACGTGTTCAACAACGTTGGCCAACGAGAGACCTTCACGGCAGATCAGAAGGAGCAGCGTGATCGCGACGGGCTGGCATACATCTCCAAACAGTTCGTGCGCTACGGCCTGACCAGCGTGCACCACGAAGAGGGAGATTTGTTCGCGCTGCAACAGGTGCGTGGGCGCGGCGAGTTGCTGCATCGAGTCAGCTTCGAGACCAGCGGAGACCTGCTGGAGTCAATGATCAGAAATGGGATTAGCACTGGCTTCGGAGACGAGTGGATTCGTTTCGGCGCCACCTCGGAGCACACTGCCGACGGTTCATTTTCCGAACGCACCATGGCGCTGAGTCAGCCGTACGCGGGGACCAATCCGCCTTACAGCGGCAACATCACCGAAAAGCAGGAGGACCTCAACTCATGGGCGGAGCGCGTGCAGCGAGCGGGTATCCAGCCCAACTGTCACGCCAATGGGGACGTTGCCATCGACATGGTGCTCACGGCATATGAGCGCGCGCAACAGGTCGCGCCACGGCCTGACGTCCGTCCCAAAATCACTCACTGCACGCTGATCAACGATGACCTACTGCGTCGCATGAAGGCGCTCGACGCTGTTCCTGCAGTCTTCACCACCTATGCGTATTACAACTCCGACAAGTTCCATTTTTACGGCGAAGAGCGCATGCAGCACAGCATGGCCTACCGTTCGTTCATTGATGCTGGAATTCGACCCGCGGCCGGCTCAGATTTCAGCCCCGGGCCTTTCGCCCCGCTGATGGGCATTCAGGGCATGGTGACGCGTACAGGCTGGAATGGAGAGACCTGGGGAGCCAACCAAAGAATCACCGTAGATGAAGCCCTGCAGGTGAACACCATCAACGGTGCGTACAACTCCCATGAGGAAGCGATCAAAGGATCTATCACACCTGGCAAGCTGGCAGACTTCGTCCTGCTGGCAGACGACCCTCACACTGTAGACAAGGAGAAAATCAAAGATATCGAGATCGTGCGCACGGTCACTGGCGGCTCGACGGTCTACCAAAAATAACGAATGCCGAAAGGGTCAACGCCACCGCGCCTGCCAGTTGCTCTCCTCGTCGCCGCTCACCTGAAGCCACGGAGCGAGTGCTCTCGACGCGAACGGCTGGACGCGGAGAACATCGTCGCTAGCATGTGCCTGCTCGGGTGCGATGCTCTCTACGAACGAGGCCTCGTCGCGGTGACCGAAGGTGGGCGGATACGTGTCAGCGCTGCTCATTCTTCTCCGGCCGTGAAAGTCGTACTTCGACAGTTTCGCGGGCGAACCTGCGAGGCTTGGAAGTCAGCCACAGCGGGATACTTCGAATGGCATCTAAGGGGACGTTTTCAAGGATCTCACCCGGCACCCTGACGTGTAATGCAGGTCTGATTGGCGACAGTTCGTATTTCGTCACCCCAACGTGAGTCGAGTTGCGGCGATCCATCTATTTCAGTCGCGCCATCTCTCGTTCCATGAGCCGCAGCAACTCCGACGGCTTCATCCCGAAGCTGCCAGCGAAATCAAACAGTGCATTCAGGGATGGGCTTTTCTCGCCCCGTTCCAGCTGCCCGATGCAGTCCCGGTGGTAGCTGGTCTCGTTGGCGAAGGACTCGCAGACGCCGCAAACTGCTAGAGGACCTGAATCTTGTGAGCAACAACCTCGCCGCTGTTGTTGAATTCGCCTTGCACGGTTACCGTCAATCCTGTCTTCAAGTCGTGGCCCGAACCCTGCGCTCCATCTTTGAGCCGGATATCCGTCTTTTCGTCGTAGCGCACGTGGAAAACGATGTTTTCCTGGGTGCTGACGGTCAGCTTGCCCTCGCTCTTCTGGGTGACTTTGCCTTCCAACGTGAAGTTGGACTCCGACTCCTGCACCGAATGCAAGTCGCCGTTCGGACGGGCGACAGCGTCCGCGCGCGCGTTCCGTGACGCGAACGGCCATGGACTGAGAAGCAAAACGATAACGAGGCAGCAATTCGATCTAGTCACGACGTGGCAGCTCCAGGGGCCCGTTCTCAAAGCCGAACCTTAGGTTGGATACCAAGACTACGCTACTCTTGGCTGTCGATTCCAGTCCCTGGAGATGTGGTTTTCTGGGCAGTTGGGCAAAGCTACTTCACAGTTTGATGTCGCCCGCTTTCCCTAGAATCTTCTCTTGCCACTTCCCCCGGCTCACTACGTGAGGCCGAAGCTTTTCGATCAGCTCTCGGCCGGGACGTGTAACCACGTAGACGCCCTTCCCAGTCCAGGACTCGGTAGCCGTATATTTCATCTCCGTGGCGATATCTACCGCTTCCTTTTGGGTGAGCACGTAGATTTGGGTGTTCGCTGGCTCTGACAAGTTCCACACGTACGCGATCAGCATGTCGTGAAACTTCGAATATTTTCTGTCGATCGAGAAGCAGGCCTCGGAAGCTGCTTTCATTTGGATGGGCACGGCGGCGAATCTTTCGAGACGGCGATCGATATCAGCGTAAGCGATCAGGTCAATTCCGCGATCACGCGCCGGGAAGGCCACCTCCAGGCCGGCTCCAAGTAAACTCTCGGTGAGCCGGTGTTTCCCGCACAGCTCGATCAGCTGGTCGTCCATTGCGGCTAGCGTAGCACGCTAATCTGCTCGTGGTGTTTATGCTCGTGGCACTCTAGAAACATGGGCGTGATCGACCACGCCCAGTTCTTTCGACGGTTGGGGAAGCGAGTCCGCGAGCTCAGGCGAAAGCGCGGCCACAGCCAGGAGGACATGATCTCGTTCGGCTTCTCTGCCCGCCGCTGGCAACAGATCGAAGCCGGGCGTCCGATCACGCTAACCACGCTGTTGAGGATCTGCGAGGCGCTGGACGTAAGGCTGACCACGATGCTGGTGGGGTTGGATCGGTAATCGAAGGGTTGACTAGGGAAGGATGAGTTGAACCCCCAAGGTACTAAGTACCTGCGGATTTTGAGTTCCCTAGTCGGTTCTGAACCGTTATGAAAATTCTCTACTTTATATGATTCGTCAACCACTTACCAGCCACTCGATTTGCTCCGTTTTGATCCAATCTGCCCGGTTATGAAACATTGAACTACTACAGTTTTACTACAGTCGTCCGAGTCGTAAGACTCGTGTGTATCCAGGCCGCTTCGTCGAGTCGTCGCGTTGAAATTTCACCAAAAAAAGCTTACTAGTTGAGCATCCGTTAGGCCACGCTCGCATATCGAATCGGACACAGCTGCCTATTTTGAAGATGACGATATCGTCATGCAGACTACTGGGTGGAGCCCCGTAATTCCGAAATCTTGTATCGTTTATAAAGTGCCTAAAGCGGCCGCACGCAAATGATGCACTTGGCGGGCCGGAACCGGGACTGGGACTACCTGCGACAGTCCCGATTTCTACTCCTTGATCGGAGTGATCATGACATCACGTGACAGCATAACGCTGAGCGTTCCAGGAGCAACTCGCTTTGGTCAATGACCGAAGGTTGCGCCACGACCGGATGCATTCGCGTCGCGAATTCTTGCGCTGGTGCAGCGGCGTTTCTGCCCTCTGGCTACCCGCAAGTTTCACGACGGCGCCCCTAGTCTTTGGCGACGGGCCAGAACGCCAACCGCAGGACTATCGCCTTACGCCTCACTATCCCCAGGGAGTGCCGCTCGATGACGTGATGCGGAAAGTTCGTCCCGAGCTGGATGTCTTTCCCACGGAGAAGTACGCGGAAGAGATTGAATCCATCCTCGCCAACTGGGGCGAGGGTTTACGACAGTCTTCCCCTAATTTTCAGCCACTTGAAACTTCACTTTCGCCCCAGCTAACAGGTTCTCCACTAGTGGCATCTGAGGTCAAAAAGATCCGATCAGGTCCACCCCTTGAGGTTTCTAGGCTTGTCTTTCCAAACAATCAGAGCCTGCAGCGGGACTCACTCGCCGCGCAGCTGCGCACGCTGTTGGAGCCTTCAAGCCGCGTTTTGGTGGCAGAATTTCAAATACCCTCCCTCTCCGTAATTTCTTCATCGCCTCTGGTGGCACAGACACGAGTGTGCTACGACTGGGTTTTGACGGGACCCGACTTCCACCGCGAGGAGCGGATCGGGGAATGGAATATCAAATGGAGACGCGAGTCAGATGGCGAGTGGCGTGTCCTGGAATGGCAAGCACTCGGAGAACAGCGTTGCCGGGCTTCGAATCCGGTGTTTGTGGACATCACCCAGGAGGCATTCGATCGCAATGCGTCTTACACGGCACAGCTTCTTTACGGAGCAGACTACTGGCGAACTGTCCTCGACGGTGCATCGGGTATTGACATCTACGGTAGTGTCGGCATCGCCTGCGGAGACATCGACAACGATGGCTTCGACGATCTCTACGTTTGCCAGCCCTCCGGGCTCCCTAACCGTCTCTACCGTAATCGAGGCGACGGAACCTTCGAGGACATCACGGAATCGGCTGGTGTCGGCTTACTTGACGCTTGCCCCTGCGCGCTGTTTGCCGATGTGGACAACGACGGTTACCAGGACCTGCTCGTGGTGCGGGTCACGGGGCCTCTGTTGTTTCTCAATCAGCGCGACGGAACTTTCCGACTGAGGCCGGATGCCTTCCGTTTCGCCAATGAACCTCAAGGTACATTTACGGGCGCTGCTTTCGCAGACTACGATCGCGATGGATGGCTGGATGTTTACTTTTGTCTTTACAGCTACTACAAAGGCCTCAGTCGAAATCAATACCCGCTGCCCTATTACGATGCCCAAAACGGACCGCCCAATTTCATGTTCCGCAATAATCGCGATAGCACCTTCACCGACGTAACTGCCCGAACGGGTCTCGACCAAAACAATAACCGCTACAGTTTTGATTGCCACTGGGCAGACTACGATAACGACGGATGGCCCGACCTTTACGTTGTGAACGACTTCGGGAGGAAAAACCTGTATCACAACAACGGAAACGGGACTTTCACGGATGTAGCCGATAAGGCCGGAGTCGCAGATACTGGGCCGGGAATGAGCGCGTGCTGGTTCGACTACGACAATGACGGCTGGCTCGATCTCTATATCTCCAACATGTGGGAGGCACCAGGTCTCCGCCTCACCACGCAGGAGACTTTTTCCAAGCAAATGCCGAGTGACGTCCTCGCGCTTTACCGCCGATTTGCTAAAGGCAATTCGCTATACCGGAACCTCAAGAACGGAAGTTTCGACGATCGAAGTATAGCTGCTGGCACCGAGCAGAGCGGCTGGTCCTGGTCGAATTATGCCTGGGATTTCGACCATGATGGTTACCAGGACCTGTACATCGCCAACGGCTTGATCTCTGGTCCTCGTAAACAGGAGTTGGCGAGCTTCTACTGGCGTCAGGCGGTTGCACAGTCGTTTCCAACCGACCGCTCTGCTGGTTATCAAAGAGGTTGGAACGCGATCAACGAGTTGACCCGTTCAGACGGCACATGGGGAGGCTACCAGAGAAACGTCTTCTATCTGAACAACCACGATGGCACGTTTACCTCCTGCGCGGGAACACTGGGACTGGACTTTATCGATGATAGCCAAGCGTTCGCCCTTGCTGACTACGACCACGATGGCCGGATGGAAGCATTTCTGACCAATCGTACTGGGCCGCAACTCCGGCTTCTGCGCTGCGAGCTGCCGGAGATCGGGGACTCGATCGCTTTTCGCCTGCGTGGCACGAAAAGCAACCGCGACGCGATCGGTACAGTGATAACTGTCGAGACAGAACAAGGAACTCAGACGAGGCTCCTTCAAGCAGGCACGGGATTCTGCTCACAACACTCGAAGGAGGTCTTTTTTGGACTGGGGGAAAGCGGTATTCCGGTTCACGCGAAAATCCGCTGGCCGAGTGGACTACTCCAGGAATTTCAAGGCCTGCCGGTGAATCACAGGGTCGAAATTGAGGAGGGTTCTGAGCGGTTCCACGCTGAACCCTTTCGTGTTCTTTCGGAGCGATCTTCTCCTAGTGCCGAGCCCCAATCGAGCTTGCCCTCGCCGGCTCAATGCGAGACATGGCTGCTCGACCCGGTGGCTGCCCCGGACTTTGAACTGCCGGACATCATGGGCCGCAAATACACTCTGGCCGAGTTCCGTGGGCGTCGGGTTTTGTTAAGCTTCTGGACTTTAGAAAGTGCCGCCAGCCTGAAGGTGCTGGAGACTGTCGAACGGCAACAGATCAAGTGGGCGGGCGAAGGACTTCAGCTCATCGCTGTAAACGTTGAGCAGCCGTCGGCGGTGGTAAAGATTCGGGCCTTCGTCCAGGAAAAGAACTTCTCCTTCATCACGTTGCTCGGTTCGGCGGACATGGCTGGTATCTACAATATTCTTTACCGTTATATGTTCGCCCGGCGGAGGGACCTTGAAATTCCGACATCCTTCCTGATTGACGAAAAAGGGGACATAGTCAAGGTCTATCAGGGACCGCTCAGCCCGGACCATGTCTCGGGCGACCTGCGCCGCATCCCAAAATCGCCGGAAGAGCGAGCACGCGTAGGGCTCCCTTTTCGCGGGATTTCTGCCGAAGCAGGGTTCCGTCGTGACAACCTGGCATATGGGATGGCGTTCTACCAGAGAGGGTATCTGGACCAGGCTTTGAAGCTGTTCCAGCTGGCGGCAAGAGACAACCCGAACGACGCTTCGACTCAATACAATCTTGGCACCCTGTATCTCATGAAGGGAATGCCAACCACAGCTCGCCAGCCAATTGAGCGAGCCCTTCAACTCCGGCCCAACTATCCTGAGGCGGAGATTAACCTGGGAATCATTGCGGCGCAAGAAGGGCGGCCGCAGGATGCCCAGCATTATTTCGAGGAAGCGATTCGGCAAAATCCCAACAACGCAAGCGCATTGATGAGTCTCGGAACGCTGTATCGGCTCCAAGGATGGTTCGCTGAGGCGCAAGGGCCACTTGAGCAGGCTCTTCGATCCGATCCGGAGGATCCAAAGGCAAACTACGAATTGGGAATGCTCTTTGCCCAACAGGGAAATAACGAGCGAGCCCACCAATACCTCCAAGAAGCGTTGAGATTGCGCCCAGACTTTCCGGAAGCTCTCAACAACATCGGGATCATTTATTGGGAGACTCAGGATCTGGAAGATGCCATTAAAGCATTCCAAGAATGCATTCGAGTCTCTCCGGATTTCGACCAACCCTACCTGAACCTCGCCAAGCTCTACATTGCCACGGGTAAGCCACGCCTCGCTCGCGAGATCCTTCAACAACTCTTGGTACGATCGCCAGACAACTCCCTAGCGCGGAAAGCGTTTGAGCAATTGAAGCCCTAGCCTATCCCTTCGGCTCGGCGCCAGTTTCTTCAAGGAAAGTCCGCTGTGCGAAACTGCTTATCCGACCCGAATCTTGGAGATCAGAATCCTCGGCTGGACTTATTGGGCGTACCAATATCCGTGGACTTTCGTGATTGATCCCGGGTCGAACCCCGATCCAGAGTCGGGCAGTGAACTTCTCCTCCCGAGACAATCCCATCGAGTGCCGACCGGATGCGACTGTACCCGCCAGAAAATGCAGGAGTCCAGCAAGTGTCGAAGGCCGATGTCGCCAGCCCTACAAAATTCTCTTGACAATTGCAGAGGGCATGAGCTATGAGTTCGAGTGCCGATTGGTCCAGCCAAATAATGGTCCAGCCACGGACCAGTGGTTCATGGAGGTTGCGATGACACGTTTCGCAAGGGTTATGACGATTGTCGTAAGTTTCTTCATGTCGGTCATAGTGGCCTTCGGACAGAGTCCCGCAGGCGGAGTCAATGGCACCGTTACCGATCCTACGGGCAGTGTAGTTCCTGGCGTCACCCTGCGTCTAACCAACCTGGGTACTGGAATTGTTACCACCGCTGCGACAAACGCGAGCGGGGTCTACGCCTTCGTAAATGTCGTACCTGGTATGTACAGTCTTAAGGCAGAGAAATCCGGCTTTCGAACGGTCTCAGCGGCCGATTTCCACGTAGACGTCAATGGCAGCGTTACTTTGAATGTGACTCTCTCTGTGGGTCAAGTTTCGGAAACCGTGCAGGTAACCGGCGAAGCTCCCTTGCTTCAAGCCTCTACATCTGAGTTGGGCACGGTCATCGGAAGAGAGGCCGTCGAGAACCTACCGATCAATGGCCGGAACTTCACCGAAATGACATTGCTGGTCCCCGGCGTCTCACCGGTGAACACCGCGCAAGAATGGGGCAGCACGGTCGCCCTCCCTGGATCCGCCTGGCTCAAGCCAAGCGTGGATGGGCAATGGAGTAGAAGCAATCTGTATTTGATGGATGGCATTATCAACACCGAAGGCGAGACCGCCGGCTACAGCGTTCTGCCGAGTCTCGATGCTATTCAAGAATTCACGGTTGAAACACACAATGCTAAAGGTGAATACGGCTTGGTCATGGGCGGCACGGTCAATCTCGCGACCAAGTCCGGAACTAACACGCTGCACGGCTCAGCGTTCGAGTACCTCCGGAACCAGATTTTCGACGCACGGGATCCCTTTACCGATATAACGACTGACAGCGCTGGGAACATTGTCCCCATAGCACCTGCGACATTTCGCCAGAACCAGTTTGGCGCTACTCTGGGTGGACCCGTTTACATTCCTAAACTCTACAACGGCAAGAACAAACTTTTCTTCTTCTTCAGTTATGACGCCTGGAGGTATACGTCCGCAGCCAAATCGCTTTATCACGTCCCAACCGCGGCGGAACTCAACGGCAATTTTTCAGCGTGGCCGGTTCAGATATACGATCCCGCAACTACGCGCCCGGATCCGGCGAACCCGGGAGAATTTATACGTGACCCGTTCCCGGGGAATATCATCCCCAAAAACCGACTGAACACTTCGATGTTGAACACGCTTACCGCTCTATACGACACTCCAAATATCCCCCTCGAAAGCTATCAAAATGGCTTCAACAATGTGATTAATAACCGGCCGAACGTAAACAACGCCGATGCATTTGAGGGGAGGCTCGATTATCAGGCCACTTCAAAGACGCGCCTCTTCTTCCGAGTGAATCACTTTAATCAATGGGACCTCACGGCTGATACCCTCAAGAACGGTGGCCTCGACTATCACACGCCCAATCAACTGGCTCTGGGCTGGGACCAGACCTTCAGCCCTAATACTCTTCTCACAACGCGCCTGGCAACGACAGGTACTCCCTGGACCCGGAGTCCGGAACATCCTCTGTCCGCGGCGCAGTGGTCCAACCTCGGGTGGGCTCAGATTAACCGATACGGAGGCCAGATCAATCTGAACATTGATGGCCTCGGGCCGACAGGAATTGAAGGTGATCCGAACAGTATCGCTTCGGAACGGAATTACCAGTTTTCTCAGGATTTCAGCTGGGTAATAAGGAATCACCAACTGAAATTCGGATATCTGTTCTTCCGCCAGCACTGGTGGGGTTCCGATCCTTACGCCGGAGCGGATTTCGGAACCGACCAGACCGCCGATCCAGAGCAGAGCGGTGGAGTGCTATCAGGGATCGGCCTCGCTTCCGCCCTGCTTGGAGTTCCGAATGACACGTTCGGTTCGGACCAGTATTACAACCAGACGTATAACACTTGGGGCTTTTATGGTCAGGACGAGTGGAAGGTGAAGCGGAACCTGACAGTGAACTACTCGCTGCGCTGGGAATTCGTTGATCCTGCGAACTACATCAAGGTCACGGCCGGCGACTTCAATTTTGCCACGGGAGATTACTGGATAGGTGGCAAAGCGCTACCCCCGGCGTGTGGCACGCCTGCAATTCCGCCGTGCATCCCGGGCGGAGACTTGTCGGCCCTTCCTGGAGGCAATCACATCATTCTTGCACCACGTCCAAACATTAAAACGACTCACCGGAAGAATTTTGAGCCACGTGTGGGATTTGCCTGGGAGTTTATGCCCAAGACGCTGCTGCGGGCAGGGGCCGGACTGACTTACGACGTGTTTTCGGGGATCACTCAGGAGAACAACAATATCCAGGCGCTATGGCCGAATAACAATTTCGGGTCCGCCACCTACAACCTGATAGGACAACCGGTAACCACGATTGATGCTGCTGAGGCACAGGGGCTCGATTTTGGGCCGGATCCCACTGGCCCCTGGAACTCGATAGCCTTCGGCGGCTTTTGTTTTGATCCCAACAAGAAACCCCCTTACTCGATTCAGTACAACGTGCAACTCCAGCGTCAGTTCACCCCAGACCTCACGCTCTCGGCGGCCTACAGCGGAAGTGTCACTCGAAGATTGGATTATGGCTATTCCGCAAATGCTGCCACCACGCCAGGACCGGGGTCAGCTGATCAGGTGAATACGAGGCGCCCGTTTCCATACGTCGGAGCTCCGTTTCCCTATAGCTTTGACATTGGCCGCTCCAATTACAACTCACTGCAGGTTGAACTTAATCGCCGCTTCCGACGGGGGCTGATGCTACTGGTTGCCTATACCTGGTCGAAATCGATTGATAACGGCGCCAGCGGCTGGTTTGGCTCTGAAAATGGCGCCAGCGGCACCTCATCCATTCAGAATGAGTACGACATAAAGTCCAACCGGAGCGTTTCCAGCTACAACGTACCTCAGAATCTCGTGGTCAGTGGCAGCTATGAATTGCCGGTTGGGAGAGGGAAACGGTGGCTCCCCAGCGGGCCACTTTCCTGGGTGCTCGGCAATTGGCGGGCCGACATGATCCAGGCCATACATTCGGGGTCGCCATGGAATCCGTTCATCGACGGGGACTTGGCCAATGTGGGAAGGTTCGATTCGTATGAGCGACCGAATCTTATTGGCAACCCAACTCCTGCGCATCGTACCGTCCAGGAGTGGGTCAATCCAGCGGCCTTCGGCATTCCTCAGTTCGCATACGGAAATTTGGGGCGAAACGCATTCCGGAGCGCGCCTGTCTTTGAGACTGACTTCACCCTGGCCAAGTCGATACCAATCTGGGAACAGATGCGCCTTGAGTTCAGGGCCGAAGCCTACAATGTCTTTAACGTCATGAACTACGGCGTTCCCGACGTGGACATGAGTGATCCAACCTTCGGTCAGGTCACTTCCCTCGCGACGACTCCGCGGCAGTTGCAACTGAGTCTTCGTCTTAGTTTCTGATCCTTCATGCCGAACGCCATCCAGCGATGGTTGTTCGCAGCAACCGTTCGAACGGAGAAACGTCGTTGAGATTTTCGGACGTATGACCGCAACAAGACGTAGTTTTATCAAAGGTGCGCTTACATCCGCTTTAGCTTCGCAATCACTGGCTTGGCCTTTGTCGGAGTTGCCCGAAAACAGGCAACAACCTGTAGCCAGCCCGGCGGCTGGCAGGAAATATGAAGCAACTTGGGAGTCACTCGCGACCAGGCCGACTCCGCAATGGTTTCCTGATGCGAAATTCGGCATTTTCGTCACTTGGGGCCCTTATTCCGTCCCCGCATATAACCCCAAGAAAGGCTACGCCGAATGGATTGGTCACCCGAAGAGGGGATGGATGAATGATCCCTTCATTAAGGATACTTTCGGAGAACGCATTACCTATTGGGACTTCGGTAAGCTGCTCAAGGGCGAGCTCTTCAATCCTGATCAGTGGGCAGATCTATTTGCCAGGGCGGGAGCCAAGTACGTCGTATTTACCGCTAAATTTCATGATGGTTTCTGCATGTGGCCGACGACCTATTGTTGGCCAAAGGATTGGAATGCTGGTGCTACGGGGCCCAAGCGTGACGTTGTCGGTGAAGTAGAGAAAGCCGCCCGCAAGAAAGGACTGCGATTCGGTGCCTACTTCTCGCTCTGCGAATGGTTTAATCCACTGCAGATGGACAACAGTGAGGACCTCCAACATTGTGTGGATTGTCCGGAGTACAGCCAGAGCTATATGACTCCCCAGGTAAAGGACCTGATTACGCGGTACGAGCCTGACATGCTTTGGGGCGATGGAAACTGGGTTCCCAGTGATCAGCTGAAAATCAAGGAATTGCTTGCCTGGGTGTACAACGAATCGCCGATTCGTGACACGGTGGTGGTGAACGATCGGTGGGGCGACCTGTGGAGAGAACGGAATGTGGGCGATTACGCGGTCGGCGAGTATGGACATTTCTGGGCAGGCTTGAAGTCCAACAAACCCTGGGAGGAGGGCCGTGGGATAGGCAAGTCATTCGGCTACAACCGAGTAGAAGATGTGGATGACTACAAGAGCTCGAAAGAGTTAGTGCATTTTCTTGTCGAAGTGGTCAGCAAGGGTGGCAATCTCCTGCTGGACGTTGGGCCGACGCCAGACGGCCGAATTCCAGTGATCATGCAAGAACGACTTGTGGACATCGGAAATTGGCTTGCAGTAAATGGTGAGGCCATCTACGGCACACGGAGATTGATCAGCAACCCGCCGGAGCAAGAGGAGAGAAAGAGGCCGGAAGAAGGTTATCAGGTGAAGATTGATTATACCGGCACTGGCTTGCGCTATACGGCCAGGGATGATTCCCTTTACGCCCTTTGTCTTGGTTGGCCAAGTCAGGACCTTGTCCTGGCGAACACTCACCCAGCGAAGGGAGCCGTAATCGCGATGCTGGGACATAGCGGTACAATCCAGTGGCATATGGAAGGGCAGCACCTGCATATTGCTGTACCCCAACTCAACATTGACGAGTTGCCTTGCCAGTACGCCTGGACATTCCGGATTCCGGGTGCGGCAAAAGGTACCAAAGCTCCGGCGCCAATATAACATTAGCGAGACCAGTGGCCTCGTCACACCCGTCGCGCCTTTATCGCGCAATGGCAACTTCAGTACAATCTCGCCGCAGGGCTCCCGCCGACACTCGGATCACGGCCGTAGTGCTCGACAGGATCAAGGGCCTTATCTCGACCGGAGCCGTCGTGCCAGGGGGAAAGTTTCCTCCTGAACGTGAACTGGCGAAAGACTTTGGGGTAAACCACGGTTCATTGCGTCAGGCCCTGAAAGTGCTCGAGATCATGGGCGTGCTCGCCCAGAGGCAGGGCGATGGAACGTACCTCAGCACCAGCGCGGACCTGACTCTTAAGGAACCGCTCGATTTTCTGGTCCTCGTGGACGACATCTCCCATCATGAGCTTTTTGAGACGCGAATGATCGTCGAACCAGAGCTCGCGTCTCGGGCCGCTCAACGAGCCACCGCCGAAGACCTGATCGGCCTCCGAAAGGCAATTCTCGCCATGGAACGTTGCCGTACGAATCAAGAAAGGTTGGATGCAGACCTGGCATTCCATGAATGTATTTTTCGGGCCAGCGGCAATCGTATCTGTCACCTGTTGTTCCGGGTAATCCATCGAAATTTGCTGACCAGCATGTCGAAACTTTCCACGCGCGTGCCTCTCGACCGTCCTTTGACTTTTCACAAACGAATCTATGCGGCGATTCAGACTCGGGATTCCGAAGAAGCACGTCGCCAAATGCTCGATCACATTGCTGACACCAAAACACTTCTTAACGTCGGCAACTAGGGCAGCCGCGCAGGGATGCCCACCAACATTCCCGTGCAACCTGCGTTAGAAAACTACACTTTTCTAACGGAACGAGTAGAAATCAAGAGGTCCAATCTTTACGGGGTTTCTGCGGGAGCGATTTTGGAAAGTTTTCTAACACCGCTGCTGCATCGGGGTGGGCGGGTCATCTATGACGAGAAACTTCTGCGACTGGCTCCATTGTTTATTGCAAGTTTCATTGCAAGTTCAGACCCACCTGAGCGCGCTTCTACCCACCTCAGGGCCCTGTGCGTGATCCTACACTGTTGAAAACTATCGAGCCCACCTGCTTAGCAACTGATTTCTAATCCGACGGTTGCAGGTTCAATTCCTGCCGCGCCTACCATGCCCTTTCCCATCACTTACGAAATCCCGCGTGAAACGATTGCAAGTTTATTGCGACTTTACTGCAACTTCGGGACACTTTCGATTGCGCAGAATGGGTTAGCACCGGTGTGCTATTGCCTGGCATTTGCGGGTGTTATATTAAGGCTCCGAAGTGCGCCCGGGCTTCCAGCGGGGACCTCAGACCGCAAACGAAGGATTCGCCTCCGCGGAAAGCTGTTACCACCTTTTGGAGAACTCCCAAATGCATCGTGCAAGCGGAATCCTTGCGCTCACTTTAGTCGCAGGTGCAGCCGTCGCTGCAGCGCAGAATTCACCCGCCTGGCCGCAGTGGGGACAGAACCCGCAGCACACTGGCAACTTGCCGGTTGCGGGCCAGGCGCCACAAGCCAAGCTGAGCGACACGGTCTTCGATCCCTTCGTTGCACAAGAAACGGCGGAATCCGGGGGCGCGCTTCTGCTGCATTACCAGGTGCCGCTCATCAACGGATCCACAATCTTCATGGAGCAAAAGGAGGGCAGCTACGTATCTTGCCAGCCACCCGGATCAGGACAGCCGTTTCCCTGCGGTCCGGACGCCTGGAACACGGAAATTTGGCGGGAACGTGCCTTGCGATGGCAGAACGGCCAACTGCTGCAAGTCTGGCATTTCGCAACCGATTGGGTTCCGGTACCGAATAGCGGCACAACTCCGTCCAATCGATCTTTAAGAGGATGGGAGATGCTTTTCCAACCAGCGCTTTCCGGAAAATACATCTATGTACCCGGCGCCGGGGGCACGATTTACAAACTGAAGCAGAGCAACGGGTCGCTGGTTTCCCGTATCAACCCCTTCGGCAGCGTGGATCCAAGCAAGTTCGTGGTGGGAGGCCTGACTGCGGATAGTTCCGGCAACGTTTATTACAACGTGATGCAGGTAGTTCTGTCCTGGCCGTGGGACGAGGATGTAGTGAATGCATGGCTAGTGAAGGTCGCACCGGACAACAGCATCACTACCGCGACTTATGCATCGCTGGTTCCAGGCGCGCCCAGCGAATGTCTAGGCACCTTCTCCGCCAGTCCGTATCCCTGGCCGCCCAGCGCGGGTGCCGTGCCGCCGAATGTGCGCTGCGGGTCGCAACGCAGCGCGCTCAACCTCGCCCCGGCGATTTCCGCCGATGGTTCCACGCTCTACACCGTTAGCCGTGGCCACTTCTGGCCGCGAAACGCGTATCTGATCGCAGTGAACGCCGCGAATCTAAGCCCGCTGTGGTCCACTTCGTTGCACGGCTTATTGAGCGATGGTTGCAACGTTTTGTTACCGCCCGACGGGCAGCCGGGGGGCTGCAGCATTTACGGGGCGACCGGAATCGATCCCACGCAGAACACTCTGGGGGGTGGAATCGTGAACGACACGGAGTCGGCGTCTCCGGTGGTCACTCCCGACGGGAGCATCTTGATCGGTGCCAATTCAGGCTATAACAGCGGGCGTGGCCACCTGCTAAAGTTCGATCCGCAGGGACAGTTCTTGGCCAGCTACGATTTTGGCTGGGACAGCACGCCGACGATCTATTCCCACGGGGGCACCTATTCCGTCGTTATCAAGGACAATCATTACGATCAGGGCTCGTATTGCAGCGACCCCATCTGGTGCCCGCGTCCCCCTAAAGGCCCCTACTACATCACGCAACTTGACGCGAACCTGGATATCGAGTGGCAGTTTCAAGACACATCCACCGACAAAGGTCATCCGAATGGTTTTGAATGGTGCGTAAATGATGCCGTGGTCGACGCGAATGGTGCAGTGTACGCCGACGATGAGGACGGCTATCTATACGTGATTCCGCAGGGCGGCGCCCCAACTCAGAAACTTTTCCTGGAGCAATCCCTGGATGCTGGCTACACGCCGGTCTCGATGGGCGGCGATGGGATGATTTATGCGCAAAACGCGGGCCACCTGATAGCCGTGGGAGAGTTGTTCGCGACGTCCACCCAAGTCACGTCGTCACAGAATCCGGCGACGTATGGCAACTCCGTCACCTTCACCGCAACCGTCGCATCGAACGCGGGAATACCCACCGGCTCAGTGACATTCAAGAAAGGAACGGCGGTCTTGGGCAAGGCACTGCTCACCAACGCAAGCGCGACTTATACGACAACCCCTACTCAACTGCCGGCAGGCAACGATCGAATTACCGCGGTCTACCGTGGAAATTCCACTCACGCCGCCAGCACCTCGCCGGTTCTGACAGAGGTTGTGAAGAAAACACCCACGAGCACTGCCTTGAGCGCTCAGCCGAATCCTTCCTCAGTAGGCCAGCGCGTGAAATTGACCGCAACCGTGACGGCGAGTCCCGGAATTCCCACGGGCAGCGTTACCTTCTGGAAGGGAACCACAATGTTGGGAACAGTTGCATTAACAAACGGTACTGCGACCCTGGATCATACCTTCACCACCGCCAGAACGCTGAAGCTCAGTGCCGTCTACGCGGGTAGCGGCAATTACCACAGCAGTAGCGGGAGTGTGGTACAGACAGTCCAATAGAGTGTCGCAGTCACCTCAGTCGTTATCCGGAGGCTCAGGCGGGGATTTGTCATTCACGAAGTACTTGGCGTCTTTTGGAGCTGCAATCGCCTGGAATGACCGAGGGGCCCCGTGCACATGGAAAAAGCCCGTGAGATCAGACTTTGCCCGTGCGTCAGCAAACTGGAGAGCGCCTTGCGGGATGCGGAAATTCTGTTCGATGAACCGCAGAATACTTCCGAAGTCGTAGCGGTCGTTATTCACGTAGCCAGCCGGTGTGTAAGCGGAAACAACAATCAGCGGAACCCGAAACCCGTACTGGTAATCGCCTTGCGGCTGGGACAAAACGGTCGGCGGCTCGTGATCGTACCATCCGCCCCAATCGTCCCATGTAATGAAGATGGCAGTATCATGCCAGTAGAGTTCGCCGTCGGAACAGCGGGAGTTGTTTCCGATGGCGTTGACGATGGACGCCACCCAGGAGGGACCGCCGCCAGTGTTGCTGTTGGCGTGATCGGAATTCTGCCCGCGGGGGATCACCCAGGTTACGTCGGCCAGATCGCAGGCACTGACGTCCGTCAATACCTGAGCTGAGGTGAGGACGACGTTCTGAGTCCAGTCCACACCAGTACAGTGTCCACCGGTCGGCATGTCTGGCTGACAAATGTGTTTGATCGCGTCCGGCGCCGTCCAAATGGAGCCGGCGCTCGGCGCGTAATACTTCCAGCTGATGCCGCGGCTATCGAACAGGTCTGCCATGGTCCAGTGTTCAAAGCAGGGATAGATCGACTGGTTTTCCCCGGTGGGGGTAATCAGTTGAACGGTCGTCCCTGCGTCTGCGATGCAGCCTGCAGCCTTTCCGGTTCCCCCCATGTTCTCTGAGGCGAAGATGCCAGCCCTATCGTCGGCTGCGCTGGGTGCGGAAGTTCCGCCAAAGAGAAATTGATGGGCGGGAAAGCTCGGTCCCTGATTGGTCTGAAACATGTAGTTGGCCCAACCATACTGGGTCGCGAGTTCGAGATAAGGGTTCAGAATCCCGCTCGAATTGTCCACATACCGGAACTGGGGCTTGCCGGGACAGGTGCCGGAGCAGTGGACTCCGGCAGCGCCGTCCATCCGGCAGACTCCGGACCCAGTGGCATCGCACATGGCTGTGAACGCGGGGTGGGTATGACTGAGATCATAATTGTTGGCCAGCGGTACCGTACCCGGCTGAATGACGCCGCCGGAAACTTTCTTGTCGAGCCAGTTGCGGGTTTGGACATCGTACTGGGATCCCGTAGGAGCCGTACTGCACGAACCGTTACCGCCATAGGGAGGGACGCACAAGCCCTGGAAAAGATTGTCCGGCGTGCGGTTCTCCTGCACGATGACAACGATATGCCGAAAATTGAAAATTTGGGCATGCGCAACCATGGTAACCAGCAGCAACAAATATCCGATAATTCTGACAGCAGCTTTCATGGCTATCCTCTGTGTGGAGTTCTGTTCGTCTTTCCGATCGACGTGGGAGGGCGCTGTAGCGCTTGACTGCAGTCCCGCGACGACGGCGGGATACAATGCCCGAGACTATCCTCCAAAGACGCCCACTTGTCAAGGCTTGCTGGACGGGGGGTTCGGCGGGGGGCAGGGATTTCCCGGGCTGGAATCTCGGCCTTTATTCGAGTGAATTCACTGGGCCCCGCCTGGGTTGGAGGGACACCCACGGCGGCGCGCAGGTATAATCTCGCTGCATGGATAGAGGTATCCGGGAGCGAGTCGAGGCGTTACGGCGAGAGATCGCCGAAATCCAGGAACTCAATCTAGCGTATTCGCAAAGGGCTAGGCCGGATGCTTTGGCCATGAGCGATCACGAGAGACGCGAACAGAGGTTGAAGGAAATCATGGAAGAATTGAAGGCCATGACTGACTGGAAGAAGACCTGAGTTTCGTCACCCACCCAAGCCAGTCCACCTCAAATTCCCTGCAGGAAACCTCCATTGAACCTGGCGATGGAGCCCTCCCCCTGTTGACTTGGGCCCTCATGCGGGCCTAGTATTCCTTCGACATCGGACGCGACGCAGGAGGCAAGTTATGACGTGTCCAAAATGTGGAAGAGAGCACCAAAACGAGAGCGGGAGATGCCCCTCCTGCTCAGCGCCACTGATCATCCCATCCCAACAAGAGAAGCACGAAGAGTCCAGAATGATCGTCGCTCCCAAGAGCGCCGGGATATGTCCGGACTGTGGCACCGAGCAATTAGGCGCCGTGTACCGAATATCCAGTGTGGTGGCCGCCTTCCTGAAGCCGAAATATCAGGATACCTTTGTCCCGGACAGACACCGGTGCGTCAGGAAATCTGCAGCGGGATAGATAAGCGAAACTCCTTCGGCGCTCCCTACGCACAACAACGGAAGAACCGCTCATGGTCACCGGATAGTGGGAAAGCTGTCACTGCAGCGATCCACTGCGAATTACCGATACAAAAAGACACGATTGAACACTTCCCAGCACACCGCATGTCTTCCAGTGTTCGAAGCCGGCACGGAATCGCATTACGCCTTCCCCTTGTACGAAACTCCCTCCCACAAACCTTGATCACAAATGTCATGTTGTGATCGCTGCCCGTAACTGAACAGGCGATCGCGAAACTCATCGTGACACGAGATAAATCACTAACACTTTTCCGAGTGATACGTCTTACGCCCCAACGTTGTATCGAAGGGGCCTGGTATGACGCATCGCCTGTTCGTTCTGCTCTTGCTGTGTACATGTCCTGTTGCGGCTCAACTCGATAATGGACTCTCCAACCGAGCCCGCAGCGTCAGGGTCCGCGTGGTGTTTCCCAGCGGCGGCGCCTGTGATTCACAAACCCATGTTTCACTGTTAAGCGGTGGTGGTGTTGCGTTTGGGGAGGCATCCATCCACGGCGACTGCACGGTTGAGTTCGCCAATGTGCCAAATGGCACCTACCATCTCACCGTCGCCGGACCGGGCGGTAACGATTCCGGCAGCGAAACCTTCGAGGTGGGTACGCAGGATACCCAGGATTTCGAAGTGAGAGTGAATCCTCTCGTCAAGTCTGATGGCAAAGCCACTCAAGGCGGGGCGCTGGTACCGGCAAGCGAACTCAATATCCCGAAAAAGGCAAAGAAGGAATTCGCCAGAGCGAGCGACTCAATGGCGGTGGAGAATTGGCCGCAGGCAATCGAGCGACTGAACCAGGCGATTACCATCTATCCTCAATTCGTCGATGCCTACAACAACCTGGGAGTCGTATACGCGCGGTTGGGAGACCGGGCGCATGAGCGGGATGTGCTGCAAAAAGCAATCAGTCTCGACGATCATTACGCCCCAGCTTACGTCAACCTGGCCCGCGCCGACATCGCTGAGCAGAATTTTTCGCACGCCGAGGTGCTGCTCGACAAAGCCAATGCTATCGACCCTACTGATGTCATCACTCTGGTCCTGCTGGCAAATGTGGAATTGCGAACCCGGCATTTTGATCAGGTAATTGATACCTCCAGGCGGGCCCACTCCACGAAGCGGCCACAGCATTCCCTGGTCCACTACATCGCTGCCCTGGCGTACGAGCAACAGAGCCGGCCGGCCGATGCGCTCGCGGAATTGAAAGTATTCCTGAAGGAAGAAGTGGACGGGCCACGGGCGGCGGCTGCCCGCAAAGAAATGGCAGCCCTGCGGGCCGTAGTGCATTAGAAGCGGCGCGGTTTGTGCTCACAGCCCGGGGCGTTGATACAGGCGTCTTTCAAACGGAGCCGTGCAACCGGCTTGCCTCCCAGGATGTGGGACTCGACGATCTCGTCCACGTCGGCCGGCGTGACTCCGCCATACCAGACCGCATCCGGATACACCACCAGGTTGGGGCCGTGTTCACACTGATCGAGACAACCGGAGTGATTGGCGCGGACTCGTCCTTTCAGTCCATGCTCCGCCAGCTTCTGCTTGAACAGCTTATGCAGTGCAGCTTGTCCGGCAGGATCACAACAGCCGCGCGGGTGCCCGTCGGGACGCTGGTTGCCGCAAATGAAAATATGCTTCTCAAATCCGGGCATGAGGAGAATGTACAGGATTTAGGGATGTTCTGCCGATTGGCCGGCGGTGCTTCGTGATCCGAAGGCTGAGCTAATCCTTCAGCGGAACCATGACCTTGTCGCCTTTACAGAAGGTGGCGACGCGCTGCACACTGCCCTCGGGCTGTTTCACCAGCATCACCGGACCGTAGCAAAACACGGCATGGCCGGTTTCCGCCAGATACCACTGGCCGTGCTTTTTACCTTGGTGGGTGGAAGCCTGATTTACCGGCGTGCGCAGAGGCGGCGCAAACAGGGAGCCGGGAAGAGCAAGCATGAGCAGCGACTTTGCCAGGATATTCATAACTTCTTCCTGGCCCTGAAATCAGATGACCATTACGTTCCGGCGCTCATCCTCGCTGGTGGCAGTATCCGTGGGAGGCTTTTGCGGGACCGGCTTACGCAGCTTATGGGAAGCGCTGCCATTCTTAGTCTGGTCCCGCATTTTGTCCTGGGTCGACGGAGCCTGCGACTGGGAGTGAGCTTTTGCCTCAGCCTGGGCCTGAGCTTTGGCACGCTGCTTCTGGAACAATTCGCCTTTCAGGTGACTCAACTGAGAGCTGTCCCGGAAAAGCGACTGGATCAGGGTGCGCTGAGATTCAATGGTGCGTCCCTGTTCCACGATGAGGATCGACATCAGTCCCCAACACACGAAAAACAGGAAGACCAGAACCGGTAGCATGGAATGCTTGGACTTCGGTTTAGGGCTCGAAGCTGGTAGCACAAGCGCGCGGTCTGACGTCCAACTCAACAATGGGCACCCCGATTTGCGCCCTGGAAGCAGGCAGCTTAACAGAAGCAGATTGAACGCCATCGAGACGAAGCTTTTCAAGCTGTTAATAACACACAGGTTACGCCCTATTCTCGACCTGGGATGAGAGTGGGTAGGTGCAAGTGCCTGCACAATATAGGTAACCAGAATGCGTTACGAACGTGACCTGTGGGGCCAACTGGGTTCGGATCAGGCGCGTGGTTTCCCTGCCTTTATAGGGAGGAGTTTCCGTGCAAGACATTCATCAGCGGTTCGACCCCGTAGATGGCGGAGTCTCCGCCGCGGGTGCATCCCGATTGCCGGAGGAAGCCTTTGCAGCCTTGGCCGCAACTGGCCTGGGCGAACCGGCCACGCCGATCAGGCCTGCATGAACAAAGTAACTACTTTCCTCCCAGCACCAGTTTGGCGATGGTCGCCAGCTGCATATTCGAGGTGCCTTCGTAGATCTTGCCAATCTTCGAATCGCGCCAATATTTCTCGACCGGATAGTCCTTGGTGAACCCGTACCCGCCGTAAACCTCAATGGCCAGTGAGGTCACCCGTTCCGCCACCTGGGAGCAGAACAGCTTGGTCATGGCCGCTTCTTTGACGAAGGGCACGCCGGCATCTTTCATGCGGGCGGCGTTATAAACCATGAGCCGTGCGGCTTCGATTTCAGTTGCCATCTGCGCGATCTGAAATTGGACGCCCTGAAAGTCCGCGATGGATTTGCCAAACTGCTTGCGCTCCTGCGCATACCTGGCCGCGTACTCCCATGCTCCGCGCGCCACGCCGGCCATTTGCGCGCCGATGCCGATCCGTCCCTCGTTCAAAGTTTCGATGGCGATCTTGTAGCCTTTGCCCACTTCCCCCAGCACATTCGACTTGGGCACACGGCAGTCCTCGAGAATCAGCTCGCAGGTCGATGAAGCGCGTATTCCCAGCTTGTCTTCTTTTTTGCCGACGGTAAATCCGGGAAATTCTTTCTCGATGATGAACGCCGTGATGCCCTTGTAACCCGCGGCGGGATCGACGGTGGCGAAGAGAATGAAGACACCCGCTTCCTTGCCATTGGTGATCCAGAGCTTGCGGCCATTGAGAACGTAGTCGCTGCCCTTGAGTTCTGCCTTGGTTTGCAGGGCAAAGGCATCCGATCCTGAACCGGCTTCGCTGAGCGCGTAGGCGCCGCAGGTGTCGGCAGTCATGCGCGGAAGGTAACGCTTTCTCTGTTCCTCGGTGGTCCAGCGCAGCAGAGCATTGTTGACCAGGGTATTCTGCACGTCCACAATGACGCCCGCGGAAGCATCCACGCGCGACATTTCCTCCACCGCCAGGATGGCCTCGAAAAACTTGCCGCCCGCGCCACCGTATTGCTCGGGAACCTCAATCCCCATCAGACCCAGCTGAAAGAATTGCTGGATGAGGTCGTGGTCGAAAACGCCCTTGTCGTCCATTTCCTTTACCAGGGGACGCACTTTCTCTTCGGCGAACTGGCGAATGTTGTCGCGGAAAAGGATTTCGTCTTCGCTGAAAGTCGTAAGCGGGCTGGGAGCGGGGGATTGCAGCACGGTTTCGGGCATGTCGGTACCTCAAAGGGCGAACCCGTGATTTTAGCACTCTCGCAGGAGCACTCGACTATTGTGTCGTCCACAACTCTTGTCATCCTGACCGGCCGCCAGGCCGGGAAGGATCTATGCATTTGGCCGGGAATGCACGGATGACTACGAATCTATGCGGAGTTGCGTTGAAGAGGATCAGGATCGGAATCGGATTTAGGAGAACGCAGAGACGCCAGTTTCAATTACAATCGGTGCGTCAAAGCCTTCTATTAAATGCTTTCAATGGACGAAAACAGTCGTCTGTTTCCAATGCATGATATTTGCGGGAGAATGGCCTTGAAAACCCTCGCTCGTGAGATCTTAGTAATCGTCGCCGCCTCGATTCTGGGTGCGGCGGCGGCAGCCCAAACTATCCAAGTCGACATCACCCCGGAGCATTCGACCAACCGCTTCGTTCCCAATCAGACTCTAGGCGCGGGAGTCGACCGAATTCCGGCGGATGCCATCGATCACGACTTGACGCCGGCTGCGCTGGAAAGAGTGTTTGCCTCAGGCTGGCAACCCGTGACGTATCGCCAGAACACCGAGCTGGCGGTCGAAGCCTGGCACTGGAATCCGCAGGGCACGTGGAGCGACCCGAGTGGCAAGGGATACTTCACGGGCTCGGCAACGCCCGGCGAGCCCATCCGCTACTCCTACGGATATGCGCTGCCGCATCGCGGATTCACCCGCAACGATGGCACCGGCAACAACGGCTTTTCCCGCATGACCGATGGCGACCCGGCCAGCTACTGGAAGAGCAATCCATACCTGACGCAGCGCTTCACCGGGGAAAGCGACACGCTCCATCCCCAGTGGGTGGTGATCGACCTCACCGTCAACCAGATGCTGGACAGCATTCGCATCGATTGGGCGCAGCCCTACGCCACTCGATATTCGGTTCAGTACTGGACCGGCGACGATCCCATGCACAATCCGACGCGTGGTGTGTGGGAGAACTTTCCCCACGGCGAGGTCGAAAAAAATAAAGGTGGAATGGCCGCGCTTCGTCTGAGCGACAATCCGATGCCGGCTCGCTACCTGCGCATCCTGATGACCGAGTCTTCCAACACCTGCGACTCGCACGGTTCCGCCGATCCGAGAAACTGTGTTGGCTATGCCATCAACGAACTGTACATTGGAACTACCACTCCGGACGGGGCCTTCCACGACATCGTTCGCCACACCGCCGACCAGGAGCAGACCACAACCTACTGCTCCTCCGTCGATCCCTGGCACGAGCCTTCCGACCTCGGTTCGACCAAGCAGGCGCAAGTAGGCTTCGATCTTTTCTATACCAGCGGAGTCACCCGGGGATTGCCGGCGATGATGCCCGTGGCGCTAATCTACGATACGCCCGACAATGCCGCCGCCGAGATTGCCTAGCTCAAGGCCCGCAACTACCCGATTTCCTACGTCGAGATGGGCGAGGAAGCCGACGGCCAGTACATGCTGCCGGAAGATAACGCGGCGCTGTACCTGCAGTGGGCAACGGCCATTCATCGTGTCGATCCCACGCTCAAACTGGGCGGTCCGTCGTTTCAGGGCGTGAATCGCGACATCGAAGTCTGGCCGGACGCCAACGGCAAAGTTTCCTGGCTGGGCCGCTTTCTGGATTATCTGCGGCAACACGGGCGCATGAATGATCTGGCCTTCTTCTCGTTTGAGCACTACCCCTATGATCCCTGCCGGGTGCCGTGGGGCACGCTCTACGACGAGCCCGACCTGGTCCATCACATTATGCAAATCTGGCACGAGGATGGCGTCCCGGCGAATGTGCCTATGTTCATCACCGAGTCCAACCTTTCCTCCTCCGCCAGCGAAACCTACATGGACATCTTCGCCGGCTTATGGCTGGCGGACTACATCGGTTCATTCCTGCATGCCGGGGGCAACGGCGTCTATTACTTTCACTACTTGCCTTTGCTCATGGAGCACGGGTGCAACGACTCCGAGGGTACGTTTGGCATGTTTACCGTCGGGAAGGGATACGAGATTCTGCAGCCGCTGTCGCAATTCTTCGCCTCGCAGCTCATTAATCTGGAATGGGTACAGCCAGGCGGAGCTGAGCATGAAGTATTTTCCGTCAAGGGCGACGTTGATGACGGAGCCGGGCATGCTCTGGTGACGGCTTATGCGCTGAAGCGTCCCGATGGACAGTGGTCCCTGATGATCGTCAATCGTGACCAGCAGAATGCTCACCAGGTGCGTATCGCGTTCGAGAACCAAGCCACGCGTGAGGAAAGCTCTTTTGCCGGTCCGGTCGACATCGCAACATTTGGCAGCCAGCAATACCAGTGGCACGCGGCCAAGACCCGTTTTGCCGGACATGCGGAGACTCCGGGACAGTTCCCGGTGGTTGCTTATTCACCGGGGACGGCCGACCCCGATGGCCCCATCGCACACACCAGGCAAACTGCGGGCAAGGACACTTCTTTTGGGTTGCCGGCAGCGTCGGTGATCGTGATCAAGGGAAGGATCGGAAAGCAATAGCTGCCGGGTCAGCCGTGCCGCGGCACCAGCTTGAGCCCATCGCTCTGCAGGATGCGCTTGATCTGATTGCGGGCGTGCACTGCCCAGGGACCGCTGGTATCCAGCTTCACATAAGCGCGCCAGTGCCTCAGCGCTTTACGCGGCTCCCTGGTTTTCTCGTAGGCCAGGGCGAGATTGTAGTGAGCGTCGCCGTAGGTTGGGGCCAGCTGCAGCGCGGTATTGTAAGCCAGGATCGCCTCCGCCACACGTCCGGTTTCGTCGAGCACATTCCCCAGATCGAAATAGGCCAAGGCATAGCGCTGATCGATGGCGATGGCCCGGCGGTAGTGCCTCTCGGCGAGCGCATACTCCTGCCGGTTGTAGTAAAGAGTTCCCAGGTTGATGTGTGCGGCCGCGTGCTCAGTATCCAGCTCCAACACCCGCTGATAGGTGGCCATGGCCTCGGTTTGGGTGCCGGGATCTTCTTCCAGCGCGATGCCCCGGGCAAAGAGATCAGCCACATCTTTGGGTTCAGGCGGCGGGGTAGCGATGGGAACCGCGGCACTGCTCACAACATCATGCGGCGCGAAATCGAACATGAACTGGCCGGCAATGGGTTCGAGTACTTTTCCTTGATGGCGGAAGGCGACGCGGTGATGCCCGGTGGTAAAAGACCCCGCCTCCAGCAGAGGATTCTCCATCCCTGCCGCCTGTTTCTGCATGGCGGCCAGCGACTCGCGGATGACCGCCGGACGCACTTTGCGAGCGCACAGGTCACGCACCTTCTTGATTTGCACGAAGTCAAAAAAGGAGTAGCTGTCCGCGGCGGCTACCAGTTCGGCCCGTTCCCACGCTGCCAACTGGCGCGCCGTGACCCGTAGAATCCGGAGCAGGTCTGCTCTGCTATATCGATGCACGGCTTTGGGGGTCGTCCTCGTAACATTATCCAAAAGCTTGAATTGTGTACGCAAGTGGAAATGTGGTCTCAAAGGAATCTGAAGCAGCAACTTGCAGCGCAATTGGTGCAGTTTCGCCCAGAAAAACCGCCGATGCCTACTCCAGGCTGGCCGCCGAGCCGGTCCACCCGTACAGGTGGCGAGGTACCCTTTCGATTAACTTGTCACAGGCTTTTAACTTGAATGTCATCCTGCTGCAACCCGCTTGTATTACTCGTTAACCATGCTAGATCTCGGCCTGCTTGCTGCCCAGGGTCAGCCGCCTTCTCCAGTTCGAGGCCCTGATCTTTTTCCGTTTCAGCGGTTCATACGCCGTTTTATGCCGATGGAACGCGTCCGCGAGCTGTATCGTCGCGCTCAGCAACCGGTGAACCGCTCGATTCTTGAGAATGTGCTCTCCGAGATGAGAATAGAGTGCCAGGTGGCGAATGCCGATCTGGCCCGCATCCCGCTCAGTGGTCCGGTGGTGGTCACTTCTAATCATCCCTTTGGGTTGCTCGACGGCGCAATTCTGGGAGCGATACTGGCGCGGGTGCGACGCGATGTCAAGATCCTGACCAATTTTCTTCTGGCGGAGATTCCGGAACTGCACGAGCACTGCATCTTCGTCGATCCGTTCGGAGGTGAAGATTCTGTGGCGCGCAACCGCCGTGGGGTCAAGCAAGCCATCGCCTGGCTTCGCGCGGGTGGGATGCTGGCCATGTTCCCCGCCGGTGAGGTGTCTCATCTGCGCTGGCCGGAGCTTGGCATCACCGATCCGCAGTGGAACGCGATGGCGGCCCGACTGGTGCGGCTTACCGGCGCGGCGGCCCTTCCGGTGTTCCTGCCGGGTTCCAACAGCGCGACATTTCAGACACTCGGGCTGCTGCATCCGAGCCTGCGCACCACCTGGCTGCTGAACGAATTTCTGGGGCAGACGGACCGGACGGTCGAAGTACGAATTGGCAGCAAGATTCCCGCCGAGACCATCGCCAACGACTCTTCAGACCGCGACGCCGCCGACTACCTGCGCTGGCGGACCTATATCTTGTCGAGGCGCCGGCAGCCGCGCGGCCGATTCCTGCCCTTGAAATCCATCGTCCCCGCGAAAGCACCGCAGGCGATCGCAGCGGCTGTCCCGGCGGATACGCTGTTTCGCAACCTGCAGGAACTTAACCCTGCCGGACGACTTTATGACAGCGCCGAATTTTCCGTTTATTGCGCCAAGGCACGCGAGATTCCGGACGTTCTGCAGGAGATCGGCAGGCTTCGCGAAGTCACCTTCCGCGCGGCCGGGGAAGGTACCGGCCTTAGCAAGGATATCGACCGCTTCGATCACTATTACAGTCACATCATTCTATGGAGCAAAGCGAATCGCGAACTCGTCGGCGCGTATCGCATTGGGCTCACTACTGAGATTCTCCCGCGGATGGGCGTGCCTGGTTTGTACACCAGCACGCTCTTCCGTTATTCTCCAGGACTATTTGAGCGATTCGGCCCGGCGCTGGAGCTGGGGCGTTCTTTCGTGCGTCCTGAATATCAACGCCATTACTCTCCCCTGCTGACACTATGGAAGGGCATCGGGAGATACCTCGCGCTCAATCCGCAATTCGCCGTGCTGTTCGGGGCGGTCAGTATCAGCAACCGTTATTGCCGCTGGTCACGGGAATTGATTGTGCGGTTTTTCCAATCGCGAGAGGGCACGGACAACCTGTCGAGTCTCATCCATCCCCGCCGTCCTTTCCGTCCCGGTTGGACGCGGCCGGGTGATGGCGTATCTCAAGGCGACCGCTTTCAGGATCTCGAACAACTGACCGATCCCATCGCCGACGTCGAGACTGACGGCAAAAGCGTACCGATTCTCATCAAACAATACGCCAAGCTGGGCGGGCGGCTGTTGAGCTTCAACGTGGACAAGGCCTTTTCCAACGTGCTCGACGGATTCGTGCTGGTTGACTTGCGGCTGACCGACCCAGCGGTGCTGGGGCGCTACCTGGGCGAAGATGGTCTTAAAGCTTTCCTCAGTTATCACTCAGGCAACGAGTCTGACCGGCAAGTTGAATCGCTGGGTAGTCCCTCTGCCCAGTGATTCACCAACTTTTAACATCGGCACCCGTAAGCCAGGGCTTGCCGGAGCTATTATGATGGGTTCACCTACCATGACAGCCGGCCGGCGCAAAGCTGTGCAAGAACAAGAATCGACCCGGGAGATGACGGGCCTGGTCGAGCAGTCTTGTCTGGTGGCGAAAGATGCCGCTTTCAATCTCCGGGATTTCCTGGAAAATTCCTCCAACATGGCCTTTATCGCGGTCAAAGACTGCGAGAAAGAGCTCGACCGCATGGAGCGAAAGATTGACGACGGAATTACCAGCGCGATTACCCAGGTCAGCGAAGCTGAGGCTCGTGAACTGCTCGCCTGTTTGAAGTTCATCATCGATCTGGAGCGCATCGGCGATCTGGCCTGGTCGGTGACGCAGCGATTGCAGCATCTGGCCGGCCGATTGTTGAAGGACGACCGCCGCGATCTCATCGCCATGGCCGAGGTCCTGGAGAAGATGCTGGAGAACATTCATCAGGGCTTCGTGGAACGCAATCTTGAGTCCGCTAACTGGGTGATGAAAACCGACTCCCAGATTGACCACGTCTGCCATGGGGTTTTCCGCCGCCATCTGGAAAATAAAGACCGCAGCTTCGACTACAGCACTCACCTTCTGCTGATGGCGCAAGCTTTTGAACGGGCCGGCGATCACGCCAAGAATCTGGGCGAAGAGCTGTTCCATCTGGTGGAGGGCCGCAGCATGCGGCACGAGCCCAAGCGGTCGCGAACCAAAGCCTAGACGGGCAAGTTTTCCCGCAGCCCTAACGGTTGGGTGCTTGTCGTGCGGCACTTGCCTTGCGGGCGATGAGCTCGAAACCCTTCGAACGGGCCGTTTTCTCGGTTTCTTCAAGCCGTTCGCGGCCCTGCTCAGGATTTCTCCCTTGCATCTGCACCTCTCCCAGGGCGAGAGAGGCCTCCAGTTCCAATCGGAAGAATCCCAAGCAGTGCGCTTGCGCGAGGACTTGCCGCGCAGAGTTCTCTGCCCCGGCAAAGTTGTTCGCCCCGGCCTGCACATAGGCATGAGCCAGGTTCAGGGGCAATCGAACGGTCACATCCCGGGTGTTTTCCGAGAGGCGGAGACCCGCGGCAAGTGCTGCACCCGCTTCTTTTATTTTCCCTTGCTGAAGAAGAGACTTGGACAAGAGAGCCTGGGCCGAGATCTCTCCGCCTACGTAAGCTTCCGTGCGAAACGTCTCGAACGCCTCCCTGGCCTGGGATTCCGCTTCCGCTGCCTTGCCCGAATCACAGTTCAACTCCGCGAGGGCGAGTTGTGTAGCCGCAACATCGCCTTTCAATCCGAGTTGCTCCTGGGTGCTCAACCCATCGAGATAGTTCTTTCGCGCTCGGTCCATCTCGGCCTGCTGGTGGAGCACTTTCCCCAGATCGACGAGCGTCTCGGCGTAATAGCCGCGGTTACCGACTTCGCCCCAGATCGTCAACGCCTGTTGAGACATGGCTGCAGCGTCGACCAGCTTCCCTTCCATTGCCAATGTGTTGGCCATATTAGACAGGGCGAGCGCAGCCGAGCTCTTGTGTCCAACTTCGTTGGACAAGGCCAGTGAAGTCCCGTAGGACTTCATCGCTTCCGGCAACTTCCCCTGCATCAGCAGGAGATTACCCATGTTGCCAGTGACGACTGCCATCGCATTCTTGTCGCCCGCTTCCTGGTCATTGCGATACGCTTCCGCGTATGCGGCTTGCGCTTGAGCCAGATCTCCCCGCTTCTTGAAAATCACACCCAGGTTGACCAATTCTCTTCCCGTCCCCTGTTTGTCTCCAATCTCTCGCGTGATAGAAAGCGCTTGACGATAAAGTTGCTCTGCCGTGACCAGATCATCCTGGTTGAGGGGGACTTCGGCCATGGAATGCAGGGTTCGGGCCAGGCCGCTGCGGTCCCCCGCCGCAGTATAGATCTGCCTTGCTTCCTCACAGGCAGTTTTGGCTTTTTCGTTTTCGCCCAGATTCGCCAACGCCCGGCACTCGGAGCTTCGCGCGCGAGCCACCAGCAGTTTGGCCCCTTGTTCTTTTGCTTTTTGTGCCGCCGACTCGGCCGCATCGCGCCTTAGTTTGTCGTCACCGAGGGCGGCGGCAGCATCTGTCCGGCCTAGATCAATCTGGGGGTCGCTTCTTATCTGCGCGCCCAAGTCGTCCAGAGCTGCCAGGCTTTTTAACGCGTCTTTTCCCCGGCCGCCACCAGTTTCCGCGTTCGCCAGCTGAAGACCGTATTGCAGGTTATCGGGAAAAAAGCTGAATAAGGTTTGATAGGCTTCAATCGCCTTTTCCCAGTCCTTACTGGTTTCATAGAAGCGGGCTTCGACCAAAAGGTGCTTCTCCCGCGAGAGATTGCTGGCTTCATCCAAGGCTTGCTTTGCTTCCTGCCGTGCGTTGGAGTCATAGCCGAGAGACAACCACACTCTTGCAAGGGCGGAGTGAGCCAGAGGAAAAGAGGGATCGACGGCCACGGCTTGGCTGAGGAATTCCCGCGCTGCCAACGCATCAAAAGCCCTGATCCTGGCCAGTCCTTGTGAATACGGGCGCATGGTTTCCGGATTCGACGGCAACTCGGCTCTTACTCCGTCGGATTCAATTTGCGAGAGCTTCTCCAGCCCGAAGCGCTGGCGCAGACGTTCAGCGACCTGCGAAACCAGGTCGATAATGGTTTTCTCCGAGCCGGCTTCCGAGACAGCAGCAACCGTTTCTCCCTTGGCAGTGTCTTCGAGGCGAAGGTTGAGGCGAATCCGGCCTCCCTTTTCTTCTCCTGAATCGAGATAGGAACCGAGGACGATGAAATCGCTGCCCAGGTTCTTGCGAACCTGGGGCAAGGAGCCGGGAGGCAAACTCTCTATATCGGAAAGCCCAAGGTCGATTTTCGTTCGTGCGACTGTTTCTTCGGGCACAGTACGCAGCTGCTCGCCGGCTCCCAGTTCGGCGGTCAGCACCTCTGACAGGGCGGTCGAAACCCAAAGAGTGTCTGGCCGGCCGGAGAGATTCTTGAAACCTAAAATCGCGACTGAAGGACGCATTCGAACATGAATCGTACCGGGCAGCGCCGCGGCATTCTTCTGTTTCCATAGTCTGCGGGCCGCCCATGTCCCTAAACCCGCTGTCACAGCAAGAATCAGGACAGCGGTCGCCAACGACTCCATATGCCGATGGACGAATTTTCCACCGCGGTAGAGAAGAGTGGGTTTACGGGCTTTAATCGGCAGTCCCGAAATGTAGCGTTCGATATCCTGGGAGAACTCATCCGCGGAGGCGTAACGATGTTCTGGCTCCTGGCGGATTGCCTTCATCACAATGGTGTCGAGATCGCCTCTAAGGCTGCGTTTCAGCTCCTCTGGCCGAGTGGCACGCGCTTCTGCAACCGACTGAGGGGTGGTTACGGTTCGCGTGCTACCGTCGCGAGAAGCGGATTCGTCGATCCTGGCGACCGCCGCGCTCGGCTTCTCCGGTTCCTGAAAGTAACGGTGCCGCTGTTCGAGTGCGGAGTCATGAGGTATACGGTATGGCCGATGCCCGGTTAACAGCTCGTAAAGCAAGACTCCGAGTGAATAGATATCCGTGGCCTTGGTAATCGGTCCACCGCGCACCTGTTCGGGACTCGCGTATTCGGGCGTCATGGGACGCCAATCGGTTCGGGTAAGGGTCGCATCTGGCGACCACTGGGGGTTGAGAACCTTGGCTATCCCAAAGTCGAGGAGCCGAACCACACCTTCCCTGGTGATCAGAATATTGCTGGGCTTCAAATCCCGATGGATGACGAGGGTCTCATGAGCATACTGCACTGCCATGCAGACTTCACGGAACAACCGTAAACGCTCCGTGATCGACAGTCGGTGGGTATCGCAATATTCGTCGACACGAACACCCTCGACATAGTCCATGATCAGATAAGGCAGGCCGTCTGCGGTGCTCCCACCGTCGAGGAGTCGGACGATGCTGGGGTGCTCCAGAGCCGCCAACGCCTGCCGCTCGTTGCGAAAACGCCGAAGAATTTCATCCTTCTTGGTTCCCGGCTTCAGCATTTTGATGGCGACAAGTTTGCGATACTGGTCGTCGGCGCGCTCCGCCAGATAAACCACTGCCATACCACCCTGGCCGCATTCGCGGATGATCCGGTAGGCTCCAATTCGCGTGCCTGCGATTGCACTGGACTGCGCGGACAGCAATTCAGCGGCGGGACAATTCTCAAGAAAGGTGGCAGCGCCATCGTAGCTCGATAGCAGCGACTCTATTTCGGTGCGCAGGGAGTCGTCACCCGCGCAGGCTTGACGCAAGAAGCTGCTTCGCTCCTCGGGGTCTCGCTCCAGAGCCAGCGCGAACAGCTCTTTTACTTCGTCCCATTTTTCAGGCATCTTTGCTGGTCGCCTTTGCGAAGCTCCCGCGCGAGCCAGGCCTTGGAGAGGTTCCAGTTGCGCTTTACTGTCGTGCGGGAGACTCCCAGGACTCCGGCAGCTTCCTCTATGCTCAAGCCGCCGAAGAAACGCAACTCCACAAGATGGGCTTGCTGCGGGTCGAATTCGGTCAGCCGGGTCAGAGCTTCATCCAGAGCAATGACATCCGTCGCCTTCCCCTTGGAAACGCCGGCCGCCTCTTCCAGAAAAACTTTCTCAAAACCCCGGCCGCGCTTCTTGGCGTCGTGGCCACGGCTGTAGTCGACCAGGATACGGCGCATCAGTTGTGCGGCAACGCCCAGGAACTGCTCGCGGTTTTTCCAATGAACTTCTCTCTGATCGGCCAGGCGGAGATAGGCCTCGTGCACCAGGGCGGTGGTTTGTAAGGTGTGATCACTGCGCTCGCGGCGCAAGTAACGAGACGCCAGACTCCGCAGTTCCGAGTACATCGACACCACCAGATCGGCCACCGCCTTGTCATTGCCGACGTCGAGTTCACCCAGGAGGGTGGCTACCTCTACTGGCGCATCCATAAGGACCTCGAACACGATGACCCGAACCATCGGGTCTAAATGGAACCGCACGCCGCGGCCGCTCGAAGTTAGGAAGTATAGAAAAGAAAGAATGAAAGCGAGGGGAGAATCCGGATCGAGCTCGCGAAGGTTCCCTGTTCGCCCCAAAACAAATCGCGAACTCTACGGCGCTGGAAGTATATACCCGGTCGAATGCTACGCCAACGGGGTTTGAGCCTTTGTTTTCGGCCATTTGGACCTTCCTGGTGGTCAAATCCAAGACATCGGGCGGCCGCTACCGAAGAATTGTGGGCCTTTTTCGCGCATTTCTTCGCGTTAATCAGACAGAGGGCGAGTTGGATCGTAAGGGAGAACCAGCGGCTAAACACCAAGAATGCGGAATCCCGGCAGCGGCGCTCAATCAAAACCAAGGGAAAAAGGAGTAACTATGACTCGGATGAAGCAGGTTCTTTTTGTAACGGCTTTGGGACTGTTGATTATGGTCTGTGGTCTGCAAGCCGCAGCTCAACAGAATCACCTCACCATCAATGCGGTGAGCTTCAACTACATCTCTGGTACCCCCGACTATACGCAAAGCAAGGGATTAGTGGCGGGAGGAGGGTCAATCCCTGCCGATGGCATCGCCAATGTAGCCCTGCCACAAGGCGCAGTGGTGGCGGCGTTCAGGGTGTGTGGCCGGGACGACGCCAGCGACCAGAACTTCGTTGCGAACCTGTGGCGCAAGACCATCAACAAGGCTAACAGCGCTTTCACCCCTCCCGAGCTGATGGCGACTCTGCAGACGGATGTTGCCAGCGGATCCGATCCCATGCAGTGTCTGAAGACCACGAAAATAACCGCGAAAACCATCGACAACACCAAATGGACCTATTTCATCGAGTTGCAGATTGGGGAAACGATTGAGGTTATTTCCGCCACGATTGACTACTAAGGACGGAACACGGGGCACCCGGTGCAACGAAGTGCGGATCGGCCCGTGCTGCCCACGTGATTTCCTGGCACCAGCATTTGTGTCGTTCTCCCGGGCTGCCTCGACTCGTGGCCAAGGCTCGGGCGGGCGCTACCGAAGAATTGTGGGCCTTTCTTGCGCATTTCTTCGCGTTAATCAGATAGAGGCCGAACTGGATCGAAACGACGGAAGACGGCCAGCAACTCGACACCTTTAGTGGGGAGGATTGTGATGAGAAAACTACAGCAGATCGCCGTATTGATGGCAGCTTGCATATTAACGGGGGCAGCCGGGGCGCAAGTGACCGGCAGCGGAACCGCCAACTCCATTCCAATTTGGACTGGAACAACTGTGCTGGGGGACTCGAACTTGTCTCAGGCCAGCAACGGAAATGTAGGGATCGGGATTAGCAAACCCTCCACGAAATTGGACGTAAAGGGATCAGCCAAAATCCGAGGCAACTTCAAGTTGCCCGCCATGGGCACGGCAAACGCGACTTCGGGCTTTGCCTCCTATCCCTTTGACGAAGTCGGGTCGTCGTTCAACGGCGGTATGGGAGTCGATGTGAACCAGACCTTCCGCTGGCAGGTGCTTCCGCTGGGCAGCAACACACCCAGTCCTTCTGGAGAACTGAGCCTGGCCTACGGGTCAGGTTCGAATACGCCCGTACCTACTGGTCTTACGGTGCTGAGCAACGGGCTCATTCACTTCGTCCCCGGACAACCGTTCCCCGGCACGGTGACCAGCATAGGCAGTGGCCTGGGCCTGCTGGGGGGACCGATCACGAGCAGCGGCACGCTGGCCATCGACACAACCGTGGTTCCACAGTTGGGCACTTCAAACACTTTCACCGGCAATCAGACGGTGAATGGCAATGTGAGCGTTGTTGGCGGCACTATCTCTGTCGGCGGGTCGAGAGCCCTGAGTTGCACGCGCTCCTGCAAAGCTATCGGCTCCATCCCCAATGGGGGCACCTCACTTTATTCCACGGGTGCGGTCGCGGCCCCCGCCGGGTATTCGCTGACGGGCTGCAGCGCGTTTTGGGCAAGCAGCTCCAGCTGCGGCGTAATCCAGTATCCGACGACGGCAAATATAACGGCCCTTGACGATGGCGCTGGGGCCTGCCACGCCTTGGGATATAACGGTGGCGGGAGTACTCTTGAGTCCTGCGCCTGCGTGACTGCCTGTGAGCTGCCTTAAATGGTTGGAGCACTAACGGGCAGTAATCGGCTTTGGTCCGGATTTTTTCCACGTACGGGTTGGCACAGGTGGCACATGTGTCAACCCGGCTCTTTTTTGATTTCGCAAACTTGCTTTGAGTGTAAACGCCTGGGTGTTGAAAAAGTGCGTCTGGATTATGAACGGCTCCGCTTCTACTACGGTCTCTGACGCCATCGAAGGCCGCAGCCTGCGACACGAACCCAAGCGGTCGCGGAGCAAAACCTAGGGAGTCCTCGTTGAGTGTAGCCGCGGGCGCCCGCCAGCGCGGGGACCAACCATGGTAAATTGTGCCTGTGAGGTGCGTGCATGCACAGTGCGTCTCCGGAGTTTGCCCAACTCAAGTCCAGGATGAAGGCCAGCTGGATGGCGGGGGATTTTGGCCAGATCGCCGTCCACGCTGCCAAGGCGGCGGAAGATTTCGTAGCCCGAACTGAAATTAAGCCTGGCGCCCGCGTGCTGGATGTCGCCTGCGGCACTGGGAACTCGGCGATCCCCGCAGCCCGAGCGGGCGCTGCAGTGACCGGGGTTGACATTGCGACCAATCTGCTTGAGCAGGCGCGAAAGCGCGCCAGCGCAGAGGGTCTGAAGGTCCCCTTCGATGAGGGTGACGCCGAGGAACTGCCTTACCCCGATCAATCCTTTGACGTGGTCATGACCATGTTCGGAGCCATGTTTGCACCCCGGCCGGAGCAAGTAGCCGCTGAACTGCTTCGGGTTTGCAAACCCGGGGGCGTGATTGCGATGGCGAATTGGACGGTGGAAGGGTTCGTGGGCAAGTCATTTCGCGTGACCGCGGAAATGGTGCCGCCTCCGCCCGGGATTCCCGCCCCCGTGCTCTGGGGAAACGAGCAGGTGGTCCGGGAGCGTTTCTCTAAAGGAGTTTCCAAACTGAACCTGACTCGACAAAAAGCGGAGTTCAAGTATCCATTCGGTCCAAAAGAAGTGGTGGAATTCTTCCGGCAATACTTCGGACCAACTCAGGTCGCATTTTCCCGGCTGGACCAAGCAGGTCAAGCGGAGCTGGCTTCGCGGACGGAGGCTCTGTGGATGGAGCACAACACAGCTACCGATGGAAGCACCCGACTGGAAGCTGAATACCTGGACGTCCGAGCGATACGAATGTAGGCGCGGGCGTCCCCGCCCGTGCAGGGTCAAGTGGAAATTCAGAAGCGAACGAGAGCTTTCGCAGGTCCACCGCGGCAGTTAGCAAATGGAGCCGACGAGCGGACTTGAACCGCTGACCTGCCGATTACGAATCGGCTGCTCTACCAACTGAGCTACGTCGGCTTGCCTCGATTCTAAATGCGAGGGAAGGAAGCGTAAAGAGAGGCTCGTAAGCGATTCATTTGTGCAGCGAAAAACCCCGCCATCCGGAAGAACCGCATCCTAGGCGGCGCCGGCACGGCGCACCTGCGCCTCGTATTCAGCGTCCGCCCCGGCCGGGAGCAAGACCCACAACGTGTAAATCCCCAAAGCGGTGCCGAAGGGAACGCTGATCAAAGCCACGAGCGCGAGAACGATGGTCAGCATGCGCGCCCAGGACTCGCGTTGCAGCAGACCCCATCCCGCCAGAAATCCGGCGGCACCTTTGACGAAGACCAGGATCCCGATGAAACTCAGAAAGGGATGCAGCCAGGTGGACGCCCCCTGGGGTCCGCCCATCTCTCCCAGGTGAACAAACAAAGTATTGGCGAGGATGAACAGAACCACTCCTCCCACCGCATTCATCGCCGAGAACGCCAACCACAAGATCCCTAACAAGCGGACGTGCTCCTGCACCCGGCTGCGCCGCGGAAGGCCTATGCCTCCCCCGGCGAGTTCTCTTCCGCACTTGCCGCAGAAACTTTGGTCGGCTTGCACCGCCGCACCGCATCGATCACAGAACATGGTTGCTCCTGGCACTCTCGCGATTCATTCCCGCTCCATGATACGTAAGCCGCACCCGGAAGGTTGCAGGATTGCGAGGCGAATTGGGGCAAATGAAAAGGCCACCCGGCAAAAGGCGGCCTCTTCTTTCAAGGGAGAATAGTTCTAACGGAGGTTTGTACCGTCAAAACTTTCTGGCGAAATCTTATGAGCCGAAAAAGCGGGGTGTCAAGGAATTTTTCTGAAATAAATGCCTTTAGTTTCAATAGCTTAGGAAATAGGTTAACAGCCTTCAGAATTGCATCATTGTGAGACAAAACTGCCTGCGGAACATCTTAAACGGCTTTGATTGATGAACTTACGTTCCCGTCCGGGGGCCCGGAGTCCTTTTCCGACAGGTGCAGAGAGATGAATTCGACCTCCACCTGGCGGTGGAAAATCCGTTCCGGAACGATGCGTTGCACCAGCACCCGGAGGCCGCCGAAGGCCAGACCGGCCACCAGCGCAAAGACCATAAGGATGCCGCAGAGTATGAGTGCATTCCACACCAGATTGCCGATGTTGTCTTTCTTACTGAGGAAAGTATTCTCGTTCCAGGTGACATTGGCTTCGTAATTCACCGAGGCAAGCAGCGACTTGGCCTCGTCGGGCGAGAGCGGACCTGCGGCAACTACGACGATAGGCCCGGTGCGTTTTTCAAACATCGCGCCCGCGAGCGGCGGATTGCCGGACGATTGCTGACCGGGTTGTTGTGCCGCCTGGATTCGCCGCAGATGTTCTCCCGCAATTTGCGGCGTGGGGTAGGAGATCAGCAGCAGGGTTGCTTCTCCTCCGGATGAGTCGTAGTTTCCCAACACAACTTCAGCGCCCGAGTCGAAATCGACGATCTGCGATGGCAACGGAGAACCAATTCGGTCCAACCCGAAGGGACCGACGACGTACTTGGCGGAATTCTTCACATAGGATTGCTTGGGCAGATAGGCCGGAAGTCCGGGAAGATTCCCTGTATTGCCGGAGGGCAACGGCAAGGCGGCGCCCAGCTCTCGTAACTCCGCGGCCGACATCGCAGACAGGCGATCGAACAGGGCATCCATCAAAATGTTGCCGCGATAAAAGAGGACCCGTTCGTTCAATGAAGCGGCCTGGTCGCCGATTTTCTCCACCAGCATGGGGGACGTCTTGTAATAGGTGAAGGCGCCGTAGGCGCCGCTGGCGTCGGCGAAGCGCGCGGCTTTCAGGGTAAGCTTGCGCCCGTCGTCACGGGTGTAGGTCGCGGATTCGAAATCATCGAATCCGTACTCTTTGAGTACGGCGGCGTTGACCGGATCGGCCGTCGCCGGGTCGGAGCTGGTTTTAGACGAGCCCGAGAGTTGCCACCCGCCGAATTCCTTCGGAAGAATGTACGGGGCGGGGCGGACACCCTTGTCCGCCGGTTTCTCGGCAAGTGCCAAACCGGAGACGAGCAAGAAAACGACAATGACCCTGGAAAGCTTCATGGAAAAACGGAGGGAAGCCCGTAAACTCCTAATAGTTAGACTACCGGGGATCGCAGAAAGTTTCCAGACGCAAGTATCGGGTGGGGTCGTGGAGGACGCCGGGCCTCGCTAGAGCCAATCTTACTGAGCTTCACTCTTCTCGATCTTGCTGGCAACCTTGACGCCGCTCAGACCGCTCACGTACTTGGCGATGCCGCGATAAAGCGACTCGGCAATCTTTTGGCGATAATCGGGTTTCTTGAGCTTGCGCTCGTCCCCGGGGTTGCTGACGAAGGAAATTTCAGCCAGGATGGATGGCATGTTGGCCCCGATCAAAACGATAAAGGGGGCTTTCTTGACTCCGCGGTCGCGCAGCCCGGGATTCTTCGCGGCCAGGCCGCTATGTAGTGACTCCTCGACGTCCGCCGCGAACTCGCGCGATTCTTCAATTTTTTCCTTCAACGCGATTTTCTTCACCAGGTCCTGCAACTCGTGAATGGACTTGTCGGAGACCGCGTTCTCTCTCGCCGCCACTTCCAGAGCGTCCGGCGACGAGTTGAAGTTCAGATAGTAGGTCTCCACTCCGCGCGCGTCCGGGTCGTGGCTGGAATTAGCGTGCACGGAAACGAACAGGTCGGCGCCCTCCTGATTGGCGATGGCCGTCCGGGTTTCCAGCGGAATAAAGGTATCGTCGTTGCGGGTGTAAACCACTTCGGCTCCAAGCCGCGCGACCAGCAGCTTGCCCAGGCGCTGGCTGACGTCGAGGACCAAATCTTTTTCTTCCAGACCATTCGGGCCGATAGTGCCAGTGTCGTGGCCCCCGTGTCCGGGATCGATGACGATCTTACCGATCTTCAGGCCCAGCGCGCGAATCAGAGAGCGATCGCCGCTGGCCGTCGGTTGCGCTTCCCGCACGTCCGGAGTTGCCGGCGAACGATTCTGTTTAGCCTTCCCCGATCGGCTCCGGGCTTTGGGCTGCAGCGGTGGAGTGTCCACAGGCGAAGCCTCGTCCGTGGTCTTGGTTTCCGGCACGTCCAGTTTCGCCACGATGCGCCGGGTTTGTTTGGCGTCTTCTTCGTCGGCGTCAACGATCGTCTTCTTCACACCGTGGCTGGTGGTGAACGTCGTGCGTGTGCTCGATTTCGCGGTCTGCGCGGTGCAGTCGTCAGAGTCATCATCGCCATCGCACGGTTTTGAACTTGGCTTCGGGAGAGTAGCCGTGGTGGAAGAATCGGTTTTTCCCCGTGGCTCTTTCTCCAGGGGCAGAACGCGAGAGTCAGTCTCCGCGAGCAACTGGGGCGGCAGCTGATCGGGCTGCGTCTCAGCTGGATTTTCCGCGTCAATCGCCGAAGGCGTCTTCTGTGCCTGCGCATCCTGGGCCGGCTTACCGGGGATAACGATCTCCAGGCGCGGCGGGTTGGAGAGCATGGAAGTCTCAAACGCGGGAGAGCCGTTCACCTCGAGCACCACCCGAGTTTGGGTGTGATTGAACTGTGAAATGCGGATCTTCTTCAGCAGGTTGTCATCGATGTCAAAGCTTTTGCCAGCCAGACTGGGATCCAGCCGGGTGTTAAACAGATCGAAAAACACCCGGTCCGGATGGTCAATGCGCTGTGACTCGAACTTCACCGCCTGATCCAAATCGATGGCGATGCGCATGGATTCGGGCGTCGACCAGTGGCGGATACCGGTTACCCGAATCGTTCTGCTCTTGGTTTCTTCCGCAGGCGCAACCGCTGCGTTCGCGTCAGAGACCGCTTCCGCGGGTTCGGAGGGGAGGCTGCGGGCAGTCTCTGCGGAAGAGTCCTCGTCGCCGTTCTTAGTGTTCTGTTCCGGCACGCGGGGCTTTTGCCCCGCCTTGGCCTTGGCTTCCGATTTCAAACTTGCCTTCTCCATCGGCTCGGCGAGAGCGTTGCGGGCTTCTTCGGCAAACTGATTGCGCGGATAACGCCGCAAGAAATCCTGGAACGCGGCATCGGCGCGCTCTTTATCGTGGAGGTCTTCCTTGTAGATTTCAGCGATGCGGAACAATGCGCCAAAGCGCGCCTTGCTGCCGGGATACTGCTGGCGGAGAAACTGGTATTGCTTGATGGCTGCGCGCAACACCTCATCGTCGGAAAAGCGTCGCCCCATCTCCTCCAGCAACTGCGCTACGGCGACCACGCTGGGGTCAGCCTTGGTCGAGGTAGGCAATTCCAGATAGACCCGGCGGTAGGCGCTAACCACCCGTTCGTAGTCGGCGCGGGTCAACTCCCGTGCGGGGCGAGCTTCCAGCGCCTGATGCAGCCGCATGGCAGCCGCAAACTGCGATCTCGCCCAGGCCTCGGACCGGTGCACGCTGGCGAAGGCGGACCACGACCACAACAAGAGCACGACCACCGCCGCGCTTCCGCGCAGCCCGCATTTCCTTCGATCTGGGTTCTTCAATTTCCGGCCCGTAATCGCTCGTTATCGACTATGAGACCTGGGTACGACCGTCGTCAGTCGGTGTTGCTGATGTAGAGCACGCCCTTGGAATCCCGCTGCACGTGAATCGGTTCGTGCACCGACTCTCCGAAAAGGGGAGTACCGAAACCGGATCCACCGTAATACAGCTGTGTGATGCGCCTTACGTAGTTGCGGGTTTCAGCGAAATGCGGAACCCCGGCGCTGCGCGCCACCGCTCCCGGTCCCGCGTTGTAGGCGGCCAGGGTCAGTTTCACGTCGCCGCCATAGTTCTGCATGAGCTGCTTCAGTTGGCGAACCCCGGCGTCCACATTCTGCTCGGGATCGAACGGGTTAGCCACATTCAAGCGACGCGCGGTTTGCGGCATGAGTTGCATCAGTCCCATTGCTCCCTTGCGGGAAACGGCATTGGGATTGAAGTTGGATTCCACCTTGATCACCGCCCGCACCAGGTTAGGGTCCACGTTGTGGCGAGCCGCCGCCTGTTCAATGGCGGCATCGATCTCCTCTTGAGTAAATGCCCGGCCTCGGACAAAGTGCGGAGCCGGCATGGCCGACCCGGAACTGCCATGAGCACCCAGATACTGGTTCACCTCTTCCGCCGCCGAACGTGCAGCGCGGACATTGGCGGACGGAACCGGCTTCCAGCGATGATCGGTGACGCTCCAGAAGACCAGAGGGCTGCGCCGCTCGAAAGTCTGGGATGATGCCCGGCTCGGCAGCGGGACGGACTCGTTTACATAGATCGTCCTGCCAGCACCGTCGGTGGTCGGGGTAATCACAGTGTCAGAACCGGCTTCGGCCTGCACATAGGGCGTGAGTGAAAGGAAGGTCGCGATTACGGACGTTGCCATCAGGGCGAGTTGCCGGCGCTTTCGCATAGTCGGGTAAACCTGAGACGCAGACACAAAAACACTTCCGCGCCTACCTGACCGGAACCTGACGGAGAACACTAAACCAGAGTAAACCGATTATAGGCTGCCCCATCCAGGCGGGCAATCTGCCGAAAGGGAATAGAACCACCGAAGGTAATCCGCGCAACCAATTGAAACGGCGGCATTTCACCGGAAAGTAACCTGCTCGTGGGGACGGGTGTTTCACTCGTCAGGGCGGCCCGCTCATCGCCAGACACCCGTCCTGCACCTGCACCCTGCAAAGACGGGGGAGGCGGCACGTCCTTCCATCGTCAACTTTTCCCTCCCGGCTGGCTGTAGTAGGCTGCCAATGACTATCCATGACAGAAGAGCTTCGGTCTCAGACCCCCGACTCGCTGATGCTCTACGGCTTCTGGTATCGGGCGATGCCCAGCGGGGAGCTCGGCAACCATCTGCACCAGGCGACGCTACTGGAGACGCCCCTGGTTCTCGGCCGCGGCCGCGGGGGCCAGCCATTTGCCCTACACGATGCCTGCCCACATCGCGGTATGCCGCTTTCCTACGGCGGGTTCGACGGGCAGCAACTGGAATGCAGCTATCATGGCTGGAAGTTTGACGCTCATAGCGGTCAATGCCGCCTGATCCCGTCGCTGACTTCCGATCAGACCCTGAAGATCGACCGGATCTATGCCGGAAGCTATGCCTGCGAGGAGCAGGACGGTTACATCTGGGTCTTCGTTCCGGACCCGGCTCCCCCGAGAGCGGGATTTACTAAAGCGGCTGAGCCTCCGATCCCAGTGCCGCGCGTACCCAGCTTCGGCGACAAGTTCAAGATTGCGCATCTGACCGCCGAGCTTCCGTGCAGCGTCGACCACGGAATTATCGGCCTGATGGATCCGGCGCATGGCCCATTTGTCCACCAGGCCTGGTGGTGGCGCAGCCGCCACAGCATTCACGAGAAGCAAAAGAATTTCGAGCCCATCCCCGCAGGATTCCGTATGAGCACGCACACCCCAAGTTCCAACAGCGCACCGTACAAACTTTTGCGGCTCTACGCCGCCGCGGACTCCATCACCACAACCATTGACTTTGTACTCCCCAACCAGCGCTATGAAACCATCCGGGCCGGAAAGTACTGGTTTGCCAGCCTGACCACGGTCACACCGCTCACGCGCGACCACTGCCGCATCGACGTGGTCGCCAAGTGGAACCTTTTTCGCTGGGTGCCGTTTGGGCCGGGACTGCTGAAATTCGTCTTCGCGAAATTCGTTGAGCAGGATCGCCGGACCATGGAGCAACAGTCCGAGGGATTGAAGCACAATCCCCATCTCATGCTGATCGACGACGCTGACCGTCCCGCCAAGTGGTATTTCCAGCTCAAGGCCGCCCATCTGGAGGCCAAGCAAACGGGGTCAGAGATGCGTCATCCCATGGCGGGACCCGTCACGCTGCGCTGGCGAAGCTGAAGGCTGGTCTACTCGTTCCGTAGCGCAAGCATTGGGTCCATCCTGAGCGCCCGAATCGCTGGCAAGGCACACGAGGCGGCAGCGGTGATCAGCAGGCAGCCCACCATCGCCGCAAAGACTGCGGGATCAAACGGGCTGGTTCCATAAAGAATAGAACGGATGAGCGCACCTGCCGCCGCACCGCCCGCTAGTCCAATCAGCAATCCTATGAAGACCGGGCGTAATGCATCGAGCAGCACCAGTTGCAATACCTGGCTCGGTTGGGCGCCCAACGCGATGCGGATGCCGATCTCTCGAATGCGCTGGGTGACGAGATAGGACAGGACCCCATAGAGGCCGATGGCCGCGAGCAACAAAGACAGTGCAGCGAAAGCGAGCACAAGCGTCGCGCTGAAGCTCTGGCTCGTGGTCGTCCTGCCAACGATCTGATCAATCGTGAGGATGTCGTATACCGGTAGTGCGGGATCGAGTGCAGCGATCTGTTGCTGTATGGGAATGGAGAGTGAGAGCGGGTCCCCCGTTGTGCGCACGACAATCGTCGCCGAGCTCGTCTGATCCGGAATGCCGGAGAGAATGGGAAAGTACATGGTGGCCTTGGTCGGATCGGTCACGCTCCAAAGAGTGTCGCCGACGACCCCGATAATCTCGTAGGACTCATTTCTGTCCATCCGGGCAACAAGGATGTGCTTGCCAATCGGGTTGTCACCAGAAAAGAACTGGTCCGCGAATTTCTTGCTGATGACGACGTAATGATCGCGTGTGAGCCGCTCCTGATCGGTGAAGAAGCGACCTTGCAGCAGCGGAATCTGTAGGGCCGTGAAGTAGCCGGGATCGACGGTACGAATAAGGGCGTCGTATTGCAGTTGAAAGCTATTGGAGGGACGCTCAGGGATGGTAAAGACGTCGTCCCCTTCCCACCCGTCTCCTGGCACAGTAGAAACCAGCGCCGCGGCCCGCACTCCAGGCAAGCCCTTTACGCGCTGCAGCACAGACTCGTGGAAGGTAATGATTTTCTCCCGAGTATCGTATTGTTTTTCAGGCAGCCCGTACTTCATGGTCAGCACGTGATCCATCGCACAGCCGAGATCGGCGGTGCGCAGTCGCAGGAAGCTCTTGAAGAGCAAGCCGGCCGAGACCAGCAAAGTGACCGTCAACGCGATTTCGACGGTGAGGAGCGTCTTGCGAAGGATGGCGCGCGATGTGCCCCCGCCAACGGATCGTGAGCCCTCCTGTAGCGCAGCGAAGACTCCTTCTCCAGTCGAGGAGATGGCGGGAATCAGGCCGGCGAGCACAGCGGTGATAAGAACGAGGCCCAGCGCAAATGCGAATACGAGGGTATCCACATGAATGGCGTCGGCGCGTGGAAGGTCCTGCCACTGGCTCGCGAGCCAGCGTGTAGCCACGAGTGACAGCAGGACTCCGATGGCCCCTCCGGCGAAGCAAATGAGCAGGCTCTCGGTCATTTGCTCGCGGACGAGCGCAAGGCGTCCTCCACCCAGGGCCCTGCGCACTGCTACCTCTTTACGGCGGGCTGCACCGCGCGCGACCAGGAGATTGGAAACGTTGAGGCAGGCGATGAGCAACATGCACACCACCGCACACATTAGTACGATCAGTGGAGTCTTCACCTCGCGGACGAGATCAGCGAGCATTGGCCGATAACGAGCTTCCTCCGCCACTGGCTTCGTGGGATTAGCGAGATGAATCTGGTACTGCAACGCGCCCACCTCGCTGGTTGCGGCAGCGGCACTCACCCCAGGCTTGAGCCGGGCAACCACATGGCTCTGATGATTATCGTGTGCATCGAACTCCTGCGGTGTAAAGGTCGAAGCGTATGGCACCCAGAGCTGAGCATCCGTATCGGGATAGGCGAACCAGCGGGGCAACACACCGATGATGACGTAGGGGACGCTGTCAAGCTGGATTTGCCTACCAAGAACGGAGGGATCTCCTCCAAAGCGCCTCTGAAACAAGCTCCAGGTGAGCATAACGACATGGTTGCCGCCCAGTACGTCTTCCTCTGGAGAAAATGTCCGGCCCAGGGCTGGCTGCGTGCCCAGAACTGAAAACAGGTTCCACGAACCTGCAGCGGCCTCGACAACCTCCGGCAGCTCTGCATGCTCGCCCGTGAGATCAAAGCCATAGGTGCGCCAGGCAGCCATATCCTGAAATCCGTGGGTCTTCTCCTGCCAGTCGCGAAAATCCCCCGCCGAAACGACGTTGAATCCGTCGCCGCCAGTGGCCTGGCGGAAATGTTCATAAACCATCACCAGCTTTTCGGGGTCGTGGAAGGGGAGTGGACTGAGCAACACCGCACGCACGATGGTAAACAGCGACGTGGTCGCGCCAATGCCCAGAGCAATCACCAGGATCGCGATCAGCGTGAAGCCGGGCGAGCGGGTGAGGGTGCGCGCACCGTATCGCACATCGCGTGCGAATTTTTCCAGCCAGGACCAACTCCAGTAGGACGTGGCTTCTTCCCGGACCAGGGTCGGATTTCCGAATGCCCGCAGAGCCGCGAAACGCGCTTCAGATGGGCTCAATCCCCGGGCGATGTTCTCCGCGGTCTGTTCCTGCAGGTGAAACTCCAGCTCGTCGTTCAGCCGCGCAGTTGCAACCCGCCGCCGCAACAACATCATCAGCGACAAACGAAATTTCTCGAACCATCGCATCTGCTACTCCAGCTCCGCTATGCGCCTTCGATCACCAGGTTGATGGCGGTGGAAAGCCGGTTCCAGCTCTCCTTCTCCCGCTCCAGCTGCGCCCGCCCAGCAGGGGTAAGGGCGTAGAACTTGGCCTGGCGGCCGGTCTCGGTTTCGCTCCAGCGGGAGCGTATCCAGCCCTGCTGCTCCAAGCGGTGCAGGGCGGGATAGAGCGAGCCCTGCTGCACCTGCAGGACTTCATGCGACATCTGCTGAATGCGCTTGGCAATGGACCAGCCATGCTTCGGCTCGAGAGAGATGGTCTTGAGTATGAGCAGGTCGAGAGTGCCCTGCACAAGATCGCTTGGTTTCCCCATACTATGATTATCTACACCAGAGTAGTGTAGATAGTCAACAACCCGGGCGATTGGATATTGCTAACAGATGGTGCCATCGAAGGGACTCGAACTTGAGCCGCTTAGCGGGCGTCTGAGCCCGCTGGCTAAATCCTGAGCGCAGCGAAGGACCTCTTCCTGCCGCGTATACCTCTGAGATTTCTGGTGCCATCGAAGGGACTCGAACCCCCACACCCTTGCGGGTACATGGACCTGAACCATGCGCGTCTGCCAATTCCGCCACGATGGCAAAGTGTTGCGGGGCGACCTTCGCAGGCCGCCATCAGGAAAGAACTACCCTTGTTATTCTACAGAGGTGTTGCGGGCTGTCAAACGTGCCTGCGACTCAGTCTCCGCTCAGCCTTCCAGTTTGGCGCTCATCGTGATCTTCGCGTTCAGCACTTTGGAGACCGGGCAGCCGCTCTTGGCGTTCTCCGCGGCCTTTTGGAAGGCGGCTTCGTCGGCGTTGGGCACATGGCCGACCACGTCCAGATGAACTGCGGTAATGGCCCAGCCGGATTCCAGTTTTTCCATGGTCAGGGTGGCTGTGGTCTCAATACTGGCCGGGGTGAGATTGGCGCCGCCTAACTGCGCCGAGAGTGCCATGGAGAAACAACCCGCATGCGCCGCCGCAATCAGTTCTTCGGGGTTGGTTCCGGGAGTGTTCTCAAAGCGGGTGGTAAATGAATACGGCGTGTGGTTCAACACTCCGCTTGACGACGAAATCGAGCCTTTGCCGTCCTTGAGACCGCCATTCCAGATTGCGCTGGCCTTGCGTTGCATTCGTTTCTCTCCCTTATGTATGAAATGTCAGAGGTATCCATTGTAGATGGAAGTGAGGAATAGTGTCAGGCGGGAGGCGGTTCAGGGCATTTACGAACGCAAATCTAACCACAAAGGACACAAAGTTACACGAAGGAAACCCTTCGGCTCGCTGCTTCGTTTATGGCCGGGGTAACTTGTCCTCACCCACTAGTAAAAGTCAGAACAGCTCAAATAAAACCCGCAGCGCGGACAGCTGAGCTTGCAGCGTTGCTCCTGAAGCTGTGCCGAGCAGTTGGGACAGAAACGCGATGCGTCGGGACTCGGCGGGGCGGCGGCGCTGGGGGCCGCTTCCCAGGTTTCTGCTGAGCCCGGTCCAGGGAGCGCCGATGAGTTCATCCGCTAACCATACCTCAGAAATCCGTCCGCCGCTACAGGCAGCGTCCGCAGGGACGAGGGCGCGCGCCTGCTCTGGTCTCAAGCTGCTAGAATTTCGTTGAAATCGGGACGGAGTGAATCGTCATGTACTTCGAGCAGTTTTACCTGGGATGCCTGGCCCATGCTTCCTACATGCTGGCTTCCGCCGGGGAAGCGGTTGTGGTCGATCCCCAGCGGGATGTCGATATTTATTTAAAAGCAGCGGAAGATCACGGAGTCAAGATTCGCCAAATCTTGGAGACGCATCTGCACGCCGACTTCGTTTCCGGGCACCGGGAACTGGCGGCCCGGACGGGAGCGACCATTTATATGGGCGCGCGCGCCGGAGCCCGGTTCCCCCACGTGGATGTGCAGGACGGATTCCAATTGCGCGCTGGCAAGCTGCGGATTGACGTGCTGGAGACCCCCGGGCACACTGTGGAGAGCATCTGCCTGGTCATCACCGACGAAGAGAAGTCCCCCAAGCCCTGGGCAGTCCTGACCGGCGATACTTTGTTTCTAGGCGACGTGGGCAGGCCCGATCTTTCCAAGACCCACAGTCCTGCCGAACTCGCCGGCCTGCTTTACGACAACCTGCACAACAAATTGCTCAAACTCGCAGATGACGTTCTGGTCTATCCCGCCCACGGGGCGGGTTCGCTGTGCGGACGCAACATGCGCGCCGAACGCTCGTCCACCATTGGAACCGAGCGGCTCACCAACTACGCGCTGCAAATCAAGAGCCGGGAAGAGTTCATCCAGCAGTTGACCAGCAATCTGCCGGCGCGGCCGGAGTATTTCCTGCGGGATGCGGAAATCAATCGTGAGGGCGCGTCGGCGCTGTCGGCGCTGTCCGAACTAGCGCCGGTTTCGCCGCTCCAGTTGAAGTCGCTACTCGACGACGGAGCCATCGCCCTGGACGTGCGTCCCGGCGACCAGTTTGCTTCCGCTCACGTGCCGGGGTCGATCTATATCGCTTTGTCTGGGCAGTTTGCCTCATGGGCGGCGACGGTTCTGGGCCTGTCATCACAACCGGTTTTGATTGCGGAGTCGCCGGAGCAACTCTCGGAAGCGCGGCTTCGTCTGGCCCGGGTGGGCATTGAAGATACACGCGGATTTTTGCAAGGCGGAATAAAAGGATGGGCCGAGGCGGGGTTGCCACTGGCGGTATTGCCGCAGATCACGGTCGAGATTCTGCAGGAACGCATGCGGGCGGGCGGATCTCAGGTGCTCGACGTCCGCCGCGAACCGGAATGGCAGGCAGGACATCTTGCAGGTGCCGCCTGGTGGCCGCTGGACAACTTCAAAGTTTCGCCCCCCGAAATCGCTCACGATACCCCCATCGCCGTGCACTGCCAGGGCGGATATCGCAGCATGATCGCTTGCAGTCTGCTACAGCGTGCAGGATTCCAAAACATCAGCAATGTCATCGGCGGGTTCGACGCCTGGAAGCAAACAAAGTTGCCGGTGGAGGTCCAGGCGTAAGCGGTTTACGCCTTTTCTCGGAAGTAGAGCTTCAGAGCCAACTGAAGTTGCCGCTCCGTATTGGCTGTGGCGGACACCCGCCAAAATTCGGAACGGTCAGGTGGTTGTCCGGCTTGGGATTCTGCTGACTATCCCTCCTCGAAGAGGCCTGATTTCCAGTCTATTCGCCCATCAGACCAGCTTCTGAGCGCGCATTACTGCCTTAATGTAGGCCAGGTCTCTGCGCATGGCGGCAATCAGATCTTGCTTTGCGATACGAAGTTGCTTGTCGCCGTTCTCGGCTCCCCCTAGTCCAGGATACTCAAAGTGAAGTTGCACCGGGCCGGAGAAGCGGTTTGCCTTCGCAATGGCAAAGAAGCCCGGAAAATTCACCATGCCCTGGCCGGTTGCGCACCAACGCGGAATCCAGTCGGTTTCGATATCGAGCGCCTTTTCGAATGAATCGCGGTGGCGGCTCGTCTCTTGGTTCCGCTGCCAGGTGAAATCCTTGAGTGCGATTCCTCTCATGCCGTCTTTGACCAAACGAGAACTGGCCATCCATCCGCCAAAACCGCCTTCGACCGTTGCGTGCCCGATGTCGTAGTTGATTCCAATCCAGCGTGAATCCAGACCCTGGAACAGCGTCCACAGGTCCCACACCGGCGCTCCGACCAGCCCCGAGCCGGAATGGGTGTGATACATGCCGCAGATCCTATGTTCTTGGTTGAGGTCGGCCAGCGCTTTCATTTGCGGTCTTAATTCCTCGATCCTTTCCTCGATGCTTTTGTCGGCTGGGTAGGTTAAACCTCCCCATCGATAGTGGTGAATTTCCAATTGGCTGGCTGTTCTCAAAATAGCCTCGGCATGATTACTTGTAACACCCGTTATTTCTGTCGTGATCATCGGAACTTCCAGGCCGGCGCGGCGAATGGTCTCGACCGCTGCAGGAAGATCGGTGTCTACTCGTTCCGGCAGCACGTGACCGCCGGGACGAACCGTCAGGTCAATACCATCGAACCCAAGATCTTTGGCAATTGCAGCCGCCTCCTTAACGCTGGTCCAGTGAAAGTGCTTCGAGAAGACACAAATCTTTAGTTTCCCGGGGGCAGAAGGTTTTGCCTGTACTTCATCGCTGTCGAGGGCGAGAGCGCGCAAGCCGGTGGACAATGCCGCACCGAGCAGCAGGCTGCGACGCGACATCCTGCCTTGTGAGAAATCGCTGATCATTTGGGGCCATCCTTTCTGCGATCCATCGCGCCGACAAGGTGAATTTATGGAGACGGCATGCCGAAGGACAAAACGGATGAGCCGGCCGCGACCGCGAGGTACTGCTTCCCACCGGCCAGATAGGTCATGGGGGAGGCTTTCATTACAACGTTAGTGTCGAAGTGCCACAATGTTTTCCCGTGTTGCTGGTCGGCCGCTACGAAGGCCCCGTTCGGGTCACCATAGAACACCAGTCCACCTGCCGTTGCTAATACCCCGGGCCAGGTCTTCGACACTACCGGGCCGATTTGAGGAATCTCCCAAACAACCTTCCCGGTATCGATGTCGATGGCCCGCATGTATTTCTGCTCCGTTTGTCTGGACGGCTCAGATGTCCTCACCCCGCCGGCTGTTTCAATCTCACGGCACTGCTCCATGGTCATGACGTAGTAAAAACGGGTTGTCGGGCTAAAAGCGGTGGAACTCCAGTTGGCTGCGTTGTTCGGGCAGTTTCTCTCTTCCCTAGACGGCATTGCAGAATGATTTGCGAGTTCTGGCCGGCCGTCGGAACCGATGCCGATCGCCCAATTCATACGATGCAGGAAGGTCTTGGCAAGTAACAACTCGCCGTTGGTTCGGTCAAAGACATAAAAGAAACCGTTGCGGTCTGCATGCAGCAGAAGTTTCCTTTGCCTTCCGCGATATTCAGTATCGATGAGAACCGGGGGCTCGTTTGCATCGCGATCTGCAGTGTCGTGCGGTGTGAATTGAAAGTACCACTTCAGTGTGCCCGTCCCGGGATCCAGGGCCAGTATGCAGTCGGTGAACAGGTTGTCGCCCGGCCGATCACGATCGTCGGAATCCGGATACGGATTCCCAGTCGGCCAATAAAGGGTGTCAGTCTCGCCGTCGTATGTGCCGGTCAGCCACGTGGAACCGCCGCCAAACAGCGGTTCTTTGCCCCAGGTCTCGATGCCCGGTTCACCTTTTGCGGGAAGCGTCCAGTGCCGCCAAAGCAGTTCGCCAGTCGCGGCTTTATAACAGGCTACGAACCCACGCATGCCCCAATCGCCGCCGGAGACACCAGCGATGACTGTGTCTTTTACGACCAGCGGGGAAACGGTCGAGCCATAGTGTTCCGCCTCTTCAGGCATCACAACTTCCCAGACCAGACTCCCTGTCACGCGGTTCAAAGCAAGAAGGTGAGCATTGTCCGTGACCATGAAGATCTTGTCACCCAGCACTGCAACCCCACGGTTGGTGCCGAGGGATGCGTCTCCCACCAGGCCCGGGCTTGCGGGACGGGAATACTTCCAGATCTGGCGTCCAGAAAGCGCGTCGATGGCGTACGCTTCATTCTGCCCAGTTACATACATGACCCCATCGACAACGATAGGAGTTGCCTCGATGCCAAAATGAGGAATGGGGAATACCCACTTGAGAGTGAGGTCCTTAACGTTGGATGTCGTAATTTGGGTCAGACCGCTATACCGGTTGCCGCTCAGATTGCCATTGTAGGTGGCCCAATCCCCCGGTCGCGGATTTTGGATTCTGGAAAACTCGATCCCTTGAAAACCAGTCGAGAGCTGTGAACCCGGCTCTTTCAAAGCTCCAGGTTCTACGCCTGTCAGGCGGCTGAGATACGCGGTCAGATTCTGGATTTCGTCAGAGGTGGCGCTCAGAGGTTTCATCAGGGAACGTCGCTCGCTCACGGTCGCGACGATATCCCGTGATTGGAGCAGGTGGAAAGCTCCCTCCAAATCCTGCAATTGCAGATCGAAATTGCTTCGCCCTCTGGCAAAACCCCGGAGAGTTTGGCCGCTTCGCAACTTTACTGTAACCAAGGCGTATCCGGAGGTGATGTGCTGATCGGGGTGCATCAGCACGTCGCGTATCTCTTCCGCGGTCATGGTATTGCCGATGTTCGATAGATCCGGCCCAATTGGCGATCCCCGGCCCCAGACCATGTGGCATGATCCACAATTTCTCTCGCCCCAAAAAGCATGACGTCCCGCGGATGTGTCTCCAGGGACCCCGGACTCAGAAGCCGGAGCGTTGATTGAGCGTATATACGTCGCGATGGCGTCAAGCTCGTGGTCGGGCAGTAGTGCAAAGGACGGCATGCCCGAAGCCGGAATGCCGGATTGGATCAGATTGCGTAACTGTTCAATTGTGCGGCTGCGCAGGTTATGGTTGCCGGTAAGTCTCGGGGCGTGATCAGTTCCGTTAGCGTCTGCGCCGTGGCACCCGGAACAATTGGCTGCATATACCGCTCTTCCATCCTGGATCAACGATGACCGGAGGGTCTGTGGATTTTGGCCAGACAAAAGTGGAGAAATAGAGAAAGCAAAGAGCGAGAAGACGGACAAAGTTCGCGGTTGAACGAACAGCCACAATCCATCGCGGATCATCACCGTCTTCCCACCCTCGTACGTTTTGCCGGACCCTGCATTTGCGTCGGGCGCCACGGCATGCATGGAGTTCCCACCACCAGCGAATGAAATATGCGTAGCCTGTGTGGAATTCGGCGGAACAGGCCAGACGTCAAGGCGCCGGCCTTGAGCTCCCCGGCGAGAAGGGTGATCTGGCCCGAAGTGAAAGTCAATTCTTGCCCACATTTTGAGGGGTGAGACGCCAAACGTACGCGTATTTGCCAGGCGCGTGCGCTGGAATTTGAATGTGTAAGCCGTCGGAGCGCTGCTGAAACTGAATTTCGGCGTCGGAGCCCAGCAACGCCACGGAGACAATCTTCTGACCGCCGCCCACGGCAGTGGTTCCGAGCGACCGGATCACGGCTTCACGATCGGATGGCCAAGCCATCTCGATGGCGTAGAGCGCGTTGCCCCTCGTAGTAAATCGGAAGTCTTCCTCGGTGTAGGACTGCGCTTTCACGTCACGCATGGGACCATCTGGGACTTTGGTGGGACCCTCACCATAGACTTTCCAGGGGCGCGTGCCATAGATGGCATCACCATTTATCTTGAGCCAGGCGCCGACCCCGAGCAGAATCTGCTGAACCTCGTCAGGGATGGTGCCGTCAGCCCGCGGACCGACGTTGAGCAGCAGATTCCCATTCTTACTAACGATGTCGATGAGTTCGTGGACGACGAAGGCCGGCGTTTTGAAGACTTCGTCCTTAATGTAGCTCCATGATTTGTTACCCAATGACGTGTCGGTCTGCCAGTATTCCGGACGAATGCCGGCAAGTACACCGCGTTCGATATCCAGAACCCCGGACTTCGGATGCATGGCGTCGAGTTTGTAATTGATAACCCCAAGCGAACCCCGCCCTGAAGTTTCGTTATAGAAGAAAGAAGCGAAGCGCGCCAAGTAAGGCCGTACTTCCGGATGTCCTATCCACAAATCGAAATAGAAAAGCTCGGGATGATACTTTTCGACGATTTCAGCGTCCCTAGCCAGCCAGTCACTGGCGAATTGAGGGCTCACGTAAGTCCAGTCTTCGAGATAATTGTCAGCATCGTCGTCCAAGGCGAACTGCACATGAGCCGGACCATACAAGCCTGCGAAACGCGGATCGTTGACGTCAGATTCGATGGTGCGGCCAGGATACATAAACCAATCGTGTTCGATGCGATGCGACGACGCTCCCAGGTGTAGCCCTTCCTCATGAACTGCTTTGGCCAGTTCTCCAGCCAGATCCCGGCGCGGTCCCATCTTGGCGGCCGTCCAGTCGGAGAGACCGCTGTCGTACATGGCAAAGCCATCATGATGCTCAAAAACCGGCACCACGTACTTCGCCCCCGCTTCTTTGAAAAGATGCGCCCAGGCTACCGGATCGTAGTGCTCGGCTTTGAATAGGGGGATGAAATCTTTGTACCCAAACTTGTTGACCGGGCCGTACGTGGAAATATGGTACTTGTACTCTTTGGAGCCGACTACATACATGCGGTGTGGATACTGCTCACTCCCGAATGCTGGAACCGAGTAAACACCCCAGTGGATGAAGATGCCGAACTTCGCATCTTTGTACCACTCGGGAACCTGATAGTTGGCCAGCGACTCCCAATTAGGACGAAAGGGACCGTCGCTTGCCTGACGATCAACCCGCTTGAGGATTTCCGCCCGCTGGCCGTCGTAGGCTTCATTGGCCTTCTGCCAAATCTGGTCAAGCGTAATCGGGTCCAGGGACGCAGTGGGAGCATCCGCCCCGGCGGGGGTTTGTGCCGACAATGGTAGAGAAATCGCAAGCACCAGGGAAGCAAGCCGCGCGCCTAACGCTCGAAATGGACGCATTACCCTACCTTTCATAGTTTGCCGCAGGAGTCAGGCTATTGTGACCTGGAGAACATCCCCTGACTTCAATTCGACGGGAGACTTCAGCGCTATTGTCACTCGCCGAGTAACTGCGTCAGCCCGCGTAGGGAGAGCGATCGAACCCAGTCTGAAGATAATTTCTTGTCCGGTGGAACGAGGTTGGCAAAGTCGCTCGCTTCAAAGGGACCAGCCATCGCCTGCTCCCGGCTCAGCAATGTGGCGGCGGCGACCCCACCCAGCATCTGCATGAACTGGCGGCGAGGCACTCCGGCAGTGTGGCACGCGCACGCGGGGGACGAACAGGCGGCTTCGTCTTCATTCCCGGGAATGGGAGCGGAGTTCGGAGCTCTCTCTTCCAGGCGAACCTCCCACGGTTTCAGAGCAATTCCCGTTACACCGTTGTGGCGGCCTCCTCTGCCAAATCAGAAATAGAACTTCAGGGCAAACTGGAGTTGCCGCTCCGTATTAGCGGTTGAGGAAACCTGCCCAAAGTTCGGGTCGGTGATGTTGTTATCCGGCATGGCGAATACCGGAGTATTGGTGACGTTAAAGGCCTCCATTCGAAATTCCAGTTTCTTCGATTCGCCGATCTGGAAGGCGCGGAAGAACGATAGATCCAGATTCTTGCGCCAATCGGAACGCAGGCTGTTTCGTCCCATATCGCCAAATGTGTAAGGCGCGGGTAACGCGAAGGCGTTCACGTTGATGGGATTGAGCTTGGTCACACCGGCGTAAACGTCGCCCACAATATTGGGGCGTTCCGCTCCGCTGATGTTGTTGGTGTTGGCAATCTGAGTTGGCGCCTGCACGTCGTAGGGGGTTCCGCTCGAAAGTGAGAGGATTCCGTTCAGTTGCCAACCGCTAATCAGATGCTCGACCACTCCATTGCCCGCGCTCCACCTCTTGTTTTTACCGAAGGGCAGTTCGTAAACCGCGCTGGCGGAAAAAATGTGGGTAAGGTCATAGCCCGCCACGCCTTTGTCTCTTTCAAAATGATAGGGATCCTGCACGTCGCAAAAGCCGGAATAGGTGTCGCAGCCGAAGTTGATGGCTTTGGAGTAAGTGTAGGCCAACTTGTGAGTCAGGCCGAAGGTGGTCCGTCCTTCTGACGAGACTTGCAAAGCATTGTAGTTGGCTTTCCCGACGCTGGTTACATATCCGTTCTGCGGCAGGATGTACGGATAGGGCGCACGCAATTGCGGATCACCGGGCCCCGGCGTCAACGCGGCATTTCCGGTCATCTGCAACATTTCACGATGATTCTGGGATCCGACATAGTTGACTGTCAAAACCGAATTGGTTCCCCACTCGCGCTGAAAGCCGACGTTATACTGATCGGAATACGGGTTCTTCAAATTCGGATTCAGAAAACCGTCGCCCTGACCGAACGGCGTGGGTGCGGGCACGATGGGTCCGGTTCCCAGGTTGAGTGGATCTTGCGCGTAGGAGTTGATGGTTGGATTATTTATCGTACTGGTGGCCAAGTACGCGACGTTGGGCCAGCTTTCCGTGAAGTTCGCGGCAAACCCGATGACCGCCGCCCAGTTGTCGAAAAACCTTCCGTATCCGGCACGAAAGACAGTCTTGTCGTTAATGCGATAGGCGACTCCCACCCGTGGCTGAATATTGTCGAAGGTGTTTTGGATAATTCTTCCATTGGGAGAGACAGTGGTGTGAGCGGGCAGCGTGCCGCCCGGAAGGCAGGGCGCTCCCTGGGTGGCGGAGCAAGCCGGCGCCGGGTTTGCCAGCACATACGTCCCGTTATTCAAGTCGATATTTCCGGTGATATTGCTATGGTTGGATTCTCTTCCTTCCCGTGGCCAGTCGGTGACATCGTAGCGAAGCCCCAGGTTTACCGTCAGTCTGTCGTTAATTTTCCACTGATCCTGAAAATATCCCCCGATGATCTTGCCCCCGTGCAGGTAGGCGTCCACCGAATCCAACTCGGCATAGATTGGTAACCCAAGGAGCATGGAAGCGACCCCATCGCCGCCAATCCCGGCGCTGCCGTTTGCGGTCTGGAAGGGATCGAAAACATTGACACTGCCGTAGGTCACGTTATTGTTATTGTTGGTTGCCAGGCTAGCCCCGAAGCGAAGAAGGTGACGCCCTATCATCTTGGAGGTGTCATTCTTGTATTCGTAAATGTCGGAGTAAGTGCCGCCGCCGATAAAGTTGTCGTTACCGAGATAGCCGTCGATGGCTAACGTGGGAAACAAATCAGGGGCTGCACTTCCGTGGCTGGTGAAACTCGGAACAAATCCCGCTTGCTGCAGAAAACCGGAAGGCACATTCGAGAAAGTCGGAGTCGATGTCTGAGTTCCTTTTACCCGCGCGAAAGTGAACTGAGTCACGGCATTACTCTTGAAAGCATGCGACCAGCTCAGCGCCAGGTTATAGGCATTGACTTGACTGTCCGCAACGTTTCCCTGGACGCCCCCTGAACTTGTACCAGGTTGCCAGGCGCCGCTATAGCGAACAAAGATACGGTCGCTGTCTCCCAACTGCTGGTCAACGCGGGCCTCAAACTGGTCGTTACGGACACTGTTGGGAGTATCGCTGCGACCGTTGAATCCGGGCACTCCGGTGGCGATGGGGGCCGGAAGCAGGCTCTTCGCGTAATACAGCATTGTCGAATTAAACAGACTCGAGGGAATTTTGTTGCAGGCGGTCCCCGAGGCTTGGATGCCCTGAGCATTTGCCGGCAGAGGATTTCCACCGCCGTCGCACATAAAAGGGTCATTGAGGAACGACCCGGGATTCATAGGATCGGGGTGAGCGCTGTAGGGGTTGTAAATCTGACTCGATATGGCGCTAAAGTCGCCACTCAGCTGTGCGGGCGTAGGCGTGAGATAAAGCAGTGAACTGGAGCTGCGTTTGCGAAATCCTTCGTAAGAACCGTAGAAGAACGTTTTGTTTCGTCCGTTATAGTGTGGGAAGACCACGGGACCGCCGATGGCCGCTCCGAACTGATTCTGCTTCAGGTCCGTCTTGGGATTGAAGTAGTTATTCGCGTCCAGCGCGTCGTTGCGGAAAAATTCCCACACGCTGCCATGAAACGAATTGGTCCCCGACTTGGTGGCCAGGTTTACGATCCCGCCCAGGACCTGCCCAAACTGTGCTTCGTCGTTGTGAGATTGGACCTTGAATTCCAATACATCGTCGATGGTGGGTTGCAGGGCATAAGTCTCGTTGCCTGCCCCGAAATTCGTCACTCCGTCCAGCAGGAACATGTTGCTGCGGTTGGTTTGTCCGTTCATGGCTGGAATGACAAATGAGCCCACACTGCCGTACGCGCCTCTAGCATTTTGCAGGGGGTTCGCCGCACTCGCCCCTGGGGTGAGCAAGAGTAGTTCGGTGAAATTGCGGCCGTTCAGCGGAAGGTCGTTTACTTCCTGGGTTCTGACGACCGTACCCAACTCAGAAGTCGAAGTCTCGAGCGCGATTGCCTGGCCGCCCACGCTTACCACTTCGCTTGTCGATCCAACCTGCATGGAGAAATTGACCGTCGCAGTCTGATTGACTTCGAGGGTGAAATCAGGGTGCAGTTGGGTCTGGAATCCCTGCGCGTGGACCTCCAGGGTGTAGTGGCCCGGAACAATATCCACGAAATTGTACAGTCCGCTGCTGTTGCTTTCCTTGGTCTGGGTGACTCCGGTATTCGGATTGGTCAGCTTGATGGTAGCGTTGGGAATGACGGCGCCGCTCGCATCTTCGACGACTCCATTGAGATTGGCGGTGTTTTCCTGGGCAATGGCTGTTCGTGAGACAAAAGCGCAAATCAGGAGGGACAGCGTCAGAATCGCGGAGAACACACGCGCACTGCGGCGGATTGGAGGCTGCATAGTTGGTCTCCTGCGAAGCACCATCGCAGGTGCTTGGCGATACGTGGATAGGGAGTTGTATTTGGTTCGTCCAATCGGCATCAAGCTAGCAGTTGTCGAGGATCGGTGTCAAGAACAATTACACGTCCTCCTAAAGTACTTGACGCCAATTTCGCCGGGTTTCTATAATTTTCATTGACCTTCAAATGGATGGACCAAAACTGAAGTCCCCCGCTTCCGCTTGCCGATTCGAGAAACCATGGGATTAGACCCGAATGCGAAGAAACTTGGGCGCGATTTCTTGCGCGGTTCTCTGGCCACGGCAACCTTCGCCAGCTTGCCTGCTCCTTCAGCACTGGGAGCTGCTCCCCTCCCCTCAGCCGGCGGCCCAGCTTCGCAACCAACCCAGGACAATGCGAACAGGGTTCCTGTTCCTGAGGCGCTGGGTCTGAGGGATAAGTTCTTCATGCCACACGCCGTTTTCCGGGAGTTGCAACTGGGCAGCGTACGTCCGGAGGGGTGGTTGCGTTTGGAGTTGACCAAGCAGGCCAATGGCATCACCGGACACCAACCCGATTTCTGTTTTCCGTTCGACCGGCGTTACTGGGATAGCAACGAACGCGGACAAGATGTGGAGTCTCGTAACGGGGGTATCTTCTGGTATCCCTGGGAGCAAATGGGGTACTGGCTCGACGGAGCCTACCGCTGCGCCCGCTTAATCGAGGACCATCATCTGCGGGCGCTGGCGATGGAGCCCATTCGCTACACGGTCGAGCATCCCGTCGATGGCTGGTTCCTGGGTCCAAGAAGACTGCTTGCGCTTCCCTCCAATCCTACTGACGAGGACCCGGGACGCTGGCCTCAGGCAGTGTTCTTCCGGGCCCTCGCCGGAGCAGCCGAAGGTGAGAATACTCCCGACATCGTCGCCGCAATGTCGCGCCATTACCTCAGCGACACGCAATGCGACTATCAGCATGGCCCCTACGGGCCGCGCGACCGAATCAATATCGAGTCGATGCTGTGGTGCTATGCGCACTCCGGGGACCGGCGCTTGCTCGACAAAGCGGAGGAGGTCTGGTCTCACGTGCCCGCCAGTGATTTGGAAGCGCTAACGGCGGACCGGCCTTCGGACATGCACGGCGTAACTTTTGCCGAAGTTTCCAAGCTGGCGGCGCTCCTGTACATGTACACGGGAGACGGCCGGCAGAGAGATGTATCGCTGGCGGCGATGAGACGGGTATTCAAGTATCACATGCTGTCGGATGGAACTCCCTCCACCACGGAGAAGCTCCATGAGACCGGTGCGTTGAACGGTCATGAGACCTGCGACATTGTGGAGTTCAACCTGTCGTGGGGCTATTTGCTCATGGCAACCGGTGCAGGCGACTTTGGCGACCGCGTGGAACGTGCTTTGTTCAACGCCGGTATGGGTGCAATTCGGAAAGACTGGTCGGGTTTTCAGTACATCTCCTGCCCGAACCAAATCCATCTCGCGCGCAACTCCTGCCAGCCTGACCACAATGGGACTGCCGCTGCGCTTTACGGTCCGAATAGCGATCATCGGCCGGAATATCCGTTTATCACGGCATGCTGCGCAGGAAATGTCGCGCGCATGTTGCCCACCTATGTACAGCGTATGTGGATGAGCGCCGGCGATGGCGGACCGGCCGCTGCCTTTTATGGACCAAGCAGGGTGGCTGCTGTGGTTGGCAAGAAACAGCAGGCGGTCGAAATCGTAGAAGAGACGACCTATCCGTTCTCCGAGCGGATCAGGTTCCGAATCGTTTCCAGCGTCCCGGTCGAGTTTCCGCTTCACCTCCGTATTCCCGCCTGGTGTAAACGACCGCAGCTGATGTTGAACGGAAAGCCTCTGCGCCTGCCGGCGACCGAGAACGGATTTGTAGTGTTGGAACGTGTTCATGCCGGTGGCGACGTCATCACCCTGGATCTGCCTATGGACCTGAGCGTCGGCCACTCTTCGGACGGCGGGACTTTCGTGGAACGCGGACCACTCGTTTATTCCCTGCGTCCTAAGGAGGAGTGGACGACGATTGCCATGCCCGAGTTTGAAATCACCTCTCCAGACTTTCCCATGTGGGCGGCGGCCGCGGCGTCACCCTGGAATTTTGCGCTCGCCATCGATGAGCACGCGTCCCTGGAACAACAAGTGCACGTTGAGCAGACTGCAACGGGTGCCGACCCGTGGAGCAAACCGCCTATTTCTCTCGCAGTCGCGGCCCGCCGCGTTTCGGGCTGGGACCTGGTGCGACCCAAGGGTGATGATGCAAACTGGTTCAAGACTCCGCCGCTGCCCGCAGCGACGAGCCGTCTTGGGGCAGACGAAACCGTCCACCTGGTGCCGCTGGGCAGTACACACTTGCGTATAACCGTGTTCCCTACCTGCGGTTCCTCATCGCGGGATTCTAACCGGTCATAAGAGACCCCGAGACCAAGGATTGGCTCGACCATATTAGGTTTGCGCGACGAGACGGCCGGCGTTTTCGGCGCGGGTCGGAAACCGAATAAAGTCTTGACACTCGGGACAGGCGCTACTAACATCCGGTTCGGCGAGTGGCTGAACCAATTGGAAATGGCGCAGCGTGTTCGGCGGAAAGAAGAGACCAGGAAATGAGCGTTACGAGGCGAACTTTATTGGCTGCCGGGTTAGCTGCTTCTACCGGCTCTCTGCTGGCGAATTATCCCCTCCCGCTGCTCGAAAGCGCGTCCGCGAAGAAGAAATCCGGAGAAGTTCAACCGACCTGGAGTTCCCTGAGAAGCCTGCCCTCGCCGCAATGGCTGCGCGACAGCAAGTTCGGAATCTACACCCACTGGGGAGTTTATGCCGTACATGGGGTAGGCAAAAATGTGACCTGGTACGCCAACCGGGTCTACTGGCAGCCTGATTCTCCCGAGCGGAAACATTGGGAGGAGACCTACGGTCCCCTGGAGAAATTCGGTTATAAGGACTTGATTCCTAAATTTACGGCGGAGAAATTCGACCCCGACGAGTGGGCGGAACTCTTTAAGAATGCAGGAGCGCGCTTTGCCGGTCCGGTCGCCGAGCATCACGACGGGTTCTCGATGTGGAATACAAAGTACTCGGAGTGGAACGCCGCCAAGATGGGCCCCAAGCGGGACGTCGTCGGCGAACTGTCAAAATCGATCAAGCGCCAAAACATGAAGTTTGTCACCGCTTTCCATCACGCCGAAAACTGGTTCTATTTTCCAACCACCGACAAGCGTTATGACAGCTCCGACCCCCGCTACTCAGGTCTGTACGGCTTCATTCATGAACCCTATGCTCTGCCGACGAAGGACTACCTCGACCGCTGGCAGGGAAAAATCATCGAAGTCATCGACAACTACGATCCCGACTTGATCTGGTTCGACTTTGGGTTGGAACTGGTGCACGAGAGCTACAAAAAAGATGTGCTTGCGTACTACTACAACAAGGCAGCACAAAGAAAAAAAGACGTGGTGGTGACCTACAAGAAGCACAACCTTGTCCCCATGGTCGGTATTCTTGATCTGGAATTAGGTCAAGAGCGCGAACTGACTTACAACGACTGGATCACAGACTCTACCGTCGATAACCAGGGCTCCTGGGGCTATTGCCCAGCAGCCGGGTTCAAGTCGGTCGATAATCTGGTGGACAATCTCGTGGATCGCGTCAGCAAGAACGGCTACTTGCTCCTCAACGTCGGTCCGAAGCCGGACGGCACTATTCCGGACGAAGCCAAGGACCGGCTGCATGGAATCGGGGACTGGTTGCGGATCAACGGGGAAGCGATTTACGACACCACACCGTGGCTGATTGCGGCAGAAGGGCCGACGCAACTCGAAAAAGCCGGATCTTTCAATGAGAGCAACGATTTGAAATACACCGCCCAAGATATTCGTTTCACCGCTAAACCCGACGTGCTGTACGCCATCGCCCTGGATTGGCCGGGCGAGAAGGCTCTGATTAAGAGCCTTGCGCCCCGAGGCCGGACGTGGGCCGGATTATATCCGAGTGAAATCGTCTCGATCACGATGCTAGGCGACGGACGAGATCTGAAGTGGGAGATGACCAAGGAAGGTCTCTCCGTAGACACTCCGAAAAGCAAGCCATGTGACTACGCCTTCACCTTCAAGATCACTCGCAAAAAACCGGTATGATTTATGGCGATTCATCGCTTCTGAGACATCTGTGATAGGTGAACCGGCCAATGTCGAATGCATCTTGATCGCCGACGATCTCACCGGCGCGTGTGACACCGGAGTGCAGTTTGTTCGCCGCGGGTTGTCGTGCCGTGTGTTAGTGAACCTCTCGGAGCAACGCGCTTCCGCCCTTGCCGATGTTCTGGCTTTCAACACCAATAGTCGCGGCGATAGTGCGGAGCGGTGCCGGCAAAAGATCGAAGAACTGGCGAGTGGCTGTTCTCATTTGAGGGCGAACGTCATATTCAAGAAAGTCGATTCGACATTACGCGGCCGAGTGGCAGAGGAGATTGCTGCCGCACTGCGAGCGTTCAGGTGTGAGGCGGCAATCCTTGCTCCTGGATTTCCGGCTATGGGCAGGCTAGTTCGCGAGGGCATGCTGCACTGGGCTGACGGGTCGGGCACTGGGCAGATCGATATTCGCGGCTTGCTTGAGCAACAGGGAGTATCTTCGGAGAAACTTGCGTTCGTGACGCCTGCTAATGGGGATCTGGCAGCTTTTGCGTCTGAGCTGAATACGTACGTGATGAGCGGCAAACAATTGCTGGTCGTGGATTGCGAATCCCAAGACGACCTTCAATCTACAGTTGCCGCTGGAGTTCGGACTCCACGCAGGTTACTTTGGGTAGGGTCCGCGGGCCTCGGAATCGCGCTTGCGAGTCAAATGACAAAGCCGCAAATCCATTCTGTCTCCGCCTTCATCGATGCGCCGCTACTTTTTGTCATCGGGTCGACCCATCTCGCTACTTTGCGACAGAAAAAGAGACTCATGGCGGCGACGGACGCAGCCGAAGTAGTGCCCACGCCTGAGAATGTCAGCGCCGCTCGGCGCGCCTTGCGGGACAAGCGTCATCTTGTCATCACCATAGAACACGGAAGTCTTAGTGAATCTTCTTTGCGCCACTTTTTTGCCGGCTTGGAGGGCCTTCAGGTCGCTGCGATGTTCCTCACTGGCGGAGATACGGGGACGCTGGTCTGCAATGCCCTCGGCGCGCAGTCGATTGATCTGCGCGATGAAATAGCGCCCGGGTTCCCCTGGGGGATCTTTGGCGGCGGGATGTTCCGTGGATTGCCGGTCGCAAGCAAATCCGGCGCTTTCGGCGAGGAAGACATGCTGCTACGTTGTGCCGACTTCTTCGCACCGGCTCCAAGGGCAGTGCGATGACGGCTGCTTACCGGAAGCCACGCATTGCCGTGACCATTGGCGACCCTGCGGGCATCGGTCCGGAGGTTGTGCTCAAGGCGCTGACCTCACCTGAAATCCAAGACCTGGCTGACTGGATCATTGTGGGGGATCGGGCAGCGCTGGAGAAAACATATGGAACGTGTGGCATCATCCCTGCGAGCCTGCATGCGACCATTCGTCAGCCGACGGCGATAAATACCCCCGCGCAATTCCAGTTTGGTCAGCTGAGTGCCTTGTGTGGCAAAGCAGCGGTCGAGTACGTAAGAGTTGCAACCGGAATGTGCCTGAACGCGGAGGTGCAAGCCATGGTGACCGCGCCTTTGAATAAGGAAGCGGTGACCATGTCCGGGATGCAGTTTTCCGGGCATACGGAATACATTGCCGAACTTTGCGGAGCAGAAGACTCCCGCATGATGCTGGCCAACGAAAAGTTGAGCGTGGTGCACGTCAGCACTCATGTTTCCCTGCGCAGCGCGATCGACGCCACGGCTGCAAGAATCCTGCGCACCATCGAACTGGGAGACGAAGCGATGAAGCTGCTGGGATGCGAACGTCCGCGCATTGCGATGTGTGGCCTCAACCCTCACGCCGGCGAGCATGGCTTGTTCGGAGATGAAGATGCCGAGAGAATCGTTCCTGCGATCGAGGCGGCTCGACTGAGGGGAGTGCAAGTGGACGGACCGCATGCCCCAGATACCATCTTTCTCCGCGCGGCACGGGGCGAGTACGACTTAGTGGTTGCGATGTATCACGATCAAGGTCACATCGCCATGAAGTTGATCGACTTTGAGCACACCGTCAACGTGTCGCTCGGTATTCCGATCATTCGGACATCTGTCGACCATGGCACCGCTTTCGACATTGCGGGCAAGAACAAAGCGGACCCGCAAAACATGATCGCAGCTATGAAGATGGGCGCAGCCATGGCAGCGCGGAGAGCAGCGCCGCGAGCGACGGACGCAGACTGACAAGAGCTACACATGGGATTACGCTGGCTGGACGCGACGATGGTAGCGGTCTATATGACCGCGATGATCGTGATCGGTATTCGCTTTGCCCGCCGTCAGACTACAACCGAGAGTTACTTTGTCGCGAAGCGTTCAGTTCCCGGTTGGGCACTTGCCATGTCACTGCTCGCCACCATTATCAGCGCGGTCACGTTCATCGCCTATCCCGGGTCGGGATATGCGGGAAACTGGTCCATGCTGGTTCCTGGGGTAATGGTCGTGGTGGTGCTCGCCCTCGCCGGTACCGTGATTATTCCTTTCTACCGGCACGTGGTGGGAATCAGCGCGTATGAGTATTTCGAGAAGCGATTCGGGTATCCGGCACGGGCATACTCCTCAGCGGCATTCGTGCTTGGTTCGTTCTCCAAGATGGCATTTGTCGTTTATTTGTTGGCCCTGACCATCTCCAGCATCACGGGATGGCGGCTGGAATCAGTGGTGGTTGGCGTAGCCGCGATCACCATTTTCTATACCTTGTTAGGTGGGTTGGATGCGGTCATCTGGGCCGACGTAGTGCAAGGGTTCATCCTGTGGTTGGGCATCCTTATCTGCGTTGGATACCTTTTCATTCGCTCCCCAGGTGGGCCTTCGGCCGTTCTGGCGCTGGCGTGGGCCAACCACAAATTCGACTTGGGCAACCCGGCACTCGTGTTTTCACAACCTACGATCATTGTGCTGTCGATCTACGGTTTCTTCTGGTACCTGCAGAAATACACGGCCGACCAGACGATGGTGCAGCGTTATCTTGCTTCGAAGAGTGATAAAGAAGCGCTGCGAGGTTTAGTTGCCGGCGCGGCACTATGCATCCCAGTGTGGGTACTGTTCATGTTCATCGGGACACAGCTCTGGGCATTTTACCGGCTGACGGGAGAAACGCTGCCAAGTTACATTACGAAAGCCGATCAGGTATTCCCGTACTTTATCCGGACCCATATTCCCGCAGGAATTGCAGGACTGTTCATCGCCGCGCTGTTCGGCGCTGCCATGGCCACATTGTCCTCCGACTTAAACTGCCTTTCGGTTGTGCTGGTGGAGGATTTCTACCGCAAGCTCCGTCCGCACGCCACGGATCTACGCCGGCTGCGGGTGGCGAAATTCTCTGTCGCAGTCTTTGGCCTGCTGGCGGTCTGGTCCGCGATTCAGCTCGGACATACGCAGGGAACCGCACTCTCGCTGTGGTACACCATTTCTGCGATCGTGGCAGGAGGGTTGGCAGGTTTGTTCCTGCTGGGGTTCCTGAGTACTCGTGCCAACCAGCAAGGCGCCTACGTCGGAATCGTGGCCAGCCTGATGTTCACCGCCTGGGCGACGCTTACCCTGAATGGCGGAAGCGTCGTGAACCTGGGCAAATACAACTTTCCGCTGCACGATTACATGATTGGAGCGGTCGGCCACCTCGTTCTGCTGGTCGTCGGTTACTTCACGAGTTTCTTGTTTCACGGCGCCGACCGGACCATCGAAGAGTTGACACTTTGGGGCTGGCTGCGACGCAATCCGTTAGCGGCCGATCTGGCACCGATACCGCTGCATGGAAAATGAGCGCGTGTATCCAATGAGGGAGAAACCATGACTCGACTACGGCGCCTTCGGCAGGAGAAGAAGCCGGGCCCGCTATTGGGGGCGGCAGTGTATTTTAACGACCCCATTTTTATTGAAATGTGTTCCTATCTCGGTTTTTCGGTGATGTGGATTGAAATGGAACATGCGCATCTGACGTTCTCAGAGGCGGCGAATCTTTGCCGCATCTCGCAAGGGTGCGGACTGCTTACCATGATTCGAATTCCGAATTCGAGCCGGGAAAACGTTTTGAAAGCCGCCGAGTGTGCCCCCGACATTATTGATGTTCCCATGGCGAATTCTCCTCGCGACCTGCAAGAACTCATCCGATATGCCCGCTTCGCCCCGATCGGTGAACGCGGATTCTTCAGCGTTTCACGGGCGGTGAACTATGGGACCGTCCCGACTGTTCCGGCAGAGCAGCAGAAGCTCAACGACGAACTTTGCCTCATGGCTCAGATAGAGACGACCGAGGCGCTGGACAGCGTGGAAGAGATCTGTGGCGTCCCAGGCGTGGATATTTTCATCGGACCTTCGGATCTAGCGGCGAGTCTTGGTGTGCCGGGGGAGACTGGGCATCCCCGCGTACAGGAGGCCGGGGATCTGGTGATTCGCACGGCAAAGAAGCACGGGAAACTGGTCGCGGTAGGTTCTATGCCGTCAGACTTTAAGTTCTGGACCAAGGCGGGAGTAGATGTCTTGTTCTGTACCAACGATACTTCCTGTCTCCGGATTGGCGCCCAGGTGGTGCTACAACAGGCACGCGACGCTGTTGCCCAAATCGCAGACGAAGTACGGCCTGCCAAGTAGTTGCAGTGCGTCGTGGTCCCATGCTCTTGGAGATGAATCAGGATGAAAAAAGTAACTCTGAAACGAACCGATCTCGAGGTTTCTCGTTTATGTTTCGGCAGCATGACCTTCGGCAAGCCGGTGGACCAGGCTGGCGCCACCCGGATGATTGACCGGTGCATCGACGTAGGAATCAATTTCGTGGATACGGCCAACGTCTACCAGGCAGGACTTTCGGAGCGCATGCTTGGCGAAGCCATGCGCGGCAAACGCGACCGGTTGATTGTGGCGACGAAAGTTCGCGGGAAGATGGGAGACGGGCCGGACGAGAGTGGGCTTTCAAGACGGGCAATATTCCGGGCAATTGAGGATAGCCTGCAACGCCTGCAGACTGACTATGTTGACCTGTACTACCTCCATCAGCCGGACTATGCGGTCCCTATCGAGGAGACGCTGGCAGCGATGGAAGAACTGGTGAAACAGGGAAAGATTCGATATCCGGGCACATCGAACTATTCCAGCTGGCAGGTTTGCGAAATGGAATGGATTGCGCAGCAGAACGGATACACGCCGGCTTGCGTCTCGCAACCAATGTATAACTTGCTGGCGCGAGGGATTGAGCAGGAATACTTGCCCATGGCAAAGAAGTACGACGTGTCGGTGATTGCCTACAACCCGCTTGCCGGTGGGTTGCTCACTGGCAAGCATAGTCAGGCTGCGATTCCGCCGGGCACGCGTTTCGACAACAATTCCATGTATCAGGACCGGTACTGGCATCCTCAGAACTTTGCGGCCGTCGAAAAGCTGAAGAAGGCCTCCGACAGCGCCGGACGTTCCCTGATTGATGTCTCACTCAACTGGCTGCTGCACCACAGTCAGACCGATTGTGTGCTTCTTGGCGCTACCCGAATGGAGCAACTCGAGGAGAATCTGGCGGCCTGCGAAAAAGGACCGTTGCCCCCTGCCGTCCTCCAGGTTTGCGATGAGGTGTGGGCGGAACTGCGTAGCCCGGTCCCAATCTACAACCGGTAATGCGGATGGAAAGGGTTGCAATTTCCCCGCACGGGAGGAGTGGTGGAATCAAAGCTCGTGAGCCCGACATGTTTTGCCTATGTTCTATTTTGCGGCGCCATCGCTGCGGCGCAAACAACTGCGCCGACGCCGACGGCTGAGGCGGCCCCGGCATTTGACGGCACTTTCCGTCCGTCAGACACCAAGGGAGTCGAGGAAGCGTACCTGGAGACATTGTTTCGCTCTTCCCACGCCGCCAACCTGGTCAAGCTGCGGAATGGTGATTTACTTTGCTTTTGGTTCTCGGGGACGCGGGAAGGTGATTCCAACGTAGCCATCGTAATGTCGCGGCTGACAAAAGGTTCGGAGCGATGGAGCAAGACGACCGAGATCGACCATCAAGACGGGAGATCGTTCCAGAATCCGGTTGCATTTCAGACTTCTAAAGGAAGCCTGTGGCTTCTGCACACCTCCCAGCCTGCCGGGCAATGGCAGGCTAACGCTGAGGTCCTGTATCTTACGTCGAAAGATGCCGGACGAACCTGGACAACGCCCCACCCCCTGTTTACCCAGCCAGGCTCGTTCATCCGGCACCCCCCCGTGTTGATCAGCACAAACGACTGGCTGCTGCCCATGTATTACACGCCCGGCCACAGCATCACGGATGGCGCGGAATCGAATTACTCGGCAGTAAAGATGACCAGCGATGGCGGGAAAGACTGGAAAGAGTGCAAAGTTCCGCAGTCGAACGGCCTGGTGCAGCAGAGCGTAGTCAGGCTTGCGAATGGACATTTCCTTGGCTTCTTCCGAAGCCGCTATGCGGACTTCATCTACAAGAACTCTTCCAAGAATGGATGCGAGTGGACCGCTCCCACGCCAACTCGTTTGCCCAACAATAACTCTTCGATCCAGGCGGCAATGTTGGATGACGGGTCGCTGGTCCTCGCCTTTAATAACAGCAGTGCACACGTCACCCGGGATAAGACCGGCGCCAGCGCGCGCAAGCCACTTTCGATTGCACTCTCCCGAGATGGTGGGGAAAACTGGCCGTGGGTGCGTGACATCGAAACGGGTAGCCCCTCCGGTCACGACGGCGCTGCGCATGAAGAATATTCCTATCCCTCCCTTCTGCAGGATGCTAATGGAAAAATCAACGTTGCATATACCTACCGCCGCGAGACGATTAAGGTGGTGCGGTTCGACGAAGAATGGATTAAGCAGGGCAAGACTGAAGGCAAGTTCAAGGGCGATGGCGAGAACTAATCGACATTCGCAGCCCAAAGCGGACCGTGTTTTACGAACTGCAGGCAAGTGAGGAAAGAGTGATCCCAGAGAAACTAGAATCGTTGATCAAAGGCGTGGAGCACGTAGCGATCGCTACTACGGACACGCGGAAGCTCGCGGACTGGTACATACAGCACCTCAACTTCGCCGAGCTGCTGGACACTGGCGCGACCGTTTATATCAAGTCCCCAAATTCCGTGGTCCTGGAAATCGTAAAAGCGGATAGTGTGCCGGCTCGACCGCTGATCCGCGACGCCGGTCTGCGACACCTTGCATTCGCGGTCGATGACCTAGAGGCGGCGCATGCGCAACTGGAGTCGTTGGGAGTCGAGTTCGAGCCGGCGCCCATTGTGTTGCCCGGTCTCCGCCTGTTCTTTTTTCGTGATCCGGACGGCAACTATTTACACCTTACCCAGCGGGAAACTCCGCTCTTGTGATGTCGGAGCTAGGTTGCTATGTGTGCGGAATCCGACGCGAGGGTCGAGCACCGACTTTAGAAAGAGATAATTTTGGCAGCGCGCGGCGAAATTACTCGGCGAAGATTCTTGCAAGCTGCCTCAGTCGGAGCGCTTTCCCTCTCGCCTCTGGCCGGCCTGGTCGTAACTGCACCAAAGCGCAAATCCAGTGACATTCGTATCAAGGAGATGCTTGTCAGCTATGAAGACTATCCGTATCGCGCTCCTTATGAGTTCGGCGGTCGCAGCGTCAACCGTGTAACACTCTTAAACGTTCATTGCACAGTGGAAATGGTCTCCGGCCAGGTGGCAAAGGGATTCGGCTCGATGCCCATGGGCAATGAATGGTCATTTCCATCCAAAACGCTTCCCTACGAAACCACCCTCGAGGCGATGAAGCGGCTCGCGGAGCGCATCCGGAAAATCAGCGAGGGCTATACAGAAGCTGGCCATCCGATAGACATCAATTTCACTCTCGAGCCGGAATACCTCAAAGCCGCTGCTGAAGTCGCGCAAGAGATGAACCTGGATCAGCCAATCCCGAAGCTGTGTACATTAGTCACCGCCAGCCCGTTCGACTCTGCCATTCATGACGCATTCGGGAAGGCCCACAATCTCAATTGTTTCCTGACTTACGGTCCGGAGTTTATGAGCCACGACCTGGGGGATTATCTTACTCCGACATTTAAGGGGAAATTCCCCAGCCAATATCTTCTGCGCACTCCCAAGCCGTGGTTGTGGTGCAATCACTCCGTCAGCGCTGCCGATCCCCTGGAAACATCCGACGTCAAGAAGCGACTGAAGGATGGCCTTCCGCAAACGCTCGGTGAATGGATAGTGGCCGACGGCCTCACCCATCTCAAGCTAAAACTTGACGGCAACGACGTCGAGCGTGACATCGCGCGGGTGCTGCACATTGACCGGGTAACGACAGAAGTTGAAACCCGCCGCAGGGTTCGCTCCTGGCGCTACTCATTGGACTTCAATGAACAATGCCCGGATGTCGATTACCTGCTCGATTTCATGCGCCGGATTGAGAAAGAATCGCCGCGCGGATATGAGCGCATTAGCTATATCGAGCAGCCAACTCGGCGGGATCTGGCCGCCACTCCGGAGCAATTGCTTTTCCGAGCCTCCGAGCGAAAGCCTGTGGTGATGGACGAGTCGCTGACCGGTTTCGATGCCCTACTACGCGGCCGGGAAATTGGATATACGGGGGTGGCGCTTAAAGCATGCAAAGGCCAGAGCCAGTCGATGCTGCTTAACGCCGCTACGCAGGAGTTCAAAATGTACATGACCGCGCAGGACCTGACCTGCCCCGGGGCTTCCCTCATACAGTCGGCAGGCATCGCTGCCCATGTTCCACGAATCGACACCCTGGAATCAAACGCCCGCGAATATGTTCCCGCAGCCAACCTGCCGTGGCTCAAAACGTTCCCGGGATTGTTTGCGGTTCACGACGGCAAACTGCACACTGCAACGCTGTCGGGGTTGGGGCTAGGCGCCGTTTGATCCGCTCGGATGGACTGTCCGCCAAAGCGTGCTCAGACTTATGTCTCTTCAATTAAAGGTAATCGACTGCTTGTAGCTGGTAGTGGTGCACTGCACTCACTACCCGAAATTGGGTAGTGGGCTACTTTGACCGACAATTAGAGTTCGTACCTTGATAAGTCCAAATGAATATCCTGCCCTCGGCGTAAACCCCATTAAAAGCAGTCGCTTTGCATTGGGTACGCCAAAAACGGGGTCTGTAAGTAACCACAATCTCAATCTCAAGTTTTTCGTAGGGTACCGGCGAACCACCAACAAGTGGGCATGTAATATTTGTTCTAACCCCCGCGGCCAGTTCCTCCTTACCTTCTTCAGGAACATCAATTGTGTTGTTATCGAACATAAATCGTTGGCCTTCCGCCTCAATGATGCGGCAGTTTGGCCTTACGTCGTAGATGGAGAAAGGAGGTGTTGATCTTTTGATGCCTAAGGCTCAGCGACTACGTCCGACCGGAGACCAAGATACCCCCCGGCAAGAGTCATTAGGGTTGCAAGTGCGCCTATGGCCCACCCTACTATGCGGAGCGCTGATCGGAGTATTTTCCTCTCTGCTTCTACTGGGATTGGGTTATGCACTTGTGATGTCTGTGCGATAGGTATTTTGATACCTAAGAGCTTGCGTGCTGCATGGCGCGCTTTGCGCTTCTGCCTACTATTCACGCTGCTCTTTCCGCCCTCTGGTGCTCATACACTTCCCAGAGGGCAACCAAGTCCTTTGTGCGGGCAATTCATGGGTGAACCGACGCATTCGCCTCACGCATGGTCGCAGGAATAGCCCACGGTCCGAATGATTACAACGTCAGCTCGTGCTCTTGACGGACATGTGCGGGAGGTCGATCGCGTCTTGTCGGGATCGAAGTGTTTATACCGCGGCAGTGCTTGGAGCCCAGTTCAGCCGCTCGCTCGGGATCCGAATGGAGAGCACTTCGTGTTGCTCCTGCAAGAGCCCACGCGCCACAGCGCTTGCCGTTTCTATTTCTCGCCGAGCACCGTTTGGACATCGTTCAAGTCCTCGCCATTTGTCGTTCCTCACCGTTCAACGGTAGCGGTGGCACCTCTATTGTGCCCTTGCTGACTCGTGAGGGGCTGGCGCATGGTCACGTGACCGATATCACAACGGAATAGCCGACACCGAGTTATCGTAGAGCAGACTGCTATGATTGGTTTGTCTGCGGACGACGTTGGTTTGGGCCATCTTGCTCCCGGAACCTTGCGCGCCGCCCTCACGAACTTCCTGCCTAAGGGTGCCACGGCCACAGGACAGACCGCTGCCATCGAAGCCGTGCTGCAAACGCCGGCCGGCGAAGCCATGCGGGATGCGATGGCGCGATGGATCGTCGACGAGATAGTTTCGGTTCAAAGACTGGTTCCACAGCCTTATTTGGCATGGCGTCCACCGGTTCGGGACGCCATGATGTTCGTGGTAGCCCGGCTCTCGCCCGCTCGCCTCGCCCCCAAGCTGATCGAGCAACTTGAACTTCCACTGGAAACGTCAGCGGAACAACGCCTACTGCGGCTCATCGCAAAAGTGCCCGGACTGCAGAAACTGGGACAGGTCATCGCCCGCAACCAGCACCTCCGCCCGGCTCTGCGGGATGCGCTGGCCCGTCTGGAAAATGGAATTCGGGACGTCCGACCGGAGGACGTGGTCGCGATCATTCGGCGAGAGTTGGGGCCGCGAGTCGAAAGATATGCGGTGAAGATCGTGCCGGCGATCCTCTCGGAGGCCAGTGTCAGTGCTGTGGTGCGCTTCACCTGGCGTAACCCGGAGAGCGGAAAACGTGAGCGGGGAGTCTTCAAGGTCCTCAAGCCTCACATCGCGGAGTACTTTGCGGAAGACATGGAGTATCTGCAGGGGCTGGCGCAATACTTCAGCGACCGGCAACACAACTACGGATTTCCGGCGAAGTTGCTTCCTGACACTTTCAAGAAAGTCCGCCGCTTGCTGCGGCATGAAGTTAACTTTGCGCGGGAGCAGAAGACCTTGCTCGAAGCCTGGGGCCTGTATCGATCCATGCGCGGCGTTCGCGTGCCACGGCTGATTCAGCCGCTCTGTGCGCCGAGAATTACGGCGCTCACGGAGGAGCGTGGGGTCAAGGTAACGAATGCTGCGGCCCGCCTACCCCTCGCTCGGCGCAGGAAAGTTGCCGAGCAGCTCATCGAAGCGTTAATTGCGGTCCCACTTCTGGCGGCGCAGGAAGACGCCATTTTTCACGGCGACCCCCATGCCGGCAATCTGCTCTACAACAATCGTACCGGCGAACTGACGATCATCGACTGGGCCCTCCGCGAACGACTAAGCCGGGATCAGCGCCGGCACCTTGCCCTCCTGTTCCTGATGGTGACCTTGCGCGACCCGGTCGGCACCTGCAATGAAGTTCTGGCACTCAGCCAGCAGCACATCCGAAGCGTTTCACCGCAAGGGAAAATGATTGGGAAGTTCATCACGCATTTTCTTGGCGAGCTGCCGGTCGTACGTCTGCCCAGTGGCGTGGATGCGATGCTACTTCTGGAACGCCTTGCCATGAAGGGCGTCAAGTTCCCCGGGCCGCTGATCATGTTGTCCAAGGTGATGTTTACGCTGGATGGAATCCTGGGTGACGTCGGAGGATCTGATAGCGGCCTGGGCTTCGCCATCGCCCGTCACGTTGCCCAGCATTGGATCAGCAATCGCAAAGAGTTTCGTTCACCGCTAAAGACCAGGGACTGGGTCACACTGCAGTGCAGCGCTCTTCTTTATACGGGTCGTTTGTGGCTGCAATGCGAGCAGGCGATTTTGGACCGGCTGCTGCCGGCGGCCTCGACCACGCCGGTTGCATCAGCACAGTAAGACATATGATCATCCGGTTTGCTCGCCGGTGCCTAAGCTGATATCGGTTTAAGCGCGTTAGGGCGACGCGGATAGCGGCCCGTGATCTTGCGGATGAATCCGTGAAATCGATGGATGCCCGCAGTGCCACCTAGAAACATGAACGGACACTGCCCCGGGACGACCCGAATCCCACGCTTCCGGCAGAACTCCGCCGCTTGGGGGCTGACCGCGCCTTTTCCTCCCGCCCGGTACATCCAAACTCGTTGTACGCCCGCCTCGGCGCAGTCTTTTACAACGGCGTCAGTAACCCCTGGAGAAGTCATGAGCAACACGCCGTCGACGGGAGGCTGGATGTCCTGTACGCGAGCGAAGCATTGCCGTCCCTGTACCTGTGCAGTCTTCGGATTTACGGGAACGACGTCATACCCGCGCCGACACAATTCTTCGAACAGCTTCACGCTGAAATTCGCTGGGTCCCTCGAGACCCCTACCATTGCAATCCGCTTCTGTCTCAGGAAATCCTCAATGATTTCCAATGATGCACCCTGAGTTGCCATATGTCCTCCTATGCCTAGCACAAACACTCATGAGAATTCTCGTTTGGCGCTGCATCGTTCCAATCCGTCTCTGCCGCCGGAGGGATAAAGCTCATGGCTCGTTCAGCGAGCGCGGTGATAGTGAGGCTGGGATTCACTCCGAGGTTGGCGGCCACCACAGACCCATCACAGATGTACATATTCTTGTAGTTGAAGACGCGGTGATGAGAATCAACCACGCCGTGGGTCGAACTATCGGCGATGACGCACCCTCCGATACAGTGCGCTGTGCCCGGAACATTGAAGAGGATCTCCGGAAGCATACTCATGGGGAAACCGCCGGTTAGTTGCGCAAGGGTCTTCGCAAACTCGTTGGCTTTCGGAATATAAGTAGGAACTTTTTGGCCCCCACTGACGAGAAACTTGCGAAACGGCCAGAACCAGGGACGTTGCCATCGCATCTCAATCTCCCCATCCAACGCCTGCATGCAAAGCAGAATCACAAACTCGCGGGCCCAGCCGAGCGGCTGCAGCACGCGGATGGTCTTCAATGGATGGCGAAGCAGAGAGCTTACGACGTTCTTCAGCCAGAGCGCGATTCGTTGCGGACCGGGGCGGCCATCGGTCAGGATCGTGGTCAGAAACCCCATCGCGTCGGAGCCACGCGGATAGCGAACGGCTTCAATGTGGGTGTACTCGTCAATATAAACGCCGGAACCGATCGCGATGCCCTGGGACACATCCTGCGAGTAGCCCGGCGTGCGCGCTCCGATAAGCGATTCAGAGTTCGTACGCACGTGCTGCCCCAATTGGCTGCTGATGGCCGGCAACGAGCCATTTCCTTTGAGCTGAAAGAGAAGTTCCATCGTGCCCAGAGAGGAGGCGGAGAAGACCACCGCGCGGCAGGTAAACCGTTGAGGCCGTCGACGGATCCACGCCGTAGACCTGACGGTGTCAACTTCATATCCAGCGCTGCCATCGCTGATGTTTTGCAGTGGTCTGACGTTCACCACTCTGGTCTCGGGGAAGATCTGCGCTCCGTGCTTCTCAGCCAGATACAAATAGCCGAGGTCCAGCGTATTTTTGGCACCATGGCGGCAGCCCATCATGCAGCCACCGCAGCCGATGCATGTGGTTCGTGCCGGTCCTTCTCCTCCGAAGTACGGATCGGGGGAAGTCTTGCCTCCCGGCTCGCCCTGGGCTGGCTGGAAGATGCTTACTTTGGTGGAGTAGAAAGTGTGCCCGGAGCCCGCAGCTTCCGCAGCCTTCCTCAACAGAAGATCGGCCGGCCCAAGGATTCGGTTTTCAGTCACGCCCAGCATTCGCGACGCGGTTTCATAATGCTGTGGCATCTCCGCTTTCCAATCGGACAACCCTGTCCAGGATCCCGCGCCCCACACTTTCTCAGGCGGCGCAAGCAGCGTGCAGGCGTAGGTGATCGACCCCCCGCCCACCGCACAGCCATGAAAGATGGTTGCGTGCTTGAAGAACTGGATATTGAAGAAGCCCCGCAGACCGAGTTTGGGACGCCAGAGCCAGCGGTGGATTGACCAACTGGTGTGTGGCAGATTGTCAGGTGTCCAACGCCGGCCCATTTCCATGACGGCGACGCGATAGCCTTTTTCTACCAGGCGATGGGCCGAGACGCTACCACCGAAGCCCGATCCAATGACGATGAAGTCGAAATCGAATTGGTCATTGCCCAATGCCATGGCAAATCCCTTCACCTATTCCTATGCGCACTGGGATGCACTGTCGAAACAGTGCGCAGGCACGGTTAAGAGAATCGGCGAATCCGGCGGCGGGGCGGCGACCACGGTTCGCAGGAGGTTATTCGTGAGTTGCCACCAGCCGTGAAACTCTCGGCCGCTGGGACAGCAAACCAGCATTCGGCTCCAGCCATTACGGTCACAGGAGTCGGAGAAAGGCCGAACCACCACAGAGCGCGTGTCGAGTCGAAGCCCTTCCCGCAGGGCTTTCAGCGCGCTCTCTTTGGCACTCCAAAGCAGGGCCAGAAGCCGTGGCCGGTCGGTAGCAAACGTGCGCGCGATTAGTGCTTGCTCCTCGAAGGTAAAATAGTCGGCGATAAAGGCATCGCTGCGCGGCTCGACGATTTCCAGATCACAACCCATCTCCGCACCGGACATCGTCACGGCACAAACCGCGATCCCACTGCGGTGGCTAAGTGAAATCGTGAGTGCGGCTGGTTGGTCGGCGAAAAAGGCCACGGGTGCTCCAGATGGCTCGGGGCGTATCTCCATTTTCCTGAAAACCTGGGGATGAGCCGGCACATCCAGGCATGCAGACAGAGCGAGTTTTGCCGTCCAACGTCCCAGCCGCCAGTCGGCGCGGCGTTTGGCAGAGCGCAGTCCGCGCAGACAAACCATTTCGTTCGTGCTCAGCCAGTCATTCCCCGGTGGTACATCGGCTTCGAATTGTTCCAACCAATACACATTTACCCCAATTCACCTGTGGTGACGCTAAGCCGCTTCCGTTATCGCAGTTTCGGAAATTTCGATTTCAGTTTCTGAGAGTCCGGCTTTCTGTTTCGCGGATTCCAATTCCACTCTCGCAATGCCGCGTTCCACCGCATGGACGAGATACGGACGCAGGTCTGCGGGCGGAATAATGTAATTGAGAGCGCCTACGGTCAGAGCCCGTTGCACGCTGTGCACACGGTCGAACTCGGCGGCCATCTCGCCCAGCTTCTCGGAGTGAATGAGCTTGAAAAGTTCGTCCCACTGGGCGCGCAGGCGGCCTTTTTCCGTGCCTTCAATCTGTGCCATCGCCTGGCTGAGAGGCTGCAGGCGCGGATCTTTGCGGGCTTTGGCTTCAACCTCGCCTGCGAAAACTACTGCCGCGGCCGGAGCGCCACCGATCACGGAGGCGTAGGTTCCCTCCAAGGCCGCGACTTCGACATTTTCATTAAGGGCCCGCGAGAAGACTACGTACGCGCCTCCGTGATAACGGGAGACCACGCAAAAGACGATGGGGCCTTTGAAGTTCACTACCGATCTGCCGATCTCAGCGCCGTACTCAAGTTGAAGCCTGCGCATTGACTCCGGCGACCCATCAAATCCCGACAGGTTGGCGAGGACCACCACAGGCCGGTTGTTGCTGGCTGCATTGATCGCGCGCGCGATCTTCTTAGAGGATTGTGGGAAGAGCGTCCCTGAAGTCCACTGATCGGGCCCATCAGCCGGTACAAATCCTAAACGGGGAAGTGGCTGGGATTCGATACCGATAAGACAAACCGGGTACCCGCCGAGATGCGCATCCCACACTACCGCGGTTTCGGCCGCGCGCATGCCGGCCCAGCGCTCCAGCGGCGCATGGTCCTGGTCCGTGACCGCCATCATTACTTTGCGAATTTCAAAGGATTTCTTTCGTCCCGGGTTGGTCTCATCCGACAGAATATCGCCGATCCGTTCGAAGCCGTCCTCGCCGTTGCCGTTCCTGCCGTGCGGATAGACTCTTACATCGCGATCCGTGGGATCTGTTGTGGCATCCCGCCGGGGGAAACGCTCGCCTGGGGCGACGTAAGTATGTTCATAGTGGCGCAACAGAATGTGGCAGGCTTCATCGATATCGGGTGCCCAATACTGGGCTTGCCCATTGATGCCCATAATACGGTCGTAACCGCCGATGCCTTGATTGTCCTCGGCGGAGACGCTGCCTGAGTAGTCCAGCGCTCGCTTCCCGGTAAGCACCATAGCCGCTTTCGGCGTCATGATCAGAATGCCGCGGGTGTGCATGAGCATAGTAGCTTCGGCGTTCCAGTAAGGCTGGGCGCCGACGTTAATCCCGTTGACCACCAGATTCACTTCACCCCCCGCTTGCGTGAAGTTCACCAGGCCCCGCAGAACGCGGGCAATCCAGTCCATGTTTTCCACTCCGCTCTCCATGGAAATCTTGGCGCCCGCAGAGATGGGGAACCATTCCAGAGGAACACGCTTCGCTTGGGCTAGATCCAGCGCAGCCAGGATGCGCCGGCACTCGGGTTCGGCGATGGCGCCCAAATCCCGGCTTGGATCTCCCAGCATGAGAACTCGGGTCATGCCCTCCGGGTACCTGGTTGTGAAGTTGCGGATGATTCCCACGATGATGTTGGCCGTGTTCTGGCCATGAGAACGATCGACGGGAACCAGGCGGCCGTCACCGTCGAGGTCATGCTCAACAAAATCACCAGTGGGGAATTCTGCCCGCGTGTCTTTTGGGGCGGGTGTGAGCATCTTGATAATTTCGTAGGGGTAGATGAGTCCGCGCTGCCGCATGCGGACGACTTTCTGATCGTATTCGGTCAGCGGCCTGATGGGTTGCGGTTTGTCACCCGGTCGGAAGGTGATGAGCATACCGCTGCCGCCCGGGCTCGAAATGCGTACCACCATATCGCGCAACTCGCCGCTTGCGGGATTGGGGATGCGGGCACGCACTACCACTTGCTCCAGCCCCAGGCCTTCGGTCGCAGGCGCCAGTTTACGCGCGAGATCGCGTAATTCATCCTGCCCAAGATTAAGGGGAGGCCAGACGTTAAGCAGGATACGATTCCAAAACAGGCGCTTGTGAGCCGGACGTCGCGACTGGAACAGCCGGATACCAGCCAGTGCTTCGCTAAACATGCGCTCCAGGTGCGGTAGTTGTACGATGCGGCCGGCCGCATCGCGCACTGGGGTTACGTCCCGCACTTCGGCGCACGCGAACAAGCGTTCGTCCTTCGGGTTATCGCGGGCAACCGCATGGAGAAGGTAAACATCTTCGGCGGACGGCAGGCGCTCGATGTTGAAATTGCTGAGCCGCCACAGATGCAACCGCTTGGCCAACATAGGATGGATTCCGCGGTAGAGCGTTTCCTCTTCGAACGCATGTTCGCTGCGGCGATAGGTAAAATGCTGCGCGCCCATACCCAGGCTGTGACCGGCGCTGCTGACGGATGCCACGATACGCCGCACGGAGCTTGGGAACCCCACCTTATCGAGCATCGAGCGTACTTGCGGCTGCATAACTTTCGGGTCGCCTAGCCGGCCGGAGTGGAAGACGTAAAAATCGATGACGATTTCATGGTCGGCCGGCACCTCTGCGATCATGGGAAATATCGCCCGCGCCGCCTCCGACAGCTGGGAATACTCGGCGTGAGTGGTGAAGACATGGATATGTCTACCCTCATAATCGTATTCTGCCGATGCACAACATTGCCCGTCCACCGCCAGGCAGCGGAAGTTCGTGAGCTTACGGATCCGGTAGTACCGCCAGGTGAGCGCTTCCAACATTAATTGGCGCATCGCGGGGTCGGCGGCCGCGAACCGCCCGGTCAGAAGGTTCGCCATTGGCTGCGGACATTCGATCAACGCGCGGATTCTCTCACGGCGGTCTGCGGCATCAGGATTGGCTGCCAAATAGGCGAGGTGATCTTCGACCTGCTCGTACACCTTTTTACGTGCGCGCTCGAAAAATGGTTGGTCGAAGTAGCGATAGCGCACTTCCCGGGCCAGGTCTGTGACCGAGGGAAAGAGCCCATTGGTCATGGAGGCCATGCGGTCGAGAAGCGTCCGGAAGGACTCCTCAGCTTGCGGCGATAGCTTCTGAATGCGCCGGAGACGCCGTTCCAGAACACCAATGACGGGTGCGATTTGCTGCTCCACGCGTTGATGCGATTTGTAAATCCAGAGCAGACTCTCTTCCAGTTCGGGTGAGCGGTCCAGTGTCTGCACACCGTAGTGAGCGAGCACGCGACGAAGCGCGCTGACGAAAACCGGCGGGAGCCCTTCGCCGCGCGTCTCCAACATTCGCAGGTAGGCAAACAGGTAAGCCTCGGCACTGGGTTCTTCGCCGCTGGCCCGATGGTTTACCTCCGGGTCGCGTTGGAACAAAGAACATATATCCACGAAAATGTTGAGGATCTCATCCTCTCTCTGCCGAATTTCATCGCCGTCCGCAGGGCAATTCTGGCCCCACTGGCTAAGCAGGAGAGTAGTCTGCTTGGGATCCACGTCGAAGCCCAGCATGAGCTGGCGGAGTTCCTCCAAACTCTGTCGACAGGCGGATTGGATATCTTCTTTATTTGCGGTCGGATCGACCGATGCGCCAAAGACCACTCCTTCGGTCGCCACAATGGTATCGTCGCCGGCGACGGGGTCTAGCTGTAGGAGTGCAGCCCCGGGGGCCACCTGCAGATTGGGGATCGTCATCACCTGACGGACTCTTCCAGAAAACGGGGCTACGACTTGCATTTCCATCTTCATGGCTTCCAGCACAACCAGACGGTCGCCAACTGAAACCAAATCCCCTGGCTTAACGGCAATGGAAACCACTACCGCCGGGGCGGGCGCATACACTATGCCTCCGTCGTCTCGATCGACCTGATGCGAAACCCCGTCCACTTCGATCCGGTAACTCTGTCCCTGAGCCACGGAGACGATCCGGAAACGCCGCCCGAAGACGGTCAGCCAACACTCGAATTGATCCAAGCGGTCGATCTGGGCATCGATGCGTGTCCCATTCGCCTCCACACGGTATCGCTGGGGGCCAAGACGACAGATCTTAGGTGAGTAGCTGCGACCCCGGTAGCGCAGGTTCGCAGTGCGGCCCAGATCACTTTGCACTTGCGGCCGCCCGCGTACCGCCGAGGTATAGAACTGCGCCTGTTCCACTGCCAACTGGGAATCGTAGGATTCGATTGCAGCTTGAATCAGGGCCACGTCGGCGTAACGCTTAGACAGGTGGCCGCCTGTGGATGCCAAGTGGTCCAGCCACCCATTATGAAATTCTCCGCTCTGTACCTCGGAGCGGTTCAGTAATTCCAGCAGAAATGCTTTGTTACTGGTTCCGCCCTTAATGATGACGACGCTCTCGCGCAGGGCTCGCTGCAGGCGGGAGAGCGCTTCTCTTCGATTCTGTCCGTAGGCGATGATCTTGGCGATCATCGAGTCGAATTCCGAAGGGATGGCATCGCCTTCCGCCACGCCGGTGTCGACTCGTACCCCGGGCCCGGGCAAGATTCTGAATCGCTCAATGATGCCCGGAGCCGGCGCGAAGCCGTTCTCGGGGTCTTCCGCATTGAGTCGCACCTCAATGGCATGCCCGATGGTGGGGGGCGGTTCGCCTTCGAGGTGGCCGCCACGCGCGACGTAAATCTGAAGTTTGACGAGATCGAGCCCGGTCGTGCACTCGGTCACCGGATGTTCGACCTGCAACCGGGTGTTCATCTCCATAAAGGAGAAGCGTTTAACTTCTGGTTCGTAAAGGAATTCGACGGTGCCGGCGTTGTGATAGCCCGCTGCCTGACTAAAGCGCACTGCCTCCTGACGCAACGACTGATCCTGCTCTTCGGAAAGCGCCGGCGATGGCGCTTCTTCGAGGATCTTCTGGTGACGTCGCTGAACCGTGCAGTCGCGCACACCGGCGGCCCACGTCACCCCGTAGTGGTCGGCAATAATTTGGACCTCGACGTGGCGAGCGCCCTGGACCTGCCGCTCCACGAAAACAGTTGGATCGCCAAAGGCCTTGAATGCTTCGGCGCGGGCGCTGGCGAAGGCTTGCGGGAGTTCCTCCAGGGAGCGCACTAGCCGTATCCCGTGACCGCCCCCTCCGGCGGTAGCCTTAAGGAGGACTGGATAACCCAAACGCTCGGCATCACTCCGAGCATGATCGAGCGTTTCCACCGGCCCGTTACTCCAGGGCACCACATATATCCCGACCTGCTCGGCCAATTGTTTAGAGGCGATCTTGTCGCCGACTCGCCGCATCACATCGCCATCTGGTCCAATGAACACGATGCCCAACTCACGGCAAAGGTCGGCAAACGCAGGGTGCTCCGCCACAAAACCCCATCCCACCCAGACTGCCTCCGCATGCGTGCTGGTCAACGCCTGTACCAGGCGGCCATAGTCGACGTAGCTGCTCTTGAGTTGTTGGATTACTGGGTCCGGAACCTGAGCGGGACCTAGAAACACTGTTTCGTCAGCCTCACGTACAAACATGGAATGGCGGTCGGGTTCGGTGAAGAGCGCGATGGTGCGCAACGACGCGCCATGTTCCTGACTGAAGTCACGGGCAGCGTGAATGAAACGCATAGCAGCTTCGCCACGATTCACAATAGCCACGCGCTGAAATTCTTGTTTCATAAGTCCCCCGATCAAGCCATCGTCAGGACAATCGGGTCATGTCCCTCATGCAGCGACAGTTTCCAAAGACATCGCATCTTGCAGCACCTTCAATCGCTCGGCATCGACGGCGTTGGGTAGCGCTACTGTGCGATAACCACTGAGCTGTAAATGCCGTCTGCCTTGCGCATCAACGACCTCGGCATGAAAGCCTTCCTCATCCGGATCAGGAGTAACAACAGCAAACAGACCGTCTTCAGTTGCAAGCGGTGCGCCGTACAAACGTATTTTGTGAACATGCAGTGGCAAACCCATACGCCCCTTCACACCCATTTCCCAGAGACCTGCGGTCTGAAAGCACAGTTCGATCAGCCGCGGCGCGGTCCGGGTCGGCAACTCCGAGGGGTGGTGATTGTCCGGCAAGCTGTTGGCCATTAAGCCCACGATCTGCATTCCGTCCCACCACGCGCGCTGCACAACCTGGTAAGCGGGCCCGTGGAAGTAGAGGCGATAGATGTCGGCAGCTTCGACCGTATGTCGGTCGGGCTTGCCTAACGCAGACAGGCTCAATTCTTTGAGCGCGTGTTTTGCGAGTCGTACCCGGGCCGTGAAGTGGGTTGTTATTTGCGGCTCCGTCTGGGTGGGCAGCGACCGGCTCCCGGCCAAACGACAATCGGCTACGAGGTCGCCGTTCTCGGGGTGAATTACCGCCTGGATGGTCAGCGTGCGCGGTTCGCTTCTGTAGAACTTGAAGGGCGCTAAGAAGTTCACGTCCTCGATTGCCGCGACCTGCCAGTCGGGAAGCAGGCATCGCGCTGCTTCGGCAAACGCCTCGATGCCCATGACTCCGGGCAACACTGGCGTGCCGTCAATCTGGTGATCATGCAGAAACGGCTGGACCGCGGGGTCCAGTGTGGTCTCGATTTTCAACCCGCTTTGAAGACTCATGCCCACGAATTTGCCGATCATGGGCCCATGCTCAGGCGACCGCGTCAGAGTTTCTGTCGCAGACGGATCCAGCCCGCCGGTGGCATCCCACTCGTTTAGCAAAGCACCGAGACGCTGGCCGATCACGATTTCGCCGCGCGTCTCTCCGGCAGTTAATTCGCGGCGAATCAGAGGAATCCCGGCCTCAGGCGGAAGCATATCGATGCCTGCCAGTTCCATCATCTTTGGGATGGAGCCGCGTGTGGCCATGCCGATGCCGCCCCACGCCGTCCAGTCGATGACGATCCCGCGTGTGCCAGGCCGCGTCGTACGGAAGCTCGAGGTGATTTTGCACAACAGATCATTGCCCGAGCTGTAGTCGGTTTGACCGGCGTTGCCGAAACGTCCGGCAATCGAACTGAATGCCACCGTCGCCCTGAGGGGCATGTCGCCGATGGCGTGCAGAAGATTGAACCAGCCGTCGCTCTTGACATCGAAAATCAGATCGAACTCGTGAGGATCCTTGTCCGGGAGGAAGTGACTGCGTTCCATGCCAGCCGCGTGCAACAGCACGTCGATGTGTCCGCTGCTGTGGCGTACCTGATCGATCACCTTGGCCACGGCGGCCGCATCCGTAAGGTTGACGCTGAAATAGTGGGCGGTACCGCCTGCGGCGCGCACGGCGTCGATGGCACTTTCCGCGGCCTGGGCTCGCTCCAGGGCCGCAAGTTCCTTTTCCACCAGAGCTGGCGTAGCCCGCTCGCCGCGGGCCTGGATGCGCGCGAACAGATCACGCTTGAGGCCGTCTTTATCAGTCACGAAGCGTTTGAGATCGGGATTCTCAGGGTCCGGCTCCGGCACCAGGTCAAGCAGGTAGAACGTACCTCCCGAGGCCGTCGCCAGATCGGCGGTGATGGCCGATACGATACTTCCCGCGGCGCCGGTGACCAGGAATACGGTGCTGCGATCCAACGTCAGGCCGGGTTTGCCATCGGCCGCGGGCTGCTCTTGCAATCCGATTGTCCAGCGCAGTTCGTCCTTGTAGCCGATTTCGATTGCGCCGGGATCGCGCAGAGTCTCCTCAATGAGGATGCCGGCGATCTCTGACGGCTTTGCTTGTGCGGCAAAGTCGACTGCCTTGACCAGAGCATCCATGCGCTCTCGCTTATAGGTTTTAGTGAACCCCACGACCGCACCACCTAACGGCGCAACTGCGCCGGCCTCATCGTAGCCATGCTGTCCGCCCAGCCGCGTCGCGGAGACGAGAAACGTCCCCGGCGCCACAACCTGCTCGTACAGAATGCGCATGGTGGCATACAGCGATTTGACGCGCACGTGCAGTGCGTCGCGCCAGCCGGCAAGGTGCATGGCGGCGAGGTCACCCTCGTCGTCTAGCGCGGGCAGCCAGTACACTCCGTGGACGGGACCGGCGGCCAGCCAGCTCCTGAGACCCTCGGTCAGTTTGGCTGCATCCAGCCCGTCTCTTATCCGTAGAACTTCGACACCCAAAGCCTGCAGCTGTTGCGTGAGCGCATCCGCGACGCCAGATTTGTCCGGCATGACAACGACTCTGCGACCGGAGGCGAGCGATACGCCGGTTGACTTGCAAAGGGCGAGTGACGGACGCAAGTTGGGAACGGGGACGCGGCGTGGAATGCGATTTGTGGCATCGAAGCTGGCGGGAGTTGTACGAGCAGCGATCGGCTTCGAACTCGAAGATGCGGACCCTGCCGGCTTCTTCTCCGCTGGTTCTGGTTTCTGTGGCGCCACGAAAGAACCAGCCCCGGGCTCAGTGAGAGTACCCGGCTGCCGGTCACGAGCGAACTTAATCACATGGGCCAGGGTCGGGAAATCCCGCAGTTTGAGATGCTCATCGCGCGGAATGTTGTAAGCCGCTCGTACCGCCGTGAACATTTCGGCTTGCTTTACCGTGTCGATGCCGAGGTCGGCTTCCAGATCGAGATCCAGATCCAGCATGTCCTTGGGATATCCCGACCTGTCGGCCACGATCTCCAGCACTCTCTCTCTAATGGCATCGTCTGTTGCCGCCGGCACCACAACCATTGGCGGGGCAGGTACAACCGACTCTTTGGTAGTTGGAGGGACCGCGACCGCAGGAACGCTGGCCAGATCCGGTCGTTTCTCCAAGACGAAGCGGATCACGTGCGCCAAGGTCGGGTAGTCGCGCAGCTTACGGTTCTCGTCGCGTGGGATGTTATAGATCTCGCGGATGGCCGCGAACATCTCCGCCTGTTTGACGGTGTCGACGCCGAGATCAGCCTCGAGATCGAGATCCAAGTCCAGCATGTCTCTCGGATAGCCGGTCTTTTCTCCTGCCAGATCGAGAATGCGTTCCTTGACGGAGTCGCCGGCGGCGACTTGCACATGCGTTGTAGCAGGCACTGCTTTCTCGTCGATCACCGGTGCAGTGCGTTTGACGTTTTGCGCGGCTGCCGCCGGGGTTGCGGCCAGGTCGGGGCGTTTCTCGAAGACGAAGCGGATCACATGGGCCAGTGTGGGATAGTCACGCAGCTTGCGGTTCTCATCACGCGGAATGTTGTAGATCTCGCGGATGGCCGCGAACATCTCTGCCTGCTTAACGGTATCGACACCGAGGTCGGCTTCGAGATCGAGATCCAAGTCCAGCATGTCCTTCGGATAGCCAGTCTTCTCCCCCACCAGCGCGAGAATACGTTCCTTGACGGAATCGCCATCCTGTTTTGCAGGAACCACGGCGGCCGCTGATGCTGCGGGCTTGATTCCCTCTTTGACCGTCCGTGCCGTTGCCGTTGCGACTGCGACGGCCAGTTCGGGCCGCTTCTCGTAAACAAAACGGATTACGTGCGCCAAGGTTGGGTAATCCCGCAGCTTGCGTTTTTCATCGCGCGCAATGTTGTAAGCCTCGCGAATAGTGGCAAAAACTTCCGCCTGCTTGACGGTATCGACACCCAAGTCGGCTTCGAGATCGAGATCCAGATCGAGCATCTCGACCGGATAACCGGTTTTCTCGGCCACCAGTGCCAGCACTTTTGCTTGCACGGGATCGTTCTTTGCCGTCTCTTTTGGCGGTGTGGCGGGGGCAGGGACGGTTGCAGGAACCGGGATGTTTTCCATCTCTGGTTCGCTGACCTTGGTCAGAGCTGGTTTCGCGGCGCGGACCGGCGTGGCAGGCGGCGCTGGTTGCGTGGCAGGCCCTGGGACAGGCACCACTCGGGGCGCCTGAGCAACTTCCGCGACGCGCGTTGCCGATGCCTGATCCCGTACCCGCAGAGTACGATGGACTACTTCCAGATCAGCGGCGGGACGGCCCGAGATGCTGGTCAGCCATGCGCTCCAGGTCGTGGCATCGGCAATTCTGCCGGCATAACCGAGAGCATTCGGGCTGGGTCGGGTCCCGTCTTTCGTCTTGACCCATCGCAGCAACATCATGCTGATCTGCGAACCGAAACCCGCTCCCAAGTGAATGGCGTACTCGACGGGATAGATGCCGCCCTTCGACAGGTTCAGTTGCCCCAACTCAGGATCGACTTCCTTGAAATTGGCCACCGGGGGCACGCAACCGGTTTCCAGCGCCTTGACCGCAACGACATCTTCAATGCCCGTGGCCATGGCGTGACCCGTGAAGCCCTTGGTGTTGGCGATCACGATCTGACCGGCCACGTTGCCGAAGACGCGTCGCAGCGCATGAATTTCGGCAGAGGCGCTGCCGCCGCGCGCAGGGGTGTAGGTCTCGTGGGAAACAAACACCGTTTGTGCCGCTATCTGATGACGCGAAATGCCGCTACCCGCTTCCGCTTTGGCCACCAAATTCTCCATCACCTGCCCGATGTGCTGAACATCAAGGCGTGTGCCGTGGAAAGCGCTATTGGCAGTCACCGCGCTCAACACTTCGCAGATCGGCCGGATGCCGCGTTGGCGTGCGGCCTCTGCACTCTCGACGACAAGGGCAGCGGCACCCATGCCGATGATCAGGCCGTGCCGCCGGCGGTCGAAGGGAATCGCGGCCTCTGCGACGACATCGTCGGTAGCTGCGGCTCCACTCGCCAGGAAGCCGGCCCCCAGCCAGTCGATCAGATGGTCGGAGGTGACATCGTCAGCCGAGATGACAATCACCCGGCTGCACCGGCCAGTGTGTATCCAGTCTTCCGAAAGCGACACCGCCTGCGTGGTGGTCGCGCAGGCAGAGTTGATCTGGGTGTTGGGACCGCGGGCGCCGATGAATTCGGCGAATTGCGAATGTCCCATGGCCAAGATTCGGAGTAAGAAGCGCCGGTTGAAGACATACGGTTCGTTCTGGATGGCGGCGCGTAACTCCTCGATACGCCGGTTTAGCTCTAGCACGAGAGTGGAATGACCTTTACCCTCTACCGCGCGCGCCAATAGGCTTTCGAGCACGGCCAACTGCTCGCGGCGTTCATGGTCTGCATAGTGGCGCGCCATCTCATCCGCGAACGAGTCGCAGCCGGGGAAAGCGGAGCCAAAAATCACCCCAGTATCGTCGCGCAGAGACTCAGGCAATCCCCAGCGGTCGGGCAATTGCGTGCCTTTACTGGTGGTTTTGTAGCGCATGACCAGCGGGATGCCGGCGTCGCGCAGCGCGTCGATACCGGCGGCCATTGCGAGCTGGGTGACACGGTCTAGGGCACCCACTCGCTCTTCGGAAACCCCGAATTCATTTTGCAGGTCAAAGGCGCCTCCGCGGCCTGCCAGCTTAATGACGTCACTGACGCTGGCAATAGTCTCAAACCTGGGCTCCCCCTGCTCGCTCTTCACCAGGCGGGTGATGTGTTTGTCGAGCATGGCGCCGCGAAAGCGCATGGGGATCGAATCGATAAATTGATCGCCGCGTAAAATCCGAGCGATGTTGCCGTCGTCGAAGATGTGGTCGGTTCCCGGCAGGCCTAATGCCGCTCCCGTGATGACCACTGGGGCAGCGGTGGGGAAGCCGCGCTTCCCGCGGTATATCTCATAGCCGCGATCGAGAACATCGGCGAACAAATGGCCGAGTTCTGTGTAGCGATTGCCGTTGATGGACGCGGCAGCTGGTGGTCTCAAAGGTGCCACCTCGGGCCGCTGGATTGCGGCTGGGGTCTGTACCCTGGAGGAGGCAGAAAAAGCCGGCACTACCCCCGAGGCCTCGCGTGAGCCTTCAGCCTTTCCGCCCCCCAATCCCGCCGCGTATAGCCCGCACAATGCCTGATTGAACGCTGTGAGGTCATCAAACTTGGGATGATTGGTGAAAAATGTAACGACATCGCCGCGATCTCCAAGCACATCCTCGGCAAATCCCTGCAATGCCTTCTTGGGTCCAACTTCCACGAACACGCGTGCTCCCGCGTCATACAAGGTGTGCAAGCCCTTCACAAATTGCACCGGAGAAGCCACCTGTTGCGCGAGAATGTCCAGCATGTGCGGCACAACATCAGGTCCCGTCGGGTAAAATTCGCCGTTTACGTTAGCCACCATGGGCAAGCATGGAGATTGCAGATGCAGGCGCTCCAGTTCCTTCCGCAGTGGAGCGCTTGCGCCTGCCACGATTGAGCTATGGAATGCATGGCTTACCGGTAAAGCCGCTACGTCGTAGCCAGCCTTTTGGAACGCTTCCATGGCCTGCTCGACCGCCTGGCTCGCGCCGCCGATGACCCCCTGGGAATTACTGTTGATGTTTGCGATCACCACGTAGCCATTAATGGTCTTCAAAATGCGCTCGATTTCGTGCAGCGGAGCAAAGACTGCAGCCATGAGACCGTTGTCTTTCATGGCCACGCTGGTCATTCCGCGCCCCCGCGCACTGACAGCTTCCAGAGCCTCGGGAAAGGGAAGAGCGCCCGAGGCCACCAGAGCTCCGTATTCGCCCAGGCTGTGTCCCATCGTCATGTCGGGCCGGATGCCGTAAGCACCTAAGAGGCGGGTCAACGCCATATCGGTCGCCAGCACGGCAGGCTGAGTAATCTCGGTCTGGCGCAAGGCGTCTTCCGCCTTCGCAACTGCGCTCGGATCGGCCTTATCGACGAAAATGAAGTCGGTAAGCAGCTTGCCAAGCAGCGGCATCATCACGCGATCAGCTTCGGCAAACGTTTCGGCCACAATCGGTTCGACCGCGCGCAGCGGACGCAGCATGTTTACGTACTGCGAACCCTGGCCGCTGTAAAGAAACGCGACTTTGGGTACGGGACCATGACCGCGGAAAATGCCTTGCGCACGTAACGCCCTCCAGATTGCTGGTTGGTTGGCCGCGAGAGCCTTGAGTGCCTTGGCCGACTTATCCGCCAGTTCGGCGGCATCGACATAGTCGATAGCTATGCGCTCGGGCGCCCGCAGGTCAGATCCTGCCGGAGCAGTTGGCGCTGGAGCGCGACCTGCCTTGGCATTGTTTTCCACTGCGCGCAATCGCTCCGCGAGTGCGGATTCTGAAGCATCGCCGATTACCAGCGCACCGCGTAACGGAGCTTTAGAAGAAGATCCCGCTGGAGAATTTGCTGAAACATCTTTCGCATCCATGATGGTCTCCGTTGCCTTTGGCGGAATCGCGCCAACCGCCACTGATCGCTTGCCGTTTCCGTTGAGCCGGTGAGGAATGTATTCTTCGAGCACGGCGTGAAAGTTGGTGCCCCCGAAACCAAAAGCGCTCAGGCCTGCTCGACGCACCCCATCGGCAGGCACTGTCCATGGTTTCAGCCCAGTGTTGACGTAAAGAGGGGAGTGCGCAAAGTCGATGTCCGGATTCGGATGGTCATAATGCAAGCTGGGCGGAAGTACCTTGTCCCGAAGGGCCAGAACAGTTTTCAGCAATCCGGCAGCGCCCGCCGCTCCTTTGAGATGGCCAAAATTTGATTTCACCGAACCCAGAGCTACAGAGTGCGAAGGGAGGTGAAAACCGCCGAGCACATCGATCATGCTTTGGACTTCGACCACATCGCCTACGCGGGTCGATGTGCCATGGCCTTCGATCAAGGTTGCGGTAGCCGGTGACAATCCGGCATTCTGCCAGGCACGTTCGATGGCGAATTTTTGACCAATGGGATTGGGCGCCGTGATACCTTTTCCTTTGCCGTCGCTCGATCCGCCCATGCCACGCAGCACCGCGTAAATCTTGTCGCCGTCGCGCTCGGCGTCGGCCAGACGCTTGAGCAAGAAAATCGCAGCGCCTTCGCCCATGACAAAGCCGTCGGCTCCTTCGGCGTAAGGACGAGTACCGGTCGCCGAGAGCGCGCCGATTTTGCAGAACTTCACGAAGGTCGAAGCGCCCATGTTGCGATCGATACCACCAGCAACCGCCACGTCGTAGTCGTTCTGGATGAGTCCCTCGGCTGCCGAACTGATCGCCGCCATTGCGGATGCGCAGGCAGCGTCGCAAACGTAGTTAGGCCCGTGGAAGTTAAAGATGTTCGCTATCCGGCCGGCAATGCAGTTGGCCAATTCGCCGGGCATGCTGTCTTCGGTAATTTCGGGCAGGTGTCTCCCCATGCGGTCGTGCAATTCGCGAGCGATGTTGCGACGTACCGCTTCCGGCAGTGCGGCAAAACTCGTGCTCTCGGACAATTCGTGCTCATATTCCGGAAAGTACACACGCATCACTGTGAAATAGTGTCTTTCCCCGCCCATGGCGTTACCGAGAATTACGGCGGTGCGATCAAGGTTCAGCGGCCGGTTGGGGTAGCCGTAATCTTCGAGTGCTTCGCGAGTGCAAGCGATGGCCCATTTTTGCGATCCATCCATGGCATCGACAACACGAGGAGGGATGGCCAGGCGCCATTTCATGGGGTCCCAAGGGTAGTCACGCACCCAGCCGCCGATCTTGGAATAAGTCTTGTCGGGCGCATTGTGATCGGGATCGTAGTAGTACGCCGGATCCCAGCGGTCGGGTCGAACTTCGCTGATGCTATAGCGCCCGTTCTTTATATTTTCCCAGAAGGCGGGAACATTTGGAGCATCGGGCAGAATAGCCCCCGCTCCCACAATCGCAATGGCTCGATAAGAGGTGTCTTCCATGATGCACTCCTGTTACGCGGCCGCCTGCACATGCTTCGCCGCCCGGCCGTAGAGCACGTCAGCGACGTAATCCAGGTCGGGGATGAGGCCTGACTGCGCGCGATGAACGGCCGACAATCCCAGACTTGCTTCAAACCCAGCGATTTCTGCATCGTTAACGCCCCCAGCTCCAATAACCCAGCGCAATCCGTCTTCGGCCACCTTAAACGCGGCCTCGCGTGCAAAGATGCGGCTCAGTGCCGCCAGTGCGGTGGCGTCAAAGCGCCGATTCGCCTTTTCGTGGAGCTTGCCTTCGGCTGAAAGGGCAGCGCGCCGGGACAAACTGCCGGCGCACTCGGCATAAGCGATCAACTCGCCAAGGCGCAAGAGAATGTGCTGATAACGAGTCAAGCGCGCGACCCGCGCTTTCTCCATAACTTCAGCCAAGGCGTGCATGGCCAGAGCCGCAATGTCGGCGCCCACCTCAGGATGGCGGGCATGGAGGCCTTCGAATTTCCTGGCCTGGTCGTGATAGTGTTGCCCGCGCGTCTTCAGGTGGGACTGCCAGCGGTCGCGGCTGATGGTCATCTCCATGATCTCGGAGGTGCCTTCATAAATGGTGGTGATGCGAACATCGCGGCTGATCTTCTCCACCATGTATTCGTGCGTGTACCCGTAGCCGCCGAGCGCCTGGATACTGGCGTCGGCCGCCAGATTGCCGGCCTCCGTTGCCATGTACTTCGCGATCGCTCCCTCGGTGTTCAAGCTGCCTTCGCCAGCGTCGATACGCTCCGCAGTTTCCTCAATGTAGGAGCGGGCCGCTTCGAGTCGCGCTACGTTGGGAACGATCAGCTTGTGGGTGTATCCCTGCTTTTCCGAGAGCGGTGCACCGGCTTGAAACCGCTTGGTGGAATAAGGAATGGCCCGATCGAGCGCAGACCATCCTGCGCCGAGGCCAAACGCAGCCACCATCAAGCGCGTGTAGCCGAACACGGCTTGGGCCTGGTTGAGCCCCTGACCCTCTACACCGCCGACCAGTCGATCGGCATCGACATAAACGTTGTCAAACGCAAGTGCTGCTGTGTTGCTGAGGCGGATGCCATGTTTGTCTTCCGGTTCGTCGTGGGTGAATCCCTTCGCCCCTTTTTCGACGATGAACCAGCTCGGACCGCCAGGTGTGTTAGCCAAAACCGTGTAGGCATCGGCGATGCCACCATTGCTGATCCATTGTTTGTTGCCGGTGATTTTGTAACCCACTACGCGGCCGTCCTCCATTACCCGATCCGCTGTAGTACGCAGCGCTCCCAGGTCGCTGCCGGCTTCGGGCTCGGTGGCGCCGTAGGCAAACAACAGCCCCTCTTCCGCAATGCGCGTCAGCCAATTTTTTTTCTGTTCCGGAGTAGCCCCGACGGTGATGGGATCGCTCCCCAGAAACGTGGCTAGCACGGCCGTGGCGATACCCAGATCGATGCGGGCCATTTCCTCGCAGACGCAGTACACATCGAAGGTGCCACCGCCCATGCCGCCGAACTCCTCCGGGATGAACAGAAGCTGGATGCCCATCTTGTCCGGGCTGCACATGTGGCGGACGATCTCCAGCGGGCATTCGTCACGGGCATCGAGGTCGATCAGTTCCTGGTCGGGGAGACGCTTCTTGGCGAACTCTCGGAGCGACTTCAAACTCAATTTCAACGTTTTGTTGGCGATCATTGGCGGTTCCTCACTTTGCTGCGACGCTGCGCATTTCACGGACTTTGTCGGTTAACTCAGGCAGAAACTCCAGGATGTCGTCGACGATTCCGACGTCTGCCACCTGAAAGATGGGAGCCTTGGGGTTCTTATTAATGGCGATCAGGAACGGGCTGCCCTTGATGCCAGCCAGATGCTGGAAAGCGCCGCTGATGCCGCATGCCAGATAGACCTTGGGTTTGACGGTCTTTCCCGATGAACCGACCTGGCGTGATTTCTCCATCCACTTGGCGTCGACCACAGGCCTGGAGCAGCTCACTGCCGCGCCCAAAGCCTCAGCCAGTTCTTCCGCGATGGCTACATTGTCTTTTTCTTGGATGCCGCGGCCGATCGAGACCAGAACAGCGTGCTTGGTGATATCGACATCGCCGGGCTCGGCGACGACCGTTTCCAAATACCGCCGTCCCGCCGTGAGCTGGCCGATAGTGACGGACTTATCGACCACGGTGCTGATTGGAGGAAGGCCATCCAGCAGTCGGAACGCACCGGGACGAATGGTGGCCACCACGCCCGATGAAACGTCACAGCGAACGTGTGCGCTCACCTGGCCGCCAAATTCCTGGCGGATCACTTTTAGGTTGGCGCCATCCACACCTTCGATCTCCACCACGTCGGAGACGAAAGCTGAATTCATCTTGATCGAAAGACCCGGCGCGAGGTCGATTCCGAAGTGGTCGTGAGTAACCAACACAATGCTGCCGGGTGGCAGAACTTTAAGTAAAGCTTTCCGGATCAGCTCGGCGTTGGGGTAGGAAAAAGCCTTGTTGGCGATCTTCCAAATCTCTCCGTAAGAACGTCGAAGGGATGCGCAGACGGCATCAAGCTCCGCACCGGAACCTGTAACAATGGCAATAGGTGAAGCGGAGGCGTCAATTCGTCTCGCCGCGGCCGCTAATTCCGCCGCGGAATCGTCGGCGACACCACCTTTGTGCGCGATGTAAGCGAAGATGCGAGCCATTATTTCAACCCTCCTTTGGCCGCCACTAATTGGAGAACTTTGTCGACGTTCTCTTCCCGGCTGCCGCGCAGAATTTCGGCTCCCTTGCCGAGCGAGGGAATAAAGTAGTCCACCCGTTTCATCTTGGCTGCAGCTTCCCCTACCATGGTTGGGTCGACCCCGAGCTCCGCGGCGCCGAAGGTTGGGATGGGCAATGACGCCACCGCCCGGATGCCTTTCATGCCCACGTAGCGCGGTTCGTTAATGCCGGTTTGAATCGAGAGCACGCAGGGCAGATCGATCTCGCTGACTTCTTTGTTGCCGCCCTCAATTTCGCGGCTGACCTGCAGCTTCTTGCCGTCCAGGACTTCAATGAAATTGACCAAAGAAGCGAAGGGATAGTCGAGCAACGCCGCCAGCATGCCGCCGACCTGCGCACCGCCGTCTTCGGCCTGGACCCCGGTCAGGATCAGGTCATAGTTTCCCTTTTGTACAAAGGCTTTCAGGATGGTCGCGATCCCGCAGCCGTCCGATCCGCCAAAAGCCTCGTCTGAGATGAGCACGCCGTGGCTGGCGCCCATCGCCATCTCGCGGCGCAGAATTTCCTCGTCATCTTCGCCGCCGACCGTGGTGACCGTGACGCTTCCGCCCACCCTAGCAACGATCTGCAGTGCCTCTTCGACCGCATAGTTGTCCGGCTCATTGATCGAATAGACGAGGTCGTCGCGCTCAATGTCGTTTCCCGCAGGGTTGAGTTCAATCTCATTCTCCGAAGTGTCTGGCACTCTTCTTGTGCAAACTAGAATCTCCACGTTCCACCTCCGCGAGTTGCGTCAACCAAGTTGCTAACGTTTTGTTACTTCTAGGACCGAAGTGACACGGAATCTGCTGTCGTTTCAGAACTCTTCGGAACTAGAGATCCATCGCTACGCTCGAGATGACGACAAACTCCTGATGGTCTCGCCTTCGCTCCACGCTCCATTTGCTGATCCACCAACTCTGTCAGATCAATGACAGTCATTTTTTCCTCAAGACCAGCGACCTTGATCGCATCCTCGATATTCACCATGCAGAACGGGCAGGCAGTCACGATTACATTTGCTGCGGCTTCCGCGGCCATCTGGACCCGCTTTACGCCCATGCGCTGATCTTCTTTCGGCTCGTAGAAGAGCATCAGCCCACCGCCGCCGCAACAGAACGAGCGGTCCCGGGAGCGGGCCATTTCGACTCGCTTCAAATCAGGAATTGCATCCAGCACAGCGCGCGGGTCGTCGTAAATCCGGTTGTGCCGCCCCAGGTAGCAGGGATCGTGGTAGGTGTAGACGCTGTCTGAGTTTTCTACCGGATTGAACTTTATCTTGCCGGCTTTTACTTCTCGGGCGATTAGCTGGCTGATGTGCTCCACCGGAGGCACATCCCTGTAGTCGTGTTTCAGAGCGTTGTAAGCGTGCGGGTCGGCGGTGACGATCCGGCGAACTCCCGACGATTTGATGGCGGCAACATTGTGATCTCGCAAGGCCATGAAAAGGGTTTCCTCGCCGAACCGCCGGACTTCATGGCCGCTATCTCTCTCCGCTGCTCCCAGGATTCCAAAGTTTTCCCCGATATGGTCAAGGATTTTTGCCGTGGCCCGCCCGATCGACTGCATGCGATCATCAAAGGAGGTGATGCTGTCGACAAAATACAAAGTGTCGGCGCCGCTGTTCCCATTGAGGATTCTCACGTTGCAGGCTTGCTGAAAGTCTCCAGCTTTCATCCAGTCGGCCTTCTTCTTCTCCATCTTGCCGTACGGATTTCCGCGACTCTCCAGTGCCTTGAGTGGTTTCTGCAGGGACTGAGGCACGTTGCCGTCATCGATCATGCCGCGCCGCAAATCCACAATCTTGTCGATATGCTCGACTAACAGCGGGCACTCCTCCTCACAGGCGCCGCAGGTCGTGCACGACCAGATTTCATCTTCGGAGTAGACATTGCCGATCAGCGCTCTACCGTTAACTGCATAGCCGAACATCGGATAGTGCTGGAAGGCATAATCTCTGGCCTTGATGCCGATGAACCTTGGCGACAACGGCCGGCCCACGGCATTCGCTGGGCAATTGTCAGAACATCGTCCGCAGTCTGCGCAGGAATAGAAATCCAGCATGTGTTTCCAGGTGAAATCTTCGAAGGTCTTTACTCCGAACGATTTCACCTGGTCCAGATGCTCGTCGCTGATGCCCCACCGCACCGGTTTGAGAGTCTCCCGGTCCAACTTTGCGCAGTAAACATTGAAGAGAGAAGTCTCGACATGAAACTGGATTCCAAAGGGCCGATAGCAGAGCAGGAAGTAAAAAGTCAGTTCATGGAGCAGGTATCCGCCGAAATAGAACCCACCGAGCGTGGGCAAGGAGGCCGAAGCCAGCGTAGTTTGCAGAACCCACGGGAGTGAAAATGCGGCCAACGCTTCAATTGCTTGGCCTTGCTGTGCCTGGGCGGCGGCCTTAGCGGCCGCAAAGAGGCTGTCGGCCACCATCAGGATTGCGATCAGTGCGAGGAGGAAGATGGCGTCGGCAGTGTGGGCTTTGCCGCATCTTGAGGGTACGGCATAGCGCGCAGGTTTGAAAACCAGGCGGCGAATCACAGCGAAACCCATGCAGAGGAAAACCATGGTGGCGGCGTAATCGGTTATTGTGTTGTAGATCGCTCCGGCTCTCCCAGAAAGGCCGGGCATGACGAAGTTCTGGGAGACGCCAACGATCAGCACAGAGAAGGCGCGAATGGCCAGGACGATGAAACCAGCGAAGATAAAGATGTGCATCGTTCCTGCAACCCGGTAGCGCGGGTGCTTCCACTGCCCCAGCCAATACTTCAAGACCCTTCCGACTCGCACGAATGGCCGGTCCAATCGCGGATCACGCTCGGCGCGAATGAGTGGCGTCAGGCGTTTCGCTACGATGTAGCCGAAGCACAAGATCGCCAGAACATGGATCAATAAGAAAAAGCTTCGGCCTGCGTCCAACCAGGATGTCCATTGCGCAGTTGACTGGATACCCACCACACACACTCTCGCTTGGTGATCTCTAGGCGATCAATCGCGTCAAGATTTTCTCTTCTTCCACTGTTGGTTCGGGTACTGCGAATTCAACTTTAGCTAAAGTTCGATGTGGAACTGGTGCGGGGACCGACGGCGGCGCGGACGCCGGTATCGTGACCTTTGCCTTCGCGCGCATCTTTTTTCTCTTTGCGTTATTTCTGGTGGCGCCGACCCCAGCTGCTTCCCGCAGGTCGGTGAAACTCACCTTCAACAGCGTTTCCAAACGCCGCAGATCAGGAACTGCATGCGCACATCCACTGAACCCGAAGTACGCCGTGCCGTCGTATGTCAGGATGGCGCAGTTGAGTGCCATCTCGCCGCCGACCGGAACATAGGGATAACAATGCAGCATCTTGTGACCAAGCAGATACAGTGGCTCTTGTGGCCCCGGCACATTGGTACAGACCATATTGAATGGGGTGAATGGCAACCGGCTTATGATTTGGCCGGCAAGCGCCTGCGCGGAATTCGGAAACATGCCGATCAGACCACCGGCCAGGCTTACTAATTCGGCCGTGTGCGCGCGTTTGAGAAGCTCGGTTCTGCGATGGACGGCAGCCAGCAGCCTCCGAGGGTTGTGAATATGGAGAGGAATGGTGACCGGGACCAAGGAGATGCGGTTTCCCAATTCTCCCGGGCCGTCACTTCCGCGGAGATTGACCGGAACCATCATGCGAACCAACCGCCCCTTAACACGCTCGCCGTGCAATTCGAGGTAGCGTCGGACGGTCGCGGTCACCAGTGCGAGAATGACGTCGTTCACACTGGTCTCGCAGGTGTGCCGTATCGCTTTTATGTCCGCTAATGGAACTTCTGCCCAGGCAAACTTCTGGGGTCCGCGGTAGAGCACGTTGAACAGCAACCGTTCTGTGGACAAGGTGAGCTCCGGAAACAGTGCAAATTCCTCCTTGTCCACTTTTCCGCCATTCGCGGCAAATCGTTCCGCCATGCTCGATAGGTCCGCCAGCGCGGCCAGGATGCGTTTGACCAATTCAGAATACGAATCGATGCAACCATTGGTGATCGAGCCCCAAACGTCGCGAGTCGGCGGAACGTGGAGCCACAGTTTTCGCCGGGGCAGTCGAGGTGCCTCCGAGCTTCCGTCCATAAGGACATTCATGATTCCAACCCCGGCGATGCCGTCGGCGAGGCAGTGGTGCAACCGAAAAATCAAGCCGCTCCGATTCCCCTTCAGCCCATGCACCAGGGTCATATCCCACAGCGGGTGCTGCCGGTCCATCACTGTGCTCAGGGACTTTCCCGCCAGCGTCTTCAACTCGGCGTCGGAACCGTGCTTGAGTGTGGCCTCACGCACGTGGTTGCAGATGTCGAAGCCCGGGTCGTATTCCCAGCTCGGGAGGCCAATATTAAGGAGAGATGGCACCACCCGCTTGAGGTAACGGGGAATTAGCGGCAGCTTTGATTTGACAAACCGGACGCAGGCTTTAAAGGGGATCTTTCCCTCGAACACGCAGACGCAAGCCACGTTGAGCGGCATGCCCTCGCGCTCCAGATTGAGAAACACCGTGTCCCCCCAGGAAAGACGGTCACCCTGCTCGTGATTCACCATGACAGCTCTCCTAACCGTTGTCGAACTGCAGTTGCCGGTTGAAGCTGGATTAGCTCACATTCGAAAATCGTGGCGCCAGTTTCACCAGCTTGAGCACTTTGTAGGCATCGACGTTAAGCCCGCGTAACACGACCTTGACGCCTTTGCGGTCAGCACTGTCGGCAAACTCTTCCATCGCTCCAAGAACACTCGGATCGATCCGGCGCACGGCGGAGAAATCCAGCACCACCTCGGCCTGTGCTCCATCCAGTCTTGCGCCGGCCTCCTGCAACGCTGAGACCACGCGCTTTTCATCGATCTTGAGCCACGCCGCGATCATTGCCGTATGCACCATCCACTACGCACTGCGCTGTTGAAGTTCACCGGGCGCTTGGGCCACGCCTCGGCCTCGATAAGCCTCCCAAAACAGTTCGGTTAATTCGCTCATCAGCGGCATGCGAGGATTCGATCGCCAGGACGGATCGTCGAAGGCAAGTTTGGTCAGATCAGGCATTGCCCGCTCGAATTCTTCTTTTGAGATACCAAGTTCGGCGATGGAACGTGGGAATCCCAACCGGTCCAGTAACTGCTCGGTCGCCACCACCAGGTTCTGCACTTTTTCGTCGATGCTGTGGCCGCCCAGGCCCAGCAGATCCGCGACGGTCGCGTATTTCTTATGTGCCAGATATCCCTTCTGGTATGGCGACGGCAGGAACTTAGTGGGCACGGCTGCGTTGTACGCGATCACGTGGGGCAACATGAGCGCATTGGCCCGGCCGTGAGCCACAGCAAACCTCGCTCCAAAAGCATGTGCCAACGCGTGGTTCACGCCCACCGATGCGTTGGAAAACGCCATGGCCGCGATGCAGGCCGCATTGTGCATCATGCAACGTGCCTCTTCATCGCCCGGATGCTCGAATGCGATGGGCAGGTACTTGAACACCATCCGAATTGCCTGCATCGCATTGCAGTCGGTATAGGCCGAAGCGTAGGTGGAGACTGCAGCTTCGAGCGCGTGGGTCAAGCAGTCGATACCGGTATCGGCGGTAAGGCCCTTCGGCATGGAGATGACAAATTGCGGATCGATAATGGCCACGTCCGGGGTCAGAGAATAGTCGGCCAGCGTTACCTTGCGCCCGCGTTCTTTGTCGGTCAGCACCGCAAAGGGAGTAACTTCGCTGCCGGTCCCACTGGTGGTCGAGATGGCGATCAGTCGTGCCCGGTTGATCTTCTCCGTGGGGTACTGGATCACGCGCTTGCGCAGATCGAGGAAGGGCGCAGCCAGCTCTTCCAGATCGGCCTCCGGCGCTTCGTACTTGAGCTTCATGATCTTGGCCGCGTCGATCACGGATCCGCCGCCGAGCGCGATAATCTGGTCGGCTTTGTAAAAATTGAGCTCCTCTACTCCCTGCATGACCACCTTGACTTCCGGTTCCGCGTCGGGAATGACCGAGACGTGGACGTGGGTTCCCTCCGGAATGTAACGCCGCACAATGTCGACGTGGCCGAATCGTTCCAGAGCCGGATTGGTAACAATGATGGTGGTGTGGGAGGGGAAACTGCGCACATTCTCCACCGCGTTCAGATTGAAATAGATTTCCTTGGGAACGCGGTACCACATGTGGGCTTGTGTTCTGCGAGCCAGACGCTTGACATTGAGGTAATGGTAGATATTTACGTTGTCGGTAGTGCTGTTGCCGCCGCCCGTGCCACATCCGAAGGAGAATGTCGGCACCAGATCGTTGTAGATGGCGCCCACCGCACCGACTGAGCCCGGCGAGTTGACAAGGATCCGTCCCGCGTTCATGAGTTCCCCAAATTTGTGAATGACCTTATCGTTGCGGGAGAAGATGACCGCGGTGTGTCCAAGCCCGCCGGCGTGATTCACATCGACGCACACCTTGAGCGCTTCATCGAGAGATTTTGCGCGATAGACCGAGAGCACCGGGAACAGCTTCTCGACTGACAGCGGATGGCCGCAGCCCACACCCTGAATTGGAGCCACCAGCAGTTTGGTATTCGGCTTCACGGAAACACCGGCAAGACGGGCAATATCGGTAGCCTTCTGCCCGACCGCCAGGGGTTGCATATACCCTGTCTCAGGGTCGATTACCGAGCGCGCCAGCAGTTCGGTCTCTTTCTCGTTGCAGATGTGAGCGCGCAGTTCCGCGAATTTCTTCAACACCAGGTCATAAATCTCGTCGTCAATCACCACGGTTTGCTCGGAAGCACAGATGGTTCCGTTGTCGAAGGTCTTGGAAAGAATGATGTCGACCACGGCCGTACTTACATCCGCAGTTTTTTCGAGATAAACCGGGGTGTTACCCGGTCCAACACCAAGCGCTGGTTTGCCTGAGCTGTAGGCAGCTTTCACCGCACCAGGTCCGCCGGTAGCATCAATTAGGCCCACGTCTTTGTGCCGCATCAGATACGCGTTGTCCTGCAGGGTGTGCGATTCCAGGCAGGTGAAGACCCCTTCGGGTGCCCCATGCTTCAGCGCGCTCTCGTACATGATCTTTACTGCTTCGGAGCAACAACGCCAGGCATTGGGATGGGGGCTGAAAATAACCGCGTTGCGCGTCTTGATCGCCATGATGCATTTGAAAAGCACCGTGGAGGTGGGATTCGTAATCGGCGTCAGGGAGAAAATGACACCGATCGGCTCCGCCATCTCTATCAGGTTTCGTTCGGGAAACTCACGGATGACGCCGACGGTGCGCTTATCTTTGACATAGTTGTATGCGAACTCCGTGGCCACCATGTTCTTGATGACCTTGTCTTCCATGACTCCGAGCCTGGTTTCCTCGGCCGCCAGCCGGGCGAGATACTGAGCCTGCTCCAGGCCAGCTAGGACCATCGGCTTGAGAATGCGATCAACGTCTTCTTGGGTGAATTGGGTAAAGACAGCGGCGGCGGTTCTAGCTTGGCCGACTAATTTGTCCAGGTAGGCAATGCGTTCTTCACTCAGACTCTCCGCGGCCAGCGAAATCTGAACCCGTTTGCGAACTGCATCGCCCGTGATCATTGCTGTCCTCTATTTCTACTTATCCGAGTCCAATGCTCATGAGAATCACGCCCGGTCTGGCGTCTCCATCTCGCGGAGGAACTATGCGTAGTCGATGGGATGCTTTGTCAGCCAGTGCTCATCGCGTACTTTGCCAATGTTCTTCAAAGCGCCACCGGCGGCACGCGCCGTCAAACAGCGGGTTTCCCAGGCGATGCCTGCGCCGAGGCCGATTGCACCGCCAAGCAAGCCGTACATAAGCGGTCTGGTTATCGATTTGTCTCGCGACCCTGGATAGCTCCCCAACAGCCCGAGGCACACTCCAAGAAAAGCTGGCCTCAGGGCACTTCGAACCGAGTCGCCGAGAAACGGAGTAAGTGATTCTCCGCGGAGAAAGTCCTCCCGGCCCGAACGCGCTCCCTCGATACCGGAATGCAAAAGCTCTCGACCGTAATCGGCATTTGCCTTCGACCACCTGTGTAAATCCATCGCATCTCCTCGGGTCTTAAATCAGGAGCACCAAGGTAACTACATCACTGGGGACTGGACTGAGTCCGTGGCACGGGACACGTGTCATTGTGATGTCGTCACATTCTGGGTGAAGATTGTGGGATATGGCCAGTTTGCCTGGCTCAGGGGGGACGGATCGTGAAGCGAGAACCACTGCTTGTGCGAACTCTGAGGCAATTGGGGTAAGGGGGAGGAAGTGAACTTTCCTCCCCTGACGTCTTATGCCACCACGTACTTACCGGTTTCAATGACTCTCTGTGCGATAGTCTGCCGGAGGGCTACGGTGTTGAACGGTTCGTATTTGCACAGGCGGCGGAGGATGGCCATCTGCGAACGCAGCATGTCGCCTTCGGCGGAAGCGGCAATCACCATACGAGCGGCGCTTTCGATTTTATCGAGCGCGCCTGCCATGTAAACGCGAGTCATGGCGATGGCATTCGCGGCACCGGCCTCGCCATTTCGGGTCGCCAGTTTCTGAGCGCGCAATACGGCAGACTCCATGGCATAGGTCTCAATGGTCATGTTGGCGATAGCTCCCATGATCTCCTGCTGATCCTGAATCGACTGCATGTACTTCTGCGTGGCAACGCCAGCGGAAAATAGGCCGATCTTCTTGGCCGCCGCCACCAGCTTCCGCTCTTCAGCGAGTGGACCCTCGAGAGCGTCATCTCTTGTCCCGGACAACACTTCCTCCATCAATTTCTTGATCGCTGACATTAACGGAAGCTGCCCCGACATCGCCCGTTTCAGCAGAAAACCTGTAATGACGAGCCGGTTAATTTCGTTCGTGCCCTCGAAAATCCGATTGATGCGGGAATCGCGATAGGTGCGTTCTGCCGGATATTCCTCCACAAAGCCGTATCCGCCGTAAATCTGCACAGTCTCATCCACTACATAGTCGAGAAACTCCGATCCCCACACCTTGAGAATCGAGCACTCGACGGCGTATTCGTCAATGATCTTGCGAACCTGGAGCATATCGTTGTGCGCATCGCCGAGTTGTTCAATCGCCGCGTCAATCATGCCGACGGCGCGATAGGCCATGGCTTCGCCGGTAAAAATGCCAGCCGCCATGTTGGCCAGCTTCTCGCGCACTAACCCGAAGTCGGCGATACATTTACCGAATGCCTTGCGTTGCTTGGCATAGGCGATGGCGTTCTCCAGGGAATTGCGCGCTGCGCCGACGCTGCCAGCGCCCAGCTTAAAGCGGCCCACGTTCAGAACGTTAAAGGCAATGTGATGTCCCTTGCCGATTTCTCCGAGCACGTTCTCCACCGGTACCTTGCAGTCATTGAGAATGAGTGGGCACGTGGAGGAGCCGCGAATCCCCATCTTGTGCTCTTCTGCCCCCACGGCAAAACCCGGGAAGTTCCGCTCGACGATGAAAGCAGTGAACTTTTCTCCGTCCAGCTTGGCGAACACAATGAACAGGTCAGCGAAGCCTGCGTTGGTGATCCACATTTTCTCGCCGTTCAGCAGGTAGTGTTTGCCGTCTGCGGAGAGCGCGGCCCGGGTGCGACAGTTGAGAGCATCGGATCCCGACGACGATTCTGAGAGCGCATAAGCTCCGACCGTCGTGCCGCTGGCCAGCCCGGGCAGGTATTTCTTCTTTTGTTCTTCCGTGCCGAAGTAAACGATGGGCAAAGTGCCGATACAGGCGTGGGCACCCCAGGTGGTGCTGAAGCCGGCGTATTTTGCCAGACGATCGGCAACCAGCGCCGAAGTGACTTTGTCCAGTTGCAGGCCGCCGTACTGTTCGGGAATATCTACCCCACTAAGGCCTAGGTCGCCCGCCTTTCTTACCAGTTCGCGGGTAACCGAAAAATCTTTATGTTCCATTTTCTCGGCATTGGGGACGATTTCTTTGTTGGCGAATTCTTCCGCCGTTTGCGCGATCAGCAAGTGCTGGTCGGTGAAATCCTCCGGAGTGAAGACCTCGTCGGGCGTGCGGTCCTCGATCAGGAAACTGCCACCGAAAATCTTTGTAGCAGGTGCCGCGGTAGATGTGGCCATATCTCACCTCGATTGAATCTGGTTGAACCTACGTAACGGTAGTTTTCAGAGCAGCTCCATACTTTTGCCGCAGTTCTCGTTTCAGAACCTTCCCCGTTCCAGTCTTGGGCAGGCTTTCGACAAACTCCAGCGAGCGTGGACACTTGTAATGTGACAACCGCGAGCGGCAGAAATCTAAGATTTCATGCTCACTGGCTTGTGACCCTACCTTCAAAACCACAAGCGCCTTCGGCACTTCGCCCCACGTCTCGTGAGGAACGGGAATCACGGCGGCTTCGTACACGTCGGGATGGGCGAGAAGCGCTTTTTCCACTTCCAGTGAAGATATGTTCTCGCCCCCGCTCACGATGATCTCTTTCTTGCGGTCAACGATGTGAATGTAGTTGTACCGATCCACAATGGCTACGTCTCCGGTATGAAACCAGCCATTCCGGATCGCGGCCGCAGTGGTCTCCGGCTGTCGCCAGTAGCCCTCCATGACGACGTCGCCTCTGGCCACGATTTCGCCCATAACGGTGCCATCGTGCGGCACATCCTCACCACTTGGACTAACCACTCGCAGTTCGACCCCGGGAATTGCAAACCCAGTCATGGCTTGGCGGGTATAACGTTGTTCCCCTTCTAGTTGGAGCCCTGATTTCATTGGCGATTTGGCGAGCGTGGGACAAGTCTCGGTCAGGCCGTACCCGGAAATGCAGGTGCAACCCAGCTTCTCCTCAACCTCTTTCACCAGGGCAGGAGAGGACGCGGCTCCGCCGATGTTAACGATTTGCAGGCTGCTTAGGTCGTATTTCTCCCTTGCGGGTGAATTCACCAGGGCGGTGGCCATAGTTGGTACCAGGGCGCAGCTGCTTACGCGCTCGCGCTCGATCAAATGGAACACCTCCACCGGATTGAAGTGGTGAATCATCACGTGAGTACCGCCAACTACTGTGATGATGTGCGCGATGCCCCAGCCATTCGCGTGAAAGAGTGGAATGGTGTGCAGCAACACGGATTTGCAAGACATTTCTCCCAGCGTGCTGGGAGAAGTCTGTCCGGCAGCGATGACTGATAAAGCGTGCAGATATACGTTGCGATGGGTGAGCATTACGCCCTTCGGTCGATCGCTGCTGCCGCTGGTGTAGAAGATCTCGGCAACCGAGTCCTCCTCAATTTGTATGAAGTCACATCGAAAGGGTGGAGACACAGACAGAAGGTCGTCATAGTTCCTGGGCGCCAGCCAACTCGCTTGCGGTTGACCATCGAGAAGAAAGGACGTCTCGATCGAGTTGACGGTGGTTCGAAACGATTCCACCAATGGTACGAAGGATGATTCGACAAACAAGAATCGTGCCTCCGCGTCGTTCAGAACGAAAGCGAGCTCCTGTGGCCCAAGGCGAATGTTTAAGGGCACCAGAATGCAACCGGCTTCCAGGACACCGTAATAGGCTTCCAGCAGCCGATGGCAGTTGGCGCCGAGAAAGGCGATGCGGTCGCCAGGCTTTGCCCCGGCGGAGAGTAAGGCTCCCGCCAGGCGCGCTGTGCGCTCGGCGAATTGGCCGTACGTGAAGCGCTGTTCGCCGCACACCAATCCGACCTTGTCTGGAAACTGCTCACCGGCGTAGCGCAGGAAACGAATGGGAGTGAGTGGAATCTTCATGTGGGCCTCCCCACGGAGAGGCGAGTATCCACTGGCAGAAGTCAACGAGCGCGATACTCAGCCTGGATTGGCATTTGGTTGACTTGCGTCCGAGTACAACAGCTGCGTCGCAAAGCAAGGTGGTTGTGGAACCGAAGAACCCCGGGTGCACGTGCGTCTGCGCCCGCCTCGCTGAGTCTCTGCGTGCTGGTTGACACGCGTGAGACGGGCTGTTCCAGGACGCCTTAGCGAGACCGCCGCATCTGGCCTGCCGGGGTCCCTCGATTTCCTCCAACCCGCGCGCTCACCGCGGGCTGGACTACGCTCAGGACGGTAGCTCTATGCCTTTTTCCGTCCGTTAGGCGGCGGCAGCGGCCGCTTGCTTCTTTGGCGATCGCTTCGCGCGCCGTTCGACCTTATGCTCGCGTCTATGCTCAACTTCCACCTTCCCCATTACGTCCATCAGGGCCTTCTGTGCGTCGACATAGCTTTTCACGCCTTCTCGCGTCAACTCTGCCAGGGGTAAGAAGGGGAATGGCCGCAAGAGTTCCAGAGTCTTGCCTGCAGTTTTCACGTTGGCGTTCATCTGCTTTCCAGCTACATCGACCAATTGCCGTTGTGCCTCGATGAACGACTCCGTGGCCTTGCGAGCCAGCTGCGACAACTCCGTCTTCTTGATCTTCTTGACACCATTGCTGTGCTTGCCCCCAATGGCCCTGGCTGTCTCCTCGGCGACGACATCCATGAAATGTTTCTGAGCCTTGACAAAGTTTTCCATTGCCTCCCGGGCCAGTCCCACTACATGCTCGCTCTCGTAGGGTTTCCCGGCCTTGGCTGCTTCGACCCAGGTATGAGTTTGCTTGCCGGCAATCTTCAGGAACTCCTGCTGCATGTGGATAAAAGTCTCCACGCTGCGTCGCAGCAGGTCGGTGACTGCCTGGGCTGCAGGCCACTCCCCGACACGTTCCTTCACGCCGGTCATCAGGATCTCGTTTTGTTTTTGCCCCAGTTCAAGAAGGATCTTTTGTCCCTCGATGAAGTTCGACATGCCCTCAGCGGTCACTTCGCCAAGAATGGCGGTTGGAGAATGATGAGGATCGGACAATTGTTGCCGTAGAGAGTGCATCAGGCTTGCATTCTGGCGCATCGCGAGGTCCAGAAGGATCCGCTGTGTCGCAAAAAAACTCTGGACTCCCTGTTGTGCCCAGCCCGAGAGAAGAGAAACAAAGGAAGACTCCTTGGGGTGAATTCGGGAGGATTCCGTCCGTACCGTTGTTGCCATTTGACACCTCCAAGATTGCTGCACTGCAGCATCGATTTAACTATACGAATTGAGGGGAGTTGTGTCAAGATATATTTGTATCGTGTGCATAGCAGCATGGCCGGAATCCAGCAATGAACCCGACCCCGGTGCTCATCAAGAAATACGGGAATCGCAGGCTGTACGACTCCTCCAACAGCCAGTACGTGAATCTCGACGACATTGCGGGATTCATTCGGCAAGGCAGAGAGGTGCGGGTCGTCGACGCCAAGACGGGCCAGGATCTGACCCGGGTCACCCTCACCCAGATCATCACTGAGGATGCAAAGGAAAAGCCGACGGGTCTGCCGCTAGAGCTGCTGCGCCAACTTATTGTCGCGTCCGACGAGGTGCGACAAGAGTTCATCATGTGGTATTTGAAATCGGCCTTTGACACTTATCAGAAGGTGCAGGATGCAGTGCAGAGTCGGCTCGACCAAGTTCAGTCCGCCATTCTCTCACCCGTCGAGATGATGAAGCAGTTTTTGGGTGGAGTGACGCCATCTCCGAAGCGAGCCGAGGCTGAGCCGGAACTCGATGCTCTGCGTAAGCGGGTTGCGGAACTGGAAGCCCGGCTGGCGAGATCGGCGCAGGGACAACGAAGCACAACCCGAAAACGCAAGGGAAGGGTATAATCTGCAACGGGAAAGCCACCGCCCCTTACGCACGTCAGGGGATGTGCGCCAATGTTGGACGAACCCAGGACGAAATTGCGGCCCAAACAGAAAAAGCCTACCGGTTCATCGAAAGTGGGAGTCCGGAAGCAACCTCATAAAACCGATTTACAAACCGAAATCTCGCCCTGGACAGAAGCCCTGTTTGCGGCTGAGATTCTCCTGCTGCACGCCACTCCTGTTTATTACGGCTTCGGCGTACCGCGCGGCGATGACTCTGCCGTGGTCATCATTCCCGGTTTCCTAGGCACTGATCTTTACTTAATGGAGCTGCATGCCTGGCTGGGGCGCATCGGATACCGGCCGTATTTTTCCGGCATTGGCATCAACGCTGAGTGTCCCAATCTCCTGATCCAGCGCCATCTGAACCAAACCATCAAGAAAGCGCTAGCCGAGACCGGGCGGAAAATTCACTTGATCGGCCACAGCCTGGGTGGTGTGATCGCGCGCTCGGTGGCGGGCCAAAGACCACAAGATGTGGCTTCGGTCATCACGCTGGCCGCACCAATTCGCGGCACAGTGACCAGTCGGACGGTTCTGCAAGCGACCGAAGCCATTCGGCAGCGAATTCTGCAGGAGCATGGCCAGGGCGTGCTGCCCGACTGCTACACCGGACGCTGCACCTGCAATTTTATTGACTCGTTGAAACGCGACATTGCGGGCTCGATGGTCGAGACCGCGATTTATACCCGGCAGGACGGCATCGTGGACTGGCGCTATTGCATGACCAGAGATCCCGAGGTCGACTTTGAAGTCCCGGGCACGCACATCGGAATGGCGTTTAATCCTTTGGCGTACAGCATCGTCGCGGAGCGGCTGGCGCGAGCTCGTTCTTTCGGGCCCGCCGTCGTCAACCGCTCCCGACCATCTCCAACACGGCACCGGTAGTCGTCTCTAGTCTTTCAAACCACCCGCCCGGTCGCTCCAAACGGAGTTCCGCTCTGGCCAGGCTGTTGTTAGCCACTTCAAAGCGGCCGTTGCAGTCGGTCTTAACATAGGGCAAACGATGGATGCAGGGACCGCCACCATCGACGGTGACTACTAGCCGCAGTCGGTCCCGCGCCAGGCAGCTGAAATCCCACTGCAACTTGTCTCGGTCTCTTTTGATCTCGCGCAGATTGGAGAACATATACGGTTCTCCGTCGTGCCAGAGCACCGCCTTTCGGAAAACCAGCCCGAACGGCATTTCATAGACAAGCGCTTCAAGTGTGCTCGGCTGCGCATCGGGGCGGGGGAAATATGCGTGAGTCCAAGTCCAGAAGTCGCGATGCCGGTATCCGCAATTGTGCCCTTGAACCCCGAACCCTAAGGGGTTCCCCTCAAAACTCCGGCCATCTATCGAGATCCTGCCGGAGAAAAGGGCATCGGAATGTGGGGTTCGCGAGAATCCAATCCAGCCCTTGCTGCTGAGGGTGGTGCGAAACGTCGAACGATAGTGCACATCCCACGATATTGCGTGCCCGTCAACTTCCAGAATTCCGCGGCAGGAGTTCTCATCGATGCCGTGGTTGCCGCTTCGCAAGTGAAATGGATTTCGGCCTCTGGGGCTGAGATCCAGTTTGTCCAAGGGAAGTCCTTGAATGAAGCTTTGTGGCCGCGCGCCGCGCGGAAACCAGGTGGCCCAGACCTGAACGGGCTTGCCGTCGGGGTCGTCGGGGCAACCGTGTTGCCCAGGATTCATCAGCAAATATCGGAACCACCACGCCCCACTGCCGTCCGCCAGTCCCAGCCGGACAAACCAGACTTCATAGCGGCGCCGGGCGGAGGGTGATGAATATATTTCGTTCAGCGTCTGCACAGAATCATCCATCTGTACAAGATGATAGCCTGTTAGAGGGCATCGCCTTCCGATGCGGCGTACCGCCACTCTCCTTCATGCTCCCGGCAGGTCGCCTTTGTGCTGATCGCCGGGCAGATGAACCTGGTACTTGATTTCCCGCTGCTTCGGCTGTAACTCTTAGGGGGTATGGGGGTAAGTGTATCGCGAAAACGGTAAATGGAATTATGTCAATCAATTACGAGCCTCGGCGGGAATCTCAGAAGTCTCAAGCTCCGTAATAGTTCAGGGTTGAAACAGGGTGCCGTTGCACATAAGCTCGTTGGCGGCAACGGGGGCTGCATTGTTTCTGCCAGGGACGCTTGGGGTGAAATTGCTTTCCGCAGCTTAGGCAGATGCGGGCATCGTCAGGGATACTTGGGCGAAAGCTTGTAAGCACGCGGGTGTTGCCGGATTGCTATTCCATGATCTCCGAAGAACGGCAGCCAGAAATCTTCGGAGGGCCGGAATCGCGGAAGGTGTCATTATGAAGATCGGAGGATGGCGAACGCGATCGGTGTTCGAGCGCTATGCTATCGTTGATCAGAACGACATCGCAGCGGCGATGAAAAAGCTCCAGGCAAGCGAGCAAGAAGCCGCCAACAGCTACAGTTCGGTTACAGTCGAGTCGAAATCGGGTAGTGTCTTAAATGGCATGTTGCCGCTGATCGCGTTGGTCATTGGCTTGCGGCTTATTTAAGACACCGCCGAATCCCGGGTAGTGTCTTAATAGTGTGTTGCTAGGGTTGAGTTGTGGCCCGCCTGTTGCAATTAGGCAGCAATGCTCGTTCGCGGATAAGGGGCGCTTATTCACAGGCCACCCCCGGCAACACGGTGTTTAAGACACCACCCGAAATCGGTCTCTGTTGCAAAGGTTCAGGTTGTAAACTAAGCTGGTGTTCTTTTCAGTTTAGGCACTAAGCCGGGATGGCGGAACTGGCAGACGCAGCGGACTCAAAATCGCTTCTTCCTCTTTGCAAAAATCCCATTGGCACTGTGATTTCTTGAGCTTGAGTTGTTTGGCATGACTCTTGCTTGATGCGGTCTTATCGAGGCGTTTTTTGGTTGGACAGCCAGAGTTCAACCATAGTCGAGCAGGGCGTCGTTCACATGCTCGCCCATTCCCCGACCTTCGTGACCCGGACGCTGCCGTTCGGCAGCCCGCGCACCGAGACTCGATCCAGCCGAGCAGCAGCATACAAGCCAGACCGGAAGCGGTTGCGGCTTCGCTCATCGGTTCCCACACCCGGAACAATAAAGTGCCCACCAATTTTGAGCCGGTGGACGCGGTCGGCGATCTTGCGGTACGTGCCCGGCTGTTCGACTCGCGGACGGAGATAGGAGTGTTGCAGCGCGATGCAGTGCTTGTTGCCGCACGAGGCATCGACCACTTGCTCGGCAGGGACAGCACCGTGGGCGTCGATCCAGTTGCGCCGCCGCCGACCGTAAGCTGTGGATGGGTTGGCGATCTCCTCACAGTCGCCGTGTTGCTTCGTTGGTGAGAACTTTCCCATCGTGAACCGGGTCGTCTTCCCTACGCTGACTTTTTCTGGGCAGCTTTTACCTTCGCCCATCGCGCTCGCTGAGCGGCGGCGATCCTCCTGCGGGCCGCAGCGGACATCGTCTTCTTCTTGGGCATGGTGACAACGTTCTGCTTCTGCTTGCCTGTCCCGCGTACCTTTGCCCAACGTGCTCTCTGAGCAGCCGCGATTCTCGCCCGTCCTGCCGCTGAAATGTTGCGCCTAGTTCCAGTTCGTCTTCCGTATGAGCCGCCATCGAGCGCGGCGAGTGCCGCGTCAAGTTGCTGGACAGTTCGCGCAGCCTGATCCCGTTCCTTCCGCAACTGCTGGACAACACCAGCCAAGTTCATTGAATTCTCCTCGCCGGGGATTGTATCAAGAGCGCCGAAAGTGGTTGATGATTCGGGGGAGGAAGTGGGAGTCAGTTCACCGTCGCCCCGCCGCAGCACTTCTTGTACTTCTTGCCCGACCCGCAGGGGCACGGGTCGTTCCGACCAATCTTTGGGGTGCTTCGCCGGGATTCAGGTGCATCGACGCCGAGATCGCCTTCCCGCTCTTTCCGAAAATACTCGTAAGCGTTCATCAACCCCGCTGCCATGAAAGCGATGACCTGCTCGCGCTTGTCCGGCGTAATCGGATCGGGTCGCATCTCCGGGTCTTCGTCGTGCTCGTGATAGAGCATCATCATCGGGGTCAGGGAGCCGCCATATTTCTCGTCGTTGATAAGCTCAGACCAGCCGTCGTGTCTCATGTGCACCCCGCGCATGAACCCGCGTGCCCAGTCGTTGCCGTGAAGCTCACCCTTCTCATCCTCAAAGATGAGCGGAACATGGATTTCGCCCTTGTAGAGCGTAGAGGCAATCTTGTTCCAGTGCCGCATCATCAGATTCAGAATTTCCTGCGCTTCGTCGAGACCGGAGAACTCCACGACTTCCGACATTTCGCCGCCGAAGACTTCCCGGTTGTATTCGGATGGCATCACGGTCTCCGGCCCGGCGATCAGGGCTGCGAAAAATCCGTCCAGTTCTTCGAGGTTCATCGCCTTGCCGCCCTTGCAGCTTTTGAGGAAGTCTCCGAGGCGGTCGAGTTCGGCGTCGGTCAGCGGTTCGGATTGGGTGAAGAGACTCATAGTAGGAGAGCGACGCAGCGGATGCGTCCGGGTCATTCTCGCATGCTGCCGCGCTTCGGCATCCCCTCAGAGAGCCGATTTTACGGAGATTTGGCTGCCGGAAGGGGTTCGGTCGGATTGGGCGTTTCAGATGTTGAGAATAGCCTTTGTGACCACCCTAGAGGGCATCTTGGCACTAGCCCGCGCATCTCACTTTGCTGCCTCGGTTGTGGGTGCGACCACCCACACATACTCAAGGGTCTGTGTTCCGTTGTTCGTGACGTTGTGCCGCGTCGCTGGCGGAATGTAGGCGAGCATCTTTTCCGTGAGGGGCACATCGGGATGTCCCTCGATATTGGCAACGCCGCTCCCATGCAGGATTACCAGAGCTTCCTCATTTGCCGAAGTCGAGTGCCAGCCCACGCTCTCGCCCGGTTTGAGCTTCACTGAACCGCCCCTCATCCCGCTTGTCTGCGGTGCTCCCTTGAGCAATGGGCAGTCGCCCCCGGCGCAGTCCAAGGCGAACGTCATCGGCTCACGCTTCGCCCGTCCCTGTGCCGCGATGACACCGAACCCAACGGCAACACAGATCACTACCAATACCAGATTGACCTTCTTCATGGCTCTTCGAGACTAGCGTTTGAGAGCCAAGATTTCAAACGATCCGGCTTCCTGATCGCCACGAGTGGTGCGTCACCTGAAGACGGCGGACGACCTGTGGCGGTCTGCGGGGGGCAGTCCCCCGAACCAACGCCATGATCGGGCGACGGCGCGGCGTGACTGCTGGACGCTACAGGTCTCGTCTGACGCTTTCAAACGTTGATTTCCTCTAAGGCTTCTCGGATTTTATCTTTCCACTGGTCGTCTCTGTACTCCGCACGACTGATGACTACCTGCTTTATCGTGGAGGATGGATTCAGCTTGAGCCACAGGTCATACCCTCCATCTAGTCGGGTTCCGCAATCCACATCGTGGATACCCGGCGCAAGCACGCGGAGATAGGCTTTGATCATTTCGGTTTCTGCTGTCGGTGTCAGATCGCTCGGCATACCCCAATTTTATTAGTTCCTAGCATCTTGCGGGAACATCCGCATTTGCTTTTGAAAAGTACCGTGTGGGAGAATGAGCCTTCCCCCAGAAAAGTAGGCACGCCATGCGTGGAATGTGGAAAACAACTACGATTGCCGCGATTGCGTTGACCATCGCCGTTGGGTCTGCCGTAGCAAAAGACAAGAACGCGCAGGAGATGGTCATGAGCTTTAGCGTCTCGGTTGACAGGGTCTACGCAGCCGCCGTGCAAGTTGCTTCTGCGGGCTATAACTTGAAATCCGCTGTCAAGGAAGCGTACACGGTTAACTTTTTCACGGGCGGCAAATTTTCGATGGTTGTTAGCGCGATTTGCCATGACAGCGGCAACGGTCAGACAGTCGTCACTCTTTCGATTGCTCCCGCTGAAGGAAATCCTCAAATCTTCGGTCTCGGAGGGGAGAAGAACAAATTAGCCAAGCGCTTCTGGACGCAACTGGAATCGACGCTGAGCACCAACGAGATGGTGGAAGCAAAAGGAAGTTCTAAAACAGAATCGACTAGCGCCTCAGTCGGTGGGGAACGTCTTGCCGACGTCACGGTGAAGTCCACGCCAGATGGCGCTGACATCATGGTTGACGGGAAATTCTCAGGAAACACTCCATCAACGTTGCATATTTCAGCGGGTGACCACAAGCTGACAATCACGAACAAAGGCTTCCAGAACTGGGTGCGAGACATCACACTTAGTCCCGGCGGGACAATCACAGTCAATGCCGTTCTCGAACCGGAGTCCGCCAAATAGGAAATCATCATGGGTAGAAAAACCGAGATCATCGCCCACCTTCCTTCCTCCGTTGAACTTTCCCGGCGAACCACGCAGAATGCCCTGCAAATTGACATGAAACTTGTGTGAACCGGGGCGATGACGAGCCAGCATTCAAAGCCGACTCTTACGGACACACCAACGACACTCTGTCGTATTTGCTGGAACACCGCTCGGTGGCAGAGGCCGACAGGTGAAGCAACACACCTCGAAATCAAGTCGTCTATTGCAGAGCATGGCTTCGGGCACGAGGAGTGGTTGTTCAATTTCGGATACCTGATAGGCGGCAAGCACTATGCTTTTCTCCAACCAGTAGGCAAGGCGTATGCGAAGCTACAGGGTCAGAGGTTGACTCTCATCCTGTATACAGTGCCTCCCCCTCCTGTTCGTCCTGTGATCGTCGCAAGGATTGATGGATGCGAAGTGATAACCCGGTCTGAGGCTCAGAGAGCGTTAGCGATCTACAAGCGTCGCGGATGGCTACGCGAAATGCGTGAACAGGTTCATGGGTTGGGTTACGAACGGGGGCTTGAGAATGTGAAGCCCACGAACCTAAGCAACGTAAGGTTCTTCCCAAGTCAAGTGAAATTCTACGATCCCTATGTCGAGGTGCCGAGGCAGTACAAGAAAACTTCTCTGACACGATACCAACTCGTAAAGGTGCCAATGGGCACTGATACCTCTTGGTTTGTGGCACAGAAGCCCGAACAACGTAAGCACAAAAGCGAATCGCCGCGTACTCGCGCTGCTTGCGAGGGGACTGTGTATGATCCTGTGCACGATCACATCCAGAATGCGTTAGATAGATTACTCCGACACAAGTTCGGTCATGCGGCGGTGAGTTACGAATCCGGGCACGTTGACTTGACCCTTGAATATAAATTGGGAACTCGGCACAAAGTCGCATTCTTCGAAGTGAAGACCGAACCAACAGTCAAGCAGTGCATCAGGGCGGCTGTTGGGCAGCTACTTGAGTACAGTTATTACCCCTCCGACGCGCGGGCGGATGAATTGATTGTTGTTGGGTGGGCACTACCTGAACCCAAAGATGTACAGTATTTGCGCCACCTGAGCCGAAAATTTGCGCTCCCGCTCGGCTACTGGTGCTTTGACACTGAAAAGCGCGTGGTGACGAAGCGAATAGGAGTGGCAGGACTGCAAGCCTGAATGGATTGCAGAACGATTCTCCATGTTCGATCTTTCGATCATACCTTCAGCATGCGCGGCGAATCATGCAGAAGATTGATAATGCACTGGTGAGAAGCGAGCATCATCCCTTGGGTCCCCGATAATGACCTTGGACGAATTCCGCCAATTGCTCACCGCGACCGATCCACCTGCGGGCCTCAGTCTCGCACTCACTGGATTGTGGTGGGATGCCAAGGGCGATTGGGCGCGGGCGCACGAAGCTGAGACGAATTCCAGCGGAGGACGAGGTCTGAGTAACATATCCCTTCAAGGCTTGCGTACTCTCCACTCCGATTCCGAATAAATCCGGTATTCATTTGAAGCTCCGGTTGGTTCGAAATAGACGTTCTCCGACTTAATCTCGCCGATAGGGTAGCGTCGTGTGAACCATGGCTTCAGGGCCCCCGGCTTGCCCAGACATACATAGCCCTGAACCCCCGCTCCCTTGATGAACGGGAACTCGCCGTAGTTGCCACCTGAAGCATCCATCAAACGGATGAGGTCTCTTTCCTTGGGGCGACCACCAGCCTGTCGAACAATGATCTCTCTCCGTCTCCATCCGTCACTAGTCGTTTGGCACAGATCACGGATTCGACCGAACAGCACCCCACTTGGAACAGTTGTGATTGGAGCCGATGAACGAGTGCCGCACCTCTTAGCCATCGAAACAGAACCGACCTTGGTTTGGAAAAAATGCCCGTAAACCCACAGGGCGCGATCAACTGGGCGCGATACGAACATCGAGGGATGCCGGAACTGTTCTGGGCAGGCTTTGCTGATAGGTGAGAGCAGGTTCATGTAATCTTTGTAACCGCTCCACTCCTGAATTACGTTATAGGCAACATGCGATTCAGGTTTCAAGCCTTGATGGATTGCTTTCGCGGCGACATGCGCGAACTGATCGTAAATCGGATACCTTCCATTGCTGACAAAAAAGAGAACGTTGAGAACGTAGACTGGGCCGAATCCGGCCATCGTCGGATGCAAGTCAAAGAGGAAGTGGGGATTGCCTTGGGCAATCTGCGGACGTATCGATGACATTCTGCTTGCGAGATATGAAATTCCTCCGGAGAAGTCACGTCCATATCGGTCTCTCAGCGCGGTGGGCCAGTCGTACAAATATTCGATTTTCTGAACGACCTCAGAACGATGGTGATCGATCAAACCGATTTTCCATGCCATGGCAAGGATCAAATCGTTGCGGGACAGTTGGACTGTCTGCTGCAGCAGACCGCAGACCTGATTCTCGACGAACGGACTGGTCTGGTTTCGACCATTGATGTGCTGACCGTAAGCTGGCCCGTTCAGAAAGTAGAACGGCTCATAAACCTTTAGCCACTCGTCGCACGAAATCTGATTTCCCTGCTCATCGAAGAACGTCATGGGGAAACCTGTTCCAATTTGCCATAAATACGTCTGTGCCTCAGCAGTTCGACTTAGCGGTTGGCGAAGGATGGAGGCGGCTAAGGATGCCATCGGGGCGTAGGATAAGCCGCCGCAAGTCGTCCGCTATTGCTCGCTCGCAGATTGGCTTGTGAGCCGCCCTGTTGCGGCAACGGGTCACCGCCCCTTCGTCTATAGAAATTGCCGTTGCATCGAATCCGTGTGCCCGAACCCGTTCCCGAAAATCCGGGTGGTTCCTAAGATGCCACCCGATGTTCCCAGCCGTAAGTTCCTTATTGATCTCCCTCGCCTTGATCAACGGTGTCTTGTCGCTTCCGTAGTTTTCAGGATGGGAGTCCATCACTTTATTGAGAACCGGGAATGCAACCCTAACTTTGAGTTCGTTCTCATACGCCTTTGCCATCGTAATCACTGGCCCGTCAAAATAGTTCGGCTCCTGACTATTTAAATGATATAGAAATTCTGCCGCCTTTAGTTGCTGACGCGTCATTTCTGCAAGTTGCGAATATAACGGCTGCCCAATCTGAGCAACGACATCCGCTTCGCAATTGTCTGCCTTTCGGCTGCTGCGCTCGGAAAGGCGAATGGCTTCCATCTGTCCCGCCTTCATGGAATCCGCAAAATTGTCAAAGTCTGCTCTCAACGCGTGCAACAATCGCTCGACTCCCGGCAATGCTCGGTCGAAGCCACTCGCAGAAGCCGCTGATTCAATGATGTGCCAAAGAACCTTCGGCTCCAGACCGGATTCAGAAATTGCACGGCGTAAATTTTCTGTAAGGTCTGTAACTGGCTCCTCTATGTCGATCCCTGCCTGCGCCCTCGCAAGCCTTTCATCCAACTCGGCAAGAATCTGTTCCGGTGTGCGTGGGTCGAATCGAGGATGCAGTCCTACTTTCTCCCACATCGGTCTTAGCAGTTCAAAGCAAAGCGTGGCGGAGATGACAAAGTGCTGAACTTCCGAATCGAGAGAAGAAACAAACTCGCGGCTGTGCGACAAAATCTCCTGCTCATCAGGATTAAATTCTATGGCTTCTCCACGGAATACGTTCTGCGTAACCATTAGCGCACGGCGAAGACTTTGATGAACATCATCTTCTGCATTGGCAAGGTCAGCAATGATTCTGACGTAAGCATCGTTGCCGCAGGATTCCAAGAGCGCCTGTTTCTTAGCCACGAACTGATTTTTGCAAAGGCACAAATCTGACGTGAACGATTTCGCATATTCACGTCCGGCCCATTCGGCATAAGCAGGCAATTTAGGGAACTCATGTCGGCATGCCGGGCAGCAATTCCAATGGAGCCGTGACTCGCATATCTCCGCATATCCGATATCTCCGAAGTCGAGAGCCGTGACCTCTTCGACGGAACTGTCTGTTATAAGGCGAATCCAGTCACGAAAATCTGGGTTGATGCACTCGTAAGACATAAGTCGCCCTTTCTGCTTAGGTTGAAAACACGGCAGACAAATCGCTACTCAGTGCACCGGACTGATAGTCGCCACTCCTCATACGAGTCGAGCAACGTGGCAGAAAGCTCAAAGCCCCCAGCTTATGCCCTGCGTCAGACCGGACGAGCCATTTCCAGATACCGACAAAACGCGTTGGCAAGCTCGATCTGGCGCGGCGTCTTGCACTGCACTTGGAACAGTGCCGGGCTGGCGACGATGACCGCGACGCACCGGGCACGCGAGACCGCGACGTTCAGGCGGTTCAGGCTATACAGGAACTCCATTCCCCGTGGGGCGTCTTCTGGCGTCGATGTTGCCATTGAGTACAGGACAATAGGGGCTTCCTGCCCTTGGAACTTGTCCACGGTTCCCACCCTCGATCCTGCCGGGAGTCTTTCTATGAGTGCCGCGACCTGCGCGTTGTAGGGAGCGACAACGAGGATGTCTTCCAGCGTGATGGCATGTGTTGCTCCCTTCTTATCCGTCCAAGTTGTCCCCGCTTTCAACAGAGTCTCCACTGCCGCTGCAACCTTCTCGACCTCTTCCGGGGACTCGTTCTGGTTCCCTGAGTGCGCAACGGGAGCGAAGCGAAGCCCTGTCCCGCCAAGCGAACCGCGAGCGTTGAGGCTCTGCCGAGCGTTTTCGGGTCGTGCCACGAGCCGACCTTCGTAAAACAGTTCCGATGTGAACGCGCACACATCTGGGTGCAGGCGGCGTGTTTCAGTCAAGAATGCCCCTTGCTCAGAACTGATGGTCGCACGCCCATTCAGCAGGTGACCGAGCGCCGAGACGTCTGCGCCGGGTGGATGGACGCCCTTCTGTGGCTGGTCTAGTTGCTGCGGATCGCCCAGCAGTACGATGCTGGTCGCCGATGGCGAGGCAGCCAGAACGTTCGCGATGGACATTTGACCCGCCTCGTCCACGAACAAGACGTCCACGGAGTTCGCCATCTCCTCGCGTGCCCACAGCCATGCCGATCCTGCCGCAACCTTTGCGGAGCCTTTCGTAAGGGCATCCAGCACTGCTTCGTTGCTTTCCGCCTTTATGACCGAAGCGTCATCGCATTCGTCGCCTTCGCTTGCTTTCTGGATCATGCGCACGCGAACGCCGGATTGTTTGGCGGCACTGCAAACCTCGCGCAGGAGGGTGCTGACCACTTTGTGGCTCGCGGCGGTGACTCCGACCCGTCGCCCCTGACTGACAAGCTCGACGATCATTCGACCCCCGGTGAACGTCTTGCCCGAACCCGGCGGCCCTTGGATGGGAAGCACCGAAGTCTCGCGTGCGAGGGAACGAACGAGAGCTTTTGCAGTCGGCGTCAGTTGACCATCCTCTCCGACCAAGGTTCTCTCAAATTTCCCAAGCGCTTTGGGGCGCTGTCGAAGCAAAAGCTCCCGCGCAGGCTGAAACTGCCCCGCCTCGGCGATACTGTTTTCTGCTACATAAGACGCGAGGCGAAACAGGCTGTCGCTCAAGACTGTGGAATCTACGATGTCGAAGGGCACAAGAGCGGTCGGATGCGGGACGAGCGAGCCAGCGCCACGTTTTAGGTCGATTGTCCGGTGACGCTCGTCGATGGCGACGACCTCCCCCGCGCTCTTCCTAGTCTTCGGGTCGTGTGCCACGTGTTCTGCTTTGATGGCGAAATCTTGGGGCGGGAAGCTGTACCTGTGGACTATCGAACGCTTGACATGGGCGACATCCCCCACATGCGCGAGACCTCCCAGTGCATTTCTGTCCTCTTGGAGTTCCTCGTCGGATAGCTCGCAAAGCCGGAAGTATTCCCACCAAGACGACTTCTCCTCCCGGCGATGCCACTCCAACATCTGCGCGAGGAGCCAGCACGCCCGGTGTTCGTCAGTCCATTCGGTTTCGTCAGCCGGGAGCGCAGTTAGCAGGCGAGCCGCGAGCGCCCGAATCGCTTGTAGCTGGGCGCTGAGTTTCTCGCTTGCCTCGCCAGACTGAACCGCTAGTCGCGGAAGGGCACACCCGCGTTTTTCCTCCAATTCCTTGCGCCGATCCTCCAGCCAATCCCTCAGCCGCAGCGCGGAGATACAGTCGTCCCGGTTGTAGCCCTCGACGGTCTTGAGAAGATCGCCGATCTCTTCCTGACCGTTGCCAAGCGCCATTGCCGCCTCGAAGGACTGGAGCGCGAGATTCGCATCACGTAGCGGGACGGCGCGAGCGAACCCATAGAGCGGTTCCAGCCGCTTAATGGAATAGCTCTCCACCGAGGCTCGGACGCCCTGTCGGACGGCGCGGTAGAGATCAACGAACACTCCTGCCCTTAGTAGTTCGTCAACTTCGTCGATACACGTCCCATGTCTACCAGCAAGCCTCTTTATGGCAGTCGGCTCGTATGGGGCGTAGTGATAGATGTGCATCTCCGGGTTCTTACGCCACCGCTCCATGACTTTGGCTATGAACGCCTCGAATGCCTTTTTCTCCTCCGAGCGTTTCAGCGCCCAGAGGGACTCGTAGGTCGGTTCCCCGCCAGACTTCGCTGGAAGCGTCGCCATTCCGATGAGGTACTCCAAGCCCTCGTCGAGCACGTAGGGGTTCGCTTCGAGGTCAAGGAACAAATCCGCTGGCGATGGCAGGGGCAAAATAGCAAGCCCCTTGTTCTCTTCCGCGTCCACGATCAACTCGTAAATCAGGCGACCAGCCTCCCGACTTTGCACCTGAAGGCGTGCCTGCTCGCGGATTCGCAGCAGAGCGGCGTCCCCGATGCGCTCGATCTTGGGCTTCGGAGGAAGGGCGAGCTTTGCAAGAGCAGTCAGAGTGCCTACGGCGCGTTCAGCCAGCGCCTTCCGCTGGTTCCGTGAGATTCCAGCAACCAGCGACGGATGATCGTCAGCCCTGCGGCGCTCATCGCAGAGAGGGAACCACGAGCACACCTCGCAGTGCTCCGTTGGTTCAGGGTAGGTGTTAATGTCGAGCTTCCACGATTGCTCGAACTCGCTTCTCACCTTGCGGAAATAGGCGATATAGCGCTGAACATGGAAACGTTCGGGGGTGGCAGTGCCACCCAGCACTACGTGCATCCATTGCGGCTCCGCACCTTGAATCCGCGCCAGCAAGTCCGAATAGAAGCAAAGCTGTATCAGTGCGGTCGCCTTCGTGGAGCGGGCGAGCTTGGTCTCCATAACCTCGTATGACCAAGCGCCGAGGGCGCTGGGCGTGCCGACCCGAACAAGAAAGTCGGATCGCCCACCCCATACTCCGTCCAGAAACGTTGCTTGGTAGACCGCATCAACGCCTTTGCGCAATGCTCGCGAGGTCTCCGCGACAGCATCCTCCCAGCGACCCTTTACGTCGATCTGGGCAATGGCAAGACCGTTTTTCTCAGCCAACTCGCATAGGTATCGCCGCTCGTGCTCCAGCCCCAGCCTTTGCAGCAGATCGACTGCTGGGTCTTTGAAGAATGGCTTGGTGATCTCGTTTCTTGACTCGGCGCGGTCGAGCGTCGCTGTGTGGGGACAGGCAAGAAAGCTCGCTATGTCAGTTGCGGAGAACATGCTGCTTGATGATTCTATTCCGCAACGTGACGGGGCGGTTGCTGGGTGTTTGCTGTCCGGATGGAATGCCAGTCGGCTCGGATGTTTGAGGCGCGTAGTGTCGCCTTCTGTACTGGGTGCTGAACGCTTGAGCGCAGCATTTGTGAGTCGGCATCGTGCACCCAGAACAACAACTTCTCAGTGTCCCTGTGGCGTAAAATCACGGTTAATGGCAGAAAACAAACTTTACTACGGCGACAACCTCGATGTCCTTCGTCGCTACGTGCGCGATGAATCGGTTGACCTCGTCTATCTCGACCCTCCGTTCAACAGCCAGCAAGACTACAACGTCCTTTTCGCGGAGAAGGACGGCACGCAGGCTGCGTCCCAGATTATCGCCTTTGAGGATACGTGGGAGTGGAATCAGGAATCGTCGCGAACGTACCAACAACTCGTCGAGGGTGGCGGCAGTGTTGCTGATGGCATGATTGCGTTCCATACGTTGCTGGGTGGCAGCGACATGCTAGCCTATCTCGCAATGATGGCTCCCCGCCTCATGGAGCTACACCGCGTTCTAAAATCGACTGGCTCCATCTATCTTCATTGCGACCCGACTGCAAGCCACTACCTCAAGCTGCTGATGGACGCGGTCTTCGGCCCAAAGAACTTTCGTAGCGAAATCATCTGGCGGCGGAGCAGTGGGCACAACAAGTTGACCCGACAGTACGGGCCGATTCACGACACGATTCTGTTTTACGGCAAGACAGACAACGCATATTTTGAACCGGGAACGCGACCACTCATGCGCGGGTACGTCCGCGAATGGTTTACAGGCAAAGACAAGAACGGCGTCTTTCGCACGAACATGCTCACTGGGCCGGGAACCCGCACAGGCGACAGTGGGAAACCGTGGCACGGCTTCGACCCGACGACAGTCGGACGGCATTGGGCGATTCCATCGACGCTGGCGGTCTTGTTGCCTCCAGAGGCGGCGGATTGGACAACACAAAAGAAATTGGACTTCCTCAACGACACGGGCTTCGTCTACATTCCGAAAGAAGGGAAGGGTCAGCCGAAGTACAAGCAGTACGTCAGTGAAGGCACCCCGTATCAGGACATCTGGGCTTGTCAGCCGTACACCGAAGGGACTCTGTATGGCAGCGACGAGTACATTGACCAAGACGTGAAGTGGCTTGGTCACGAGGCGGAAAAACTCGGCTACCCAACTCAGAAGCCAGAGGGTCTTCTGGGTAGAATCATAAGGACTTCGTCGCGTGAAGGGGATGTTGTTCTCGACCCCTTCTGCGGATGCGGAACGGCTGTTGCCGCTGCTCAAAAACTAAAGCGGAAGTGGATTGGAATCGACATCACGCATCTCGCCGTCAACCTCATCAGGAATAGACTGCGTGACCACTTCGGTGACTCAGTGGACAAGACGTACGACATTGTCGGTGAGCCTGTCTCCGTGAAAGATGCAATCGAACTCGCCAAGCAGGATGCTTTTCAATTCCAAGCGTGGGCACTCGGTCTCGTGGGAGCCAGAGTTGCGAACAGCTCGAAGAGAGGCGCTGATCGGGGAATCGATGGTCGCATTTACTTCCACGACGACAAGAGCGGCAGGAGCAAGCAAATCATCCTGTCGGTAAAGGCAGGGGAGAACGTCAGTGTCCCACATGTCCGAGACCTCCGAGGCGTACTCGACCGCGAGAAGGCTGACATCGGCGTTCTCATCTCGTTGGAGAAGCCGAGCAAGGCAATGGTCAAGGAAGCGGCGGATGCGGAGTGGTATAAATCCCCGCACATCGACGAGCGGTTTCCGAGAATTCAACTCTTGACGATTGAGCAACTACTCAAGGGTGAGAAGATAGCGTATCCGCGCCTACTGGATGTCACTTACAAGAAGGCACCGAAAGCGCGGGAGAAGGAAGCCGTCAACATCCCGCTGCCACTTGAGGATGGTGAGGCTGAAGAACCGCTCTGAACTCAAAGCGCATCATAAGTTTTTCTGTCCTGAACTCTGCTGCGGGGAACATGCCGAATAGCCCGAAGGTTCTCTGTTAGCTTAACCATCGCCAGCGTGTCCTGCCCACAGTAATCCAGTAGCGCCTTCCTGATCCTGTCCCGCTCGGACTGATCTAAGTTTCCCCGCACCAGCGACTCCCACGCAACCCCGGCAGCTTGCCCATTCGCGACCAACATGCCGTCGTAGCTCATCTCTGGCACCAGCGCGGGCAAGACTGATTTGATCGAGTAGGAGCCTACGTATGCCGGATGATACGTGTGTTCGCGCACGACAGGCAGCAGATCGAACAGCCGGGTTTGGATTGCCTCGATCCGCTCTGCAAATTCCGGCAACCACGCCGCAAGGTCGGAGAGCCTCTGCGACTCGAACGAGGAATAAACGACGATGCTTCCGCTTTCTCCCAGCGCATGGCAAAGAGAGCTAATGAACTCGCGGCGGGGATCGTTCGCATCTGTGGCGAGGAACTCACGGTGTTCTGGCTCTGCGCCCGGTTGCCGCTGGACACGCACTGAAAATTGGAAAGGCAAATGATCATAGGGTCTTATCCCCGGAAATCGCGGGATCGCCGGGTTCACAGTCTCGAAGTCAGCGAAGTACAGCGGGTAAGTCAACCCGCCCAACACTTGCCGAAGTTCGGGGCTGTACCACGGCTCGCCAGTCTGCACGCAAGTAGCTGCACGCCGCTGAATCTCCGTTAGATCGAAATCGTCCGGTATATCGCGAATGGAGTCGATGCCCATCTCCTCCAGTTCTTCCATCGCGCTCGCGTGGATACGAGGCAGGTAGCCGATATGGTCACTGGGGCGCGGCGGATTGCAGCGGTCATAGAACTCGCACGTGACTGGATCGGTGCAGTGCCGACCGGGTGCAATGTCCGGTGCCTTCGGCATGTTGAGGACTGCGAACTGTGCCCGAAGCCTGAACGTGAGATCGTGCTGCAACCGCTGGACTCGCCGGGTCAGATTACGAACTCGGAAAAATCTTCGCGGGTCGATCTCGCCGCCCGGATATATGTATCCTCGGTTTACGTGAGCCAAGCACGCGGAAGCTACGTCCACACCGGAGCGTGAGACCACGCGGTACTGGATGCCGACATCTTCAAGATGGAAAGCATCTTCTTTTAGGTCGGTACTGGATTTCACTTCAGTAAGACGCCAGCGGTTGCCCCTGAGGCGCTGAAGCACATCGACACGAACCAGCACGCCGCCGTGCTCGAATGTCGCTTCGAAGATGGCGGGGACTTCGCGGTTGGCAACTAGCTCGCGGGTCGTTCGGATCGCGTGATCGAGACCGTCTTCGCTGCTAGCCTCTACGCCGCCCGGAAATAATTGCCGTGCGAGCAGCCCGATTTCTTGTCCCTGCTCCATGATCGCTGCGCTCGCGGCGTCCGGCTCAGCCCCCAGTTCCGGTTCGTGAACCTGCCAGTACAATCTCTTCGGGCATTGGCAGCCAGCGACGAATTTCGATTTGCTGATTCTGATACTCACCGAAGCGCCTCCTCTTGCATCTGCTTGACGATTTCTCGGAACTCGCGCATCGCGATCACAAGCGCTGTCGTGGCAGCATCCTCTTGCCAATTCGCGTCGATCTGGAATGTCTCGTAGTCATTCGCGAGTCCGTCACCCCGGTGAAGCTCGGCTTCATGCAAGCTGAATGTTACACCGACGTTCCGCGAAACGACTTCGCCCTTACTATCAACGCTAAGGCTTGTGAGCACGTAGGTGTTAAACATTTGCACGATTTCTCCCTCTAAGAATCTTTTCCGTTCGTCTCAGCACGAACGTAAGACGCGCCGCTTCCACTTCAGCGCCTCACGCCGCCCACGCCGAAGGTCTGACGCCCACGCTTTGTCATGCAACTCGTATTTCACTTTGTGAATCCACGCTTCCTGATCCTCGTCAATTTCCTTCTCTTCCAGCGCGGCATCATGGCATGGCGAGCACAGCCCAACACTGTCGAGATTCGCCGTGCCCACGGTCTCTCCGCACCATCTGCAAGTCTGCCGCCCAGCGGACGCCGTTTTGGTCGCACGCCAACCGAGCAGGAGGATCACGGGCAAGAACCCCGCGATCCCCATGCCAGCGAACCAAGAACGCCAGTTTGAGGCATTGGCAGCGATGTCCGAAGTTTCACGCGGAATCGGGAACAGATAAAAGAGAAAGAGGACTTCCGCACCGAGCGATCCGAAGAATCCGATGAACATCAGACCGAAGCCATTGAAGTGGTTAGCCTCGAAGGCTCGACATTCCTTGTGGGCGCGATAAACATCTGGAAGGACGCCGACCATCATCAACCAAAATGCCGATGCGAACGGGCCGAGAGCCAAGTACGCCAGCGCGAGAATCGAGAAATCGCTGTTAGGATCAGCCGCGATGAGGGCAAACGGAACCGCCGCATAGAGCAAGGGAGCGAGGAGCAAGAACACGAGCGCCAGCACGCAACGAAAAAGGAACCGTATGGGCGCGGTCAAAAGATGCAAGTCGTTAGCGATTTGGGTATTGGCATCCATGCAGTCCCTCCCAGTCTGAAGCGCGGTCTACGCGCTGGCTGTTTTACGAACACTGCCGTCCCGTTCTGTCTTCGGCGCGACCTTCGCGCTGGCGACTGTGTCGCAGAGCGCCTGCAACCGACCTCGATACTTCGCAGTCAGGTCGGACACGGTGTCGATTGCCTTTGCCGCTCTCTTAAGTTCCTTCTCGACCTCGTCCAGATCAACAAACGTGCGCCGGATTTCTTCCGCCAGCGCTGAATTCTTTTGAAGGAAATCAGCGCCCTCGGTTCTCATCCTTTCAAAAACGGGCTTGAGCACCTCCAAGTCTCTCGGCAGCCATTGACGTGTCGTCCGCAGAATCCAGACGCCGTCCTCCTGCCCCCAGCGCCGTTCGCGGTCGTGCTGACGAAGCTGGCTTTCTTCCCGTGCGACGATGATCCCCACAGGGCAGCGGCGCTCTTTGGCATCTCGGATGAGTTTTCTGAGATCACCTTCGGTGACAGAAGATTTGTCTTTGTTGTCAACGACGATGCGCGGCTCAAGCGGAGCGCCGCTAGGATCGCGGTAAGCCAAGAGGAAGTCGCCGTTCTTCGGCAGCTTCTCGCTGACGGCAATCCCAGCCCAAGTCAGAGCCTCCTCTGCGAAGTCCATCTCCTCGCGCTTGCCGACGTGGGCGACCTTCGCCATCTCCGCTTCCAACTGCTGGTTCCGCTCGCGAAGATGCGCGACTTCCCTCAGGCAGTTCTCGACGCGCCTAGTGAGGTCATCCCTCTCCGATTGTGCCGACCGCAGTGAGTCTTTGTGATGCTCCCTGATCTCCGCAACCCGCTTCGTCAGTTCAGTCTCGAACCGTGACCATGCGTTTTGGTGATCACTGGAGTGCTTTTGCTGAAGCAGGCGAAATGCTTCCTCGGCGCTGAGTTGTGCGACTCTGGCGAAATCACGGACGCCAAGGCGATCCAAAATCTCTGCGCGTGTGAGTTCGCCTGTGCCACTGCAAAGCGGGCATTCGATTCTTTCGGTCGGCGATGAAGATCGGATAGTCATGATCGTTTGGAGGTGTGCTACAGCCAGAGGGAGGACGGCGCTTAACAACATTCTCGGCGTGCTTTTTCACCCGAAATATACGTCGGAAGCGGACGGGGCGGCTATTTCTGGACGGTAACATGGCGGAAATCTTTGGTTAGGTTACCCGCATTTCCAGACGATGCCGCCGACTCCGACGTATATTCCCAGTGGGGAAACGATTGAACATCCGCGAACTCATGGAAGAGCAGCGACGGTGTATGCGCTCCCCCAATCCCGCAGAGCGACTAGCCGCAGCGCTGCTGATTCCCAACGCACTAGTAAAGCGATTGCGAGAGCTTCGGGATTTCGACCTCGGTCAGCTATTGGATGACGAGGTGTGTTCGAGGCTTAACCTCTTGGCTCCAGAAGTGACGATCTGCATGGAAGCGGCGGATCGCCTTCGCCGACCAGCCCTCTCCAAACTAAACAGCGAGTAACGGAGAAGACCGCCTATGAAACGAGCAGCCTTTTACGTTCGTGTTTCGACCGTCGATCAGCACCCGGAGACCCAGTTAAGAGAACTCCGCGAGTACGCTCAGCGCCGTGGGCTGACCGTCGCTAAGGAACAGGAATACGTAGACCACGGGATCGGCGGCACGAAGGCACGCCGCCCGGCGCTCGACCGCATGTTGGAGGACGCCCGGAGGCGGCGCTTCGATGTACTGCTCGTATGGTCGTGTGACCGCCTTGCCCGCTCAACGAGGCACTTCCTTCAGGTTCTCGACGAACTCGATTCGTGCGAAGTCCAGTTTGTCTCGTTGCGTGAAGCATTCGACACATCCGGGGCGCTGGGACGAGCATTTCTCGGCATCGTCGCAGTGCTCGGCGAGATGGAAAGGGCACTTTTGATTGAGCGAGTACGCAGTGGCATGGCCCGCGCCCGTGCGGAGGGCCGCCAGATCGGACGTGCAAGGCTCGACGTGAATCGCGAGCAAGTCACCCAAGACCGCCGCTCCGGCATGTCGCTGACGCAGGTCGCCAAGAAACACGGCATCTCGCGGGCATCCGTGTGCCGATTGATGAAAGAGGCGAGCACCAACCCAGATGTCGCGGTTCCCGCTCTCGCCGGGAATGTGCCGGAGCAAGCCAGCGCGGCGGGCGCTGCCCAATGAAAAACAGACAGCCGGAATGCGTGGGCAAAGTCTTTGTCGTTGTCCGAGGCATGCGGCGATGCCTGATCTGCGACCGTGAGTTCACCCCACGGGAAGCTGCCAATCACGCCATGACCCTCTGCTGTCCACCTACGAACTCCGAACAGGGTGCAGCGTACACTGATCCGTGCTTTCCATTTCTCCCACCGATAAAGTCTTCGTCCTTACCGGGGCAGGCGTAAGCGCCGAAAGCGGGATACCGACGTTCCGTGGCGTCAATGGTCTCTGGCGGAACTACCGGATCGAAGAGGTAGCTTCGCCGGATGCGTGGCGTCGCGATCCCCGGCTGGTGTGGGAGTTCTATTCCATGCGTCGGCGTGTCGCGGCATCGGCGAAGCCGAATCCGGCGCATTTCGCGTTGGCAGAACTGGAGCGGAGGTTGGAAGATCGTCTGTTCCTCTGCACCCAGAATGTGGACGATCTTCACGAGCAGGCGGGGTCGAAGCGCGTCGTCCACATGCACGGCGAACTCTTCAAGAGCCGCTGCGACACGTGCAGCCGACCGCCATTTCGCGACGCCAACACCTACGATCCTCCAGCCGAGCTTCCCCGGTGCGAATGCGGCGGCAGGATTCGCCCGCATATCTGCTGGTTCGGGGAAGTGCCGTTCGAGTTGGATCGCATCTTCCGCGTTCTGGACGAATCCACGGTCTTCATGGCGGTGGGCACGTCGGGCGTGGTCGAGCCAGCGGCTAGCTTTGTCGCCCATGTAGGTGGTCGTGCGCGGACGATCTACGTTGGAGCAGAGGAGCCTGCGAACGCATCAGCCTTCACCGAGTGTCATTTGGGGAAGGCGGGAGAGGTGCTGCCATTACTGGCGGATTCGATTCAATGGAATTGATGAGCAGAGCGGCAGGGCACCGCCGTTGCAGACCTAATTCGACTAACAAAGTAGTCCCGTATTTTCGGATGGCGTTTGCCGTCCAGTACAAATTCTTGCCCGCGACTTACCGACTGAAGCGCGATCTTGTCCTCTTCGCGATCCCATCGCGCTTCGTTGCTGTGGTACGAGAGGTCACGTTTCAAGAACAACGATTCGAATGCAATCGGCAATAACCACTTTGAGCGCTTTCCACCATTCCTCGTGAGCACGATTCCTTCCCGTTCCGTTTGGAAGGTGCCAGCCTTCAGACCCGATAAGGAGGACACATAAATCCTGTTTGGGTGGACTTCATCCTCGAAGAACCGAACATGCGGGTGATCACTCAGTGAATGGAGACCCTTCGGCAACGGTAGCGAATCAATCACGTGCCCGACTTCCAACCATCCGAACACTATGTGGCGTCCATGCACATCCTGCGGATCAAACGTCAGTTTTCCGTTTTGTTCAATTGTCCTTCGGAACCATCCGAAGAACACAAAGAGATCGCCGACTCCCACACCTTGGTTGATAAGGTGTCCTGCGGCAGCGCCGATTTGACCAAATGCAGGTCTCCAGCCCGATGGACGAGAAGTCACCGCATCGCGCCGGAGGTCTGGATCAAGATGTGCGAGTCGATTTGACCAGCGCGGGTTCAGTTCTCTGATGATCTGCTGAAATGAACGAGTTCCAAAGTGGACGTCCGAGTACGAAATGCCGCATCTGTAGGGTATAGGGATGGAGCAGAGGCATCCGCACGGCAGAATCGGGCTTGCCATTTTGCCCGACAGGGCACCACTGTCGATTCCTTTCCTGCTCAAGATGATTTTCATTCGACCACTCGCCCTCGTGTCTGTCTTAGGTTGCTGGTGATTTCGATAGCTCCATATACTCATTCGCACCCACAGTCCTCAGCACCAGCCGCACCGGAAACGGGAACCACTTTCGCGTAGGATCACGCACGACCTTCGGTGCGGAAAGCTGGTATTTCTTCCCACGAGTCTTTAGTTCGCCGCCGCCCGCCGCGAGGACATTCTTCACCCACTCCGATTGGCTGCTGTAGGTGAGCGCGATGATGAAGCCGTTCGACGCTCGAAAGACGTTGATGGGTGTACGGTAGACCTTGCCGGACTTTCGTCCGACGTGGGTCAGGATGCCGAAGCCCGGAAGCCAGCCCGCGAACAGCCCAGTGATCCGGTTTGTGAATGCAATGTTGATCTTCGCCAGCCATCGCTTACGGAACCGCATCATGAGAACGCCTGAGGCGGCGATGGCGATGATGATGATGGCTCCGACACTCACGGTTCTCTAGCTCTCCACAACGGCATCCGCTTCGACCTCAACTAGCCAATCCGGGTCGATGAAGCGCACAACCTGCATGATCGTGTTCGCAGGGCGGATGCTGCCAAAGAATTCCCCGTGGACTGTCGCGACCCGTTCCCAATCCTCTATGCGGGTCAGCAGAATTCTTGTTCGGGTCACATCAGAAAGCGATCACGGCTTTGGGGTCGCGGACGATCCTGAAAGTGAACTGGTTTGATCGTCGGCTGACATCCCTCCTATAATCCGCCACTCGTTCTCGCTCTTCATCCAAGTGTGCAATAGACGTGACGTGCGGGTGCTCTCATTCTTGCCTTCTCTGTCACTGCTATGTATGACTGCGCGATAGATAACGATCACTACATCTGCTCCAAATTCCCGAACGGATAATGGCTCCAGTTTGTAATCGAGCACGCTTCGGTTCGACATGAAGTGGGTGATCTTGTCTTTGTGAACTGGCGCGGCTTCAAATCGCGGCCAGCCCACAAATCCGTCATCCCATAGCTCCAGATACTTCTGCTCATTTTTGGCCTTGAGTAGGTTCCAGTAGGTCTCCTCTTTCTGCCAAACTGCACGTTCATTGGCAGAACGGTTGAGACCCCCTGACGGCGACTCTTTTGGGGTTGCAAGCGAGTCTTGTGTAATCGCATAAGGAACGGCAAAGAAAAGTGTGATTAACAAAACAAACGCCCAAATGATCTTCATCGTCGATCTCCTGCGCAACCTACCATGCAGTATTCGGTGCACGCCACTGTGCTGCGTCCGAGCAGTCGTATTGGGGTTGTAGATAAGCAGCATCTCATTGCGGGGTTTTTCGTCCCTTTGGACGGGTGTAAGTTCCCTTCGCAAACAGTAGTGAACGTACCCCGCTTGACTGCGGAGTATACTCCTGCTGCAAATGCAATCGGAGGCAGTTGGCGGCTCGCGGCATTGCAGAACGGATTCGTAAAAGCAGGCGACAAACCCTAACCCGGTTGGGATAATTTCCGAAGTGTTCATTCCACAACGCCCCCAGAGCGAAGCAGGTAATCACAATTGACGGACCGGGCATTCGCACACTCAACTCCTGCGCTTTACGACGGCTACATGGGACCGCTTTTGTTCGAACCTTATGCAAAGCTCGTCGCCGACCGTTGCGCCTCCCTCAAGCCAGACCGCATTCTGGAAACTGCTGCTGGAACAGGTATTGTCACGCGTGCGGTGCATCGGGCGGCTCCGCAAGCGCATGTCGTCGCCACGGATATCAATCCCGCGATGCTTGAGTTCGCAACCCACGCGCTGCGCTCCGAGCGTGTTTCGTTTCAGCACGCAGACGCACAAAACTTACCGTTTTCCAACAGACTCTTCGATCTAGTCCTCTGTCAGTTCGGAGTGATGTTTTTTCCCGACAAGATTCGCGCCAACGACGAGGCACGTCGCGTGCTTCGCCCCAACGGTCACTACCTGCTAGTCACATTCGACCGGCTTGAGTTGAACCCGATACCGAAAGCTACACAAGACGCCGTCAGTGCGCTTTTTGCCCACGAGCCATTTGACTACATGGAGCGTGGTCCCTTCTCGTACTCTGATCCAGCACAAATCAAGCACGACCTGCTCGCTGCGGGCCACACTGAGACCAAGATCGAGACGATCAAGTTATCGACCCGCGTGAATGCCCACGATGCTGCTCAAGGCTTGGTGTTTGGCTCTCCATTCCGGGCAGAGATCGAGCGACGTGACCCATCCGCTCTTGACCGCGCTGCTGAGGCTGTCGCTCAAGCGCTGGTACAGTGGGATGGTAAAGACGCCCCGATGTCAGCGCATCTGATTACCGCAAGAAGTTCTGTCGCAGCTTGACTGGGGAGTATACTCCTGCTGCAAAAGCAACTGGAGGGCGTATGAACCGTACCCTTCTCTATCTCTCAATCGTTTTCCTCGGTGTCGGCGGCTCGTTCGCCCAGAACCATCAAGAAAAACTGAAGCTGCCCGGTCCTGAGGTGCAGAATTTGATGCTCGGCACTTGGTCAACGCAGGTGAAGTACGAGCCTACGTCAGAGATGCCGAACGGCGGCACAGGCGCAGGCACAGAAATCTGGCGACCCGGTCCGGGAGGTCTTTCGGTCATCGAGGAATACCGCGAGAAGAACGAGAAGGGCGAGGTGGAGGGTCTGGGCGTGGCATGGTGGGACGCGAAAGCACAAGGGCAACGGTTTGTTTGGTGCGACAACAGCATCCCCGATGGATGCTATGTCTCGAAAGAGGTTGCCAAATGGGATGGGGGAAGCCTCGTCTGGAAAGAAGAGCAGGAGAATGCAGGTAAAAAACGCATGTACTCAGAAGTGTTTCGGGACATCTCCCCAAGCTCTTTCACTCAGGTTCTTGAAGAAGGAGAACCGGGAAAGTCTCTGAAGACGACCGTCACTATACGCGCAACTAAGCGGTCGCCGTCCTTAACCGCGCAAACGCAAGAAGCCGATCTGCGCGAACTTGAGCGCCTCGAAAGCGTCTGGAACCAAGCCCACGAGCGTGGGGATGTAGATGCCTTGGAAATGTTGTGGGCAGACGACATGGAGGTCGCCGTGCCCAAAATGCCCATGCTGGCAAAAGCCGACGCGCTCAAGTTTGCACGCTCTGGGCGCATGAAGTTCCTCAGCTATCGGACATCGGACGTTCACGTAAGGGTGTACGACAATGCTGCTGTTGTCACAGGACGTTTGCAGCGAACGCGCTCAATGAACGGGCATGAAATATCTGATGACTGGCGTTTCACGAAAACGTATGTCCGCGAGGCGATGCAGTGGCGTGTGGTCTCATTTCATGCCTCCGAAGCAGCGCAACCTTGAACGGGTGCCGATGATGGTGTCAGGGGCTAATTGCTAGACACTGACTACCGACACCCTCTCACCTGACGGCTTTGCCGGAGCCAGCGCGATCAGCACCACACCTACGATGACTAGTGCAGGTATGTCGCCCAGCAGATGTCCGCGTTCGCTCGGATGCTGGAATGCCTGTACTGCCATAATCGCGGCATGAACGAGGCTCGACCACGCCGTGAAGGCGATGAGGCTGCGATTCTCGGACGGATTACGTGCCGCGAGCAGTAGGAAAATTCCCAGCGTGGCGTAGACTCCAAGGATCATCTGCTCGTATTCCGGCTGGTTCGGCTGCCATCGCCACCCGCTCGACCACAGAAACATCATCAACGGATAGACACCAAACAAGAAGATCAATCCCACCAACACCAAAACAATCTTCAGCGCCCGTTCTCGATTCATCGTGCCCTCCTAGTTAGTCCCGCTGATAGCCCCGATGTCGCTTCCGCCACGCTCGCTGTTCTGAGTTTATGGTGTGGTGCAGACCAGCACTTCGTAATGTGAGACGTGCGGATTAAGGTTCAGAAGGAACTTCCTGTCTTCGGAATAGTAGACAGCGTTTTCATACTCGTGCCCAGCGAATGCTTTGATGGACTCCAGCGAGTCCCACATAGAAATGACGATGAACTCGGCTCTGCCTTCGTGAACTCGTCGCATCAGCCACGTACCCTGATTGCCTTTGGTAGCTTTGATTTCTTTGATACCAGTTTCTTCCAAGTACCTGCCGTAAGTTTCGGCATCTGACTCTAGCGTTTCACCAACCCACTGCCGAGCGATCATCTCGACCTCGCATTCTGGTTCTGCGACTCGATCAAGGAAGCGACACGGGAGCCGCCACTGAGGCTTTCGCCTCAAGGTTCAAGCGATGGCGTCTCGCCCACAGCCAATTCGCTGCGGCAATCGCTCCGGTAACGCACATCATGAGAAGCTCTCGGCGCTTGAGTCCGGTCATCAGCCCTACGGCAATCGCGATCCCAATAATAGGGAGAACCCGACCGAACGGGACTCTGAAGGCGTCCGCATTCGGACGTAGCTTTCTCAAACGGATAAGGGAGGCGCAGACCGCCGCATACAAGACCATCATCGTCCCAGCAGTAACCGCTACCAGCCAGAGGAAAGTACCACTCGCCGCAAGTACCCACGCCGTGAGCGCATACAACAGGATCGCGGCTGCGGGTGTCTGAAACCTCGGATGCAGCCTTGCAAACACAGCGGGAAACTCACCCTGCGCTGCCAGTGAGTAAGTGAGTCGGGGAGCGTACAGCATGGCGGCTGAAATCCAACCATAGATCGAAACCAGAGCGGCGATTGCGACGAATGCCGCTCCGCCGCGTCCAAGCAGAACTGATGCCGTCACTGTAAGGGGCGCATCGGTGCTTCTCGTACCGATTGTCGCCACGACGATGAACTGTAGCAGCATGTAGATCACGGCGCACGCCAGCAGACCCATCCCCAGACCAAATGGAATGGTTCGGCGTGGCTCTCTGACTTCCCCCGTTGGGAGGACTGAATCCTCCCATCCGCCAAAAGCCCATAGCAGGAACGCAAGCGCACGCACCCATTTCGACAAGCCGGGAGACGTGATCTCGGAAAGCTGTATAAGCTGCGGCTGCCGTGAGAAGTGCGTCACTCCGACAAGAACCAGCAATGCGAGCGGCAACAACTTGGCGAGCGTCATCAGACTGCTGAGGTTGGCACCACTGCGGACTCCGCGGTAATTCGCTGCCGCAGGAACCGCAATCAGAATTGCCATCACCAGAGCGCGATTCCAACTGTTAAGCGTACCGGGAAAGAACGGCGCGAGGTAGTCCACGAAGAGATTGGCGAGGGCGGCGACCGTACCGACGACGTTCAGCAAGTCGAACCAGCCAATCTGCATCCCAGCGAAGCGACCGAATGCGGTACGAACGTATAAGTATGCTCCACCGGGTTCCGAGAACTGGGAAGCAACCTCGGCGAAGCATGCCAAGATTAACGCCATGCCCAGCGCGGCGAAGATCATGGCGAACGGACTGGCTCGTCCGAGCAGGCGCGTGAGTTCACCGGGCAGACCGAATATCCCACCGCCAATGATGCAGTTGATGACTAGGGCAGTCATCGTCCAACGCCCCATTGAACGAACAAACGCCATTGTTCGCCTCGCAAAATTGGGCAAAGTTTATCATGGGACGACTCACTCACTCTCAGCCTAGTTCGAGTGAGAGCCGTTGCTTAGGCAGCACAGGACACTGCTGCCGCGAGTGGAAACAAACTCTAAAGGGAATCGGCTCTTAACCGCCAGTGGTCAAAAAGGGCTTCGCCGCAGCCGCCGCAAGCGGATGAATCCATTGGGTTGGAATTTGGGATTTTGCTGGTTCGCCCGGTATACCTTTTGAACGGGTCACTGCCGGAACCCGATTCGGCGCAACAAGTCCGCGAAGCGCGGGTCGGAGTGGGGATTGTCAAGTCTTATGGACGCGATACACACGCGTCAACGCGCGTGCATGATCAGGGCGTGGAGGTTCCGCTGTCACGCAACAGGATCACATCACTGGTAGCATCGTGCCGCAATACGCCAAGTTGCCTTCCATCTCTCGACCATTGAAAATCGAGAATGATTTTTGACTTGAAGTTCGTAAGCTGCTTCGCTGCCGAGCCGTCCAGCGAGAGAGTCCAGATATTGCTCACGCCTTGCTCTTGCCGGACGAAAGCCACCGCCTTGCCATCGGGAGTAAAGCTGAAGTTTCCGCGGGTTGTCGGTCCCGGTGAGTAGAAGACCGCCGTGAAATGCGGATCGATGTTGAGCCACCGCAATCCACTGCCAACTGGCGCGTCCAGATTCAGCAACTGAATCCGGTTCGTGTAAGTCTTCGTTTCCGGTGAAATCTCATACCAGAACATCGCTAGTACTCTTCCGTCGGGCGAAAGCGCCGCTCCCTTGAGCGCGCCATTCTTAAGTTCGGTGCCCGGTACCAATTTACCCTCGCCACCTGCAGAAGGTACTTGGAATACCCCGCCGCTCTTCGCATAATCCGTGTAATACAGGAGCTTCCCGTCAGCCGAGCAAAACCAGAACACCGTACCAGTACTGGCTGGAGTAAGCGCCTTGGCACCGGAACCATCAGCGTTGACCCTCCAAACTCGATACGCTCCCGTTTTGTCCTCATTGGTGAAGCGGGTCATCGCGATCGAGTTATCGGCGCAAGAGGTCACATCCTTGAGATATCCGCCCGGATCGTTCATTGCCGTCTCCGCGGCGGTTCCGTCGGCTCGCACCAGCAGCAAACGAGAAACTTCCGACACCAGCAGCCGACCATCAGTCATCCAGTCAAATCCCGCGATCGTCTCCTGAGGAGAGATCCCCGGAACCGTTGATGCTGCACCTCCACCACTTCCGGATAATAGGTCAATCTGAAATGTCTCCTGCCGCTCCACCGTGGCGAGCATCGAGCCGTCGGCAGAAATCGAGAGCGCTGGATGCTGGCTGGCATCATTGGTAATCGCACGAAACTTTCCGTCCGGATACGAAAAAACTCCGATTTGATAATTCCCCAATGATGCCTTCTCCATCCGAATGAAAACTGAAAAAAGTGATCTCCCATCCGGAGACCAAGCTACATTGAACGGCAGTTTGTCGCTGAATCTGGCAAATGCCTCCACTTGCTTGGTCTTGAGATTGAACAAGTCAATGGACGAAAAATAGTTGCCCGTGTAGCCAAACGTTGAAATTGCAATATGCAGACCGTCGGGCGACCACGCGAGGCTCAAGGGAGCATCCGACAAAGGCGAAACAAGTAGCGTCCTTTCATCGCCCCCTTCTGCCCGCGCGTCCAGCAAAACCCACTTGCCGACTTCGGGATCGTTCATACGAGCATATGCCACGCGCAATCCGTCCGGCGAAAATGTTGGGTCACTGTCTACATCCCTCGCGATCGCTTCCGGCGCGCCTCCCAGCACCGGAGCCCTATACAAATCCCAAACTGTGGACGAGGCGCTCTGTGACTCCCGAAAGTAGATGAAGTTGCCGTCGCGCGAAAACATCGGACTCGCAAAATCGCGACCGGTTCCAGAAATCACCGAGGCATCGCTTCCGGTGAGCACGTTCCGCAACCGCAGACTTTGTTGCCCGTTTTCGGTTTGTATACTTAGCACGAATTTACCGTCAGGTGAGATACCGGTTCCCACCGTGTTGCCGTTATTCGTCACTTGCCTGATTGTGAAATTCTTAAAGGGGGTCGCAGCAGGACGATGCAAGAGGGAGTAAACGCCGAAACCTGCCGCGCCGAGCAAGATCAAGACAGCCACCACTGCAGCCGTAGAGCCCCATTTGTGCTGCTTCGCGACAGTGAGGAGGGCGGAGCCGTTGGTCGTGTGCGCAGGTTGGGTCGTGGCTCGATCGACATCTCTCTCCACACTGACAGAAGCGGCATGGCGGCTGGAGTCGGTATCGCGCCTCAACCGTTGTAGGTCGGCTCGCATTTCGGAGGCGTGTTGGTAGCGCAGGGAACATTCCTTCTCCAACGCCTTGTTGACGATGTCTTCCAGCTTCGGCGGCACGTCGGGATTCAGTCGCACCGGAGCTACGGGGACACGTTCCAGAATTTCGTTGAAGATCACCGCCGAAGTGTCACCCCGGAACGGCAGCGTGCCCGTGCACATCTCGTACAAAACCGCACCGAACGAGAACAGGTCCGTGCGAGCATCGAGCACCTTGCCTCGAATCTGCTCCGGCGACATGTAAGCGACCGTGCCCAGCGTAGAACCGGGACTGGTAAGGTTCTCCTCCGAGCCGATGGTCGGGGCGTTCAGGGCAACGCTCTCCGATTTCAGCGACACTTTGGCGAGTCCGAAATCGAGAATCTTCGCCTGACCTCGATTCGTGACGAAGATATTCGCGGGCTTGATGTCGCGATGGACGATACCCTTGGAGTGTGCCGCGTCGAGCGCATCGGCGATCTGGATGCCTAGGTCGAGCACCGCCTCGATCTCCAGCGGCTTGCCAGTGATCCGGTGCCGGAGGGTCTGCCCCTCCAGCAGTTCCATAGCGATGAAGGCTCGTCCATCAACCTCGTCAATCTCATGGATCGTGCAAATGTTCGGGTGGTTCAGAGAGGACGCGGCTTTGGCTTCCCGCTGGAAACGGCTGAGGGCTTGTGCGTCGTTGGCGAGTTCGTCGGGAAGGAACTTCAGAGCGACGTGGCGACCCAGCTTCAGGTCTTCCGCCTCATACACCACACCCATCCCCCCGCCGCCGATCCTGCCGAGGATGCGGTAATGGGAGACCGTCTGACCTACGGGTTGGGACGGAGTAGCCACTGGGTTGCAATGTTAGGGATGATGAGAAGGGGAAGTCAACGAGCGCACAACCTTGCCTCAGTCGCCTCCGCCGATTTCCGAGCCTAGCAGACTGGCGTATCATCAGTGAGCATGGCTAGAACCATCGCGCTAACAGGTGGGAGGCGTAGGCGTGGCAATCCCAACTGGGGTCAGCCTCCGCCGCCCCTTCGTGCTCTTCCGACCGAGTTCGAAATACTGGTCAAACGGCTACGACTCACCAAGCTGGAGTACGTCTCATCGGCTGAGCTAAAGCGCTGGTGTGAGCACAACCGGAATCGGGTCTACGTTCCTGAGTGGCTACTTGAAGCGTGGGGTATACAAGTCGAGGCGATCTTCAGCGGTGTGGCTTAACCCCGGCGTCAGAGGCAACGCGCTTCCAGTTCAGGTCAGTTGAACAGCGACCGCTACGTCGAATTTCGAATAATACTTCTTCACGTCACTGGCTCCGTACTTCTCGCGGAACTTCTCGATCACAGCTTTCACAGCTTTGGCTTCGGTGGTGGGAACGGCTCGGAACTCCCCTCCAACGCCGCGTGCATCAATCCCCATCTGCGGGTTCTTGAGCACGTTCTTGTACCACTGCGTGTCCGATCCCTTCACGGGCAGAAGGTACAGCTTTTCGCCTTCCAGCACGAACCAGACTGGAATCGAGATCGTCTTACCGGACTTCCTGCCGATTACGCTGAGCTTGATCTGGCGGTAGCGGGCGAGGCTTTCCTTCAGGTCTTTCTTCTGAATTGGCATGCGGCACCGGAGAAAAAGAGAGCGGTAGCCAAACCCCGCTCTCATATAGATCGTGGAACTGCCCGAACTTAACCCTTCAACTCGACTTGGATGACTTCGAACGGCTTCTTGCTGGTGTTTTCCGGCAGGTGAGTAAAGGCGTCCATGTGCTGCACCGACCCAGCCTTCGCCTTGATGTCCTCACTCTTTCCATCGGGGTAGGTGAACTTGGAGTGAGCGTCCGTCAGGAACACCGCGACGGACTCAGGGTGGCTGTGCATCACTGA
>JBAUUQ010000007.1:0-59708 GCA_049582765.1 Terriglobales bacterium
AAAAATCGCCGAGCGGCGCGTCCACGCTCGGCGTCTTGTGGCCGTCATAATAAACTCGGAAGCGCAACAGGCGAGGCCAGGCAAACTCATTTTGCGCGACTGTCACCCAGATATGCGTAACCATCCCTGGCCCGGCCAGGTTGGCGATCTCCAGAGTCTCACCGGGCATCACACGCTCGCTGTCATCATTGCTATAAACGAAGCGATTGCCCGATGAGACGCGAGCGCTCGAGTAGTTTTTCGGTTGCGCCAAGCCGAGTGACCAGGTCGCCTGGCCTTGGGCCCAGGCTACTCCGACCAGAACAAAGACCAACAGTTTCGATTTCATAGGCGTTGAGGCAAGCGGGGGTTCAGAACAGGTTCGTTCTGTACCCCCTATAATCTCTCGGCTCGCCTTCCAGATCGCGTCCGTTAGAAACTGATTCGTAGGGAAAACTGCCGCACGCGCGGCGCAGTCAGAGTCGAACTGTAGAGACCAAATCCTCCAGTCGAGGGATCAATGTCCATTGCACCCTTAAGTGGAAATTAGCGCACCCCTAGAACTCGTAGCGAAGCGAGAATTGCTGGACGCGGGGAGCTGTAAGCGTCGCACCGTAGTTCCCGAATCCGCCGGACGTCACATCTCTGTTCATTGAGTAGACATCGAAGCGCGCGGAATTGGTTACATTGAAAACCTCCCACGCGAATTTGAGAGTATGTTGTTCATAAATCATCCAACTCTTCGAGAGTCCTGAGTCAATGCCGAAGTAACCATCTCCGCGAAATCTGTTCCGCTGTCCGGCTTCTCCAGGATAGGCATTGCGGACGGGAGAACCCGTTATATAGCCGTCTTCCAGCGCGGTCGGATCTGTGAAAGCCTCTGGAACGCCGGCGCTGCCAATATGCTTGCCGCTTTGCACCGGAGCCGTTTGCACCATCCAGCTTACCTGGGTCCAGTTTGTTGACCAGTTCGAACTGTTAAAGATCCCAAATGGCAGTCCACTCGTCCAGCGGGATAGGCCCGTCAGCTGCCATCCACCTAGGATAGCTTCGCTGACCTTTCCGCCATGCGAAAGAAACGGCCGGCCCCGGCCAAAGGGCAGTGAAAACACCCAATCCGCATTCACCATGTGCTTCGTGTCAAAGTCAGATACGGCGTAGTTGTAACGTGGGTACCAAGTGCTGATAATCGGGCTGGCAACTCCACCCTTGCAGTACTCACACATACGCTCAGTATCCGATCCAAGATCGAGCGATTTGCTGAAAGTGTAGCTGAAGTCGACCTGGAGTCCCTTTGTCATTGGGCGGCGCAACTGGATCTGGCCCGCATTGTAACTGCTGGACCCGTTGGAATCCCAAATGACCAGTGATCCATATTGGGGCGCAAAAAAGCGTTCCGGTTGTTGAGGTTTACCGCTGCATACGGGGGTGCAGATTATATCCAGGTTCCAAATGTCGAACGTTTCATTTCCGGGAAGCGTCTTCCACATGTTGTAGATATTCTGGGTCGCGCTCATACCACCCGCAGCGGCGGCTGGCCATTCATGTTCAAAGTAGGGTATAGGCGCAACATTCGTGTCGCCGGCATACACGTGCTTGGAGAGTTCGGTCGCGGCGGTGAAGTAATCCATGCCGGACGCGGGATCGACCAGATCGAGCGGCTCCCCCCAGTCGTAGGTCTGCATCAGGTGCCGCCCGAGACGGCCGACATACGCGACGTCGAGAGTGAAGCCTCCTTGCAATTGCCTCTCAATCGATGTGTTGAAGGCATAGGAATAAGGGGTCGTGAGGTGGTTGTCGACTCCGATCGCGTTTTGATTGTGCACACCTGTCAGCGGCACAGTCGGGTAGGTGACCACTGGGGGGGCCGGCGACGGTCCAACTGGAGGCGGAACATTGTGGACTCCGGTAAAGCGGGGAGCGTCAGCAAAGCTGACGCCTTCCTGCAAGGGTGCGCTCGTAGTAGTTACGGAAAGGCTGAATGACCCATTCTGCGAAAACGAGTTTACGATTCCCTGCCCGAAGTGGTCGTAGTACATTCCGAATCCAGCGCGAATTGAACTCTGGTGCCCACTTCCGAACAAAGCATGCAGGATTCCATGATCCGCGGAAGGCGCATACGCTACACTCAATCTGGGTGCGACGTTGTAAGGGTCCATTTGCCAATAGCCCTTCAATCCGCGACCTTGGCCGGACGGTGCAAACGATATGTTCGGCTGAACCGGGACGCCTAACGCAGCAAATTGGGTCCGGGTCTCAAACCAGTTTTGCAGGTCGGTCACCGACTGCACTTGCTGGCCATGTACTTCGTAGGGAGTCTGCAGCAGGGTATGACGCAGTCCAAAGGTGATGGTCAGGTTTGGCCGCGCTCTCCATTGGTCCTGCAGATAATACTCAAATTCATTCGTCTTGAAGTCTCGATTGATCATTGTTCCCTGGTTCAGCAGGGTTCCTTCCCGCCCGTTCTGTGCCACGGAGTAGTTGCTTGACGAGTAGATGCCGCTCAGCAAGCCGGTCGCATCGATTATTGCGTTGTTATACGAGTTTGTGAACGACGCACCCACGGCCGGAAAGCCGTACGCGCCGGGATCGTAGTTCTGCCCCGTATTCGCAATGCCGGAAAGAGGGAAAAATCCGTAGGAAGCCACCGCGGAGTTCCAGGATGTATTGTCCGAAGCAGTGAGGTTGTGAATCAACCTATAATTTACGCCGAATTGCAGGGTGTGCTCACGTTTAACCCAGGTAAGATCGTCGGTGAAATTGTGGACGGGTACGGTGTTGATCGTGGTGCGGTTCTCCGCCTCTATCGAACTCAATCCGCCAAGGTCGACGTATGGGCCGTTGCCGGCTCCGCGATTCGCAATCCCCTGCCGTATGTAGCCATAGCGGGCCGAGTTAATGAGATTGCTTCTGATCATCCAGGTGTCATTGGCTGCGATGCCCTTGGTGTTATTCGTAAGGTTATAGCTCGGGGGTTGGCCGGGAAATTCCGGCGGCCCCTGGGTCGAATCGCCCTGAAGATTCCCGCGGACGAAGAGGTGGTGCTTGCCCGCGGAATAGTCGATCTTGCCAATGTACGTGGTGAGCACGATTGGATTGGGAGCCGACCACGTAAAAGACGCTGTGTTCAGGCCGCCATCTCCAAGTACCAAACCGTTGCTCTGCGGATATTGATTGAAAAGCTTGATCGAGTCTGGATCGACGCCCGGGCCTATTGCACACCCAGGGCAGCTCGGACCCATCGAGGCGATTTCGGCGGGGGTGAGAGTGACAACGGCGCCGGCCGAGTTCAAATACTTTACGTCACCTGCGCGAAGGGAATTCGTCGGCACGGTGAGTGTTTTCTGCTGATTTTCCGCAGTGCGCTGCTGCTCGAAATTGAGGAAGAAGAACAGCCGATTCTTGCGGATCGGTCCGCCCAATGCCGCGCCGAAAGTATTCCGAACGAGAGGGCCGGGACGATTTGGCAATCCGGAGGAGAGTTCAGCTTGCTTATTAAACCAGTCGTTCGCAGCAGTAGCCGTGTTGCGGTTGTACTCATAGAGACTGCCGTGGAATTGATTTGTACCGCTCTTGGTAATAATTGCAATCTGCGCGCCGGAGCCTCTGCCCGAATCCGAGTTCGAATTGGTGGTGGTCACTCGAAACTCCTCAACGGAATCGAGGGTTGAACGAAGTACCGATGTGAAGGCAAAGCCGTTTTCCTGATCGTTGTCGTCGATGCCGTCCAGGGTTATGTTGGATTGATCTGACCGCGCGCCGGCGACCGCGCCGCTCCGACTATCAACCGTCTGGTCAATTTGCCGGCCCAAATACAACACGCCAGGCTGAAGACTCAGAAGATCCGGCACATTTCGCCCTTCCATGGGCAGCGCCTTAATCGTCTCGTTGCTGACTGAGTTGCCGATCGTAGCATCGGTGGTGTTCAAAGTTTCCGTGATTGCGGAAACATTCACCGTCTGCGTCTCAGCCTGTACCGACAAGACGAACACAACCGTCGCGGGCTGGTTCACCAGCAATTGAGCAACCTTGATCTGACCGCCGAAGCCGGCCGCTTTCACCGTAATCTCATATGTGCCGGGCGCAAGTTGGACGAATTGGTATAGCCCCTTAGTGTCGGACTGAGTAGTCGCATGAAAGCCATTGCTTTTGTTGTTGAGAGTAAGAACTGCCCCCGCCACGACTGCGCCGGAGGAATCCTGAACAGTCCCACTCACTGATGTTGTGGAAGACTGAGGCCACATGGGTATAGAGACCAAAACGCAGACCAACGAAATGAGTCCACTCCGCATGGGTGTGAGAACCCTCGCCATTGCTTTTTGCATAAATACCCCCCCTCGGTGCGACGAAACCGAATCGCGCGCTCTTCGACCTGTGCATCAACCTGCTTTTTCAACTGCTGGCTTATTCTTCAGCGGTTCAGCCCCTTCGAAACGAGCAGATCGTTTCCGAACCGCACACCAACAGATAAGCATTCCCAATACGCGCGAACACGCTCGCTTGTCAAGAAAAAAATAATCGTTTCATTCAATTTGCCATTCAGGGAGACTGGAGATTTGAGGCGTAGGGATAGAGAGTGAGAAAATCACTCTATAATGTTAGATATAAAATACTTATATGAACATCCAGTTGCACTTTTGCGACAATATGATCTCTCGAGCTTCTAGTTGGCAATTGAGGTAATTTGGGAGAACACTATCGATTCATAAACGGTTAAGTAGATTATTCAATCAGACCGACGAGCTGTGGATTTTGTTGCCAGTATCGGTAAGGCATGGGCCGGTTTGCAATTTACCTACGCACACCGATGGGGCGCCCGAACTCAGGAAACCTTCTTTAAGCAAAGACCGATGACTTCTGCGAAGAGACCTTCTGGATCCAAAACTGCTCGCCCGGAGCACACCGTTGAGTTCGCCCAATCAGGGAATTGTGACTCAACACTACTGGGAAACATGAAGTAAGTTGGGTGACTTATCCGCAGTTGCGGAAGCCCCAGGTCCTGGCCAGAATTTTGAAAAACACGCTCCCACAGACCTCAGCCCAGCAAATCAAAATACATGTTGTATGGCACGCCAGCTCCAACTTTGTAGAAAGGGACAAAATCACCAACTGGCTGGCCGGGAGCCGAAAATGTTAAGGTGTTGCCGCGGCGTCGCATTCCGGCGGACCATCCAAATATGTCAAGCCCCTCTTGGCCGTTCGAGGATTCCAGCTCTCTGTCAGAATCTCGTTTCAGAGCAGCGTAGCTGCCTTCCAAAGCTACCGGCTCGCAGAACATAGAATCGATTCTTCCTCGGTAATTCATCTGGTATCCTGTGTCTGAGCTTCGTTCCGCATGGATGACTTGGGCAGTTCCGGGGCGAAGTTTGATTGGGGGCTAAACGTTGTACACGATCCGTGACATCGCCCGATTGGCCGGCGTTTCTGTTGCTACCGTTTCCGGAGTCCTCAACAACAAGCCAACGGTGAAACCTGCACTGGTAGAACGCGTGAAGAAGGCGATGGATGCGTTGGACTACCATCCGGATCAAGTAGCTCGTAGCTTGCGGGTCCGCCGTACCTCAACCATCGGCATGGTGATCGCGGACGTCACGAACCCCTTTTTCACGGAGGTCATCCGTGGAGTGGAAAAGGAGGCGCAAAGCAATGGATACTCAGTCATCCTCTGCGATGCAAACGAAGACCCGAATTTGGAACAGCATTACCTGAGCAACCTCTTTGCTCGGCGGGTAGACGGCGTTTTGCTGGCGGAGACGAGTTCTTCCTCGATTCGGGAATCGCGCGTTCATAAGCGCTTTCCGATCGTTCTGATTGATCGTGTTCCGCCTGGATTCACCGGGGCTGCGGTAATTACGGACAACTTCAGCGCTGCTTATGAAGGCACCCGCCATTTGATTGAGCTTGGCCATCAGCAGATCGCCATCATCACGGGACAATTGAGCCTTTCGAATGGCCTGGATCGTCTTGAGGGATTTCGGAAGGCATTGCAGGAGCAGCATCTTGCACTTCCCGACAAGTATCTGCAGCAAGGTAACTTTCAATTGGAAAGTGGATATCATTGCGGGCTGGAGCTTATGCGCCTTCCGGTACCGCCCACTGCAATTTTTTCCTGCAACAACAAGATGACCTTGGGCCTGATGCGGGCTCTGGGAGAGCTTCGCGTTAATTGCCCGGAAACCCTGAGCGTTCTCGGTTTCGATGATTTCGAATGGTCTGCCTACTTCACTCCGCGCTTATCCACAATCGCGCAGCCTGCCAATGAAATGGGTAGACAAGCAATGCAGATGTTATTGCGCATCCTGCAGGAGCCGGACGGGAATGATGGTCATGCTGGCGGAGTCCACCAAACTATTGTGAAACTGAAAGCTGAACTAAGGGTAAGAGACTCTACAGCAGCTCCAGTTTCTATGCGGGATGTTCAAAAGGAGAATTCGACGCTTGTAGTCAACAATCAATGACATCGCTCACAGACGTCAGAGCGCGATCCAAGTGCACGTAGCCACCATCGACGAATAAGTGTTGCCCATTTATTCTTGACTTGGAAGATAAGAGAAAAGTCACCATTGCAGCAATCTCTTCGGGCTCAGTAAACCGACGCCCCAGCGGAATCTTGGCAGCGATTTTCCGCAGCTCTTGTTGCGGGTTGTCGACTCTTTTCAACCAATCTTCATATTGCGGAGTCATCACCTCTGAGGGTACGATGGTGTTTACACGAACACCGTACGACAACAATTCGGCTGCCCACTGAGCAGTTAGCTCGAGGATGGCCCCTTTTGCCGCTGCGTAACCCGAAGTCCCTCCTTGTCCTGTAACTGCTACCTTCGAACCGATATTGATAATAGAACCCTTTGATTCTTTGAGGAACGGCAAGGCCGCTTGCGCCATCGTGTAATAGGGTACGAGATTGCATTTCAAGGAAGCGGCAAAGCGCTCCGGACTGCCGTGCTCAAGACCAACACCGTCGTTAACACCGGCATTGTTCACAAGGGCGTCAATGTGACCCAACTTTCTACCCACATCTTTAACCAGCTGAGAGCTTCTGGCAAAATCGGTAAGCTCAACAACTACGGCTTCGTTTCGGATGCTTTCACGCCGTAGCGCGGCTTGAATCTCCTCAATCGCTTCCAGGTCACGATCGAAAATTACCGGAACGGCACCTTCTCGTCCACAGGAGCGCACGATTGCTGCGCCTATGCCTTTGGCACCACCTGTCACAAAAATTACTTTGTCTTTGAGCGTCAGATCCATGCGCTTTGTCCCGGGACGAGGTCAGCGTAACACTAGGGCAATAGGTTTTCAAATGAACCGGAAGCATTACCTACAGGAGTGACAATGCTCGGCGAACCGAAAGCTGCAGTCAAAACCATCCTTTAGCCGCTCTCCCGAGCTATTTGACAGAACCTAATTCCATGGTTCTTTTCTGCATCGCCTTATATTCAAAAGTATAATCGATACTAGTTAATTTCCGTTAACAACCCCTTTCGTTCCCGGCAACGCCGCAGCCGCGGCGGTCATTAGACAGGTTGTATGAAGTTGAAACATAAGGCATAATCAACCTAATCAGCGAATCGCTAATCACTCGGCCTCGCTGTCCGTACAAGCCGATCGACTTAACAAAAATCGATTCTTTTATCTTGACAAAGGAGTCTTGACGGGTATTATTCTTTCGCTCCGAGGAACTCGTGGGATGTTGGCATTTTGGCTCGGGTAAAGATTGAGAGCACGCGATTGCCTCGTTGATGAGGACCACATATGCAAAGGGAGCGACTGATGTTCGCGACCGTCTTTGCGATTGCGCTGATAGCAGTTTCGCTACTTGTCCAATCATGGGCGCAGTCGGAAAGCACTTCGCTGAACGGCGCGGTTATGGATTTATCCGGGCGACCGTGCCAGAACTGGTACAGGCAGTGAATGAGCCCACGAAGTCCACGGGACCGGGAGCTAAGAATGCAGTTTCCGCGTTGACTCAGCGGCTGTTAGAAAGGGTTTCGTCTTGACCAGCATCGCGTACGCCTTATGAGAAATCGGACCCGGCGCATCCGATGCTCTGCCACTACAGCAGGTTCGGGACATCCGGCGAGTATGAGCGGCAGCGAGGAAGCGATTCTTAAAATCCAGGGAAAACCAGTACCGGTGTACCATCCGTGAGCGGTACATGGCAAACGACTGTGTTGGAAGTGAGACCCGCACTCCGGAGGAAAATCTGGACTCCATGCGTAGACGAATTCTTCGGCGGACTTGCGCCGCCGCAATCCTTGTGCTGTGGGCTGTCGTATCGCGAGCAAGTGCTCAGTCTAATCTGCAACTGTCGCCGGCGGTTCGCGAACAGATCGATCAGATTGTCGCGAAGAGTCTGAGGGCCACCGGAGTTCCAAGTGCTTCTCTCGCGGTCGTGAAGAACTCTGAAATAGCCTATCTGCAGTCGTATGGCTTTGCCAGCCTGGACCCGCCTGCTGCTGCACGCCCTGAAATGCGCTACAGCATTGGGTCGATCAGCAAACAATTCACTTCGACTGCAATACTCATGCTGGCTGAAGAGAACAAGCTTTCGTTGGACGATCCTGTTTCCCGCTTCCTGCCGTCGCTGACCCGCGCAAAGGAAGTCACGGTGCACGACTTGCTGGCTCATACATCGGGTTACCAGGACTATTGGCCGCAGGATTACGTTCCGCGATACATGCTGGTTGAGGTTACTCCTCAGGACATACTCGATCGATGGGCCCGAAAGCCACTTGATTTTGACCCCGGTACGCAATGGCAGTACAGCAATACAAATTTCGTAATTGCAGGGTTGATTGTAGAAAAGGCCACCGGCACACCCTTCATGCAGTTCCTGCGCGACCGCATCTTTAAGCCTCTCGGAATGTCCAGCGTAGCGGATATCGACCAAGGTGTGAAAGAACCGGACGCGACCGGGTATTTGCGATATGGCCTTGGCCCTTATCGCATCGCGCCCAAAGAGGCCCGGGGATGGCTTTATGCAGCGGGCGAGCTTGCGATGTCAGCCGAGGATCTAGCGAAGTGGGATATCGGGATGCTGAAAGCGAGGTTGTTGAAGCCGGCTTCCTACAGAGAAATGCAAACTGAGGCGGTGCTCAAGAACGGACTGGGTACAAGGTACGGGCTTGGCACGGGAGTGACCAGTTTTTCCGGGCATCGAACGCTGCAACACGGCGGCGCCGTCTCGGGCTATACCGCCGAGAACATGGTTTTCCCCGATGATGGGATGGCAGTCGTCGTCCTCACGAATGAAATGCCTGCCGCGGCAGCATCCGATATTGCACATAAAGTCGCGCCGCTCCTTCTGACGGACCCGCAACAACTCGAAGGCAAGCGAAAGCGAGCAGAGATTATTTTCGAACAACTCGAAAACGATGCAATCGACCGTTCCTTGTTTACTGGTGATGCGAACGAATATTTCACGGAACAAGCAGTGAAGGATTTCGCCGCCGGCGTCAAGCGCCTCGGTTCTCCTCAGGAATTCGTGCAAACCGATGAGGAGGATCGGGGCGGAATGACTTTCTATGCATACAAGGCGAAGTTCAATAGCGCAACGATAGCTGTTTGGGTTCGTGAAACGCAGGATGGCAAGATCGAGCAATATCAAATCATGGACGAACCTTAAGCACCGGGCAGCTACTTGGCTAACGGTTCTGGCATTCATAACTTGCAGAACGAGAGAGAGAGAATTTATGGTGTACCCAGAGGTGGTCCTCATCGCGAGCGGTGATCTGCGGCTATCGGCAAACCAAGCCTGTTGGCCTGCACAGAATGACGTCGAAAGCGCAGCGGTCCATGCAATAAACAGTTGTGGCTCTTCTGTTCGGCGAGGTCACCCTTACGATTCCCAACAACGGCATGGCTTTATCCAGAGCCAGCGCCAGGGCATGGAGATCTTCCGGAGGATCCCTCCCGATGCTCCTCTCGTAGTCGTAGAAGCGGTTTGGCAGTACAGCCATCATGTTCTTCCCGGCCTGATCACCCATCGTGGACCCATCCTTACCATTGCAAACTGGTCTGGCAAATGGCCCGGACTCGTCGGCATGCTCAACCTCAATGCCTGCATGGCGAAAGCGGGCGTTCGGTACTGCACGCTTTGGAGCACTGAGTTCAAGGATGATTATTTTCTCAATGGACTTCGCCGATGGCTCAATGGCCAACCGGTCGTTCATGATTCAAGTCATGTGCACCGTCTGGCGGACGGGGATCTATGCCGCGAATCCGAAGACATCGGCCACGAACTCGGGCGCGAACTGCTGCGCAACAAAGCCATCATGGGGGTCTTTGACGAAGGATGCATGGGTATGTATAACGCCATCGTTCCGGACGAAGTGCTTCTTTCCACAGGCGTATACAAGGAGCGGCTTAGCCAATCTGCTCTGTTTGCCGAAATGCAGCGTACCCCACAGCAAGAGGCTTCGAGCATCTTTGCGTGGCTCAAGAATCGAGGCATGCGTTTCAACATTGGCACCGACCCCGCTAAAGAACTTACCGAAGATCAGATTCTCGAGCAGTGCCGGATGTACATTGCGGCCGTCCGCATTGCCGACGAATTCGGTTGCGACGCGATTGGAATTCAGTACCAGCAAGGACTTAAGGATATCTGTCCGGCCTCTGACCTGGCGGAAGGTCTCCTCAACAATGTGGACCGTCCCCCAGTGCTGGACGCGTCGAAGCAGCGGGTTCTCTTCGAGAACGCCGCCCTTCCTCATTTCAACGAAGTAGATGAGTGCGCAGGACTCGACGCCCTCATCACCAACCGCGTGTGGCAGCGACTCGGCTTAGCTCCGGAAACCACGCTGCACGACGTGCGATATGGGGAAGACTTTCAGGTAAATGGCAAGAAAGAGTTTGTCTGGGTCTTCGAGATTTCAGGTTCAGCCCCGCCAAACCATTTTGCCCGTGGATATAAGGATGCCTCCAGCGAGCGCCAACCCGCGATGTACTTCCCTCTGGGTGGCGGCACGCTCAAAGGAATCAGCAAACCGGGGGAAGTCATTTGGAGCAGAATCTTCGTCGAGAATGGGACACTGAATGCCGACATCGGCCGCGCTCGCGCGGTTGCGTTGCCGGACGCCGAAGTTCAACGTCGCTGGGCAATTACAACCCCGCAGTGGCCGATGATGAACGCGGTTCTTTGCGGTATCTCCCAGAACCAGTTCATGGCACGGCACAAATCGAATCACATTCAGGTTGCGTATGCGCCGGATGCTGCAAGTGCGCGTTCTGCACTTTCTGCCAAAGCAGCCATGATGTCCGAGATTGGAATTACCGTAAATTTGTGCGGAGACTGTGACCTGAAAGCGGCGTGAAGCGGAGGCAGCATGGCAAGCCGTCGTAGCTTTGTTCAAACGATTGCATTGGCGGTGGGCGCCTCGACCCTGATTGGGCGCAACCTGCTGGCTCAGTTGCTTGGGTCGAAGTACAAGTTCGAAATGGACGGCGGGCCCGGTCCGGAGACGGCCATCAATGGCAAGCGCTTCCTCTACTTCGGCGGTACGGGCTACTTCAGCTTGCAAACTCATCCGGAGTTGATTCAAGCTGCACAAAAGGCCACGGCAGATTTCGGGATCGGCACTGCAACATCCAGAAACGTCTTTGGGACCTCACCCCTGTATCTTGAGGTGGAGAGAAGCGCGGGCAAGTTTTTCGGAACCGAAGACGCCATCTACCTTCCTTCTGGATATTTGATAAATATCGCCGGGTTGCAATCGCTCGTCGCATTGCGGCGATTCGATTCCATGTTCGTCGATGAGGGCGCGCATTGGAGCATCACCGACTTCATGTATGCGCTGCAAAAGCCGGTGCATATGTTCGCCCATGGGGATCCGGAGGATCTGCGTGATCAATTGAAACAAAATCTCCGCCCTGGCGAGAAACCTCTGGTGTTGAGTGATGGTATTTTCCCCGCCTTCGGGAAGATCGCGCCCATCCCTGAATACTTCAAAGCCATTGAACCCTACAACGGTTGCATGTGGCTCGATGATTGTCACGCCATCGGTGTGATTGGAAATAATGGTCGCGGCACATACGAACACTACGGTTTGCAATCTGACCGGTTGTATTTCGGTGGAACCCTCAGCAAAGCGGTCGGCGCACACGGGGGAATCATCCCGGGCGCGCAGAAGTTTATCCTTCCGATACGTACCGGTCACATCGCCAATGGCGCGAATGCCTCTCCCGCCGCGGCTGCGGGCGCGGCGGTGAAGGGCATGCAGCTCTTGATGTCGAAGCCCGAGCTTCGACAGCAGCTCTGGAAGAACGCCCGTCAGCTCAAATCTGGACTCCAAGCCATGGGTTTCGACCAGGACAAATCGGGTATTCCGATTGCCGCCTGGACTCTCAAGACAAGTGAGGACATGGATCGCGTCCATACCGAATTGATGAACCGAGGCATCGCCATCCAGCGCACTCACTACGTCGGTACCGGTGCCAATGGAGCGTTACGCGCTGTTGTTTTTGCCAATCACAGGCCGGATCAGATCAGCCGGATGCTCGATGAACTAAAGAAGCTTGTATGAGAGCCGAGATTGTCAGGCGACTTAACCCCGCACCCGTAAACCTCTCTATGCATGAACGAAAAAGGCTCTTTTGCTTTCTGGCGGTATGCGAGTTCTTTCTGGTCTCGCTGACTTGCCAGGCGCAACAGCCATCTTATGATTTTGTTATCACAGGAGCTCGTGTTGCTGATAGTGGAGCTGCAGATACAGAAATGGCAAGCTGTTGGGCAATCGGGAGTGATCAGACTTAACGAGACGCTGAGATTTGTAGGATCAGCCGGAAAGGGGTAAGAATGCTCCGAGCCACGATATCCGTGCTCGCGATTCTAGCAGGTTCTGTGAACCTAAGCGCCGAGGTCAAAGTGGAAAAAACAAGCTACAAGGGCTGGCAGAATTGCTATCGCGTCAGCAATGGGCAGATCGAACTCATTGTCACCGGCGACGTAGGGCCACGAATCATCCGCTTGGGTTTTGCCGGCGGGCAGAACTTATTAAAAGAATTTCCCGGTCAACTGGGAAAGAGCGGAGAAACCAAATTCCAGTTGCGGGGCGGTGATCGCGTCTGGAAGGCTCCCGAAGACCCCATCGCTACCTGGGCTCCTGACAACGTTCCGGTTCAGATCACTCCGACGCCTTCCGGCCTGATTGCACGCGCCCCGGTCGAACCACTCACATCCTTGCAAAAAGAGATCGAAGTGAGCATGTCGGCCTCGGCCAACGAGATCACGGTGACGCATCGGATCACCAATCGCTCGCTGTTTCCGTTGGAGTTTGCCGCATGGGCGCTGACAATGATGGCTCCCGGAGGATTGGAGATTGTGAGTTTTCCTCCCCGCGGTCACCATCCCGCTAACCTGGAGGCCACCAATCCCTTAACGATGTGGGCCTATACAAACCTGTCGGACTCAAGGTGGAAATTCACCAGGAAGTATCTGATGTTGAAACAGGATCCGAACAACCCAGATCCGCAAAAACTTGGCACCTTCAATCCCAACACATGGGCAGCATATCTCCTGAATGGGGAGGTCTTTGTCAAGAGGGCAAAGGCTGAACCGGATAAGACTTACACGGACTTCGGATGTTCCCTGGAGACTTTTACCAACAACGAATTTCTTGAGATTGAGACTCTGAGCGCCATGACGAAAGTGGCTCCAGGCCAGACTGTCGAGAATGTGGAGCGTTGGAGTCTTCACCGTAACGTCACGCTGCCGGAAATCACCGACGACGCCATCGATGCCGCAATTCTCCCCTTGGCCCAGTCCTGGAGCGGCCATTGATGGCCCAAACACTAGCACTCTGCCTTGCTGCGCCGCGCTTGATGTCCCTCAGGCCGGTAGATCTCGCCATCATTGTCCTTTACTTCGTTCTCGTGCTGGGGCTCGGCATTTATTTGCGCAAGTTCGCCGATAGCAGCGAAGAATTCTTCATGGCCGGGCGCGAGATGACCGCATGGATTGCCGGCTTGAGCTTCATCTCCGCGAACCTCGGTTCCCTTGAAATGATGGGTTACGCGGCAGCGAGCTACCAATATGGAATTCTGGTCGGGCATGCCTATTGGCTCGCCGCAATCCCCGCAATCATCTTTCTCTCTCTGGTCATGCTGCCGTTTTATTACATCTGCAAGACGCACTCTGTGCCTGGTTATCTGCGGCTACGCTACGGCGAAGGCGCGCACTCGGTGTCTGCTATTTCGTTCGCGGCAATGACGATTCTAATGAGCGGCATCAACATGTATTCCATGGCTATCATTATGAAAGTCATCCTGGGATGGAACATTCACTTCAGTATCTGGATCTCTTCGCTCACCGTCGGCATTTATGTCATGGCTGGCGGGTTGCTTTCGGCCATCTTTAATGAAGTGTTGCAGTTCATGTTGATTTGGGCCGGATGCCTGGTTATTCCGGTTGCTGGCCTAATCGAGACAGGCGGCTGGTCCGGTTTGGTCCAGCGCATTTCCCACAATTTCCCTGGGCAGGACTTCACGCACATGTGGCGGACGATGAACTCATTCACCAGCAATCCCATGGGAGTTCATTGGACGGGGATGGTCTTTGGCTGGGGCCTGGCAATTTCATTTGGCTATTGGACCACCGATTTTCTGGTTGTGCAGCGTGTGATGGCCGCCAAGGATCTGCGCTCCGCTCAAATGGGCACGATCATAGGCGGCTTCTTCAAAATGATGGTCCCTCTCATCGTAATCCTTCCGGGGTTGCTCGCACTCGCGGTGCTTCCTTTTAAGCTCATGCCGGAATCGATGGTGAATACTCCGGGAGTGCACACTTACAATGAAGCCCTTCCGCTTATGCTGGCACGGTACTGTGGCCCGGGGCTGCTTGGGCTTGGCGTGACCGCGCTCATTGCGGGATTCATGAGTGGCATGGCGGGCAACGTCAGTGCTTTTGCCACGGTCTGGACATACGACATTTATAAGCCCTTCATCAGGAAAACCGCGCCGGACGCCCACTATTTAAGCATGGGACGTTGGTGCACAATTCTGGGCGTGATTCTCAGCATCGGGACGGCATATCTAGCGATGAATTTTTCCAGCATCATCATTTACGCGCAGGCGCTTTTCGTATTTTTCATTGTGCCCATGTTTGGAACGGTGTTGTTGGGCATGATGTGGAAGCGCACGACTCCAGCAGCGGGATTCTGGGGCTTACTTGTGGCAATCGTCTTTTCTTTCTCTCTTTGGCTTTGGGTCCATCGTGATCCCTCGGCTGTGAGATATGTGGCATTTTCGCCCCATGCTAAAGACATGTCGGAGAATATTTTCCGCGCGATGTGGACTTTGATCGTTAACGTCCTGGTCACTGTAGTGGTGACGTTGATCACAACGCCAAAACCCGACCACGAATTGAACGGTTTAGTGTACGGACTTACTCCCCTGCTGGCCACCGGCCACGTGCCACTCTACAAGCGGCCGATTGTCTGGGCCTGTATTCTGGGAGTTGCGTTCGTGATTCTGAATATAATTTTCTGGTAAGAACTGATGAGCCTGAGAGGAATGCTTTCCATTTGGTTTTTCATCGGTGCCCTACTGGCTGTCTACGGCCTGTTGATTCTCATCGAGGGCATGCGGGATTTTACCCGCCAAACTGCAGCCACACCCACATTGGCCCATCTTCACCTGCAGCTGTGGTGGGGAGCCGGCCTGCTAATCCTGGGATGCGTGTATCTGTTGCGCTTTCGTCCGAGCCGGAGGAAGTGAGCCCTGATCAGGCCGGGAGCTGGCAAGGAAATGCGGTTACGCCCAACAAAAGGATAAAGGGTGGCGCTCCGCCGATCACAAAGAACGGGAGCGTACGACGGCGACTCCTCCGGGGTTGGCTGACTGTCGGCAAGCCGAGATTTCGGTCGTCTACCGTTTCTTGATGCATTCGGTGTGCCGCGAGTGTGCGCATCTTTTGTGGCATTGTTCGATTGCGTAGCTTCCGCGACCGTGGGTCGACTGACTGCCAATCAGTCGGAATCCTTAGCTTTCCAGAGGTCCTCAGTGATTCAGTGTGCTGGTTGTGGGCCAGATGTCGACCGGCACCCTGTCCCAGAATTGCCATTTTCGTGCATTCCAGTGGGTAATGGAAACATGTGACCTTACACGACCCAAAACCGAAGGCAGGCATTGTACCGAAAACTACAGATTCTGGTGGCCAGTCACCCGGCCTCAAACCCGACCCGGCGCTGAGTGCTGTATCGGTGTAGCGCATCTTCGATTACGGGATAGGCCATTTCGACGGAAGCAATTTCCTCAACTTCCACGATCTTCTTTTCAAGCTGCTTATAGTCCTGGAAGAATCGTCGAAGCACGCGCAGACGATGCGGTGGGAGTTGGCTGGCTTCGTGATACGCGTTGAATTCCGGATCGCTCGTGGCCACGGCGATGATCTTGTGATCCCTCTTTCCCATGTCCATCATGGTCATCAATCCGATTGCCCGCGCGGGAATGATGGTCAGCGGTGCAACCGCTTCTTGTGCTAATACGAGAACATCCAGCGGGTCGTCATCTTCGGCTAAGGTTTGGGGGATGAATCCGCAATTGGCAGGGTAGTAGACGGCCGAGTAGAGGAGGCGGTCCATTCGTATCAGACCAGTCTTCTTGTCCAACTCGTATTTCACACTGGAACCGAGCGGAATCTCCACCACCGAGTTGAATTCCTTCGGCAGGTGTTCTCCAGCTGTAATGTCATGCCACGAATGCGACATCGTTACCGTATCCTTTCCTCAAAGTCTTCCGTCGCTATGCTCGTGCCGCTGTCGGGCTGCGTTTTTCGTCGGGGATGCGTGAGTTCCCGATGTGCTCTCCCACAGTTCCGTCGGAACAGATGCCAACTCCCAATTGCCGTAAAAATTCCCGATCTTCAGCAGTGAACGCGGCCGTGTCCGGCTCCTCAATCGGTTGGTGCATGCCGGGCCGGCAAGAGACCGCAGGGCCTGTGATTTCCTCTGAGGCGCGTTCTCGATAAGGATCAGATCCGTTGCGCAGGAAGCGGTGCAGGAATTGTCGGATGGTCATAGCCAGCTCCCAAAGACTCGTGGCGCGCAACTTCAGGATCGAAGATCGGGATGCACCCTCGATCATGGAAGAAGTCGCTCACTGCGAGCGGACAATCGCTTAGGGATTCAGATCCTGTAGCGGTTTGGTAGGAGTCATCAGCTAGTCCTGCTTTTGGCGGGAACAGCGCTTAAAGGTGAACCCCTTCACCTTGCCACCTATTTTAGCCGCGAAAACTCAAAGATGTTCCAATACTGCTTTGAGATATTTCCAGAAATTTGCGACCGTTGAGATCTGCACGCGTTCGTGCGGGCCGTGCGGGTCGACGATCGTGGGACCAAACGACGCCATCTGCATTCCCGGATACTTCTCGCCGATCACCCCGCATTCCAGGCCGGCATGCATCGCGATCAGCTTGGCGGGCTGACCGAACACTTGCTCATGTGCCTTCTGAAGTTTCATCACGAGGTCACTCTTCGGCTCGGGCTCCCATCCGGGATAGACGCCAGAATGTTCGACCTCAAGTCCAGCCAACCGAAACACCGTAGCCACCATGCGGGCGGCAGCCCGCTTGCTACTCTCGATGGCGCTACGTTGGTCGATTTGGTCATACAACTCTGTCGTGGGGGTGCCGACCTTGAGAAGCCAAGTCACCCCAAGAAACGAACCCAAGATCCGTCTCCCCATCATGATCTTTAAAGAACTTACGCAGCCCGCCCAAACCTTTTAAGTCATTGAAACTACAGGTTAATTTGGCCCTGAAAAGGCTGGCGTCGGCGGTTCAACTCCGTCCCTGGCCACCATCATTTCAAAGCACTTACGCGATTTCCCGAAAATCCCCCAACCCAAGCTCCACCCAAGATAATCACTGAATTCGCTCCGTGAGCAGGTGCACCCTGTCGCCGAGCAACTGTTCCAGGTACCTGCCCTGGGCGTCGCGCCGCGACTCCATGTCCGATTGCGCATACAGCTGGAGTGTGGTCGTGATGTGCGCCTGGCGCAGGAACTCCTGGACAGTCTTGGGATCGACTTTCATTTTCACCAGAGCCGAGGCCAGCGAATGGCGGAAGTTGTGAACCCCCCCAAGGCTGCGCCAACAACCGCGTAACTTCCGAGTCGCCAACGAAACACCCAGAATCGTCGGAATCACGGCTTGGCAGCAGCACCTTGAATCGTTAAGGCAGGCCGCTCACATTGTGGTCCTTTGGGGGCCTCCCGCCCGGGCTGCGCACGGAACAGAAGCATTCTTTCCCACTTGGCCTGGTGATTTCTCCGCGCAGCTTGGGTCGCGCTGCAAAGTAGCTTGCGGGCCTAGGGCCAGCACCGCAGCAGAGCCTTAAACCGCTCGAACTAAGATCAACACGATCAGAATCAACACCACCAACCCCAGGCCGCCGCTGGGGTAATATCCCCAGGTGCGGCTGTACGGCCAGGTTGGCAGAGCCCCCAGCAAGAGCAAAATCAGCAATACAGCCAGGATTGTGGACATAAAGACATGTTCTCCATTTGGGATTGCCGCCGACCTCAAAACTGCAGTCAGGCAGCGGTGGACAGCTGTTGGCGACACTAGTCACCGTGAACGACCTCTAGGCATGCCGGATGACCGCAATCGCATGCAATCTCAGTTTCGTCCTCACCCGCGGCTTCGCAGAGTTCACCACAATATTTTCCGGGCGAAGTGACCTGGCATTGACAAGAGAGATGAGCATATTTTTTCGTAGCCGTTTGCATGTCGCCGACCTTTCTGTTTGCTCGCGAGCGCTGGCGAATGAGCAAATCTCGGGCTCAGATGCTATTTCTGCTCCCCGGGCTGTCCATTCAGCGGAGAATGTGTCGGCTTGGAGTGTGGCGTGCACAACCTCAGCCGGGGTGAACCACTCTAAGAGCCGGGAGAATCACATGCCGGCAATGAAAAAATCGAGTGCCCGGAAATACGGCAAGGCTGCGGGCAAAACAGTAGCAAGCGCGATGCGACGGTTGGAGCATGGGACTCTTCGCTCCGGAAAAGGCGGCAAAGGAGGAAAAGTAAAAAGCCGCAAGCAAGCCATTGCCATTGGTCTTTCGGAAGCACGCAAGAAGGGCGCCAAAGTTCCCCAAAAGAAAGCCGCATAGACGTAGGTGGTAGACCCGGCGATAGCGACGAAGTGCAGATCCTTCGCGGTTTGCCTGGAAGATTTTGTGAGCCTAGAATCTCCATACGTCGCGCGGACAACTCCAGCCCTTGATGGCGGCATCTAGTGGACGCGGTCCGCACAGACGAAATTCTCGCGATATGTCGGGAGATTCAACTCCGACCGCAAAAGGTGGCACAAAGTGCAAGCTGTGACTGGCGTCTTTGTTTCCCAAAGCCATGCAGAACGTGCAGTAAAGACTTTGCAGTCGACCGGGGTCTCGTCCGACAAGATCACTTTGTTGACGCCGGGAACGATTCAGAGCGAGGCGAAATCTCCCCCGGTCGACGCGGGAGAACAACCCGGTATGGGCAAAGTAATCGGTGCCGTCGTAGGTGCAGCTTCTGGCGTATCCGGCGGAAGCTTGCTGGTGGCAATGCTGCCTGGCGTAGGGCCGGTCACCGCTATTGGTCTGCTCGGGGCTGCCATTTTTGGCGCAGCCGGTGCTGGGGTTGGCGCGGTGGCTGGTGGATCGCTTGAGAATCTTGCGACGGAAGGCTTGCCTGAAGACGAGATTTTTGTCTATGAAGATGCGCTGCGCAAAGGCCGCAGCGTTGTGATGGTCTTAGCCGACAACGCGGCCACTTCTGCTCATATCGGTGACCTGCTCACGGCGGAAGGAGCAGAAAGTATCGACGCTGCCCGCCACCAGTGGTGGATTGGGCTGCGAAGCGCCGAGCAGGAGCACTACTCCGCATCCGGTAGAAACTTCGGCGGTGACGAGAAGTTCTATCGCCTGGGCTTCGAAGCCGCCCTACATGCCCGAATGCGGTGCAAGGAATTCGACCAGGTATCGGCTGAAATGGAAAGCAATTTGGAAGATTTGCAGCGCCAATATCCTGGCGTCGAGTTGGCTGAGGCGTACACCAGCGGCTACCGGCGTGGGAGGGAGTACTACCAGCACCTGTGCGATGAGTCGAAGGCTGCGTAGGGCCGGATACGCACTCTACTTGGGCAGAAATCCTGCGCCCGACTCGTTAGGCGGCTCCTCGTGGAACCTGATCTTTAGAATCCACACGATCAGGGCTCCCGCTTCTGTCCCGTTCCCGCTACCTGAGGATGACCGTGTCTGACAGTAATCCATTTGCGCGAAATAGTCGACGACGGTTGAGACGACAGATTCTCGCGTTGATGTTGGCGTTCCTTGCTGTCGTGGTGACGGCCGGTGGGCTGGCGATCAGCCGCGCTGGGCCCATCCTGCGTGCACGCGTAATCGATACGCTTTCCACCCGGTTTAAAAGCCGAGTCGAGCTGGATGTGTTTCATGTCTCGATATCTCGTGGACTCGAAGTTTCAGGCAAGGGCCTGCGCATTTTTGGCGAGACTGACCCAAACAGTCATCAGCCGGGCATTCAGCCCCTTATCGCAGTCGCTGAGTTCCGCTTCCGCAGCGGCATCTGGGGACTCTTCCGGTCGCCCATGGAGGTGAGAACCGTCTACCTGAAGGGCTTGCAGTTGAATCTTCCGCCCAAAGAGCAGCGAGCCCAGATGAGCCGAATGAAGCCCAAGGGAGAAAAGATAGAAATTGTGGTGGACAGTCTGATCGCCGATACGGCGGAGCTGGTCATCAACACGGAGAAGCCCGGGAAGCTGCCGCTGGACTTCGCCATCGAGCGTTTGAAAATGACCCGCATCGGACCCGATCAGCCCATGCATTTTGAAGCCGACCTGATCAATCCGAAGCCCGTGGGAAAAATTCATTCCAGCGGGAGTTTCGGCCCCTGGCAGGCAGACAGCCCCTGGGATACGCCGGTGCAGGGGCACTATGCCTTTCGTGACGCGGACCTCAGCACCATCAAGGGAATCGGAGGAATTCTGTCCTCCACCGGAAACTACTCCGGGAAACTGGATCACATCGCGGTGGATGGCACAACCGACACCCCCGATTTCCACATTGCGATCAGCGGCCGGCCGGTGCCGCTGCACACCGACTTTCACGCCATCGTCGACGGAACCAGCGGAGATACCTACCTGCAGCCGGTCCGGGCGAAACTGCAGGATTCGTGGCTGACGGCAAGCGGTTTCGTGGTGAGAAACAGAGAAGCTCCGGGACACCATGTCAAGCTGACGGTAGAGATCAAGCAGGGACGGATCGAAGACCTGCTGAAGTTGGCGGTGCGAACCGATCCGCCAGTCATGACAGGATCAGTGCAGTTGAAAACCGACTTTGACCTTCCGCCCGGCGAACCCGACTTGGCCAATCGTCTGAAGCTGGCCGGAACATTCCGGATCGTCGCCGTACATTTCACCAACGCCGGCATCCAGGCGAAGGTCGACTCCCTCAGCATGCGTAGCGAGGGCAAGCCAAAGCTGGCTCAGGATAATATTCCCGACAACGTCCACTCCGAGCTCAGCGGGACTTTTCGTCTCAGCCAGGGTCTCATTTCGTTTTCCGAGTTGCAGTTCCAGGTTCCGGGCGCGCTCATAGATCTCGCCGGCAAATACAGCCTCGATGGGAATCAGGTCGACTTCCACGGCAAAGCCCGGATGGATGCGAAACTCTCGCAGATGGTAACCGGATGGAAGTCAGTCCTGCTGAAGCCCGTGGACCCGTTTTTCCGCAAAGATGGCGCGGGCACGGAAATCCCAGTGAAAGTGACAGGTACCAAATCAGACCTTCACCTCGGCACCGATTTCGGCCACAACTCGAGCAATCGGGATTAGGGGAAGAATGATGTCTGCACCCAGGTTTTATGGCGCTCCGGAAGCGAAGACATCTGCAACCGCCATTCAGTGGATCCTTATTCTGATTCTGCTGGTAGCTCTGCCAACTTCTGTGGGCGCCTATTCGGTGCTCTCTCATGAAGCGGTTATTGATGTGGTTTGGGCGACGAATATCGTGCCCCTGCTGAAGAAGCGTTTTCCGAATGCAACCCCGGATGAGATTCGCCAGGCCCACGGCTATGCCTACGGCGGCGCGATCATCCAAGACATGGGCTACTATCCCTTCGGCAGCAGGTTCTTCAGCGATCTTACGCACTACGTGCGATGCGGCGATTTTGTCGACGCCCTGCTGCGCGATTCCCATGACATCAACGAATACGCCTTTGCCATCGGTGCACTCTCTCACTACGCGGCCGACAATCTCGGGCACAGCGTGGCGGTCAATTGGGCAGTTCCTGAGCTCTACCCTAAACTCAGGAAGAAATATGGCGACTAGATGACGTTCGAAGACAACCCCGTCGCGCATGTAAAGACGGAGTTCGGCTTCGACGTGCTCGAAGTGGCAAAGGGACGGTACGCTCCCGAGGCTTACCGCGATTTCATTGGATTCGATGTCGCCCTCCCTTCGGATCCTCTGTATTGGGTGACACGCTCTTCGATCCTGGACACGAATTTCGGCAGGTGGCCCTTCACCATCTGCCGGACGCCAGGTCCAAATTCGCGCCAGAGGTTGCTCCCTGCTTCGCTGCCAATCGTCGAACCAAAATTGCCGAACGTCGACGAAGCGGATCGCTCCCAATATGGACGGTACGCGGTATCGATAGCGACCGAAGTCAGCAGACCGAGAAAATACGAAGTGTTCAGCCTGTTCTTTCCGGAGTCGTCACGCGTGATCCAGAGGCGCGAAGCTGCGTAGCCAGCCCGGCCCAGAAAACTGCCGGTGCTCGATGGGTAATAACGTGGGTCCTGCTTGAGCAAAGACGGATACATGTACTTACCGAAGAAAGCGCCGGACTCTTTTTGGATGAACGCCATTTTGTAGAGAGCGCCAAAGGCTGGAGGCAGTCCGGGAATGACGTGGCCCGGTTCTGTTTCGCGCATCACGCCGGCGTTGATGGCAATCGCGCCAAGTGTTAAAGGAGAGCGCGCCTCATCGACGAAGGTTTGAAATTTGTCTGCCTGCGTGGGACGCTGTAACGACGGCTCATCAGGAAGTGATTTCGAATCACGCATCTCGGGGCGCAAGACTTCTGGCAAGCTTGAAGCTTGCGCTTGCCGCAAGCGAACCGAGGGAAGTTCGCTCTGGCACAGTGCCCCGCAAGCTGATAACAGAACGAAAGAAACCATTCGAATTGGTGCAGTTCGCCTCACCATAGCTGGGACCTGCCAAGCGGCAAGCGACTCCTGGGCTCCTCGGCGATTGAGCTCGAAGCACACGGCGAAGTTAGCATTCCGCGAAGCGAACGTCTGAGCAAGAGTGCACATCCCCCAGCCCTTTTGATCCAACGGGCGAACGGGCAGGCAACGTCGGCACCTGGAAGTCGCAGGCCCGGTCCTCGGACACGATGGCCACAGCCTCCAGCGTTTCTAAGGGGGACCGGATCTATCTATCCAGACTTGCAGACGCGACCACCCGCGCCGCTACCCATCAAGGTAGCTTGTTTACATAGCAGGGATTGCTGGTGTTCTGAACCGGGGGCAGCGGCGGATTGATCCACGGCGGGTTGGCGGCGAAGAACTCAGCCATATTCATTTGGGCCGCATCTCGCTGGGTCAACGCCCCCAATTTGAAGCGAGTTTCAATCAGCTTCAAGATCGCCGTCAGATCGGCGACCGTGTGGGAAACGTAGTGCTTTTTGGCATAGGGTGAAACTACGATCAGAGGCACGCGATATCCGGTGTAAACGAAATCACAGGTTGGGCCGGTCACCTGGGTGCAAACGTCCCCGGGTAGCAGATCCTTCGGCTGAATGCCATCTGGGCTCACTGCGGGCTGAGGAGGAACGTGGTCGTAAAGCCCCCCAGATTCATCGTAGGTAAGTATGAAAGCCGAGTCTTTCCAGGAGGAACTGCCCATCAACGAATTGATTAAGGAGGCGACGTAGGTGGCGCCCAATTGAATCTGGTTCCGCTGCGAATCTGAAACCGAGGGGTGTTCATCAAGTCCGGCGTCGATGGCCGGCTCAATCTGTGCCACGGCTGGCAGCGTGCCATTTTGCAAATCGGTATCGAAATCGGAGTTGGCAATGCCTATGGTGCCGAGACTTTGAGGATACTGCGCAGGAATCGTCTGTCCCCACGTGAAGTCCTGCACATAGCTCAGGGTCAGCAAACAGACGGGATCGTAGGGCGGTCCGGTGCAGGCAGAACCGGTGGGATTCACGTAAATCTTCCAACTGATACCGGCGTTTTGTAATTCCTGAAAGATTGTCTTGGCGCTTAAGTAGTGACTGTCCTTGTGATCGGTCCCCATCGGGTACACCATTCCCCGGGAAGTGCCTGCGATGAGGAAGTAGCGGTTGGGCGCGGTGCGGGACATAACTGGCATAAACCAGCGGTCCGAGGTGGCGAAATTCGAGGCCATGAAGTAGTAGTAGTTCAGGTCGGCATCTGTGTAGTACCCCATGGCACGCCGGCCGTTCTTGTCGTGAAAACTGTTCACCGGCGCTCGCGCGTCGTGAGCGGCGGCGAAAACGAAGCCGTCCAATGCGGCAGGACTGTCGCCAACCGGATCATTCAGATCCCAGTCGACGTGCGCTTCATTCCAGGAAGGACTGAGGTTCTCGATGCATTGGGTGAGCAGGTGAAATGACTTGACGTTGGGGCTGTTGCTGTCGACCACACAGTCACTGGGCAACGGGTAGTCCGGATCGCACCCAGGGTTGGTCGGGGACGGACCATGCAGCGGAGGCGCTCCCGATTGCGGATTGAACTGAGGCAGCCCGTCTAGGGAATGATTGGCATAACCATTCTGCGACCAATATCGCCGCAGCTCCCCGAAGTAGTGGTCGAAAGAGCGGTTTTCCTGAGCCATGAAAATAATGTGATTGATGTGGCTGAGGCCGGAGGCGGCTGGCTGCGCGGACCCGGGGCTGGAACTCTCATCGGTTGAATTGGGGTGAGGAGGTTGGCCGGCGGGACTCGTTGCCCCAGCGAACCCAGCAAGGTTGCAGACGATGGCTAGCAAGCCCAGTAATCTTTTCCAGAACATCGGGCCCTCCTGGCGACTACATTCAGGTAGACCCCTTCGATGACACCCAGGGCGTCCGTGTTGTCTCAGTGACCCAGTTTCCGCGATGACTCTATGGGGCAGGATAATCTACCTGCGCAAAAGGACCTGTTGGCCTCATCGGACCGCCATGGTCTCCAGGGCCTCGGCTGCGGAAAGTTTCCGATCCCGGTGCGGCTCGTTGCGCAGGCCGCCGAAATGCAGTTCACAAGCTTCCTCGGTTGCCGCACCACAGGTAGGACATGGCACGGATAATATCTGCTTCAGGCTAAGTTCCTTGGTTTTCACCGCCAGATAGTAAGGCCTGCTAGAGTTGTAAAACTGTTCAATTTTGCACATGTGCAAACCGGCGAGTTTCAGGCGTCGCTGGCCTGGCCGGCTACGTAGCGATGATGAGCAAAAGTGAACACCTTTCGGGAGTACGATTATGGGAAAATATTACTACCGTACCTCTACTCCGGAGGACTCTAATGGCATCAGCAGCGTTGAGCAGGGAAAAACGCGATTTCGATCCCAGGGAATTCCTTGCCACCATCGGTGAGGGCAGGAAGCTCTTGACCTTTCCCAAGAAACAAACAATCTTCACGCAGGGGGATGCGGCTGATGCCGTCTTTTATATCCAGGGAGGCAAGGTTAGGCTCACTGTCGTATCCAAGACTGGCAAGGAAGCAACGCTGGGCTTATTGAGCGCGGGAGAGTTCTTCGGGGAAGGCGGCCTGGGCGGACAGCCTTTACGCATGGGGTCTGCAACCGCGATGACAGACTGCGAACTTCTGCGCATCGACAAAAAGGCAATGATGCTTGCGCTCCACCGGGAGCATGAGTTTTCCGATATGTTCGTGGCCTATTTGTTAGCGCGGAACGTCCGCTACGAAGAGGATTTAGTCGACCAACTTTTCAATTCCAGCGAAAAGAGACTGGCTCGAGTTCTGCTCTTGCTAGCGCACTTCGGCAAGGAGGGGGTGCCAGAGACTGTAATCCCCAGGATCAGTCAGGAGACCCTCGCAGAGATGATCGGCACGACCCGGTCGCGGGTTAGTTTCTTCATGAATCGGTTCAGGAAGTTAGGCTTTGTAGGATATGACGAAGTGGTTTACAAGTTCATAGTTCACTTCTAAGTGTCGTCCTCCACGATTAGCTGCGGTGCTGAATTCCAAATGCGGCGAGCCAATCAAGCGTCCGCGGGATCCGATGCGGAGAGGGAATCTATTTGAGAATTGCATTCGAAGGCATGGCGCACCGATTTTCCTGAGAAACATAAGAAGAGAAAACTTCAGGTTGGCTGGCTTAATTTCAGGCAACCTGAAAGAGAGTTCGGAGGAATATCTCCCAGAGTCGACATTCCCTCATTAAATGTCACGAAGGAGACTGAGCAGCACGATTTATCTGTTCAGCCTGTGAATCGCGCTAATTGCGCCAACGAGAGTATCCCCAGCCCCCGCCACCGAGCAAAAACAGCACCAAAACGACAATCAATATGGTTTCCATGTTGTACCTCCAGTTGTAAGAGGAAGCTGGACTGGCCTTTGTAACGGTCGTCGCACTTCTCCACTACCCAACATGATAGAAGCGGCCAAAGCAGAAGTCTGATCACATTGGACCGCTTTGGGCGCTTGATTTCCGTGGAGCGCCATCCAGGATTGTGAGCGGCTTCGCGCTGTGGCTTGCGCTCCCCCCTTTTTGGCTCAGGTACGAAAGCGCTGTCCCAAAGACGATCAATTCTGAACAGCATTTTGTAGCCTGACGTTGAATACTTACGACTCAACGGAGTTCGGCGACAGAAGGAACTTCGCTTTAGCAAATGTTAGTTTTGTGGAGGGGTTCGATGAACTTAAGTCGTCTGATGGATCCGAAGCTGATCGTGATCGCTGTAGCGGTGATTCTGATCATCGCGGCGCTTGCCTGGGGGTACGCGCGAAAACGCAGGAGTACGACCGCAGACCTGCGGCACAAGTTTGGGCCCGAGTATGAGCGTGCACTGCGGGAACATGGTTCAGAACGAAAAGCCGAGGCGAAATTAGCGGATCGCCAAAAGCGGGTTGAGAGGCTCGACATTCGTAACCTTGATCCCGTGGAATACGAACGTTTCTTGAAACGCTGGGAGTCGGTACAGTCGCGTTTTGTCGATTCTCCGAAGGGTGCGGTCACGGAAGCCGATGACCTGCTGTCTTCTTTAATGAGAACTCGGGGTTATCCGGTGTCCGATTTCGACCAGCGTGCGGCCGACATTTCTGTCGACCATCCCCGAGTGGTGGAAAACTACCGCTCTGCGCACGCTGTTGCGCTGCGAGTCGGGAAAGACGGTGCAACCACAGAGGATCTGAGGATGGCAATGATCTACTACCGCTCTCTATTCGAGGAACTGGCGCAGGTGCCGGACACTATTGAAAGGAAAGAGGTGGCGTGATGGCTGAACTCAGGAGAAAAGAAGAAGACATTACGACAGCCGAATTAGCCAGTTACAGCCTTCCGCCAAAACAGCCCGATGGACCCAAGCTGGTGAAGGTACAAGAGCCGGAAACTCTGGATAACAATGAAGGAAGAAAGGAAAAACAATGAGCCCAAGCACGGAAGACCGGACCGAAGGCAAGCTCCACGAGGTGAAGGGAAAAATTAAAGAGGAGGCCGGGAAGGTAACGAACAACCCCGACTTGGAAGTCGCCGGGAACGCGGAAAAGAACGCTGGCACAGTTCAGAAATGAATTGGCCGCGTCGAAAAGGCCGTCGGGGAATAGAGGAATAAAGGGCCGTATCAACACTTTGGTTCGCAAAACACGAAGGAGATCACCATGTCACAAACTGTGCTGGATAGAACGGCGGAACGTATCGCGGAATCAGCTCGCCAGGCCTCTTGCGCAAGCACTGCGATTGCCGATGCAATAGAGGATGGCGTAGGAGTTGTAAGACGTGCCGTAAAACAGGGCGGCGATGCTGCCGAAGAGTTGTTCAACGACACCACTCAACGCATCCAGCGGCATCCTGTGGTAACCGTGGCGACCACGTTCGCGGTTGGCTTCATCGCAGGGGCGCTGATCGGTTGGATGATAAAACGACGGTAGATCAGGCGCTTTGAACGGACAACGATCTGGCAGAGGAGCGGCCCGATCTTCTGCGACGGCCGCAGGTGAAACCTGGCGTGCGCGAGTGCCAGCGTTTGCCGCGACAACTTGGAGGTCGTGTGAATAGCCCCGACATGAATGTTCTTCCGAAACCCGGTACTTTGGCATCTGGTGGCGAAAGTTATATGCGCGCCCGGTCACGCTCCGAGAGCTGCGCCAGGATTAAGGACCTCGGCTTCACTATCTCCAAGCACATAAAAATGTACGGCGAGCGCTTTGAGATAGTTTCAGAGCCCTGTAGCGATGGTGATTGCATCGCGGTTCGCGCCATCAGTGGAGGCGATCCAACGATACGCACTCTGCGGCTTCCGACGGCAATTCTCGTAGGCTTGGCCGAGCGATTTCTGAAAAGGGCGCATTTGCCGGGCAATAACATTCCAGGATGTGAGTTTCCCAGCACGAGCTTGCAGTTCCGGCGAGAGCGGGACTGTCACCGATTATCGGCTACCACGATCTGACTGTTGAGTATGCCCGCCGCCTCAGCGAGTGACAGATCGTCCGGCATACGTTGGAAGTCGCTGTGGACTTCAGTCTGGTGCACGCCGATGGTGGTGAAGAGGAGAGCTTTTCCTTTCATATCCACACTCAGGAAAGTCATCTCCCAATGACCCGGTGCAACTTCTGCCTGCCGGACCTCAAACTTGCCTCCCTTGTCCAAATGTCCCAAGAGTCCGCCCCCGAATTTTACGTCCTGCATGAGCTGGCCGTTGAGTGCTTTGAGTCTCTCTTGTTTGGCGTCGACTGTCATCTCACCCTGCATGTCATGAAAAACCCGGTCTTCAATGGAAGGCGGCTGAAAATTCGGGTTTGGTCTGAAGGTTAGCGTCACTAGATCTCCCGCACGGCCCGCATAGCTGTACACAAATACATCGGGCAGAATCGTGAATAAGCGCGCTCCTTGTTCCGTCTTCTTGGTTCTCGCCTGCTGTAGAATCCGTTGCTCGTCTGGATGGCTCACGAGCTTCTGGATGCGCTGGTTCTCTTTCTGTTCCCGTTTGGCATCAAGCGGGTGGCCAGCAATGGAAAGGAGTCGGCTGAGAGAGCCATCATTAGTTTCGACGATTTCCTCGACCTGTCTCCTACCGGATTCCTCTTTCTCGAGCCGGTACATCCAGTGGCTGAGATCCCCACTCTGCACTTTCAGTTCGTTGATGACCACTTTCCGTACCAGTTCGTGGGCTGGCATTCCGAGTTTCTGGGAATCCGATTGGGAGAGTGCATTCGAACTGAGCAGGATGATAATCCCGATAAGAGTTTCCGAGTTGTGAATTAGTCTCACAACTGATGGCGACCTTGGTGCGTAACACGCCTTAATCGAGTTATTCATGTAGCCAGTGTTTCAGTGAGACGAACGGTGCGAAAGGCTCATGGACTTGCGTCGCTATCGCAGCCGCCTGGTTCCTCACAATTTCGATCATCGAACAACGGCGCCCAAAAAACTGTTCACAATCGCGCACTCTTCGCCACGGATGCAAGAAATGTTTTCGGAGCAGGTTTCTACTTGGTTGGCCCTGCCTCAGCTTCTCGCGCGGGAGCGACAACCAGAATGGTGGCGAGCCGAAAACTGACCAATCCGTAGATGACAGATGCCTGGTGCAGCGATTGTGATGGTGTTGATTCGCAGAGTCGCCGAGAAGCGATCGCCGGACTTGCAGCCTGCCGTTAAACCAGACCATTTCCTGAACGCCGTTCGCGGGAGTGCCGAAAAAGTGCAGAAAAAGAAAGGGCTGTCGTGAGGGCTGAATGTCAACTTCACACTAACCCATGACAGCCCGCTTTCGCGTTTGGGACTTCCTGATGGACGATGTTAAATGCCGACGGCTTGCAGAACTGTTCAATAGTGACCACTCTTGTCGAAATATGTTAAGGCAGAATTATCGAGAAATGCTCTAGAAGACGCGGACGATGCCGTTACGCGCGGCGTAAAGAGTCAGACCGGCAATGGAATGCAGCTCAAGTTTGCGCATGATATTTGTCCGGTGAGTCTCCACCGTCTTGATACTGACATTCAATGCGGCAGCTGCTTCCCTGGTCCTTTTCCCCTCTGCGAGGAGGCGTACGACTTGTCTTTCGCGGGGAGTGAGACGATCTTCGAGGGTTTCGGGTTCTTCGTGTGAATGCAAATATCCGCTGATTATGAGTTCAGCGACTTCGAAAGTGAAGAACGTCCGCTGACTCTGTAGCGCTTCGACCGCGATTATCAAGTCGCGGCCGGCGTCCGACTTCAAGAGAAAGCCGCGGACTCCGGCTGCCAGTCCCTCGCGCACGACCTCTTCGGTAACGTCCATTGTCAGGATTAGGATCCGGGTCTCAGGGCGATTTGCGAGAATTCGACGGGCTCCTTCCAAGGCTGCGAGTTTGGGAATTCCGAGATCCAGTAGAACGAGATCGGGCTGGAGTTCGTCGCAGAATTTCACAGCTTCGCGTCCGTCGCGGTCCTCGCCGCATACCTCCCACCCAGGGTGTTTCTCCAGGATCGTTCTGGTCCATCGTCGGGCAGCCTCATGATCATCGGCAATCAGGATACGAAACACAATCACCCTTCAGCTCGACTGAGAAATCGGAGCTTACCGGTTAGTGCGGTTGAACCGGCGGAATCATTAGCGCACTAAGCTGATTGATCCATCGCACTAAACCGAGAACTGAATTCGGAGCTTGTCAAAGCTGATGACAGGCGCGATTGGCGCTTCGGCATCGGCCGTAATGAGAATAGGCCCCACAAGCGAGGCTGTTCCATCCAGTGCAAGCTGTATGGGTTCGACTACGTTGCTGTATGCGCTGATCGACCTGCAGGGCATGACTGCGCGTCCACGGGCTTCGACGCGAAAGCCAAAGGTCGTCTTGCTGAGCAGGAGCGCGCGGGTACAACGGCAGACCGCTCATTGCCATCAAAAAGCAGGTTTAACTAATCAGGTTAAGGGGGATACGTGCGCTGGAATGGAAAAATGAAGGTCTTGGCTCGGGGACTCTCCATAATTCCATTGTTAACGTGTCTTGCGGGCTGCGTTGGCTTGGCACCCTCCCCCGGGCCGTCAGCGATGCTGAGCGTCAAGACCTCAGGGATGGGCACCGGATCAGTAACCAGCACTCCCAACGGAATCAATTGCGGTGCATTGTGTAGCGCCACTTTTGCCGTCGGCAGTCAGGTGATACTGATTGCCGCTCCAGCTGCAGGCTCTACGTTTACGGGATGGTCGGGGGCGTGCAGCGGCATTCGCACCTGTTCCGTGGTTATGAACGGCAATACGTCGGTCACGGCCACGTTCAACGGACCGCCGAAATCCTATGTGCTGACGGTGTCGGTGTTGGGGAGCGGCACGGGAACGGTTACAAGCAGTCCGGCTGGAATCACTTGCAGAGCCACGTGCCAGGCGAGTTTTGCCTCTGAAACCCAGGTCGCGCTAACGGCCACGTCCAGCAGCGACTCCACCTTTGCGGGATGGGGTGGGGCGTGCAGCGGCACTGGCGCCTGCTCGGTCACGATGAGCGGCAAGAGTTCGGTCACGGCCACATTCGACGGACCGCCCAACTCTTATACGCTTACAGTTGAGGCGTTGGGGACCGGCACGGGAACGGTCACGAGCAGTCCGGCCGGAATCAATTGTGGCAGCCTGTGTCATGCGAATTTTGCCTCGGGAACTCAAGTAGCGTTGACGGCCGTCTCCGGCGGCAACTCCACATTTGCGGGATGGGGCGGGGCATGCGTCGGCACTGGCGCCTGCTCGGTCACTATGAGCGGTAGGAGTACAGTCACGGCCATGTTCAACGGACCATCGACCTCGGCTGGACTTAGTGTTGCAGTGTTGGGAACTGGTACCGGAATCATTACAAGCACACCGGCAGGAATCAATTGTGGATCAACCTGCAGCGCCAAGTTCAGCCCCGGGACGAAGGTTACGCTCACGGCCACTCCCAGCGCCAACTCGTACCTGGTGAGCTGGGATGGATCTTGCAGCGGAAGCAGCGTCTGCGTGGTTACGGTGAATGGCAGCGAATCGGTCACTGGCACGATTAATATCTGGCCCATCAATCACATCATTTTTCTCGCGCAGGAGAACCGTTCTTTCGATCACTACTTTGGAGAACTGCGGCAATATTGGGCACAGAATGGATACCCAGATCAGTCGTTGGACGGTTTGCCTCAGTTCAATCCGACCTCAGGGATTGCGCCGCTCTACAGTCCACCGCCGACCAACCCGGGATGCGATCCGGCTGCTCCCTATTCGCCGCCGCCGGCCCCTTTCCAGGACTGCGTCTTCGACATCAACAATCCATTCGCTTCCTATCACCTGCTCACGCAGTGTGTTGAGAATCCGAGCCCGTTCTGGAATGAGTCTCACATCGACTGGACCTACTATGATCCCACGGGGACGGCCCCAGCCAAACTGGATGGATTCGTCTTTAGCGGGGCCCACGACGCTCGCGATAACGGGTACTACGACAACTACCCGTATTTCGACACGAATGGGGTGAGAGTCATGGGTTACTACGATGGCGATGACCTGAACTATTACTACTTCATGGCATCCAACTTCGCGATATCGGATCGATGGTTCGACCCAGTGCTAACCCGGACGAATGCTAATCGCGAGTACCTGATCGCGGCCACGTCGCAAGGCTACGTCTATCCGGTAGGTTCCAACGCGCAAGACCAGAAGCTGATCACTTCCCCCACTATCTTCCAGGAACTCCAAGGTGCCAACATCAGTTGGAAAATATATGTAGATCCGGCTACGGGGGTAGTTGGCAATCCGGTTTGCAGTGGGCCGCCCTATGATGCGACCTGCCTGCTTTCTCAAAGCTATGCCAAAGATTTCGCATGGTCGCAGACGATTACTACGGCAAACATCGGCACGATTGGTCCTCTGGGGACCTGTGGGCCGAGTGGACAATCCACCTGCGATTTCGAAAACGATCTGGCCAACGGCACGCTGCCCCAGGTAGTGCAGATCGAACCGCCCTCGAGCGCCGGCCTGGACGAGCATCCGACTGATGTGGATATCTCGCCGAGCAATATCCAACTCGGAGCAAACTTTGTATCCCAACTGATCAACGAAGTAATGCAGAGCCAGTACTGGAAGGATTCTGTTTTCGTTCTCACCTACGACGAGTCTGGAGGCTTCTACGATCACGTCCGGCCCCAACCCGCAGTGAGTCCCGATGGCATCCCTCCAGTCGATTTGCAGTCCAGCGACATCTGTTTCGGCATTACCTCCGGGAATTGTAATTTCACTTACACCGGGTACCGGGTACCGCTGATTGTGATCTCGCCATATGCCAAGAAGAACTATGTCTCCCACACCGTGGCCGACACCACGGCGATTCTGAAGCTGATCGAGACCAGATTCAATTTGCCGCCGCTGACGGCTCGCGATAACGCGCAATCTGATATGAGCGAATTCTTCGACTTCAACAATCCACCCTGGATGACCCCACCGGCGCCTCCAGCGCAGAACACGAGCGGTGCGTGTTACGTGAATAAGCTGCCGTAAGCAGCAGCCGCTCAGGCCTTGAATCCCCGCATTAACGATGTAGGCACGGGCGTCCTCGCCCGTGCGGGGTTTGCCGGGAGCGGAAGCACGAGCGAGGACGCTCGCGCCTACGTACTATTCATGAACCGGAATCCCTCAATCCGGATTGGTCTCGATTTGCTCCGGAGGCAGCGCTTTCAGGTGGGGGTGATTCGGATCCTTCCAAAACGCCCCAAAACATTCGCCACGCTCCTTGGGCGCCCACACCGTGCCGTCGTTGAACACAACCTTCGAGGGCATCAGCACCCAACCCAGGATGCCTTGATTTCCTCCGAGATATGCTTTCATCTCGATCGTCTGCTCATGGTTTGGGTCCAGCGGCTGGTTGGAGGCCCAGGTGTCATAAAAAGGATGACTCAGCAGTTGCGGAGCGACGAACTGCTCGAAGACGAGCGCATAACTCTTGATTTTTTTCTCGCCGGCATTCTTGACCTTGAGCGTGTAGGTGGGAGCACCGTTCCAGAACTCGCCAGATACGAAATGCAGCGGGCACGCCCGCGGAGATGGTTCGTAGATGATGAATGAGGCCATCATCCCCGACTCCATGTGGTCGGAAACGTGGCAGTGAAAGAGCCACGTGCCAGGATTGTCGGCGATCATGTCGACAGTGCGTGTGCTGCCGGGCAAAAGTTCGATGACGTCCACGTTTTGACGCCCGTCGGTAACCGTTTTGCCGTGCCAATGCGGAGTGTGAAGATCTTTCTCGTTTCCCATTGCCATCACGTACCAGCGCACCCTCTCGTCCTGCTTCATCACCAAGCCCGGAAGATTCCCGAAGATGTAACCGTTGATTGCATAAAACTGCCCTTCGGGTCTTCCCTGCAGCTCGTCGAAGATCATGAAGGCGGCGACGAATTCCTCGTCAACATCCTTCGGGGAACCGTCAGGCCGGGCCTTGCCTTTGGCGGTAATAACGATGGGGCCGAGCAATCCGGCGTTCGTCTCTCTAGCCTCGTTCGTGTGCCCGTGATACCACCAGACGATAGAGCTGAGCTGGCCTGGCCGAGGGCCGCTGCCCTCGTCGGCATACCAGTGATAGGTGAACCGGCGGCCCGGTCCAACCCGGGCACCCGCACCCCAAGGGAGATAGAAAGCCCCTTCGCTGTCCTTGTCGTAACGCACGCCATGGGGATGGATACTGTGGATTGCCTTCGAGCGATTCAGAAACTCGACTTCAATCTGATCTCCCACCTCGGCGTGAATTATCGGGCCTAGAATTCCGAGCCACTCGGGTTGCGGTTTACGAATGGAAAAAGTGGAATCGGTGTATTCGATGTAGCGGGTTTTTGCCCACTGCGTACGGAGTCCCCAAGGTTGAGGAATTGGCCGTCCGGCCAGCAGGTCGCGCCCACTGGGAGCGTAATCCCAAGTGACATCTTCGGCAGCAATGTAATAGTGGCGAGTCGCCGCAACCCCCGGCATGGCTGCGAGGCAAATCAGGAAAAGCGGTAATAGCTTCACAGTGATGTCCTTCATTCTAACCCTTGGCATTGCCTCCAAATGTATGGCGTAGCCGATCAGAACTCCGTACCGCTTTCGAGGCGAATAACGCCTTCTCGTGCTGCTGAGCAATTCTGCACAGACGGCATGATACGTGCCTTGGTAAGTTAGCTTCTACTGTGGGGGAGGTTCTATGAGTGGGTTCAGGATTCTAGTAGCGGACGATCATCCAATATTCCGTTTTGGTCTGTGCTCCTTGCTTCGGTCTCATGAAGGCTGGGTAGTCTGTGGAGAGGCGATTGACGGATGGGATGCGGTAGAGAAGTGCGAGCAGTTGAAACCCGATCTTCTTATTTTGGACATTTGCATACCAAAACTCAATGGGGTGGATGTGGCACGGAAGATCCTGAAAGACAATCCTGACCAGAGAATTCTGGTACTTACCGGCGTGAACTCCGAGCAAGTGGTCCTAAACTGTCTGGAAGCGGGGGTTCGGGGGTGGGTTTTCAAATCCGACGGAACCGATGACCTGACAACCGCAGTGGAGGCGCTGCAACGGCACAAGAGCATCTTCAGCTCGCGAGTGTCCGATCTGATCACCGACGGTTACAAGCGGCATAGCATTGGTCCAACCGCGGCTAAGGTGCCCAAATTGTCGCAACGGGAGCGCGAGGTCGTGCAACTGATAGGCGAGGGGAAAACTTCCAAGGACATCGCCACCATGCTGGACATGGCAGTGAAGACGGCGGAGACCCATCGCAGCAACATTTTGCGCAAGCTCCAGCTTCATTCGATCGCCGAGTTGGTGCTTTATGCGGTGAGGAATGAAATTGTGCATGTACAACTTGCAGGGGTGTTGCAGTTTCCCAAACCGGTGAGTGGTCTCGTAGATGTTGTCGCTCAGGGCATTAGCTGAGAGTTTCGCTTGCCTCGATCCAGCCAGCTTGTGGGCCGGCGGATGGTTCGTTGCGTGATCGATAGCGTCGGACGTGAACGGCCCCTGCTTCGTAAAGCCTTCCATTGTCGGAACCAAGTCGCGGATGGCCATCGATCTTACAACCAATGGTTCCACTGAACGCCGATATAGTCCGGCGCGCTCAGGAAGGCGATGCCGATGCGTTTGCCGCATTGTTTCACGCGCTGCTGCACGAAGTGGACGGATACGAACATCAGGAGATTGCGGACTTGCTGGAGTGCTCCGCGGGAAATTCGAAATCACAGCTATACAAAGCCAGGAAGCAGATTCGGCAGTTCCCATCCGGCCCTGGAATAGTTCAGGCAGAGCAGTCAGCGCCGACGTCCTGCCCAGGACCGGCATTTGGACGGTCTGCAACCGCCTGACCGAGTCAACCGGCTTGCTATGTCAAGAGCATCCCAGCAAAACTGAAATCGACAGCGCTTGCAGGTTTCGGTTTTGGACCCGATGGGTTACCAGATTCCTTTGTCGCTTCCCGTGATTCTCTGTCCCAAGGCAGCGGCCGTTGCCAGCCATGGCAGTAAACTGAGCCGGGCAGTGTTGCGGAGCTGCCCCTGGAGTATCAGGGTCGCCCACTCTGAGGCGTATAGCCGTACCGAATGGGGCAGAATTGGAACGCGCAGGAAACCCATGGCGGAGCTGATTTGATCCCCGCCAAATCGCGCTGCCGATCGAACCGAAGCAGGCAGGTCGACGGCCCTTCCGCGCCAACGCTCTACATAGTCCGAAACGATCGCAAGAAAAGTAGCTACACCTTCCCAAATCCCGTTTTCCTGGGCTGAGTCTTGCAGATCCTCATAATCAATGAACTCCGTTTCCAGGAGCTGTGCCGTGTCCGCGATGTCGCATAGACGGATGTAGAAATGACGATACATTCGCTGCAGGGTACAGATCATCAGGCGATCGGTGGCGGCGGGAACTGGAAAAAAACAATCCCCAACACTGAGGTACCTCGCGCGCGGCGAAAGGGAACTGGCGAAGCCACCCAATTCGCCGGTTTGGCCCAAACGCCCCATGTGGATCTCCACCAACTCCGGCAGCCCCGAAACGATGAAGTTCCATTTGTCGGCCAGCCGGTCTCCCCAGCTGCGCTCGGCCATTCGCGCACCCACACGATGAGTCATAACGCGAATCACCTCTGCTGGGTGGGAATTCGTGTACAGATCTAAATCGCTGCCGAGATCCGGCCAATGGTCCAGCGATTTGATCACTATGACGTCGCAGCCTTCCGATGCCAGCGTTCCCCGAACTTCCTGCAGAAATGAGAGTGCCCGGCCGATCCGCAAACGCTCATGTTCGAGCGCTGCGATCGCCCATTCACACCGCTCGCAGTCGTTTCTATCTGCCATGATTCCGCGAAGAATCTCCAGGGAACGAACGACAACATGATTGGAATTTGCCAGCGACAACATTCCCTGGAATTGCTCAGGGCTGAGGTCGAGGAGTGCGCGCCCTTCTTCGCTAATCGTTGAGAATAGCAGCCGGGAAAGGATCACCAGCAAATTGTCGGAATCATAACGTGAAATGTTCATAGGTAGTCGAAGAGCCTCTCGGCTCGATCAAGGTTTAGAGGGATGGGCGTTTTGAGAGGTTGGGGGTGACGCAGGTTGCAGGGGTTCGATCACCGGGCTGTTGTCGCGGCGTTTCAGTTCGACGGGGCCCGGCTGCTGTCGTCTGGCTTCGGCCTCCTGCCCAATTTTGCCGGCCAACTTCTGGTCGTTGTCGCCCGAGACCTCAAATAGAGTCATTCCCTCGGCAGACTGGCGAGTTGCGAGACCGACGTGCGCGTCGGCCCCTTGTGCCTGGCGTGCTTTCTGATAGAAGAACTGCGCAGTTTCCGGGTCGCCTGCCACTTCGGAAACGTAACCGAGGTTATTGAGTGAAAAAGCGTTGTTGGGATCGAGAGCGTAGGCGGCCCGGAAATTCTGATTGGCAGCCTGCCAGTCGTTGCGGTTAATTGCCGCCACACCGTGCAAGTTCAGTATGATAGCCTGCTCCTGAGCACCTTTGGCGTGAATGCGTTCCTCTAGCTCTCGGGCGCTTTCGGCGGCCATGTCGCTGACGGACTTGCCGCGCCACGCGCGGTTGAAAGTGACTACAACCGGCTGCGAAGAGTGCATATCAGCGGCCTGCTTGTAGTATTTCATAGCCGCCTCCAGGTCTCCTTCGGACTCTTTGGCCACTCCGAGATTGTTCAGCGTGAACGCATTGTGCGGATCCGCCGCCAAAGCGCTCTGCAGAAGTGCCTCGGCCTCTAAATCACGCCGCTGCGACAAAAGGTGTACAGCGCCGACGTTTGCGCGGCTGATCTGCATGGGTTGGTCGTGGATGCTGGCAACTTCATCGCGAACGGACTCGCCTTTCAATTTCTTTGAGCTGGCCCGATCAATAACCGCGTCTGTCGTTTGTTGCGATGCCAGTTCGTAGAAATGCACGGCGCGGTCGACCTGGCCGTTCAGTTCGGCCATATACCCCAGATTGTTCAGGGTGAAAGGATCGTCGGGGTCGTAGAGGTACGCCTTGTAAAAAAGCGCATTGGCCCTTTCGTAGTGATGTTTGCAGACCGCGTCCACGCCTTCCTGATTCAGACGCTGCACCGGAGTGGGCTTGCTGCGTTTAGGCAGTCTAATCTTCAGGTCATCGGCATGCACGGTCTGGGCGAAAATCGCGAACACAGCGATCAGCAATAGCTGTCTCCCTGCGGCTGATCGAAATATGTTCATTCCGCCCTCCAGGGCACTCTTTGGGCCGGGTTTTTGGATGCCGGAGCCCGGTAAATGTTGCCTGTGTTCAGTGATTTCAGCGCTGGGAGTCGCAGACTACCCCACTCATTCCCGGCGCATCGAAAGGAAACACAACGAAGGGGTAGGTGTGTGTATGAATCGATTCCTGATATTGGCTCTACTGGCAAGCATGGCATCGGCGCAAGCGGCTCCATCTTCGTTTTCGGCGGACGGACGCCTACCGTCTTCAGTTGCGAGCGAACCTAACGCCCCGGCGGAGACTTCCAATCCGAGTGATCACGTCAGCCGATTACCCGAACTGCTGCCACGGCCGGAAGGGAAGGCGACGCTGATTGGCGGCACAATCACCAAGATCGATAGGGTGCGGGATGGAATCACCGTCAAGGTTTTCGGAAGCGGAAATGCCCGTATTATTTTCGACGGCCGGACCCATGTTTATCGCGACGGTGTAGCTGCCTCTCCCAGCAGCCTTCAGAACGGTCAACGGGTGTATGTAGACACGATGCTCGCCGGGGTGAACATTTTCGCCAAGAATATCCGCGTGGTCACACAGGGGCCGGCAGGAGAAAGCGTCGGTCAGGTGGTGCGTTTCAACGCTCAGACCGGAGAACTGGTGCTGCGTGATCAGATTTCCCCCCAGAACGTCGGATTGCGCGTATCGCCCACCACTGTGATTTCACGAGACGGCCGCACGATATCCACCGAGCAATTGCTCCCGGGGACGTTAGTATCAGTGACATTTCAGTCCGGCGGCGGACGATCAGTCGCTCGCGAGATCTCAGTCCTGGCCGCTCCGGGGAACGCATTTGTTTTTGTCGGCCGCGTCGTTCACCTCGACTTACACCTTGGCCTGCTGGTGGTCGTGGATCCTCGTGGCCAGAAGAGTTATGAGATTAGTTTCGATCCCGGTGTGATCAGCGTGAGCGATAATCTGCGAGAAGGAGCAACCGTGGAAGCAACTACCACGTTCGACGGCCGTCACTATATGGCTAGCGCGATCAAAGTCGAGTCAAGCCCCAATCGTTAGGCGACACAGGCAGGAGATATCCCACGAAATCAAGGCAGGCGGTCAGCCACGCCCGTCAAGCACGCGCCGCTGCATGACTTCTTTGCGGAGGCGAAGTAGTCTCCTCCTCAGGGTGTGAGGGGGTGCTGAAGGGAACCGGCATCGGCCTTCTCAAGCTGGGTCATTACCGGCTGAAGTTTCTGCGAAAGCCGATGCATGATGCTCTCCGACACCTCAGCCACCGAACCCGGCACAACCGCTGTCATGCCGGCCATCTCCGCCAACGCCAGGTACGACGCACGGTTGCTGCGGAGAAACTCGAGCGGGTACTCCGGCTTTCGTTCGCGGGCTTGGTCTGGATCCGCGTCGAGCAAGTATGCCACATCTGGCTGAGGTGCAAGTTTCAGCAGCAAGCGAACATAAGCTCGAGTGACCGGACCATTCAGGGGCAAGTTTGCCAGTTCGTCGTAGAGATACCGGTCAAGAATAACGACATCTGCTTCCGAGGCTCGCGCTTCCGCAACAGCGCGGCAGGATGAGAGGGCATCCAGGAAATAAAGGAAGAATCGTACCGGAGTCGTATACCAGGACTGGACATTCTTGTCCCGGCGATTCACCGGCTTGCCTCGGGCACCTACGCCCTTATCGCTTCCGAGCACAGAATAACTGGTGAACTCGCGAAAGTCTTTGAGTACCGCGAGATCGTCCCAGAAGGCAAGCAACCGCACGCTAAGCCCGGATTGCTGAAGGCGAATGCGAAGGATTTCAATCTGCGTGCTTTTCCCGGAGCCGTCGATGCCGGAGAAACTCACCAGCGTGGGGCGACGGTCTTTTAAAGCTTTATGAATCATGCTGGGCTGTTCGGTCAGTGGCTGCCAGGCGGTTTGGCAGAGCCGGACATGGACAGAGCTGCGACCGTTCCTACGGCTACGCTCGCCCCTACGACTAGGCCAACTTTGATGAACAGCATGCGCGCACGTCTCTGCGTGGGTGGGGCAATGGCCGCTCCGGCAGGATTCGAAGCTGCGACCCCTATAGGGGCTGGCCTCTCAGCGGCCGCAGTTCCCACAGGCTCGCTGGACTGCACTGCCGCCTGGGAGGGCTGCGCAGCAGGCGCCGTTTGTTCCTGGAATGGCCCCGACATGCCCGCTATTTGCCTCGTTGCTGCGCTTGGACTATCGGGAAGTTCGCGCGCTTGACCAAAGTCTTGTGCGGACGCGCCAGTGAAGGCGACGCCAGCGAAAAACAAAGGCAGCAATGAAAGAGTACTAACCCGTCGCTGCATCTTGGTTCTCATGGTTTCCCTTCGGTGAGTTGCAGTGCGGCGTGCCTTCTATTGATCATTATTATTTTGCTCTTCCGTTCGAACAATTCGTCTTGGTCCGAGTTAGGCAAATGGATCCCGTGTCAGACAAATGTAAAGCAAGAGATAGCAATGGGCTATCCGGTGCAGCCCGTAAATCGAGGAGAGAATTGCTGTACTCCTGCCCTGCGGGGTGCGTGGTCCCCCGCGCCTCGACCTGGTTGGCAACGCTTCGTGGCGTGCCTAGGTAGTCCGCCGGCGAACTGACGGTGATTTTCAAGAGGCTAATCTCCTCCGGGACTCAGGATCTGCAGCAGCCGTGTGACCTCGGCTTCGGGGTCATAGACCAAGTGCTTCAGCAGGTTCGTGCCATACCGGCACAGCGTCGAGAAGGTGGTTTCGTACCAGCAGCAGCTAGTCATTTTCGGTGACAGTCCGCAGAAGAAACGAAATCTTTGTACTACTTCGCTCGACACCAGCATTCCCGCGGCCACTCGGTGGTTCCCGTCCAGGATAGTGAGGGGCCCCTTCTCGCCGAGGCCGATGAGAAGGATTGCGCCCACCTCTCCATCCTGGGCGATGAAGCCATGCAGGCTTCGTATCTTGGAGCGGAATGCCTCCTCGGTGGCGTCTTCGGAGGGTTCTGTGACTATGTGTTGTACAACTTCGGTCAGGGCAAAGTTGCCTCGCGCCAGTTTGCGCCATTGGGCCCGGGGAAATACGTAAATGCGCTCTAAGTCCGCCTTCCCAACCTCGATTTCAAACCACTGCGTTCCCTTGGGAAGTTCTCTCCACAATGCTCCATGGCGAATGAAGAATAGCGCCCGCCGCAATTCGTTTTGGCCGGCATCTTGAAGGTCAGGTTTCGTCACCACGCTGCTGAGCGATTGGTAGTGCTTGAATTCCGGATTGTGAAAGTCATTCTTCAGAAACTCCGCAATAACTTCCTCTTCGGAGACCTGCCGCAGCGTCCGTATCTCGTCAGACGCGGTGATGGTCCGTGTGTCCGCGGTGCCAACCCAGGCGCGGAAAAGGAATGGCATCGCGACCATCACCAGCAGAAACACGATCATCACCAGTTGCACCCAGATAACCTGCGCCAAAGATGAGTGGAACCGGTACATGGCGGCGATGAGCACGCCGCTGAAGGCCAGCTGCAGCCACCCCGTCCCGGCAATCTTGTGCGACATTTCGTAGACAATGATCACAATGCTCAGAGAGTAAAGGCTGGTTGTGGCAGCATAAAGTGCCAGCAGGTACGGAAGGTTGTATGCGCCCGCCGCGCCGAACTGGGCGCCGAACAACGTGGTCCAAATTCCCGCGGGAGCCAGGAGCAGACCCAAAGTGATGAGCGAACCGATGGCCAACACGAGGAGCAACGAGGTCCCGAGGACGCGATGATCGCGGCGGCTTTGGCCGCGCGTCTCGGCGGCAATGGGAAACATGCTGCTCACGACAGAAAAGGAGAGGACATAGACCACCCGGCCAACCAGGGCTACGGCGGCGTAGAGTCCGGCAAGCGGTCCCGCGAAAAAGTGTTTTACCACCAGGATGTCGCAGTTGTTAATGATCACCGCACCGGCGAAGAAAACAAAGGCCTGTAATCCTTCGCGAAAAGCGACCGCAATGTGCAGCTCGGAAGCCACTACGGCCGACAGGTGGGGGACGGCTAAGAGGTACGCCATCATGACCGAAGCAGCATTGGCCGCGATCACTCCGGCGACGCCGTAGCCCAGTGAGATGAGCAGCAGAGAGCCACCCAGCCGCGCCAGCCCTTCCAACACAACATTTACCGCCAGGTGATGAAAACGGCACGCACCCTGGAGGTATCCCCGCCGGCTTCCCAAGGGAACATAGAACATGGTTCCCACTCCGAGCAAAATCACCAGTCGTGGGCTCGGTAGATTTAGATATCGGGAAATCGGCGACTGTAAAAGAAACAGGCAGAGCGCGACGAGAATGCCGCACGCCCATGCGCGCCGATGAAATCCGCGATAAACCCCGCTCTTCGCCTGCAAAGACGTTTGTTGCGCGACCACCTTCGCCGAGACGATCTGGAACGAAAGCGTAACCGCAGAAACCAGGACCAAAATGGTGCATACGGCAGCGACGTTGCCAAACCCGGTGGGGCCGAGAAAGTGCGCCATCGCCACGTTATACAGTACGTTAATGACGGTGACGGACCCCGTTCCCGCGAGCAACACAAAGCTGCCGGAAAGCACACGGGATTGGAGAGTCTTCGATTCGGTGTTCAAATAAGGGCTCAGACTATTGATCACTCTCTTGGGCTCCGGCCAGTCGAGGGAGGGGAATACACTGAGGCAGCATTCTGCTTGCCGTGGATTTGCCGACTGTTCACAGTCGCACTCGACACAGTGGCCCCGCTCGAAAACTCAGAAGCTTATCCTTGGCACAGTGCTCTGATGCAGAAGGAAGACTCCAGGCTGCACGGCCAACCGCGGTTGGGAGGACGTTTGCAGCCTTTGTTTGGGAGCACGCCCTTCCTTGTGTCGTCACAGGAGTGCGCTAACGACCGGAGTCGATGCTTGCAACGATCCGCGGTCTTTCCTTCGGTTAGCCGGCTGTTCGAAGCAAAAAGACTCTGACTAATACATCCTTCCGGCGTTATCAGCCATCTCAATCGCCGACAGGTCGCTCTTGCGGAGGACTACAGGGCCTCCGGGATGACACCACGGATGAGGAGAGATTGTGGAGCTTGGAGCCTTCGTAGTGATCCCACAAAATCCATGTACCCGGCACTCCAATGTTTGTGAGGAAGGCCGTGCTTCTGCGACCGCCCGTCCCATGCCGCTCTGGCCGGTTGTGGGTAGGAACCTCTTGCAGGAGTGGATTGAGAGGATCCGTCGCATTGGCGTGCAAGTGTTATCGGTAACGCACAGCGCGAAGGTGACCTGCGACAGACTCGAGACGGCCTGGGGTCTTGCGAAAGAGGGAGTCGAGCAGCTTCTTGTCGTCTCGTTGAAGTCCTACGCCGAGATTGATTTGGTCGATTTTGTGCAATTTCATCGGGAACGTCGCAATTCGGCGACCGAAGCGTTCGATCCGGAAGGACCCCTCGGCGTGGAGATCGTAAATCGCCCGTCGCTGGCCTCGGAGAGTAGCGCTCAATATCGGCCACCCGCGGGCATCAAGGACGCATCAAAATATAGTTTTCGCGGCTATGCGAAGCGCCTTCGGTCCCCCAAAGTGTATCGCGACCTCGTTTCCGATGCCCTTCTTGGGCGATGCGCACTCACACCGCAAGGATCGCAGATCGAGGAACATGTTTGGATTGGGGAGCAAACGCGGATCGCGGACTCCGTGCGCTTCTTTGGCCCTTGCTTCGTAGGCGATGGAACGGTACTCCAGGATGGTGTTTCAATGGGGCCGTTCTCGTCCGTTGAAAACGAGTGCCGCATCGACTGCGGCACCACGCTTGAGGGGTCGAGCATCTTGCCAAATACATTCCTGGCCGCGGGCCTTAGTGTCCGTCACTCGATCGTCGACGGACCATACCTGGAACAACTCGATTCGGGAACCATTGTCGACCTGCGTGCCGCTGGCCTTGCACGTCGCTTTCACCCCAGAACCAGAACGCGCCGCGACGATGACGGCGAACGCCAATTTCCCACTTGGAGCCAACGACGACACCCGCCCACTTCTCACGAACCACGCGGCCGCGCTGCAGCCATGATCGCCACAGATCTCACGTAAACGCCGCAAAAATGGTGAATGCTTTGTCTATTCCCGTCAAGCGGTTCCCAGAGAAACCGAATTCCCTGCGGAGAAATGCCTTCCGCCGCGAATTGCGGCATGCGATCAGCGCCATGCTGCGACCTGCGGTCATTTTCGATTTGCCACCGACCACCAAGCTGGATGGTCCCGCAATCGATTTTCTGATTCAGTGTGCACTTGCCGCGGCCGCTCATGACGCGGAAATCGCCGTTGCGGCTGCCAGCCCTGAACATCGAGTTCTTCTCGAGGTGACTCGACTCTCCTGCCTGTTGCCTGCGTTTCGCTCTATCGAAGAGGCTATTGCCCATCTCGAGAAGTTTGGGAAGCCCGCCGCCGAGAAGTTCTCTCAGTCACCAGGCGGCAGTTCCGTGCCGATGTTGGGGTTGTAAACACCGTCTCGCCAACATTTATTAGCCTGCAACGTTTCATTACATTTCAGAAAATGATTCCGCATCCTACAGGATCCACCTTAGTGCGATGCGGGAACTACCGCACGATTGAACGTTCCACACCCGGTTCTACGCCATCTTGCCGCGAGCATTCGTTCTTCAGGACAACCGCACTACCTACTGACTCATCCAAGTTGGGCGTCTTCAAGAAGAAAGCCGTCGTATGAGATCTCCGATGGAGTCAAAAAGTTTTGCATTGATTATTCCGACTCTGAATGAGGCCGATAACATCGGTCCTTTGCTTGATTCGGTGCAGCAAACGCTGAAGTCCGCGAGCAATCCTTACACGATTGTTGTCGTGGACGACGGCAGCAAGGACCAGACTCAAGACATCGTCCGCGCCTACGCTCGGGACGACTCCCGGATCCGCCTGCTCACTCGCGAGCACCAAAGCGGTCTCGCGGGCGCGATCCTCCACGGGTGGACGAGTTCGAATGCCGAACTTCTGGGGGTGATGGATGCGGATATGCAACACCCGCCGACATTGCTTGCGGCGCTGCTGGAAGAACTGACCGATGACGCGGATATCGTGATCGCCAGCCGCTATGCGAAAGAGAACGGAACTGCAGGCTGGAACCCGGTTCGCGCGGCGATTTCGCGCCTTAGCACCCTCGCCACTCGTCCATTGTTAGGTAACAAGCTTGGGATCACAGATCCGATGTCTGGCTTCTTTATCGTGCGCCGGGAGTGCATCCAGGGACTTACGTTTCAAACCAAGGGATTCAAACTGCTCCTCGAAATTCTGGTTCGGGGACAAATACGCAACGTCCGGGAAGTCCCGTACCGATTTGGACTGCGCCACGCCGGAAAGAGCAAAGCCGGCACGGCGGTTGCGTTTCAGTATGTCTATTTGCTGGGCCGCCTGTCGTGGGATACGGTACTCCGTCCGGGCCCGCAATGAGAATCGCGCTGGTTACGGCATTTCCTCCGAGCCGCAGAGCGCTCGCTGAGTATGGTTTTCACCTCGCCGATCAGCTGCGACAGAGTCCCGGAATTCATTTGACAGTGCTTGGCGACAACCTGCCCGAGTCGCTCAGCGAATTGCCCGGATTTCATGTATCCCGCTGCTGGGGATTTGATCTGGCCGCCAACTTGGTGACAATCTCGCGCGCGGTCCATTCCTTGAAACCTGACTTGGTGTGGTTCAATATCGGTTTCGCTAGCTTCGGGGCGAAGCCTGCTGCCGCCATGTTGAGCCTAGCCACACCGATGTTGACGAAGCTTGCCGGAGTCTACACTCACGTTACGCTCCATCAACTCTTTGAGACGGTGAACCTCGCCGATGCGGGAGTAACCCGGCCTAGACTCTACCGCGCCGGCGGTTGGCTCGCCACGCACTTGCTGCTGGGCGCAAGTTCGGTGTCGGTGCTCTTGCCCGCTTACCGGCGCACTCTGCAAGATAACTACAGAAGAGGCAGAGTCAATTCCCGTTCTCATGGCATCTTCACGGCGCGGCCGAGTCCACCGGACTTCAGCAAGCGCGGGAATCCCAAACATCGCATCCTAGCATTCGGTAAGTGGGGCACCTACAAGCGACTTGAGGTCTTGATCGAGGCGTTTGAGCAGCTTTGTGAGGAGATTCCCGAGACCGAACTGATTGTCGGCGGTGGCGATCATCCCAAGATGCCCGGATATGTGGCGGCAACAGCTTCGCGTTATGAGAATAGCCGGATTCGCTTCCTGGGATACGTGCCAGAAGAGGCGATCGGAGAGTTCTTTCAGAGCGCGAGTATCGCGGTGATGCCCTACACCTCCTCGGCTGGGTCGAGCGGCGTGGCTCACCTGGCAGCCCAGTATGGAGTTCCGATTGTTGCCTCAGACATTGGCGACTTCCGGGAGTTGGCCAACCACGAACACATGGCGATGGAGTTCTTCCCGACGGGAGACGCCATCAGCCTCTCTGCGAAGCTTTGCCAGCTTCTCCAAGCTCCGGACCGCATGGCGCAAATGGCGCTGCAGAACTTTGCGGCCGCTCTGCAGCTAACCATGCCTGAGGTGGTACGGGAATACCTCCGTTCCTTCGAGCGAAGCCGGCGACTCAATGTGCTGCAAGAGCTGTCGAAGCTGCGGCAATCCCCGAGTTGGCTCCCAGGACGCGGATCGCTCAGTCGGAAGTGGGGGCGGGACGTTCAGTCATGGGATGCCCCTCAAGGCGGCGACGCGATCCCGCTCCCATGAAAAGTCTACATATTCCCCTTAGGCAGTTTGTCCGGTCCTTGCGAGACTCAAACCACCGCAGAAACTCACGCACGTCCTCCAAATCGAGCTCTCCCTGTACAGCCGTGCGAGAATTACTCTGGCGCAGCTAATCCAGTTGGCCGGCCCGCTGGTCGCTAAAAGAGTGAAAGGCGGATGACCGGAATCACCGATGTGTGGCTGTTGCCGGGGAAATCGTAGAACGTCTGTTGTTGCAACCCGAACGAGAATCGGATGGGATACGCGACGGAGGCGGTTTCATGTCCGTCCGCCCGTTGCAGCTGATGCGTCCGCACGTAAGAAACGAGAACTCCACTTGTCATATTGTCGTAAGCATGAAAGCCTCTTCCCGAGGACCAGGCGCCCGTAGCGCTTAGTGACCAGTGCTCGCTCAGGTTTGCATCCAGGCCGAATGCGGGGCGCAGAGTCTGGGCAATCGCATACTGATTGCCCTCAACCCGCCACGCACGCAGATACTCCGCAACCGCCGATGCCGTCCATCGCGAGCCGAATTTTCGTTCGAGTCCGAGGTATGAGGTCGTACCGTAGTATTCGTGGATCGAGGGTCTAAACAGCAGGTCGCGCGCGTTGTAGCCGGTGAGCAGAGTTGTCCTGGCCCACGGCCGTCCTACTCGGAAATCGATGGCTCCCGAAATATCCCGCGAATGAAGGTTTTGTTCCGTAAAAGGCCCGGCTTCGCGGATTACGTTTCCAGAAAACGACACCCAATTCGCGATTGGGCTACTGGCTACGTACACGAACTGGCGAAGCAGGTTCTGATCCATCGCCACCGGGGCAAGCGTGTCGCGGCGAACGGTGTATTGCAGGCCCGGCATAACGGTGAGCCGCACGTCGCCGACACTGACCACAGGAGCGACCGACGCATTGAAAATTGTATCGAACGTGTTGCGATTCTGGATGAGGAGCTGGCTGGGGAAGGAGACGCTTCCCTGGGCGTTTCGCTCGGCCACAAATCCGTTGATTGCGGGGAAGGACCCCGAATTGTACTGGAATCGCGTGTCGGCGAAGGTCTCGATCGACCGGCGGGGCGGGGGCAGCAGGGACGGCTGGTGTTGAACTCCGAACAGCCGGGCGTCCATCTGGTAGATGTTTTCGTCTTCGAATAGCGGGGCGAGGTGGAAATCGGGGCTAATCCCCAGGCGATCGGTAATCTGCCGGCCCTCGCCAGCGGATAGATCCATTTCCGCATTCCTGGTCACCGGGTCCTCCGGATCTAGAGTGTTTGCCCGGGCGAACAACGAAAGGGCCTGCCGGTTGTCCCCGCGTTGCCGGTTCACACTGCCCAGAGCTACCAGGTAGTCATAATTCTGCTTCGCATCAGCCTGCGAGCCCACACTTGCCAATTGCGCTTCCGCGCTCCGAGTGTCGCCCATGGCCAACGACAAGTTCGCCATGCCGACTGCCACTGCCACCTCATCTGCTCCCGCAGCTTCGGCTCGCCCGTAAAACCGTTGTGCGAGGGAATATTCGTGAATCGCCAGCAAAATAGAGGCGCCATTCAGGTAGTCGTCGGCTGTCGCCACATCCACGTTCGCCGCTTGGCCTTCGACAAAACCCAGGGCGACCTGTTGTTGAGCATCCGCCGTCTTTCCCTCTTCCGCAAACAGCATTCCCAAGGCCAGCCTCACCCGCAAGCGTTCCTCGTCATCCGAGCTCTCCAGCGCGCGTGAGTAGCGCATCATGGCCTGGTCCCGGTCTCCCATGATCTGGAGCGCATTGGCCGTCACGAGAAGCACCTTGTAGTCCTTGCCTCCGCTCTTTTCCGCCGCTTGGATCGCCTGCATCGCTTCGCTGGGGCGCTGCAACTTCGCATAGGAGCGCGCCAATTCCGCGTGGATCATGGGGTCGTTGGATACGGCGAGCGCGCGGTTCAAGGTATCCGCCGACTGCTGGTACTGACGCAACCGATATTGCACATCGGCGAGCGCAAGATACGGTGTGCCTTCCTTTGGATTCAGTTTTAGCGCTGCCCGGTACTCATCCTTGGCATGCATCCACATCGCCCGCTGGCGATACGCTTCGGCCTTTGCCAGGTGCAGGCTGTCGGATTCCGGAAGAAACTTGGCCGCGAGGTCAGCCTCCTTTAGGGCCGCGCCCGATCGCTGTAACTGCAGATGCGCATACGCTAACCCCAAATGGGCCTCTCCGTAGTTCGGTTTCAAAGACAGCGCTTTGCGGAAATCCTGCTCGGCTTTTGTGGCCTGGCGCAGGTCGTTGTAGACGTATCCGCGGTTCATGTAGCCGGTCGCCATTTGCGGATCAATCTCCAGCGCGTGCGTGAAATCCTGGATTGCCTGCCCGTCCTGCCCGTCGTGCGCATGGATGTAACCGGCAATGAGTGACAGATCACGGTCTTTGGGCAACAACGCTCGGTACCGGCTGACAATGGCGTCGGCTTCGTCGTAGCGTTTCAAAAAGAGCAAGTCATACGCCAGATAATCGACCGCCTCGCGATCGTCGGGCAACTTTTCCAGCACTCGATACCCGAGTTCGGCGGAAGCGCTGAAGTCGCCGGTCATCGTCAGATAGCGCTCATGCTCACGCATGACTTGCGGATTGTTTCGTACGTTCTCTGAGCTTCGCTCCAACCATTGCTTCGCGACCGGTAACTGATGCGCCTCTAACGCGGCATTCATCGCGCCGGAGACGACCAGTGGATGCGATGGCGCGAGTGCAATTGCCTTCTCGTAATTCACTTGCGCCTGCGGGAATTCCCGGTCCTCGCTATACAGGTCGCCCAGGGCAAGATAAGGCACATAATTCTCCGGGTCGCGGCGGGCAAGCTTTTGAAAATATGTCTGGGCGCTCTTCGAGTCGCCAGCCTCCCGCATGAGGAATCCGAGAGAACCCAGAGCAGCGGGATTGTCGGGTTCGAGCGTCAGCACCTTGCGGTAGGTTTGGAGCGCGGCATCGCGGCGGCCCGTCTTCCAGAGCAGGTTGGCATAATTGAGAAGGAGCACGCTATTGTTCGGTTGCGCCCGCAGCGCTTCTGTGAGATCACTCTCTGCGCCGTGCATGTCTCCGCCGGCGACTTCGGTAGCTGCACGAAGGCGCAAGAACTCCGGACGGTTCAGACCCTCGATGTTGATTGCGTCGATCTCATTGCGCGCCGCGTTGGCGATGTGCTCCGCATTCGAGGCATCGCCTTTGTCGCGATAGACCTCGTACAGGTCCACCCGCAAGGAAATCGGATACAGGACGCCCTCGGGCACGGTGGGTGGCAAGCGCGCCAATGCCATTTCGTATTCGCGGATCGCATCGTCTTCACGGTGCTGCTGCGCATACATCTGTCCGCGGATTGCGCGCAGACGGTAATGCTCGGGGTCGAGCGTGGACGCATGATCGAGAATGCTGCTGGCGTGATCGAAGTCTCCTGCACTTACCAGAGCCTGGGCCGCATTCAGCTGAAACTCAACCTGCTTGGGTGCGCCCTGGGCAGCCTTCAGGTAGGCCTCGGCGGCGCTGCGCTTGTCGCCTGCGAGTTGATACGAATAGGCGAGTTCGGCTAGCGTTGTGGGATCTTGGCCAGAGACGGATTTGAGGATTTGAATGGACGATTGGTAGTCCCCGGTGTCCCGGTAGTAGGCGGCAACCGCGCGCAATACTTCCGGATTTGTCGGCGCTGATTGGCGTGCCCGCTCCAGCATGCCTCTTGCCCGGTCCGGTTGTCCGGTGCGCTGAAATGCGCGGGCCAGCAGAAGTTCGGTGCGAGCCGAGCGTTTTGCAACATCGGAGCGCTGCAGATACTCGATCGCTTTCTGCGGATCGGTGTCCAGCAGAAGTTCACCTGCCAGTTGAAGATCCGTGTCGCTTCGCGGATTGGCAGCCAGCACTTGTTGCAGGATTTGCTGCGCTTCCTCGCCCCTGCCCATCTTGGCGTAGGTTTGCGCCAAACCCGAAAGCCCTTCAATCGATGACGGCCGTTCAGAGAGTCCGCGGCGGTAGGCGTCGACCGAGAGGGAATACTGGCCGGCTAGCCGCGCCGCATATGCCAGCGTAAACCACAGATCCGGATTCTGCGGCGCGAGCCTGGTGGCCTGCTGGGCATAGTTCACAGCCGCACGGTAGTCTCCATGCTCGATCGCCGTTTGCGCGGCTCTCGCTTGGCGGGCGACCTCGATGCCCGAACCCCAACCCATGCCCGTTTCCGGCGATGAACTGTGCTGAGTGTTCTTGGTGGGCGCGGTCGAAGAACTAGCTGCCTGTCCGTTAATATCAAAGTTCTGGGCGCATACCAGGCCGCAAAGGCCGGGAATTACTAGTAGGACGGCAGCAGCACGAACTCGAAGAATCTGATCCAAATCATCTCCAACGCTCTCTAGGACGTGCGGTGAGCCCAGCGTCAGGGTTCAGATGCAGGAAATTCCGTAGGTGGTTGGATGGCTGGTGGCGCTCTTTTGAAAGTTACTCCCGGAAAAGCCCCGAGAAGCAAGCAACCGTCCCCTAGACTTTCGAATCGAAAGCACCGACTCCCCAGAGTCTGGAGTGATCGCGTTGACCTTTGATGCCAGTTTCTTACGGCGACCAATTCCGATTGCCGCCACCATTTTGATGGCACTAGCGGTCCATGGACCCCTGCTGTTGATGCAGTTACCCGCGACCACCTCGTACGACGCCAATTTCCACATCTTTTTCGCTTCGCACTACGCCCAGCATTGGTTCGATCCTTGGAACGAAAAGTGGTTTGCCGGATTTTCCCAGACCACTTATCCGCCCCTCGCGCACCAAGCCATCGCACTGCTCTCGCATTTAGTGGGACTCACCGAGGCGTTCATGCTGGTGCAACTGGTGACGATTGTTTTGTTGGCGGTCGCCGCTTATCGGTTCGCACGCCTGTGGGTGGATGAGCGTCCGGCCAGCTACGCTGGGGTCCTGGCGATTTTTGCCGGCACAGTTTCGTTCCTCGTCTACTCCGCTGGACAGTTGCCCACTACCATGTCGGCGGCACTTTATTTCCTCGCGCTCCCGTACTTTTATTTTTGGTCCCTCCGCGGCGGCTTGCGTTCGCTGCTAAAGGGGCTCGCGCTGACGCTGGCGGCAGCCTCGGCCCACCATGTGACGTTGATCTTCGGTTCGGTTCTGTTTGGTGCCCCCGTCTTCGCCCTAGCCTGGTACGACGGAAGGAAGCAGGAACGCCCGATTGCACCGATAATCGGGCGCGCACTAATCTTTACCGCGATCGCTGCCATCGGCGTGGGTATCGTGCTGTTGCCGTACTGGATTGCGATTATTCGACACCCGATCGACCAGTTGCCGATCCCGCACGCCAGCCGCTCAAATTTTCTGATGAACTGGACCTATGGCATGAATTACTTCATCGTGCCGTATGGGGCACTGCTTCTTGCCTTGCCTTTCATCGTGATCAAGGGCTCGGCGTCGCCTCGGCTGCGAATTTTGCTGCTCGCGTTCTGGGTGACGTTCCTGATCGCTCTCGGCGGCACAACCCCGGTTCCCCGATGGATCTTCGGACGAGCTTTCGAAATTCTCACCTACGAGCGCTTTACCCTTTGGGCGACTATCCTGGCGCTTCCTCTGATAGGCCAGCTGGCGGAACGCATGATCGACCGCTTCCACCGCACCGGGGCCATCGTGGTTGGTTGCGCGGCGCTGGGAAGCATGGCTCTCGCCTTCGTGTGGCTAACTTACAGCCCCTTTCACTCCGGAAGCTCGCTGAATGTGGATTCCGTAGTCGCCTTTCTGAACCGGGATGAACACGACCATTATCGCTATCTGACACTCGGCTTTGGCAACGCCCTGCCTAAGGTCTCTACCTACGCGAATGCCAGCAGCGTGGACGGAGAATACAATTCCGCGCGCCTGCTGCCCGAGATGACCAGCTACGGAGCTGCGCAGCTGACCAACGCAAAGTTTTTCGGTTCCGCCGGCATGGACTCGCTGCGGGCGATGTTACGGCATGCGAATCATTATGGTCTGAAGTTCATTTTCGTTCATGACCCCTTCTATGAGCCGCTGCTGGTTTTTGCAGGATGGCGGCAGGTCGAAACCTTCGATTCGGGCACAATCACCGTGTGGTCGAAAGACGATGCTCCTCCAGCGCGGGAAATTCCGTCCGATACCGTTCCCGCTCCATGGCAAGGCTTGCTGTGGGGGATTCTTCCGATTGGCAGTGCCATTCTCGCGATACTGTTCGTGATGTTCCTGCCGGAATCTGTGCAAGTAGCCGATGTGCGCGCCTTCCCCTCGGGAGCCTATGAACCGGTCTACGCCCGCGAGGCTCACTCATGAAACGCAGCCTTCCGATCGGGCTTACGGTGGTAACGTTGCTACTGCTGGCCGTCGCGTGGATGCAGGCGGGAGGTTTCGCGCGTCATAAGATGTTCTCTGCCGCCACTCCCGAGGAAGCCGTACAGGCCTTGATGGCCGATATTCAGGCGCGCAACTGGGACGGCGCGTACGTCCGCCTCGATCCCAGCAACGACGTAGAGAAGTCCGATTTCATTCGCGACATCGCGGGGAGTGACGGCAGTCTCCGGACTTACGCCGCTCTGCAGAGCTTTGACATGTGGCCTTTGCACGCCGACGAGAATCGGGCGATCCTGCGCGTGCGCTTGAAGTGGTCCACGGCCGTTGGTTCTCTTGACGATGTGCGCGACCTGCCGGTGCGGCGGGACGGATCGATCTGGCGGGTGCTGTGGCCAAAGCCGAATTTCGCCAGCGTGCCTCCCCAGGTGATTCCGGTGAATTACCTGCGCTGGGATGTTGTGGGCCGTGAAAACGGCCAAGCCTGGGGTGCGCAGAGCGTCGACTCTCCCCAAGTCCGGATCCTTTCGATGAACGCCGTCGAACGCCCAGGCCGGGTGGTGGTCATGGGCGAGATTGAAAACGAAGACACTGTGCCGGCTTGCATCAACGTGAACGCCACGCTGCTGAAAGCAGACGGCTCGGCTATTGATGAAGAAAGCAGCTTCGACCTGATCTCGCATACTCTGCTCCCCAAGCAAGTGTCTCCGTACCGGATCGATTTTCCCGGCATCCGCATTGCGCAAGTGAAAAGCGTCCGCATGGATGCGCGTCCACAGCTGGTGCCTGCCAGCGCTGATCCCGTGATCATGGTTGCGGATCAGGCCGTAAGCCCGGACGGTCTCGGCCGCAAGGTGCTGAAGGGGAATCTCATCAACCAGAGCGGGGAGACGGTCAACATTTCCCAGGTGCTGGCCACTTTTTATGATTTCGCCGGCAAGGTTATCTGGGTCTCCGGCGGATATGTGGATCAGGCCCTGTTGCCGCAGGTGACCACGCCTTTTGCGCTGGATGTGCCCGATGACGTCGTCTCGCGAATGAAGAATTACCACGTGGTCGTCAACCACTATGTACGGACGAGCAGCTGACGATGCGAAGCCTCAGCCTCAAACTAGCCGGAGTACTTGCTCTCGGATGGGCCTGCGCAACATCTGCTGCCAGTGCGGTGTTGCACACGCCCGCGAGCGTTCCAGCGGGGCAGGCTTTCACCATGCAGACTGAAGGTTCAGGCGAGGCGACGTTCTACCTTTTGGGACCGAGTGGCGCCTCGAAACAAACGATCCAGCTCGGAAGGGATATCCATATCGATTCAGAAAAAGTGTCGAGCGCCGGCCAGTATAAGGCGATCCTCTGTTCCGGCCAGGATTGCGCGCATGCGGCATTCGAAGTGCGCGCGGGTGCTCCATCTCGGTTGAGCTTCTTCCTTCACCCTTCCCGCGTACCGGTCTCCGTACCTGATGCCATCGACGCAACCGCCTTTCTCTTCGACCGCTATTACAACCCTGTTCTGGCTCCTGCGAAAGTGGAGTTCCAAATCGCACCGTCGTCTGCTGCCGGGTTTTCTCGTGTCGTCTCCAGCCAACGTGGCGTTGCCTGGATGCGCATGGGATCTACGGGCAAAGAGGGGGCGGTGCGGATCACAGCGGCGATCGGAGACGTAATTGTACCGCGGGTTATTCAGCAAGTCGCGGCGGAGGCCTGCGGGCTGCGGATCAAAGGGATCCGGGACAAAAATGGTGTCACGCTCGAAACCGATCCGGTACGCGACTGCAGTGGCAATCCACTTCCCGACGGCACGATCGTCTCCTTTACTAGCATCGATTCCGCCGGCAAGACCGCCGTAGACACGCCGATCAAGAAGGGTGTGGCGCGAGCTCAATTAGCAGTCAAGGGCCGCGGTCGTATCTCGGTTGCGTGCGGCGTCGTTCTGGGAAACGAATTATCAATCACGGGAAGCACGTAGATGATCAGACGCCAACTATTCCACGCAGGGAGCGCGTTCTTTCTAACGCTGGCGATCGCGATTGCGGCCGGCGCACAATCGCTGCCGCAAGTGAACCTGAACGCGGATAACCTGCGTCCGCGCGCCATCGAGCAACTCACCGGAACCAACCTCACTCGCGATTACGCGATCGCCTGGCGTGGCATGGAGCAAGCCCTGGAACAAAACCGGACAGACCTGCTAAAGGGGCAGTTCACCGGTTTCGCCCAGGATCGGCTCGCCCAGCGGATCGAGGATCAGCGGGACAATGGCTTGCGGATGCAAATCGTGGACCACGGCCATCGCGTGAAGGCAGTCTTTTACTCGTTGGACGGCGGTGCCATGCAACTGGTCGATGACGCCCAAATCCAGGTCCGGATTTTTGATGGATCCCGGCTGGTTGACTCGGAGGACACATCGCTCCGGTACATTGTTCTGATGACCCCCGGCGCCGACCGCTGGTACGTCCGGTATCTCGAACAGGTGCCCAGCACAACGCCGTAAGGCCCGATACGGTTGAAAAGTCTTGCTTGGAGCGGACAACATCTCTCGGCGGATTCCATCGTACGGGCTCCCGAAACCGACTTATGAAGATCTATCGTTATGCATTGACTGCCTTGGTCGTGGTAGCAAGCTACGTCCCCAGTGCCTGCAATCGCGCCAATGTACATCAGTCACTGCTCAAGGATTTACCAGATCCGACCGGCAACCCCAAGATCCTTGCCGACTATCAACCTTGGTTCGGAGATCCCAACCACATCGACGTCGGTTACAGCAGCCAGGATCCGAACGTTTTGCGTAAGCAGATCGCCAACGCGCGCAACATGGGCATTTACGCGTTTGTTGTGGACTGGTACGGCCAGCGCCAGCCTTTCCTCGATCGCAGCTACGCGCTTCTCCAGCAGATCGCCAGCGAAGAGCGTTTTCACGTAGCCATCATGTATGACGAGACCGAGGAAGACAATGGCCACGCCACCGACGAGGCGCTCGAGGCGATGGATTTTGCATACAAGAATTACATTGGACCAGGCGTCCGCAGCCGAGATGCTTACCTGACCTTACAGGGTCGCCCCATTATCTTTGTGTTCCCAAAGCGCGGGAATACCGACTGGAGCCAGGTTCGTCAGCAGGTCAACCAATGGGAGAGCCCGCCTCTTCTTCTATATGAAGATGATCCTCCTTCGCAATACAGCCGGGCTTTCGACGGAGAGTATGCATGGGTGTATCCGGGGAGCAAGGGTTGGAGGCCCGGGGGGCAAGCCTGGGGCGAGGATTACCTAAATAACTTCTATACAAAAATGAAGAACAAGCACCCCGACCAGATCACGGTCGGCGGAGTATGGCCCGGGTTCGACGACTCGAAGGCTTCCTGGAGCCTGCACCGCCGAATCGATTCGCGCTGCGGCCAAACGTTTGAAGACACCCTGCGTGTTTTCCATGAGCACGATGACCCCACGCATCCTATTCCCTTTGTACTGATCGCGACCTGGAATGACTACGAAGAAGGCACGGCCATTGAACGAGGGATTCCGAGGTGTAGCACCCAGTCCGCCGCAAGGTTGCCCTCACAGGATTCGCCCCATGAATAGTCGCGAATCGACCAAGGCTCACGGTTTCCAATCGCAGGCCATTCTGCATCTCGGCAACATGCAAACTGCTGGTCCAGCAGGTAAGGGGAAGAACCAGGTAATGGAAATAATGAACAACTCCGCGCAAAGTTCGTGGCTTTCGCAACTCCAGGTTCGCCCGACCGGACCGAGCAACGGCCTGAATGCTTCGATCCGCCAAAACTCCTCCTGCGACAGGACGTTGTTGACCCGACTGCTGCAGAATCTTCGCGAAAACAGATTCGCGTTGAGAGCCATGCTTGCTGCTTTTCGAGCTTTGCAGGGGGTAGGGATTACGGTCATTCCAAATCACTTTTACTGGCCGATTCCAGACCTTCGGGAGTTAGAGTCGCGCGATTGGACCTCCAATCCGTCTCCGCCCGGGTTGGATCTGAATCTCGACAAGCAGTTGGAGTTGGCCCGCGAAGTCGTACCCCGGTATCAGATGGAGTGCTCGTTCCCCGACCACGCGGAAAGTTCCACCGGCTACCACTACAACAATGGCTTTTTCGAAACGGTAGATGCTGAGGTGGCCTACACTTTGGTGCGTCACTTTAAACCCTCGCGAATCATCGAGGTGGGAGGAGGATCCAGCACGCGTGTACTGGCTACCGCACTGCGGGCCAACCGTGCCAGCGGGCAAAGTGGTGAATTGCTCACTATCGAACCTTTCCCGAACCGGAGTTTGGAGGGAATCACCAATTTGATCGCTGCACGGGTCCAGGACGTCGATTTGGATCTATTTCTTTCGCTCGGCGACGGCGACATTCTATTTCTGGATTCAAGCCATGTGGTGAGCGTGGGCAGCGATGTGGTGCGTGAGTATTTGGAGATCCTGCCGCGGCTCCATAAGGGCGTGCTTATCCATGTGCACGACATCTTTCTGCCCTCGGATTATCCACGCGATGCAGTCCTTTCGAAGCTCTGTTTCTGGTCCGAACAGTATCTGTTGCAGGCCTTTCTGGCCTTCAATCCTCAATTTGAAGTGCTGTGGGGCAGCAGTGCGATGCAACAATTTCACCCCGACGTTCTGCTAGCGACTTTCCCGCAGTGGGATCATAGTTACAGCCGGATAGCGAAGGAAGTCCGGCAGTTCCTGCCGACCTCCGACGGCGACCGCGTTTGGCCGTCCAGCTTCTGGATGAGACGGATCTGAGCTAGGTCCTTTCAGCAGAGGCGCGTACACAGCCCTCAACGATCGTTTAGCGATAGAATCGAGATGAGCCAGTCCGCCCGGCCTGGCTGTCGGCTTCCATAAAGCTCGTGTCAATACCGTAGATTGTGTACTCCTGAGTCCGCAAGACCCTACTTTTCTATTGCGGCAACTGCTTCCTACGCCTAGAATTCTGAAAATTCAAAGTTCACCGCTTCATTTCGTCAATCTCGTCAATCCGAAGGACGCCCAGGAGGTGGAAATGAGGTGGTCGTGTCTTTTACTCTTGCTTTTCGCGTTAGGAGTAAAGCCAGTCATCGCGGGAGTGTCGGTAACGGCACCGGCTAATGGAGCTACCGTCTCCTCAACTGTGCAGTACATCGCTACGGCCTCGTCGCCTGCGTGTTCCAAGGGTGTGGCATCCGTCGGAATTTATACTGCTCCGGGCAGGCTTGCCTACGTCGTCAACGGTTCTTCTCTAAACACAAGTCTGAATTTCAGCCCGGGAACGTATAACACCACAGTCCAGGAGTGGGACAACTGCAACCAGTCAGCATCCGTGCCGATCACGATTACTGTGGGTGGTGGAGCGGCCGGGGTGACCGTGACAGCACCGGTCAATAACAGTCAGGTCAGTTCGCCTACGAACTACATTGCGTCGGCGACCTCCAGTTGCTCGAAAGGCGTCTCTGCCATTGGCATCTACACTGCCCCGAGCAAACTGGCGTACACCACCAACGGAGCGAGTCTGAACACTAATCTCAGCCTGAGTCCGGGAACCTACAACACCACGGTTCAGGAGTGGGATAACTGCGGCGGATCGTCGAGCAAGCCGGTCGCGATTACGGTTGGGGGCGGATCTGGCCCTGGAGTCCATGTGACATCGCCAGCCAACAATAGTACCGTCAGTTCGCCAGTGCAGTATGTGGCAACCGGCATTACCAATTGCTCCAAGGGCATCTCTGCGATGGGCATCTATACCGCAAGTGGCGTGCTGGCGTATTCAGCCAATGGATCGAGCCTTGACACGTCACTCGCCTTAAGTGCCGGAACTCATAACACCACGGTACAGGAGTGGGACAATTGCGGAGGCACCGCCAAAACACCAATCACGATTACCGTGAGTGGAGGCAACAACGGCGGTGGCACCT
>JBAUUQ010000008.1:0-70265 GCA_049582765.1 Terriglobales bacterium
GCGACGCTCAGAGGGAGCGGCGGAGTCCGGACATACCTTATGTGCCTCGAGCACGAATAGAAGCCTGTCCGCAGCGCCGCAAAAAATACCTATGGACAGGTGCGCCCGTTGTCATAGAAGGATGACAACTTAGAAGGCTTAACTGCTCACTGCCTTTGTTATCCTTGCCTGTGCGGCAGATCCACAAGCGTGCCTGGTTCCTGGTCCTTCTATCAGCCGGGCTGCAAATCCTTATCTTTCCGCTGCCAAACTTGTGCGAGTTTGGCTGGGTCGCGGTCACGCCGCTATTACTTGCTCTGTTACGCTCGCGCCGGCCCGACACCCTGCAACTGCAAGCCGGGATGAAGCTGCTTCCGGCCAAACCTCTGCAGGCGTTTCTGCTGTCGTACGTATGCGGAATCCTGTGGTACGCGGGAACCTGCTATTGGATCTACAGCGTCATGCGGCAGTACGGCGGAGTGAATACCCCTGCCGCGGTCGGCATTCTGATTCTCTTCTGCTTATATCTAGCGATCTACCACGGAGTATTCGGGCTGCTGATTGGTTGGCTCGCGGGAAATAGTCGCTTCAGCCGCAGGGCGTTGCTGCTCGCGCCCGTGGTGTGGGTCGCGGTGGAAGTGGCGCGTACGCGCATCACGGGATTTCCCTGGGACTTGCTGGGGACCAGCCAGGTTGACAATATTCCGCTGGCCCGCCTCGCCACGGTTACCGGTGTTTATGGCCTGTCCTTTGAGATCATGGTGGTGAATGCGGCGCTGGCAGCGGCTTTTCTGGTGCAGCGGGAGAAGCGGAAAATGCTGCTGGCCGCCGGCATTTCGGCAGCTGTTTTTCTGCAGGTGGGCCAGTTGATTCCTGCTCCTCCGGTGGGTCACGACAAAACTGCGGTTCTGGTGCAGGCCAACGTGCCCATCCTTGAGGGTGCCGACTGGACGAGAGAGTATTACGGCGAGACCCTTCGCGAGTTGAGCGCTTTGAGCCTGGCTCCGCCAGGCTTGAGTTCCACGCCGAATGAGCATTCCGGCTTGATTGTCTGGCCGGAATCGCCGGCACCGTTCTACGTAAGCGATCCCTTCTTTCATGACACCATCAGCGGTATTGCCCGTCAAGCCAACGCGTGGGTTCTGGTGGGTAGCATCGGAACCCGTAATGCCGGTACGACTGCCAACCGGACTACGCAGATTTTCAACTCTGCCGCACTGGTGAATCCCGGCGGGGATTGGACCTCCCGTTACGACAAAGTCCATTTGGTGCCTTTCGGCGAATACGTTCCGTTTAGGCGGATTTTCGCCTTTGCCGGAGGGTTAACCAAGGAGGTCGGCGATTTCTCGCAAGGGACCTCCCGCGCCCCGCTCGAAGCCGATGGCAGCAAGCTGGGCGTGTTCATCTGCTACGAATCCATCTTCCCGGATGAAGTTCGACAATTCGCGGCGCAGGGAGCGCAAGTGTTCGTGAATGTTTCGAACGATGGATGGTACGGGGACAGCGGCGCTTACGCGCAGCACCTGAAGCAGGCGCGCATGCGCGCCGTAGAAAATGCCCGCTGGCTTCTGCGCGATACAAATACCGGAGTCACTGCGTCGATCGATCCCTATGGCCGCGTTGTAGCGCAGGTCCCGCGCAAAGTCCGAACGGCCCTGCTGGCGCCCTACGCGCTCTCGGACGTAACCACCTTCTACACCCGCCATGGAGACTGGTTCGCCTACCTGTGTGCGATAATTTCTTTAGGAGCCCTTCTCCTGCTCCCATTCCGCAAGAAGGCAGAGTAATCAAGTTATGGTCGAAGAATTAGAACAGGAATACGCTTTACTGAAAAACAAGGTCCACGAACTTCGGGAGTACCTTTGACGCGGACAAGTTGCGCCAGCAGTTGACCGAGATCGAAAAGCAAATCGCCGAGCCGAATTTCTGGTCGAATCCTCAAACATCCCAGCAGGTCATGCGCGAGAAAAAGCGCCTGTCGAACATGTTGGCCACCGAGACCGACCTGGTCCGGCGCGTGGAGGAAATCTCCACGTACTTCGAACTGGCCCGCGAGGGTGAGAGCGTAAGCAACGACCTGCAGCGCGAAATTACAGGTTTGCGCGAAAGAGTCGACCAACTGGAGACCGAAACGCTGCTCTCCGGTGAGAATGACGCGCGCAACGCCATCGTCACCATTCACCCTGGTGCTGGCGGAACAGAGTCGCAGGACTGGGCCGACATGCTCCTGCGCATGTACTTGAGATGGGCTGAGCGGCGCGGCTTTCAGACCGTTCTCTACGACTACCAGCCGGGCGAAGAAGCAGGACTGAAATCGGCGACGTTCGCGGTGAACGGCGAGTATGCCTTCGGCCTGCTGACCAGCGAAATCGGGGTGCATCGTCTGGTTCGAATCTCACCCTTCGACCAAGCCAAGCGGCGGCACACTTCGTTTGCCAGCGTTTATGTCTCTCCGGAAATTGACGACAGCATCGAAGTGGTGATCAGGCCAGAGGACTTGCGCATCGACACCTACCGTTCCAGCGGCAAAGGCGGGCAGCACGTGAATACCACCGACTCCGCTGTGCGCATTACGCACATCCCCACCGGAATCGTGGCGGCGTGCCAGAACGAGCGCTCGCAGCACAAGAACAAAGACCGCGCCATGAGCATGCTGCGTTCGAAGCTCTACGAGCACGAGATGGAGAAGAAGCGCGAGGCCACGCGGAAAATCGAAGACTCGAAACTGGATATCGATTTTGGCTCGCAAATCCGCTCCTATGTACTGCAGCCTTATCGCCTCATTAAAGACCATCGGACCAAGATGGAGGTGGGCGACGTGGACCGCGTGCTGGATGGCGATCTGCAACCGTTCATCCGCGCATATCTGCAAATGCGAAGAGGAGAGAAATAGGCGAGGTCCGGGCGAGCGGCAAACTATCAACAGAAAACTTATTTGCCATGAAACCTCGCACCAAGCGAATTGTTGTCTACATCGTGGGCTGGAGTTTCATCCTGCTGGGGATCGTCGGATTGGTTCTGCCCTTCCTGCAGGGCGTGCTGTTCATTCTTGTTGGGCTCTTCATTCTCTCTTCGCAATACGCCTGGGCTCACAACTTGTTAGAAGAACTGCGAAAGCGATTTCCAAAAATCGGCGGCGTAGCCGAGCAGGCTGCTGCTAAGGCCACGACCTGGTTCAAACGCTCTTCTGACGAAAAGCGGTAACCTAGGGCCGACTGTGAACACACGGGTAGCCGGAGACGCGCTTCGCCTGCCCGCACAGCCATTCTTAGTCGGCTTCCCGCAGCACCACCGAAACGATCTTCCATTCTCCATTCCACTTGGAGAGCGTCACATAATCCGTCCAGTTTGCGGTCACCAGCTTCGCCGAAGCGATGTCGCCGGCAATGTCGAGCACGGTGATCTCTTGTTTCCGCTCGGAGGGAGGCAGGTTCGTGGGTCCGGCGGTGCGCACGTCCTGCAGGATCTGCAAGCCGGTGGTCTCGCTCATTTTCAGTTCGCCGTACTCACCGCTGATGGTGTGCTTCAGGTAATGAGGATGCAGCGACCTCTCCATGCGGGCAGCATCTCCAGCGTAGTAACCCTGAATATAGTCGGTGACGGTAGCACGAATAGCCGCTTGATCGGGCGTTTGCTGTTCGGAGGTGGCGGACGCAAAGTTGAGAAGCAGGAGGGTGAGAAGGCCGAGGCCCAGCGCAGAGCGTTTCATGGCGAGTTTGTCCTTTCGCGGAAATGCGATAGCGGGATTATGAACCGGGAACGGATCGCCTGCAATCGTACTGAGGTACGTGTCCTAATCTGCCATACTGATTGGAGACGGTGCTCGCAAAAGTCAAAAAGAACTCGCCTCCCAAGCTCACTCGACGGTTTGAGCAAGCGCTGCTCTTTGCCACGCGCAAACACGCCGGCCAAATACGCAAAGGTACGCCCGCTCCCTACATTTCTCATTTGATCGGTGTCGCGGGCCTGGTGCTCGAGGCCGGGGGCGATGAGGACCTGGCCATTGCTGCATTGCTGCACGATGTGGTCGAAGACTGCGGCGGCGCGCCCATGCTGAAGGAAGTCCGCCGCTGCTTCGGTAAGCGGGTTGCCCATGTGGTCGAAGGCTGCACCGATACCGATCAGGATCCCAAGCCACCGTGGCGGGAGCGGAAGAAGAGCTACATCCGGCATCTTCGAATTGCCGACTCCGATGTGCATCTGGTGTCGGCTGCGGACAAGCTACACAACCTGCGTCACATAATGACCGACTACCGCGAAGAGGGCGAGAAAATCTGGGAGCGCTTCAGCGGCAAACGCGAGGGCACGCGCTGGTACTACCGGACGCTGCTCAAGGAATTCCAGCGCCGGAAACCGAATCGCGTGGTCAACGAATTGGCGCGAGTAGTGAAAGAACTAGAAGCGGTGTCCGGTGGCAACAGACTTGCCGGTGGTCGACGAAAACTGCAGATTCCTCGTCGCTCGCGCTCCGCGGAATGACAAACAAGAAGGATAGTGCCATTCGTAACGTTACCAGGCATGAAAGCGCTGGCAAAGAGCCAGGGTCTGCGTAATGCTGTATCTTTCGTAAGTCTTTGGAGCCAGCCGCCAACCATGCCGCGCATGATCGATGTCATCCGGAATTCAGCGCTGCCATCGAACACGATGCAGTTTGCTGCCAAAGGTGCGCTTTTGGTACCGGCCCAGGAGATGATCGAAATCCTGGTCTATCTCGCCACTCACAACAGGGTGTTCGGAGAACAGGCGAGGATGACCCTGGCGGGGTGGGACGAAGCTTCGGCGCGCGCAGCCGCTGCCAACCCCCAGAGCACGAAAGAAGTGCTGGACTACCTGATCGATCCCAAGAATCTGCGGCCGGTGCTATTGCCGTTGCTGCTGGAGAATCCCTCGATTGGCGACCATGTTCTGATGTCGCTGGCGGCTTCCGCTACTCGTGAACAAGTTGAAGCGATGCTGGCCAGCCAGCGGGTGAACCAGTCGGGCAATGTGCTGAATGCTCTGAGTTCCAATCCAACCCTTCGAGCGGCGGAGTCCCAGGCGATTCTGGAGAAACTGGCAGCGCTGGACGAACAAACTGCAATTGCGGAAAGCCCCGAACCCACTTCCGTTTCAAAAGCCATTGCGGTGGAGGCGGCGGGTGAGAGCCCAACGGAAGAAGTAAGCGACGAAGTGGTTCTTGCATTCTGCGCGGAGCACGCTGCCGAAATTGCCGAGGAGGCGGGAAAAGCTTTTCAGGTAATTGGCGGCGTACATGAGGAACTTGCCGACGAGGGTCAAGCATCCGCCGCCGCCGCAGGCGTGGGGACGACAACTTCCACAGCGGCGACGGTGGAGACGACCCCGCAGCGGAAGCCGCCTGCGAAGAAGTGGGTCCTAAGCGCGGATGAGCAACGCGGGAGCGCCCTGCAAAAGATTGCCAAACTGGACATCAAGGGACGTATTCAACTGGCCATGAAAGGGAACAAGGAAGAGCGCTCGCTTCTGATCCGGGATGGAACAAAAATTGTCGCGCTGGCGGTGTTGGAATCACCCAAGGTCACCGACGGCGAAATCGAGAAGTTCGCCAGCCAGAAGAACGTGCTCGAGGCAGTGCTGCGCGCCATTCCGTTGAAGCGGCGCTTCATGAAGATGTATCCAGTGGTGCGCAATCTCACCTTCAATCCCCGCACTCCGATTGATGTTTCTTTGGGGTTGATGAAAAATCTGCTGGTGCACGATCTCAGGAACCTTTCCGGCAATAAAGAAGTTTCCGACACCGTCCGCAAGCTGGCGATGAAGATGTTCCGCACCAAGTTGGACGTCAACAAGAAGTAACCAGCCGGCCACGCGGTTGGCGTCCCGCTGAACCGTCGCTACAATGTCTGTGCATGACCTCTTCTCCCTCCGATCCGATCACGGAAATGCTGCAGCGTAGCAAAACCATTGCCGTGGTAGGACTCTCCGCCAGTCCGCTGCGCCCAAGTCACGGAGTTTCCGCCTATATGCAGAGTCAGGGCTACCGGATCATACCGGTCAACCCGCAGATCAAGGAAGCCCTGGGCGAGCCAGCCTATCCCTCGCTGCTGGACGTGCCGGAGAAGATTGATATCGTGAACATCTTCCGGCGGCCGGAGTTCGTAAGCGAAGTGGTCGATCAGGCGATCCAGCTGAAAGTTCCAGTGATATGGATGCAGGAGGAGGTAGTCCACGAGCAGGCCGCCGAGAAGGCTCGCAAGAACGGCATTTTTGTCGTCATGGACCGGTGTATCTTGCAAGAGCACAGGGCGCGCTTCGCCTAGTTCCCATCCCGATCTCCAAAGCAGTAAGATGGAATCCCCTTGAAGGGGCGGAGGTAAGTGATGCCGCAAGATTCGAGTTTCCCGCCTTTTTCCCGTCGGTCGTTTCTGAGCATGTCCGCGGCAGCTTCCGCGACCGCTGCATTCGGTATCGTGACGGAACCCATGCTGGCCTGGGCAGAACAAAAACCTCCCTTCTCCAAGGATGCGGTCATGATCAACTCCAACGAGAACCCGCTGGGACCCAGTCGAGCGGCCCTGGAGGCCATGTCCGCGATTCTCCCCACCGGCGGACGTTATCAGTGGGAATTGACTGCCAGCTTGGAAAAGACTTTCGCTGAGATGCAAGGGGTGAAGCCGGATTACGTGGTTTCGTTTCCTGGATCGAGTGGTCCGTTGCACTACACAGTTTTGGCCTACACTTCGCCCAGCAAGAGCTACGTCACGGCCGATCCCGGATACGAAGCCGGCATGCATGCGGCGAAGGTGTCGGGCGCGCGGGTGGTGAAAGTGGGATTGACGAAAACCAACGCGCACGATGTGAAAGCCATGCTGGCGGCGGCCCCCGATGCGGGTGTGTTCTATATCTGTACGCCGAACAATCCCACCGGCACACTGACTCCACACTCGGATATCGAGTACCTGCTGGCCAACAAGCCGAAAGGATCGATCGTGCTGGTGGATGAGGCGTACATCCACTTTTCCGATGCTTCCTCGGCAATCGATCTGGTGAAGGCGGACAAGGATGTCATCTTGTTGCGCACGTTCTCCAAGATCTACGGGATGGCCGGACTGCGCTGCGGATTCGCCATCGGGAGGCCCGACCTGCTTTCCCGGATCAGTCAGTTGCACGGATGGAATGCCATGCCGGTTACGGCCGTGGTGGCTGCTGTTGCAAGCCTGAAGGACAGTGCACTGGTATCCGAGCGCAAGCAGATCAATGCGAGCGTTCGCCAGGAGACGTTCGAATGGCTGGATCGCAACCGCTATTCCTACATTCCCTCCGTAGCCAACTTTTTCTTGCTGGACACAGGCCGGCCGGCGAAGTACACCATCGACGCCATGGCCCACCAGGACGTGTTCATCGGGCGCAACTGGCCGGTTATGCCAAGCTACGTCCGGGTAACGGTGGGTACGCGTCCGGAGATGGAAAAATTCCAGGCTGCGTTCAAGAAGGTGATGGACGGTACGGCGGTCGGACGCCTGACTCCGCCCCGCGTCGTGCCGGAAACGCTGGATGGATTGATGGTGCGCGGTTAGAGAGGGTTCGCCCCGCTCCTCGGATTGACGGAGTCAGGCTTTGATGAAGATGACGCTGGCGTCGTCTTGCAGGCCGGTAGAATTGGCGAAAGTGCGCACGTCATCGAGCAGGCTCTCGGCCGAGGCGTCGGTTCGTGAGACGTGCTTCCGAAGCCGCTCCAGTCCATACTGTTCGCCCGCGTGGTTCTCGGCTTCGGTAATTCCGTCGCTGTAGAACAGCAGACGGGAACCCTCCGAAAGAGACGCCTCCACCTCGGAAAAATCGCCCGGTCCAATTCCCAGCGGCAGCCCCCGTTCGGCGTCGAGAAACCGGGCCCCATCCCGCGAAATCAGCAAGGGACGGAGATGGCCCGCGTTGGCGAACGTTATCATACGGGTGGCGGGATCGAGCACGGCAAAAACCATGGTGACAAACCGCCCCACCGGGAAGTCTTCCGCCAACAGGCGATTGAGTTTGCCCATCACCTCGCCCGGTCGGCTGTGGCCAGCGAGCGAGCGCAGCATGCCGCGGGTAGCGGACATCAGCAGAGCTGCGGCGGTTCCTTTTCCCGAAACGTCGGCCAGAACCAATCCCCAGCGGCCGTCTTCAAGGGGGATGAAGTCATACCAGTCGCCGCCCACGGCGCCTGCGGGAATGGAAAGCCCAGAGACGTTAAAGCCCGGGATGTATGGAGAACTGCGGGGCAGCAGAGCCTGTTGAATGGCGCGCGCCTCGTGCGCCTCACGGCTCAGCTCTTCCCGTTGGCGCTGCTCCTTACGAAAACGGCGCGCGTTATGCACTGCCACAGCCACGTCATTGCAAAGAGCCTGCAGCAGGCGGAGCTGGCAGGAGTTGAACGCATCCAGCCTGGCGTGCGAGGCGGTGAAAACGCCGACCAGTTGTCCCTCGACGTGCAGAGGAATCGCGACCTCGGAAAGAGTAGACTCCTCGCAACCAATGTAATACGGATCCTTGCGAACGTCGGGCGCGTAACGCATCTGGCCAGTGGAGGCTACGTAGCCCACCATGCCCTTCCCGATTTTCAGACTGTGGCCTGCACCGTGGACGTCGCAACCGCTGCAACCATGGGCACAGACCAGTTCCAGTTCTTCGCGCTCCGCATTGTGCAGATAAATGTCGGCGTCGAGGCATCCGAACGAGCTGGCGATCTCATTGACGACTTTATCGACGAGCAAGTCGAGATCGAGAATGGAGCTGATCTTCTGAGCCGCTTTCTGCAGCTTGAGCAGATCTTCGACCTGATCGAAAAGCAGTTGAGGCGTGATCACGGAATCCGGTGCGACTACTCTCGGGCTGGCCGCCATATTGAGGCTCCCTGTGGTACCAAGTGCAAGTAAAAAAGCCACTTACACTAGTTTTATAAGATGCCAACGCGCCGCCTCCCGATTCATTTTCCGGTCGTTGGTTGTCTCTCAGTTTCGATTTTATCGCGACCGACGATTGGTTTTTCAAAGAAGAGCGGAGATCACATTGCGATGGTTGCGATCCATGCTGTCTACTACAGTTTCGCCAGAATCCACAAGACGCTGAGAATCGCTCCCGCGATGGCCGCCGGCGTAACTGAGACGCTACCCGGCGGTTCGATCGCTGCTTCAGGTAGGATTCTCCGGTTTTGAGGAATCGCGTTTTCCGGCATTTCTTCGCCGTTTGATTTCCTCCAAACGTTCGCGAATTCTCTTTTCCACGCCTTCGCTGGTGGGATGGTAGTAAACCCGATCGCGCAGATTGTCGGGGAGACATTGCATGTCTGCGGTCTTGTCCTCAAGGTCGTGGGCGTACTGGTAGCCTTTTCCGTAGCCCAGACCTTTCATCAGACCGGTGGGCGCGTTGCGCAGGTGAAGAGGTACGGGTTCGGCAGCGGTTTGTTCGACATCCTGTTGCACATCGGAGTATGCGGTGTACAGGGCATTTGATTTGGGGGCGAGCGAGAGATAGACGACCGCCTGCGCCAAAGCTAGATTGCCTTCGGGCATGCCGATGAAATCGACGGCATCACGGGCTGCCATACACAACGAGAGCGCATTGGGATCGGCCAATCCAATGTCTTCCACCGCCATGCGAACCACGCGCCGGGCGATGTAGAGAGGGTCTTCGCCCGCCTCCAGCATGCGTCCCAGCCAGTAGAGCGAAGCGTCGGGGTCGCTGTTGCGCACGGATTTGTGCAGCGCCGAGATCAGGTTGTAGTGCTCTTCGCCGCTCTTGTCGTAAAGCAGGACGCGCTTCTGCAGGGCATCTTGCACGATGGCGTCCGTGATCTCAGCGCCAATTTCTGCGCCGGCCTGTCCGCGGGCAAGGGTGGATGCGACCTCCAGCACGTTGTAGGCGCTGCGGGCGTCGCCGCTGGAATAAGCGGCGATTTTCGCCAAGACTTCATTCGAAGCGCGCAGCTTCATCGCGCCCAGGCCGCGTTCTTCATCCTCGAGGGCCCGTTTGAGGAGCAACACGATCTGCTCCTCGGTTAACGGTTTCAGCACGTAGACCCGGCTGCGGGACAACAATGCTGAAATGATTTCGAACGAGGGATTCTCCGTGGTGGCGCCGATCAGGCGGATGTTGCCTTTCTCGACGTGCGGGAGAAACGCGTCCTGTTGCGCCTTGTTGAAGCGGTGGATCTCGTCGATGAAGACAATCGTCCGGGTGCCATATTGCCGGGCGCGCTCGGCGTCGGCCATGACCTGCTTGATTTCCTTGATTCCGGTGAGCACCGCGGAGAATTCCACGAAATCGGCTTTGGTCAAGCGCGCGATGATTTGCGCCAGAGTAGTCTTGCCGGTGCCGGGCGGTCCCCAGAAAATCAAAGAGCCAGTATCGTCCCGCTCAATTTGCGTGCGCAGGGGTTTGCCGGGAGCGACCAGGTGTTCCTGGCCGACGAACTCGTCCAGCGTGCGCGGACGCATGCGGTCGGCCAGCGGCCGGGTGCGGTCGGCGGAGTTCTGGCCGGACGGGATGGGCTGGAACAGGCTCATGGGATCATCTCACTACGGCGACACAGAGAAACAGAAACCATAAACCACAAAGGACACGAAGGTCCACGAAGGGTTAGTTTCAAAGGGCTTTGCTTTATCTACCTTTGTGGTTAACTCGTTACTTCTGCCGGGCAATTTCATAGAGCACGATACTTGCGGCGATGCCGGCATTCAGCGATTCCACTTTCGAGGAATGCGGGATCACGATTGTTTCATCCATCTTCCCCAGCAAGTCACGCGGCAAGCCTGCGCCCTCGTTGCCTACGAAAAATGTCAACGGACCAGTCAGTCTGGCCTCCGGCAGCGGGGTTCCCTTGTGCGAGGAGGTGGCGATCAGGCGCATCCCCTGCTCCCGGAGCTGATCCAGCACCTCCGAAAAAGCGACCTTCGCCAAGGGAAGCCGGAAAACCGAACCTGCCGAGGCGCGGACTGCTTTCGAGTTGAAAGGGCTGACGGTACCTTCTCCCAGCAATACGCCTCCGGCTTCGAAGGCCTCAGCCGAACGCAGGATGGTGCCAAGATTCCCCGGATCCTGCACGCCGGCAACGGCGATCAATGGCCCGATCACCGCTTTGGCCAGGACATCTTTCAGGCTAAACGCCTTGCACCGGACCAGCGCCGCCACGCCTTGAGGCGCATCGGTCGGTACCACGCTGGCGAAAAGTCGGTCAGGAAGCAGCACGGTTTCCACGTGGGCAGCGATTTGCTGAAGCAAGCGCTCCGCCCGGGGCTCCGCCGAGCTGCTGAAGAAGACCGCGCGGAACTTCAATCCGCTGCGGATGGCCTCTTCCAGAATGTGAAACCCCTCGATGGCGCAGGACTGATCGGCGGCCAGCTCGCGTTGCGCAAAGCATTTGCGCAGCTCCTTTACTAGCGGATTATGCGGGCTCTCGATGCAGCGTAATCGATCGCCGGTATTGGGAGTGCGAAGGGTCATGGCTTGGGGCCGTGCTGCCAGAATCATACGCGTTTCATTGAAGTCTCATCTCCGCTGTTTCCCGAAGTGGTCGTCCACAAGGCGGAGGCCCCAAGGACATCATGAGAACGCCTCTCCCTCCTGCCGCACTGCGCACATATAGGGGTCTTTCGACTTCGGCACTGCTTCGCATTCGCGAAGCAGTGACTCCGCTCAAGATGACATGGTGCCACCAGCCATTTTCCGCCTGTTCAAATTGCACCACGAACAGCGTTTACCTCGGGCTTGCAGCGTTCTGGCGTGATATGTTAGTTTCTCGCGTTTCCATACACTATCCTTGGGAAGGAATCCTTTGCACGCGGAGATTCTGAAGATCAGCAGCGAGAGCCCGGAAAGTTCGCTCATCCGTTATGCGGCAGACCAAATTCGTGCCGGCGAAGTGCTGGGCATGCCAACGGATACCTTCTACGGGCTGGCGGCCGACCCCTTTAATCTGCGCGCCGTAGATCGGGTGTACGAGATCAAGTCGCGCTCCCGCCACAAGCCCTTGTCCCTGTTGATTGAAAGCATCGATCAGGCCGAAGACCTGACCAAGCCGCTGCCGGAAGAGTTCTACAAGCTGGCCCGGCGGTACTGGCCGGGGCCGCTGACCATCATCGTGAAAGCGGCTTCCCGCTTGCCTTTAAAGGTGACCGCCAACACGGGGAACGTGGCGCTGCGTGTGCCGAATGCCAAGATTCCGCTGGCCGTCGTGCAAGCCGCGAATATTCCGATCACCGCAACCTCCGCAAATCTCAGCGGCGAAACCGAATGCACCAGCGCGGAAGCGGTGCGCGATCAACTGCAAGGGCGCATCTCTATCATCGTAGACGGAGGAACCTCGCCGCGGGACGTCGCCTCGACTATCATCGACCTGACCGACGAGGAAGCCCGCTGGCGCGTGCTGCGGGAAGGTGCCATCCCCTCCCAGGAGATTTCCGAGTTCTTCGCACAAGGATGAGCGAAGCTGCGCCCAAACGGCTTTCCAGAAGACAGTTTGCGCTATGGGTTTGGGTGCTGGCGGTAGCGGCTTCTATTGCCTGGCTGGCTTGGATCTGCGTCGGAATCGAGCTGGCGGCGTCTCAGCAGGATACCCGTCCCGCCGATGCGATCGTGGTGTTCGGAGCCGCCGAATATTCCGGGCGGCCTTCTCCTGTCTACCGCGCGCGCCTGGATCACGCTTTCGATCTCTTCCAGCGAAAAGTGGCCCCGGTCGTGATTACGACCGGTGGGGCGGCCGCTGATCCCACCTACAGCGAGGGCGGTGTAGGTCATGACTACCTGATGAGCCGTGGTATCGCGGACAGCAGCCTGATCGCCGAGACCCAGGCCTCGGATACGGCGCAATCCGCGGAACGCGTAGCTGTCATCATGCGCGCGAACCGCATGCATAGCTGCGTTGCCGTCAGCGATGCCTATCACGTCTTCCGCATTCGCAAGCTGCTGGAGCATCAGGGAATCCAGGTTCACATTGCGCCGCGGCCCGACTCCCGCCCGCATTCGGGGTGGGCGCGGACCGAAGCTGTGCTGCGGGAAGCCGTGAGTTACGCGCTCTGGAGACTGCACATCACGGCGTAGGTTATCCCCAGGGTGCAATCGGCCAGGCTGCCCAGAAGGACAATCGTTAAGAGGGTTAGGAGCCTACCAGCCCATCCGCTTCCTCAATTCCGTGATATGGGCCACGTGATGGCGCCCGTGCCAGGCATAGATCGCTAAATTCTTTTCCAGGGTCAGGGTTTCTCGCCGTTCCGGATGGACGAAGCTCCGGTTCCAGTCCGCAGGCTTCATGGTATGCATGAGGCGGACCCAGCGATCGTGCAAAGGCTCCATCAGTGCTAGCGAGATCTCGATCGGAGTGGATTGAACGTCTTCCAGCTTCGCCCAACGATCCTCCATATACGGCTTGATGGTGGGCTCGTCTTCGGTCAGGGCCAGTTTGAATCGGATGTAAGCATTCATGTGGCTCTCAGGCACGTGGTGGACGACCTGGCGTACCGTCCAGCCCCCGTCGCGGTAGGGTGTTTCAACCTGCCGCGCGGAAAGTCCCTTGACGGCCGCGCGCAATGCTGCGGGCGCTTGCTCGATGTCGGCGATGAATTTCTGGCGTTGAGTTTCGTCAAGCGGACCAGCAAACGAAAATGGCCCGATGGGATAGCGTGGGTCGCTCATCTGTTCCTCCGCGTGGGTTCTGTTCTGAGAAACGGGCTGCTCCGCCCGAGCGGGAAGGCAAGCCCTCCGGCACTGAGGCCAAACTTTCACTCAGATGTCAGGAGCTCGAGAAAAGCTGCAGAAAGTGGAAATCGGACCGATTGCCTCCGCCACGGGCGCGGACGCCGCGCTCTACACTTCTAGCGCACCAGTGCCAAGATGCGAACTGGAGCGTCCAACCCGCCTTCCAGCTTGGCGGGAGCGACCATAACGATTCCGCCGCGGGACGGAGCATGATCGAGATTCGCGACGTTCTCCAACTGATACAGACTGTGAGCCTGGGTGTAGCGATGCACGGGAAAGTCCTGGGAGGGGCCGTAATCGATGCTGAGCGTGTCGATGCCGAGCCCGAGGGTGTTGCGTGCCTCCACCAGGAATTTCGCGGCGTCTTCGGAATATCCGGGAAAGTGCATCACCCCTTTCGCATCCGCATTCCGGTAGTCCCTCACTGAGCTCCAGCGTGCATCCCAACCGGTGTGGGTGATGACCACGGAGTTCAAGGGAAGGGTTCCGTTAATCCGCTCCCATTTGGCGATATCTTCCAGAGATACCTGATAGTCCGGATTAGCCCGGGTTTCAGCGGTCACGTCGAGAACAACGAGCGGTGCCAAGAGGCGCTCCGCCGGAATCTGATCCACCGTCCAGAGACCACGGGAAAATTCAGCTGGGGCGTCGAGTTGAGTTTCAAAATGCCCGGGCAGTGTGCCCGCGCGTGCAAAGTTCCCGTCCTTGCCAGAATTCGTTGGAAATTCGAGCGAGTGGCTGAGGTCCACAACTCCGCGAAACTCCAGAGGCTGGACGGCGTCCTGGTGGCGTTGCGCAAAGACAAGAAGCGCCAGGGCGAGCGCGCAGCCGGCGATGAATGTTCTACCCTTCATGGAAGTCCGAAAACCTCGTTGTTCGCGTCCACCAACCGCTTCAATATGTCAGATGCAAAGACCGATTCGGCGGGTTCTGCTCAATTATTCCAAGAGATTACGGGCAGTTCCAAGGAACTGAGGGACATGGCCTGCGGGCTAGGTAATGGAAATCGCCACAGCGGCAGCAGTCAGGGTGCCGAAAAAATTGACCCAATCATTGTTGAGCAGTTTTCTGCGCTCGAGAAGCGCACCCATGTAACTGTCGGCAATCATCCCCGCGACCCCAGCCAGTATGGGGATGCCAAGTTGAGGGAAGGGGATGAGCTTGGCGAAGACGCAAACTAAGCTGACCAGCGTAGCGGCTGAGATTCCACCAAGCGTTCCGATAACGCTCACGCCGCCGTCCGTTCCGGCGGGCACGGACTCCCAGGTCGTAATCAAACGCGCTTCCTCATTTCGAGCCTGGCCGAGTTCGCTGGAAACCGTGTCGGCCGCGGCTTCTGAGAGGGCGGCGGCAACGGCCAGCAAGAGAACAGTCTTTCCTGTAGCGGCGAAAAGGGCCGCACAACCCGCCGAGACTGCAAGATTCGCCAGAACCTGGGCTGCGGTCCGGCCTTGACGATTCTCGGCTGTTCCCAACCTCTGCTTGCGGCGGTAACCCGTGCGAGTCGTGATCCAGGTCAGGGCAAACACGGACACTAAAGCGCAGAAAGCTCCGCGGCCTGCACCGGCATAGAGGAGAAAACAAACGCCAGCGCCGGCGATCGCACCTGAAAAGGTGACGCCTCGAACCCAGCGAGCGAGCCCGCTGAACGCCAGCGTCAACGCCAAGGCTGTCCACAATGGCCGGGAACGGCTGAAATCCGCCAAGGTGTTGGCCGTGAGTGCTGGATGATTCATGAAGTCAGTTGTTAGTCGCCGATCGTTCATCGTTGGTCAAACCGGGAGCCCAAATCGCGCAGACGCTCGAGACACAGCTGACCAGGTTCGCCCTCCAACCATCGACGGTTTCGCAGATACTACTACATATAGGGTCGTATTGCGCTCTGCTACAGCCAATCGTGCTTTGAAATTGGGTTACTGCCGCGACTTTGTGCATCAAAGACTTGGTTGTAGTTTAAACTCACGTCGCGACATGGCTCTGTCGACGGTTTCCAAATTTCTCGGGGTGAACTATGGCAGCCTCCGTCTGGTCTGGATATCTTACATTCGGGCTCATTTCCATGCCGGTACGTCTTTTCTCCGGCGCGCGCAGTTCCGGCATTTCCTTCAACATGCTGCACCGCGACGATCTGTCCCGGTTGAAACAGCAATACGTGTGTCTGGCGGACAATCGTGTGGTGGAACGCAGCGAAATCGTCAAAGGCTATGAATACCGCAAAGACGAATACGTGGTGATTGAACCGGAAGAGATCCGGAAGATCGAGCCCAAGACGGCCAAGACCATGGAAATTTTGGAGTTCGTGAAGAGCAGCGATGTCGATCCGGTGTACTTCGAGTCGTCGTACTATATGCTCCCCGAGGAAGCCGGACGCCGACCCTACGCACTCTTGACCAAAGCCCTGGAGGAGAGCGAATACGTGGCGATTGCCAAACTCACCATGCACAACCGGGAATACACGGTGTTCCTGCGTCCCCATGAAGGCGGAATGATGTTGCATACCATGTATTACGAGGAAGAAGTCCGCAAGGTGGAGGGGTTCGGGGCGCCCGATGTCGAACTGAAAGACGCGGAAGTCAAAGTCGCCCATCAACTGATCGAAGCTTTGGCGGCCGAGTGGGAGCCGGAGAAATATCGGGACGACTTTCAGGATAATCTGAAGAACCTCATCCAGACCAAACTGGAGGGCGGCAAGATTGTTGAAGTGGAGAAGCCCAAGAAACTCGCCCCCGTTGTGGATCTGATGTCCGCTCTGAAGCAAAGTCTTGCGCAAATGGAAGGGAAGAAAAAGCCGCCAGCAGCCACCCTGGAAGCTGGCACGGGCAAGCGATCCCGCGGACGAGCGTGAGCCCATGCATTCGGCAGTTAGCGTTTAGCAAACCCAAACCACAAGGCCAAACCTGGGCTGGAATCGCGGCTTTGCAACTCAGCAGCGGTTCGCTGCATCTGCCTTGCTTTGTGGTCATGCTGAAATGATCAGTGCTTACGGAGTGATATGGCGCCGAAGCCATCCAGCCTTTAGAATAGACAATTCTTCCCGGATGAATACACACGTTCCGCCAGGGTATCGATGAACATTTGCCGCATAGCCCGCGTCACCGCGGTTTTGTGCTTGATGGGGATTTGTCTGGACTGCGGGGACTATTACCGGCCGGTCGCCAATCCCATCATCCCCAATCCGCCCAACCCCAGTGAATCTCATGTTGCGCTGGTCATTACGGGGAATGGCGACAATAACCCCGGAGCGAGTACCACCATCGACGTTTCCGGTGACGCTGCCATATCGCAAACCGAGGTAGGTCTGGTGCCGGTGCATGCGGCACTGGTCCAAAGAGGAACTTTGGTGTACGTGGCCAACAGCCATGAGGATACGGTTTCCGAATTCAGTCCATCGAGTCCCGCGCCGGTAATTACAATCAGCCTGCCCGCCGGTTCCGCTCCCTCCTTTGTGGCGAGCACGGAAAGTGCAACAGTTTATGTGGCCAATTCCGGCAGTGGCACGGTGGCCGCTATCTCCATTTCCAGCAACGTGCTGACGAATACCATCCGGGTGGGCGTGAATCCGGTTACGATGGCCGAACTTCCCAATGGCCAGAAACTCTACGTGGCGAATAAGGGAAGCGGTGGGGGAAACGGCTCCGTCTCCAGCATTAACACCATCGACCAGATCCCGAACCCTCCCGTCCCCGGCACTTGGATTTCCCCGGTCTGGGTTGTGGTGCGCTCTGACGGCCAGCGAGCTTATGTGCTGGATAGCGGGACTGGAAATGTATCGGCGATTGATACTTCTACCGACAATTTGATCAGCACAGTTGCAGTCGGCGTGGGCGCCGATTTCATGTTGTATGATCCGCGCCTGGAGCGTCTCTACGTTACCAATCCTTCCGCCAACCAGGTGATGGTTCTGGATGCGTCGTCGGACTCCCTGGCTGTGACCCCGGTGGCGGTTGCCAATCCCGTTGCGGTGGCTGCGCTGCTGGATGGGACACGAGCTTATGTGGCTAGCGCTGCTCTCACCGCGACCGCGAACGGCAATGTCGTGAGTTCGCAGGTTACGGTGCTCAACGCCACCGACTTAAGCGTGAAAACGACCATCCCGCTGACCAAGGTGAAATCAGCCCCGGGCTGTGCCTCCAAAACCTGGTCTGAATTGTTCATGGCGTCCGCCGCCGATAGTACGAGGGTTTACATCGGGAATTGCGATGCGGGGAATACTGCCATTATCCAGACTTCCGACGATACCCTGGTGGCGCAGTTGCCCTCGCCACTCAGCTCGCAGAAGCCTGCCACCAACGGCGGAACTCCGCCGCCGCAAAATCCCGTATTTGTCCTGGCGGGACCATAATCCTGGTTTTCCAATGTGGGGTAGCAGTGAGGGCCAGTGAGGGGAGCCTTTTGCGCGAGCGCCATCCAGGTGGCTAAACCGCGGTGGCGCGCTTTGCGTTGGTGGCCTGGCTGTAGCGCAGGGCGATGTTCATACAGACAGTCCCGCAGCCGGTTTCAAAGCAGATCATCAGCGCTTCGGTATCTTCGCTGCTCTTGGGCCCGTGGTCGGCGGTATGCAGCGCCGGGGGATGCACGCGGAAATTGAAGCCTTGATCGTTCAACGAGGTAACGGCATTGCCGATCACCTGGTTGGCCAGCTCGAAGACGGTCTCCTTGATCAGTTCGTCGGACTCAGGCAGATCCGTTCCCGCGAACTTGCTGGCTACGCGCACTGCGGTCTCAGTATCCAGATCGAAAATAATTCGTCCCTCGATGTCACCCGTGATCAAGATCAGCGCCGCCACGCCCTTTCGCCGGTAGGCTTCCTCTTCCATGCTCAGATTTCCGATCGACATGGGAGACTGCAGTCCCTGCGCCAGAACGGCGTCCGCCGCATTGATGAACGGTTGGATCAACTCCATCTTCATGGCTAGACTCCCGCCCCTGCGCTGTTGACCACGGTTCCATCCTCACCCATGACGTACTTGATGACTTCGTACAGGACCTCGGGCTTGACCGGTTTCTGCACGAAATGGCGCGCGCCGCGTTGCAGTGCCGCCACAATGTTCTCCTGATAGCCCACGGATGATACCATGACCACTCGCGCCTCGGGATGCTTCTGCACGATCTTCTCGGCAGCTTCGATCCCTTCCATTTGAGGCATGGTGATGTCCATGAGCACGATGTCCGGGTTAACCCGGTCATATTCGCTGATGGCGGTCATTCCGTCCCCCGCTTCGCCGGCCAGCTGACCGCCGAAAGTCTCGATCATGCGGGCCAGATTCTTGCGGGCGAAGACGGAATCGTCGACCACAAGATAGCGGACAGGTTGACCGTCCTTGCTGCGTTTTACTGGTACAAACTGCTCCATAGCAACCTCCATTGCCAGGCAAGAATTCCTGCCGAATTGTTCGACCAGAGAAAGTCAGTTCTTTCCGGCGCCCGCGGCTCTGCCGCCTTCGCCACCTTCTCCTGCTGCTCCACTCCTGCGATCCTGCGTACACTGGGCCAGAAGCGTATTGGCCAGCGCTTCCAAGCCCACTACTCTGATGGCATGGCCGCGCTCGATAGCCGCTTTCGGCATGCCGTATACAACGCAGGATTCTTCGTTTTGCGCGATGGTCATGCCCCCGGCGGCTTTTACCACGCCCAGAGCCTGGGCGCCGTCCTCACCCATGCCGGTCATAATCACGGCGATACACTTGTCGCCGAATTCTTCGGCAACGCTGCGAAACAGTACGTCGACGGAAGGACGATGTCCGTTTACCCGCGGTTCATCGCTCAAGACCACGACATCGCCGAGAGGTAAGCGCTTCACCTTCATGTGCCGGCTGCCGGGACATACCAGGGCGCGGCCTGCCAGCAACAAATCGCCGGACTGGGCTTCTTTCACGCGGATGGCGCAGATCTCATCCAGCCGGCGGGAAAACATCTCGGTAAAGCCTTCCGGCATGTGCTGCACGATCAAAATGGCCCCGGGAAAGTCCTTGGGCAGCTGCGGCAGCAAATACTGCAGCGCTTGCGGTCCCCCGGTGGAGACCCCAATCGCCACGAACCGGGTTGGACAGTTCTTGGCATCGGGAGCCAGCTTCTCCACTGGGCCGGGGGCCGGAGCCCTGGGAGACGAAATCTTGATGCCCCGGCTCTGAGCGGCGGCTTTGATCTTGCTGATCAACTCGGACGCAATTTCCGGCATGCGGGCCGAGACATCGTTGGGCTTAGAAACAAAATCAAACGCCCCCATGGAAAGAGCCTTGAGTGTTACGGACGCACCCTGGGTGCTGTGGGAACTCACGACGATGACCGGGATGCGGTGGCTCCGCATAATCTCCTTGAGCATCTCCAGTCCACCCATGGCCGGCATCTCAAGATCGAGCGTGATCACCTGCGGCCTTAGTTCCTCGATTTTCTTGAGACCGAAGTTTCCGTCCATTGCGGTTCCGACTACCTGGATGGAGCTGTCCGAAGCAAGGATCTGCGGAATCAGCTTGCGCATGAGCGCGGAGTCATCGACGACCAGGACCCTTACCGGAGCCGTCACGGTTGCACCCCCGCTGCTGGCGCCCGGTCGGCGTGGGAAAGCAACATTCCAAATGCCGGACTCGAGGCCGCGCCGGACCGCGACTTGGAAAAACGCTCCACGATTGCCGTCAGGTTCAGGATGAGTACGACCCGGCCATCGCCCAGAATGGAGGCGCCACTGACCAGATCAGTTTCGACCGTCTGATCATCCAGCGCCTTGATCACCAACTCTTCCTCTCCTTCGAGAGAATTGACCAATAAGCCGAATTTGCGATCGCCCAAATGAATGACGAGAACAAAAATCTTTCCGTCCCGATGTGCCTGGGATTCTCCCCCGGATTCCGCGGCCGGACGGCCCAGCCAGATGACCGGCAACACCTGATTACGCAATTGCAGTACCTCTCGGCCATCCACCTGGTGGAGATCGTATTCGTGGGCCCGGGAAATCTCAGATACCGCGTTCAACGGAACCGCATACAAACGTTGCTCGACCCGGAAAAGCAGAGCCTTAATGATGGCCAGGGTCAGCGGCAGTTGCAGGCGGAAGGTGGTGCCCTGACCCGGCCGCGACTCGATATTCACCGTGCCCTTGAGACGTTGCAGCACGCTTTGCACCACGTCCAGGCCAACCCCTCGCCCGGAGAGCTCAGTGATCTCATCGGCGGTGCTGAACCCCGGCCGGAAAATAAGTTCGAGAATGTCGGAGTCGCTCAGTCGTCTGGCTTCTTCAGCAGTCAACAGGGCGCGTTCTACGGCTCGAACCTTGACCTTCTGGGCATCAATGCCGCGGCCGTCGTCACTAACTTGGACAATGACCTGGTTGCCCTGATGATAGGCATCCAGACGCAGGGTTCCGCGCGCTGGTTTTCCCTGGCGGGTGCGTTCCTCGGCGGATTCTATGCCGTGCCCCACCGCGTTCCGCACCAGATGGGTCAAGGGTTCGGCGATGCCGTCGAGCAGGCCCTTGTCAAGATCAGTATCTTGCCCGTTGAGGACCAGTTGCACTTCCTTGCCGCATTGCTTGGCGACATCGCGTACCATGCGGGGAAAACGCCGGAACAGTTGCTCCACCGGAACCATGCGAACCTTCATCACCGAGCGCTGCAGGTCTCCCAACACTCGCGACTGAAATGCCATGGCATCGGCAAAGCGGCCGCGCGTCGCATCTTTGGGATACTGCTTAGCGAATTCATTCAAGGCCTGCTGCAGCATGGATTTGCCGATGATCAATTCGCCCACCAGATTGAGCACGGTATCGATGCGGTCGGCATCGACCCGCAAAATGTTTTCCCCGGCCGCGGGCGCATGCTTCGTGGCGCCTGCGTCGTCCTGCCAAGCGGAAGCCGGGAGCTGGTCCACGGGCCGTTGGAGATCCGTCGAGTCGTCCGATTGAGCCGGCGGTTGCGATGTCAGGGCTGGTGCCGCGGTGTGGTTTCGCGAATCGTCCGGAGCCGCGACTTCGATCACCTCGACGCTAGCCTGGGAGACGATTGTGGGAATCTGACATTTGGCGGTCAGCTGTTCGCTGCTTTTGTCGGTGGCCACCAGCAACTGGAGCTGCTTGGCGACTTCCGTCGATCCCGCCTCGGGCCGAGAAGCCAAGACTTGGCCCAGTTCGCCCAAGGCTTTTAATACCAGTTGCCGCGCGGCAATCGGCATGGCGCAGAGCGGGTCAATCTTTACCTGAATCTGAAATACTCGCTTACCCTGCCCCGCGGCCCGCTGCATCTCCAGTCTCTCGTATTCAGTCCATACGGCGGGTGAGGTGGGAACCTCGGTCTTTTTTCTCGGAGCTTTGCCGGTTCTTGGTTTCTTTTCCAGTTCGCGCACCATCTTGCGCAAACTTGCGCTCGAGGGCAGCTTGGATTCTTTACGGTAAGCCGTCACCATGTTGCCGAAGAGGTCGGCGGCATGGAAGGCGATCTCCGCCAGGGAAGCATGCGACTCGGCGGTTTCCAGAGCCAGTGCATCTTCCAGCGCGTGGGCCAACTCGCTCAATTCGCGGAAGCCGGATGCGGCCGCGTCACCCTTGAGCGTATGCACGATACGCCGGATGGTGCGAACGGTTTCGCTGTCGCCCGGCGCCTTTTCGAGTTTCAGGGCTTCTTCGTTCAGCGACTGCAGCAGTTCCTGCGAGGTCTCAAAGAACAGCTCGCGCAACTCCGCACCGCGTTCATCCGGGAACTGGGTCACTGGTCCACCTCGGTTTTTTGGTAGGCAGTTCCGGTGTCGCGGTAAATCATCTGAAACTTGTCGGTCAAGCCGAGCAGACTTTCAGCATGCCCCACCAACAAATAGCCGGTTGGATTCAAGCAGCGCGCGAATTTTTCGACGAGGCGCTTCTGTTCCGCCTCATCGAAGTACATCATCACGTTGCGGCAGAAGATCACATCATTGCGCTGGGGCAGGTATTCCGTCTTCAAGTTGTGAAAGTCGAAGTGAACCAGTTCCTTCAGCGCCTTCTTGACTGCATAGCGGTCACCCACTTTGTCGAAATGGCGCAGGCGGTAACTGTAGTCCACCGAGGCCATCTGATGTTCGCTGTAAATTCCCTCCTGGCCAGTTCGCAATACGGAATAGCTGATATCGCTGGCCATGATTTCCAGTTTCCAGGGGGGCGGCACCAAAGGCTTGGGAAGAGGGGTATCGTGTCCCGTGGGATTGCGTAAACAATGGTAGGAGAGGGCGTCGGCCACGAGCATGGCCATGGTGTAGGCTTCCTGGCCGGTCGAGCAGCCCGCACTCCACAGGCGCAGGGAAAACGCGCGCTTCTCCTGCTTGCGCCGGAGGATGTCATCAAGAATGTGCTTGTGAAACAGATCCAATTGCGCTTTGTTGCGGAAGAAGCTGGTCTCATTCACCGTCAGGTTTTCCAGCAGCTTGCTGAGTTCTTCCTTTCCTTCCCGGCTGATCAACAATCGGTAATAGCTGTAAAACGAATCCAGTTGGCACTCGCGCACCCGGCGTTGCAGCCGGTCCTGCAGGAAGTGCGCCCGGCGGGAATCGAAATGCATTCCACACTCCTGGTAGACAAGCGCCTGCAGAAGCTTGAGTTCGGGTTCGGTCAGCTGCAACTGTAATCCGGGACTGGCCATGGTTCGTCTCGTCGATCCTTCCCCGTGCTATTTCGCGGCTGCCGCGCTTCGGGCTGTGGCGGCGGTGCTTACCGGCTGCTGACTCTTTCCCGTCCCGCTATCTTTCTGTTCGTGGCTGAACTCCAGCAGTTTGGCCATATCGAGTAACACAATCAGCCGGCCCTTGTATTTGCCCAGCCCGGTCACGCAGTTCAGCCTGCCTTCCAGAGATTCCGTGGGGGACGGTTCTATATCCGACGCCGGAATCTTGAGGACTTCCGAGGCGGAGTCGACGATCAACCCGGAAAGCCGGCCTTTGTGCTCTACCACCAGAATCCGATTGCGCCGGCTGGAAACCGCTTGCACTTCGCCCAGTCGCTTGCGCAAGTCGAGAACGGAGACAATCTTGCCCCGCAGGTTGATCACACCTTCCATGAAATCCGGGGCATCCGGGACCGCGGTAATCTCCGGCACCCGCACGATCTCGTGCAGGGAAGTGATCGGGACGCCGTAGGTTTCGCGCCCGACCTGGAAGCCGACAATGTGCATTTCGCGGTTCATGGTTTGTCGATGCCTTAACTCGGAGACCCGGCCGCGGCTTGCCGGGCGGCGATCTTTACTCCCGGTTTCTCTCCCCGCGCGATGGCCCGCTCCATCTGCTCCAGCGCAAACCGGTCCATGGAATCGAGCAGGTCACGGGACATTTTGGACATCTGCTCCGCCGAAGCCGCCAGCTCGGTGGATCCGGAGGTGGTTTGCTGCACCAGTTCGCGCATTCTCTCCATGGCCTTGACCACGGCATGGGCGCCGGAGGCCTGTTCCTCAACGGCAGAGTTGATTTCGTGGGTGATTTCGTTCAAGCGCGTGGTGGCGCGGGCAATCTGCGACGAGCCGTGCGATTGCTCGTTGGTGGCTGCCCCGATTTCCTGGGCGAACTTGTAAACCTCGGTGACCACGTTGGAGATTTTGCGCAGCGCCGTGTTGAGTTCCTGTCCCAGCCCCAGCCCCTCATCGACGATGCCGGTGCTGCGGTCCATGTTCTCCACCGCTTTACGGGCTTCTTTCTGGATGCTGGCGATGAGTTCGGAGATCTCCTTGGTCGACTGCGCGGACTTCTCGGCCAGTTTCCTGACTTCGTCGGCCACGACGGCGAAGCCCAACCCGTGTTCCCCGGCGCGGGCCGCTTCAATGGCCGCATTCAGGGCGAGCAGGTTGGTCTGCTCGGCCAGATCATCGATCACCTCAATGATCTTGCCGATGTCATCCGCCCGCTGCCCCAGCACGCCGATGATCTCTCCCGAGGAGTTGATCGTCGCATTAATGCGGTTCAGGCCATCGGTGGCCTTCTCCATGGTGCCGATGCCGTTGTGAACCTCTTCGCGAGAGCGGTTGGAAATGTCGAGTAGTACTTTGGCAGTATCGGCCACGCGCTGGATGGATGCCACCATCTCGTCGATGGAAGCCGAGGTCTCGCTTACACTCGAAGCCTGCACCTGGGTGCTCTTCACCATGTTCTGCACGTTCACGCTCATTTCGTGCATGGTGCTGGTGACTTCATCGATAGCCGAGGAGGTTTGCAGACTGATCTTGGCGGACTCGTCGGACGCTCCGGCGACCTGGTTGGATGCGCTGGCCACCTGGGAAGCCGCGTCTCTCACGTTGCGCACCAGATTTCTCAATCCGGTAATCATGAGCGCGAAGGCGTTTCCCAAGGTGTCACTCTTGGAACGGGGCGCGACTTCGACGCTGAGGTTGCCTCCCGCAATGGCTTCGGAGACGGCGGCCATCTCCCGGAGGTAGGTCACCATGTTGGTGAAGGTACGGGCCAGTTCCCCAATCTCGTCCTCGCGTTTGATGTCGATTTCGTGATCGAGATCGCCGGCATCGCCAATCTGCCGGGCGACCTTCATCAGGTTCCGCAGCGGCTCGGTGATGGAGATGGCGGTGGTGTAGGCGATGGCAATTCCCAACGCCAGCGCCAGCAGCGTGCTCAATAAGGCGATTACGATAGTGGCGGTGGCTGCGGTCTCGTCCGACTTCCGTCGGGCTTCGAGAACCTTGGTGTTTTCCTCATCGGCAAGATCCAGGTGATCGGTGGAGTTTTTCACCCAGGATGAGGCGTCCTTCTGCAAATAGAAGATTTGCAGTTCGGCGACAGTGGCGTTGCCGCCGTCCACGTCCTTACGTTTTTCCATCAGCGGTGCGGCAAATTCTTTTCCCCAGCTTTGTTCGGTGCTTTGTACTTTCTCCAGAGCAGCTTTTTGCTGTTCCGAGTTCGCCATACTCTCGCCGTTTTGCAGTACCTCTTGCAAAACCCGCATGCCGTCGTTCAGGCGCTCCACTTCGCGGGTGTCGCCGCTGAGCAGGTAGTTGCTCAGGTAGAGCCGGTTCTGCATCATCTGGAAGCGGATCTTGGCCGTGGTCTCGGCCATTTCCAGCGCCTGCGAGGCTGCGGCTTTGGCGCTGTGTTCCCGTTGCACAGCGACCAGGTTGACCAGGAACAGCACCACGACCATCGCAAGGACGGCTCCGAAGTTCACATAGAGTTTCTTGCCAATCGTCATTTGCTATTCCTCCGCTTGACTGCGTTCTTTCCACGTTCGCGTTTACGGCACAGCGTGGGGCACGAATCCACGCTATTCGGAAGGCTGGAACTTGAATTCGACGGTTCCGGTGCTTTCCTCCGAACTGGGCTCAAATTTCCACTTCTTCAGGGCATCCAGAGCGGCGTTTACCAGGATGGGGTTTCCGCCCACTACCTTCGAGTTCCGCAGGTTGCCATCCGGTGAAACCACCACCAGAACCTTTACCGACCCCCGGAGATTCATACGGCGGGCCAGGTCGGGATAAGTTGGGTTGACCTTGGATTTCACCTTCCGCGTGAGTTCGGCCTGGCTGAAGGCGGGCAGCGGCAGCAGAGTGGCTAGCATGAGCGCCGCCCCGAGCCAAGTCGATGCAGTACGCATCCCGAATCGCGCAACGTGCTGGCGGCACACAGGCCTTTCCTCCAGAGACTCTTCATTCCAAGAGCAATGACTCTGCCATCGAGAGACGCCCTCGGCTGATGTCTCAAGATCGCTCTAAGCTCTCTCTTTTTCAATCACTTGAAACCATTCTTGATTACGCTGGTAACCGCCCGGCAGATGCGACCGGGTGTCTCAAGGGTGGGCGCAGCTCTCACATTGAGACGTGGGGTTCCGAGCTAGGCACCCACCCCGTTATTCCCTTGACTCAAAATGAGATTGCAAGCTATTTTTGCTGTATATTCAATTACTTGTGGTTGTCGGAAAGCGGTGCCTCTCTGACGATGCACACCGAAGATAGGGCGGTCGTGGCCGAACCCGCTCCTCGTTCTGAGGATGCCTTTCAGAGGCTGTTGTTGCAATTTTCCGAGGCGGCTGCGGTCGGGACTCCGTCTCCGGCGCTCATTCAGTTGTTTTGCCGTAGTGCCCGCGTGTTCTTCCAGGTCGATGGCGTATATTTCTGGCGCTTCGCCACTCCCGAGGAATTAGTCGGGGCAGAAGCAGACGGCCTGTTAGCGCAGGGCTTCCGTGGCCGCCGGCTAAAGGCGCGCGACAGCGCGGTCGCGGCGGAAGCCGTCCGGCAGCGCAAGACCGTGTACGTCAATCAGCTGGACCCGAGCCGTTATCCGATGGCCGCTGAATTCAACGCCCAGTCCATGATGGCCGCGCCACTCGTGGTTTCCAACGAAGTGATCGGGGCCGCGGTCTTTCTGCACTCCTCCCAACCCAACTTCTTCAACGACGATCTCGCCACCAAAGCCACAATTCTGGCCGGCCAGCTGGGCAGCTTGCTGGAAGCCAATCGTTTGACCCAGGTATCGCAGGAGGAACATCGTCGGGCAGAGATTCTGACCGAGGTGGCGCGAGCAGTACGGGTCCTTCCCGATACCTCGACGGTTGCAGAGGCGGTGGCCGACCACTTGCGACTACTTCTGCGTACCCGGCTGGTATGTATTCTTTTGCGGGAGGGAACGGCTCTCGGGCTTCACGCCGTGGCTGCCGAGTCCCCACAACTTGCGGCTGCGGTTCGGGCGCGCTACGATCGCCGCGGGCTACAGTTCGCTGCTGATCTGGCGGGGCGAGCAATTTCCGCGGGCGAGACCATCGCGGTGGCCATCAACTCCGCCACCCATGCCCTCGGCGACCTGGTCCCCGCCGGCATGCTGCTGGCGGCTCCCTTGCGTACTTCCCGTACGCAGGGCGCAATCCTGGTCTATCCACGCGAGGAAGGTGTATTCCGCCCGGAGGAGAAATCGCTTCTTTCGGCGGTTGCCGGATTCGGCGCCGTGGCCATCGCCAATGCAGAACTCTGCGGCACGGCACGGGCTCAAGCCCAGGAGTTGCAGGAACTTCTCGACATTCTCTCGGAGCTGAGTTCGATCCGCAACCTGGATGAGTTCCTCGCGCACTTCGTGGTTCGGGCGACCGATTTTCTCGGTTTTGGGCGGGGCATCGTCGGCTTACTGGAGGATGGAGTTTTCCATGTCCGCTGGAAATGCAGTCAGGGGAACAGCGGAACGGCAGACGCAGTAGTTCCAGTCGGAGTTATGAGTGACGCCCTGCTCAAGAAAGAGGTCTTCTGGAGCGATGACGCACGAGAACTACCCGGCGTCGACCTCGATCTACTGGCGAAGTTCAACGTGCGGCAGCTGTTGGCAGTTCCGTTGCTGGCGTCCGCCGGTCAGGTGATGGGCATGTTCGCGGTGCTGGATCGCCTGGACCGGAATGGCATCTCACAAAATGACATCCGTTCTGCGCGGGCGCTCGCTGCGCAGGTCGCGGTGGCCCTGGAATCGGCGCGCAATCTTCATCTCTCGGAGCAGCACCGGCGGCGTGCCGAGTCCCTCATGGAAATGGCGCTGGAGCTCAATTCCCAACTCCGCCTGCCGCAGTTTGCCCAGAGTTTCGTGACCCGCGCGGCCGAACTGATGAATGCCCAATCCGGCGCATTGCTCATGAGGCAAGGTCCAGGGCTCGAAACTGTTGCCCTTCATGGAATAGCCACACCGTCCCGTTCGATCCTGCATCGCTTCGAACGCTCCCTCACCAATGCGTTGGCGGCGCGTTCGGAGGGAGTTCTGTTTTCCGGTACAGCGGAAATGTTTGGCTCCGAATTAGGTTCGGATCTGGACTGGAGCGATTGCAGCCTGGTGCGACTGCAATCGTCCTCGGGAGAACTGGTGGGCGTGCTGTGTCTGGCCAATCGTGGAAAACCTCTGCAGCCCGGAGACCTGCAACTGCTGCACGCGATCGCCGCCCATGCCTCGGTTGCCTTGGAGAATGCACGGTTGTTCACTCGCATGGATCAGGCCAACCGACACTGGATCGAGATTTTCGATGCGATTTCCGATTTTATCGTGGCTCACGATCAAGGCGATCACGTGTTGCGGGTGAACCGGTCCCTGGCCGATTTCATCGGGGTTCAGCCGCAGGAACTGATCGGTGTGAAGATGTGCGCGCTGATGGTCACGGGCGAAGAAGCTCCTCCGCACTCCTGTCCTTTCTGCCGCACCACGGCGGATGGCCTGGTCGACGAATATGTGCTTCCGGTGCTGGACCGGACCTGTCTGGTGTCGACATCGCGAGTTCACGGAGCCAATAGCGACGGCCTGCAAACCATCCATGTGTTGAAGGACATCACCGATCGCAGGGAGGCGGAACGGCGTTATCGTGAACTTTTCGACAATATTCAGGAGGGCGTCTTCTTTTCCACGCCGGACGGGCGTTTCGTGGAGGTCAACGATGCTCTGGTTCGGATGCTGGGATACGGTGGACGCGACGATCTGCTGCAGGCCGACATTCGGACACAGGTTTGTTTCTCGGTGGACCAATACGAGCAGTTCACCCGGCAGATGCTGCAGTACGGTGCGGTGCGTAATCACGAGCAAACCCTCCGCCGGGTCGACGGCTCTCCGATGCACGTGCTGGTGAATGCCTTTGCGGTTCGTGATGCGCACGAGCGGGTGGTGCAGTACCGCGGAGTCATGCTCGACATCAGCGGCCTGAAGACGTTCCAGTCTGAACTGCAGCGCGAGCGGGATTTCTCCGGAAAGATTTTGAACAACACCCAGAGTTTGATTCTGGTTGCCGACACCGCCGGACTGGTGAGTTACGCCAACCGTCGCTGGTATGAGATGGGCTACCAGCAGCATCAACTCCTGGGGAGGCCACTGGAAGAACTGATCGCGGTTTCCCGGCGCCAGGCGCTCAGCGAGGCGTTTGCGGCCACCCTGGCGGGGCGGCAGGTGGACAACCTCGAGCTGCAGATCGTCCGTGGGGAAGGGCGAGTCGGGCACTTCTCCGTCAATCTGAGCCCCATGCGCGATGAGCAGGGAAGGGTCACGAGCATGGTTGTGGTCATGAGCGATATCACCGATGCTGCAACCCTGCAAGCTAAGCTGGTGCACGCCGAAAAGATGGCCGCTGTGGGCCAGTTGGTCTCCGGGGTCGCGCATGAAGTGAACAACCCGCTGACCGCGATTCTGGGTTTTGCTGATCTGCTGATGGAAAATCCCGAGGTGCCGGAGAGCGCCCGCAAAGATCTGCGGGTTATTTTGCAGGAGGCGCAGCGTACCAAGCAAATTGTGCAGAATCTTCTGAGCTTCGCCCGGCAGATGCCGCCGCAAAGGAAACCTGTCCAAGTCAATACCATTCTGCGTCACACCGTGCAACTGCGGGCTTACGATTTCCATAGCCGCGGAGTCGAAGTGCTGGAACATTTTGATCAGGGGCTGCATCCGGCCATCGGAGACTCACAACAGTTGCAACAGGTGTTCCTGAATATCCTGAACAATGCCTACGACGCGGTGCGGGAAATTGGACGCGCCGCGCGCATTGAGATCCGGACTTCTAACCTGGCCAACCTGGTGGAGGTCACTTTCCGCGACAACGGACAAGGCATCTCCCATCCGGAGCGAATCTTCGACCCCTTCTTCACCACCAAAGAAATCGGTAAAGGCACGGGCCTCGGGCTGAGCATCTGCTACGGGATCGTGCGCGAACACGGAGGCGAGATTCTCTGTCACAACAATCCGGACGGACCAGGAGCCACGTTCGTTGTGCGTCTGCCGGCCGCTGCGGAACTGGTCTCGATTGCAACCTCCGCTGGAGTTACACCCCCATGAATATGCCTGCCATGAACCCTGTTATCTTGCCGGTCCTGCTGATCGAGGATGAGCCTGCAGTGATGGCGTACGTCCGCGCCGCCCTGGAACGTAGCGGCTATATGGTCGTGTGCACTGAATCAGGCGCGGAAGGGCTGCGCTTGCTCGAAACCGGGGAATTTCTCGGAGTAGTCTCGGACATGCGGACCCCCGGTGGCGTGGATGGCGCCGATGTCCACGCCTGGTTGTGCCGTCACCGGCCGGAATTGGCGGCGCGGATCGTTTTCATCACCGGCGATATTGCCAACGAAGACACAGTTGCCACGCTGCGGCAGACTGGCGCACCCTGCGTCGAGAAGCCGTTCCGCGTCCAGCAATTTATTTCGGTGGTTGAAAGGACCATAGGGAAGCCGCTGTGAGCGAGGATTTGGGAATCCGTTTGTTGATTGTGGATGACGAGCAGAGTATCCGGAAACTCTGCATGACTGTCGGCGAGGCGCTGGGGTTTACCTGTCTCGAGGCCATCAGTGGCGAAACCGCTCTGGCGCTTCTGGAGGAACAGCCGGCGCATATGATCCTGACCGACATGGTGATGCCGAACATGTCCGGGCTGGAGTTCCTGGAAAGGGTAAAGAAGCTGCTTCCGCGTACCGAAGTAGCGGTGATGACCGGCCATGGCTCGGTTGAGACCGCCGTCCAGGCCATGAAACTCGGAGCCTACGACTACATCAGCAAACCCTTTGCTCCACTGGAAGAACTGCGCCTCTTCTTGCGCCGCATGGCGGAGAAAGTGCGCCTGGTGGAAGAAAACCAGTTTCTGCGGGAGCGTGTGGACACCGAGACGGATCTTCATGGCATTGTCGGCTCCTCCGCCAAGATTCAGGATGTGCTGCGCATGATCTCGCGGCTGAAAGACACGCGCACCCCGGTGCTGATCACGGGGGAAAGCGGTACCGGGAAGGAATTGGTGGCGCGGGCCATTCACTTCCGCGGCTCCTTTGCCAATCGTCCGTTTGTGGCGGTGGACTGCGGTTCCCTGGTTCCCACGCTGATTGAGAGTGAGTTGTTTGGCTACGAGAAGGGGGCATTTACCGGGGCGCTGAAATCCAAAACCGGGCTTTTTCAGGCCGCGAACGGCGGCACCATCTTTCTCGACGAAATCGGCGAGTTGCCACTGGAGATGCAAGCCAAGCTGCTGCGGGTTTTGCAGGAGAAGGAAGTCCGCCCGGTCGGCAGCAATCTGAGAGCGAAAGTGGATGTCCGCGTCGTGGCCGCCACCAACCGGGACCTGGAAAAGGAATATCGCAACGGCATTTTTCGAAAAGACCTCTACTTCCGGCTGAATGTGGTCACGGTTCACTTGCCGGCCTTACGCGAGCGCCGCTCCGACATTCCCATGCTGGTGCATTGGTTCCTCGATCGCCATGATCCGGGATCATCGATCCAGGTGACCAACGCCGCCATGAAATGCCTGCTGCAATACGACTGGCCGGGAAATGTGCGCGAACTGGAGAACTGCATCGAACGCGCCATCGCCTTGGGCGATCGGCGCACTGTCGACCTCGGCGATCTGCCGCCGGCTCTGGCTTCAGCTTCTCCCGCATTGGAAACAGATGCGGAGAACCGCTCCCTGGGAATTTCCACCACCGACCTCGAGGATATCGAGCGGGCGACCATCCAGCGGGTCTTCGAACAAGTAAAAGGAGACAAGGCACTCGCCGGCAAGATGCTCGGAATCAGCCGTGCAACCCTGTATCGCAAACTGAAGCGCTACCACATCGGCGGCCACGGAATGGGCCCGACCAGCCAGGCGTTGCAGTAGCCCGGGATTGCCCGGTGACGAGTCCTCCCTGTGAGATGTGAGACGTTGTTTCAATGTGAGACGCCTGGGACGACAAACATCTCTTTGTAGATATCCGTCCCGTTACTCATCTCCATCGTAATGAATCACTTACAATCGCCCTCCCGGCTTGTCCTTTGGCCTCGTTCGTGCACTCTGATTCTCACGATGCGGTCCGGGAGCTTGAGCCGTGCTAACCGGCAGACTCGGGAACCCAGGCCGCATCGATGAATTTGAGGCTCCTGTGTCCAAGTCGGCGGTAGCCCCCGCATCTTCAAGCCGTGAAAGCTCGACCAGCAAGCTGGCAAAGTTTTTTCCCAATGCCACGCCGGTGCGCATCGCAGTTCGTCTTACCCGCTTGGGCAGTGCCAGTAACACCTGCAGTGAAAGCACGATGATCGAATTTGGGACACCGCAGGAAGTACTGTTTGCCTCCACCCTGCCACTGGAGTTCGCCGACAAATTGCGCTTGCGGAACTCCGACGGCACGCTGGACACGGAAGCCTGTGTAGTGGCTTTGCAATACAACGGAGGACGCACCGCGGTGGCGGCGCGCTTCACGCAGGAAGTCTCCAACTGGATCGTGAAACCATGACTCACACATCTTCGTTAAATGAGCTGGGCGCCGAGTGGCAACAGGCTCGGCTGCTCTATCCTTTGTACGCCGCCCTGGCCAGGGAATTTGTGATCGAACTGCCGCGCTGCAACGATCTGGAAGCCGGGGTGGACGCCCCGCCCCAGGAATCGGTCGAGCAGGCCCGGCAATGGTTCCTGGATGTGGATGGGCGCATCCAGGTGTACCAGCTTCGCCAGTTCCTGCAAACCACCAGCCTGACCAGCGATGAAGGATTGCGGCAACTGCTGCTTCACCATCTCCACAAGCCGGATCATAGCGAATCCGACCGCGATAAGATCGATTTCCTGCTGGTGCAGTATTTTTCCCATTGTGCTCCCTCCCGCCTGGAAGATCGCGACGTCGATCTGGATTACGTCGCGCAGGTACTGGAGCCGGTGCTCGGAACCGTGGACCTCACCCTTCCGGAGCGGCTGAAAGCCCTGGACGAGTTGCTGTCCGAGGCCAATGCCTGCAAGGGGCTCAATGGACTGCTTACCAGCCGGATCCTGGAGAAGGGAAGAAAGCTGAAAACTTCTGGCGGAGATTATTACCTGCCTGCCGCCATGGTGGCCTTTACCCGCTTCAGTTTTCTGATGAGGCGGACGTTCTTCCGCTTCATGCATCAGGATCTGAACGGAATTTTGGACGGTCTGCGGCAGCTGGAAATCAACGGTGTCCCCACCCTGGATTGCCGCCGCGCGCAATTCTCGGCCGACGAACCTGTGGGCCGGTTGCGCATGATCTGCCAATCCTGGAAGGTAATGTTCCACGCGGAATACTCTTCCGGCCAGCCGCTACGTATGCTGGTGGACCTGCGAGGCGTAATCGATAGTGCTCTGGAACGCAGCGCAAAAGCCGGCAAGCCAACTCCGGCAACTTCATCTGCGCGCGCCCATGCTGCTGCTGCAGGGGCCGAAACTGCTGACTCCCACGGATCGGAGTTTGAGGTCAGCACCCACTCGGTGAACTGGGATGACGATGCCGCCACGGATGCGAACGACACTCATCACGATCCCAACAACTCCTGAAGAAGTGCGATCAGGAAAGAGAAGAGAATCGTGGACCAGGCGACCGTACTGATCATCTCCGACGACGCGGGATTCTCCCGTGAAATCACCAGCCGCTGGCAATCCGAGCGCAACGTGCCCAGCTTCACCCTGATGAGCAGTGATATCCGCCTTGCTTTTGACCCGGAAAACTTTCAGCTGGCGATTGCCGGGGGTATCCGTACCCAGGCGCTCTCGGTCGTGCTTGAAGCCATGGACGCAGCCGGCAAGCGCGTGATCTTTGTCTCTGAGAGCCTGTCGACCCTGCAAACCGTGCGCGACCGCTGGCCCAGGATTCTGCCCCTGAGGCAACAGGAAGGCTGGCTGGATACGCTGATGCTGGTGGCCAACGAATCGCTTTTCCGTGCCCGGGCAGAAACTCGCGCCCAGCGCGCCGAACATGCCAATGCCATCGCGGAGAGCCAAGCCACTTTAGGACGCTACATGCTGGAGATGCGCCATACCTTCAACAACGCGCTGACCTCCGTGTTGGGCAACTCCGAACTGCTTCTGCTCGAAGCCGGCTCGCTGTCGGCCGCGGCGCGCTCGCAGCTCGCCACCATCCGTAACATGAGTTTGCGCATGCACGAAATTCTGCAGCGCTTCTCGTCGCTGGAAAAAGAACTGTGCATCGTGGAAAAACAGTCGGAGCGGGAGACGAAATCCGATTACTCAGTCGCTGCCGCAGCGCTCTGACAATGTAGGCGCGGGCGTCCCCCCTCAGGCCAAGGCGCGGCTTGACTGAATCGGTCCTGAACAAGTTGTTGCCGGAGTAATGGGCCACGTGGGGACAGCCGCCCTCGGCGGTCCGGCCGGCGCAGCTCGCTGGCGTCTTACCATCCATACGGATGCACTCTGCCGAAGAAAACCCCCGCCCAAGCGGAGCTTGGACGGGGCACCCTCGGGATAAGATGAACCCGATAAGTCCGGGCCACCCGCCTATTTTGGGATAAGCGTGAAGGGCTTGTGCTCCACTCCCTTCGCCTCACAGTTCTTGCAATCGAACTTCACCCAACTAATCGAGATCCCCTCGATGCACTTGTCCGATAGGAGATCGATTTCTACGTCATCTTCACGAGTGCACCAGTTGGTGATTGTCCGTGCGTACACCCCTAAACCTTTCGTGTACGTGCAGGGAAGACGTGCGTGAGCCTTTCCTAGCCACTTCCCTTCGGTACTTTTCTTCAGTTCGCTGCGACTGAATCCACCGGCAGTTTTAATTTCGGGAGGGATGCTAACCCAGTCCATGTAGAGGTACTCCCCGTCCTGCCTGATGGTATAGTCACGCCCAGAAGTAAGGGACGTCCAAGCGGCGCCATCTGTTAGGCCATTACGCTTGCTCGCAACGGAGTCTAGCGGCTTAGCCTGCTGCCGAGCAGTAACCAGCAACTCTGTCACCTCATTGCACGGAGCTGCAAAGTTCAGGTTCTGTCCCAACTCAAGGTTTACGCCCCAAGTAATGACCCCGACAACGTGGTTGTTCATGTCCAGCAACGGCCCCCCGCTGTTTCCGTGTGAGACAGGTGTTGTCGTTTGAATCCACTTCTTGCTGGCCACATCTCGAAGAGCACTAACAATCCCATCAGAAACCGTCCCCTCAAGACCTAACGGGCTGCCTATGGCAACAACGTGGTCTCCCACGTGCAGTCTGTCGATATCTCCAAGCGTTAGAAACCGAAGATTCTTCCCGTCGACCTTAATGATTGCCAAGTCCTTGTCGGCATCGAAGGCAAGAACACCGTTTACTGGAAAGAACGCCCCATTTGAGAGCTTCACAACGGCAGAGTGAGCTTCCTTGATGACGTGATAGTTGGTGACTATCTCACCATCAGCGGAGACAAGGAAGCCGCTACCGAGCGCGGTCTCCTCTCCCGACGAATTAGAGATGACTACCAGCACAACAGCATCGCTGCTTCGCTTTACGACATCGGTGACACTCTCCTGCGACGCTGAGTACGACACGAGAACTGCAAGGAGGGAAACGAGAATTACACGGCACCGAAGTGGACGCATGATGTTCCTCCAGCACTTTCTCGAAGTCTAGCCAATCGCTGTTCTAAGTCAAGTGCTGTGGCTCCTCACTGCATCGGTGCGTAATAGGGGGAGACCGCAGTCTAGGAACGCCAGCCTGCACTTACGGGAACAAAAACTCCTTCGTTCGCATCTCCTTGATCGTATCTCGCAGCTTTTCCGCCTTCTCAGACTCGAACCGTGTGGCTGCTTCCCGCATGACGCTCTCTAATTTGCCGACGTAAGCATCCAGCTCTTCCTGCGATTTGAACTTGGGGGATGGCCTCGTCAGAGCCGTTCCTTCCAGTATCCCGGTCGTCGATGTCCATGAGCGAACGCGAGGATTTGTAAGCGGGAATCCTTTTCTCGGCAGGTGACCGCAAAAGGAAACCGTTGCAAGATAAATCTGCGGGTGGCGTGTTCCCCGGCTGGCCAACGCTTTGGCGATTCGACGATCAGCGCAATGGCTCGATCGACTTCAGCAACAAATTCCTGAGCGGCAGGCTCACTCCGCTCCATGTACCACTCCACCGCAGATTTCAGTTCCATGAGCGCGGCGGGATGAATTTCGAGCCGCTTACTGGCCATTGAGAATGGCTGAGACTTGCCGGCGGGCTTTCGCCCAGGCGACAGGTTTTACTTTTCCCGAATCCAATTCTTGTATACGGCGTGCGATCTCCTCCTGCCACGCTGCTTCCGCCCCTTCATCCACGGTTTCATCAAGGCTTTCGAGGAGCGAACCGGCCAGTGCCGCACGCGCTGCAACCGGAAGCGCCAGAACTTTTTTCAGCAGTTCGGACATTTCTTCATTCATAACGGCATTCTACCTCTGCAAGCAACCGCAGAATCAAGAGAACCTACGCAAACAAAAACTCCTTCGTCCGCAACTCCTTAATCATATCCCTTAGCTTCGCCGCCTTCTCGAACTCGAATCGCTTGGCGGCTTCGCGCATGTCGCTTTCTAATTTGCCGACGTATACATCGAGCTCTTCCTGCGACTTGAATTCGGGAATACCCTCGGCCTCGCCGCCGGTGAGATCGGTGTAGTCTGCCTCGACAATGTGGGCGAGCGTCATATCCAGCGGGCGCACGATCGACTCGGGCGTAATCCCGTTGGCCACGTTGTAGGCCTCTTGAATCGCTCTCCGGCGGTCAGTTTCGCCCATGGCTTTCTTCATCGAGTCGGTCATGCGGTCGGCGTAGAGGATCGCCCGGCCATTCAGATTGCGGGCGCAGCGTCCGACGGTCTGGATGAGCGATCCAGCGGAGCGCAGGAAACCTTCTTTGTCGGCATCGAGAATCGCCACCAGCGAGACCTCGGGCAAGTCGAGCCCTTCGCGCAGCAGATTGATTCCGATGAGCACATCGAACTCGCCTTTGCGTAAATCGCGCAGGATCTTTACCCGCTCGAGGGTCTCGATCTCGGAGTGCATGTAGCGGCACTTGACGCCGACTTCGCTGTAATACTCGGCCAGATCTTCCGACATGCGCTTGGTGAGCGTGGTCACCAGCACACGCTCGCCGCGGGATACGCGGTCGCGAATCTCGTGCAGCAAGTCGTCGATCTGCCCTTTCACCGGGCGGACTTCCACCGGCGGGTCCACCAGTCCAGTGGGCCGGATGATCTGCTCGATCACCACCCCGGAGGATTTTGTGAGCTCATAAGGGCCGGGAGTCGCTGAGACATACGTCGTCTGGTTCACGCGGTGCTCAAATTCTTCGAAGGTCAGCGGACGATTGTCCAGCGCCGAGGGCAGGCGGAAGCCAAACTCGACCAACGTCTCCTTGCGCGAGCGGTCCCCGTGATACATGCCGTGCAGTTGCGGCACGGTCTGGTGCGACTCGTCGATGAACATCAGGTAGTCACGAGGGAAATAATCCAGCAGCGTGGGCGGCGGCTCGCCGGGCAAGCGGCCGGTGAAGTGCCGCGAGTAGTTTTCAATGCCGTGGCAGTAGCCGACGGATTTGATCATCTCCAGGTCGTACATGGTGCGCTGATGTACGCGCTGCGCCTCCACCAACCTGCCCTGTTTCTCCAGTTCGGCTTCCCACCACGCCAGCTCCTCTTTGATGGTGCGAACCGCGTTGGACCTGGTTTCTTCCTTCATCACATAGTGGGTTTTGGGATAGATGGGCAGGCGAACGTATTTCTGTTTCACCGTCCCGAACAGGGGATCGATTTGCGAGAGCGATTCCACCTCGTCGCCCCACAGTTCCACGCGATACGCCATGTCATCGTAGGTGGGGAAAATCTCGATCACATCGCCCCGCACGCGAAACGTCCCGCGGCGAAAGTCGCCGTCGGTGCGCTCATACAGAATCTCGACCAGCTTGCGAGTGATGTCCTCGCGCTTGATCTTTTGCCCTTTTTCCAGAAACAGCAGCATGCCGTAGTAGGCCTCGGGAGAACCCAGGCCGTAGATACAGCTCACCGAGGCCACAATCAGGCAATCGCGCCGCTCAAAAAGCGAGCGAGTAGCGGAAAGGCGCAGCTTGTCCAATTCATCGTTGATGGTGGCTTCTTTTTCGATGTAAAGATCGGCGGCCGGAACGTACGCTTCCGGCTGGTAATAGTCGTAGTAGGAGACGAAGTATTCCACCGCATTGTGGGGGAAGAAACTCTTGAACTCGTGATACAGCTGCGCCGCCAGCGTCTTGTTGTGAGCCATCACCAGGGCTGGCCGGTTGGCTTGTTCGATCACCTTCGCCACTGTGTAGGTCTTGCCGGAACCGGTGACCCCGAGCAAAACCTGGTGCTGCTCGCGATCGAAGAGACCTCGGACCAGGGACTCGATCGCCTTGCCTTGATCACCGCGCGGTTTGTAATCGCTGACGAGTTTGAAATCCATATAAAGCGCTTCTAGCTGTTAGCTTCTGGCTCCTGGCAGAACAGGTCCGTTCATGGCCCAAACCCGCCGGTCGCCTTACAGAAGACGATTTCGGCGAGTGGACATCTTTTGATTATAACGTGGAGAGCAATGCCGGTTGGGGACGGGTGAAGGTGGGGCAAACAAAACAAAAGCGCGGGAATTGTATCCCGCGCAGATGGAGAATCCTGGTTGAATGTGGTTCTTACGGCAGGCTGAAGTTCACCGTGATCTGGGTCTGGATTTCCATGGGCTGACCATTCAGATAGTACGGTTTATATTTCCATTGCTTGACCGCATCCATGGCAGCGGCACCCAGTATCGGGTCGCCGCTGATCAGTTTCACGGCGGAAATATTTCCGTCTTTGGCGATGCTGGCCAGAAGCTGCACCGAACCTTGGATATGCATCTGCACCGCCTGCGGCGGGTAGGCCGGGGGAACCTTCTTGACCAGCAACCCTTGCGAAACTCCTTGCGAAACTCTCAGAGTTTGCGGAGCGGCATGAGGAACTGCAGCGTGAGTGTCGACCAGCCCAGAAATTGCCTTGTCACTGGAGTCCGATGCGACGTCCAATGGCGGAGCGGCCGGGTCCGGCGTCTCCTGTGAAACCGGTTTCTGCGCAACTGGTTTCGGCGTCTCGGTTGTTACTACGATGGCATCACTGGCGTCGGCGACTGTCTTGACCGGCTCGGGTGCTTCTGTTGCACTCGGGACCGAGATCAAGACTGGCTTCTTGGCAGTGGAGGCAACCGTCTCCTCTGGTACGGAGTTCTTGTCAGGAACCGAGGGCAACGGAGTTGCGTTGACCTCAGCGCTGGGTTTCGTCGCGGTATCGATTGCAGTCGCACTCTGCGACGGAGCAACGGCCGGCGGCGCGGGAGGCTTAATCTGCGGCGAGGCTGCTTGCTTCAGAAACGGCAACGAGCCCAGGCTCGCATGATATTTCGTCCAGCCAAAATAGCCACCGGCGACGGCGAGTAGAACGATGGCCGCAATCAGGCCGGTCCTGTTGCTGCCCGCAGAACTACCCCTTCCAGCGGGTACGGCGCTGGTCTCGAGCGCCAATGAGGGCATCACATCTTCTTCTGCCGGTGCGGCCTCCCTGGCCGGAGCAGGAGCGGCCGCGGCGAATGACGCAGATACTGCGCTGCCTCCCTGCACGCCCGGCGTGGACTTGGGCGCCGTCTCAGCTGGGTTGCTCGCTTGAAAATCAGTCTTGCCAGCGGCCTCAGCAGCGCGCTTAAGCGCAGCCGCCATCGGCCCGGCCATCGGCTTGGAAGCCGGTTGCCAGGTGTTTTGTCTCGGGCCAGTCAGCGCACTGGCTGGATCGGAGTTGCGGGGCCTGCTTCCCACCTGATCCGACATCGATTCGAGCAGAGCAGCATCCGCCGGTCCCGGCTTTGCCTCAGGCTCTTCCTCTACCTCAAAGAGCGAGGAGATCGAAGCGGAAGGGGCCGGAAGCGGGGATGGTACATGTGCGGAAACAGTTGCAACGGGCGGCTTTTCCGTAGCCGGTGCAGGTCTGGATTCGACCTGATTGCCGGTGTTCGGCGGGGTCGCACCTGTGGCTTTCGCGGCTTCGTTCTTGCGCAACAGGCCCCGGGCGACACGTAGCGTGCCCTTGGACTGTTCCACATTGATGGGTTTCGTAAGCACCAGATTGGCCCCGATACGGAACGCCTTTGCCACTCCGCTCTGGCCTTCGACCACCGCGACCGCAAGAGAAGCCTGATTGGAGGCCGAGTTGCGCGCACTTTTGAATAGCAGGGCCGCGTTTTGCTCGTTGTCGCAATCCACCACGACGCCATCAAAATGCTCGGTCGTCAACCTCTTGACCGCGGCGAAAGGCTCATTACACGGCTCGACCTGAAAATCCAGTTCAGTAAGAACCTGAGTGACTGTGCGCGCGGCCTTCTCGTCGGGACAGAATAATAGGGCCTTATAGCTCATATTGGAATCCTAGGTACACCGGTACACCCCATCAAGTTACGGAGGTCATTGGGCTTAGGGAAAGTTGAGGCGTGGCAAGGACTTGCGAAGCCGGAGGAGGTGACGGATTGCGCGAGAACGCCAGGCCAAACGCGGGCGCTTACAATAGCGGCCATGCGCGTGCCCCTCTGGCTGAAAATTGGGTGGACTGTCTGGGTGCTTACGTGGATGCCGGTTTACTGGCAGCAGTATGGTTCACAGAATTTTCTCTATTTCTGCGACCTGGGAAACATTCTGGTTGCTCTCGGGTTGTGGCTGGAGAGTCCGCTTATCTTTTCCTGGCAGGCCACCGGACTACTCCTTTTTCAAACCCTCTACACGGTGGATTTGGCCGGAGCGGTTTTCACTGGCAGACATGTCATTGGCGGCACGGAATATATGTTCGATCCGCACATTTCCTTGTGGGTAAGGTTGCTCGGTTTGTTTCATGTCGTAACTCCGCCGTTGCTGCTGTGGGCGATCTGGCGGCTGGGGTACGACGAGCGGGGCTGGAAGTGCCAGACACTGACCACCTGGATCGTCGTTCCAATCAATTATTTCTGGCGTCCGCAGTCTGACGTGAACTGGGCGCGAGGACTCTTCTTTCGGGAACAGCACCTTGTCCCCGGCTGGCTTTACCTGGCGGCTTATTTATTTGTCTTGCCCCTGGCAGTGTACTGGCCGACGCACCGGTTGTTGCGGTGGTGGACGCGGCGGGCCCGGGGTGCTTAATCGCCGTGAGCTTCTACAACTTTTCAGAATAAGGTTCAAGGGCGAGTAAGGGACGGCATTTTAGGTTGCGGAAACACTCGCAACTCAGCGTTGAGAACCCACAGTCAGTTGATCGCTGTGAACCCGGTCACTGCCGCTGAAGTACGATGAGCTCTACGGCATCGGGGGCAAGAGGATGGGATAAGTTCAAAACCCCTCCTGCTACGGCCTTCTCTTCGACAAGATCGAGATTCTGTGTCTCACTGATGCGGTAGCGCTTCAGGCGGAACGCTGCTTTTCCCCACGGCAAGTTCGTGATCGTGAGATTGTAGCCGGCATTATCGCGGTAGAAGATATCCGTTCGAGGCGGCAGGAACTTAACCTTGGAGAAGTCAGGTTGTGGCGGCGACGCTTTCACCAGTTCCGGCGGCATTTGCATAATGTGCGGTTTGAAGCCTGCAGGAATTGCGTAATTGCTGATCAGTATTTGGACCGTTTTGCCGTCTGCCGAACGGCCGGCCAGCGCTGCAAAACCAAAGGTGTCGGTGCCTTCAACCGCCAGCCGCTGCGGCGTATCCAGCATTTTGCCCATAGCCTGGAAGGCGTACGCCGTCTTGAAATACCGGCCATCCCAGCCGAAGAGTCCCATCCAGGCGGCGTCGCCACGATAGAACTGTGCGTGATCGATGGGGGCGTCCTGAAAATAACTGAGCACCGAGGCAATGAAAGCGGCGTTGTCCGCGCCCTGCAGCCTGGCCTTCGCGTAGTCGGTAAAGTCAGGAGTCAGATTCCATTCGGAAAGGATGCTCTCGGCTTTGGGGAAACCATGACTGTCCAGGATTCCGCGAATCTGCCGGGCGAGGCGCGTGGCATCATAAGGATCAGCGGAACCGTCCGCATAAGTGTGCCAAGAGTAAAAGTCTAGTGGCAGCTTATGCGAGGCGCAGTAGTCGATGAAGCCTTCGCGGTAAGGTCCGTCGTCGTAGGCGAAGGCTTTGCCATCACCGCCCACCTTGAGGGTGGCGTCGACTGACTTCAGAGCCAGTGCGGTCTTCTCGTAGAGGGAGTAAAACTGTCCCGGAGTCCCCAACCAGAAAAGGCCATCCGGCTCGTTCCAAAACTCCCAATAGCGGATGTTGTAGTGGAGACCGTGTGCCCATCCCTGGTTGTAGTGCATGGCGATGTGCTTCACGATGTTGGCATACTTGTCGAAATCGGCCGGCGGATCAATCTCGGCGCCCCAGCTGCGCCCGATGCGGTAATACACTTCCGCGCCGGTGGCGCGAACGGCCGCGAGCACTTGATCGGTCGGGGCAAAATTGTAGCTTTCGGGTTTCTCGGGGTCGGCGCTCGAGTTTGGGAAGATGATGCTGGCGTTGCCCGCCTTCACCACGCCGGCGCGCTGGGCGCCATCGGGAATGAGCCAGGCGAGGGTACCGTTGCTCAGATTGAATTTCGAGTCGATCTCCGTGGGACCCATCAAATCGTGGGTGCGAACCTGGTTAACGCGAAGAGCCTGGTATTGCTGGACCAGGTTCGGAAGTCCCGCCATCACCGGTGTGGGCGCACCGTTCAATCCCTGGAACGAGCGGATCTCGCCGGCCACTTTGCCGGCATCCACATGCAGGGAGCGAAATCCGGAATTAGTTACCTCCTGGGCGAAGGCAGAGGCGCAGAGCAGAAGGGAACAACTTAGGAATATCTTCATCGGCGTTCTCCTTCGCGATGCGCCACCGCACGGTCGCGGGAAATTAGTTACGCTTTCATCTTCTTTTGCAGCAGCGCGAGTAGGGGGCGGTCGAGCCGATGTCCCTGCCAGTCCTCGAACCTGGTCCCGGGACGTTCAGTGTCGAGTACGCCAAAAGGCCCGCGGAAATTCCACAAAGCCCATCCTGAGTTCAATTCGGTCAGAAGATCGAGTGTATCGCCAAACCAGGCCAGCACAACATCAGGCGGAGTGTGCTTGTAACAACCCATCTCCCCGAAGTGAATGGGAACGCCCTGGGTTGCAAGGCCGGCCCAGGGATGAAAGATCGTCTTGAGAGTGTCTCGGTCGCAAGCGACTTTGCCTGTATCGTCCCGAAGAGGCCACGTGGGGAGCGGTTCTGAACCGGTAAGAATGCCGCGCGCCCACTCGCATTGGTGATGGGTGAGTTGGATTGGATTGTAGGTGTGACAGCTCTGCAGCATGCTGGTGCCGAAGAGATCGGGAATCGGTAAGCCTCCTCCCGGATAACCGTCAGTGACGACTAGGCGTTGCGGGTCGTGAGCGCGAATTGCCTCCGTGCTGGCCGTGGCCAAGCGCGTGTAATCCCCGGCATGACGTTGCAGAATCTCGGAGTTAAACAGGTCAGTGGTTTTGATGGGGCCGTGCTTCTTGAGCTCTGCCAACTCGCGTGCATTCGGCAGAACGATGGGTTCGTTGACCAGGTTGAAGCTGAGCCGTTGACTTGGAATGCCCTTGTAGCGATTGGCGAAAAAGGTCCACTGATGAACGAAGGCGTCGAAGGTGTGCGGGTCGGTGAAGACGTCGGTCTTTTCTTTCGTGACCGCAATGCCCGTCAGTTTCTCGTCCATCGTGTCGAGTATGCATAAGCCCGGCGCGCGATGAAGACAAACGTTGACATGAATTCCGTATTTTTCTCCCAACTGGATCGCCCGGTCTATCGGTTCGATCTGTTTTTCCCTGATCGTGAAAAGATCGGGGGCAGTCCAGAAACGATAATCCATCGGCAAGCGTACCCAGTTGAAGCCCCAGTCACGAATCCAGCGGAAGTCGTCTTCGAGGAACATTCCATCGTTCTTGTAAGGAAAATACTTCATCCAGTCGGGATCGGTGGAGAAGTACTCGAGCAGATTGAAACCGTACCACGGCGGGTTCTTCGCGGGTGGTTTGGATTTCGCAGCGTCAAATTGCGTTGCGGGCAGGGTCGCTCCATAGAATGCGGCGCTCGCGAACCCTGAGGGAATGATCGCGGCAGATGCGGCCACAGCGGCGCTTTTCAGTAGACTACGGCGAGTAAAACGTGCGCCACGGTTTTCCGGGCGATGGTCTTCTGGTTCCTGCATTTCGGGCTGCTCCCTCGCGTGACCGGGCGCCTTGTTAACTTCTTACCCCGGCCAGATTCACCCTTCCGCGACTTTTAGCTTGGGGAATCAGTCAGCCGGCCAGACCAACCGTCAACAATACTCCTGTGGCTAAAGATCAGAAAGCGTCATCCGATCGCAGCGAAGATCACGCCTTCTCTACAAACCTTTACCTTCGTTGACCCTCTTTTACGCCCAATACCAGCGGATTAATGCTCCAATAGAAGAGACGTGTTGGAGGATTTCCATGAAGTGGATTTTGATACCTTGCGTGCTTTTCTCAGCTGTTTGCCTCGCGCAGACCGCTCCGGCGACTCCGCCGTCCCAAGACCAAGGCCCGTCCGCGGCACAAGACTCGCCGAGAAACGGCCACCGGCCACCGGGAGTCGCGGGAACCATTACTGCGATCGATGCGAAGACGATCACGCTCAAAACCAGGGATGGTCAGACTGCGCAGATAACCCTTAGCGACAAGACGGAATATCGCAAAGACCGGGCGCCCGCGACCTTCGCCGATTTCAAAGTTGGGGAGATGGTGTTTGTCCGAGGAGAAAAGACCGGCGACAATGCCTGGCAAGCAGCGATCGTGGGCACTCGCGGCTCCGGGGGCACTCCGAATTTCCGCGAGGGGATGGGTAAACTCTTCATCGCAGGCGAGGTCAAGTCCATCGACGGAACGCAGTTGACGATCGAGCGGCCGGACGGTGTTGCGCAGACGATTGCCGTGGACGAGAACACTTCGTTCCGCAAGGATGGAGAGAGCATCACGCTGGCCGACTTGAAGCCGGGAGACCACGTATTTGGCCGTGGCGAGGTCAAGAATGGTGTCTTTGTGCCTGCTATGCTGAATGTCGGACAGCCCCGATTCGGAATGCAGCGGCAGAATGGTGCACCTGACTCCCATTGAGATTGGGCACAGACGGTCGGCGATGCGGTAAGGTCCATTTGCAGATTGGAAATCAGTCGAGGGTTTCTCTGGCCGGCCACGACCGTTGTCGTTGGCGGGTTCGAGCGCGCCTGCCGATTCTGTGTGTGGCAATGATCGTCGTGAGCTCGAGTTGGTTAGCCGCCCAGGATACGCAATGGCAAGGCGGAACCATCCATGGCGTGGTGAAGTCGGGCAACATGCCGCTCCCCGGCGCGACCGTTACCGCCGCGAACACGCTCACCGGACAGAAGGTTACAACCTCCACCGATGTCGACGGCAGTTATTCCCTGCAAGTCGCTTCCGACGGCCACTACGTAATTCGCGCCCAGATGGCGGCCTTCGCGCCGCTCACCCAAGAAGTTCGGATCAATGCCATCAACCGCAACGCCGAGGCCAATCTTGAACTGATTCTGCTCTCCCGCGTGCCGAAGACCGCACCGACGGATCAAACTGCACCGTCGCAAGCGGCTGCAGCTGGCGCGAGCCGGGGATTCCAGAACCTTACCCTGATGCAGAGCGCCGAAGGTCAGGAATCGAATGGCAACGGCGGAGGGGAGATCGTGCCTCCGGGTATGCCGGTGCCGGGAATCGCGCCCGACAGCGCTACCGAATCTGTCGCCGTCTCCGGTAACACCTCCAGCCCTTTCGCCACTATGAGCAGTGCCGAAATGCAGCAGCGATTCAATGATGCCCGGCAACAGGCAGGAGGCATAACTGGCGGCGGGGGATTTGGTGGGCCGGGAGGATTCGGTGGTGGCGGCTTCGGGGGAGGAGGCCTTGGTGGCGGCGCCATGATTTTCGGCAGACGAGGTTTTGACATCAACCGTCCGCACGGCTCGATTTATTACGGGATCGGGGATTCGGCACTCAACGCCGCTCCCTACTCGCTGACCGGCCAACCGCTTTCGAAGCCCAGCTACGAACAAAACAGCTTCGGCGCATCCGTTGGCGGGCCTCTGAACATTCCCAAGATCTTTCACGGCGGGGACAAGACGTTTTTCTTCATCAACTACAACGGAAAACGTGGATCGAATCCCTTCGATCAGTTTTCCACTGTACCGACGTTACTCGAGCGCCAGGGCAATTTTTCTCAAACCGTATACACTTCCGCTCCCAACGCCGGTCAACCAGTACAAATCTTCAATCCCATTACCAACACGCCCTTCCCGAACAATGCGCTTACGCAGATTAATCCTGCGGCTGCCGGCCTGCTGCCGTTCATTCCTCTGCCGAACCTGCCGGGGGAGTTTCAGAATTTCCACTTCATCACTTCGACCGATAGCAGCAGCGACGACCTGAACGTCCGCATAAACCACAGTTTTGGCGCAGCTTTAAGGGGCCGGCGTCCGGGCGGCCGCAGAGGTCCGCAGAACAATCTGACGTTCGGTCTCCACTATCACGAATCGAGTGCGACGCTGACCAATCCTTTCCCCAGCGTTGGCGGCCACACCGATGTTCGTAGTTTCGATGTTCCAATCTCCTACGCTCGCAGCTTCGGAAAGCTGACCAACATCGCGCGCTTTGACTTCAACCGGAGCCGTACCAGCACTCATAACCTCTACGCATTCGCGGACAATATCACCGGAAATCTGGGAATCGGCGGAGTCTCGCAGAATCCCTTCGATTGGGGTCTGCCTGGTCTGTCGTTTACGAATTTTGGCAGTTTGCAGGACACCAATCCGCAGCTGCTGCGTGATCAGACTTTTACCTACGCCGACAACATGATCTGGAATCACGGGAAGCACACCTTCCGCTGGGGCGGAGATTTCCGCCGCATTCAGCTCAACACGGAAACTGACAGCAACGCCCGCGGCAGCTTCATTTTTACCGGACTCAATACTTCGGAACTGGTGGGCGGCCAGCCCGTCGCGGCAACCGGATTCGATTTCGCGGATTTTCTGCTCGGACTGCCGCAGCAGACCTCGGCGCAGTTTGGCGAGAATAACTACCACTTCCGGGGGAACTCGTGGGACCTGTATGCGCAGGACGAGTGGAAGGTGCGGGGCAATCTCACGCTGAATCTGGGCGTGCGTTACGAATATGTCTCACCTTACAGCGAAACCGACAACCGGATCGTGAATCTTGACCTTTCGCCCGGAGTGTTGAGCCTCACTGGGGGGACTCCGGCCGTGGCGGTGGTATTGCCCGGTCAGACGGGCCCTTATCACGGAACCTTTCCTTCGACTCTGGTGCGGCCCGACCGCAACAACTTTGCGCCGCGGCTTGGGTTCGCCTGGAAGCCATTCTCCAAGACCGTGGTGCGAGGCGGGTACGGCATCAACTACAACACCACCGCATATCAGGGCATTGTTCAGCAACTGGCGTTCCAGCCGCCGTATTCGTTTACTGAAACCAACGTCCAGTCCAACCCCGGACAACTTACCCTGCAGAAGGGTTTTCCAACGGCTCAGTCACAAGGAATTACCAACAACTACGCCGTAAATCCCAACTACCGGCTGGCCTACGTGCAGATCAGGAACCTCGATATCCAGCAACAAATCCGGCCTACGCTGCTGCTGAACATCGATTACACCGGAACCAAGGGAACGAACCTCGACATTCTGGAAGCGCCGAATCGTACTGCGACCAGTCTGCGGATTCCAGGGGTGCAGGCCTTCAATTTCGAGAATGCGGTTGGAAATTCCGAGGCAAATGCCGGCTCGGTGCGCTTGCGCAAACGCCTGTCACAGGGATTTTCGATGGGCGGTACCTACACGTTTTCGAAATCGATAGACGACGCATCCAGCATCGGGGGCAGCGCCGGCACGGGCAGCGTCGCCCAAAACGCGTTCGATCTTTCCGCGGAGCGCGGCCTCTCCAGTTTCAATCAGACTCACAAATTCACGGCAGACTATCTGTGGGAGCTGCCCTTCGGTCACGACAAACGCTGGCTGACCACAAACAGCGTACCCCGCGCGATATTCGGCGACTGGCAGTGGAGCGGCGACTGGACCATCGCTTCGGGACTCCCCTTCAGTCCTCGACTGCTCGGTGACTTTTCGGATGTAGCCCGCGGAACGAATGGAACGTTGCGGCCGGATCTTGTCCCTGGGGAGTCGATTGCGATTTCCAGTCCGTCGATTGGCCAATGGTTCAACACGGCTGCATTCGTCGTACCGCCGGTGGGACAGTTCGGCGACGCGCGCCGCAACAGCATCATTGGGCCCCCGACTCATGTGTTTGATATGGCCTTCACCAAGATCTTTCCGTTGAAGGAATCCCGTGTCCTGGAATTTCGCGCCTCGGCAACCAATATCTTCAACATTCCGCAATATACCGCCATTGATAGCCAGGTGAATTCTCCGACCTTCGGCAGGGTTACTGCGATTGGAGCCATGCGAGCCATACAGCTCACGGCCAGGTTTCGGTTCTAGAGAGCATGATGACTTCGACTCCAATCCGGCCGACGGCAAGCAGGTTCTTGGCAGTGCTTCTGACCATTGCGCTGCTGTCTTCCGATCTGCCCTCCCAGACGGACTACACTTTCCACAGCGAAACCGAGTTGGTTCTGGTGAATGTCACGGTCCGTGACAAAGCGGGTAAGTTCGTTCGTGACTTGAAACCGGAGGATTTTCAGCTCAAAGAAGACGGCAGGCTCCAGCAAGTTGTCTCCTTCGATGTTGAGAATACTGATGCGGTCCCCGCGATCGATGTCGCCCAAGCCCAGCCGCTTGCGAATTCACCATCGCCGCCTCCGGTTCAGGCAGCCCCGCAGCTTGCAGCCGCCGTCGAGTTCAAGGATCATCGTTTGATCGTTCTGTTCTTCGATCTTTCCGGGATGGAACCCGACGAGATCGAGCACTCCGTCACGGCTGCAGAAAACTACGTGGATAAACAAATGGCCCCGGCCGACCTGGTATCGATCGTTTCGCTGGGAAGTTCTCTGCAGGTCAACCAGGATTTCACTTCTGATCATGCGTTGCTGAAGAAAGCCCTGCAGGTTCTCAACCCCGGGGCCGGACAAGGCTTCGAGGAAGGGTCGACCGGCACTACTGAGGGCACGGCCGATACCGGCGGATCGTTTACGGCGGACGACACCGAATACAACATCTTCAACACCGACCGCCGTTTGGAAGCGCTTCGTTCGGTCGCCGAGCGGCTGGCTCATGTGCAGCAAAAGAAATCCTTGATTTATTTTTCCAGCGGCATCGATCGCACCGGAATCGAGAACCAGTCTGAACTGCGAGCCGCCACCAACGCCGCGATTCGGGCCAACCTGGCTTTCTACACTATGGATATTCGCGGCTTGCAAGCTCTGGTAGCCGGGGGAGAGGCGCAGAACGCCAGTCTTCGCGGCACCTCTCCGTACTCCGGACAGTCGACACTCAACGCCTTGAACTCGAACTTCACCACCCAGGAAACCCTGGTGACCTTGGCGGCTGACACCGGTGGCCGAGCCTTCCTGGACTCCAACGATTTCAGCAAAGTATTCAAGGGCGTGCAGGAAGATACCTCAACCTACTATGTACTCGGGTACCACAGCAGCAATCCCGCGCGTGATGGACGATTCCGGCGCATCACTGTAAGCCTGAATCGCCCAAATGTGAAGCTTGAATTCCGGCGTGGATACTACGCGCCCGCCGACTACAAGCACTCCACCCAGGAAGACCGCGAGCGTCAGCTGGAAGAGGAGCTGAATTCCGAGTTGCCCGCTACGGATCTGCCGCTTTACCTTGCTGCCGGCTATTTCCGCATCGGCGACAACAAATTCTTTGTTCCCATTTCACTGGTGGTGCCAGGATCGCAGATTCCGTTCACCAGCAACAGCAACCAGGACAAAGCGACGCTCGATGTGATCGGCATGGCGCTCGACAGCAACAAGCACCAAGTGGGTGACCTGCGCGACACGGTGAAGCTTGCGGTCAACACGTCGGCGGAAGTGCGGAGAAAGAACGTGCAGTACAACAACGGATTTATCCTGATCTCGGGGAAATACCATTTGAAATTTGTGGTTCGCGAAAACCAGACCGGCCGTATGGGGTCGTTTGAAACCGATATCGAAATCCCCGACCTGAAAACCCAGCCTCTGAAAATGAGTTCGGTGATACTGGCGAATCAGATTCAGCCGGCCAAAAGGAATCGCAGTAACACCGATCCTTTGATCCGAGACGGTTCGGAGATTATTCCCAGTGTGACCCATGTTTTTTCCACGGGGCAACACCTCTATCTTTATTACGAAGTCTACGATCCGGGACGTGAGGGTCAAGGAAATCGTAAGCCCAAAGCCGGTGGCGATTCCGGAATTCGCCTTTTGACCAACATCGCTTTCTTCCAAGGGAAGGTAAAGGCCTACGAGAGTCCATTGCAGGAAGTGAAGGAGCTGAATGCGAGCGATCGTGGGGCTGCCGTGTTCCAACTGGATGTGCCGTTGACCCAGCTCAAGCCCGGTTTTTACACCTGCCAGGTGAATGTGGTGGATGACGCGGCGGGGCGGTTTACATTCCCTCGGCTGGCGATGCTGCTCCGCCAGTAACACCACCCACCCCGAGGCAATCGCTTAGCGGACTATAGGCTATAATTCTCCACGCTACGCGGTCTGGGAATCAGCCAACAACCTGCGGCAACGGAGATCCTTATGAGCCAAGTCCTGTCGGAAGTGCTGGAGTCAAACCGGAGATACAGTTCGAGTTTCGTGGAAAAAGGGAAGTTGGGGCTGCCTCCAGCCCGCCGTTTCGCCATTCTTACCTGTATGGGTGCCCGTCTCGACCCTGCTAAGTTTGCCGGACTGGCGGAAGGCGACGCCCACGTGATCCGCAATGCCGGAGGCCGCGCCAGTGACGATGCCATCCGCTCCCTTGTAATCAGCTACAAACTGCTGGGCACGCGCGAATTTTTCGTCATCCACCATACCGATTGCGGGATGAACTTCTTCACCGGCGAGGTCATGCGGGGGCTGCTGGCTTCAAGCCTGGAGACGGCGGAATTGACGCCCAACGGCTTCCGTGACGTGGGCCGCGGCCCGGGATCACGCGCCGGTGAGTACATCGAGTGGTTGACGATCAGCAACCAGTCACAATCCGTGATTGACGACGTCGAGCGGATCAGAACTCACCCGCTGGTACCTGGTTCGATCCCGATTTATGGCTTCATCTACGACGTGCGTTCTGGAAACCTGATTGAGGTGGAGGGCGCCCGCGCCGTGGGGAAGGCCGCCTGAACGGCAACACCTTTTTGACGGCGGAGGCAGCGGGAGCCGCTTTCGGTTGCAATCGAGCACTACTTCTCATGAGGCTACAGGATTTCAGGATCCCGGGAAGTTGACCCGGCCTTCTGCGCTTTCCCGGCAAAGATGCGGACGCGGTAGACTGACTACAGCAGGCTCTCCCCAACCTGGCAGGGATCAGGTATTGTGGAGCATACTCATGCAAACAAAACTTCTGATTACACTGCTGGTTTTGGGTTTGTTAATGACTTCACGCCTAGATGCGACGCAAGTGAAAACCAATATTAAGAAACAATCATTCGGCAAGACTGCGGACGGGATCCCCGTCGACCTCTACATTCTCACCAATAGCACGGGCGCCGAAACAGCCATCACGAATTATGGCGGTATTGTCGTATGGTTAAAGGTTTCTGATCGCAAGGGGATCCCCGGTGATGTTGTACTTGGTTACGACAGCCTTGACGGATATCTCAGCGACAAGGCCTATCTTGGCGCACTCATTGGCCGGTACGGCAATCGGATCGCGCACGGTAAGTTCACCCTGAACGGAGTCACCTACACTCTCCCGCAGAATAACGGAGAGAATATGCTTCACGGCGGTATCCAGGGCTTCAACAGGAAAGTCTGGCAGGCGGAGGAGATTCCAAGCCCGAATGGACCGGGCTTGCGGCTGCATTACCTCAGTAAAGATGGCGAAGAAGGATTCCCGGGAAACTTGTCGGTGCAGGTCGTGTACACCTGGACCAACCAGAACGAACTGAAGATTGAATACAGCGCTACCACCGACAAAGATACGGTTCTCAATCTTACCCAGCATTCTTACTTTAACCTGGCTGGAGCCGGCTCCGGAGACGTATTGCAGCATGAACTCACGCTGCACTCAGATAAGTTCACACTCGTCGATTCGAAGTTGATTCCGACCGGAGAGATCCGCAGTGTACAAGGAACGCCATTCGACTTCAGGACTCCGGTGGCCATTGGGGCGCGAATCGAAGACAACGATCAGCAACTGAGGTACGGCCCCGGCTATGACCACAACTGGGTTCTAGAGAGCGGCAACAGTGATCATCCCGCGCTGGCGGCGGAAGTCTATGAGCCTCACAGCGGCCGGACGCTCGAAGTGTGGACCACCCAGCCCGCGATTCAGTTTTACAGCGGCAACTCTCTGGATGGAATTCATGGCAAGGGCGGAAAGATCTACAATCGGCGGGACGCGCTGTGTCTGGAGACGCAACATTACCCCGACTCTCCCAATCATCCGAATTTTCCATCCACGGAGCTCAAGCCAGGAGAGCACTTCCACTCGATCACGATCTACAAGTTTGGCGCGCGGTAAACTCCTGCGCCAAATTTTTGTTCATATCAGGGCACGCCTTTACGGCGTGCCGTTGGGCATCAAGATCATTGATTTACGGCGCCGATTCCGGCGGACTGGCGGTAAGCCTGAAGGCTCTCCCTGATAAGCCTGTCTTAGACTAGCGGGAGTCGCCCAACACCGCGACTCCGTACTGGGGAAGGTCCAGAGTATCTCCCTGCGCGTCGGATAACAGGAACTTCATCGGCCGTGGCAGCTTTATGCTCTTCTTTTCCGGCGTAAAATTCACAAGCACAAACACCTGCCTTCCGCCGGCGCTGCGGCGGGACACTTCCACCCCGTCGGGAACCGTGCCTAAAGCAGGAACCACACCACTGTCCTGAACCATCCAGTCTGCCGCCGCGCTCATCAATTTGTCATCGAGGATGGCACCGATATACGTGATGCGTCCTTTGCCGCAAGGCCGGGTGATCACGGCTGGCTGATCGTCCAGCCATCCGTTGCTCTTGCCATACTTCATGAGCACTGCAGCATTTGCCGCTAACGGCTTCAGTTGCTCTGCCCATACCTTGACGTCGCCGCTACCCCACGTTCCAGACACAGGGAAATCCTTCTCCAATGCATAATATTGCTCGACTCGGCCGCCGAGAGCGTCCACGAGTAAGCCCGGCTGTCGCTGCGGCAGCAGGGCATTGAATTGATCTTTCATACCCGAACGCGGTCCCAGCACCAGGTGGCCACCGTTTTGCGCATAATCCAGCAGGTGTTTGGCCAGGTCTTCAGGAATCAAGTTCAAGTCCGGAGCGACCACCAGTTTATAGCGCGCGAGTTCAACATGTGGATTGACCACATCGACCGACTGCGCCCGTTTCTGCAGAGCGTGGTAGTAGCTCTTCAGCAGTTCAACCTGATCGTACTTCTCGGTGTGTTTTTGGAAGTCGATCGCCCAGTGGCTGTCGTAGTCATAAAGCAGCGCCACTTGGGACACTGGTTGAGTCCCCGCCAGGTAGCTTGCCACCTTCTCGAACTCACTCCCGATCTGGCTCACCTCCTCGTATAACGGAACCGGTGTTCCATCGGGGCCGACCAACGTACCGTGATATTCTTCCTGGCCGTTCAGTGCGCTGCGCCATTGCCAGTAGCCAATCTCATCAGCGCCATGGCCGATGGCCTGCCAGGCCATGGCACGCACCTCACCGCGGTTCAGGAAGTTGTTCACCGCCGCCCAGTTCACCGCGCCGGGCTGGGTTTCAATCACCCAGAAATCCTCCTGTTTGAACCCCCGGGTGAGATCGTGGGCCAGACCGTTGTAATCGGGATCCACATGGCCAGTGCCGACGTAATCGTCCCACGAAGCAAAAGTGAGCGGTTGGGCCATGATGTAGTGATCAAAGCCGTCGAAAAATCCCATGAAGTTTCCGGTGATAAATTGCCGCGGGTCGGCGTGCAACCGGATGGCCTCGATCTGGTTCTTCTGGTAGTCGTTCCAGGTATCGGTAATGAAGCGCTTCCATTCCAGGCGGAGCCCGGGGTTGTTATCTTCCGTCGGGATTGGGATGGGAATCTCGCTCCAATTGTCGTAAGTCTGGCTCCAGTAAGCGGTGGTCCAGTGAGTGTTCAACTGGTCAAGGGTTTGGTATTTCGCCTTGAGCCAATTCTGGAAAAGGTGGCGCGTGTTGTCATCGTAGGATATGTAGGCATAACCGTATTCGTTGTCGATCTGCCAGCCCACGACGGCAGGATTATGCCCAAAGTGAAGCGCCATTTGCTCCGCGATTTTGCGGCACAATTCCAGATAACGGGGTGAATTGACCGAACCATGGGCGCGCATTCCGTGTGTCGCCCGCCGCCCGTTTTCATCGATCCTCAGCGTGTCGGGATATTTCTGCGTGAGCCACTGCGGAGGCCCCCCGGTCGGCGTTCCCAGCACGGAGACGATGTGATGCTTCGCGGCCAGATTCACCGCGCGGTCCAGCCAGTCGAAGTCGTAGTGACCCTCTGACGGCTCCATCGTGCTCCAGGCAAACTCGGTGAGCCGGACGACTTTGATGTGCGCCGCCTCCATCAAGCGCAGATCATCCTCCCAACGCGACTCCGGCCATTGTTCCGGATACCAGTCGGTTCCCAGCAAAACGGCATTTTGCCCCGGAATTTGAGTTGGGATTTGAGGGCTGGGCGAGGTCTGGGATTGCGCTAAGGCGGCACCAATCAGGAAAACGAGAATCTTCGGCGACACTCGAGACCATCGAAGCATTGGAATCTCCACTGCCGGCTGACCCGGTTATGGCTTTGCTGGAACCATGTCTCTGGCGATGTTGGAATAGGCGGATTCCCCACCGGTGTTGACCGCGCGCACTCGATACGCGATACGCGCACCCTTCTTCAGGCCGGAGTCGCTGTACTCGGTCGCACTGGCCGGCAGCTTTGCGACCCGAGTCCAGGTGCCCTTTGCCCCGTCTCCTTCGTAGATATCGCGCTCAACTACTATGCCAGTCGGATCGCCACCGTGAACTTCCCAGCTCAGTTTGGCTGAATTTCCGGTAACCGAAAGATTGAGCGAGCTGGGAGCCTCAGGAAGGACAGGCCAATCGAAGTAGCTCTCGTCGGTGACCGCCATAATGCTGTCCTTGACCGGCAGCGCTTCCAGGGTGTCGGTCGTCCCTGCCTTCCACGAAACCGGTTTGATTTCACCGGAAACCACATCGACCAGGACCGGATGCGTAATCCCTGTGTTCTTCAATGACAACGTGGCGTAAAGCGGCGGAAACGCATTTCCTGGAAAGCTATGAGCCGCCAGCCAGTAGGCGACGATGGCTTTGCCGCTATCCGAGCGGAATCCGTACCCCAGGAAAGGGAAGCCGGCGTGGCGGCGCAGAGCAGGCAGATCCGGACCACTCACTTCGATTGACGAATCAAACTTGGTGTCAGAGAACAGCGCGTTCGTATTCTGTAGCGCGTAGAAAACCGGCCGGGGCGTGAAGTCAGTAGCGTGATTAGTGATCCCGTGGATGATGCCGAAGTCGTCGTACTCGTTTCCGTCCGCGCCCGCGGCCAGCAGCCAGACAAACGTTTTTACTCCCGCCGCCAGGTTGTAGACGAAACCGCGGGGAACGTACTTGGCCTGCACCGATTCATCCGAACCCACCCACGAAGGGATGGAATTGAATTCGTCGTCGAAGAATGGGATGCCTGGCTTGATCCCCGGATAGTGCGTTACGAGATCGCGTAGCGCCCGGGGAGATTCGGTCTGGTAAGCGCCGTAATCCATGGTTTCCGGATTCATGTTCTGACCATAGCCCGGGTAAGTGTGATAGGCGTACATATCGATTCCCGAGACGCACTGGCAGGTATCGAAAGCGCGCTGGGTGAAATCCCGACTGGGGTCCGCCTGGCCACCATAGATCACCTTCGCATTCGGATCGGCACGGTGTACGGTTTCGATAAACGGAGCCAGGAGTCTTCCAAACTGCTCGGGATTGCCCCACGGATTCCAATAGCCGATGTCCTGTTCGTTCCACAAAGCCCAGTAGTGGATGCGATCGTGGAAATGGTTGACCATCCATGCCGCGTAGCGATCGAAGGCGGCGATCTGCTCAGGCGTGGTCGGCGGCCAGAAGACGGAATACAAACTCCGGTCATCATTATGAAATGATCCAGGCTCGGGAACGCTCACATCGGGCAGTTTGCCGCTGGGCGACGTGTACATCACGTTGCCATAGATCAACTGCACCTGCATTTCGATCCCGTTGTCCGCCAGCGAGTCCACAAAGTCTTCGAGCTCCTGCGAACTGGAGAATACGCCACGCTTCTGTTCGATCCAGTCCCAACTGGTCCGGTCCGAGCTGTTTTCATACTGTCCGATGCGGGCCCACTTGAAACCGGCATCGAACATGCGCGTCCACCACCAGCGATTCCACGGGAGATAAGGATCGCGCGGCATGTCAGAATTGATGCCGAATCCGTCGTGGATCTGCGAAGACCGCTTGGGAGGAACGTGATCTGGGACTGGGCGCGAAGACTGAGCAGGCGAGTTTAGTGAAGTGAGTAGAAGAAAGACGACCGAAGCGAAAATGATTCGAAGAATCGAAGACTGTCCAATACGTCCCCTCATTGTTTTCTCCCGTCCCTTGCGGGAACTATGTAGGCGCGAGCGTCCTCGCTCGTGCTTCTGCGCCATTCCAGCCCCCCGGGGCGAGGACGCCCGCGCCTACATTTTCAAGGCCCGCCGATTCTCTAACCCGGAACCTCCACCCACCGCCGTTCCCGTGCGCTCACGGCGATGAGTTCGCACAGCTTGACCTCGTAATGGCCGGTCTCAAAAGTTGGGAAGGACCGCGGCGCCGTGAAATCGCCGGCATCGATGTATCCATAGAGATCTTTGAACAGCTGCACGAACGTGTCAGGATATCCCTCCGCATGCCCTGCAGGATACGCCGCGTAACCCCGGGCTTGCGGGCTCATGAGCGAGGGATCCTTGATCAAAAAGCGATTCGCTTCCTTGCGGCTTCCGATCCAGAGCAGGTTCGGTTCTTCTTCGTCCCAGGCCAGAGAGCCTTCCGAGCCGTCAATCTCAAACCACATTCGATTCTTGCGTCCCGCACTCACCTGCGACACGGTCATTACGCCACGCAAACCGCCTTCGAAACGCAACAGGATGGAACCGTAGTCATCCGTGGTCATTTGGACAGGCTCCGTCGCCATATCATGGGTCTTCTTGAAGGTCTCTACGGGCCCGGTCGGCCGCTGCCGCACCGGAATCACGGTGGCCAGATCAGCACAGAGTTCCTTCAAATTTCGCCCCGTGATCCAGCAGATCAGATCGAGCCAGTGCGTGCCGATGTCCGCCACGGCGCGCATCTCGCCTCCCAGTTCCGGCTCCAGACGCCAGTTCCAGTCATTGGGGTCGAGCAGCCAGTCTTGTAAATAGGTGCCGTGTGCGATTCGCGGTTCGCCGATCGCGCCTTGTCTCACCAAGGCATGCGCTTCCTGGCAAAGCGGGTAGTAACGCAGATTGTAGGTTACGGCTCCAACTTTCCCTTGTTTTCGGGCGAGTTCGACCAACGCAGCGGTCTCCTGCGTGTTCATCGCCAGTGGCTTCTCGCACATCACGTGCTTTCCGGCACGGAGGGCGGATTCTGTCTCCGGGAAATGAAGGTGGTTAGGGGTGCAGACATGCACTACGTCCACCGACCCGTCGCTGGCCAACTCCTCAATCGACTTATAGGCGCGCGCGATTCCCAGCGAACGGCACGACTCTTGCGTCCGTGCGAAGGAACTCCCCAGCACGCCCTGGACGGGGATGGCAAGCCGCCGCAGCGCTTCAATGTGCGCTCTCCCCACAAAACCTGCACCGATCACCGCTGCTCGCAAATTCACGTATTAGACCTCGACTGAGTTCTGATCAAGGCGCCGATGTTAAAAGACTAGTACGCCTTCGTCAAATCTCGCAGAAACGATATGTGCCTTCATTCGGACCATGCAGTTGTTTGCTTCACCAGCGGAACTACCGCGGAGTCAATCCAGGCGTCGTCCTCTCCACCGGGCACGCCGGTAAATAGCCACCAATGCTCCACATGTTCCGCCGTCTCTCCCGGCTGTAATTCGACCAGCGGTCCCAGCGTCTCCAACTCGATGAAGTCGGGGTTGGTGAACACTTCGAAGTTGCAGCCGAAATCGGGATATTGACCGCCGGGGATAATCGCGGCGCGCTTGACGAAGAGATGTCCCTCCCTGAAATACGCGCCCCAGCCCGCCGAGTTGAAAATGCCCCCCATCTGCTCTTTGAAGCGCCCGTTGGGATTCGCCCGCTGCTGCAACTGAATATAGGCCGTGCCGAGCACCCAGCGGGGGTCGGTAAAGTCCGTGTAAGACCAAATGCTGAAGACTTCCACCGGCAAGAAGTGATCCTTATCCATGGCAACCCGCGGAGAAAGTGGAAGGATCGTGCGTCCTCCCGCTCCCATCATCGTCGGCGACCAAGGGGAGAGTGTGGTCGGGAGGGTATCATGATTCGTCACGCGTTGCGTGATCCGAACCTGTGAGCCCGTTGCCGCCAGCTCGATTTCAAGTTCCTTCTGCAGATTGGTACCCGGCGGCAAGTCCTCCGGCTGTGCGGTGAAACAAGTTGCCTGGCCACGCTCAGAAACAGTCACCGCGGTATTGTCGGGATAGTAAGTTCTTTCCACTTCCGGAGAAACCCACAGGCGATGACCACCATAGAGGCGGAACTGCGAGCCACCTGTTTTCCCTGCATCTTCTGGTACTTCGTGGAGCAGGTTCTCCCCGTTGCAAAACCCGTAAAAGAGAATCCGCGGGCCGACATCGGCGGTCACCACCAACTCGACGACCCCATTAGACAACTTATACGCGTTGTTCCAGCCTCGGTATGAGAAGCGCTCGAGCATAATCAGATCGACTGCACAAGCCCGGACAGTCCACGTGTGGGGCGGATACTCCTATCCGCCAAAAGCCGGCAGCGGACAAACCGACCGCGGCGAAACAGCAAAAGCAGCGGCCAAGAGTGTCCGCCCCACACGAGTATTGCGGGGGACGACACGACGCCTGCCCTCAGCGAAGCTCTTTTGCGTTCTTCTGAATCTTGGCTAAACCTGCCGCGATTTCGTGCATGTCTTCTGGATCTCCCAGCAGCGCCGGCTGCGGAATCCAAACAGTCTCCCACGCCGCTTTCTTTGTCGCCGGAAACTTTTGCTTCAGGAACGCATGCTTGGCGTTAGCCTGTTTCCCGCTGAGGCGCTTCCGGTAATTGCCATTGCGAAACACGTGCAACTGGTGGAGCGGAGGGTAACTCGCCTGGTTGGGAATGCCTTCCGCGTTCATCGCTTCGATGAAACGCTCGGTAGAGGCCCCGGCAAATTCCTTCTTGTTCACATGGAAAATGTAGGCGTATTGGCCGTTACGAGTGCAGCGCTCGTCCACCTTTTGCGGTGTGATGCCCGGGATCTCACCCAACAAGCGGTCCAGCAATCGCGAGTTTTCGTGGCGCCGCTTGGTCTGCTCGTCGAGACGGCTCAACTGGACATTCAAAACGGCACCCTGCCATTCGCTGAGCCGGTAGTTCGATCCATAGATGAAGTGGCTATAGAACCATTCGCCGGGCATGCGGCCGCAATCGTGCACGGAGCGGGCCTGGACCTCGAACTTGTCATTGTTGGAAATGATCATTCCGCCTTCGCCGGCGGTCATCAGCTTGCTGGCTTGAAAACTGAAAGTGCCGGCGACGCCGAATGTCCCGACACGTTGCCCGCGCCATTCGCTGGCGTGCGCATGCGCCGAGTCCTCAATCAGCGCCAGGCGATTACGTTTGGCAATCTTGACCAGCCGGTCGAGGTCCGCGGGATTTCCCCCCATGTGCACTGCGATGATCGCCTTGGTGCGCGGAGTGATGGCCGCTTCCACCAGGTCGGGATCGATGCAGTAGGTCTCCGGGTCGACATCCACCATCACCGGGAGCGCATTGGCGAACAGAACAGCGCTGGCGGTGGCGACGAAGGTAAAGTCCGGCACGATCACCTCGTCACCGGCGGTGATGCCAAGCGCGGCAACCGGAACCTCCAGGGCGGCGGTTCCGTTGGTCACCGCGATGCCGTGGCGCGCCCCGTGAAACTTGGCGAAAGCGCGTTCGAACTCCAGCGTCTTGGTGCCGGGCGTCCGCCACCAGACGCGGCTTTCCAATACTTCCTGCAGAACCCGCTCTTCATTCTTGTCGTAGTACGGCCACACGGGAAACGGCTTGCCTTTTGCTTTCTTTCCCCCCAGCAATGCCAGTGCAGACATTTGTTTCTCTCCTTGGTGCCCCTCAGTATTGGTTGAAGCCAGTGGCGTAGCGGAACGCTTCCACGTAGTGTCCGTCTTTGCGCGGTTGTTCCTGCCGCATTTCGTCTTTAGCTTTGGCCAGGTCTTTGGCGTCCCAATCGGGCCGGTATTTGTGGACCGCAGGCTCAAACTGGCTGACCTGCTTGGTGGCGGCGTCGAACTTCAACTCAGCGACGCTATCGATGTTCACAAAGTAATTTGACTCTTGCGGCGACGGATAGAAGAAATACATCTCGGGAACCTGATAGGGTTCGAGTCCCAGTTGCAGCTTCTGATTGGGAAAATAGAGCCAGAACTCGGCGGCGCGGACGGCATCGATGGTGTTGAAAGCGGCCATACGGTGGTCGGTCTTGTGCCAGCGCTCGTACCATTCGCCGGGATCTACGCTCAGCAGCACATCAGGCCGTATACGACGAATGATCGCCGTGGCCTCCTCCGTTAACTTGGGTTGGGGTGCGTATTCCAGCATACCGTCGTCGTACCCCATCCACAGGATATTCTCTTTCGCGGTACCCAGCTGCCCTTCCGAGACTTCCTGCTCAGCCCGCCGGATTCGCGCCAACCGCACTGAGCTCATTTCCGGATCGTATGAACCCTTGTCATCATTCGTATACACCACGATGTAGACCTTGTTGTGATTGCGATTCAATAAGGCGATTGTTCCCCCTGCGCCAAAGACGTCATCGTCGGGATGAGGAGTGAATACCAGGATCGTCTTGTTCTGCAGAGTTTCCAGACGGGTTTGTTGTGCCTGCACGTTAACGACAAAAGAGAACCCGAGAAAACAAAGAATGAGACCCGCGCGCATGAGTGATCCTCCCAATTTGTTTTGTTTCTGCTAGTTTCTGCCGAGCTGTCCAAGGTAGCGGAAATTCCCTGTTTCGTCGAAGAAAAACGTGTTGACCGCAGGTCACGCAGTTTCGTTCTTGACACTCGTTGCCCAGAGGTGTAACCAATGATCGAATCACAATCCGCCTTCGGACGTGCTAGCAAAGTCTGACGATGCGCTTGGGGGGCTCTATGCTTCGCCGCGTCTGTGCAGCAGTCTCGTTCTCAGTGTTCTTCGGTTTGCTTCTGGTCGCCACCATACCTGCCGCAGCCCAAGTCGACCGGGGCGCCATCGTCGGCGCGGTCGCTGATCCCAGCGGAGCGCGGATTGCGAACGCGCAGGTCACGATCACCAACCTCGACACCGGCCAGCCCGTCCGCATTACGACTGACGAGCAAGGCAACTACGGTGCCAAGCTTTTGAAGATTGGAACCTACTCGGTCTCAGCGACCAAGCAGGGCTTTGAGACGACGCTTCGGTCCGGCGTGGACGTGACCGTCAACCAGAGTGTGCGGGTCGATCTGGTCCTCAAACTGGGGTCGACCTCAGAGACAGTCCAAGTGACGGGAGCGGCGCCGCTGCTGCAAACCGAGTCTTCTTCGCTGGGCACGATCGAAACTGAACGGCGGATTTCCGACCTGCCGCTTAATGGCAGGGACTTCATCCAGCTGGCATATCTGGGACCGGGAGCTAACGGAGGCGAGACCGGATCCAATGTAAGCGGCGGCGTGTTCGAAAACGAACGGGCGAACGAAGCAGTTTCGGTGAACGGCCTGCGGGTTTCCAATAACAACTTCCTGCTGAACGGCGTCGACAACAACGAGTTCGGCCTGGGTGGCGTCGTTGTGTTGCCGCCGCCCGATGCCATCGAGGAGTTCAAGACGGAAGAAAGCTCGATGAGCGCGGAGTTTGGCCGGGGCGGCGCAGCCGTCAACGTGGTTCTGAAGTCAGGCACCAACCAGATTCATGGCGGACTGTACGAGTTTATTCGCAATGACAAATTGGACGCGGTGAACTACTTCAATCAGGGCCAGCAGCCCTACAAGCGAAACCAGTTCGGGGGCTTCCTCGGCGGTCCGATCAAGAAGAACAAGACCTTCGTTTTCGGGGACTATGAGGGGTCGCGATTGCGGCAGAGCTCGCCATACATTTCAACGGTGCCAACGCTTGCCGAGCGCTCCGGAGATTTCACCGGCCGCCTGACCGGAAACACGTTTTCACCTTGTCCGAACCCGGCTGCCGGCGAGACTTTCGATACGGGAACAGTCTTTAATCCTTACACCAGTGTCCAATGTAAGAACGGTGGTGGCGTCTACCGCCAGCCCATCCAATACAACGGCGCAGTCAACATCATTCCGCCAGGCATGTTCAACGCCGTCGGACGAAACATCGGCAACTTCTATCCCAAACCGACCACTTCGGATCTTGCCGATAACTATCTGGCCAATCAGGACAACCTGAACGATCAGGACTCCTTTGATATCCGCCTCGATCACCGCTTCCGCGAGCAGGACCAAATCTTTACCTCCTACAGTTTCGGTGATGTACGCAGCCAGCAACCCGGACCGCTCGGCCCTCTTTATGGAGGTTCGGATTGTTGCCCAAGCATCAGCGATTCCCGTTCCCAGCACCTCGGCATCGGATATACACACACATTCTCCGAACGCCTGCTCAACGATCTGCACGGCGGGTATTTCCGCTATGCGGTAAACGCTCTACCCTTTAATTTCGGCAAGGACCTGGGGGCACAACTTGGTATCCCCAACGTCAACCGTCCCGGCTACCCGAATTCCAGTGGCCTTACCAACATCGATATCGCGGGTCTCACGTCGTTGGGCGACTCGGAATGGCTTCCCGAGCATGTGTTCGAGAACATTTTCCAGATCGCGGATACGGTGACCTGGGTCAAGGGCAGGCATTCGCTGAAATTTGGGGTCGACTTCCGGCGCCAGCAGCGAAACTTTTTCCAGCTTTCGAATCCCCGCGGCTATTTTAATTTCGACGGGGAATACACCGACGATCCGGGTACCGCCAATGGGGGGAACGCACTGGCCGATCTGTTGCTTGGGCTCCCGGTCGCCACAGAACAAGACTTCCTGGCTGGCCTCTATCCCACCCGCTACTGGGATCTTGCCGAGTTTGTCCAGGATGACTTCCACGTCCGCCACAACCTGACCATCAATATCGGACTGCGCTATGAACTCACTTCGCCAGCCAACGGACGAGTGGGCAATTTTGATCTCAATCGCGCCGTCGTGGTGACCTCCTATGGCCCGGGCGCGGTCTCGCATGCCGGGGTAAAGTTTGACAAGAAGGACTGGGCTCCGCGCGTGGGGTTTGCCTGGACTTTGCCGGGGAATACCGTCGTCCGCAGCGCCTTTGGAATGTTTTACTCTTCTGAGGCGAACATTTTTGACGATCTCGGCCTGAACCCCCCGCAACTGAGCTTCTGGGCATTCAACTACAACCCCGGGGTTGTACCCAGTGCGGTTCAATTGGCACAACAACTCGTATCGAACGGCTTTCCGACAGCTCTGCCGCCTTCCAGTGCCACCAGCATTAATGGGCCGGTCAAGACCACGGGGCCAGTACGTCTCATCCCCCACATTCTGGAGTGGAACCTGAGCGTGCAGCATCAGTTCGCGCAAAACTGGGTTGCCCAGATTGGCTATGTCGGCACTCGCTCCTACCACCTGTGGAATCACGAGGCCAGTGACCTCAACCAGGCGCCGCAGCCGCTGGATACCAATTTTTGTGGTCCGGACATCAACAACTGCACGATTGCAGACGCAAACTACGGCCGCCGGTATTTCGCGCAGCAGCCCAATATGACTCAGGTCCTGCCGCTCGACTATCCCCAGTTCCAATCTTTCTATAACAGTCTCCAGGCATCGCTGAACAAACGCTTCTCACAGGGCTTTAACATGCTGGTGGCGTATACCTATTCCAAAAACTTGGGGAATGCGGATGGAAACGTGGGCGGCTACGTGCAGAATGCCTACTTCCCCAATCTGGAGCATGGACCCGTGGCTCCGGATTTGCGCCAGCGGCTCTCGGTGAGCTACTTGTACGAAATCCCGGTTGGCCATGGGCGTCATTTCCTGGGCGACGCCAGTGGAGTGGTGGATGGATTCCTGGGCGGATGGCAGATTGCGGGAATCACCAGCGCGCAGACCGGCGAGGCGGTGAACGCAGTCCTGTCAGGAGATCTGAGCAACACCGGCAGCTTCAGCTACCGCCCCGACCAGATTGCCAACCCGTACAACTTCTCCTTTAATACGGCGTCCCAGGGAACCGACTATGGCTGCTCGAAGCCCGGACATCAGACGCTGGATTGCTGGGTCAACCAGGCAGCATTTGTCCAGCCTCCCTTGGCTCCGGGTCAGACATTCGCGCGTAGCTTCGGGAACGCCAAGATCGGCGATCTGCGCGGTCCTAACCTGGTTGACTTCGACTTCGTCTTGCAAAAGAGCTTCAAGATTCGCGAGTCGCAACAGCTGGAGTTCCGCTCGGAGTTTTTCAATCTCTTCAACCATCCGAACTTCGGTTTGCCGGGAGGAGGCGCGCTGGTGGCGGTAGATGTGCCGGGAGGATCGGCCATCACGAACACGGCGACCGACAATCGTGAGATCGAGTTCGCGCTGAAGTATACGTTCTAGGCTGTAGGCGCTAGCGTCGTCGCTCGTGCAGGCGTCGCGGCCACTTCCGCACGGGCGAGGACGCCCGCGCCTACATCGTCTATTTCGGATCTGATTCCTGTGGAGATACTGGCGCGATACTTACAAAAGTGGTTTGTTGAGGACGATAGCCGTTGCGCGTGCGTATGTTGTATTTCTTCAGGTGCTCGCCCACCAGTTTGACGGTGATGGCGCGCCATCCCCGGTTGGGATTCGCCTGTGGATAGTAGCTGAGCCCATAGAGATGTGCCAAGTCGTTCCGTATGGAGGCAAACGCTACCTTTTCGTCTCTCCAGTTCTTGGCAAAGTAGGCTTTGCCTCCGGTGGCTGCGGCCATGCGCTCGAATACTGCGGTGGACACCGGCTCCATTTTGGCCAGCTGAGTGCTGATCATGTAGACCGGAATCCCCGTGGACTGCGCCAGTTCGGCCACATCCTCCGGCGGCACCATGCTGGTGTTGTCGGGGCCGTTGGAGAAGACGACCACCACTTTTCGCCCTGTGTACCGGGCCGCATCTTTCACCGTCAGCAACAGGCAGTTGTACAGGGCAGCGTCATCTCCGGCAACCGTAGTGCGTACCCCGCGTAAGACCTGCGAACGGTCGGCGGTGAGCGCGGACGCGCGGGAAAGATCGCGGCTGTAGGAATAGAAGGCGATCTTGTCCGCGGTTTCCAGGGAGCGCACGAAATCCGCGATCGCGTCCTGCGCGAATACGAATCCCCGGTACATGTAATTGCTGGTATCGAACAGGATGAACACGTTGGCGCCGGCCACCAGCGAGCCAAGAGTCTGAGGGACTCCCGGTATAGAGGCGGAGTCGCCTTGCACCGACAATTTTCCGTCGTCCGACGCTATATCCACCACTCGGCGGGCGGGTTCGTTGCCTTCCGCAAAAGTGGCGAGTTTCTCCTTAATGCCGTCCTCGGTGATGGCGAAGTCCTGGGGACGAAGGCCCGTGATGTAGTCTCCCTTGGAGTCGGTCACCGCCACGTTCAACTGCACCAGGTCGACATTGACGTGAATATGCGGTTCGCTTTCTTGCGCCACGGTCCACGTTCCACCGGCGTACGTAAGACCCAGGAAAAGACAGAAGATTCTGAAACTTCTATTTGACATAAGTGCCTATAGTGGTGCCCAGTTCAGCTTTGTCCTTTATTGTCGCGCCATCGTCTCACTCGTAGGGAGCAGCGCAATCTTGCCTTGCCGAAGCTCTTCTCCGGTCTCTCGCATGGCGCGCAATATTGCGGGCCAATCTTCGAAGTTCGTGGCAAAAATCTTTTCCACCATGCGGCGTGTGAGTTCCGGAGCCAGCCGGTTCAGAAGAACTGGGGAATATCCCATTTCATCCGCCAGGCGCGCCCAGTACAAATTGTTGGAATCCCAGCTCTCGGCCAGCAGGCGACTGGAGTAACCTTCGAAAGCCGGGAATGGCTCTATATTCAGCAGTTCGCGGGCGTAGGTCTGAGCCAGGATGGGATGAGGTACGCCGAAGTCTCGCGAGAGTCGCTCCCAGCTCACTTCGTCCGGATACTGGTGAGAGAGGCTTTCCAGTTCCTGACCGGCGGGTCCGCACGAAGCAGCTTCTTGAGGGAATTTCCGCCGAAACTCCGTGGCCAGGTAAAACGTGTCCGCCGGCATCAGTCGGACGGTGGCCTGCTCTACATGTCCCTCTCGAATCCCTTGCTCGACTCGCTCCAACCGTTGGGGCTCTACCCGCTCGGAAAGAATGTCCACGACTTTGCTCTGCAGCTCTTTGTTTCCCACCGCGGCGGCCAGCAATTCCTCCCCGGTTCGTTGATAGAGGGCAACGGCATGGAGCTCATTGCGGCTTACGCTCCACCAGCGCGGCACGGTCGCACTGACCAGGAGACCCGGAACCAATTCCTTCCAGATCAGGGCCTGGACGTGCGCCGGCGCGATAAAATCTTGCTCGGCTTCCGCCAGCACATAAGGCAAGTCGGCTAACGAGCCGACCAGATGCGCGCCTCCGCCGGCCGGTGAGCCCTCACCGAACAACTGTGGCGCCTGCCAAACGTGTTCTATGCCAATGACCGTCTCTCCCGAGAAGTCGTGAGAGCGGACGAACAGCGGATTATGGTGGAGCATCTGGGCTCCCGGCGGTTCGTAGTAAGCGTAGTTCAATCCCACCAGCGTGTCTCGAAGCAAGGGGGAAAGCTGGCCGCGCGCTTCTTCCAATCGGGCGCGCGATGCGGGTGATTTGATGACCTTGGTCAAATCCGTCCGCATCTCCATTTCGGTGTGGCGATTGTTATAGATTCCCGCCGCCCACTGGGTGCGTTCGCTGCTGGTGAAGATAGGACGCGGCATCTCGAATTCCCGCAGCTCCCCGGCAAGCGGGATCAGGGTATCTCCCAATTCTTTTCCGGACGCCATTTCGTTTAAGCCGCTGCCCAGAGACAACAAAGTATCCAGAGAAACCAAACGCTGGCTGTCCAGCACCGAGCGCATTCTGTCGACCAATTCCTGATGCATCCGTTTGCCTTCCGGAGTCCCTTGTGGCGGGCCTGCAAGTAAATCTAGGACCTCGTCCTCCGAAGCGCTGGGTTTCCCCGTCGATGCCCGCAACAGTTCCGCCAGAGAATCGCGGCCCGCGTCAAAGACCTGGTCGGGAGAGCTGATCTTGGCAAAAGACTTGACGATCCCCTGCCAGGAACTGTTGAGCTGCGCAGTCGGGATCTGTCCCTGCCGCGCCATGATCTGCCACAAACCTGTGTTGGCCTGAAAGACTCCCATAGCATTGCCGCGCAGGGGGTGGTTGGAGATCTTGTCGATGGTATCGGCTACGTTCACAAACAGGGTGATCGAAGCGTCGTCTAATTCCGGAAATTCGGAGAAGACGAGGTATTGATCGCTGAATTGCGCGAACTTTGCGGCCAGCGCGTGCACCGTCTGTGGGCTCAAACGTCGATCGGGCGGTCTGCGGCTATCAAGCTCGCTCAGCGTCAGGTAGGCTTGCAGGGGGCCGAGGTCCGTTTCTACTCGCGAAATACCAAACAAGGCATCCAGCAATTGCTCCGGATGACTCCAGTGGCCGGCGCGCTTGCCCCAGTCGCGAATGACCTTGGAGTCTGTCTTCTGACGCAATGTCTCCTTCCAAACTTCCAGATTCCCTGGGACATGGGGCTCTCCGCCGGGTTCCCACTGTAGGCGGGTCAGCAGCAGCAATAGGCCCGGGGCAGGCCGAAATGCGGTCCTCGCTGCATCCGGCGATAAATCCTGTCCCCGAAGCGCCTCATAGCAACGCCGTAATCGGCGACTCTCCGTAAAGTGGGCCTGCTGAGTTCGATTGACACGAGATAAAGCATCGAAATAGGCCACCAGCCATCCCTTATCTTTTCCCAAAAGCCGGGGGATAAACTCTGCCGGCGACTCTGGACTAGCCCCCACCAACTCCTTCCATGCGGGTTCTGCACTCTGACCTCCGGGCACCATAACGCGTCCGGCTCGAATGCGAAGTTGACTCCCGTAAAAATCGAGGGTGGCGGCGAAAGGCAGAAGATTGTTCAATCCCACGGCTTGCAGCAGAGCCTGTCGCGTCTCCGTGTCCGTTTCCGTGAGAGCCCAGTAGAGACGGGACAAAACCGGATCGCGCATTAGCGCGTCGAGCACACCGCCGGTATCGCCACTGCCTTCCTTGCTCACTGCCATCCAATCGCGTTCCGTAAACTGCAGGGGAACCCGGGAGGCGAGGTAGGGGTAGGAGAAGGGTTTCCCGCCCTGCAGCGTCTCCTCAAGCTCAGAGAGCGGGAAGCCCGAGTCGATGGTGAGAAAAGCTCTTTCGGGATCGGCGGTGACCACCGATGTGGTTCGCTGGCCGCAGCCTTGCCGGGTACGGTAACCCAAGAGATGTAACAGCGGCGCCGCCTCGTCGCAGTTGGAGACGTGAAGCACTCCTCCGGGACCGGCCAGGGCGGCCAACTCCTTCGCCTGCTTGACGTACCGCATCAGCAAAACTAGATATTCCGTTCGTGAACCCCCGCCCTGCCAACCTTCATACCCCTGGGTAAACACATTCCGAGCCAGCAGGGGCATCACTTCTTCCGGCGTGACTTGTTGGCTTATCCCCGCCATGCGCAGGAAGGGCCGCAGAGGACCGGCTATGGTGATCTCCGTCGAAGCTGGTCCCGCCGAAGAACCCTGCGGACCGTTTTGTGGCAAGGCCGGCGGAACCGGGTCTTCAGCGTGGGCGAAGAGGCCGAAACCACCACAAAGAGAGAGCGTTAGAACAAGGGCGGGCAGGCATCGTGGAACTTTCATGGCTGGAGTTCCCTCTCCGAAACCTGGAGACAAGCTGCGCGCACACCTGGCTACGCCCAAGGAAGAAAACGATCGTCGGACCTGATTGGTTCGGCCCCGACCCGAGCCCCGAGAGCGCTGAACTTGCTTCCCCACGCCGGAAGCAGAGTCCTATGCCCCGTATCTTCGTGTGCGCGTCTATCTCCCGGTCTTTACTTCGTGGCCGCCAAGATACCCCATCCTCAGCCGCAATCCAAGACTTTTTTGCGAACTCCTTTCATTGCGCAAAAAACGACGACCGAAGCGGGATGGTGGCAGCCGAAACTTTGCACACTAACCCTTGATGCGACTACAATCTCCGATGAGTCACTAAAGGCGGAAGAGTGTCGTTTCCTGCTTAGGCTGCCGCCAGTTTTCAATATCCATTCAGGAGGAACCAGCATGTCCGCACCCAGCCGGCGGCCCGAGATTCGCCGCCGCCGAACCCGCAAGGAAAAGCTCGTCAAGCTTCGCAAACGCCAGGCTGCCGCCACCGCAGAGGGTGACCGCAAGCGCATCGAACAAAAACTGCACCGTCTTGGCTTGGCTTCGCCCACCAACCCGTTGATCAAGAGCGTTGGTAATTATCCCTTGACATCACGTTAGGATTTTGCTAGTCTGGGGTCATCATGAACCGCAGACAGACGATTCCAAAGCACTTACGGTACACAATTGATGACTTCAACCGTCAGTTTCCGACCGATG
>JBAUUQ010000009.1:0-343898 GCA_049582765.1 Terriglobales bacterium
CACGTGGCGCGGGTGGCGCTGGCGCGCAAGCTGCTGATTGCGGTTTACGTTCTGTTGCACGATGGCGTGGTGTTTGACGAAGACAAGTTTGCGGCGGTGTAAGGGGAATCCGTCAGCTCGTTGTCATCCCTGCCCTTCGAGGGCGACGCTCAGAGGGAGCGGCGGAGTCCGGACATACCTTATGTGCCTCGAGCACGAATAGAAGCCTGTCCGCAGCGCCGCAAAAAATACCTATGGACAGGTGCGCCCGTTTTCATAGAAGAATGACAAAAGACGGAGTGACTTTAGCGACTTGACCCGCCGCCGCTGGATCGCCGACGAAGTCTCTGGTTCTGGCGCGGCATTAGTCGGTCCCCATGCCGATCACTTGATCCGAGTGCTTCGCGCCCGCCCTGGCCAGGAATTCGATCTTTCTATGGGCCATGAAGTCCGGCGCGGGCGGATCGTCAGCATCAGCGAAAATCGAGTGGACTTTGAATTGGGAGAGCAGGTTCCCACGGCCGATGCAATGCAGGTCACGCTCGCGCTCTCGGTTTTCAAGTTTGACCGGATGGAGTGGGCGATTGAGAAGTGCACCGAACTGGGAGTGTCGCGTATCGTCCCCGTGATTGCCCGCCGAACCGAAGCTCATCTTGCGGCGGCTGCGCCCAAGCGAGTGGAACGCTGGCAACGAATTGCGCGGCAAGCGTCGGAGCAAACGCGTCGCACTTCGCCACCGGACATTTCGCAACCCATCACGCTGAAAACTGCGGTTGCTTTGCCGGGAGGCATGCGCATCCTCTTGTCCGAATCCGAGCAGGAAGTGATGCTGAAGGATGTTCTGCAATCGCGCTCTCCCGGCAGTGATATCGTTCTCGCACTCGGCCCGGAGGGCGGTTGGGCGGACTCGGAGGTGGCACTGTTCCGCGAGGCGGGATGGTCCACAGCATCTCTCGGCGGCACAATTCTTCGAGCCGAGACGGCAGCCATCGCGGCAATGGCCGTGGTTCTCGCCGAGTTGTACTAGGATTGCTCTGCGTTCTCTGCGGTTGCGATTCTGATATCTGGTATCCTCCCCCCAAGTGGCTTCTTCTAAGTCAATCTCGCTCACCTTCGAAGCCGACGAGCGCCAGCGGCAAGCCATCGAGCACGTACACGGGCCGCTGCTCGTAGTCGCGGGAGCGGGCACCGGCAAGACCACCGTGCTCATCCAGCGTATCGCGCGCTTAGTCCGCGAAAATCATGCCAAGCCTGACGAAATTCTCGCCGTCACTTATACGGATAATGCAGCCAAGGAAATGCAGGATCGGGCTCAAGCCGAGGCTGGCCGTAATCTCTCCGGGTTGGGCGTCGAAACCTTCCACGCCTACTGCAACAATCTGCTGATCCGCAACGGCAAGAAGTTCGGCGTGCTCGATGACTACGACTTGTGGATCTACCTGCGCAAACGCATCCGCGAGCTGAACCTGGAGCATTTCGTCATCCCTGCCAATGTCGGCAAGTTCCTGCATGATCTGCTCGACTTCATGCGTCGCTGCCAGGATGAACTGGTCGGCCCGGAGAAGTACGCGGACTACGTGCAGCGGCTGGAACGCGGCGAGTTGCCTATCCCGCGGGTCTGCAGAACCAAAGACGTGGACATGCTTACCGACGAGGAGGTGTTAGCCCGCTGCCGGGAGATTGCCGGCGTTTTCGCCAAAGTCGAACAGATGCTGGCCGCCGATAATCTGGGCACCTTCGGCCACATGATCACCCGGGCACACCATCTGTTGAAAACCGATTCTGCCCTGCTGGCCCGTGAACGTCAGAATGCACGTTTCGTTTTGGTGGACGAATTCCAGGACGCCAACTTCGCTCAGGTGAAGATTCTCCAGTTTCTGGCCGGGGAGGATCGAAATGTGTTCGCCGTCGGCGATCCTGACCAGGCAATTTATCGTTTTCGCGGCGCCTCTAGCGCTGCCTTCGCTCTGTTCCATCACACTTTCCCTGGGGCACAGATCGTTGCCCTGGAGAAAAATCGCCGCTCCACCACTCCGATTCTGAAGTGTGCTCACGCCCTGATCCGGCAGAATCCCGACATCTTCCCCGGCGGCCAGGGGATCGAATACCGGCGCTCGCCGCTGCTTTCGGCGCGTGAAGAAGACGCAGTGCGCATGGCGAAGCCGTTGGCGAGCACCGCGGTAGAAGCTGTCTTGTTTGGCGCCAAAGGCAAAGATATGGAGTGCTCCGATGCCGTTGGAGTCATTCGCCAGGCTCGCCGCCAGTCACGCTGCAAATGGAAGGACATTGCCGTGCTTTACCGCCAGCACCTCCATCGCAACGAACTGGTCGAAGAGCTGGGCGAGCAGGGCATCCCGTACTCGATCGAGAACATGGACGTGATGGATACGTCCGAAGTGCGCGATTTGTTTGCCTGCCTGGGGGCGGTTGTCTCGTCAAGGGACGACGCCAGTCTGTTCCGCGTCGCCGCCTTGCCGCAGTTTGCCATCGATGCGGAGAAATTGCGCCCCGGAATCCGTGGGTTGCCACGGGAACAGGAGAGCGGCGGAGTCGCCTCCGTGCTGGAAAAGGTTGAAGGCGGATCTGCCGTACTTGCATCCCTGCAACAGGTGCGGGATGAAATCGCCAGGGTGTCCGCCAAGAGCCGCGCGGCGCTTGAGATCATCTTCCGTAAGTTCGGATTTGATCGCAATTCGCCTCCACTGGCTGCAGTGCTGGAATTCGTGAGCCGTTGGCAGGAGAAACCAATCACCGAGCACGGCCACGTCGCCGAGCTACTCGATTACCTGGAGTATTTCCGTGAAGCCGGCGGTACGATCCCGATGACCACTCCCAACGTTGACGCCGTGCGCCTGATGACGGCCCACACGGCCAAGGGACTGGAGTTCGACCACGTGCTCATTCTCCGGGCGAATTCCGGTTCATTCCCGGCGTCCTTCCGTGAGTCGCTGGTGGAGTTTCCCCGCGAACTGCGGGACCCGGACTCACTAGCGCAAAAGGACGACAAGACGCTCAATGATGAGGAGGAACGACGCCTCTTTTACGTCGCCATGACTCGGGCGCGGGACTCGCTGACCATCTACGCCAAGCGGGGCACGGGGAAGACCGATCCCACGCCGCCGGGGTACTTGCGCGACCTTTTGAAGGACAAAAACTTGGTACGGTACCTGCGGCAGAGGCCGGCCAGCGGATTTCAGACCGACCTCTTTGCCGAAGCTGCAACCGGTGGTCAGGCGCCCAGTGGCGTGGCCGCATGGATTGCCATGCCACCGGCGTCCAATCTGCATGCCCGGCTGAGCGCCAGCGCGGTGCAGACTTATGAACGATGCCCTCTGCAGTTCAAACTCGACCGCGAGTGGAGGATTCCCGGGGAGACACCTGCAGCCATGCAGTATGGTGCATCCATCCATAGGGTTCTACGGGCTTATTTTGATTCAGTCCGCTTCGGCCGGCCGATGACGGAAGAAGCCCTGATCGAATTCTTCCAGACGGATCTCACCGAAGCGAGGATTCAGGATCCTTATCAGCAGGACTTATACCGGCAGCAGGGGATCGAACAACTGCGGGAGTTTTTCGCGGCCTCCCGCCGAACTCCGGCGCCCGAGGTGCTCCACACTGAGGAGTTTTTCGATGTGAAGGTGGGTGAGACCACGGTGGTGGGGCGGATCGACCGCATGGACAGATTGCCCGACGGGCGGATCGTGATCACCGACTACAAAACCGGCAAGCCACAGTCGCAAGAGGATGCCGATGAAAGTCTGCAGCTCTCCATCTACGCCATGGCTGCTCGTGAGAAGTGGAACTACCAGGCCGATCATCTGGTGTTCTACAACCTGGCAGAGAACAGCTCCGTAGTGACGCGCCGTGGGGAAGTCGAACTGCGGGCGGCACAAGCGAGGATTGGAGAAGTGGCCGCGGACATTGCTGCGGGGAAGTTTGATCCCAAGCCCAGCTTTGGGGTCTGCCGGCTGTGTGCTTACCGCAATCTTTGTCCGGCTACCGAGAAAAGACTGTCGATGGCCACAAAATCCGGTGAACGTCGTGGCTAGAAGCGGGAGTCCGAGCGGAGGCCCCCGTGGGGGGCGAGTTTCGCGAAAGGGCACGGCATCGAGCCGTGCCCTTTCAAAACTCTAAACGCCGATTTACGACTTTTCCCTCAAGGCGGTAAGTACCGGGAAAGGGAAGTTTTTATTCGCGCAAAAACTTAGGGGACGCTGTTCGCGTCCCCTCGGCTTTGTTCTTGTTGAAGGCGCTTAGTGTTTCTTCTTTGCGGCCTTCTTTGCTTTCTTCTTGGTTGCCATTGATCTATTCTCCCTTTCCATTGTTCATGGATTCACAACGATCTTTTGTTGTGACTGTTTGAAATCTAGAGTCAATGAAAACTGATGTCAAGAAAAAAATGACGATCAACTCGCGTTAGACCGACACACCAAAGTCACGGAAGAGCGCCGGAGAAGAAATGTTCTCCCTCCCGACGTCTGGAGATGGCACTCGGTCGTGAAGAATTTTCGCAAGAATCCGACGCCGGCTTACTTACGATGAGCTCTCGGAAAGCAACTCCTCCCAGGTTTGGAATGCGGAACTATGTTTCGCACTGGCCCGGACAAATCCAACTTTTTCCCGCGCCGCACATCTATAATTCCAGAGGCGAGAGGTACTCGCAGGAGCACGCATATGGCTGCTTTCGACGATGTTGTCATCATTTCCGGTTGTCGTACGCCGGTGGGAAAATTTCAGGGAAGTCTCTCCGATCTGAGCGCTCCGCAGATCGGCGCGGTGGTGGTCCGCGAGGCGGTCAAGCGTGCTAATCTCGATCCCAATCAAGTTGACGAGTGCATCATGGGGAATGTCGTCTCCGCCGGGTTGGGACAGAATCCGGCGCGGCAAGCGGCCATCTTTGGCGGATTGCCGCCGGAGGTGGGTGCCATGACTATAAACAAAGTTTGTGGGTCGGGACTGAAGGCGGTTGCGCTCGCCGCGCAAGCCATCCAGACCGGGAACAGTGCGATCGTGGTAGCCGGCGGCATGGAATCGATGACCAACGCGCCGTACCTCCTCCCGCAGGCGCGCAAGGGATATCGCCTGGGCAACGCGCAGGTCATCGACTCCATGGTGAACGACGGGCTCTGGGACATCTACAACAACTACCACATGGGCATCACCGGAGAGAACGTTGCCGAGAAGTACGGCATCACGCGCGAGGAGCAAGACCAGTTCGCGGTGAACTCGCATCGCAAGGCAGTCTCCGCCATCAAGGAATGCCGCTTCAAAGCGCAGATCGTTCCCGTCGAACTGCCGGCAAAGAAAAAGGGTGAAGCACCGGTGATCTTTGACAAAGACGAATCGCCGCGCGAGGACACCACGATCGAAATACTGCGTTCGCTGAAGCCGGCCTTCAAGAAGGACGGAACCGTCACTGCTGGCAATGCCCCGGGGGTGAACGACGGCGCGGCGGCGCTGGTGGTTACCAGTGCAACCCGCGCCAAAGAACTTGGCGCGAAGCCGATGGTTCGTATCGTCGCCCAAGCCACCAGCGGCGTCGAACCCAAATGGGTCATGATGGCGCCCGTCGGGGCCGTGCGCACGATTTGGGAAAAGACCGGCTGGAAGAATGAAGACGTCGATCTGTACGAACTGAATGAGGCGTTCTCCGTGCAGGCGCTCGGTGTTATGCGGGAACTTGGCCTCGATCCCAACAAAGTCAACGTGAACGGCGGCGCGGTCGCTATCGGGCATCCCATCGGCGCCAGCGGCGCACGGGTGCTGGTGACGCTGATCTACGAGATGATCCGCCGCGACGTGCATCGCGGGATTGCGGCGCTCTGCCTCGGCGGAGGCAATGCGGTGGCGATGGCGGTGGAGCGGTAAAGGGCCTCGCCCAACAAATTCTCAACTCAATTTCTCTTTCATGAACTCCATGGCTTGCCGAAAAACCGGAGTCTTGACAGACGGGGGATCAGCTCCCAGGCAGTGGCTCCCCCCTGGCACACGCAGAAATTCGTGCTGCACCTTGAATTGAGTCAGCTTCTCATCCATCTTTACGGATTCGTCGTATGGCACATCTGTGTCCGCCGTCCCATGAATCAGAACTGCAGGCGTGTATTTCGCCGAAACGTTGCGCACTGGACAATAGGGTTCGAACCAGTTGGTCTCGCCATCCGGGTCGTGGTCCGTCACTTCTTTCGGCCAGGTCCCATGCTGTCGGCAATATAAATAGAAATCCCAACGATGCTCGCCTTTGGGGGGTACAGATACGCAGGTTGTTCCTACCGATCGATAAGCCTCTTCTTTCGAGATTAGCGGCTGCCCCAAATAGAAGGGACTGGGGCGACTGTACCAGAGCGAAGTGATATCTCCGTATCCCGACAATGAAAGAAGCACCCTCGGGCGTGGGCTCGCCAGGAACCCCAACATCAAAGTCAAATAGCCGCCCGCGGACAGGCCAGCGACAGCCACTCTTTCTGGATCAACGCGAAAGAGTCCCGGACCTTGCTCGCGCACCCAGCGGTAAGCATCCTGGACGTCTTCGATAATAGCCGGCAGTTTTGTTTCGGGCGCGAGGCGGTAATCAATCGAGACAATGACGTACCGTCCGTCAGGGTCCAACCAGTCAGGAGGAGCGGCTCTTGATCCGGTAATCAGAGCTCCTCCGTGAATCCAGAGGATGACGGGTTTGCGAAGGCTTATGTCTGAACCGTAAACGTCAGCATTGAGCTCGCATCCACCTGCAGTTTTGTATGGATAGGTCTTGGGGACCGTCTGCCGCTGGGCGTCGGAGAATCGCGGAAGAACGATTGAGGCCGCCGCCCCCGCTGCTGCTTTCAGGAATTCGCGTTTATTCATCCAATCCTCGTGCGCGCGCCCGGTGATGTTGCGGTAAACAGCCGGACTTCAATCTTGTCGAGACGGTTGGGCGGGAAGCCGCTCTTCGACAGGTGACGATCTGTTTCTCGCACGGATATACGGATCGGCAAGCGTGGAAACCGATTTGGCACGCATTATAGCCCTAAAATCGCCGGGCAAAAGGAGGAGGCTGACAAATTTGGTGTGACCCTGTACGGACTGCTCAACCTGCTGGACGGCTTCAACGCTCCCGAGGACGTGTTGTTCATGATGACGAGCAACCAGATCGAAACCATCGACCAGGCGCTGCTCAGGCCGGGGCGGATCGATTACAGGCTATACCTCGGCAAGGCTACCGACGAGCAAAAGGTGGAGTTGTACCGCAGGTTCTTTCCTCAAGCATCCTGATTTGAGTCGCAAACCTTCGTGGAATCTCATTCTTGTGCGGAAACGATGGCTGAGTTTCAGGGACTGTTATTGAGTGCGCAGGAAGATCAAGACTGTCCTGACCTCGTACCAATTCGATAAACAGAGTTTTCGTGTACATCCGCGGACCGGACAAGCGAGTCGTCCGTCTCCACGCGAACTCAGACCACCGGCAGCGACACCGTGAAAACCGCTCCGCCACCGGGCCCTGATGCGGCCTCCACGTTGCCGTTGTGCTCGCGCAGGATGGCTTTGCAGATGCTCAGGCCCAAGCCGGTGCCGCGGCCTGGACGCTTGGTGGTGTAGAACGGGTCGAAGATGTTGGGCAGGATTTCGGGCGGAATGCCGGGGCCATCGTCCTGGAAGATGACCGACACCGTCTTTTCGCCTTTTTCCAAACGGATGCGCAGCGTGCCTTTATCGCGCACCTCCCGCATCGCCTGCTCGGAGTTGAGAATGAGGTTCAGAAATACCTGCATAAGTTGATGGGAGTCTCCGGTCACGGGCGGGATCGTGCCCTCGCGCAGAAAATCCACGGTGATGTTGCTCTTGCGCAGGGAGTAGGCATGCAGATGCAGGGTTCTCTGCACCAGTTCACCCAGGTCGATAGGCGTTTTCCCGGGCGCGGGCGGGCGGGAAAAGTACATCAGATTTTGCACGATCTCGACGGCGCGGCGGGCCTGTTGTTGCAAAATCTCCAACTGCTTGCGGGTGGCGTCCGCGACTTCGCCATCCTGAAGCAGTTCGCTCATCCCCAGAATGCTGGTCAGGGGATTATTTAATTCGTGGGCGAATCCTCCGATCATCTGGCCCATGGCGGCGAGGCGTTCGCTCTGGATGATCTGCTGCTCCAGCTTTTTCTCCATGGTGATGTCGCGCACCGATACGATCACGCCGCTGACTTTGCTTTCCGCATCGAACAACGGGCTGGCTGAGGCGCGCAGGGTTCGCCAAGTGCCGTCGCGATGACGTAGCCGATATTCACACCCTCCGAATGTGTTCCGTCCGGCGATCAGGTCACGAGCCACCATCAGCATCTCCGGCGAGTGATCCTGATCCTCTTCGACTTTTTTCCCGATTAATTCTTCCGGCGCAAAGCCGAGCAGCTCGCGGGCGCGGGCACTCACAAAACTGTAGCGCTCGTTCAGATCGATAACCAGAATCAAATCGGGGAAACTCTCTAACAGGTAACGCTGAAACTCCTCCTGGCGGCGTAAAGCTTTTTCCATGGCCCGCCGCTCGGTGACATCCACCAGAGTGCCCTGGTAGCGGACAATCTTGCCGGCTGTGTCCCAGACGGCGCGGGAGGTGTCCAGGAAGGTGGCGAGAGAGCCATCCTTGCGGCGAAGAGTGATTTCGCGGGCGCGTACCCCGCCCTGATCGTCCGCAGTCCGTCCTAGCACCGGCGCCTGGTTGGGATCGGAATTGAGGGCCTTGGGGTCGAGCGCGAGCAGATCTTCTTTATTCTCGTAGCCGAGAACGCGCACTAAGGCGGCGTTCCCGTCGAGCAACCGTCCTTCGGGCGTGCTGAAATAGACGCCTTCCTGCAACGTTTCAAACAGCTCGGTGAAGCGCCGCTCCTTCTCGCGTTCCTCAGTCACGTCGCGGGCCAGTGTGCTCACGCCCACGACTTCGTCTCCCTTCACGATGGCGTTGAGCACACAATCGAAATAGAGCGTGCGATGGCTCGACTTGAGACGCACCGGCACCATACCCGACCAGCGGCGTCTTTCCAGGAAGCGGGCCAGATCCCGATCGACGTTTTGGCGCTGGGGCTCATCGATAAACTCGTCAAGCTTGTGGCCCACCACATCGACGTAGGGAACACCGAGCAACTCGGTCATGCGGCGGTTCACCGTTCTCAGCTTGCCATCCAGCGAGATCGCGAAGGCTACATCGTCGAACGAGTCGATAAGTTCTTTGAAGCTGCGCTGGGAGCGGGCGATGAGCTGACCCAGCTGATCCAATTGTTCTTCGGTGGGTGCGCTGGCCCGTTCCTGGAGTCCGCGGACCAGATTCTTGAGCTCGGCTACACGCTTCCGCCGGCCGTAGACGAAGCCGGCAAAGGCAATGGCAACGCAGAGTACGGCGATGGAGAGCAAGCCCAGGTGATAGGGAAGATTCTGCAGACGCTCCCAGGACTCGGCGGCCAGAGCGGTGGCCAACAGCACCAGAAACAGAAGCGCGATCCGCCACAGCCAGTTTTCTTCGCTTTCCAGGGTACTGGGACTGCGCGTGGATGTGCTGGACTGCTTTTCCTCGTCTGTCATAAAGCGGCGCCTGCTCCTGCTATGCCGCTGCTGCCTGGCACTACTGGGAGGTAATCGAATCCTAGTTCAGCAGACGGGATCAAACAACCAAAACCGTGTTGGATAACTTGGTTCACAGACAAAACGCGGAGCGATGGTCATTTGTCACGCACCGGCGGTGATCTTAGTCACCAACGGTTACGAGCAGCGGGGCTTACTGTGAATTCTTAGGGTAACTGCCATGCTTTACAAGACCATGAGCGCTGCAGTCTACGGTATCGATGCCAACATCATCGAGGTCGAAGTGGATGTTTCCGGCATCAAGATCATGGAAGACCGCTTTCATACCGTGGGCCTGCCTGACGCTGCAGTGCGAGAAAGCCGCGATCGGGTGCGGGCCGCTCTGAAGAATTGCGGCTACGACATTCCCCCGACCCATATCACCATTAATCTCGCGCCGGCCGATATTCGCAAAGAGGGCTCCGGCTTCGACCTGCCCATGGCTCTGGGGATCCTGGGCGCCTACGGAGGGCTTAATAAGAAGGAGATTCCGGACTGCCTTTTCGTGGGCGAGTTGTCGCTTGATGGAGGCGTGCGCGGAGTGCGGGGCGCGCTTCCGGTAGCGTTGGAGGCGCGGCGGAGGAAGATTTCGCGCCTGGTGGTTCCTGAGCTGAATGCCAGAGAAGCGGCCATGGTGGGCGGAGTGCAAGTGTATCCCGTGAAGTCGTTGCTTGATGTAATCCGCTTTGTGAACACCGGAAACGGCATTCTTCCGCTGCAGGTCGACGGTGAGACTTTGCTCAGTGAGTCTTCTCATTATGTGGTGGACTTTAAGGACGTGCGCGGGCAGCAAACCGCCAAACGCGCCTTGGAGGTGGCTTGCGCCGGCGGCCACAACATTCTGATGATAGGGCCTCCCGGTTCGGGCAAGACCATGCTGGCCAAGCGTATGCCCACGATTCTGCCTCCCTTCACCTTTGAGGAGGCGCTGGAGACCACCAAGATTCACAGCGTGGCGGGTGTGCTCGACGCTGGCGCGGGCCTGGTCGGAGTGCGGCCGTTTCGCTCGCCCCACCATACGATTTCCGACGCGGGTTTAATTGGTGGAGGAGCTGTGCCCCGTCCGGGAGAAGTTTCTCTGGCGCACAATGGTGTGCTGTTTCTGGACGAGTTGCCCGAGTTTCCGCGCAATGTGCTGGAAGTGATGCGCCAACCGCTGGAAGACGGAACCGTGTGCATTGCCCGAGCCGCCATGTCGCTGACTTTCCCCGCGCGCTTCATGCTGGCCGCCGCCATGAATCCGTGTCCTTGTGGATATTTCAACGACCGCACCCGCGAGTGCCACTGTTCGCCGCCGATCATTCAGAGGTATATGTCGAAAATTTCGGGACCCTTGCTGGACCGGATCGATATCCATATCGATGTGCCGGCGGTGAACTATAAAGAAATGCGCTCGACTTCTGAGCCGGAAAGCTCGACTTCGATTCGTGAACGGGTGATGCGGGCGCGGGAGGCTCAGTTGCGACGTTTCTCAGCCTCCTCTCGCGAAAGACTTTATTGCAACGCCCAGATGGCCCCGCGGCACATTCGCTCTTTTTGTGAATTGTCGGCTGATTGCGAACGCTTGCTGGAACGCGCCATGGTCCAGCAAAGCCTCACTGCCCGCGCCCACGATCGCATATTGAAGGTCGCCCGCACCATTGCAGACCTCGAAGGTGCGACATCTCTCGAACCCAAACACATCGCCGAAGCCATTCAATACCGGACATTGGACCGGACGTTCTGGGCGTGAGGCTTGAAAGCCGCGAAGCGGAGCAAGAATAAAGCCCACAGACCAAGGCGATGGCCGTCGTTACTCATGGCTTGCGCCATGGGCTTTACTCTTCTGCCGCTACGCGGCGATCACGGGTGACTCAGCCGCTGGTCGGCGATGGGCGGAGTCCGCCTCTTAATGCAGAGGTCAACGTGCACGCCAGAGTATTTGGCCGAGACCGGCGTCTGTATAATTGCCCACGGTTATGGATTGGGCTCCTGCGTCCGCCATCCGCTGGTTGTTTGGTTCGCAGCCTGGAGCGCCGGACCGCCTGATCCCACGCTGGCTGTTTCTGCGCGCTCTCGGCCTCATTTACTTCTCGGCATTTTTCTCCCTCGTCTTTCAGATCCGCGGCCTCATGGGGCCGGAAGGGGTTCTGCCCGCCGGCCAATACCTCCAGGCCGTAGCGCAAACATTCGGTCATGCTTCGCGCCTTTGGTATGCCCCCACCCTGCTGTGGTTCTCCAGCAGTTCGACGATGCTGGCCGCGCTGTGCTGGCTTGGGATGGCCGCATCGCTGCTGCTGGTGCTAAATCTCTGGCCGCGCGGCATGCTGGTCCTCTGTTTTGCCTGCTTTCTGTCCTTCGTGAGTGCGGCGCAGGATTTCTCCGGCTACCAATCCGACGGAATGCTGCTGGAGGCCGGTTTCATCGCGCTCTTCTTTGCACCGCCCGGATTCTGTCCCGGCCTCGGCCGCTCCCATCCGCCTTCGCGCGCCAGTTTGTTCTTGCTGCTGTGGGAGTGGTTTCGCATCTACTTCGAATCCGGCGTGGTGAAGATTGCCAGTGGCGATCCGCAGTGGAGGCATTTCACCGCCATGGACGAGTATTACCAGAACGGCCCGCTGCCGACCTGGATCGGGTGGTACGTGCAACACCTCCCGCATTGGTTTCACGCTGCAAGTGTTTGCGCCACGCTCGCCATGGAACTGGGTTTGGTGTGGATGATGTTTCTGCCACGCCGGTGGCGCATCGCGCTCTTCTTCATCGTCACCCCGTGGCAGATCGTGGTTATTCTCACGGCAAACTACACGTTTCTTAACTACCTGGTCCTCTGTCTGGGTGTTCTTCTTTTGGATGATCGTTTTGTTGCCCGCTGCACTGCCTTCTTCGGCGGTTCTCATTCCGAGCCATCTACAACTGCGCCCGCAGGCCACATTCGTGCGGTCTACGATCTGGCGAAGCTCTCTGTCGCCTCGATAATGCTTGGTTGGATATTCTATGCCACTACGGTGCCGCTGCTGTGGATGTTCACCACGGCGATCCCGCTGCCTGTTACTCCCATCACCGCTCTCGAACCGTTCCGGATTGCCAATCGCTACGGGCTATTCGCGGTAATGACGCGCGGGCGCTATGAAATTGAATTTCAGGGATCGCAAGATGGCCAGAACTGGACAGCCTATCCCTACCGCTATAAGCCTCAGGACGTGAAGACGCCGCCCGGAATCTACGCTCCCTATCAGCCGCGCTTCGATTGGAACCTGTGGTTCGCGTCGCTCGGTTCCTGGCGCGACTATCCGATTGTCGCCAACACCGAGGTGCGGCTGCTCACGAGCGATAAAGATGTGCTGAGTCTTTTTGGCGGCAATCCTTTCCCGCAGCATCCCCCGCAACAAATCCGGGCGGTGCTGTGGCAGTATTGGTTCACCAGCATGGGGGAAAAGCGCGCCACCGGAAATTGGTGGCGTCGTCGGCTCTTGGGACTCTATGCTCCTGTGCTGGAGCGCGAACCTGATGGCACCATCGTTGTGGTTGAGATGCCGCAGGAGGCGGAGCGCGATGTTCGCTAGCCCTGTGAATGGCGCGGTCAGGAGTAACCCTCGATGAGCCGGAAAGCGTGCGTCATCGGCGCCGGCCCCAACGGCCTTGCTGCGGCCATCGTTCTGGCCCAGGCCGGACTGCAGGTCGAGGTGTTCGAAGCGGAGCCGACTCCTGGAGGAGCAGCGCGCACGCTGGAATTGACCCAGCCTGGCTTTCTTCACGACTTCGGATCGGCGGTTCACCCCTGGGTGGTCGGATCGCCTTTCTTTTCGACATTGTCCCTCGGAGATTACGGGTTGCAGTGGATTCACTCTCCCGCTCCGCTGGCGCATCCGCTCGACGATGGCACGGCGGTAGTGCTGGAACGCGATCTGCGCGATGCCGAGGCCGCGCTGGGCAGCGACGGTAAGCCGTGGCACAACCTCATGGCTCCTTTCGTCGAGGGCTGGCGCGAGTTCGCTCCCGAAGTCTTGCGACCGGTTCATTTGCTCCCGCGGTGCCCGTTCTTGATGGCGCGACTGGGATGGTACGCGCTGTCTTCAGCCAGAGGCCTGGTTCGTCGATTCGGGAACCCCCGCACGCGCGCGCTGTTTGCAGGCTTGGCGGCGCATTCGTTTCTTAGTCTCGACGAACCTTTGACCGCCGCATTTGGTCTTCTGCTTGGCGTTTCCGCGCACGCCGTGGGATGGCCGATCCCGCACGGCGGGTCGCAATCGATCAGCAACGCACTGTGTGCGCACTTGGCGAACCTTGGCGGTAGCGTGAGGACCACGGCGCGAGTGGAGAGTTTGTCCGATCTGCCGCACTATGACGTGACTCTTTGCGATCTCACTCCTCGCCAATTGCTGCGGGTTGCGGGAGACCGCCTGTCGCGGTCGTACCAACACCGTTTAGAGAGCTATCGCTATGGTCCTGGCGTGTTCAAGGTCGATTATGCCTTGGCCAGTCCAATTCCGTGGAAGGCGGGCGAATGCCTGCGGGCGGCCACAATTCATTTGGGCGGAAGCTTCGAAGAGATTGCCGCGTCGGAAGAAGCCATGCGGAAAGGCCGACCGGCGGACCGTCCGTTCGTCCTGCTGGCGCAGCCCAGCTTGTTCGATGCTACGCGGGCGCCACAGGGCAAACATACGGCTTGGGCTTATTGCCATGTTCCCAACGGGTCGAAGGTCGATATGCTGAGCAGGCTGGAAGATCAGATTGAACGCTTCGCTCCCGGATTCCGCGATTGTGTTCTGGCTCGGCACGCGTTCTCTCCAGCAGACCTGGAGAGCATGGATGCGAATCTCGTAGGAGGCGATATCGGCGGCGGCGCTATGAGTCTCCGCCAGTTTCTCTTCCGCCCCACCTGGCGGCAGTATGCCACCTCGGCCAAAGACATTTACATCTGTTCTTCGTCAACTCCGCCAGGCGGCGGTGTGCATGGCATGTGTGGCTACCACGCAGCAAGGGTGGCGCTGGCAGCGATGAGGATGTAGCGACGAGGGGACTCGCGCCTGGCCCAAAAAATGGCTAGTTCTTACCGTTGAGCATGGAGTGGACCTTGCGAGCCAGCGTATCCAGACTAACCGGTTTCTGCAGGAACGCGGCATTCGGGCCGAGAAGTTCGGGACCTAAGGTGCGATCCGTGTAGCCTGACATGAAGATCGTTCGCAACCCGGGGCGCGCTTCCAACACGGCCTTCGCGACCGTGGGCCCGCTGCTTCCCGGCATGACTACGTCGGTGATCAGCAGATCGATGGGTCCATGATGTGATTTGCAGAGTTGCATTGCGGCGTCTCCATCCCCGGCGTCCACCACTTCATATCCCTTGGAACGCAGATACTCGGAGGTGACCTCCCGCAGCGCAACTTCATCTTCTACCAGCAGAATGGTCCCCGATCCCGCCGGCGCGTGCTCTTTGGCCAGGATGGGTTCCTGCACGGGGGCTTTCGCCTCGACACTGGGCAGATAAACCTTGAACGTGGACCCGCTGCCGACTTCACTGGAGACCCAAATATAGCCTCCGCTCTGCTTTACGATTCCATACACCGTGGCCAGGCCCAGACCGGTGCCCTTCCCGAGTTCCTTGGTGGTGAAGAAGGGATCAAAGACTTGTGCCTGAACTTCAGGACTCATACCGATACCGGTGTCACTGACCGCCAGCACAACATAGCGCCCGGGAGGGATGTCGGTGCCCTGAACACGGATGAAACTGTCGTCAATCACCGCATTGGTTGTTTCTACGGTAAGCCTTCCGCCTTGGGGCATGGCGTCCCGCGCATTAACCGCGAGATTCATGATTACCTGCTCGAGCTGACCGCGGTCGGCACTTACCTGGCCCAGCGTGGAATCCAGCGACAGGACTGCATCAATGTCTTCGCCCAGCAACCGGGGTAACATCTTCCACAACTCGGTGACCACGGCGTTCAAGTCCAGAACTGAGGGGTTCAGCATCTGGCGACGGCCAAAGGCCAGTAATTGCCGAGTCAGAGACGCGCCCCGGTCGGTGGCATTCTGGATCTGGTGGGCATAGCGCTCAATCTTCGCCGGATCGTCTCTTGATTCCTCAAGGAGCTGCACATTAGCACTGGCGATCATCAAAATGTTGTTGAAATCATGGGCGACGCCGCCTGCAAGTCGGCCGATCGCTTCCATTCTTTGCGCCTGTTGTGTCTGCTGTTCGAGCAAGCGCTGCTCGGTCACGTCGCGCATGATGAATAAAATACAAGGCTGGCCCTGCACTTGAACGGGGTCGGCCGACAATAGCATCTCCCGCTCCTGGCCGGACTTGGTCCGGGCCTTGATCGAGGTTGCACTGATCCGCTCGCCTCGGCGGAGCTTCTCCACCAGACGAATGCGGTCCTCCTTATTCACCCACAAGCCCAGCTCTATCGAGCTCTTGCCGATCAGTTCCGAGCGTTCATATCCCATGGTGGTGACGAAGGCATTGTTGACCTCCAGATACGTGCCGTCCTCCAAAACAGTGATGCTGATGCTCTCCGGGTTGGCGTGAAATGCGATGCGGAACTTTGATTCTGCCTCTAGGCGTTCCTGGTCGGCTTTAGAAGCGTTGAGGGAACTCCGGACTTCGCGAACCTCGCTGAGGGCAAGGCGCACCGCGAAGCACACGATCGAGACACCGAGCAGCGAAAAACTCAACCAGCGCCAGCCCGATCCGAGCTCCGCTGCCTGCAGGAGCACAATCAGAGGCGCGAGGGCGAAAATCGTATTGTTGAGCAGCAGGCTGGCAAGACCCTTCTCACGGGGTGACGCAGGATAGAAATTGACGGTGGGTTTCCAGCCCGCCGCCCACCAAGCAGCTGCCAAGTAAGGAATGGTCGACAGCAGGTCGAGCCACGTGCCCGTGGGGACCTCCGTGATGAGCAGTTCATAATCGGTGATGAAGACTCCCAGCGTAAGGATTGCTAAATAAGAGGCCAGGCCGAGATACAACGATCGCATGGGCTTGGTGTGCGCACGCTGGGCCTGCACGAAAGCCAAGCCGAGGACCACCAGATCCTCTCCAATTTCCATTTCGGCCGCTCGCACCAAGGCGTTGTGGTGGTCCTCATGCATGATAGGGAGGTAGTACCACCCCAGATAGATGAGTGCAAAAATGATCAGGAGCTGTACAAAATCAAAGAACGATGCCAGGCCAAGGCTCTCTGACTCCTCTTTTTGATCGAGAAGCAGTGCCATGGCGAGGAAAAGGGAGCGACTCTCGACCAGGAAGGGGAAGATCGAGTCCGTTGGTGGCTCCACGTGCAGGAAGGATTCGTAGTAGACCCAACCTGAGTTGGCGATTGCCCAGACCAGGAAACTGCAGCCGATCAGCAGCCAGAATGGACGAGTAAAGCCGACGCCCCGACGACTTGCTGCAAAACACAGCATGGCGGCAACGCAGGCGGTAAAGATCTGCAGGGTATTTGCCAGGAAGGAGCCCGCTGGGGTGGGGCCGACCAACACCTCTTGAATGACATGGAGCGTAACGATGACCGCCGACAAAATCAAAATCTTGCGCGGCATCCTTGGCTACTCCTTTAGCAACACAGAATCGAGGGGATTTAGGAAACTCGCCCAAAAAAGATGATTTTATAGGAGCGGAACGTAAGGAGAGTGTGACGGTTGTAACCCGGTAGCCAGTCAGGCGCGGATCAGGCGCACATGCCTGATTCTTAGATCCCGCGGCTAGGGGCCTGCCGGCGCAGTCCCCGCGTTGTTACTTTGGTTCGGTTCAATGCAGATGCTTGGCGGAATCTCCCCATTCTGTGCAACTGCAATAGAAAAAATCAGGAGAACGGCTGTTACGACCTTCTAGACCCGTCCGCTCTGTGATTCTACTGGTTGGATATTGAGGCGAGACAAGAGTTCTTCCGCCATGAAAGGGCCACACGCAATCAACCCTTTTAAGAGCGGGTCGCGATTGTTGCAGCGCAGGGGTGTGTTATCGAGCGTAGCTACGAAACCTCCAGCACTGGCGACCAACGCCGCCCCCCCGGCTACGTCCCACTCGTTTTTGGGTACGAGAGTGAAGGTCACGTCGGCGAGTCCCGCAGACACCAGAGCCAGCTTGTAGGCGACCGATCCCATGGGACGAATCTTAAGATTTGCGCCTTCGAACTGTTTCCACTCTCCGCGCTTTACCTCGCTGCGACTGGCCAACACCAGGGCGCCGTTGAGGCTCGCGCGCTGGCTGGGCTTGGCCGCTTTCCCGTTGTAGGTCACGCCCGATTCCAGAGAGCCTAAAAAAATCTCGTCGGTTTGCGGATTACAGATTCCCCCGGCCACGGGACGGCCGTTCTCCACCATCGCTATGGAGACGCAGAACTCGGGGATGCCGGCGACGAACTCGCGCGTCCCGTCCAGCGGATCGACCACCCAAACGCGGCTTTTATCCAGGCGTCTGAAATCATCGACGCTCTCTTCTGAGAGCCAGCCTTCGCCATCGCGCAACAGTTCCTTGCGCAACACGGCATCGACAGCCCGGTCGGCCTCGGTTACCGGATCGTGTCCGATCTTGTACTCTGCCTCGATCGCCCCCGCGGTGAATCGGCAGAAGACCTGGCGGGCCGCGTCCAGAGCGGAACGAATGCGTGCCAAAGTTTCGCTGTGAGAATGATTTGTCATTAAGAATTCATTCCGAGGTCAGGCCCAGAGCATGCGTGCACCCGTCGCCAGGAGCACGGCGCATAGAATTCGCCTCAGCCAGGGGACCGGCATGCGAGTGCTCAAGTGAGAGCCGAGCAAGCCTCCGGGGATGGAGCCGATGACCAGGGAACCTACAAGGTATGGGTCGACGTTTCCGAGCCGAAAATGCAAAAAGCTGGTGACGCCGGTCAGCAGCACCGCATGGACAATGTCGGTCCCAACCATTACCTTCGGGGGAAAGCTGTAGAGCAAGAGCAGAAGCATCATGATGATGCTGCCCGATCCGACCGAAGTCATACCGACCAGGAAGCCGGCCAGTAGTCCAATCACTGACAATCCAGCCAGGGATTTCAAAGTGGGCGGGCGGTGAGTGACACGGTCCTCGATCTGCGACTGAAACAGCAGAAGCGTGGGAATGCAGATTAAAAGGATGCCGACTGCAGTGGTGATGAAGCTGTTGACTCCGCTTCCGTAAACGGCGCGCAGATGTTTGAGCAAGCCAACGCCCAGGATGGAACCCGGAATGCTGCCCACCGCCAGGCCCACAACCACATTCCGTTTCACCGTCCCCTTGGTCAGATGGACATAGCTGGAGCCGATCTTGGTCACGAAATTGAATAGCGCATCGGATCCAACCGCTACGATCGGCGGCACTCTCAGGGCAAAGATCAGGATCGGCAGCAGAAGTACGCCACCACCCACCCCGGTCATGCCGATGAGGGTACCGACAACGAAGCCGATGAGAATTTTGCTCAAAATCAGCATAGAAGCTCAGCAACTTGCCAGGTGCGCAAGCATCAGGCGTGGTTGCCGTTGACTCCAATAAAGCCTTCCCGCTCAAGATGCAGAATGATCTCTTGTGCTGCTTCTTCGGGCGACAAGTCGGCGGTGTTGATCACAACTTCCGCATCCTTTGGTTCTTCATAGGGATCCGAAATGCCGGTAAACTCCTTGATGATTCCGGCGCGCGCTTTGGCGTAGAGACCTTTGCGGTCGCGCTGCTCACAGGTTTCCACCGGCGTCGCTATGTGTACCAGGATGAAACCGCCCACCGGTTCGACCATGCTGCGCACCTGTTTACGAACCGCATCGTAGGGCGCGATCGGGGCACAGATGGCGATGCCGCCGTTCTTGGTGATTTCCGACGCGACGTAACCGATGCGCCGGATATTAATGTCGCGATGCTCCTTGGAGAAGCCGAGTTCCGACGATAGATGCTTGCGCACCAGGTCGCCGTCCAATATGGTGACCGGCCGGCCGCCGGTTTCAAGGAACTTGGTCATCAGAACATTAGCGATTGTTGATTTTCCCGAACCGGACAGTCCGGTAAAGAAAATCGTCAGACCTTGTTTGTGCCGCGGCGGAAAGCTGCGACGCAATTCCTGAACCACTTCGGGATAGGTGAACCACCCCGGGATGTCGCGGCCGGTATTCAGTCGTTCCCGGAGCTCGGTGCCCGAGATGTTCAGGACGCGAGCCCCGTTCTTGACTTCGTTGTCCGGGATGTATTGGTCCTGATCCTCGAGGTACACCATCATATTGAACGGGACCATGGTGACGCCGATGTCGGCTTCGTGCTTCTTGAACAGTTCCTGGGCCTCGTAGGGACCGTAGAACGGCTTGCCGGTTTCATCCTTGCCCGGACCCGCGTGATCGCGGCCCACAATGAAATGGGTAACCCCGTGATTCTTGCGAATCAACCCGTGCCAGATGGCCTCGCGGGGTCCGGCCATACGCATGGCCAGGGGCAGCAGGGAAAGCTTTACGGTTCCTGCGGGAAACTTTGACAGAAGCAATTGATAGCAGCGGACGCGGGTAAAGTAATCCACATCCCCCGGCTTGGTCATGCCTACCACGGGCTGAATCAGGAGGTTGGCCTCGACCTGTTTAGCGGCGCGGAAGGTGAGCTCGACATGGGCGCGGTGCATGGGATTGCGCGTCTGAAAGGCGACGACGCGACGCCATCCCAGGCGGGAGAATTCAGCACGCAATTCGGCGGGCGTCAGACGCAAAGCGCGGAAGTCATAATGGGAAGGCATCTGTGCGCCTTCCAGACGGCCACCGACGTACCACGAATTCGATTTGTTCAAGAGATAATCGGCGCCGGGATGAAGCGAACTGGTGGTGCCGAATACGGCTTCGGCTTCAGCCTTGCGATCCGGCTGCCAAAAGTCGTCCACGTGCAGTACAGCCAGCATCACGCCTTCGGCGTCGCGCAGAGCGATCTTGCTGCTGCCCGGCGTTAGCGATCTGGCAAACTCCTCTTTGACGTCGAGCGTAATTGGCATCGGCCAAAGCGTGCCAGAGGTCAATCGCATGTTGTGGCAGACGCCTTCATAGTCTGCCTTGTTCATGAAACCCTGCAGCGGAGAAAAGCCGCCGCTGAGCAGCAACTCGAGGTCGCAAATCTGACGGGGGGTCAAATCCCACGATGGCCACTCCCGCGATTGCGCCTTTAACTCCGCGCTGCGTTCTGGTGGGGCTGTGAGGTCAATAAGTTCTCCGCCGTGGGGCGCAATAAGATGGCTGATGGAAGCGGTCAAATCCGTGAACCTCCCAGGTTCGTTATTTTTCTCGACTGTCTGCTGCTGGACTTTTGCCCAGACGTCACTGAAGCTCTACCATTGCAGATTTCAAAAGGGGGAACAAAACTCCCGTACGCCGCTGGCTAGCCGGAGCAACCAATGCATGCCTACCAGCAGCAGCTTAACCTAATTCAAAGCATTCATACATCGCAATTCACATTCCGTTAGTAGGGTATCATGGCGATTGTATCTCCTTGCAAATGAGGCGGTTATCGCGGTGCGTTTCCGGGGGAACTGGACTGGCGCGGTAATGTGCAAACCTTTGCGACAAAACCCGCGGGCTTTGCAGTCACTGGCATGCTCCGGTTCGGTACTGATTCAGTCCCAATAGCTACGGGCGCGCATTCGAGGCAGGCTCGCCGGCGCCGTGTGGTAGCGACTCCAGCGAAGGAACTTGCGCCCTGACCGCGTTCTCTTTGATGGAATACTTCAGCAGGCACCATATCGCTCGTAGGCCATCTTTCCAGCCGATTTTCTTGCCCTCTTCATATGTGCGGCCCCAGTAACTGATGCCCACTTCATAGATGCGTAAGCGGCGCTTGGAGCATTTGACGGTGATCTCCGGTTCAAATCCGAACCGCTCTTCTTCGATCGGAATCGACTGGATCACGTCCCGGCGAAAAGCCTTATAACATGTCTCCATATCGGTCAGATTGATGTTGGTGAGGCAGTTGGAAAGCAAGGTCAGCAGGCGATTTCCCACCGAGTGCCAGAAATAAAGAACGCGGTGTGGTGCGGCGCCGAGGAAACGCGACCCGTAGACAACGTCCGCTTTCCCCTGGATCAGAGGATCGAGAAGCGCCCCGTAGTCGCCGGGATCGTATTCGAGATCCGCATCCTGGATGATCACGAAGTCTCCGCTGGCTTCGCCAATTCCCCGCCGCAGGGCGGCCCCTTTTCCCATATTGTGCGGCTGGAGGAAGGCACGGACTTGTTTATGCGTCCGCTGCAGCTCCGCCAAGATTTCTCGGGATCCATCGTCTGAACCATCATCCACACACAGCAATTCCAGTTCGAGCGGAACTGCCAGCACACGTTCGACAACCTGGCGCAACGTGTTGCGCTCGTTGTAGACGGGCATGACTACGGACAGTTGCATAGAAAAAAAGACGAGGTCGCACTAGTGTAAAACATTCGACCGGCATCACCCTTTCTTTTTCAAGCAGCTTATCCAGTGAGACCGGCGTCTGAAGCGATTGCAAGTTTATTTCGGGCGACGGGGGGTGGTCCTTAATCAGCGTCCCGGACGAAGCAAGAGGCCGCCAGAAGCCTGATTTAGGGGGTGGGTAACCGAGAAGTACTCGGCAAGGGGAAAGTGTAATTAGTTCCCGGCCCCCTACATAGTCAGGGAATTTTTCCCTAAGTGCGATCCACAGGATATTACCGACGACGCTCAAGCTCAGGAGGTGGCGCCAAACTAGTACCGGGTTGCCGGCCTCTACCTATCGCTGGCCTTAGGTCGTCTTCCCTTGGTTGGTCTTCCCATGCGCCCCCACGACCGGGTCAAAATGCGGCCGGCTTCGCCATTTCCCTTGTGTTTCTCGATACTTAGCATGCCGCCCTCGGCTAAAGCCAGGACCAGAAGCCAATAGGGAAACGCCAATGTGTGGGGTGATGTGACCGATCCTTAGCTGCGCTACCGTATCATATTTCGTTTCCCACTTTAGTGCACACCAGGTCAAGCTTTTCCGGTGTAAAGCGTGCCACTTGGCAGCGTGAATGCTATGAATTTCAGTAGAACCTCCAAGACTTCCAAGACTTCAATTCTTTCCTTGTGACCAGACAACAAAGGGTCCCAGGACGATTCGTCTTAGAAGCTTTTCCTACTATCCTTGGAGTTCGACCAAATTACTTCCGAAGGAGATTTACGTGAAGGAGAAGCCCCTTCGGCTAGGTCCGCGGGAACAGCAAATCGCTGAATTGCTGTTGCAAGGATGTGACAACACCGAAATTGCGAACGAACTCAAGATGGCGCGGCGCACCGTCAAAGCACATTTCAACCGGCTGTTCCTGCGATTTGGCATCACCGACGGGATCAAGCGGGTAAAACTTGCCACACTTCTCTACCGGAGGCAATTATGTTCGGAGGACAACGCTACGGAAACCGCATCCCTAACGAACGCGAGCAGCGTATCATCGCCCTCGTCGCTCAGGGACTCAAAAACAGCGAAGTCGCCCAAGTCGTCGGAACCACGGAGCACGTCGTCAAGAACTATCTCCGTGACATCTATGACAAACTTGGGCTCTGGAATCGGGTCGAGTTAGCTTTGTGGTACGAAGCCCGGCGCCACGAGGCACTGGTGAGCGCATAAGGGACTGGATGCGTTGAGGGCAATAAGTTATTCGCAGTTCTTGCGGGCTGCGGGCTCGAACTGGTCCATCTGGGCGTCGCGCTGGGTGGTGAACTTTCCCCCCGAAGTCTTACCGTATAGCTCAGAACCCGGGCAATAATACAGCGCAGTGTGCAGATCGACCCAAACCCGGACATTCGGATTGCCAAGATAGACAGGAGCCGGTGGGGCTTCCGCCAGGCCGAGGCCTACCAGCATTTTCTCGAAGAGGCTTAACGATGGTTGGGGAGGTGTCTTGGATTGCGCTGGGTATGAAGCCGATCGCGAGCCCCACCCTGAAAGAGCGAGCAAGAGCAAAATAACCGACAACCCGACCCACAGATCTGCGCGATGCCGGCTTAGCCAGATTCGGGCTGGCGAGTTCGCTTCCTCGAGAGAGTCCAGCCATTTGCGGGCTCTGGCGGCAGAGCCCCACGGCGATGGCGGTTTTGCCGTCTCCGCTCCTTTCACCAGCTGAAGCTGTGGCTTCTCTTCCAGGGTTTCGTCGAATTCCGGATGCGAGAATTCGGGCGCTACCGGCTCCACGTGGCTCTCTACGAGCGATGGCCGGACTTGTTGCTCCGCTATTTCTGGCGCGGTAGTGCTGAGCTCGAAGTTCTCCGGTTCGACGATTTCTGAATGTATGATCTCGAGGCCCTTTTCTTCGGGCATTACCGCCCCCCGCTCTTGGAGGTCTTCTATCGGCGCGGCGGCCGGCTCTTTGCGAGGCTCGACAATTTGCAACTTTGCTGACTGCTGAGTCACGCTTTCCATTGGCACACCCGGCTCGCCAAATGGCAGACTGGGGATGGCCTCGTGACGCGGCGACATTTCCTTCGCCAGCTCTACAATCGCAGCTTCCAGATCGGCTGGAAGAATGCCTTCCGGTGCAGGCTGAGGGGTGGGCTCGACCAGCGCGCTCTGTACCTCGCCAGCGGAGTCTCCCTCTCTCTCCGGCTGCTGAAGGGATTGCCACAAAGCATCCCAATCGGATGGTAAGTCGCCCGAGGCCGAAACGTTCATCGCGCGGGGAGTTCCGCACCTCCCGCAAAACAATTCGCCGTTGCCGAACTGGTAACCACATTGTCCGCAGGTGGCGCTCCCGGTCGGCGCGGTAACGCTGCCGCTCAATGATGGAATTAATTCCGGCGGCGGAGTGCTCACAGGTTCCGGCAGAGAAGCGGCGGGCGACACCTCCGCTGCGGCCTGCTCGATCGCCTTGGGCATTTCCATAGCCAGGCGCTCGAGCTGCGGCCTGAGCTGTTCCAAAGCTTCCATCATGGTTGCCCGCTCGGCGGCGAGAGCCTGCTTCCACTCCACTTCGGCGCTGCGGCCGATGACCTCACCCATCAGACCCGCCATCACCTGGCAACTTCGAATCTCGGGCTCCTGAATCGGGGAAGCTTCGGGGAAGCTGAGCTGCAGTACCCCGGCGATCTTCGCGTCGTGATAGATGGGGAAAAAAGCGGGAGACTTGGCCCCCTGCTTCTGCAAGAGTTCAGCAGATAACTGGGTGTTAACCTGGAAGCGCCGCAGCACGTCCCCTTCCTGCAGAAACTGTGCGAGGTTTGGGTCGATGGGTGCGCGGGAACCAACCAAAGCCGACGCGTTTCCGGTGGCGGCGCAATATTCCAGTTGGTGGTCGTGAATCAGCGCAATAATAACTGCGGTGGCATGCGTGATTTTCTGCAGCCGTTCCGCAATCAGACTCGCGGCGGTAGGAAGATCGTAAAGTTGGGAGCGCAGCAGTTGCTGGGTTTCGGCGATCTCCGCCAGAGTGGTAGTCGCATCTGGCCGGCCGCGCACAACACGTTGCGCTGCGTTCTGTTCCTGGAGGACGTAGGCAGCCTCCAGGATTTGCTGGAACGTACCTTCGTCCAGCACCGGCATTACGTGTGCATTGGCGGTCTGCGGGCCCACTTCCGTGGCTTTTCCCCCGGCTCCCCGTTTCAAGTACTAACTCCTGTCCTGTAATGCAATTCGCGATCCAAACGCGGAGAACAAGCCTGCAAGCTCCCGATTCTAGCAGCGTTGGTCAAACGAAACTACGTTCCATCGGTACTCTTCAAGTGATAGGAAAGCTTGGGATTGCTAAGGTCAGTCGGCCCAGTCACCTGGCTCCGGTAAGCGCGGTAACAGTTACTTGGGCCGTTCCCGCTCGACAGTGTGCAAAAAGTTGCGGCTCTCCAGATAGAGAAGTTCCAGGCGATATCTCAAACACGCCCCCGTTCTTCGGCGACTGCAAAGGAACCGTTTGTAGTCAGACCGGCCGGGGCAGGAGGCTAGGGAGAATCCTGGACCGGGAGATTCATGCGGGCGAGGAGATCGCGGTAGGCTCGCTGGTTGTGCAGGTCGTCAAACTCCGGGTAGGTCTCGACAAAGAACAGTGAGCTATCGCGCTGCTCGTAGGCGGCTCTCAAATACGACAGGGCTTCGTCATCTCTTCCCAGCAGAGCGCAGGTCTGGGCCAAGGCGGTGGGTGCAAGCGAGTGCTGGGCATAGAGTTTTTTCTGGACCTGAAGCATGGCCTCGAGCATGCCGCGGGCTCCATCGGCAGCGAGGCCTTTCTCGGCTGCGGTGGCGATGGCGAGTGCCGAATCGTCTTGCACCAGGAGAGCATCCTTCCGCAACTCAGCAAGGAAGTCGGGATAGTCGTGGTTTCTCAAGTAGACGTCTTTCAGGTAAAGGTGAGGGGAACGAAAAGCTGGGTCCCGGCTCTCCATCTGTTTCAGCAGGGTTAGCGCCTCGTCTCGCCGGCCGACTGAGTAAAGGATGTTTCCCTTGTCGGCCAGGATCGCGCTGGAAGCCGGATCCAGTTGCTGGGCACGATCTATCTCCATCTGCGCTTCGGGCAAGCGGTGAAGCGCGAGAAGTGCGTTGGCATACCAGTGGTGCGGGGTGGGGTTACTGGGATTGAGGTCGATGGCGCGGCGGAACTCCCGCTCACCAGTTGCCACATCCCACATTCCGAAAAAGGACGCGAAGGCCAATGATGCGTGGGCGGAAGAAGATCGATCGTCCAGTTCCACCGCCTTTTTCGCCGCCGCCAGCGCGCGAGGATAGGCTTCGCTCGAAGGCATCAACGTGTATTCACGCATGAGGTTGTAGCAATCCGCCAGCCCCACATAAGCCTGCGAGTAGTTCGGATCGTGCACAACCGCCTGCATGAAGTAGTCGAGAGCACGGTTCAAGTCGTCGGGGGTTCGCTTGTTCCAGTAATACCTGCCCTTGAGATAAAGCTGTTCGGCCTCGGGATCGTGGGAAGGAGTCGAGGCCAGTACAACTCCTCCTGGCGAGGTTTGCCGAGATTGCGAAGCTGCCGGGCCGGCGTTGTTGGAATCGAAGTTCGAGTTCGCATGAAAAAGCAATAGAAGAGCGATAGCTCCGATTCCCACGATTACAGAGGCTGCCAATCCGTTGGTGGTACGGTTGTGCCCTCCGGCAATGACGGTCAAGCCTGAGGCTCCCATGCCTGTTTGGGTTGCGGAGTCGCGTTCGGGCGAGGCGGCACCGGCATTCCTGGGCGCGGCTAACCAGGCGGTGAGTTCCTCAGTGTAGGCGTAGACCCGGCCTCTGGCTCCCGGCAAACGGTGCACGGGGAGGCCGAGGTCTTTTTCCCACCGATTGACCGTGCGCTCGTCGCGGCCAAGGAAAGCTGCAATCTCTTTCCACGAGTCCAGGCGGGTGCGTCCGATTGAGGGATTGCTCGGGGGCATTGTCGTGAAACACCCGATTGTGTCGGGTAATACCGCTTGCCGCGGGGAACGGCGGAGCATAAGTATATGCGAGCCGGATGAGATTGGCCAACCGATTTCGGGCGGTTCCGCTCCCGTGTCTTCGGGAGTAGGAACGATAGCCGCCTGTTCTCGAGGCAAAAGAGTCTTTCCGGCTAAGTAAGGGAGGTTGGGAAGTCCCGTGTCCGCGAGCAAGTCTACGACGCGGACGCGGGGTCCCAACACTTACTCCACTCTCGGGCCGGAGGCTCCTATGCGATTCGCCGCGAGGTTTTGCGCAGTCATGTTGCTGACCCTGCTGTTCGCCGGGTTGGCTACAGCAGCGGTTACTGTGACCCTCTCATCCAAGACTGGTCCGCCCACAACCAATTTGCAGGTTGGGGGTACGGGATTTCCCCTCAGCACGACGGTCGATGTCTATTTCGACACCAGCGATATGGCGCTGGCGGTTACGGATGCGACGGGAGCTTTCTCGGGAATCGGCATCGTGGTCCCGGCTTCGGCGGTGCCGGGAGCGCACTGGGTAACGGCCGTGGCGCGGGGCACGAGCGGGACCGCAGCCCAAGCCGCTTTTACCGTGCAAGCCAACTGGGCAGAGTTCCACTACTCGGCGCTGGGCAGGGGCCGGAATCCCTATGAGAACGTGCTGACCCCAACCACGGTAGGAAACATGGATCTGGACTGGACTTACACGACAGCGGGCGCGCTTACCTCGTCGCCAGCGGTGGTCAAGGGCGTGGTCTATGTTGGGTCCGCCGATGACAATATCTACGCGATCAATGGAAGCTCCGGTGCCTTGGTGTGGAAATACGCCACGGGAAAGAGCATCGTTGACTCTTCTCCGGCAGTGGTAGGCGGCACGGTGTATATCGGCTCGTCAGATGACAATGTCTATGCCATCAACGCCAGCAAGGGAACGCTGGTGTGGAAGTATAAGACCGGGGGAGCCGTAAATTCCTCACCGGCAGTGGCCAACGGCGTGGTCTATGTCGGTTCGTCGGATGACAATCTCTATGCCATCAGCACCAGTACGGGAGCTCTGGACTGGAAGTACAAAACCGGGGGCGCTGTGAATTCCTCGCCGGCGGTGGCCAATGGTGTGGTGTATGTCGGATCAGACGATGGCGGCGTCTACGCCCTTGACGCCAGCACTGGCATCGAGTATTGGGATTTCACAACCGGAGGCAAGGTCTTTTCTTCGCCGGCAGTAGCCAACGGCGTGGTTTACGTCGGATCGGACGATTCCAACTTCTACGCCTTGAATATCAGCAACGGCACCGTGGTGTGGCAATTCGCGGGCACAGGTGCCTTCGAATCCTCGCCGGCAGTGGCCAACGGAGTGGTTTACGTTGGATCGGACGCCGGCGCTTTTTACGGTCTCAACGCTCGCAATGGCGGCCAGATCTGGGTGGTCACCTCCGCTACCGCAGTGGTCGTGTCTCCGCCTGCCTTTGCCGCCGGCATGGTCTACTTCGGATTAGGCAGCAGGGTCTATGCCGTCGAGAATGTGGTCACGCCGCAGTTTCTCTGGACCGGCACTACCGGGGCCGCGGTGGTATCTTCGCCGGCGGTGGCGAACGGAGTCCTCTACATCTCTTCGGAGGACGGCAGGTTGCACGCCTATGACTTGACCGCAGGCAACATGGCAAAACACTTTAAGCCACCCGCGCGGCCTAAGCCAGCGATGTTGCGGCCTAATCTGGAGTTGCAGCCGTCTAACTCGCCGTTGTCATGAAAACGGACGCCTGAAATTCTGTCGGAGCGCTGCGAAGCTGGCCTACGCTGGTGCGGTGCCCAGTTGTTCCGCAGTGGCGGATCGGTCGCTCAGGTAATAGTGAACCGCCGGAGTGATCACCAGAGAAAGCACCATCGAGATCAGGATTCCGCCGATGACCGCGATGGCCAGAGGCTGAAGCATCTGCGACCCCGCGCCCAGAGCAAAGGCCAGTGGCAGCATACCGGCGACTGTTGCCAGTGCCGTCATCACGATGGGGCGCAGTCGGCGCCGGCTGGCTTGCAGCATCGCGTCATGCGCCGAGAATCCCAGCGAGCGGAATTTCTGGTCGGCATCGAGCAGCAGAATCCCGTTCTTGGCTACGATGCCGATAACCATGATCATTCCCATGAACGACGAGACGTTAAACGTAGTCCTCGAGACCACCAGAGCAATGAAGACACCTGAAGTAGAGAGCAGGGCCGAGGCCAGGATCGCAACCGGGGCGGCGAAGGTACGAAATTCAAACAGCAGCGTGATGAACACCAGAAGAATCGCCAGAACCAGCACCAGCACCAGATCGCGGAACGACTTCTGCTGCTGCCGGTAAGTGCCGCCATAAACCACGCGAATGCCGGAAGGTAGATGCAGGCCGTCGACGGTATTCTTTACTGCATTCATCGCGCTGCCCAGGTCTGTTCCCTCCAGGCGCGCCGAAATCACCAGGTCACGCTGCAGATTCTCCCGTCGAATCTCGGTTTGACCCGGAAGCTCGGTGATGGTGGCGAGCGCTCCCAGGGTTGCTGTCCTGCCGGTGCTGCTGGTTAACAGGGTGTCACGCATGGCTGCCAGAGAGACACGGTTGGCAGCGGGGAAGCGCACGCGCACGGTGTAGGCGCGATCGTTGCTGACCACGGGAGTTACGGCCGGTTCACCTTCGAGAATGGCGGCGAAGTCGGTTGCAGTCTCTTCAGGAGTGAATCCGGCACGCGCCGCGATACTGGGATCAATCTGAAAGGTAACCGCCGGCCCGCTGACCGTGTTCTCAATCCCGTTCAACACGTCGACGACGCCGGGGATTTTATGAATGCCATCGGCAACCGCAGGCGCCCACTGATCAAGCAAGGCGGCGTCCGGGGAAAACAGTTTGATTTCGACCGGTTGCGGTTCGCCGGTGAGGTCGTTGATCATGTCCTGCAGCACCTGGGTGAATTCCACATCCAGAGCCGGTTCCTGTTGCCGGATCTGTTCGCGAACTTCGGCGATGATTTCGTCGATGCCGCGGCTGCGTTTTTCCTTCAGCTTGACGGAAATATCGCCGGTATTTGCTTCGGTGACCGCCGCCAGCCCGAGCTGAAGCCCGGTGCGGCGTGAGGTGCTTTCCACTTCGGGCACCTGGCGAAGAATCTGTTCCACGTGCGAGATCACCCGGTTGGTCTCCGCCAGAGAACTGCCTGCGGGCATGATGTAATCCAGAACGAAGCCGCCTTCGTCCATTTCCGGCAACAAGTCTGATCCCGAAAAGTGGTAGCAAACCAGGGAGACGACGACTAACAACAGGGCACCACCGGCAAGCCAGAGCGGTTTGTCCAGCGCGCGCCGCAGCCAGCGCTCGTGGAAATTCACAATCTTCTGGAAGAATCCCGAGAGGGAAGCCTCTTCCGCCGCCAGCAGCCGGGTGATTGCTTCTTCTTCCGGCTCTGCCTGAGCTGCCTTGGCCGGAGGCGAGTGGCGGCCGATGAGCGATTGTGCCAGGTTCGGAGTCCAGGTTAGAGCCAGGGCCAGCGAGGTGAACAGCGATACGGTCATGGTCACGGCCAGGGCGCGGAAAAACGTTCCTGTAACTCCCGTGATGGAAATCAAAGGAAGAAACACAACCACCGGTGTCACCGTAGAACCGATGAGGGGAACCGTGATCTCCTGCAGTGCGCTGTGAATGGCTTGCAGACGGTTCTGTCCGGCATCGCGATGCAGAACGATGTTCTCCACCACCACGATGGCATCGTCAATCACCAGGCCTACCGCTGCCGCCAGCCCGCCCAGAGTCATCAGGTTGAAGCTCTGATGCAACAGTTTGAGCGCAACGAAAGTGATCAGCACAGTGACGGGTATTACCAATCCTGCGACGATGGAAGTGCCCCAGTCGCGGAGAAAAACCACCAGAATAATGGAAGCGAGAATGAGCCCCAGCAGAATCGCGTCGCGCACGCTCTTGATCGAGTCGCCGACGATGATCGACTGGTCATAAAAAGGCCGAATCTGCACCCCCGGAGGCAGAGACTTCTGAATCTGCGCTACCTCGGCGTGCACTTCCTCGGCTACCTGCATGGTGTTGCTCTCGGGCTGCCGGTTGATGTTGAGCAGCACGGCTGGCTTCGCGTCGGCAGTCACGATGGTGTACACCGGCTTGACGTTCTGCGCCACTTCAGCGACGTCGCCGATGCGCACCGGAATGTCCGCGGGCGTGGTCTTGATCACGGTTTGCGCAATCTGCGCAGGGGTGCGTACCTGTCCGCTGACCAGGCCCAGCACCAATTGATGATTGCTCTCAAAGAGTCCCGGCGAATCGATCAAGTTGGTGCGCCGCATGGTGTCCAGAATGTCGGTGACCGTGATGCCGGCCGTGAGTAATTTGGCCGGGTCCGGCATGATGTGAAATTCCGGCTCCTGTCCTCCTTGAACCAGCACCGTCGAGACCCCATCCAGACGGTTCAGGCGGGGCTTGATCTCGTAAGTCGCCATTTCCCACAGCTGCGTCGGGGAGACGTTTGCCGAAGTCAGGCTGTACCCCATGATGGGGAAACTGGCGAACGTCATGCGATGCGCTACTACACTGGCGGTCGACGGCAGTTCCGGTTGGACGCGCGTCAGGGCTGCGTTGACGTATTGCAGCGTCTGAAACATATCCACATCCCAGTTGAAGAAGAGGTCAATCTCCGCCGATCCGCGGCTGGTGATCGAGCGCACTTCCTGCAGACCGGGAACGCTGTTGACGGCTTCTTCCAAGGGTCGGGTGATGGTGACCATCATCTGATCGATCGGCATCACACCGTTGTCCACTGCGATCAGGACTCGGGGAAAATTGGTGTCGGGAAAAACTGAAACCGGAATGGTGAACGCGAGATATGCTCCCAGTAACGCTACCGTGAGGATGAGAAAGATGACTGGCTTGGAGTGGCGGGAGAACCAGTAGGAAGAATCGGGCTGGCTCACTTCTCCGCTCCGCCTTCGGACTTCTCGTCTGGTGCTTTGTCGACTGGCGGTGCGGCCGGGGTTTCCGTCTTGATCTTTATATTGTCGGGAAGTCCGTACGCTCCGGAGATCACCACCTGATCCCCAGCTTGAACGCCTTTAACAATCTGTACTTGTTCGTCCTGGCGCACCCCCACTTTCACATTCCTCTGATGCGCCCGGCCGTCGGCGCCGGCCAGCATCACCGAAGCGCTTCCGTCCTGCGCGGTGAGAAGGCTTGCCGCGGGAATCACCAGGGCTTCGGGAATGGTTCGGGCCAGCATCGAAAGCTGAACGCTGGTGCCGGGCTTAAAATGCTGGTCGGGGTTTTTAGCCTGCACCCAGATTTCGACGGTCGTGCTGTTGGGATCCAGCGCGGGACTGATGACCGTGATTTTTCCTTCGACCGGATCGTTCTCGCCGGGTGCGGTGATCGTGGCCTTGTCGCCCAGTTTGAGCAGGGCTGCATCCGGTTGCGGAATATGAGCCCGCGCGACGACTTGCGAAACATCCATCACCGTCAATAGGGGAGTGCCGGCCGCCGCCATCTCTCCGGGATAGAGCGGGCGGTCGGCAATCACGCCATCGATCGGGCTGCGAATCTCCGAGTAGCTGAACGCCGCTTGCGCCCCCAGATACTTGCCCTTGGCGGATTCCAGTTGCCCGGCAGCGGACTTTAGCGTCTGCTGCTTACCAATGGCCAGCAGTGCATCGAGATGCCTCTGCGCCATTTCGAATTGATTGCGGGCCAAGGTGAGATCAACGCCTGCCTGATCGAGTTCCTTGCGGGGCAGTGCGCCCTGCTGAAAAAGCTCCTGGCGACTGTCATAGACCTTTTGCTCTGCATCCAGCGTCTGTTTTGCGGCCTTGGCTTCGAGTTCGGCCTTCTGCATTTCGGCTGGCAGATCGGCGGTCGTGCTGATCTCGTACGCTGCCTGTGCCTGGTCGTATGAACCTTTCGTGTCCTGTGCGGCAGCCGCCAGGTCGCGATTTTCAAGTACAGCCAGTAGTTCGCCCGCGTGTGCCCGGCTGCCGCGCTTCACGTAGAAAGTCTTTACCGGAGCGCTGATCTTGGGGGTGATAGCAGACTGTGCCAACGGAAACAAAATGGCTTCTGCCACCACGGTATGCTCGATTGCCTTCTTCTCAACCACTGCGACCTGTACCGAGACCGTTGGCTCTCTCTCCGCCGATTCCTTGGAGCAGGAGGGAGAAACCGCCAGCAAGGCCGTGAGCCCCATCACGGCGTATCCGCTTAATCCATTCCTTTTCGTCATGGTTGATTTACAAATTCCCGGTCAAAGTCTGCAAATTTGCCAGCGCCAAGCGGTACCGGGACTGTGCGTCGTTCAGAGAGTTGCGCGCCTGGGTCAACGTGTTTTGCGCATCCACGACTTCGAGCACCGTGGACTCTCCGGCCTGATATCGCAGCGTGGTCAGGCGCAGGCTCTCTGCCGCCAGTTCTGCCGAGCGGTTCAACGAATCCAATTCGGAAAGCGCCGTGGCCGCCTCGTTGTAGAGGTTGCGCAGTCTGGCCAGCAATTCGCGTTGCGTGGCGCTCAGTTCCACGCGCGCCTGCTGGCGGCGCAGATCAGCTTGTTTTACCTTGCTGCGATTCGATCCCCAATTCCAGATGGGCAGCTGCAGGGTGGCCATGGCGGAATAGCCCAGGTTGCGAACCTGTAGTCCTGAAAGCGGGTCAATCTGGTTCGCCGCAAAACGGTTTGCATCGATGCCATAAAAGTAGTCCACGCTTAGCGAGGGCAGAAATCCGTTCCACGCCACCGTGACTGCCCGGTTAGCCTCTTGCACCACGGCCAGCGCGGCGCGCAGTTCGGGGTTACTGCTGGCTGCGGCAGTTTGGACTTCGGCGAACGTTGGCAACGGCTCAGGAACTTGCAGATCGTCCACTACGGAGAAATTCTCGGTGAAATCAGGGAACACGAGCACCGAGAGTTCAAGCTGGCTGCGATTCATCTCCAATTCGGCTTCCTGCAACGCGCGCTGCTGCTGTTGCAGCTGAATCTGGGCCTTGATGACATCCGCCCGCGCTACTTCGCCCCCCTGCTCGAGTTTCTGGCTGATGTCAGAAAACCGTTGCGCCTCTGCCTGCGCGCGTTGTGCGGTGGCATATTTCTGTTGCGCGACGGAGAAGCCGTAGAAAGCCTGCACCACGGTTACCACCAGCCCCCGAGCCGCGATCTCGGCCCGCGCCCGCGCCACCGCTTCCGCCGCCAGGGTGCGACGGTAGTCCGCGACATTGGCCAAAGAAAATTCCTGGTGAACGTCGCCCTGGCTGATGTACTCATGGACACCGTTGTTCGCGATATATCGAGCCGCGGGGGTGCCATTCCCCTGCGTATAGAGAAACGAAGTAGCGAAATTGACGTTGGGCAGTAGAGCCGCCCGGCTCTGGACCTTGTCCTGCTTGGCCAATCCGAATTCGGTCAGGGAAGCACGATACTCAGGGTTTATTTTCTTGGCTCTTTCCAGTGCATCCTGCAATGTCAAGGTAAGCGGAGCGTTGGAGACCTGCTGATTGTCCACTTGGTTGCCAGCGGGGGTGGGTGAGGTCTGGGCGGAAGCGGCCTTAAGCGCCGGCGCCACTAGCGTGGCCGCAGCACAGACTGTGGTGAGGAGGTATCGGCAGAGCCGGGATGTGGAAATCTTCATAGTCCACCAGCCGCACGGAGATAATTCTGGTGGAACGAAGCTGAAGGGAAGCTGAATGCTACTGGAAAAGATTACTGGGAGATTGCCGAAGTTCTTGCTATTCGGCCCCTGATTTCGCAGAGGACGCAGATGGGTTGATCTGCGAAGCTCACTACTTCAATTCCGCAATGATGCTGCCATATGGGGGCAGCGCGATCGAGTTCAAATCCACCGACTTTCGTTGCTCGCCACCACCGCTCGCTGCCAGTACCATCGCCGTCGGGGTCAATCCCCCGGTGCCGTGAAGAGAGACCACTTGGGGGGCTGCGGTAAAGTTGCACGCCATTACGACGATCTTCCCCTGCGGAGAAGTCCGGCTCCAGGACAGCACCTGCGGATTGCCGCTGTCCAGCATGGTCATCGCACCCTGGTGAATCGCAGGATTGGCGCGGCGGAGAGCGATCAGCTTTTTGTACCAGTTAAGCATGGAGTCGGGGTCTTTTGATTCCGTTTCGACGTTGACGGTCTTATAGCCGGGCGCAACCGGCAGCCAGGTATGCGGATTGCTGCTGAAGCCGGCGGCGACTGAACTGCTCCACTGCATGGGAGTACGTTCGCCGTCGCGGCCTTTTTCTTTGGGCCATCCGGTAATGCCGATCGGATCCTTTACCTGGTCTTTGCTGGCTGGTTCGGTGGTGGGCATTTCAATTTCGTCGCCGTAGTACATCAAGGCAGTCGAGCGCGTGGTGAACAGGATGGTGGCCAGCATCTTGTCGATGGCCGCGTCGTGAACGCCATCTCCATAGCGGGATGCGGTACGGGGATTGTCGTGATTGTCGAAGACAAACAGCGGTTGATTGCCGTCGATCTTGGTCTCGGCATCGTTGATGCGCTGGCGAAATTCATTGGCATCGAGCTTCGGCTCGATGCCCACTTGCACGTCCATGGGCAGCTGCAGTTCGTCGTGCTTCGCGCCGCCGTACCACTTGTCGAGTTCTTCCGCATTGTTCAGATAGGTTTCGCCGATCAACACGCGATTGCCGGGATAGGTGTCGACCATGGCGCGCATGCGCCGCATGACATCATGCACCTCCGGCAGGTTGTCCTGCAGACTGGTGGACTGGTTGGGATCGCCGAAACTGTTGGTGCCGGGAAGTACACTTTCGTCCTTGAGAGACGGATCTTCAAATAGGTTTATTACCGCGTCGAGGCGGAAGCCGGCGACTCCCCGATCCAGCCAGAAACGCAACATGTTGAACATTGCGCTCTCGACCTGGGGATTGCGCCAGTTCAGGTCGGGCTGTTGGATGTAGAAATAATGGTAATAGTATTGATCAGTCTTCGGACTGAACTCCCACGCAGAATGTCCGAAAAGACTGAGCCAGTTGTTGGGTGGCTTGCCTGGGCCCTGTCCGTCGCGCCAGATGTACCAGTCGCGCTTAGGGTTGGTTCTTGAGTTGGCCGACTCGATGAACCATGGGTGCTTGTCGGAGGTGTGGTTCATTACTGCGTCCATGACCACGCGAATGTCGCGTTTCTTCGCTTCCGCGAGCAGGCGGTCAAAGTCGGCGAGCGTGCCATACTGGGGATCGACGTTCTCGTAGTCGGAGATGTCGTAACCGAAATCCACCTGCGGCGAGGGATAGAGGGGCGCGATCCAGATCGCATCTACACCAAGATCTTTAAGGTAGTCGAGCCGCTGCGTGATTCCGTTCAGGTCGCCTACGCCGTCTCCGTTCGAATCCTGAAAACTGCGCGGATAAATCTCATAGATCACCGCGTGTTTCCACCATGGATCGTCGCCGACCGGCGAAGGAGGCATGGCACGAAGTAATGGTAGAAGCGAAAACAGAAGTGCGGTCGCCAGGGCGCTGCTTCTGATCGTGATGGCCAAGGTCCCTCCTGCGAAGGCTTAATGCTGGATTTCCGGGGTCGTAGGCAACTCCACCGTCATGCGCGTGCCTTTGCCGGGAGAGCTCTCGGCAGTGATGGTTCCACCATAGGCTTCTACCAAAGCTTTCACGATGGCCAATCCCAGGCCAAATCCGCCGGTGGCGCGGGCGCGCGAGCTGTCTCCGCGATAGAAACGCTCGAAGATATGCGGCAGATCGTCTGGCGGAATACCCGGCCCATGGTCCACAAAAGTTACGCGGGCGTGCCCGCCCGCCGTACGCTCGATTGCCACTTCGACCGTCGCGCCCTCGGGATTGTACCGCACGGCATTTTCCAGCAGGTTGGACCAGATCAGTTGGAGGTCCTCCGGGTCGGCCCGGAACGGTACCTGCCCGTTCTTGGTGAGATGAATGGTGGTGTGACGATCTTTCGCCAGATGGCGGATGCGCTCGATGGCTTCCTCGCAGGTGGCGGTCACTTCGATCGTTTGCAGGTCTCGTCGCAAGGCGCCGTGAGCCCACTGTTCGGCGCGAGCCAGACGCAACATCCATTGCAAAAGTTGCTCCAAACGCTCCAGGTCTTCCAGCGAATGCTCCAGACCCGTTTGGTAGTCCTCGGACGTCCGCGGCCGTTGCAGGAGCGACTGCAAAGTGGACTTCAGCACGGCTACCGGAGTTTTCAGCTCATGCGCGGCATTCCCCAGAAACTCTTTTTGCTGGACAAAGGATCGCTCCAGACGCGCCAACATGGTTTCCATCGATCGGATAAGCGGGCGCAGTTCGGCAATCCGCGGTGCGTCCTTGGGTAACTGCAACTCCCAGTTGCGGGACGAGACCAACTCCGCCTGCTGCGCAAGTTCCTGCAAAGGCAACAAGCCGCGGCGAATCCCCCAAAGTGCCAAAAGGACGGTTGCCCCCAGCAACACCAGGCTCGAAAGGGCAATGAAAATCCCCGCCTCCCGGACCTGCTCCTGAATGCGATTAGTAGGCGCGGCGTACACAATGGTCAAAGTTTGCGGATGAAACGACGCCCCCTCCTCCCGGTCGAGAACCGGCGCCTGGAAGACGCGCAAGCCGCGATAATGAACATGGTCCCACTTGAAATTCCAGTGTGGTCCTCCCATCCGTGAGACTTCCAGACCTTCGGGCCAGTTTGCCGAGTGGGCCAGCAATCCTGAGTTTTCCGTCCACACCGCAAACAGGTCAGGATGTCCAGGGTCGATCGAGGGGGGTACCAGGCTGTTGTCGAAGTAAACATTACCGCTGGCATCTTCCGTATAACGCACCAGAGCGGCAACGCTCATGGCGCGGGCCTGCATGCCGGCGTCGAGCGTCGAGAGCAAACTCTCGCGCGTGTAGTAGATCCCGGTGAACAGCAGACCTGCGGCCAGCAGTGCCTGGGAAAGCACCACGATTGCAATCAGCCGGCCTTTGATCGAGTTCCGTGCCATGTTCAAATCCAGCGGTCAATCCTGCAAGATGTATCCCTGGCCTCGCACCGTGTGAATTAACTGCTTCGCAGAGCCATGGTCCAGCTTGCGCCGCAGACCGGAGATATAGACCTCGATCACGTTGCTGAATTTTTCCCAGTTGTAGTCATAGAGATGCTCCAGCAGTTCCGTCTTTGAAACCACGGCTCGCGGACGATGCAACAGGTATTCGAGCACACGGTATTCCATGGCGGTAAGGGTCACCGGCCTCCCTCCCCGCTGCACACTCCGGTTTACCGTATTGAGTTCCAGATCGCCGATCACGAGAACCGGAGACGGCTGTCCCTTACCCCTGCGGATCAAGGCTTTGGTGCGCGCCAGCAATTCGCCGAGATCGAAAGGTTTGGTCAAATAGTCGTCGGCCCCGGCATTCAGCAAAGCTACTACCGATTCCTTGTCATCGCGCGCCGTCACCACCAGGGCGGGGGTGCGCTGGCCCGCTTTTCGGATGCGGCTCAGCAACTGCATGCCGTCCAATTGCGGCAGCATGAGGTCAAGCAGGAGGACATCGTACTCGTTCGACTCTGCCATAAAGAGCCCTTCCTGACCGTCATTGGCGATGTCCACCGCATATCCCGCGCTTTCGCGCAGGCTGCGCGCGATGTTTTCCGCCAGCCGTGGCTCGTCCTCGATGATCAGTACGCGCAATTCAACCTGCCGTTGCCCGTCAAGGGCACGATATCCCTCACAACCTTAACCCGTCCTGAACCAGGATAAAAGTATCTGCGGCTACGCCTTTCCCCAGTTTCCTCCGGCGGACGCGGTACAATGTTGGCACGCCACCCAGTCTCTTGGAGGAACAATATCCGTGTCAGCTCTCCCCCAGCATGACGAAAGGGTGACGTGTCTTTCCTGCCGCTTCAGTTATCCCGGAGTACGCGGATTCTGCCCTATGTGTGGAACTCCGACCCCGGCAATCGAGGGAGCGGCCCCTCTCCCTGGCCCTCGTCCCGTAGCAGGGAAAGCCATCGGGAAGGCCGAGGCAATCCCTGGCCGCGGACCGCAATCTCTCGCGAACCACCTGATGCGGAGGCTGCTGCTTGTCGCCGCCGCTCTGCTGGCCATTGCCGGGGGGCTGCTTGTCCTGCGCGCTCGTAATGCGACCACCCCGGACATCATCACTCCAGCTCCTGCGATTGCTGCCACGCCTCCCGACACGCCCGCAGGCACGGCTGCACCGGAAGAGGTTGCCGAGCCGCACCAGCAGATGGTTCAGGAGCCAGTCGTTCCCGCTCCCCACGGGGTGTTGTCCGCTCCTGCAACGACGGACCCCGCAGAGTTGTGGAAGCGTGTGAGAAAAGGGAATACGGATGCGGAAGTCACGCTCGCGAAGTTGTATCTCGACGGCAACGGTGTAGCGCAGAACTGCGAACAGGCGCGCCTGCTTCTGTTGGCCGCTTCCAGGAGACAAAACCGGGCGGCCGACCAGGTTCTAACCAATCTCTATCCGCACCGCTGCCCGTGAGCGGTCGGGTGTGGCCGTCTTCGCAAGCTGCACCAGCCGTACCGCGCAGTAATGTAGACGCGAGCGTCCTCCCTCGTGCTTCCACTCCAACCGCAACCCAGCACGGGCGAGGACGCCAGCCCCTACATTTCAGGATCCGGCCTGTTCGTTTCTGAACAATTGGTTTCGATTGCGGACATAACCTTGCCGAGGCTGGACCCTTTCGCGTCGTCAAATCAACGGCTTAGACTCTGCCGAGGAAGGAACGGAAGCTGCAGAGTACTGGAGTGCGAACAAGCGGCGGAGAGCATGAACACGCTGGTGGACGATCTTCGTTACGGCCTGCGCATGTTGCGCAAGAGTCCGGGTTTTACCCTGGTCGCGGTGCTTACTCTTGCGCTTGGCATCGGGGCGAACACGGCGTTATTTTCGGTGGTCAACGGTGTTTTGCTGAACCCGTTACCCTTTCCCGAGCCCAACCAGTTGATCGCGCTGCAGGAGAGCAAGCCGAATTTTGAGCACGGGTCTATCTCGTATCCAAACTTTCTCGACTGGGAGCGACTGAACCACAGCTTCTCATCCATCGCAATTTTTCGCGACTACGCTTTCAGCCTCACCGGGATGGGTGAGGCGGAGCAAGTGAACGCCGAATTCATTTCCTCCGATTTTTTCCCCATACTGGGCTTGAAGCCGGTGATCGGACGCGGTTTTGCGCCGGGTGAGGACCGCATCGGAGCGGCGCCGGTTGCGCTCATCAGCGCCGGTTTCTGGCAGCGCAAACTGGGCTCTGCGCCCGACGTTCTGGGCAAAAGCCTAACCCTGGACGGCAAGGCTTACACCATTGTCGGTGTGGTTCCGTCCCATCTTAAGTTCCTTTTTCGCGATCGCCCGGTGTATGTTCCGATCGGGCAATGGACCAATCCTCTCCTACCGCAGCGCGGCGCTGGTCTGGGGATCAAGGGAATTGGACGGCTCAAGCCGGGGATTACCATCCAGCAGGCGCGAGCCGACATGGATGCGGTGTCGCGCGGCTTGGCGGAGGCCTTCCCCGACGCCGACAAAGGCATCAACGCCAGTCTGGTTCCCCTCAAGCAGTGGATGGTAGGTCGTGTTCAGTCGTTTCTTCTGGTGCTTCTTATTGCGGTCGGTTTTGTGCTCCTGATTGCATGTGTGAATGTCGCCAATCTGCTACTGGCCCGTTCCACTAGCCGGACCCGGGAATTCGCGACCCGCGCGGCGCTGGGTGCTTCTCCGCAGCGTGTCGTCCGGCAACTCCTCACTGAAAGCATCTTGCTGGCCGTTGCCGGGGGTGGAATCGGCTTGCTTCTGGCAGTGTGGGGAACGCAGGCTGCTCTGGGCGTGCTGCCTGCGGCTCTGCCGCGGGCGGAAGAGATCGGAGTCGACACCCGCGTCCTGCTGTTTACTGTAGCGATCTCTCTGTTGGCGGGAATTGTTTTCGGACTCGCCCCGGCGCTCAAATTCACCAAGGTGAACTTGCAGGAAACTTTGAACAAGGGCGGCCGCGGAGCGAGTGGCGCCAGTCACCGTGCCCAGAACGTCTTCGTGGTAGTGGAGTTGGCGCTGTCGCTGGTCTTGCTGGTCGGCGCGGGATTGATGGTCCGCAGCTTGGCCCACCTTTGGAGTGTCGATCCGGGTTTCGATCCGCATCACGTCCTTACTCTTGGAGTCTCGCTTCCGCCCTCGATGGTGGGCGCGGACCCGGCTGCGATCCGTGCTGCCATTCGCCAGCTGGATGACCAATTCCGGGCAACACCAGGCGTGCAGGCGCTGTCGCAGAGCTGGGGCGCGGTGCCCATGAGCGACGACGACGAGCAACTGTTTTGGATCGACGGCCAGCCCAAACCTGCCAACCAGAACGACATGAGCTGGGCCATCGACTACATTATCGAGACGGACTATTTGAGGGTGATGGGAATTCCGCTACTGCGTGGGCGGTTCCTCACTCCGCAGGACGACGAACACTCCCCGCATGTCATTGTCATTGACGATGTTTTCGCCCGCAAGTTCTTTCCTCGTCAGGACCCGATCGGCAAGCGGATCACGGTGAACACGGATAATGACACGCTTGAAATCGTGGGCGTGGTCGGACATGTAAAACAGTGGGGGCTCGATCTGGACGACACCTACCCGCTGCGAGCCGAGTTTTACCGCGCCTGCATGCAAATGCCGGATGCTTTCGTCGCGATGGCGCCAACGGGGTCGAGCATGCTGCTGCGCTCCGCTGGAGACGCTCCCCGTTTGTTCGATTCCATTCGTCACACCAGCGAGCGAATGAACAGCCAGCAGGTGATTTATGGCGCTCAGACCATGGACTCGATTATCTCCGACTCGCTGGCGGCACGCCGCTTTTCGATGATTCTCCTGGGCGCGTTTGCCGGCCTTGCTCTGGTGCTGGCCGGTATCGGTATCTACGGGGTGATCTCCTACGCGGTGGGCCAGCGTACTCATGAGATTGGTGTCCGCATGGCCCTGGGAGCGCGGCCGCAGGACATTGCCCGCCTCATCCTGGGAGCCGGAGGGAAACTCACCGGATTCGGAATGGCTCTCGGCCTGATGGTTGCGTTCGGACTGACGAGGCTGATGTCGAGCCTGTTGTACGGAGTACGGGCTACCGACCCCCTGACGTTGTTAAGCGTCGCTCTGCTACTTTCGCTGGTTGCACTGACCGCTTGTTATGTCCCCGCCCGCCGCGCCACCAAGGTTGATCCCGTGGTTGCACTGCGCGAAGAATAATAGCCGGGTGATCGTATTACAGCGGCTCGCCCGTTACGGGACAGTTCGTCCCATCTCTGCCCTCGTTCAATTCCACGATTGTCGTCCCTGAAATGCGCAAACCCCGCGATCCAAAGGTTCTTACCCTTTCTGGGGTGTGGGCGAAGGTATGGCGAAGCACGTGCTTTCCGGTAATTATCCCTTGACAGTAGGTACGACTCAGATTGACACTCGCATAGGCGGGGCGTTCCGCTATTATTTATCGCCCCAAGAGGACATGAATATGCGTGTGCCTGACGAGGTGTTAAAGAGTTCCGTGTTTATCGGCGCGATGCAAGGGACAGAACCCGTTTACGGTGGCACTGGGTATTTTGTTGGAGTGGACGGGGCCTACGGATCGCCCTCGTGGATTTATCTGGTAACAGCAAGGCACGTTGCCGAAAAGATAGACGGTTTGGACTTTGTTGTTCGAGTGAATCGTAAAGACGGACCACCAGCAATCATCAACGGAGTGGGAACGAAATGGTGGTATCACCCGACAGAGCCAGACATGGTAGATTCTGCCGTCGTCCCGTGGGGACTCCCTGACGGAGTTGGTCCCACCTTGGATGTGGCAACTCTCCCGCTTGCCATGTTTGCTACCGACAAGGTTTTGGCACAGCAAAACATTGGGATTGGCGATCAAGTATTCGTGGTAGGTTTGTTCACGCGAGTGCAAAAAACATCGCGCAGCATACCGATTTGCAGAATAGGGAATATCGCGATGGTTCCCGGAGAGCCGATTTACTTTGGGAATAAGTTAATTGAAGCGTACTTGATCGAATCGCGTTCGATTGGCGGCTTGAGCGGCTCCCCGGTGTTTGTTCGCAACACGGTAAATCTTCAAGGATTGAAAGATGGATCTGGTCAGCCATTATCGGCTGCTATCACCTCAAACACGTTTTACTTTCTGGGGTCAGTCATTGGGCACTGGGATCAACCTGGGCCGCAAGATGTAATCTCTCAAGTTGAGGCTGTCAATATGGGGATTGCTCCCATTGTGCCAGCGCAGAAGATCGTGGAGACTATTAACCATCCGGAGCTGGTCGAAATGCGAAAACAGTGGGATGAGAAGGTCAGGGCAAGCAACAAAGATCACGCCGTACTCGATGATGAGATTCCTAACAAAGAGCCATTTACGCGAGAAGATTTCGAATCATCGTTAAAGAAGGCCAGCCGTAAGATCATACCCAAACAAAATAAATAAAATCCTATGAATACTAGTGACGCGCACCGCTTACAGGCGCTCGTGCGAGGATGCTTGCTTGCACTTTATCCAGGAACACCTGAAGAAACTCTTCTCGAAGCGCGGAGGATCGAGCGTGAGCACTCCGCTTTACTCCGCGTTTTTCCTTCGTTGAAGAAAGCTCTTTCTTCAGTTGTTTTAGATCTACGCCGCGAATCCTTAGCATCTCGCGGAGGGCGAAGTTCTCGGCAACTAGGTCGTCCCAGTTTACGAAAAGCCAAGCCAAAACATTCTCTGCAAAAGCGGAAGAAGGTTTCACGATAAGAACCTCTGGAGACTGCGCGAAGTACGACTGCGGCCAAAGCGACCAAACCCCAGTCAGAATGGTTCAACCTCAACCTGAACAGAAGCACGATACGCCACAACGTCTCGCTTCTCAACCTGTTCCAGAAAGCTCATAAACATTGGTTGAACATCGAAGCGCCGGTTGTACCGGAAGGTGAACTCATCCAAGTAGGTCTGTAAATATTTATGCGAAACCTGATGATAGACGCCGCTAATCCCACGTTTGACCAGAGACCAGAATCCTTCAATCGTGTTCGTATGAACGGAGCCTTGCACGTAGACCTTTGCGCTGTGATTGATGCGGCGATGTTTGTATCCCTGCCCGCGCAGCCGAGTGACTCCGTCATAGCTGGCAAGATCATCAGTAAAAATCGTGCTGGCCGGGAGAATGTATTCCCCCATGTTCTCAAGCAGGGTTGCGCTCTTAACGTCGGCAATCGCGAGAGCCCGCACGCGGCCTTTACGCTCTACCATGCCGAGAACTGGGGACTTAAGAGTCTCGCCTTTGTCGTTGCGCAGTCTGCGGCCTGTGCCCTGCTTACGCTTTCCGCCGTGGTACATCTCGTCGGTCTCTACCTTGCTGCCTTTTCCGCCAATAGGTGTCATGTCCTGAAGCATGGAGCGAATCTGTTTGAACATGCGCCACGCGCACTTGTAGGTTACGCCCGTCTCGCGCTGAATCTGCTTGGCCGAAATTCCGCAGCGGGTTTGCGCCATCAAGTAGATCGCATAGAACCAAGTCGTCAGTGGCGTCGGCGATTTGTGGAAGATCGTTCCTGCGGTCGGGTGAACGTGATGGCCGCATCGGTCGCACGAATAGGATGGGCGGCTTTTTACGCGATGGTGCAGCGTGGTTGCTTCGCACTTAATGCAGTACATACCATCTGGATAGAGGTAAGTGCGGAGCCAATCAAGGCAGGTTGCATCGTCCGGGAACTGCTTTTGGAAGTCTTTCAGTGTGTACGGCAGCATTTTCGACTTGCGGTTGTTGTGAGCCATAAGGAGCCTGTCTATGTGTAACTATGACTGCACCGTACTCAGTCGTTTTGTGGAATATCTTTCAAGAGTTGCTCTACGATTTCCGACAGATCAGGAGCTTCGAGAATTCGCGTCCGTGCTCGATCTAAGTGCGCTTGAAGTTCCCGCCGAGCAGCAACTTGATTCTGTGCGACGAATTTCCGAAATTTCTGCTGCCAACTTGGATCGGAACGTTGAAGCATTACCATCAGCAACAAATTCTGGACCATCAGTGTTTCTATGAGGTCGATCAATTCAAGCGCCAATTCCTTATCGGTCTTTGGCATACAGTTTACCTACTGTGAAAGTAGCAGGGTATGTACCTACTGTCAAGGGATAATTACCTGCTTTCCTAAAGCCGCGATGGTGGTTCGGGGCACCGACCGCCGATGCAAAACTGATTGAGTGGGGAGAGGTAACGGATGACAAATCTCGTGGATATCAAGATCACGCAGCGTGACGAGCAGGTTCTGAACCTGCTGGTGCAAGGCTGCAGCAACAAGGAAATTGCCGCGGCATTGAACATCAGCCCGCGGACCGTCAAACAGCATCTGCGCACACTGTTCCTGCGGGCGGGCATTCGGGACGGGCGCAAGCGAGTGAAGCTCGCGACCGCAGTGTTCGAGAAGCAGCGAGGGCAAAATGCAACCGCGGGATAATCTCACTGGCAAAGAAACTCAGGTGGCAAGCCTAGTTTGGGAGGGTCTCACCAATCGCGAAATCGCCCAAATCATCGGCACCACGGAGCAGGTCGTAAAAAACTATCTGCGCAACACTTTTGACAAGCTTGGTGTTTGGAGCCGGTTGGAACTGGCCCTCTACGTTGCCAATCATGGCGGCGCTCAGTGGCTGGCGACGGGAGGGGCTGCAGACTCGTTGCTGCCAAACGGGTAGAATGGCGTCGTTATTAAAATTGACAAAGCGGGGAGAAGGTGGCGTAAGCTTGTGCTCAGGATAGAGAGCCATTTCGCCCGACTTTTCCACAGAAAAGAAGAAAATAGGAACTAGTCACTCACATCTCCCTGATTGTGCAAAGTGCTATAGAGGTTATTACCGAGGGCGGTTGCGGACGGGGAGGATCTGACCTGCACCAATTTCAGGGCAGCACCTTGTGGAGGGCAGGCATGTACTTGAAGAATCAAAGTCAGGAAGCCTGCAAAAGTTATTGACGAACGGGCCTGAGTCGTGTAAACAGCCCAAGACTCTGTGCGAATGGCCGCGCCTCACCGTGGTACGCAGTCGGGGCAGCGATCAGTTTTGCTTGCAATACCCTAGACACGGAGAAGCATACAGATTTTCTTATGTTAACTGCGCGACTCGACCGAGCTAAAACCGCTGTCTTGGTAGTCGAAGATTCCCCCGAAGTGCAGCGCTATCTCCGCACTCTACTTGAGCTCGATTCTTATCAGACCGAGGTGGCGAACAACGGAGAAGAAGCGTTGCAGTGGCTTCGTGAGGGCTACGATCCTGCGGTCGTATTGCTCGACATGCAGATGCCTGGCATGGACGGCTTGCAGACCTTGCAGCGTTTGCGGGAAATGCGACCCGACTTAAAAGTCATTATGTGTTCCGGTGTGGATGATCCGGAGAAGATCGGTCAGGCGGCGGCGTTGGGTGCGCACGCATATCTCATCAAGCCGGTGCAGCACCTTTATCTCTCTGCCGCGGTCGAGCGCTGCCTGGCCGGCGAAGCCGCGGACGATACGAAAGCTCAGCTAAGAACCCGGGTCGTAACCCTGCCGATTCGCGACCCATTCCGTCCAAACTAGGGTAGTCACTGCGGTTTTCAAATCGGGATGCGGGTAATGCTCTCCAGGAACTGATCAAGCTGACGCCTGTCCATGTCCGACATGGCGGTGAACTGTACCCCGATTCCATAGCCAGGAGTGCTGGTGATCACCTTGGCTTGCGCCCATATCTTGGTGTCGCGTACCCAGAGCGCCAGCTTGAGAGTGGCGCCTTTGTCCAGCGGATTGGGCATCTCCACAAAACATCCGCCCAGACTGATGTCTGTGGTGCGGGCTCGAACCGGGGAGGTTTGTCCGCCATAATACAGTTCCACTGAGTTTACAGACTTCATTCGTGGATGCTTCCTGCGATCCTGCATATCCCCGACGGAGGTGTCGACGGTAGGTGCCGGCAAGGGGAAATCCCACAAAGCTTTTTCCGGTGCCAGGTTCAGAAGCCCGATATGCCCCGCTTTTGGGCTTCCCGGCGGACCTACCCATCGCACCCGGAAATGCCCTTTGACCTGGCTGTAGGTAAGGCCGATGATCTCGTCGATGTTAGGCTGGGCCTTTACCCCGCTCAGTTCCGCCCCCTCCCGGCTGACATTCACAGTGAAGGCTTTCTCCGAGAAAATCTGGCCGGAACTGTCGGTGCCAAAGATGCGGACAGGCACCTTGATGTCCTTGCGTGGTTCCTTGCGCTTTCCAACCACCGTCACCAGATCCTCCGGCAATCGCTTGAGCCTTGGGCCAAGTGATTCTAGCCCAAACCACCCTGCCGCCAAAGTGACAGGCCCGCTTCTACCTGTTGAAGGCTAGACAAAATCCCGGTCAAACGGCGCAAAACCTTGCGCGATCGTCCTTTTTCGCGGCTGAAGTGCGCTGTCCAGCAAGCATTTGGAGGCCAGGGGACGGCATTTCAATTGCTCCGAACGCACCAGGCCTTTGTACGCTTCGTTTCCTCTCCCAGGCCCTTAGGTTGCCCCAGGTACAGCGAGATGACACATAAAGAGACTTTCTGGATGGCTTGCGACTCGACTGAGCAGTTGCGAGCTGAATATGGACCCTTTCATACCCGCGCCGAAGCTGAGGCTGAAGCCAGCAAACTCGGTTTCGGGTACCTGTTGCGCTACGAGCACGTGATTGACGCGAATGATGATATCCAGGAGGTCCGCTGCATATTCATCGAATTGCCCAACGGTGTCAAATACACTACACCCGAGCGCAAACTGCATACTCGCTGCGCTAGCTGCGGAGAAATGGCACTGCATGATGAGGCTTGGCGCGCCGAAGTGTGGGCCGACATTCACGAATTCGAACATTCCCGCCACCGCGTCCGCCTGTTCGAGCAGACCCATAGCGAGGGACTCAAGGAAATCGGCAACTGGCGGGGCTGGTGCGCCTGATCCCTGCTGTGCTTAGTTCCCAGCCGGCTTAATCCTGGTCTGCTTATTCCTGGGATGCGTTCCAAAATCACCCCGTTTTCTGCTAGTCTGGTCCGCGATATCCAGACTTGCAATCGGCGTCGTGCGGGAAACACTTTATGGTGCTGGTCTTACTTCTGGTATTAGCGGGGCTCCCCGTGTTAGGGGTGTTGTGGATCGGGGTCTACGGCTCACTGACCACCGTGGACGGCCTTTTCATGTCTCTGATTCTGTTGGCAATGTCCGGCATTCTCGGGCCAACCGCGCTGTTTGAGTTGCGCCGCCGCGTCTCTGGCGGAGGGGCAACTCAAAGTTCTCCCAGCCGGCTTACTTCCCAGGGCCTGGTGAGAAGCGGCAAGGTGCAAGAGGTTACCTTTTTCGAGGCTAATGTGGGGGAGCCGAACAAGTCGATTGTCACGCTCGCCGACGGCGGTTCCAGATCTCAGACTTTGGTTCTCGATGGGGATGTGCGAAACGCGCTGCCGGTAGGCCAGTGTGTGCAGATTACCCTGCGCAAGGAAGCCGGCCAGAATGTATTGGTAAACGTCAGTTATTCTTGAGACTGGAAGCGGCCCGAATCTTTTCTCCAGCCTGTTACCAAGGTAATACCACGAACCAGTTCAATCTCGCCTTACTCGGTACCTCCAGTAGAAAATTCCAGTAGCACCGGTGTGGCCCCAGATCCGGGTTTGGGGCCGGAGACGAGATGTTGCTGCAGACTAAAGAGGAACAGGCCGTCGCACCCTCCATGCTGGAGCGGGCGGAAGATATCCAGCGCCAGATCCAGTCCCTTTCTGGCCGCGACCTGCAGTTATGGTCGATCGGTATCCTCGTCATGCTGGTGCTCGCGGGCGGCATGCTGGCGCTACTTTTTCCCAACGTAGTTTGGGCGCAACGCGTCGTCCACGTCGAATCCGCCTACCTGCCACAACTCTTTTTCGGATTGATCTGCCTGATTGTGCTGTTCAACATCTATCTGATCGGGCAGAAACTCACTTTGAACAATACTCGAAGGGCCCTCATCAGCGAACTGGTTCTGAATGAGCGTCTGGAGAGTCTATCGCTGGTTGATCCGTTAACCCAGTTGCTGAACCGGCGTGCCCTGAATGAACTGATTCCCCGTGAGGTTGCGCGCGCGAATCGTACGGGCGGCCCGCTGACCTTCGTGACCATGGACCTGAACGGCTTCCGCGATCTGAACTCAAAGTTCGGAGCCATGGAGGGTAATCTGCTGCTGATGGAATTCGGCAAATTGCTGAAGACTACCTTTCGCGGCGGCGATCTGATTTTTCGTCATGGCGGCGACGAATTTCTGGTGGTGATGCCCGACACCCGGGAACAAGAAACAGAAGCCGCCATGCAGCGTTTGGCGCGTGCAGTGGAACACTGGAATCTCAACAGCAACAAGCGTTATGAGCTTTCCTATACCTGGGGCATGGCGCCGTATGTGACCGGCAGTGATTTCGCCGATGTACTGCGCACCGTCGACCGCAAGATGTACCAGAAGAAACACAACCTGGTTCCGGTGTTCTAGCGCTCCTCGGACGGCCTCGCTTTAACCGCAATCGACCACGCCGCGACCAAGCAACACGGTATAATCCAGCCCAATTATGTCTTTAGTTACTGGGACAAAGCTTGGGCCATATGAAATCGTGTCATCTCTCGGCGCCGGTGGCATGGGTGAAGTCTACCGGGCCCGAGACACTCGGCTGGGCCGGGATGTCGCAGTAAAGGTTTTACCCGTTGCGTTCTCCGCTGACCCGGATCGCCTGCGCCGCTTCGAACAGGAAGCGCGCGTGCTCAGCGCTCTGAGCCATCCCAATCTTCTGGCCATCTATGATGTCGGTTCTCAGGATGGCGTCCATTTCCTGGTCTCAGAGCTCCTTGAAGGAGCCTCTCTCCGTCAACGCTTGAATGAAGGATCGGTTTCTCCGCGCAAGGCAGTCGACTACGCGGTGCAGACAGCGAACGGATTGGGCGCGGCCCACGAAAAGAGAATCATTCATCGCGACTTGAAGCCCGACAACATTTTCATCACCGAAGATGGACGCGTAAAAGTCCTGGACTTCGGGCTGGCCAAACAGACGGGCGAAACCAGTGAAAGCACCGCGACCATAGGCCTGCTCGGGACCGAACCTGGCATGGTACTGGGGACGATCGGGTACATGTCGCCCGAGCAGGTGCGCGGAAAGCCGACCGACGCCCGCTCCGACATTTTCAGCTTCGGTGCGATTCTCTACGAAATAGTGGCCGGACAACGGGCCTTCCAGGGCGAATCCGCCGTCGAGACGATGAACGCAATTCTGAAGGCCGAGCCGGCAGAGATTTCTCAGACGACTCACAGCGTGCCTCCCGCGATGGACCGACTCATCCGCCGCTGCCTGGAGAAAGCTCCTGAGGAAAGATTCCAGTCCGCACGCGACCTGGCCTTTGCCCTGGACGCGGTCGCGGGGACGAGCACCAGTACAGCGCAACCCGCTGGCGAAGCTGTACACCGCAGTAGAGACTGGAGATGGCCAGTGGCCCTTGTGGGATCGCTGGCGTTGGCGGCGATCGTGACCTGGCTGTGGTTCCGCGCCCAGCCGGTAACCAACCCCGAGTTTCAGCGGCTCACCTTCCAGCGGGGCGCCGTCCAGCGTGCCCGCTTCACGCCCGACGGGCAAACCGTCGTTTACTCAGCCTCATGGGCGGGAGCGACGCCCGAAATCTACGCTACTCGGCCGGGGAGCAACGAGTCGCACTCGCTGGGAGTTCGGCAGGCGCGAGTGATGGGTGTTTCCGCCGGTGGCGACATGGCGGTCCTACTGCATTGGCAGCCTCTGTACTATTTCAGCGGGAGGGGCACTCTGGCGCGCATGCCGGTGGATGGCGGCAGTGTGCGGGAGGTCCTGAACGATGTCTATGATGCCGACATCAGCTCGGACGGAAAACAATTCGCTGTGGTACTTCAGACTGGTAGACGGGAACGGCTGGAATTTCCCATTGGCCATGTGCTCTACGAAACCGATGGAGGAATCAGCCACCCGCGCATCTCGCCCAGTGGCGAATGGGTAGCTTTCGACGACCATCCCTTGTTCGGAGACGACCGGGGTTTCGTTGCGGTTACGGACCTGCACGGAAATACCAGGCGTCTTACCGCGGAATGGTCGACGCTACAAGGCCTGACATGGGCCAAGTCGGGAAAGGAAGTATGGTTTGCAGCCGGTGGCGACACTGGCTTGCGTTCACTGTCCGCGGTTTCGCTGGCGGGGAAATTGCGGCTCTTGTGGCGAGTCCCTTCGAATCTGAACCTCTTCGATCTGGCCGCGGACGGGCGGATGCTCGCCTCGCTGGACAATCAGCAGGGGCAACTGTTTGCTGGGCAGTCCGGCCAACCGGACCGCGATCTCTCCTGGTTGGACTGGAGCATCGAACCTCTCTTGTCGTCCGACGGGAAGACGCTATTCTTCACCGACGTGGGGCAGAGTTCAGGCACCGACTATGCGAGCTATATGCGAGGGACGGACGGTTCGCCGGCAGTGCGCCTGGGGCCGGGTGCGGGCAGTTCCATATCGCACGATGGAAAATGGGTGCTCTCCCAGCTTGCCAGCCACCCCAACAAGCTGCTGTTGTTGCCGACCGGCGCAGGGGAGACGCGCCAGCTCGAAATCTCCGGACTGGAGGTTCCTGTGCTGGAAAGCAGCTGGATGCTGAACGACCAGGGATTTTATTTTCGCGCAGCAGAACCGGGTCGCCACCCGCGTACCTTCCGTATGCCGCTGGACGGCAGGAAGCCGGTTCCGGTTACCGAGGAAGGCTATTTCGGTGCGGTTCTCTCTCCGGATGGCCACACTCTGGTCGTCCACGGCCCCGAGGATCGGTTGTTTCTCTACGACCTCGAGTCCGGTAAACCGCGTCCGCTGCCGCAAAGTAAGCCTGGCGAGCGTTGCCTCAACTTCGATGCCAGCGGTCACGGAGTTTATCTGTCCTCGTCGATCGAGTTCCCGTCGATCGTTGAACATGTGGATTTGAGCACCGGACAACGGCAGGTGTGGAAGACGATTCAACCCTCGGACCCGGCGGGTGCCGGTTCGGAATTCGTCTCTATCACCCCGAAAGGGGACGTCTACGTGTACAGTCTGCTTCGCATCCTTTCGGATTTGTACGTCGTGCAAGGTCTGCGGTGAGCTAACGCGACAAAGAAGCCACTGCCGGGCGGTCGACCAGCCACACTAATCGTCCGTGCTCGGGCCGCACTTTCTGGGAAGGAAGATTTGCGGTGGGATTCTCAAACACTTCATGAAGGATGCCGGCCTTGTCGGCTCCAGACGCCAGGAACATCACGCAGGCGGCGTGATTTAGAACTGGAAAGGTAAGCGTGATTCGCCAGGTCTTGAACTTCTCCACCCAGTTGGCGACGACCAGGCGCTTGCTTTCATTCAGCGCAGCACTGCCGGGGAAGAGCGAAGCGGTGTGGCCGTCGGGGCCCACTCCCAGCAAAATCAGATCAAAACGCGGCAGCTGATTGGCCTGCTGGTTAAAAAAACTGCGTAGAGTCTCTTCGTACTCCCGGGCTGCGACTGCGGCGTCTTTTTCGGCGTGAACGCGAAACACATTTTCCGGCGGCACAGGGACCTTCGAGAACATGGCTTCATTCACCATGCGGTAGTTGCTCTCTGGATCGTCGGGAGGGACGTGCCGTTCGTCGCCAAAGAAGAAATAGCTCTTGTCCCAGGGAACTACGCCCGCTTGCCCGCCCGCCAATAAGCTGTAGAGCTTCTTGGGTGTGGAACCGCCCGAAAGGGCCACGCAGAATCTTCCCCGGCTCTCGACTGCCTGGGAGGCTAACCTCAGAAATTCACCTGCGGCGGTGCGGAAAAGTTCGGCGGCATCTTCAACTATACGGAGGTCTTCGGGGGGCGGCATGGACAGATTCTAGGAAGCGCTGGTGACCGCGGCGCAGCGGGCTGCGCCCATCAGGGCAGTATTGTCGTTGGTGATGACCTTGACGGGCATGGTCTCCATCAGGCTTTGCATGCGTCCCTTGCTCACGAAGATCTGCATGAATTTCGGCTCTTTAAGCTTGGGCAGAAGCTTGGGGGCGATTCCGCCGCCCAAGTAGACTCCACCGGTTGCCAGCAGTTTGAGGGCAAGATTGCCGGTCTCGGCGGCGTAAATGGAAATAAAGATGTCCAGCGCCTGTTCCGAGAGGCCGCACTTGCCGTCCATGGCGGCGCGGGAAATGGCGGCCGCGGGATCGGCCTGCTGCATTTCTTCAGTGAGCCATCCCGGTTCGGTGCCGCGATGGGTGTCGCGAAGAAATTGAAATATGTTGACTAGTCCGGGACCGGAGAGGACTCGCTCACAGCTCACGTGCCCAAATCGCGCTACCAGATAGCCAAGGAGTTCGATCTCCAGCTCGTTGCGGGGAGCAAAATCCGCGTGTCCGCCCTCGCCGGCGAAAACGTGATGCCGCGTCCCGTCCCAATACATTCCCGCCTCTCCCAGACCGGTTCCGGCAGCGATCACTGCCTGGTTGCCCACCGGAGTTCCACGTACCTGATTCAGGGGAACAACATCTCTCTGGTCCAGAGCAGCAATGCCCCAGGCGTTGGCCTCGAGATCGTTAATGAGATAAGTCTTCGGGACGTGTAGTTCGTCGGCCAGGTTTTTCGACTCGATAATCCAGGGAAGGTTGGAGGTTTCGACCCGGCCATTGCGCACCGGGCCGGCGATTCCAAAGCAGGCGGCGTCGGGACGGAGGTTTTCTTTCGCGACAAATTTTGTCACGATGGCATCCAGACCGGCGTACTCCCGGCTGGGAAACACCGAAGAAGAAATCAGTTTGAAGTGGCCGTTCGTGGCCTCGAAGAACGCCAGTCGTGCGTGCGTGCCTCCGATATCGCCAGCCAGGATCATTTCTCGAAGTTCCTCCAGCGGCGGCCATCCCGCTCCAACAATTCATCGGCTTCCTTGGGACCCCACGAACCTGCTGCATAGTTGGGGAAATTGCGCGGCGGCAGCGCCTTCCAGACGTCGAGCGCTGGGCTCACCACGCACCATCCCGCTTCCACCATGTCGGCACGTTGAAACAACGTGGCGTCACCGATCATGCAATCGTGCAGCAGACGCTCATAGCCGGTGCTGGGCTGGGTGCCAAAATAGTCGGCGTACTCAAAGTTCATGTCCACAGCGCCCAGCCGCATGATCGGCCCTGGAACCTTGGCGGCAAATTGCAGCGAGATTCCTTCCTCCGGCTGGATGTGCAGGACGAGCTGGTTGGGCATGAGGTTTTCCACCGGTGTATCGCGGAAGAGGACAAAGGGCGCCCGCCGAAACTGAATGGTGATGTGTGTATTCTGTGCAGCCAGGCGCTTGCCGGTGCGCAGGTAGAAGGGGACATCCGCCCAGCGCCAGTTGTCGATCGCGAGTTTCATGGCCACGAAGGTTTCGGTCCTGGAATCTGCCGGCACATCTTCTTCTTCGCGGTAGCCCGGCACGCGTTGCGCGCCGTTCATACCCGATCCATATTGGCCACGCACCGTTTTGCTAAGGACTTCTTCCGAGCTGAGCGGCTGAATTGCGTGCAAGATTTTGTTCTGTTCATCCCGCACTGCGTCGGCCTGGAAGGAGACGGGCGGCTCCATTGCCGTGAGGCTGATGAGCTGCATAATGTGGTTGGGAACCATGTCCCGCAACGCGCCCGCGGTGTCGTAGTAGCTGCCGCGCTGTTCCACGCCCACGGTCTCGGCGACCGAAATCTGCACGTGATCGATGTAGCGGCGGTTCCAGATTGGCTCAAAGATGCCGTTGGCGAAGCGAAACGCCAGAATGTTCTGAACCGTTTCTTTTCCCAGGTAGTGGTCGATGCGGTAAATCTGCCTTTCGCTGACGACCTTCAGCAGTTGGGCATTCAGCGCTTTGGCGGAATCCAGATCGTGACCGAAAGGTTTTTCGATGATGACTCGCCGCCAACGCTGGTTGTTTTCTTCCATGAGGCCGGCCGACGACAGTTGCTCGACCACCAGGCCAAAAAAACGCGGCGCCGTGGCCATATAAAAAAAATAATTGCTGTGGGTGGAGTGATCCTGGTTGACCTTCTCCAGAGTCTCTTTTAACTGCGCGTATAGGTTCTTGTCATCGAACTCTCCGGTGATGTAATAGACGCGGCGCAGAAACCACTCGATGAGTTCGGCGTCGGCATTGCTGCCGGCGTAGTGCTTGATGTCGTCAGCCACCCACTTGCGAAAATCATCCGTGGACATGCTGCCGTGGGAAAGCCCGACTACGGCGAACTCGCGCGACAATAGCTGCTGTTTCGCAAGATTGTAGAGGGCAGGGAAGAGTTTGCGCCGGGTTAAATCACCGGCCGCGCCAAAAATCACCATGACGCAGGGGTCGCCGGGCCTGCCAATCGGTTGCGTTTGCGAAATCGGAATTGCCGCGGTGTCGAGCATGGGTCACCTTCAGAGAATTAAGCGGTTTTCTTACTGACTGCCGGCTCAACATGTCCGCCAAACTTCTGGCGCATGGCGGAGAGTATTTTTTCTGCGAACGTGTGTTCCTGGCGAGAGCGAAAGCGCGTAAACAGCGCTGCCGAGAGAACATCGACCGGAACTGCTTCGTCGATCGCAGCCTGAATGGTCCAGCGTCCCTCTCCCGAGTCCTGCACAAACCCCGAATATTCGGAGAGAGTGGGGTTTTCCGCCAGGGCCATGGCCGTCAGGTCGAGCAGCCACGAGCTGACCACGCTGCCGCGGCGCCATACTTCGGCGATGTCCGCCAAATTCAGATCGTAGCGCTGCTCTTCCGGCAATTCCTTGCTGGTGGCATTGCGGAAAATGTCGAACCCCTCGGCATACGCCTGCATCAAGCCGTATTCGATGCCATTGTGTACCATTTTCACGAAATGACCCGATCCCGAGGGCCCGCAGTAGATGTATCCGTCCTCGGCGGTTCCAGACATTTTCTCCCTCCCGGGCGTGCGCGGAATGTCTCCCCGACCCGGCGCTAGAGTCTTGAAGATGGGATCGAGTTGCTGGACCGCTTCCCTGGGCCCGCCGATCATCATGCAATAACCACGTTCCAGGCCCCACACACCGCCGCTGGTGCCCACGTCCACGTAGTGAATCCCTTTGTCGCGGAGCTGGCGAGAGCGGCGAATGTCATCTTTAAACAGAGAATTGCCGCCATCGATGAGGATGTCCCCGGCTTGCATGCGTTGCGACAATGCCTGGACGGTTTGCTCGGTGGGGCCTCCGGCGGGAACCATCAGCCACGCGACTCGCGGCTTGCCCAGTTTACTCACAAAGTCGTCGAGCGAACTGGAAGCTATAGCGCCTTCTCCGGCGATGCTCTTCACGTTGTCCACGCTCAGGTCCGTGACTACGACTTCATGCCCGCCGCGCATCAGGCGGCGAGTCATGTTCGCGCCCATCCGGCCCAACCCAACCATTCCCACCTTCATAAACCGGCTCCTTGCAAATATTAAATCGTTTTTATGACGCTGACGGGTAAACTTTTCTCCACACCGGGAGGTGTTCCATATCCTCCGGCGATGCCCGGTCGCTATGGAGAGAATTTAACCTAATACTTGACTCAGGGCTTGCTGCAGCTTCGCCAATCCGGATTTCAAGTCGCTTCCCAGATGAACCCGCAGGGCCCGCCGCCCGCGGTCCGCCAAAACCTGGAAATCGCCGCGGGCCTGCGCCGCCTTCACGATTCCGAACGTGTATTTCTGTCCGGGAACTGGCAGGTCAGCAGCATCATCGCAGGTGATCTGCAGGAATACTCCTGAGTTGGGACCACCTTTGTATGCCTGTCCCGTCGAATGCAGGAATCGCGGGCCGAATCCGAGGCAGGTCGCCACCCGCTTTTTGTTGCGCACCGCGTGGCGCATCTCCTGCAGCACGCCTTCGTGCGCATCGTTCATTTGAATGTAGCCGAGCACCGCAAAGTAGTCACCCGCGCTGATGCGATTCAGATGAGCGCGTAAATATCCCTTCAGCGACTTGTCATTGCCCGCCGCCTTGGCCAGCGCCTCTGCGTTCTTACCGTCGGTGAAGAGCTTGACACCGCCGTCTTCAAGGATCGGCTTTTCGGCAGGAAGAGCCCCTGTTTTCTCGTATTCCGTGGTGAGCGCGCGGGTGGCGATCTTACTGGCCTCCACGTCGGGCTGGTTGAAGGCGTTGATGCCGATGATCGATCCTGCGACCGCGGTGGCAATCTCCCAGCGGAAGAACTCCTGGCCCAAGTCGTACACATCGGCCATGGAGATGCGCACGACAGGCTGCCCGGCCCTCTCCAAGGCGCCGACATTTGCATCCTGTTGAGCGTCGGGCGCCGACTCCAGTCGCACGTAGGCGAAAATCCGGTCGTCGCCATAGACCTCGGAAGTCCCTAACGCTTCACGGTCGACCGGAACGATTCCGTGCCCTTGTTTCCCGGTCGACTCCGCCAGCAGTTGCTCCAGCCACGCGCCCAGATCGGAGATGCCCGGCGAAGCGATGATGGTGACTTTATCGCGGCCCTGCTTCGCCGCCGTCCCCAAAATGATCCCCAACAGGACACCGGGGTTCTCCCGTACGCCGACTGAAGGGCCGCAGGCTTCGACCATCTTGCTGGTGCGATTGAGAAACTGATCGATGTCGAGGCCCATGAGGGTGGCTGGCCCCATGCCGAAATTCGATAGCGCCGAATAGCGACCGCCGATGCTGGGAAGCCCATACAAGATATGCCGAAAGCGGTCACCCTCGGCGACCTGTTGCATCTTGGATCCGGGGTCCGTGATGGCGATGAAATGGCTGCCGGCTTTGTCTGCGCCGACGGTTTGCCGCACTCGTTCGAAAAAATACTGTTTGAAGATATTCGGCTCGAGCGTTGATCCAGACTTGCTGGAAACGATGAACAGTGTCTTGGCCGGTTCCACGCTCTGGTCAAACGCCTTGATCTGAGCCGGGTCGGTGGAGTCGAGCACGTGGAGTCGCGGAAATCCGGGGACCCGGCCATAGGTCTTTTCGAGAACCTCTGGACATAAGCTCGATCCGCCCATTCCCAGCAGACAGATGTCGGAAAAACCGCCGTTCTTGCCGTCCTCCGCAAGGCGGTGCAGAGCGGCCCGGTTAGCAATCTGCTCCTGAACGATATTGAGCCAGCCCAACCAGCTGGCTTCATCAGCGCCTGTCCAAAGCGAAGCGTCGTGATTCCATAGCCGGCGTACTTTGTCGCCCGCCTGCCAGTCCTGGATATTCTTCTCCACGACAGATAACAGCGCACCGGGCAGTTTGTATTCCGGCGCGGAGGACGCCGGGGCCTGCGAGAATTCGTAACTGGGCTGGCTCACGGGCTGCCTCACTTGGATTTAGTGCTTGTTTCCACGGCCTTCAAGAGCTTATCGAAGGCCTCCGCAAAAAGACGAACGCCATCGGCGGTCAGCTTGTCGGTGACTTCTTTCATGGAGATGCCCAGGCTGGCGGCCTTGGCCATGGTCTGGTTCGCAGCCTCCACGTTTTCGGTCAAGCTCGGCCGGGGACGTCCGTGATCGCGGAACGCGTCAAATGTCGCTGGCGGAATGGTGTTTACCGTGTCCGCACCGATAAGTTCCTCGACGTACATCACGTCCCTGTAGTTGGGATTCTTGGTGCTTGTACTCGCCCAGAGAACACGCTGAGTCTGCGCTCCCTTGGCGGCCAGCTTTTTCCAGCGATCACTGCCGAAAATCCGCAGATAGCGCCGGTAGGTCTGCTTTCCGTTGGCGATGGCAACCTTGCCCATGATGCTGCGCAGGTCGGCTTTCTCGCGGTCGTCCTTGGCGGTTTTCAAACGGGCGTCCAGGATTGCGTCGACCGCCGAATCGATACGACTGATAAAGAAGCTGGCTACGCTGGCAACCTTGCTGACGTCGCCGCCCTGGGCGGCAAACTTCTCCAGGCCGGCGATATAGGCTTCGGCCACGTCGGCATAAACTTCCTGCGCAAACAACAAAGTGACATTGATGTTGATGCCCTCGCTGATCAGCTGTTGAAACGCTGGAATCCCCTCGGCGGTGCCGGGTACCTTGACCATCAGGTTCTCCCGGCCCACCGCTTTCCACAGGCGGCGCGCGTCCTTCAAGGTTGCTTGCGCGTCGCGAGCAAGGTATGGGGAGACTTCCAGACTTACATATCCGTCGCGGCGCTTTGCGCTCTGATAGACCGTACCCAGGGCGTCGGCAGCTGCCTGAATATCCTGAATAGCGAGGATCTCATAGCGGCCGTTGGCATCGAGATCGCTGCGCGACTGCAAGGCCTTCAAGCTGTCGGCGTAATACTTGCTGTCCGCGATGGCCTTTTCAAAGATGGCAGGATTCGAAGTCATTCCGCGCAGTCCATCGTCCTCGATCAGGCGTTTCAGTTCGCCCGTCTCGATCAGATCGCGGCGGATATAGTCCAACCAGACCGACTGGCCGAACTTCAGCAGCTCTTTCAGGGGATTGGTGGCTTTTGCGGTTTCCAGAATTCCAGTTGGCTGCATGATATTTCTCCTACTTCATAATAGTCACTTTGATTGACGGATTGCTTCCCTGGCTGCCTCGGCTACTTTGTCCGGAGTGAAACCGAACTTCTTCAATACATCCTTCAGTGGGGCAGATGCACCGAACGAGCGCATCCCCACCATCTTTCCCTTCGCGCCCACATACCGGTCCCAACCAAAGGTGGAGGCGGCCTCTACTGAAATGCGTGCCGTCACTTCCGGCGGAAAGACTTGCTTCTTGTACTCTTCACCTTGCTTCTCAAAGATATCCCACGATGGCATGCTAACCACGCGCGCCTTGATTCCTTCAGTCTTGAGCTGCTCATAGACGCTCACGCAAAGAGAAACTTCACTGCCGGTACCTATGAGAATGACATCGGGCTTGCAGTCCGCGGCGTCGGCCAGAATATAGGCGCCCTTGGCTACGCCCGCAGCCGGCGCGTATTTCGAGCGGTCGAACGTCGGCAGATTTTGCCGGGTCAGCACCAGCACCGCCGGTTCGTTGCGTAACTGCAGGATGATCTTCCACGCTTCCACTACTTCGTTGGCGTCTCCCGGCCGTAATAGCGTCAGTCCTGGCACCGCCCGCAGAGCAGCCAACTGCTCGATCGGCTGGTGGGTCGGCCCGTCTTCACCCAACCCGATGGAGTCGTGGGTGTAAATAAAGATGGACGGAATCTCCATGAGCGCAGCCAGACGGATGGCCGGCTTCATGTAGTCGCTGAAATTGAAGAACGTTCCGCCGAAGGGCCTCACCTTGGACACCGCCATGCCATTCAGAGCCGAGCCCATGGCATGTTCCCGTACCCCAAAGTGAAGATTGCGGCCGCCATAACTCCCCGGCTGGAAATCGCCCGCGCCCTCGAACTTCAGCCTGGTTCGATCGGAGGTGGAGAGGTCCGCCGATCCGCCGATCAGCCAAGGCACGTTTTGCGCCACGATGTTGAGAACCTTTCCGGAACTGTCGCGCGTAGCTAACCCCTTGGCGTCAGCTGGGAATGTCGGAAGATTCTTGTCCCACCCGTCGGGAAGGTCGCGCCGCTGCATGCGGCTGATCTGGTCCGCCAGTTCAGGATACTTGGCTTTGTATTCGTTGAAGAGCTTGGCCCACTGCTCGTAGAGGCCTCGTCCGCGTGTGCCGATGCCTTCGCGGAAGTCCTCGCGCACAGAATCCGGCACCAGAAACTTGGCATCCTCAGGCCAGCCGTAGGCCTTCTTGGTGAGCCGGACTTCTTCTTCTCCCAGCGGTTCGCCGTGCGCCGCATTGCTGTCGTGCTTATTCGGAGACCCGTATCCAATGTGCGTGTCCACGATGATCAGGGTCGGCGCATTTTTGCTTTGTGGAAAAGCGCCGAAGGCCTGTGCCAGCGCGTCCAGGTCGTTAGCATCGCGGACGTGGGTTACATTCCAACCGTAGGCACGGAAGCGCTGGCCCACATCGTCGCTGAAAGAGTCGTTGGTCGGGCCGTCCAGCGAGATTCGATTATTGTCGTAAATCCAGCAGAGGTTGGGAAGCTTCAAATGGCCGGCCAGCGATGCGGCCTCGCTGCCTATGCCTTCCATCATGTCGCCATCGCCGCACACGGCATAGATGTTGTAGTTGAAAATCTCAAGGCCGGGACGATTGAAGTGCGCTGCCAGCCATTCGGCGGCGATCGCCATCCCCACACTATTTCCCACCCCTTGTCCCAACGGGCCGGTGGTGGTTTCCACGCCCGCAGTTACGCGATATTCGGGATGTCCAGGAGTCTTGCTGTCGATCTGACGGAAATGCTTTATGTCGTCCAGGGTGACGGCAAATTCGCCGCGCTGCTCGTATTCGGGATCGATACCCCGTACCTCGGCAAGGTGCAGCGTGGCATAGAGCAGCATGGAAGCGTGCCCATTGGAGAGCACAAAACGATCGCGATTGGGCCAAACCGGATTCGCCGGATCAAAGCGCAGGAACTGTTGCCACAAACAATAAGTGACCGGAGCCAGCGCCATGGGTGCGCCGGGGTGACCCGAGTTGGCATTTTGCACCCCATCGATGGCCAGCGTGCGAATGGTGTTGATACTCAGGGTCGTCAGTTGCTCGTTGGTCAGGGTCTGCTCGCTTGCCACCATAGAAAAGCTACTCCCTTCTGCTGCACCGATCGGAGTCTTACTTCCTTAACCGCGCTGACGTTTTTCTGGCCGGAGGGACGAACTCTTTCCCACACCGTAAAGTTTACCAAGTTCCGCGGGATACGCGCGACCCTGACACACGGACGACGCGGTTCAGAAACCCGGCATGCAGACCTTGCCCGCTCTCATGTGCGTAGGATGATATAGACCCAGGAAGGATTCATTTGAACCACAATTTTCAGGGGAAGGGAACTAGCGCTTGAGTTGCGCCAGGTATCCGTGCTGGTAGTGGTAGCCCTTGGTGGTGTTTTCCACAAACCTGAGGAACTGGCGAAGGCTCTCTCGTTCCGGGAGGGCCATTTCCGAGAACTTGATGCGAACGCTGAAAGAAGGGCTGCTCTCGACAATCACTCCATCAATGATCAGGCCCTTGACCCAGATTTTTCCGTTGGCCACCCAAAGCCCAATCTCCAGCTTCACTCCGGCGTGCAGTAGAGAAGCCGTCTCGACCAAACAACCCCCCATGCTGGTGTTGGACAGGTTTCCCCAGACCGGGGAGGTGGAACCATCCATGCGCAATTCGACGGCCACAAAGCATTTCATTCGCGGATATCGCCGCCGGTCCTGCCCCCAGTTGGGAGTAAAAATGTCGGGCTCAAAGGGTGGAGTAGATTCCGGTTCGGTTGCCACCGGGCAAGGGACCTCGATTGGGGCTGCATCTGGCGTGCCCGTGGCCACGGTCTTGGCCGAACCGCTCTTGATCTTGCTCATCGCTGCCAGCAAAGCCTGGTCCCGCTTCTCCGCAGGGGCCTCGCGATAGGCCTTGAGCAATTCCCCGAGATGGCTCGCGATCTCCGGGTCCTTGAGGAGTTTGGTCCAATCGGTGCCTGCTGCGGAAGATTCGGGCTTGTTCATTTTCAAGTGGATGCCATGGCGCGCGAGCAGGATTGCGCCTCCCTTAGAGTGAAACAAAACCCCTGAATGGACAAGATGACGGTGGTTACCATCGTCAGTAACCCAGTTGTGGTTACCCGGAAAATTTGCGGGTCACGCAGACTTTACCCCGGTTTGGAATGGGGCTTTGCAGGTGGCGATGGCGAGTACTGTCAACATGCTCACCAGCACCGGAAACCAGATCTGTGCCAACCACGGCACGGGTATGAGAAACAGCACGTCTAAGTCTCTGAGTGATGCCGGCCAGCGTATCGTTGCCCAGAGACTTACATAGTAAGAGAGATCCCAAATGGCAAATTCCCAGAGGAAAGCGGCCCAGCGCTCCCGGCTCTTCGCAGCGGCCAGCAGAGCAACGCTCGCCAGCATGACTATGGTTGCTGCTTCACGCAATACTTCAATCGTCAGTAGACTTTGAGGAAATTGGCTTAGAGTCTCCGCCTGCCGGTAGAACTCTGGCGCAGATCGTCGCACGTCGGCGAGAGTTCCGTGAAATCCGGGTAGCAAGCCAAAAGCCGCGCGGAGGTAGACGACGACTGCGGCCTCACCGAATCCGAATGCCACAGCGAAGATAGCGAGCAGCAGGAGTTGGCGCCAGGTCAGCTGCAGGCGCGTCCGCCGCCAAAGAAAAAATGCGATCAGCGGAATAAAGATGAGCAGATTGACCCACCATGGCTGCGCCCACAGCTGGATTTGCTCCATATGGTGAAATTCTAAACGCAGTGCCGGGAGGTAGTGGCTCAGTTTGACGAAGGCAGGAGAAAAACCATCCACCACAAAGGACACGAAGTTCCACGAAGGTCGAGTTTCAAGGGCTTTCCTTTGTGTACCTTCGTGTCCTTTGTGGTTTACTTTCGGCAAATTGAGCCGCGCCCTGCCGGGAACGCGGCTTTCCATCTTCCTTCCCCTACGGTTACAATCAGTGATTAACCTGGGGCAAGCGACAAATGCTGAGAGGGTCGCGTCTTCCAAGCAGAGTTGCGGACGCTGACCCGCACAGGCTTCCATGGCTTTGAAGGAGTCGGAAGCGATCGTTTTGCGGACCTACCCTTTGCGTGAGGCCGACCTGCTGGTCACGCTGTTCACTCGCCAGGAGGGCAAAGTCCACGGAGTGGCACGGTCGGCCAAGAAGTCCAAGCGGCGGTTTGGTGGGGCTCTGGAGCCCCTGACTTACGTTCGGGCATATTATGAAGACCGTGAGCGCCAGGAGTTAGCACGGCTGGATTCCTGCGAAGTTCTGGAGTCGCCCCTGGCGTCGCAAGTAAGCTATCCGCGGGCGGTCGCTCTCAGTCACGTCGCGGAGTTGCTGGACGAGTTGCTGCCGGAGCGCGAGGCGAATGACGCCGTCTTCCGGCTTGCGCTTGCGGTGCTGGCGGTGCTGCGGGGCTCTGAAGTATGGCTTCCCGTCACCTACTTCGAACTCTGGGTGACGCGACTGATGGGCTATCTGCCGGATTTGTCCGAGTGCATGGCATGCGGGCGAACGCTCAACGGAAGCCGGGCATTTTTTCACGCTCTGTCGGACGGGCTGATGTGCGCCGAGGATAAACGCTTGGCGTCGTCAGAGATTTCCGCCGAGTCGCGTAGGCTGGCGGACCAGATGTTTCGGGCGCCGGTCGAGAGTTTTGCGGGCAATCCATGGCCCAAGGCGCAAGCCGCGGATCTGCGCAAGTTCTTGATGCAGACCCTGCAGCGTCATATTGAAAAGAAGTTCGTCACCGCAGGAATGTTGGAGAAGATCAGCGATTAGCCGTTAGCTCTTGGCTGTTAGCCTCTCCTGGAAAGGGTTGAGCTGGAGCCAAGAGCCAGAAGCCAGAACTATTTGTGAATCCACACCTCCCCAACCCGCCGACTTTCCAGGAACTCATCCTGCGTCTGCAGACTTTTTGGGCTGAGCGAGGATGTGTCCTGCAGCAACCCTACGACGTCGAGGTCGGTGCAGGGACGATGGCGCCGGAGACGTTTCTCCGTGTTCTCGGGTCGAACCCGTACAAAGCCGCATACGTGCAGCCTTCGCGGCGGCCTGCTGACGGACGCTACGGAGAGAATCCCAATCGTCTTTATAAGCACACCCAGTTGCAGGTGATTCTGAAGCCACCGCCGGAAAATGTGCAGGAGCTTTATCTCGAATCGCTGGGCGCAATGGGAATCGATCTGCGGCAGCACGACATAAAGTTCGAAGAAGACAATTGGGAGGCGCCAACCTTGAGCGCCTGGGGCGTGGGCTGGCAGGTCATGCTCGATGGCCTGGAGATCACCCAGTTCACCTATTTCCAGCAGTGCGGGGGAATCGACCTCAACCCCATCTCCGCCGAGTTGACCTACGGACTGGAGCGAATCGCGGCGTTCTTACAAGACGTCGATTCAATTTACGAGATCGTGTGGGCGCGGGATCCAGAGACGGGGAGGACGACAACGTACGGCGATGTACGCCTGGCCGATGAACTGCAATTCTCCGTGTACAACTTCGAATTGGCCGACGTAGGCAAGGCATGGCAGCGCTTCGATCTGTGTGAAGCGGAGTGCAAGGCCTTGCTGGAGAAGTACGCGATCCTCAGCAAAGAGAAAATCGACGGCAACGGGATCAAGGCCGACAAGCGCCGTTTCCCTCTGCTCGCCGCTTACGACCTTTGCCTGAAGTGTTCGCACCTTTTTAATGTCCTCGATGCCCGCAGCGCCATTTCTGTTACCGAGCGCGTTGGAGTCATCGCGCGCGTGCGGGCCCTGGCTGTGGGAATCGCACGCGGGTATGTCGATCAGCTGCAGTGCGAACCCGCGGCGCCAGAAGTGGAAGAACTTGAAAAACAGTCGAAAGGGCGAAAGACACTGGAAGTTGCACCCACAGCCAGATGAAACTTGTCATCCTGAGCGCGGTGGGAGCTTCGCGCAGCGAAGTTCTCCCGGAGTCGAAGGACCCCAAGGTTGCCAGCACTATCACAGAGGCTGTGGGGATTCTCTCGGTGCTCCGGACGGCAGGGTGAGAATGCCCGAAGGCGGCAGTAGGAGGAAGGTTTGCAGGGGTCCTTCGACTCCGCAAAAGGCTTCGCAAGCGAATCGTTTTACTACGCTCAGGATGCCATGGGATAGACGGATGTGTGACTGTGCTCACATTCGGCGGGCAGCGACTTCTGCCAAGATAGAAACTGATTGAATGCCTGACTTTCTGTTAGAAATCGGTTGCGAAGAGATCCCCGCGCGCATGATCGACGCGGCCGCGCAAGAGCTTCGCTTGCGGGTTGGCAAACTGCTCGAGAGCGAACGGCTGGCGCCCAAAGGCCAGATTGCCTCGTTCGACACTCCGCGCCGTCTGGCATTCCTGGCCGCCGGAGTCCCGGCGACTCAGCCCGATATCAGCGAGGAGGTGACCGGCCCGTCTGTGGCCATCGCTTTCAAGAACGGTCAACCGACACCAGCCGCCCTCGCTTTTGCCAGAAAAGCTGGCGTGGACGTTTCCCGGCTGGAGCGCATCACGACTCTCAAGGGCGAATATCTGTCAGCGAGAGTTACCAGGAAAGGGCGAGCCGCATCCGAGGTTCTGGCTGACCTTCTTCCCAAAGAGATCAGCGCGATCTACTGGCCCAAGAACATGTACTGGCGCACGCCGAGCGAGAAGTTTGTGCGTCCCGTGCGCTGGCTGGTGGCGATGCTCGACGGCCAGGTCATTCCCATGGAATTCGAAGGAATGGCGGCGGGCAATGCTTCGCGTGGACACCGTTTGCTGGCAAACAGCGCTCTGCCAGTCCAGGCCGGAAGCGAAGCTTACGTGAAGGCATTGCGCGCCGCGAAGGTTCTGGGACGCCCGGATCGCGAGCAGCAGATTCGCAAGGAACTCGATGCCGCCGCACGCTCCATACCTGGCGCACGCTGGCGCGAAGACAAGAGCCTGCTCGACACTGTCGTGAACTTGACGGAATGGCCGGGGGCGATTCTGGGCAACTTCGACCGCGAATTTCTCGCGTTGCCAGAAGAAGTGTTAGTCACCGTGATGCGCGATCATCAGAAATACTTCGCGCTCGAGGACGCCAACGGCAAACTCCTGCCGCATTTCCTGGCGGTACTGAACACCGACGGCGATCCCCAGGGAATCATCCGCCATGGCCATGAACGGGTACTGCGCGCCCGCTTCAACGACGCACGTTTCTTCTGGCAGACCGACCAGAAGCATTCCTTGCGCGAGCGTACGTTGTGGCTCAAGCAGGTGACTTTTCAGAAGGACCTGGGCAGCTACTACGACAAGACCCTGCGCGTGCAGCGGCTGTGCAGCTGGCTTTGCGAAATCGTTCGCGAGAGTGGAATGGCGATTCGTCCCGGCGTGGTTCACAAAGCGGCTTGCCTCGCCAAGAGCGATCTCACCACAGAACTGGTGAAAGAGTTTACCGAGTTGCAAGGGATCGTCGGCGGGCTTTATGCACGGGTGCAGGAACTTGATACGGACATGCCGGACGCGACCCGACAGCTAATCGCACAGGTCATTTACGACCAGTACAAACCGCAGTCCATGGAGGACTCGGTCCCCGGCACGGTGGAGGGCGCTGTCTTCTCCATTGCCGACAAGGCCGACACCATCGCCGGAATGTTTGCCTTGGGCCTGCAGCCCACGGGATCGAAAGATCCGTTCGCCTTGCGGCGGCAGGCCAACGGAATCGTCAAGACCATCGCAGAGCACAAACTGCCAATCGGCCTGAGCCGGCTGTTCGCAGACGCCCGGGAGGCGTATCGCGGTTCTGCCGTAGAGCGTAAATTCTCAGTCCATGAATATGCCGGCGCCGTCCGAGAGTTCTTCCGTGAGCGGCTGGAGTTCTATCTTCGCGATGCCTCGGGTTTCCAGTACGACGTGGTGAATGCAGTGCTGGCCACCGATTCCAGCGAGGTGGTGGATGCGGTCGCGCGGGCCGAAGCTGTGACCAGGGTTCGTCCATCCGAGGATTTCGAGTCGATCTCGATCGCATTCAAGCGGATCAAGAACATTCTTCGCCAGGCGTCAGAAACCGACAAGAGGGTAGCCGAAACAGTTGATCCACGGGTGCTCTGCGAAGCGGCGGAGCAGGAGCTGGCGTTGCAAGTTCCGCAAACGGCCAAGACAGTAAACGTTCTGCGGGCGGAACGAAAGTACGAGCAGGCGCTGGTCGAGATATCGAAGCTGCGGCCCATGGTGGACCGCTTCTTCGACAAGGTGATGGTCATGGTCGACGATGAACGGGTGCGAGCGAACCGGTTGGCATTGCTACAGACATTGTTGAAAGAGTTCTCAACCATCGCAGATTTCTCCGAAATCGTCACCGAAGGCAAGACCTAGTTCGAAGCGACTTGTTTTTTGTTGTCATCCCGAGCAAAGCGAGGGATCTGCAGTTGGCAGCGGAACGGCGCTATTACGTGTACATCATGGCAAGTAGATCACTGAATCTGTATACAGGCATCACAGACAGCGTTTTTCGCCGGGCTCTTGAACACAAAAGCGGGAAGATCGAAGGCTTCACCAAGCGGTACAACGTCAACCGGTTGGTGTATTACGAGGAATTCCAGTACGTGAATAATGCGATTGCCAGAGAGAAGCAGGTCAAAGCATGGACACGCGCGAAGCGGATTGCGTTAATCAAGAGCTTGAACCCGACATGGCAGGACTTGGCCGAGGGCTGGGGGAAAGAGACCAAACTGCAGATCCCTCGCTTCGCTCGGGATGACAACGAGGATCGGGAGGAGAACGAATCTTCGGGCAACAGCGAATCCCGCGATGCAGGCAAATCTCGCGAACCTGCTCTTGCTGAAATCAATCTCACCACGAAATCGAAATTCTGAATAAAGGACTAATTCCATGGCGACAATCACTCTCCCCGAAAACGAAATCGAAACTGCCAAGAACCCGGCCACCAAGTACGTTTACTTCTTTGGCGGCGGCAAAGCCGATGGCCACGGCAAGATGAAGGATGAACTAGGCGGGAAGGGCGCCGGTCTTGCCGAAATGACCAACGCCGGCTTGCCCGTACCTCCCGGTTTTACCATTCAGACCGAGGCTTGTCGCGAGTACATGCGCCACAATCAGGTGTCGAGCGAAGTGGACCGCCAAATGGAAGAAGCGTTGCAACACCTGGAGCGGTTGCAGGGCCAGAAGCTCGGCAAAGGCGACAATCCTCTGCTGGTCAGCGTGCGTTCCGGCGCCAAGTTCTCCATGCCGGGCATGATGGATACCATCCTCAACCTTGGCCTGAACGATCAGAGTGTCGAAGCCCTGGCCAAGAGTAAGAACAACCCACGCTTTGCGTACGATTCGTATCGGCGACTGATCCAGATGTTCGGCAACGTGGTGCTGGAGATTCCCAAGCCAGCTTTCGACGATGTGTTCGATGCCAAGAAGAAACAGAGAAAGAAAAAGCTGGATACCGAACTGGACGCCGAAGACCTGAAGGAAGTCATCGTCGAGTACAAGAAAGTCGTCAAGAAGCACGCCAAGCGCGACTTCCCGCAGGACTCTCACGAACAGTTGGTCATGGCTCGCGATGCCGTGTTCCGCTCCTGGCAGAATGACCGAGCCAAGCATTATCGCCGCATCAACAGTATCTCCGACGATCTGGGTACAGCAGTCAATGTGCAGATCATGGTGTATGGCAACCTCAGCGACACTAGCGGCACGGGCGTTGGTTTCACCCGTAATCCAGCCAACGGAAACAAGGAGTTCTACGGAGAATTTCTGCTGAACGCCCAGGGGGAAGACGTGGTCTCGGGCGTACGTACTCCGGTTCCAATACTCAAACTCGAAGAGATTATGCCCGATGTCTACAAGCAACTCCGGGATATCACCACGCGATTAGAAAAACACTACCGCGATATGCAGGACTTTGAGTTCACCATTGAGGATGGAAAACTCTGGATGCTTCAAACCCGCAACGGCAAGCGCACCGGACTCGCCGCGGTTCGAGTCGCGCTGCAGATGGTGGAGGAAGGACTCATTACAAAAGAAGAGGCCATCTTCAGGGTCGATCCGAACCAGTTGTACGACTTTCTGGTTCCGCGCCTGGACGAGAAGAGCGCCAAGGTGGAAGTTCTGGCGACAGGATTACCCGCGTCGCCCGGTGCGGCCGTCGGTCAGATCGTCTTTACCGCGGACGAAGCGGTCGAGAAGGCCGGTCACGGCGCCAAGAAAAATCCTGTCATTCTGGTTCGTGCCGAAACCACGCCAGAAGACATTCATGGCATGGAAGTCGCGGCTGCCATTCTCACTTCACGTGGCGGCATGACCAGTCACGCCGCGGTGGTCACTCGCGGCATGGGCAAGTGCTGCGTGGCCGGAGCTGGCGACATCGAGGTTGACGAAAAAACGCGGGAGATGTGGGTGAAGGGCCAGGTCTTCAAAGCGGGAGACTGGATTTCGCTCGACGGCACCACCGGACGCGTGATCAAGGGAAAGCTCAAGACTCTGGATGCCAAGCCTGATGATGCTGAACTGATGAAGTTTATGGCCTGGGCGGAGCCGTTCCGCACGTTAGGAGTGCGAGCCAATGCGGATATTCCGCGAGACGCGATCCAGGCGCGGGCTTTCGGCGCGGAAGGCATCGGCCTCTGTCGCACCGAGCACATGTTCTTCGGCGAAAAGAAACTGCCGCACATGCGGGCCATGATTATGGCGCGCGACGAAAAAGAACGCCGGGCTGCACTCAAGAAACTCTTGCCGCTGCAGCGCGCGGATTTCATCGGCGTTTTCCGCGCCATGAACGGATTCCCGGTCACCATTCGTACTCTCGATCCGCCCTTGCATGAGTTCCTGCCGAGACGCGAGGACCTCATGGTCGAGATCGCGGTTCTCGAAGCCACCAAGCCGAAATCGTCAAAACTCAAAGGTCTCAAAACCATACTGCGGCGGGTGGAAGAGCTGCACGAATTCAATCCCATGCTGGGCCATCGCGGTTGCCGCCTGGGGATTACCTACCCCGAGATCACGGAGATGCAGGCGCGCGCCATCTTCGAAGCGGCCGTAGCCGTGGCCAAGCAAGGCGTGAAAGTGAAGCCCGAGGTCATGATTCCGCTCACCGCAACCTTAAAGGAAATGGCCAATCAAGCAACTATCGTGCGGCGAGTCGCAGACGAGGTCTTCAAGGAAAAGGGCAAGACCGTGGACTATCTCGTGGGCACCATGATCGAGTTGCCCCGCGCGGCGCTGGTCGCGGATGAGATTGCCAAGGAAGCCCAGTTCTTTTCGTTTGGTACGAACGACCTCACCCAGACGACGTTCGGCTTCTCGCGCGACGATGTAAACAAAATTCTTCCGACCTACATCGCGGAAGGGATTCTGAAACAGGATCCGTTCGCGGTGCTGGATCGAGAGGGCGTGGGCCAGCTGGTGAAGATGGCAACGGAGCGCGGCCGAAAGACGCGTCCGGATTTGAAGGTTGGCATTTGCGGCGAGCATGGCGGGGAACCGTCGTCCGTCGAGTTCTGCCATCAGATTGGTCTGAACTACGTGTCGTGTTCGCCGTTCCGGGTGCTCACCGCGCGCCTGGCCGCCGCCCAGGCTGCAGCCAGCGACAAGTTGAAAGTGGAGGGCGGCAGGACAAAGTAAACGCAAGCCGGGGAAGAAGAATTTTCTTAGTGAACCTTCGTGTCCGCTATGGTTATTGCACCTTCTGCAGTCGGGCAATAAGTTTCGGAGCCAGATTTTCTTCTGACTCTGACCACAGCAGGCGTCCGCTGGCTCCGGAACTCTTCTCCGCCTTGGTGGTGAATTCCACCAGTTTTTGGACGTTCGCCCGGACCTGGCTTTCCGCTTCGATCGTAAGTCTTACGCCTTCCTGTAGGAAGGGAAAGTCCAAGCCGAAATCCACCTCAATGTGGCCTTCCTGGCGGTACGCGCCCTCTTCGAACTCCTCACCATGAACTATGATCCGCACCACGGAGGGCTGTAGGAGCCACTCTCGCTGTTTCTCGCTAAAGACCCACAGATCCCAGGCAGTCTCAAACACGTAGGCGTAATCTTCATGCAGCAGGTCGGAGGCGATCAGCACCGCCTGCTCGGGAGTGATGCCGGGCTTGAATCGCTGTTCGAGGACAGTAGCTTCGTTCCAGGAGACCGGATGCAGCGCCACATGGCTGATTCCCGGCTCCTGCGTGGAAAAAGGAAACTGCCGCATCACAGACAGCCCCCGGGGCAACATGTCCTCGACATCGAAATTGGGAAACCATAGACTCAAGAAAAGTGAATCGGCCACGACTCTGCCTCCCGCGTGCATCCGGGTACGATTTTAAACGTTCGGCGCGATTGTAGAAATGCGATGAGGAAGCGGAATTCGGGAATGAAATCAAGGCCGCCAAAGCGCGTCGGCTTTGACACCTCCAGAGACGCGCTGCTACCATCACAACTGCTTGGCTATGAATCCCGCCTAACATCGTCCCCGTCGTCTAGCCTGGCCTAGGACATCGCCCTTTCACGGCGGTAACACGGGTTCAAATCCCGTCGGGGACGCCAACCTTATCAACCACTTGCAAATCCCCTCCAGAATTTTGTAGGTCCGTTACAGTCCGATAAGCCTCGGTGCTTGGTTTTTCTTCGTTTTTGTCGAGCAGCAAACTCACAACTCGGCTCTGCGCGTCTCGCTTCGTTTGTGTGATTGCTTGCGCATAGACGTTCAGAGTGACCGAGATGTTTGCGTGCCGCATTAGCTCTTGCACAACCTTCACGTCCTCGCCGTTCCCCTTGAGGAGCGTCGCGTACGTATGCCGGAACGTGTGCCAACCGAAATGGCCCACGATTCCGATTTCTTTCGCAGCTGGCTCCAGGTGCGCCTTGTAAAGCGAACCGGGCCAGTACGGCAGTTTCCCTCCGCTGTGCGGACTGGCGAATACCCAGTCCTCATCGGTTGGGTATGGACTATGCAGCCGCCAGTTCCACAAAACCTTAGACAGTCGCAAATCGAGCGGAACCGGCTTGCGAGAGGCTTCGGTCTTGCAGTCCCCGACCTGTTGCATCACGATCGAGCGGATGACATGGACCTCCATCTTCTGAAAATCGATATCCTTCCACTTGAGGCCTAACAACTCCCCAACCCGAAGGCCTGTGAACACGGCGAGGAATACCATCGTGCGCGTGGGCTCCTTCAGGATGCGAAGCAGTGCCGCAATCTGCTCGATGGAAAGCACAATGGGCATCCTGGTCCGCTTGGCACTTTGACGCACCATGCGTATGGGATTCACATCAAGCCATTCCCACCTGACAGCGTGATTGAAAACCGCGCTCATGATGTTTCGAGCTTTGGCTTTGCTTCCGTTCGCATACTTGAGCGAACGAAGCCACTGCTCCACCGCGACTGCTTTGACCTCGGTTACGTGATAGCTTCCCCACCGGGGCAAAATCCACTTTCGGAAATAGCCTACGTAGGTGACCTGCGTCTTCCGCGTTTTGGTGCAGTCCGGCCCCAGCTCCTTTTCCCGGTAGTGTTCGACAAGCGTTTGAACACTGATCGGGGTCAAGCTGGTGCGCGGATTCTCTGCGTTGATGTCTGCCCGAAGTGCGGCGACGGCCTTCTGAGCCGCAGTCTCGTTCGGATATTGTTCGAGCGATCCAACCATCAGATTGCGTCGCGTCCGGCTGCCATCTGCCTGGAGTTCGTACCATCGGTACTCCCAAGCTTTCCGGCCACCGGCACGCTTCACGATCTGAAGGCTGCCTTGCTGAAATCTCGTCCGTCTCATCACGATCCTCCGTGGTTAGGGACGGTACGGATAGCTGGCTAACTTTAACCTCAAATGTACCCACGCGTCGAGATCGGATGTGCGAAAGCGCCACAATTTTCCGATCCGCATGGCGCGTATCTCGCCCTTGCGGGCGAGTCGTTGAAGTGTTTTCGGGTGGATCTGCAGCAAGGCTGCCGCCTCGCGCGAATCGACTAACCTCTCGAAATGAGGGAACGGCTGGCTGACTGGCGTTGCTTCGTGCATCTCGCTCATAAAAGCTCCTGCAGCGAGAGTCGAGACCGGGCTGAAATCACCGCGTCGTCTGAGGGTCGGCTGTGGCGTCCGACTTCATCCGACAGATTTCGAGCCCATTCACTACTCGGCTGGCGTTAGTCTTCGCGTCATGGGCGGACGAGAACATTATTCGTATAGAAACCGTACAAGACGCATTTGTTGCTTCCCTTCAAAGAATCTTTTTTCTTTTTGACTTCGAACAAACTTCTCAACAATTGCTTAAAGTGCCTAAAGCGCCTAGAAGTGCTTTTAGGTACGTTTAGGGAATCCACGGGAACAGAGCATTGGCGGCACGCAAGCAGCTCGCCGCTTTAGCGAGGTGTCCCTTAGATTCGAGCGAAATTTTGCCCTCTATGTATAAAAGGAACCTGCGGGAGGAAAAAGGTATCGAAAATATTTCGAACAAGGCTCTAACGAAAGCTTGCAGACTTAGTGACCAAGGGTTGGTGCGAAAGGTTGGCGTGCTACGGTTTCGGTGAGTCAAGAACCAGATCGACGTCTGCGGGCATCTTGCTGGCCTCCGACTCGAATCGGCGGCTGTAGTACGTGTCCCACCACTTCTTTTTCGGATTATCGACGAACTGCTCCGCAAAAACCCGAACTCGCGAACTGCCGTACAAGTGAATGGTGGCGCCCCCGGCTTGATCAGTGTCTTTTATGCCGTTTGTGCCCTCTAGGGACCCGTATTCTTTGGTGCGCTCGTAGGCAACACAGATGTGTGCACCGGCTGCGGGTTTGCCGTCGGGCCAGCGCACTCGCAACTGCACGGTCCGCTGCATGAGGGCTTGAACCTTGAAATCGACTCTCTTTACCTGTTGGCCTTTTGACAGATCAAAAACCTGAGCGTCGGCGACAGTCAGTGCCGCTGGATAGTACTGGATGTCATAGGGCCATTCGTCATAAGGACCGTCCGGGTTGACCAAGACCATATACCGACCCGGCGGAATTTTGCCTATTGCGTAAGAGCCATCAGAGTTGGTTTGCAGGAAGAATTTCACATACCCAGGTAAGCGAGTACCATCTGCGCTGGCCAGCATCACCCACAGATGCGCCGGTTTTCCTGAGCTATCCTCCACGCGACCCTCAATTCGGCCGTTCCAGAACATTTCAAAGTTTTGTTCCAAAACGCTTCCGGGCTCGACGTGCACCTTTACTGGCGATCGTTCACTCTCAAAAAAGCCATCCACCTCATCATCAGGTAACAGTAACTCTAGCGTGTAATCGCCTGGCGGCAGATTATCTTCCTGGAAAATACCTGACTGGTCAGTGGTGATGATTCTCGCGCCAGACGGTCCCATGAGACGGATTCTTGCTCGCGGTGCCAGTTTCGGTAAGGTCGGAGGTGCTAATCCTCCGACAAACGTTTCTGGTTCTCGCACGTAACCAAAGAGGCGTGTGCCGGTTCTTGAGGGCGCTTCATGAAGAGCGCGCAAATCGACGATGGCATCCTGCACAGGTTTTGTACGACTGCAACGGACCCTACCTTCCACAATCGGAAGTACTCGGGTCAATAGCCCCCGACCGCGAGATCCATCGACGAAGTAAGCCGCGTCTTTCCAATAAATGAAATTAGTGAGAAGCACAAGACGAGACCAGGAGGGCAATCCCCAGAATCGTTCTTCAACAACGCCGATGGCCCAATCTCCGACGTGAGGGTCGCGCGCTCCCTTAATTTGCGGATCACGGAAGAGCCCCCTATCGCGCGTCAGAGCCTCGATCGAACGTCCTACAAAGATGACCCGTGCGGTGAACACTGCATGAAAAGGTGATTCGGGATGAACAAAAAGCGGCTTGCCGCGGCAATCTCCGCTGAAGAGCGAGGAACCCAACGCGGAGAGCCCGAACGTCACAGCAACATCCACGCACAAGACGACAATACATGTGAGGGCGAACGCTGCGATTCGTTGGCTCAACGAACGAGCGCGAGGTTGAAGCACGGAGCGCCAGCCTCGGTTAGATGCTCCGCGCCAAAACAGTCCAAACAATAGAAATATCGCTGACCATCCTGCAAAAGGTGGCAAGAACGCCTTTGACCAGTGGGATATGCCGAACCCGACCCCCGTCAAGACGACTGTGAAGGCAAAAAGATACAAGGTCCAACTTCTGCGGCGGAGTGCCAGAAGGCCCGCAAAAATCGGCAGGAAAAACAGAGCCGTCAATCCAATGGCCGTCGGAATTTCCGGGGGCTCGAACCAACCACCGCCATCCGAATGCCAAACCAAATATCCCGCAGATGGATATGCCAGACAGAAAACGGCAAACGGCATAGTGATGAGCAAGACGAGTCCCGCTCGTTTCGGATTCCGTAACGCGACGATGGAAGCCGCAATGAATACGGGCCCTAAAAGCGCACCTCCGACATAAGAGATCCAACGGAGCAACCAACCGGGATCGTTGTCGCCGAATGGAGGCCACGCCATACCGAATCTTGCAAGCGCAAGAAAACCGAGCAGAAAGCCCAGCGCGAGCACGAGCCAACTCAGTACAGTCCTTCGCATTGGTCTCATTGGAGCCAAAGAGCGGTACCTATTGTCACAGTCGACTACAAGCCGCCAACGCCATACAGCCAGCCTATCTGGTTAGACACCGGGCGGTACTTGTATGACAGCAGAAGTAGTAACCGCCAGCAAGATTACGAGCGGGAGACAGGTTTCTAGGTCCACGAACGTCGTTGAGTCTTCCGGATACCTGCGTGTGAGGCAAGCTGGGACTGGTTTCTGTGCGCGCCGAACCAAAAACCGAAGAACGACGGCTCAGTCCCCATTGAGGCATTCTGGCCGGAAAGCGGCTCGTGTCAAGGCTCTCCGACCGCTTCGCGGCGCACAGAGCGCGGCCTTGACGCAAGCCTAACTCCCCGGCTCGTTTCTCCGCCATCTGGGGAATGTGCAGGTGTGGCTGTCCGCGAGACCTCAAAGCCCGAGACCAAGACTGGGGCCATTGAGGTCATGTTCCACGCCGACATGGGGAGTCTTTTCCGGTTCCGGTGTGTGAGTCAGAACGGAAGAATGCTGCTCTCCGATCTGCTGTCCAGCTTGCCGGTTCAACCCAGTCATCAGGTCAACACGGTGGCCCTTTTCGGCATCGTGTGCGGATAGCTGTTTTCGAGCCAGTTCAATCGCAGACTGCCGCATCGTGGATACACCCACGGATTCACGAAGTTGCTCGCGGTCGCTGGTGACGACAGCGATCTCGCTCCGGCCGCGGCTGGCGGCGACATAGAACAGTTCCTTTTTCATGGCGTCTGTCGAGATGATCACGGTATCTACGGTTTTGCCCTGGCTGCGATGGGCGGTGACCGCATATCCGTGGGTGAATTCGTGATAGTTCGCAGGAAGCGTTCTTCCGTCTTCGAGGCGTATGGCACCACCATCCAGGGAAGTCACTTTGACCAGCTCTCCGTTGGTCGTCCTGAGTTCCGGCCCTCGACGGTTTGCTGTCAACATGAGGCTGTCGCCAGGGGCAACCTCAATGGGCTGACGCGCATAAACGGAAAATGCCCGCGTTTGTTTCGGCGAGATGTTCACCTCTTCACCGGTTTCTTTTCGCGCAACCAGAGATTCAGGCCTAACACGCACGACTTCCAGAGACTCATGACGTCTTGCCAGTTTCGTGTCCCTGTGGAACTGCAGAACCTGCCCCTCTTGGTAGTTGGACAGTTCTTGTTTCTGCGCTGTCGTCCACTGGAGCGAGACGTACCGATCAAAAGACTGACTGATTCCCAATTCGCCGCCATCTTTCCGATCTTGGCGAATCGCGTCGGTGAGTTGGGAAATCTCAGCATGAGTGCCGGCAACTACAAGCGTATCGCGCCCTTCGGCTCGGAACTCGCGATGTAGATCCGCCACTGTCTGGCCTCGGTCGAAGATGGATACTTCGCGAATGGCTCCGAGCTTTTCCAATTGTGCGAACCCCTCTTCCGGTGAATGTCTCATGGTCATTACGGCCTCGCGATACAAGGAGTTCGTCTGCCGCCGTACTTCAGTGAGGGAAACACTCTTCAGGTCAGACTCCCGCTCCAAGATACGCAACGCATCCGAGGCCTCGACGCTGGGAATTTGCCGCGTATCACCGGAGAAAACAATTCTGGCTCCCTGATCTTCGGCGAGGTGCAGCAGACTTTGCATTTGCCGGCCAGAAACCATGCCCGCTTCATCGACGATCAAGACCCTTCCGCGCAGAGTGCTCTGTGGTTCCTGATCTTCGAGAAGTCGTGAGACAGTCATCGCATCTCGGAAGCCGATCTTTTCCAGTTCGTCCACGGCACTCCTGGTAGGAGCCACCGCAAAAACGTCGTGCCCGGCTTCTCTGAGGCCACGGTCAATTTCACGTAGCGTAGCTGTCTTGCCGGTACCGGCGGCACCTCGAAGATTGATCGCCAGATCGCGAGAGTCGAGCACTGCTTCGACGGCGCGCCTTTGTTCGGGGCCCAGCTTGTCCAAAGGCTCAAAGTCGCAGCCTTTACCGAGGCGGTCGTAGCGGTCTGTCCCTCGGTTAACTACGGCGATCATGTCGCGCTCGCGTTGGAGGGTCGCGTGTGTCGCAATTTCATCCCCAGCTGAGATGAGAATCCCTTTCGCGCGTTCAAGCAAGAGAGAGCCCTGAAGGTCGCTGAGTTCGACGTTGCCGCGCCCGTGACGAAGAGCCTCGGTTAGAACCTCATGCTCTCTGGCGACTGAGAGACGCTCGAAAATGTGCTCCTGAGAGTATGCAAGCGAGGCCTCATGCACACAGCGATTGATTTGAGGCGAATGGGATTGTGTCTGAGCTTCGTTCAAAATCTCACGAAGCATTTGCTTCTCGTCCGGGGTCAGTCGTTCTTGCTGAAGGTTACGGACTTGCTCGGTCGATATCTCCTGAAGCTTGTCAGCCCGCGTTTCCCGGACGAGTACCGCAACCTCGTTGTCTGTTGGCGCACGACCACGTGAATTGGTGAACTCCAGAATGGCCGCATCCCGCTGGGCACTGCGTTGGCTGTACTTGTCGAGGAGGTCCTGGGAGAATCCTGCGATCTCGAATCCTTTGTCACGACCACGAACATCGTGACGGTTTTCAACCTGGTAACCAAGGGCGCGTACTTCGCGAGCCAGGGCATTGCGATAGACCTCGGTCAGGTAGCTGCGACGTTCGTACAGACCGGAAGCCTGTAGCGCCTTCCAACGCCCTTCAGTGCCATCGTAAGTGAGATTGGCAGCGACGGCATGAGTGTGGAGCTGAGGATCTAGCTGACGACTCGTGTCGTGAGTGTAGGAAGCTACGATCCAGTTGCCGGTGGCTCGATTTTCGTTCAGGCCGGCGAGGCGAACTCTAGTGGCCGAGATTTTTTCTGCTTCCTCTAGGGCCTCGTGCACGGCGGTTGCGTGCGATGCGAGCAGTCTGTCATCCCCGCCAACAATGGCCACGACAGAGACGGACTTCGGCGCTGAAAATGTCATGTCATAGAGGGACCGGGCCTTACTCTGTTCCGCGCCATTGCTAGCAATGCGATCCGCGCTGTGGCGCTGCCGGAGGAACTCTCCCGTTTGTGGGTCGAGGCCCTGACGCACTGCCTCGAAATCCTCGGAGGCAACCCCTCCTTTGAGACCCAGCAGTTCAGCGCCGCGTCCGTGCCACCGGCCTTCGACCGTCCGATTCTGGTCGTAGTAGTCGCTCTGTTGGAGATGGCGCTGTGCGTAGCCTTCACCGCCGGTCATGGCACGAATCGTCAGCACGGCCCGACGTTAGCTCTGTTCGAGATTTGGGGTCAAGCCACTTTGTGGCGAGGGTGCTAAGTCAGTGACAGATAAAAGGCGCGGAGTACAGCGAGTAACTTGAGTGACAGAACAGCTTATTAGTGCTGGATTCCCGCCAAAAGCAATGCTATACTCGATTTCGAAAATGACGATACAGACCAAATCCATTATGAGACGGCGCGTCAATCGCGCTCGGCCCTCGGGATTGGTCTGATCATTCGCTAGATTTCCAAGTTCAGATTCGATTTCCGAGGCTCCGACAAAAGTCGGGGCCTTTTGCTTTTACGGATGTTCTTGGCCGGTAGCCAAGCTGGAAAGGCACGTGACTGTTACTCACGCCATGCGCAGGTTCGAATCCTGCCCGGCCAGCCAATTTTCGAGGGAAGACAGGGCTCGCTAGTTCAGTAGGAAGAACGCGGCTCTCATAAAGCCGTCGCGGATGGTTCGAATCCATCGCGAGCCACCATGGAGGGGCCTCCGGCGAGGGGCAGTGGCTTATACCCACTTCGGCGCCAGATTAGCGCGGTCAGACAGGTTCGACTCCTGTACCCTCTACCAATTTTGTTCGCGCCGGTAGTTCAACGGACCAGAATAGTTGGCCTACACCCAACAGATGCGGGTTCAACTCCCGAACGGCGCACCATGCAGGATTAGCTCGAAGGTCGAGCCCGCGGTCGATAACCGCGAGGCGTTGGTTCGATTCCAACATCCTGCACCAAAGTTTTTGTAAGCGTGGGTGACTGGCAGAGATGGCTGATGCACTCGCCTCTTGGAGGTCCTTCGCCAAAAGTCGGCTCAGGATTTCGGCAGCGGGCTCAGACGCCCGCTAAACGCCTCAAGTTCGATTCCAGCGTCACCCACCAGATTTTGCGGGATTGGCAGATATGGATATGCACTCGCCTTTTAAGCGAGACGAAGTGGGTTCGATTCCGACATCCCGCACCAAGAGCAGCAAAGAGGCGGCAAAGCATAACGGATCAATGCTCCGAGCTTCTACCTCGGACGATGAGAGTTCAAATCTCTCTGCCGCTTCCAATGTGGGGATGTGGTCCAACGGATGAGGGCGCAAGGCTACGAACCTTGAGATCAGAGTTCAATTCTCTGCATCCCCTCCACATTAATTAGGCTCGCGTGGTCTAAGGCATGATGGCGCTTCGGTCCTAACGAAGAGATCCGGGTTGGATTCCCGGCGCGAGTTCCAGATGGGTGGGTAGTGTAACCGAACAACACGGCAGCGTCCGAAGCTGCAAATCCGGGTTTGACTCCCGGCCCGCCCACCAGCCGCTATATTCGCTTTGAACACTTCAACCGGCTATCCTTGACTGTCTCAAGATTGCGACGTGACTCAAAAACAGAAAATCCGCCACGCTGTTCGTTCACTGACAAAACTTCGGAAGGAGCGAAGTGCCGCTGGATTCCTTGCGGAACTTGATCGCCTGTTGAACATTTGTTCGAGCCTTGGGCTCTGGAGCCAAGGACAGAAAGCAGTAGAAGAAGCCCTTACAGCCTGGAACGAGGGCGTGTTCGCAATGGACGACATATTTGTGCTCTTGCGCCACCTCTCCCGATTTCATTCACTTGCGGGTCAGCACACAACGGTTGTCGATTTATATCTGACCGCCGCGAGTCGTTTTGCAGACTTTAGTGCTTACCAGTCAGCATACAGATTGCTAGTGGATGCGGAAGAATATGCGATCGAGCACCGCCTTCCAAAGAGTCTTCTTGAAGCAAGAGAGACCGGAGCCTCGATTGCCCTGTTCGAAGGCGATCTCGCTTTTGCGGAAAAGACGTTTTCCCGGATTCGCGACCAGAGAATCCAGCTTGGCCTGGGTCTGCCTGCAAAGTTACTGACCAACTTGGGAACACTACAAATGAGAAAAGGCGAGTTCTCCTCGGGAGTGGACTCTTTCCGACAGGTAATCGATCTAGATGTCGAAGCCGCGGTGAAGGTCGCTGCACTGGTCAATTGCAGTGCGTGTCTACGCGAACTAGATAGATTGGACGAGGCGAGGGTCTGTCTAGATCAAGCCAAAGCCTTAGTCGATGACGAGATGGATGACTCATTGCTGATTGAACTGGACCTTATCGAGGCAAAGACCGCTAGTCGGACAGGGGACCACTCGACCACAATGGGTTGTTTGCAGAAAGTTGTGGCTCTGCTCGATACAGCATTGAACGATCTTGGCAGACTTCACTACCGCCGCGGGCTACGGGAACAGTATCGGCAGCGGATTGCCGCCATCCTATGTACACTTCCGCAGCAGGGCGCAACCGGGCCTATTCTCCCAGTGATGGCCTTTCTGAAGTCGAACAGCATTGCTGACTGGATGGCTCTTCTTGACTGGCACGACTGGGCGGTACACAACAAGCAGATTTCTGGTGCGCTCCGGGAGCGACTAGCCGCGGCAGTAAGAAATGTGGCGCAGAGGGGCGCGCCAATTCTCTACGGATTCAGGGAAAAATACGATGATCCATGGTCGTCCTATTGGGAAGTTAACAGTGTCGACTTTCGCTCCAAACCCGACGCGTTTGCGATTCCTTGGCCAGATCTCAACAATGCGATCCGCGAGATAAACGCAATAACCGGCGACTCAGGTCCGTGGGCCGATGCGACTAGTATCCTTCGTGCTCACCAGCTCCAAGATAGTCTCGATCAGGGTGATTGGGCTCTCGTTGTTTTGATAACGTCGAGGGCAGCCTCGATATTTGTGATGAATCGAAAGTCGTATACACGCTTCGACTTTCCAAATGAGGAGATCACCAACTTAAATACCGCGCTTTGGCGATACCAGGACGGCAGCGAGCGGCGCGAGGTATTTATGAACCAACTGCAACAATGTGCAGAGCGCATCACTCAGACCCTCTCCCAGGCCTTTGACGAGATTGCTTCCGGAACCACAAAGCGAATTCTAGTTTTCCCGGAGCCCTTCTTGGTTCCAGTCTTTGCAAGTCTGCTGTCGCACGATAAACTGCGCGACCGCGCGAAGCAAGGTAGTCTCGCTGTCACGGTATGCCCAATACTGCACCGCAAGAAACTGACTAAGCTAGACATGAATGTTGTAACCGCCTGCTCTTTTGAGGGGGACGGCTTGGGGCTAGATGAGCCGGAACTCGATCTTGTTTCGCGACTCCTGAACCCAACAACTCTCCGCAGGGTTCGCATCTCCGGAGACGTTGATATTCGGACGTTGATGGAATCTGCTGTTGTACACCTAGCTGCCCATGGGACGCCTATTTCAAATCTGCGCGACGCATTTTTCGCCTCTGCGCATCCTACCGCACCAGGGTTTGGCTTACCCGAATTCCAGAGAATTTGCTGGGAGACGTCACATCAGTTGGTTTTTATAAATAGCTGTTTTAGCGCAGACGCGCTCAACTGGAACGCATTTACAAACTTCGCAACGAATGAGCAGATGGGGCTTCCTGGGATTTTGCTTTTAAACAGACGCTCAGCGGTGCTCGCCTCTTCTTGGAAAACCTTCGACGTCGCGGCCTATGTATTTGCCTTTATGTTCTATTCCAATCTCCGCACCGGCATCGAGCCTAACATTGCGTTTACAAAATCCTGCGCTGAGCTCTATGAAGCAGGGTCAGATCGGGTTTGCGAAATACTCGAGACGATTACAGACAAAGAGATCAGAACGGCGAAACAGCGACTATTTGCCACTGGCGGTCAGCCATTTCAACACCCTTACGTCAGCGGTACCTATCAATTCATTTCACTCGTTTGACGTCGGCAAACCGAAAAGTGAAGACATGCACCAAAGGACGACCCCCACTGATTGCCACGCCAACAAGCCTACTACTAGGCATTCTTGGCCATTGACGAAATCGCGGAGTCATGCCAGAGTGATAACTGAGTTCCAGCAATGATGCGCAAACCCCATACCGATTGCTTCCCGACACCGGCCACGTTTACGTGGCAAGGAGCGGGGGAAGGTACGTTCATGTAACGGGGGCAGATCAGTAGCGCGTAGTCTTTCTGAGCCTCCGATACAAATCGGGGGCTTTTGCTTTTTATGGAGCATTTTTAGGAGTGCGCGGATAGGAGGCAGCGTCGTCTAACGGCCAGGATCCGGCTCTTTCAAGGCTGAGATGGGAGTTCGATTCTCCTCGCTGCTACCAAGTTATGAGTACACAAGTGATTGAACTCGAAGGCTTTGAAATCGAGCTTGCATCGGAGCTCTATTGCGAGCGCGGAGGAGATCACCGCGACTTGGTCGATCGCGCGCGTGTGGATCGCCGGAGACTGGGCCATAACGTCGATGAATCAGCAGTCTTGTGTGTGCGGTGCATGAAAGCAATTGCGCTCAAAAGCGTGATGCCGGGTCGTCTAGTGGCAGGACCCTGGACTTTGAATCCGGGTACGGGCGTTCGAATCGCTCCCCGGCAGCCAGTTTGGAAGTCAGCAAAGGAGGAGGCTCATTGACGAGCGTTGCAGACAAATTCGAGGAGTGGTGAAGGCTACAGTTACTTCTCTTGTCCAGAAAACACACCGTATCCGCGCGTTCCCTCCTCAAAATTGCGAGGTCATCTAACTGGGCAGGATAACCGGCTCTGAACCGGTTCATGCACGTTCGAATCGTGCCCTCGCAGCCAAGTTTAGAAAGTGGTCGCAGAGTCTAGCGGCAGGATGCCTGACTGTCTATCAGGAGGGACGGGTTCAACTCCCGTTGCGACCGCCACAGGGGTGATGACCCGATGGGAAGGGCACTCGTCTCCAAAACGAGTTCAAGCAGGTTCGAATCCTGTCACCCCTGCCAGATGTGAAGGGCGAGCATGGTATAGCGGCTGGTGCCTCGGGCCTCCAACCCGATGACGCGAGTTCAACTCTCGCTGCTCGCTCCATGATTTTGTGAGGGCGGAAGTCGTCTAGTGGCCAAGACGCGACGTTGCCAACGTCGAGAGCGCGGGTTCGAGTCCCGCCTTCCGCTCCAGATTTCGTAAGTGAGTTTGAGGCGGTGTAGCCAAGACAGCAAGGCGTCTCCCTGCAAAGGAGATCATCGGGAGTGCAATTCTCCCCACCGCCTCCAGATTTCATGAAGACGTTGTGCTGGTGTAGCTCAGTGGGAAGAGCGCGGGCCTCGTAAGTCCGTGATCGGCGTTCGAATCGCCGCGCCAGCTCCGCTGGTATAGCTCAACGGGAAGAGCAGGCGCACGGTAAGCGCCCGACCGCAGTTCGAGGCTGCGTGCCAGCTCCAAGAGTTTGCTGGTCTAGCACAGTGGGAGTGCAGAGAGCTTGTACCTCTCCGACGAGTGTTCGATTCACTCGACCAGCTCCAGATTTTCGATGGCGGGATTGGCCGAATGGCTTAGGCACTGGATTGTGGCTCCAGTCACGAGAGTTCGATTCTCTCATCTCGCCCCAATTGGGCGGTTCGTATAAGGGGATTACCCACGGCCTGCAACCGTGAAATGCGAGTTCAAGTCTCGCACCGTCCACCAAAGTTTGGCTCGGGAACTCGACGGCAGAGTGCTGGTCTGAAAAGCCAGTGGATACGGTTCAATTCCGTGCCGAGCCACCAGATCGGGGAGTGGCCTAGCTGGTTGAAGGAGCGTGCCTTGGGAACCTCCCCCGGTAAAGTATTTTACGAGGAGATGACCATGACGAACGAACTGATCTCGATGAGCCATGTTGAAGACAGACTCACCGCGCAAGATGATCCCGGGGCCTGGAAGGAAATTCTCGCCGTGCTGAACGAAGAATTCTTACAGCGATATCGCGCCGAGCAGGGCGAGAAGAAAGCATGGTTCTTGCGAATCGGGACATGTTCGCATTGGGTGCGGCCGCACCAAAGCCGCTGGCTTGCGGCGGGCGAGTTCGCCTTGCCCATCGGATACAAGGGTGCAGCAGGCTGGTCGAACGGACTTCCCGAATTTGATTGGTCGGTAATTCTCTTGTTCGACGGTGAACGTTGGAGGCGAGTTGATAGGTTCTCGGGCAAGAAACAGGTCGTGATGCGCGTTGCTGTCCCGGCGCGCACTGTGCGACATAAACAGGCGGCGATCCACACAATGTGGTCCACGTCTCACCAAATGACTCTATATGGCTTTCGGTGCATCGATCAGAACTGGTGCTGCGTCGCGGCATCTGATGAGCGCAAGCATGGACGAATTCTTTACGCAGAAGCAGCGGCTGGATAGCTCGATTGGGGGAAAGACGATGACAGAAACAACTTACAACGTGATGATGCCGGACAAGGGCGTGCCTATCAAGGCCTGGACCAAGGGCGTCCCATTGGAAGACGCGGCACGTCAGCAGCTTCTGAATGTCGCGCAGTTGCCGTTCATCTACAAGTGGGTGGCTGCCATGCCCGACGTGCATTGGGGCATGGGTGCAACCATCGGCAGCGTGATTCCGACGCGCGGGGCGATCATTCCGGCGGCAGTCGGCGTTGACATCGGCTGCGGCATGATGGCCGTACAGACTTCGCTGCACGCCAACAACCTGCCGGACAATCTGCACGGCATCCGCACGGCGATTGAGAAGGCGGTGCCTCACGGACGTACCGACAACGGCGGCAAGAACGACCGCGGTGCGTGGTCGGACGCTCCGGCGCATCACCTCGACGTGTGGGCAAACATGGAGCCAGCCTACAAGGCGATTACCGAGAAGTACCCCAAGCTGAACCATGTGCAGCGAATGAATCACATGGGGACGCTCGGCACTGGTAACCACTTCATCGAGGTCTGCCTCGATGAAAGCGAGAACGTCTGGTTCTTGCTGCACTCGGGATCGCGTGGCGTGGGCAATCGCTTCGGCACGTTTTTCATCGAACTGGCGAAGAACGACATGCGCCAGTGGATGATCAACCTGCCGGATAAGGACCTCGCATACCTGCCGCAGGGTACGGAGCACTTCGAGGACTACGTCCGCGCAGTGCACTGGGCGCAGGACTACGCGCTGGCCAACCGCGAGCTGATGATGCGCAACCTGATCGCGGCGGTGCGGAGTTCGGGAGAAGTGCCGGCGTTCGAAGCCAATGTGGAAGTAGTGAGTTGTCACCACAACTACGTGACATGGGAGCACCACTACGGCGAGAACGTGTTGATCACTCGTAAGGGAGCAGTACGCGCGCGTCAGGGCGACATGGGAATTATTCCCGGCAGCATGGGAGCGCGTTCGTACATCGTGCGCGGCAAGGGCAATCCGGAGAGCTTCATGAGCTGTAGTCATGGAGCAGGACGTGCCATGTCGCGTACGGAAGCGAAGCGCCGTTTCACGCTGGACGATCACGCCAAGGCGACTGCCGGCGTCGAGTGCCGTAAGGACGCGGACGTTATCGACGAAACGCCGATGGCGTACAAGTCCATCGACGCGGTGATGGAAGCGCAGCGTGATCTGGTGGACGTGGTGCACACGTTGAGCCAGGTGGTCTGCGTGAAGGGCTAAACGGGAGAGGGCTGCAAGGCCCTCTCTTCAGATCCGGGTGTAGGGTAGCGGCCACCCACATGTCTTGGGCACATGTCCACGCAGGTTCAACTCCTGCCACCCGGACCATTTTTGTGTTTGCGAGGCCGGACATTCGCGCCGAAGCTAAAGATCACGGACTCGTATAATTCGACCATGCTGCTTACGCTCACAACTACGCATAACCCGGCAACGGACTTGGGCTATCTGCTTCACAAGAACCCGGCGAAATTGCATTCGTTCGAGCTCTCGTTTGGGAAAGCCCATGTTTTCTACCCGGAAGCGACCGGGGAAAGGTGCACGGTCGCCTTGCTGCTCGATGTCGATCCGGTTGGATTGGTTCGCGGCAAGCGGGGTCAGCATGAGGGCGGAACTCTTGATCAGTATGTGAATGACCGGCCTTATGTTCTCTCTTCTTTTCTTAGCGTCGCCATGGGCCGAGCTTTCGGGACAGCCATGTCTGGCCGTAGTAAGGGGAGGCAAGAACTGGCGGACCAAGCGATGCCGTTAACGGCAACCCTTACAGTCGTGGCTTGCCGCGCTGGTGAGGGGCTGATCCGCGAGCTATTCGAGCCCCTCGGGTACAGCGTGAGTACGGAGCATCATCCGCTCGACGAGAAATTTCCAGAGTGGGGGGAGGGACCGTACTACTCTGTGACCTTGGCGGGGACTCTCCGCCTGCAGGATCTGCTCAATCATCTCTACGTGCTTGTTCCAGTGCTGGATGCTGAGAAGCACTACTGGATTGGCCAGGAAGAGGTTGAGAAACTCTTGCGCAAAGGGGAAGGTTGGCTGGCGTCGCATCCACACAAAGAGGCGATCGTAAAGCGGTACCTTCCGCGCCAGAGGGAATTAGCAAGAGAAGCACTGGCCAGGCTAGCGGAGGAAGACAACCCCGATCCTGACGCGGCAGAGGAAGCTCACTCCGAAGAAGAAACGAAAATGGAGGAGCCGATTCGGCTCTGGCAGCAGCGTATGGGAGCAGTGGTTGCTGTGCTTCGATCCGTCGAGGCGAAGCGGGTTCTAGACCTAGGCTGCGGAGAAGGAAAACTCCTGAGGGCCCTGCTGGATGAGAAGTCCCTGGCAGAGATCGTGGGTATGGATGTTTCGTACCGGAGCCTTGAGATTGCGAGCCAACGTCTGCGACTCGACCGGATGCCTACAAAACAGAAGGAGCGGCTGAAATTGATGCATGGTTCGCTGATGTATCGCGACAAGCGCCTGGCCGGGTACGACGCGGCCACGGTGGTTGAAGTCATCGAGCATCTGGATGCACCGCGGCTGGCGGCATTCGAGCGGGTTCTTTTCGAATCGGCGCGTCCGAAAACTATCGTCGTGACCACGCCCAACTGCGAGTACAACGTGAAGTTTGAAACCCTGCCAGCGGGAAAGTTTCGTCATAAAGATCACCGTTTCGAATGGACTCGGGAGCAATTCCAGCAGTGGTCACGCCAAATTTCTGAACGGTTTGGGTACGCAGTGAGGTTTCTGCCCGTAGGAGAAGAAGATCCCCAAGTCGGTGCGCCTACGCAAATGGGGGTCTTCAGCTCGTGACTATAACGATTCCTGAACTTTCCCTGGTCGTTCTCATTGGTCCTTCCGGCTGCGGGAAGTCGAGTTTCGCTCGGGCGCACTTCAAGTCTACGGAGGTTCTCTCTTCAGACTTCTGTCGTGGACTTGTGTCGGACGACGAGAACTCCCAAGAGGCGACGAATGATGCCTTCGATGTCTTGCACTACGTTGCTCGCAAGAGGCTTGCTGCTGGCCGCCTGACCGTAGTTGATGCGACAAACGTCCAGCCAGAAGCGCGCAAGCCGCTAGTGGCGCTCGCTCGCGAGTTTCATGTTTTGCCGGTGGCGATCGTTCTGAACTTGCCAGAGAAGGTCTGCCACGAACGCAATCAGAGTCGGCCCGACCGTCAGTTCGGCCCTCACGTCATCAGGAACCAGTCCCAGCAACTGCGGCGTTCGCTTCGGGGGCTTGAACGCGAAGGCTTTCGTCATGTCTTCGTGCTATCGAGCCCAGAGGACGTCTCCTCGGTCACGATGGTGCGACAGCCACTTTGGAATAACTTGAAGCACGAGCATGGACCGTTCGACATCATCGGGGACGTGCACGGTTGCTACAACGAATTGACTGCTTTGCTTGTTCAGCTCGGGTACAAGATCAACGAAGGACCGACAGCAACAAGTGTTACTCCGCCCGATGGACGTCGAGCGATTTTCGTTGGTGATCTGGTTGACCGCGGACCCAAGATTCCAGAAGTGCTGCGCCTGGTCATGAAAATGGTTGAAGACGGAACGGCGTTCTGCGTTCCTGGAAATCATGACATGAAGCTGATGCGGAAACTGAAGGGACGCGATGTGCAGTTGACGCACGGATTGGCCGACTCCGTTGAACAACTCGATAAGGAGACGCCTGGATTCAAGCAGACGGTCATCAAGTTTCTGGACGATCTGGTCAGCCACTATGTGTTCGACGAAGGGAAGCTCGTCGTGGCACACGCCGGCATGAGAGAGGAGATGCAGGGACGCGGCTCTGGCAAAGTGCGCGATTTTGCGCTCTATGGGGAGACCACCGGGGAGACGGACGAATACGGGCTCCCAGTGCGTTACAACTGGGCGGCTGAGTATCGTGGCAAGGCGATGGTGGTCTATGGGCATACGCCGGTTGCCGAGCCGGAATGGCTGAACCGCACGATCAACATAGATACGGGATGCGTGTTCGGCGGAAAATTGACCGCCCTTCGTTATCCCGAACGTGAATTGATGTCGGTTTCTGCTCTGCGAACCTATTACGAGTCGGCCAAGCCGTTCTTGTCCCAGGAGGAAATGGCACCAGCGCTGACTGCACAACAGCAACTTGATGACCTGCTTGACATCGAGGATGTCATCGGCAAGCGGATCATTAACACGCGGTTGCACCGCAACATCACGATTCGAGAAGAGAATGCGATCACAGCCCTGGAGGTGATGAGCCGATTTGCAGTAAATCCAAAATGGCTCATCTATTTGCCGCCCACGATGTCCCCATGTGAGACCAGTAAACGTGACGGACTGCTCGAACATCCTGAAGAAGCCTTTGCCTATTACCTCCACGAGGGCGTGCACAAGGTGGTCTGCCAACAGAAACACATGGGATCGCGGGCGGTAGTCGTCGTCTGTCGTGACGCCGATGCTGCGTGCAAACGGTTTGGAATTATGGAAGGCGAGGCCGGAGTCTGCTACACACGGACGGGACGGCGGTTCTTCAATGACGCGCCTCTGGAGTCGGAGTTTCTGGAGAAAGTCCGCCGGGCTGTAGAAGCGACAGGCATTTGGGAAGAGCTGAAAACTGACTGGGTCTGCCTGGACTGCGAATTGATGCCGTGGTCTGCAAAGGCACAAGAGTTGTTGCGCCAGCAATATGCCCCAACCGGGGCGGCGGCCCGAGCGGCCTTGCCCGCGGCCATTACAGCGCTGAGAGCGGCTGCAGAAAATCCTGAGATTGCAGCGCTGGCGGAACAACACCAGCTGCGCAAGCAAGCCGCCGATCTCTATATCGAGGCATACCGGCAGTACTGCTGGACGGTGCGTTCTCTAGCTGATCTGAAACTGGCGCCTTTCCACTTGCTCGCCAGCGAGGGTGCCGTTCACACCGCGAAAGATCACCTGTGGCACATGGGGACGCTTGCGCGAATCTGTCAGGGCGATACTGGTCTACTACTCGCAACACCATTTCAAGTTGTGGACCTCACCGACAGGGCCGACCAGGATAAAGGAATCAAATGGTGGGAGGAGCTGACGGCAAGTGGTGGTGAAGGCATGGTTGTTAAGCCGTTGGAGTTTGTGGCGAAGGGTCGGAAGGGAATGGTACAACCCGCTGTGAAAGTCCGCGGACGAGAATACTTGCGGATTATCTATGGCCCGGAATACACCCTTCCCGAGAACCTGCTGCGGCTAAAGAGCAGAGGTGTGGGCGCAAAGCGGTCGCTCGCGCTTCGAGAGTTTGCTTTGGGATTGGAGGCGCTGGAGCGTTTCGTTCACCAAGAACCACTGCGCCGAGTTCATGAGTGTGTGTTCGGAGTGCTTGCGTTGGAGAGCGAACCAGTAGATCCGAGACTGTAGTTCACGCGGGGATGGCTAACAACCACCCACCTGTCCTCGGCACATGGCTAGGCCGGTTCGACTTCTCTTACCCGGAACCGCGTTTGCGCTGTAGGTTAGAGATCGGGCGCTGCGAACCTCGACACCTGAATGTGAGGGAAGGCAGCGAAAGTTGATTCCATTGCGGTCTCACTCGCTACGTCCCATGCGGGACTGGATGTGCTGAAAATGACTCTCGTCGCACCGAGCTTTACTGCCAAATCCCTGTACTTCGTGGCGGTTTCGCTTGCTGAAATGCCCTTTGTCGCAAGCGTGCCATTGCTCTTAGCCTCTCCAATGCAAAGTTCTCCGTCGGGGATGCAGCAGATGTCGAGCTCCATAAAGTTCTTTTTCTCTCCCTGGACGTTAATTCTCAGTTCGGGGCAGAAGAGAAAGCTGTCTTTGCACTTCTCGCGGAGGGCGTCCAACGTGAGAATTGGAACGACACCGTTGTTCAACAATGCCTGATACGTGATCTCATCCAGCTTGTAGAACCAAGACGGCTCGTCCGGATGCCTCCAGTTTGTTTTCGTGTATTGTTGCTTCTTGCCACACCGCCTGCACGTAAAGTTGTGAGTGATTTCATCGACGGAAAACCAGCCCACATCGGAGCAGTTGCTGCACCTTAGGATGAGGCCGCGGTAGAAGAGCTTCTTTGAAATGTAATCGTCAATTATCTCCGTCGCGTAAACATTGCTGCCCAGCAGTTTCACCGTCGCGGCAAAATTTAGGTACCTCCGCTGGTCTTTCAAAAAGACGCCATTGTCGTACACGCCCTCCACCGGCCCAGACTGATCAAGGAATTTCTCGAGCAGACTCCTGAGTTTTGAATTTCGGAGGGCCCTTCCCGCCAGTTCGATGCCCCCCAACTTGTCAACCGTTTCACTCTCATATTTTCCCTTATCCGAAATCGCGCAATCATACGCGCCATACTCCAGAGCGCGCCGGAAGATGACGAGAGCATTAGGGATCCGAATCGAAGGCCGGACCAGATTGAAGTCCGGGTCAATGCCCCTGACGAATCCACCCGGGCAAATGTAGGCCAACCCGTCATTGCTGGCCCGAACGGAGTCTTCTCCGAGGTTTGGATCGTTTGCTAGAAAACTTCCCAGGGCTGGGTGGCGCGGAATCCTATGGTTACGGAAGCCGATCTCAACGATCCATCGGTGCTCTTGCGGGTTTACGGTCTTGAAAATGATAGGCCTAAGTGATTCAAATGGGCCGGGCAATTCGTCATCTAGCAGCTGATGAGTGCTCAGCTTTTCGATACTCCCTCTTGCGTAAATCCTGAGCGGATGCAAAACAAGCTTGGCGACAGAGGAAGCAGAGAGGGCTTCGGCGGAAAGTGAGATGTGAGAATAGATGGGCGCAAGTGACAGCCTAACCTTCTCAATCTCCGGCAGTGGTAGGGACGCACTGGTTACTGTGAACGACTTGGCGTTATCAAGTCTGCCCAGAGTCAGTGCATTAGACAGCGCAGATCTCGACCGATTGCCGACCTCGTTCTGATTCTCCAGGAACCACCCCGAAATCCAGATAGCGCGTCCATGCAACCGACGTAAGGAATAGTAGAGGCAGAAGTCCTGAATCGAATCACCGAGGACCAGCACCGTCGGCAACTCGAACCTGCGCGATCGTTTTGACCAGACCGTACCAAGCCCCAACAGAGAAATGTCGAAAGGTGTTTTGCCAGAGAAGTCTTCCCCTGGCCGTATCCCCCATCGAATTAGGTCCGACTCGTCATATTGGTTGGTGAACACTGGGGTCGCAGGTACGCCCTTTGCGTTCAGCGCCGCAGAGTGCTCCGCTGTTGACCACCCAAGAGCTGCTGCCAGCCAGAGCACTGGAATCGTGCTCTCATTCCTGATTTCAACGATTTCCTTCGGGTGTTCCACCTGATCGAGCACATCGACAATAGAGGTGAGAGGATAAAAGGGAGCACAGCCTGCCGTAATGTTCTGCTGTGTAATATTTCGCTCGAACGAAAACGGCGCCAGACGCGTCAGTATTTCGTTCACTAACCCGTCGTCGATTGTGAAGTTGCCCCAGTGTGTTTGCGCAAGTGATTTCGGGATTTCGGTTCTTGCCCACTCGGAACCAACGCCTTCCAGGATCGCTTTATCCACTTCCTTCGTGACAAGTTCTTCAAATTGGCTGGGTTGATTCCGTCTCACATCTTCGCCAGTTCTCTGGTACGTGAGGATCAGATCGGGATCATGTGCTGAGAGCAATGCCCAAAACACGCCGTCAATCGATGTACCGTCAGTTGGAACGATGATTGCGCTTGCGCCTCCCCAAAGCTGGGACAAAAACTCGATTATCGCGAGGCAAGTGGACTGCCACTCTGGATCGTCCGCCTTCGTGAATACGGCGACCCGGAGGGGCCGGACGCTCGAGGAAAATGTCTGAAATCTTGCCGCCATGAGTAGTGACCTGTCCGAAACGAGCATAGTGTAACGGTTATCGAGAAGATCTGGTGCCAGCGGAGAGATTCGAACTCTCAAACACCTGTTTCTAAGACAGGCTGCTATTCCAATTCGCACACGCTGGCACTCTGGTGCGCAGGGGAGGATTTGAACCTCCGCGTCCCACTCGGGGAGACCGGGTTACAGCCGGTCCGTTTCGGCCGGGCTCACGCACCTGTGCAAACTTGGCGGAAGGTAGACGAATCGAACGCCCATCGCTCATCACGATGCCCTGGTTTTCAGGACCAGTTGCCGGCCATTCAGCAGTACCTTCCGCATGGCGGAGAGTACGGGAGTTGAACCCGTTAGCCTCTTGCGAGCGCCCTTGTTTAGCAGACAAGTGCCTTACCGTCCGGCCCACTCTCCGTTTGAGTTGTCAAAGAACTGTGGAATTCTGGTAGGCCCGGTGGGAGTTGAACCCACAAAAGGGCTGCTCTTGAGGCAGCTGCGTACGCCAGTTCCGCCACGGGCCTGAAGCTATAAATTGTGCAGGAGTTAATAACTCAGTCGGGATGGACTGAGTCGTAATGACGATCGAAATTGAAGCAGGCGCTTCATAAGATAAATGTAGCATGAAAACTAAGCATCGTGCATGCATTTTTTGCCCGCCAATGATTTACGTCCACCACTCGGGGGCTATGCGGACGCACCGTCGCGGTTAACTTTGTTAAGGCTAAGCAAAGGCAGTTTGTCGAGAGAACAGTCGTCACCGAAATGCGGGGTGTCTCCGTCGCTACACCAGGCTGTATTTGCCATGCCTTTCAGTTTAAAGTAACGAGTGGCAACCTTCCCTGACGCGCTCAGCAGTTGGTCCGGTCGCTGCCCAGGACCCGCCCAGTATGAGTTAATAGAATCTGGTTTGAGGAAACCGTGAAAGTTTTCTTAAGCTCCACGTTTGTCGATTTAGGCAAAGCTCGTGCGGAAGTATCCGCTTGGCTTACCGGGGTGTTTGGGGCCGAGTTGATCGTTATGGAAACGTTCGGGAGTGATACCACGCCGCCCGAAATCACTTCCATTCGAAGAGTCAGAGAGTGTGATGCTTTCATCGGTATCTACGCGCGGCGATACGGTACCGTCGACCAGAATTCGGGAAAATCGATCACTGAGTTGGAACTGGAGGAAGCAAAGAACGCACTTAGCACTGGAGTGCTCAAGACGATTCTTCTGTACGTATTAAAGCGAGAAAGCCCATGGCCTCAAGAGTTCACCGAGAAGGATGAAGCGGTGCGAATCAAGCTCGAACGTCTTGCCGAGAAGGCAAAGCACCACACGTGTACCCTCTTTGAACGAGTAGAGCGGCTGCCTTTCTTCATCGTCCGTGATGTTTATCGTGAGATCTCGGCGCGAGCGCAGCACGTCAGGAAGCTTCGTGACTTTTCCCTTCCGCCGGTTAGGCCTATAACGCAACCCCTGGGGATGGAGTTCCTAACTAGTGCTGATCGGGGGTACCTTGCCGGGCGTCAGAAGCAGGTTGATGCTCTCATCGCACTTCTGCGGGACAACCAAATCTGTTTGCTTTTAGGTGACTCGGGTGTTGGGAAAACGTCTCTGATTCATGCAGGGCTGATACCCAATCTGCCTGCCTCCTGGCGCACAGTCTACAGCCGTCCATTCGGACTTCCTGATTCGGACGTTACGAATCAGATCCAGACCTCTATTTTTGATGGACTGCCTAGCTATAAGGGTCCTCTGCCACCGTTGTTGGCGGAGGTCTTGGCTGCGCTAGGCGACAAGAGTCTGCTGCTGATAATCGATCAGTTTGAAGACGTTCTGGCTGCTCGCGACAATCGGGAACTTGAGCAACTTATAGAGGACATACGAACCATACGCGAGATCTATTCACCTTCAGTTCGTCTCCTTATTTGCTATCGTGCCGATCTTGAAGCTCGTCTTGGAGAGTTGTGGCAGAGAATCACCGGCTCGGCTCAAGGGCTGCCTCGTTTGTATCTCCCCGGCATCGACGAACACAGCGCCTGGGGCGTTATCAAGAAGGTCCTCGGGGATCTGTCGGTCGAAATGACACTGGGGGCTGAGGAGGAAACAGCGATAGAGCAGGACCTCGTGACGGCTAGCCATGGTGCGACTGGGAATAGAGTGTACCCTCCGTATGTCCAAATTCTCATCGATCACATTTGGTCAACGTCAAAGCAAGGACCTGATCGGTATTCGCTGAAGGACTATACAGCCGCCGGATCCATTGAGGGAATTGTTGGGACGTATCTCTCTCGATTGATCAGTTATGCACAGGATTCCAAGGGAACCATTCAGGCAGTTCTCGTGGCGCTGGTCAGAAGCCATGGCTCAAAGAAGCAGGTCACGCTCCAAGACATTGCAGGAGAAACCGCCAGGGACTTTGTCCAGTGCGAAGCTGCAGTTGAGCGACTTATCGATTTGCGACTCGTGAGGCATATCGGCGAGTACTACGAGATTAGCCACGATTTTATTGCGCGAAAAGTTCTTTATGAACTGGTGGATGCCGATGAACTCGCGTTCAAGCGCTTTCGGGAACTGCTGTCATCGAAATCAGCAGCTTTCAGCACGACCAGGAGTCTTCTGACGACTGAAGAGTTGCTGATGCTCTACATATATCGCGACCGAATTCTCCCCAATGAGCTTGAGCTTCGGCTTTTGCTTGCCTCGTGGCTGAGCAATGAAGGTCCAGCTCTCTACTGGATTCTTAAGGCTGATCCAGATCAACTGCCTCTTTGGTTGCAGGCCGAGCAGGGCTTCCTTGACGACCAGAAGAGTACCGCTCTAGCTGCGTTGCTTAAGAGAAAACTGAAAGGTCAGGCACTGACGGGTCAAGACTATTCCGTTTTTCACGGGTACCAGCTTTCGACTGAGCTAGCCGCCCTAATTCGGGAAGCCGGAGCGATCGTCCCCGAGAAGGTGCTCAGGTACGGTCTTCGCCACCGTCGCGCAGAGGTAAGAAACGCTTCTCTGGAAGCCGCTGTCCGAGAGGTCAAGAATGGTGATTGGTCATGGATCCAGCGGCTGCGTGGAAGCAGCAGCAATGCGCTGAGGAGGACATATGAGAATCTCGCGTGTGACTCCAGAGTGCCTGTCCCTCCCGTAAACGCTGGGGACAGGGCACTGCAAGAATTTGCGATCATCAAGCAAATTGCACTTGATCCCGTTTCGGCAGGCAAGCATCTGCTTGAGAATCTACGAATGCTACGTCCTAGCAGGAGCAAGTTATTGTTCGGCAGAGCCCTGTATTTGGTTCGCACAGGCCGGGTACCCACCTTTTTGTCGAAGGCGGGAAAAATGAGTGCCGCTGATTGCGTCATCTGGTTTTCAGCAATTCGTCCAGGTTTGTCAGATCAGGCCTTCGAATTACTGATACAGAAATATGAACAATGGAACTCGAACGGCGGCGAGGCACGGCAAACCCAAATGACGAAGTCAAATGCATTGGCCAGAGCGATTTGCCGACTAGCAGACCCTCAGAGGGTCAACCGAATTGTCGCCGTCCTGCGCAAGACTCCTCTTTTGTGGTCCTCGCGACCGCTTGTGGCCGCTCTGCTCCGCTACGGCGGCAATGAGGAGCTAGCTTTTCTGCTTGAGAGGATCGCAGGGGCCAAATTTCACGTGGACTACTGGAACCACACAGAACTTGGCTCCATTACCCAGGCTCGAATGTCCCAAATTGGAGTTGGAATTCCTCCGTTCTTGGAAACTATCGCGAATACCACCGAATTCTGGTCCCACGTGAGAGGACAGCACCGACGGGACAGTTCCAAAGAGATGCTATTGCCAATTGTGAATCCACAAAATAGGCCTTTGTTCATCAGGCTGGCAGGTTATGGGCTCCTCGGTGCGGCTAAGAAAGAAGATCAAGAACTACTCCTAAGACTTGCCACGCACGAGTATGGACTGATAGCTCGCGCAGCCGCCAAGCGGCTCGTGTGTTTCTTCGGCTCGGAGGTATTCAAGCTGCTTAGTGCCGGGATAGAAGAGAGCATCAGAAGCAACAGAACAGACTCAATCTCCGAGGCGTTGGTTGCGGCTGAGCTGGAGGCTTATGGGATCATGCCGGAACTGCCTGCGCCGCTGACTCGGGAGACATGCTAATAGTGAGGACCGCGGAGTGGGGGCCGATTGGCCAGGATGAGAGACAGGGAGCGACAGGGAGACACCATCCCTAAGCCTTCGGCTTAGGTCGGTGCAGGCCGTCCGGGGACTATCGAACGCTGCTCGCACGAAGTCGAACAGCATTCGAGTCCGTTCGAATCGCGTCCGATTCTCATTCGAACGGATATGAGTAATCTGAACTGCCACTTTAGTTTACTCAACGCTCGCGGCAGACAACCCTGTTCGTTTGGCGGTTGACACGCTTACGCAATATGCGTAATAATATACGCAATATGCGTAACTCTTCCGTGCTGACTGCGCTATTCCCACAGGTACGGCAGGGCGTGCTCGCGGCTACGCTCGGCCAGCCAGATAAATGGTGGTATCTTTCGGAACTCGCCGACCGTTTGGGCACGAGTCCGTCGAGCCTGCAGCGGGAGCTATTATCTCTCGTGGCAAGTGGAATATTGGTGCATCGTCGGGAAGGCACAAGGGCTTATTTCAAGGCGGAGACCCAGTCCCCAGTGTTCCGAGACCTGCAGCAGCTCTTCGAAAAAACGGCAGGGCTGGCTCCGATCTTGCAGCAGATACTAAAACCGTTTGGGAACAAGATTCAGAGTGCTTTTATCTATGGTTCTGTGGCACGAAGCCGGGAACATGCGATGAGTGACGTGGATGTGATGGTCATTGGCAGAGCAGGTCTTGCTGACCTGTCTCCAGCGCTTCGCAAGGCGGAGGCGCGGCTAGGAAGAGAGGTCAACGTCACGGCCTATTCCTCAGGGGAGTTTCGGGAGAAAATCAAATCGGGCGACCATTTCCTTGCCGCCGTTTTACGAGGACGGAAACAGTTTGTGAAAGGAGGCCAGAGTGACTTGGACGAGCTTGGTGGCAAATAAGGAAGCCCAGAAACACAAAACGTCCAAGAAGGAATTAGACAACATGCGGGCCCTGATCGCCCGCGACCTCGCAGACGCGAGTCTTGCTGGCCTTTCGGCAGATCGGAGATTCGCCACTGCCTACAACGCTGCGCTCCAGGCTGCGAATATGGCCATAGTCTGTGCGGGATATCGGATCGTGAGCAAGGTTGGACATCACCGGGTGTCGTTAGAGAGCACAAAACTGGTGTTGGGCAAAGCCGCGCACAAGTACGCCGACTATTTTGAGACGTGTCGACGGAAGCGAAATACTATCGACTACACTTTCTCCAATGTTGCGACCGACACAGAAGCAAAAGAGATCGTCGTCCAAGCAAAACAGTTTTACGTTGAAGTCGAAGACTGGATTACGAAAAACCACCCCGCGATGAAAATGTGAGAGTTGAGACCAGCCTAATCGACGCTGCGGCCAGCCACGAGTTGTTGGACAACCCACAGAGCCCGGATCGGAGTCTCCAATACTCGGTTTTTCGGAGATCCTCCGAACGCTCATACGACACCTCCCGCAAGCCCGTTTATGAATCGTGAAAACAAACGCCGTCACAGGGGAGAGCGTTCCGCGATGAGTTCCAATTGCCGACGACGCAACCACAACATTCGGGACGAAGCTCATTCATGACGCAGCGCATTGATTGGATCGATGCGTGCGGCTTTTCGCGCTGGTATCCAGCTTGCCGCTAGTGCGATCGCAACTAGCAGCGTTGCGGCCGTTGCCGATGTGATTGGATCGGTGGGCCGCAATCCGTAAAGCATGCTCTGGATCAGGCGACTCATTGCCAAGGCTACGATCAAGCCAACTCCAACGCCGGCTAATGCCAGCCACCAAGCTTCGCGCAGCACCGTGCGTAGCACTTGACCTGTTTGTGCGCCCAGCGCTATGCGAATACCGATTTCATTCGTGCGTCCGGAAACCGTGTATGCCATGATGCCGTAGATACCGATGCTTGCGAGGAGCAGGGCCAACACACCAAAGCCGCTGGTGAGCGTAGCGAACAACCTTTCCCGCCGCAAGGTGCCGTCAATCTGCTCGTCCTGCGTGCGTACGTTGGTGATTGGCAGTTCCCTGTCCAACGACCGTACAGCCTCGCGAATCGCTCCGGTCAGACTAGCGGGATCCACGACTGCCTTTGCCTCGAACGTTGCGCTATTCCCAGTGGCAAACTGTTGGTACAGCGTGTAGTAAGTTGGAGGTGGATCCATGCGCAGATCTCGAAACTTTGCGTCCCCGCATATCCCCACGATGCGGATGTGCTCGTAATTAAACGTCTTACCGATCGGATTTTCATCTGGAAAAAGTGCGCGGGCCAGCCGAAGATTGATCACTGCTACTTTGGGTGACGACTCCGAATCTTCATCGCTAAATCCACGGCCAGCCATGATCGGAATACCCACGGTTTCGAAGAACTTCGTCCCGACGATATTCCTCCAAGCGTGCTTGTGCTGGGGAACCTTCTGGCCATCGGGATCGAAGTTCGTGGTGGAACTGCTTCCAGCCAGCAACGCATGGCCGGAAAATGTTACGGTCTTGACCCCTGGTATTGCGCCGATCTGCGCTTGGAGCTGACGAAACATCGCAGCACGACTCGCCGCTGTCTTATATTGGGTTTCTGGAAGGCCCAAATCGAACAAGAGCAGATGTTCCGATTGAAACCCACGATCAGAATGCATCAGGTTGTGCAGGGTTCGTAGAAACAATCCAGCCCCGGTCAGCAGCACCATCGAAATACATACCTGCACCACTACCAGGGACCTTCCCACCAATGCTTTTGATCGCCCTCCCGTTGTCGTGTGACCAGTATCCTTCAATCCAGAATTCACATCCGTACGCGTAGCCTGCCACGCAGGGAAGCCGCCGAAGAGCAACCCAGCTACCAGGGAGATCGCAGACGTGAAAGCCATTACCCGCCAATCGAAGTGTACGGGGGCGGTTTGATGCAACACGCGCGGAACCAGGTTCCGCCCCAGATACCCCAGCACCAATCCTGCGGCCCCGCCCAATAGCGCCAGAATCATGCTCTCCGTAAGAGCCTGCCGCATGATCCGCGATCGCTGGGCACCTATAGCCAGGCGCACGCTCCATTCCCGTTTGCGTGACGCTGACCGCGCCAACAGAAGATTCGCTAGATTAGCGCACGCGAGTAGAAGCACCAGCCCAACCACTACCAAGAGAACGCGCATAGTTTCTGAAAGTTCGTTACGAAGTTTTTCCAGTCCCCGATTGCCGGGCTCGATCATGAGGCGTAAACGTTCTACGTCTTTGTGACCCTTGCTGGTCAGCGTGGTTTTCACTACTTGCGCGAACCCTCCTTCGAGCGATGCGAGCGCTTGTGTGTCCGTCGCGTGCGGTTTGAGACGCCCCACCACTGCTAACCACCAGACTTCTCCATCCTCGTGCTTCCCACTGGTTCCTTCGTAGGCCGACGGATCGACGATGGGCTGCATGCTTAGGGGCATAAACATCTCGGGACCACGGCCGGGTCGCGGTCCTGTAAAACTCGGCGGGGCGACACCCACCACGGTTATTGGGATGTGATTCACCTCGATCGTCTTGCCGATGGCTGCAGGTGATCGGGCAAACCGCCATTCCCAATAGGCATCGCTGATCACTGCGACTGAGCCGCCGCCCGCAACGACATCGTCGGAGGGCAAAAGCGCGCGTCCCTGCGCCACAGTCACCTGGAATGTGGAAAAGAAATCCCCCGAAACCAACTGAACAGAAACCGACTCCGGGTAACCATCGACGCTCGCGACAACCTCCGGGATGTCGTTCTCAAAGGCGGCGAGGCTTTCAAACGTCTCGCCGTGCTGACTGAGTGCTTCATACACTGGATAGGAAAACGAGGAACTGGTTGTGGCTCCTGCCTTGGTCTGCTCCACATCCCCGCTCAGCGAATGCATGGGCTGGTCGCCGGGAAACTCCCAACGTAAGACGCGCAACTGCTCGGGATGAGGCACACTCAGGGAATCGAGCAATATCGTCTTCGTGGTGGAAAAGATCGCGGTGTTCGCGCCGATGCCCAGAGCGAGGGAGCAAACCGCGACCGCTGTGAAGCCCGGACTTTTGCCCAGCATGCGGGCTCCGTACCTCAGATCTGAACCGAGTTCAGCCCACCAGCGGACGCCCACAGATGCACGCATGGCATCTTTGAGAGACTCGATTCCGCCGAACTCAATCCGCGCCTGCCGCAGAGCTTCCTGCTGCGAAAGGCCTTTGCGCATCAGGTCAGCAGCGTAGCTCTCGATGTGGAAGCCCACCTCGGCTTCCATCTCAGCTTCAAGCTTGCGCCCCTTGACGATCCACTTCAACCACGAACGGAATCGAGCCACAAGATTCATATCTGCTCCGAAGTGGTGCGCAGAATGCTGGCGATCAACGAGGCCATGCGGTTCCACTTTTCGGTTTCCGAATGTAGTCGGCGCCGCCCGTTTGCGGTCAGGCTATAGAACTTCGCTTTGCGATTGTTGTCCGATTCCCCCCACTCGCTGGCGATCCAGCCCTGATGTTCCAGCCGATAGAGCGCTGGATATAATGAGCCTTGCTGGATCTCCAACTGTTCACCAGAGATCTGCTGAATGCGCAGAAGAACCCCGTAGCCATGCAGTGGGCCCAGCGATACAGCTTTGAGGATCAGCATGTCTAGCGTGCCCTGTAGCAAATCAATCTGTTTGCCCACGATCTCTCCTTGTGCGTCTAGGAGAGACGCTACCAAAACTCCCTTAGTCGGTCAAGGAGAGAGTGTTTTGGCAAGTGACGAAGTAGCTGGCCTATTCCGGGCCAGAAGTCGGCATCAGGGAACGTGCTACTGCCGATTGCGAACGTGTTGCTGAGGACCGCGAGCCAGAATGGCCCAAAGCGGCGAATTGTGGATTCCTAAGTATGGAGAGTGCCTATAGCTCGAACGAACCCTGAGCTATTGGATATTCAATGGATCCGAGCGGCGTAGCTCGCTCAGCCCCTTTGCCTTCTCAGTCATCAGCAAGTTGATTTCGTCGAAGTGCCACGGGCGGAAATCGTGAGTGTCAACGCCGACATCCATGGAAAGGGAAGTAGGTGTGTCAGGCAGGTTCCCATGAGAATGTCCGTACAGCTGCCAGGCTCCGTGATGGGAGCGATTCCAGACCCGCATGGCGTAGTGACAGATCACGACGGGCTGGCCATGTATGGAGATTTCCGCGAGGTTGCTGAGCCAGGAGAACTCCTCGGTCAGCTTACGAATTTGTTTGTCGTGATTACCCGGCACCGCAAAGATCTTCTTGCAGCGAATCTGCTTGCGGTGCTCCAGAGCCTTCGCCTTGCTCCCGATGCAGAAATCCCCAAGGAAATAGAGGATGTCATTGCCCTTAACGGAGGCGTTGAGACGGTCGAGGATCGTTTGATCCATTTCCGCGACGCTTCGAAACGGTCGATTACAGTAACGGATTATGTTGCTATGACCAAAATGAAAATCCGCGGTGAACCATATGTTCGGCATGTCTCTTGTGAACTCCCTGGTGACCTAGCCCCGTTTCAATGATGCTTTGTGTTCCGCTGCGGAACGACTTGCTGCGCAGGAGCTTCCGGCATTGGCATCTGTTGCGACTGAGTGGCACTTGACGTTTCCGGCGTTCCTTGTCGCACGTTGGCAAACCACGTACCCAACGCGAATCCCAGTGCTAGAGCAGCACTGGCAATGACAGGCAGCCAAATAGCCCAGACCTGCTTTTCCAGCCTAACAAGGAAATCATCCATCTGCTGCGCCCTAGTAGTCATGCTCCGCAGGAGCGAGTCATTGGCGCTTCTGACCTTTTCGATCACTCCGATGTCAGGGTGAGCTACTTCTCGTAGCACGTTGACAAGTTGCTCTTGAACGGAGTTCATTTCAGAACAGGACTGGTCAAGCGCTCTGGCCGTGTCCAGCAGACCGGACTGCTGGAAGCACTGTCGCAGGCTCTCGCCCAGAAGCTTTGCTATGCGTGGCGGGTCCAAACCTGTTTCCAATTCCTTCGGCAATTGCGCAATGCGTGACTCAAGCCGTGACGAGTATGCTGCCATTCGCTTCTCGACTTCACCTGCCTTAGATCCAGCATTTTCCAGAAGCTTCTGCAAAGACTTCCGTTCGACCGCGATCGCCGCAGGCGTTTCTCTCGTGAGAAGCGCCAGGATACCCATCGCTTCCAATACGCGGAGCACCTCGTCGTTTGGGCTGAGGGTGCGAGTGTGCGCAATGACCCTGTAGTATTCCGTCTGTCGTTCAGCGGGCACCAGTCCTGCCAGTTCATCGAACAGGGTCTGGCCCTCGGACTCTGCTCCGGCTGGATTGAAGAGATCCTGATCGGTGTTCATGGGAGGAATATCTCCTTTGCCCGGTCGAACTGGGAGAAGAGTCGTCGCCGATAGCTTTCAGCGCGCATCACAATCGAGGCACGCTTGAGTTCGTCGATCGTATTCTGCCTTGTCGCGACCTGGCCAAGACGGATACCGTGTTGCCGGGCCGGGTTCTCCAGTTCCGCCAGGCGAAATTCCATCCGAATCACAATCGGCGACAGTGCTTCGCGGAAACGGATTGCTTGCTCCGCACAGTCCCAATAGCTGAAGTCTGCTTGAGGACTTGTCGCATTCTGGACAATCAGATATTGCGCCCGACTCTGCAGTCGGTTCGCCCATGCGAGGACACTCTCAACACTTGCTGGGTCTGACGTGACAACACCCACAGCGGTGAAACGCGCTCCGGTAGCCGCGACATCCTCGTGCATCGCGTCGAACCAGTCACTCGCAACTTGCCCCGAACCGGCTCCCATGTCGGCGAGGATGATCGCCGCGCCGGATTCGAGATGATCGACGAACGTGTCGAGGCCGGCGGGCGTGTGAATATTCACCTTCGCTACTGACCCGTTGAAGAAGTGCTTGAGTGAGCCCCGAGCCTTATTTTCCGTGTCGAGGTCGAGAAGCGTGAATGGAATCTCATTTGCTTCGAACCACTCAGCCAGGGCGACCATCAGGCCGGTTTTGCCGACTCCGCCTTTACCGCCCATGGTGAAGACGACGCGTTTATTTATCTTTTCGGTGTTCATCGCGATCCTCCTTGATTGATGAGCTTCAGCGGTTCGCTCTCTTCGAAGTGAAAGTGTTTAGGCTTTGCTTTCTGCTCAACTCGTTTTGCTTTTAGTGCCGCAATTCGGGAGGCAACGTCGTCGGGACTCATACGAGTGTTCACGGACGATTCCGGTTCGAGCGGTGGGAGTTCGTACTGCACCTGCTTTCGGTGCTTGGCGCGAACTTTTACGAAGGAATGAATTGTGCTAACTGCCACTTCAAGTCCGACACGCTCGTGAAGAATGCGGACGATGTCGCGGTAGGTGCAGCCCTTCCGCCGAAGCTGGCGGATGAGTTCGCGGTGAGTTTCGAGTTTGGAGCGAGGTGATTTCTGCGGGATCGTTTCCAGCAGGGAAAGAAGAGTCGGGTCCATGATTTTCAGGCTCCTTAGCACCTGGCCATCACAGTCCGTTAACAGTCCGATAACCCGTCTTCACAGTCCGATAAGTGCCCTAGAGCGCTATCCGTACCGTTTAGTTTCAATCGGTTACGAACTCTAGGACGACTTTCACGGCGGTAACACGGGTTCAAATCCCGTCGGGGACGCCAAATCTAATCAACGCTTTACACGGAAACTCCATCTGCATCGCGATACACAGAAAATACACGCTCTTTCGGTCGGATCATACCCACAACTTTGCTTTGCGCGGCTCGCTTGTCGGGCCCGAGAGCTTGGGTGTAGGTGTCCAGCGTCATCCTTGACGTTGAGTGTCGCAACAACTCCTGCACTACTTTCACATCCTCACCATTGCCCTTGAGAATCGAGGAAAATGTGTGTCGAAAGGTATGCCACGACATCTTCTTCTGGATACCCAACTTTCGGGCCATCGGCTGGATGTAGTCGCGCATCACCGTGCTCAGCCAGACGGGTTGCTTCCCGCGCTTGGCTCCAGCACGGTTGGCATCGGTGGCCCATACATAGTCGGACGGCTTCTTGTACGGTGTCACCGCGTGCCAGGCCAACAGTTCACGAGCCACGAACTCGTCGAGCGGCATCAGCTTTCTTGAGGTTTCGGTTTTTACGGGGCCCACGTGCTGGTCAACCAGTGATCGGGTGACACTCACATGGAGCTTCTTGAAATCGAAGTCTTCCCACTTCAGCCCAGCCAGTTCGCCTCGGCGGAGCCCGGATGGCATGTCGAGAAACAGCATGGCCCTCTCCCGGATACCAAGAGCTGCCAGAAGCAATTGCATCTCTTGGATTTCGAGAATGTCAGGCGTACGTTCTCTCTTTGCGGAAACGCGCACTCCTGAACGCTTTGTCGGACCAGTGATGGGGTTCCGGTCGGTCAGTTCCCACCGGATCGCATGGTTGAAGATACTGCTCATTGCGTCGCGAATCTTCTCTCTTGTTCCGCCGGCAAGCGGTTTCGGCTTGCCGAACCGCGTTGTAACAAGCGTCTTGAGCCACTGCTCAACCGCGACGGTCTTGATGGCCCGCAACTCCACCTTCCCCCAGTGGGGAACAACCCACCGGCTCAGAAGCTGCGTCTTCCTAGAGCGGGTAGAGTAGGCTTTGCCTTCCGCGCCACAGTCCGCAAGTTCGTGGACGGTGTAATGATCCACTGCCTTCGCCATGGTGATCGAAGTCAACTCCGTTGGCCCATCAGTGTTAATGTTTACTCGCAATCTGGTCACTGCCTCGTGCAGTTTCTTGCTTTTTGTCGGATATTCTTCGACTGTTCCGATGACCTTGTTTCGCTCCCGCAACGTTCCGTCACTGCAACGCTCGCGCCAGCGAAAGAGCCATCTTTCCACTCCATCCTTTCTCCTGATTGTCGTGAGACAGCCATTTCGGAAACGTGCCAGCATTCATATCCTCCTTGAATTCTGGCACCGGTCGCAGCTCGAATTTACCTGACCCGGCGCCCAAGAGTCTACCCCCGACTCGGAACACAGCGATTCCCCCGCTGCTAGGAGTCACAAGACGAACGACGACGGACTTCTATTGCCGCACCAGACTGGCCTTGATGACTTGAGAACGAAGCCAATCGTCCAGTTCCGAGAGATAGAAGTGCCATCGCTTCCTCTCCCTCCCAACTGGATGACCTGGCAGTGAGCCCTCGCGAGCCTTGCGGAGGACGGTTTTGGGATGCATCCTCAGGAGGCGAGCTGCGTCTCGTGAACCGACGGGTAAAGAGGTGAACAGCTTCGGCAACATCATGCTCATCGCACGCCAGAAGCCCGATGCTACCAACCTTGCCGGACTTCGGGCATGGAACTCGCTTGGCCGCTTCGTTAAACGGGGAGAAAAAGGCATTTTCATTCTCGCCCCGATGGTGGGAAGACGAAGCACGAAGGATGTAGCGACCGACGAGCCGAATGAAGACGCAACAACGGAGGGGCAGCGGACTCTGTACGGATTCCGGGCCGTCTATGTTTTCGATGTCAGCCAAACCGAAGGCAAGGAGCTGCCGACGCTGACCGAAGTCAATGGCGACGTGAGCGGGTACCGCGAACGTCTGTTTAAGTTCGTTGAAGCGCAAAGCGTCGAGATTAGTTTCTCCGAAAGAATTGCTCCCGCAAAAGGTCTCTCGTATGGCGGCAAGATCAAGCTGCTTTCCGGGATGCAGCCAGCCGAGGAGTTCTCGACGCTTGTGCATGAGATTGCTCACGAAATGTTGCATCGTGGCGACCGCCGCACCCTAACCACCAAACAAGTCCGCGAGACCGAAGCCGAAGCCGTGGCCTTTGTGGTCTGCCAATCTGTCGGGCTTCAGAACGGAACTTCATCCCAGGACTACATCCAGCTTTGGCATGGAGACGCCCGTCTCTTGCGCGAGAGCTTGGAAGCCGTTCAACAAACCGCTGCCGTGATCCTCGGGGGCATTGCCCCCGAGCCAGCGGCACTCGCGGCAGCCGCATAACACGCCAACACTGCACCGTTGGGTTTTTAGGCCCGACGTGTGCGCTGAGTCCATGAACACCTAACCAAAGACACTTGAGAGGAGAAAAGATCATGCCGAGTACGCAAAATGCAGTCAACAACCATGAGTATCGGAGCGTTCCTATAACCGCGCTTGCGGAGTCAGCCACCAATCCCCGCAAACGCTTTGATGCAAAGAGCCTCGAAGAACTGGCCGCCAGCTTCAAGACGCAAGGGATTCTTGCCCCCCTTCTGGTACGCGAACTGGAAGAAAGCAAGTACGAGGTTGTAGCCGGGGCACGTCGTCTCAGAGCGGCGAAACTGGCGGAACTCGAAAAACTTCCCGTTCGCGTAGTCAAGCTGACGGATGCGGAGGCAATCGAGGCACAGTGCGTTGAGAATCTGCAACGCGAGGACATCCACCCACTTGAGGAAGCTCTGGGTTTCAAGTCCCTCTTGGAACTCGGAGAGCTTGCCTACACCATCGCCACCATTGCCTCGCGTGCTGGCAAGAGCGAGGCTTACGTTTACGGTCGCATCCGACTCGCTGACCTCATACCGCCGGTGGCCGAGGCATTTCTGAAAGACCAGATCACCATCGGCCACGCTTTACTGATCGCCAAGCTCCCGGCCACGCAACAGCAGGAGGCGTTTTCGGCTGCTTTCAGGGGCTTGTGGACGAGCGAGGGCAACAGCCAAGTCCTGATTCCAGTCCGGGAGTTAGCCGCATGGATCGAGTCGAACATCTTGCTGCAACTGGCGTCCGCGCCCTTTGACAAGCAGGATGAGACGCTGGTTCCCGAAGCAGGTTCGTGCGTCAACTGCCCGAAGCGAACCGGATTCAACAAGCTACTTTTCCCAGACGTGCGGAAGGATTCCTGCACTTCGCCCGACTGTTTCCGAGCCAAGATTGACGCTTCCGTAAAAAAGACTCTGGAAACCAAGCCGCAGCTAATCCAGATTTCGGCGGCGTGGAATTCCCGCGAGGGTGCTCCCTTGGGACGTAATCGGTATGTGGAGTTGGAGATCAAGAAGCCCAAGCCCAACGGCGCAAGCACCAAGCTCCCCGCGAACCAGAAGCCATGCGACAAGATGGCTGAGGCCATCGTCATGGACGGCGGCAAGCGCGGACAGGTCGTCAAGGTCTGTGCCGATCCAGCTTGCCGCACCCACCATCCCAACACGCCTTCTCCGCAGCAAGTCGAGCGGGAGCGGGTAGAGGAACGGAAGCGCATCGAGAAGGAGAAACTGGCCATTACGACTCGCCATCGTGTCTTGGCTACGATCCTCCAACGCGTATCCGCTCCGTTAAAGAAAGCCGACTTGCTGGCGGTCGCCGACTACCTGATCGGCCACCTCTCATATAGCCAAGTTCCGACTCTGGCGAAGCGGCACAAGGTAGAGGCAAAGAAGGACTCTGCGTCGGCGCAGGAACTTCTGGCCAAGCAAGTCAGCAAATATGACGAGGCCGAACTCTGCAAACTGCTTCTGGAAATCAGTTTGCTGGATTCAGCGTATCAGCGATCCACCGCCAGCCGCGACGACGTTCTCATGGATGCCGCCAAACGCTACCGGGTGGACACCGAGAAACTGCAAAAGGCCGTGGCAGAGGAGCTTGCCGCGAAACGAGACAAAAAGACGAAGGCCAGAGCAAAGCCGAAGAACCGCAAGACGGCATAGGCCGATCACCTTAGATTCCCGGCGGAGTGTGAGTTCGCACTCCGCCATTTTTATTGAATTCGGGTCCGGCGCAGCGGTGTCAACGGTCCCCAACCCGGCCCGTTGAAGCTTTCTTTTGGGAACCTACAACGGGAACGATTGTGCACCTATCAGAAAGGCCCATTACCCTCCCCACCTCGCTTCAATCTGCGACGCAATACCCCCAGAACCTCCGTCTGGAGCCGCTTCGGATCGATGGTTTGTAATTTTATTTTGTCCTTCACGAAACTTTACAGACCTGGCCGGGTTCCAAGCCCATAACCACTCGTCGCTTCACACACAAATGGCAGGACGAAACACCTGGTGTCACCCAATTCGTGAACGGGGCTTGGAGCAGTGTTTCCCAGCGTTGAAATACGTCACCTGCTTGCAGTCATTGCCTTGGCCGAAGAGCTGAACTTCCGGCGGGCCGCGGACAGATTGCACATAACCCAGCCTGCGCTCAGCAAACAGATTACCGACCTCGAAGCAGAGCATCAGTTTCACCTGTTCACTCGCGACAAGCGACGGATTGTGGAACTCACGGATGCAGGGCGTCTCTTCGTCGAAGAGGCCCGCTCTGCGCTCTCTCACACGGAGCGGGCCGTGCATCTCGCTCGTGCCGCCCACAACGGGTCCGATACTATCTTGACGATTGGGCGCTCACCTTATGCCAATCACGACTGGGTTTCCGCGTTGCTTGCGATCCGGCTTCCTTTGTATCCGAGACTCGAAATTCGACTAAAGACTCAGTTTGTAATGGAGTCGGTCCATAGCGTCCTGGTTGGAGAAGTCAACCTCGCCTTAGTGACGGCGCCACCGCAGGATGCTCAGATCACGGCTGTGCCGTTTGCTCCGGCTCCGCTCTATGCTGTACTTCCAGAGAACCACCCCGCTGCTCACAAAGAACGCCTGGTTCTCCAGGATCTGGCCAAGGATGAGTGGATTCTGTTTCCGAAACGTTTTGATCCGATAGTCTTTGAGGCGATCATGGATGCAGCACAACGTGGGTCCATCGCTCCCAAGCACGCTCACGATGCCATCGCGCCACAGCAGGCAGTCGACCTAGTATCGGAGCACGTAGGTGTCGCTATCCTAACGCACCCTACGGCGACAGGCTTTCATGCTGACGGCGTGGTCGTAAAGCTGCTTTCCGATACATCGTTGTCCTTCAAGACATGCGTGATCCTGAGAGCCGATAACACCTCCCGGCTCGTAGAGGAATACGTTCGCATGTTCCTCCGGAGGTGTGCGCCCGAGCGCCTGCCACCAAAGCGAACGGAAGTGTCCCAGTCTACCCGAGTCGTCACCTTAAGAACGGCAATCCCGCCGTCGCGCGGTTGAAGCGAACAGCGAGCGGGTGAATACCAGTTGCATAACGTCGCGAGCAGGCGAGATGGGCGTACAATGGTGCTGTTTTTGAAAGCCAAGAAGGAAATCCCGGATAAAGCTAACGCTGCATAAGCTCCTAAACGTTACAGAAAGGAGAACGCTCATGGAAAGAATGATGGTTGTAGTGTTTAACGACGAATCGAAAGCGTATGAAGGATCACGTGCTCTCAGCCAACTTGATGGAGAAGGAAGTATTGCGATTCATGCTGAGTCAGTGATCCAGAAGAATGCCGATGGAACCGTGACCGTAAAGGAAGCGGAAGGCGATTTCCCAATTCGCACCATCGGAGGGACGGCGATCGGCAGCCTCATCGGACTGCTCGGGGGACCAGTCGGCTTAGGTATCGGTGCCGCAGTTGGAGCGACGGCCGGCATCATCGGCGACGTGGAAAGGTCTGGCGTGAACGCTGATTTTCTCAACGAGGCTTCCGCCGTGCTTACACCCGGCAAGTGCGCGGTGGTTGCTGACGTCAGCGAAGAGTGGGTGACTCCGGTCGACGCCAGAATGGAAGCATTGGGTGGTATCGTATTTCGCACACCGAGGGAGCACTTCGAAGAGGAACTACGGGCCAGTGAGGCGGCGGCGCTCAGAGCCGAAATTGACCAATTGAAGGCCGAGCACGCTCAGGCACGGGCCGAAAGTAAGGCTAAGCTCCAAGCCAAAATCGACAGCCTCAACAGAAAGCTGCAAAACAAGCTAGAGCAGGCGAAACAGAGGTCGGAGCAAATCAAGAGCGAGGCCGATGCCAAGGTGCAAGCCCTGCAAAAGAAAGCTGCCAAGGCTCAGGGCGACGCCAAGGCAGCTATAAACGCACGAGTAACCCAGATACGAGAACAATACGACCAGTCCGCGGCAAAGCTGAGGAGCGTGGCGGCCGAGCAATTGAAGAAAGCGGCTGCCAAACTAGAGAAAGCGGGGTAGGGCAAACAGATTCTATTCAATTCCGGGACATAAAGGGGAACGGTGGGCTTGCATACCTAGATTGTGCTGCAAGCTGGCCGTTCCCAAGATAGAAAAGTCAACGCCCGGAAGCTTGTCGAGCACTTCGGAAGCCGCGATAGTTACCTGCGTCGGGTGGAAAAACACGAGACCATTCTTCCTGCGGTTCTGGGCGGCTTTGACGCTACCCGATCCCTAGACCCATCGGCCACGGTCGCGGCAGCAGCAGGAACATCAAGAGTGCTCCGACGAGCGCCATGTTCTTCGTGAAATTGATCATGTCGATCTGCTTCATCTGAGCATCGTCTACCTTCCAGAAGCTGTGCATCTGCAAAGACACGCCCAGCAGGAAGATGATCAGCAGAACAATCCCGATTACGGGATAGAGACCCAGCAACATGCTGAGCCCACCAAGCAGCAGGATGATTCCGGTTCCTGCCACGGCAAGCATGGGAGACGGTGTGCCCCTCGCTTTGGCGTACTCGCTCATGTAGTTGAGGTTCTTGAAGTGGTTGAAACTGGCCATCAGCCAATATCCCCCGAATATGATCCTTCCGATCAGGAAAGCTATGTTCATTTCCCCTCCTTCCTTTCCGTGCTTGTGGAACCACTGACGCAGTATCGCCGCCCGTCTCGTGGGCAATCTTTAGGCTACCGACCTCCTATCGGCAGCAGCGACGGGCTCAAGCTGAGTGCCATCGGCAGGAGAGGAGGTGGCCGCACCGTCCGCCAACGCTTTTCTCACGACACTACCGTCTACTGTTTCTTGCTCCAGGAGGCGACCGGCTAACGTCTTGAGGGCCGCTTGATGCTTCTTCAGCAACTCCTGGGCACGGTCATATTGATCGGTCACGAGCCGCTGAACTTCTTTGTCTATCACTTCACGAGTCTCTGGACTGATCTGGCTGCTGTCCTCGACTGATCTGCCCAGGTACTGAAGTTGTTGACCGGCATAGCGCACCGACCCGAGCTTGTCGCTCATGCCAAATTCGGTGACCATCCGGCGAGCCAAATCGGTCGCCCGCGTAATATCGTCGCTCGCTCCCGTGCTGATGACGCGGAACTCCACCATCTCTGCCGCGCGTCCGCCAAGCATGACGGTGATTTGGTCCTGCAGTTCCTCGGTCGTGAGCAGGTAGCGATCTTCGGCCGGCATCTGAATGGTGTAACCCAAAGCGCCGCGGCTGTGTGGAACGATGCTGATCTTGCTAACCGGTTGGCCATGCGGCACCAGTTCGGCCACAATCGCATGGCCCGATTCGTGGTATGCAACCGTGGTTCGTTCCTGCTCATTCATCACTCGGCTCTTCTTTTCGGAGCCTGCAACTACGCGTTCGATAGCCGCCTCGAAGTCACTCAACGTGACCGCTACAGCCTTCCGACGCGCGGCCGATAGTGCTGCCTCATTCATCGTGTTTGCCAGATCAGCACCACTGAATCCAGCGGTCATGCGAGCAGCCCGATCCATGTCGAAATCCGCCGCCAGCTTTATGTCTCTGCTATGGATTTTCAGGATTTGGACACGGCCGACGAGGTCGGGATTGCCAATGGCGATCTGACGATCAAAGCGGCCCGCGCGGAGAAGCGCTGGGTCGAGTACCTCCGGGCGGTTGGTCGCAGCCATGATAATGACTGGTGTGCTCGCGTCCGTCTTGAAGCCATCGATCTCTGCCAGCAGCTGGTTGAGCGTCTGCTCACGTTCGTCGTTGTTCCCCAGGCGCATGACTCCCCCGCGGCTCTGACCAATGGCGTCAATCTCATCGATGAACACGATTGCGGGGGCAGCTTTGCGAGCTTGTTCGAACAAATCCCGCACGCGCGCCGCGCCCACACCCACGAACATTTCAACAAATTCGGAGCCACTCGTTTCGAAGAAGGCCACATGCGCCTCGCCGGCGGTAGCTTTGGCGAGAAGCGTCTTGCCAGTACCGGGTGGTCCGACAAGCAGTACGCCTTTGGGAATGTGCCCACCGAGGGTGGCAAACTGCTCCGGTTCTTTCAGGAACTGGATGATCTCTTGCAGCTCCGCGATCGCCTCATCTGCCCCGCCCACGTCCCTGTACGTCACCTTGACATCTTCGGGCTTGACCTCAATGGCTCTGTTCTTACCAACGCCAAAGATGCTGCCCAGCCCCCCGCCCGCGCCGGCGCCTGTCCCCGCTCGCCGATACGCCATGTACCAAAAACCGCCGAGCAATGCGAGAGGGAGAACATATGCCGCCAAGATCCCACCGATGGGGTTTGGCGGGCGCTGAAAACGGTAGGAGATGCCGGCATTCTGCAAATCTTCGATCAGTTTGGGGTCGCCTGCGGAAACAAATACGCTGTTGAACGGGATAGTTGCGGGAGATCCATCTGCCTTCGGGTTTTTCATCACACCTTCAATGCTTCTATCCCCGATGGTCACTTCCACGATTTGACTGTTTGCCAGTTTCTTCTTGAAATCGCTGTAAGCGATTTCCGTCTTCCGGTTCACAAGCGGAGTCAGGACTAATACTTGAAACAGCCACAGAAAAAACAAGCTCACTAGCAGGTAACTGATGCTGAAGCGGGCCTGACGCCGACTTTCTTCCTGATGCTTCTTGTCCTTCTCGGGGTCCGGTCTTCGGGGCGATGGTCTAATTTCGGGCATGGCTTCCCTCCGGCTTAGCTCTGCCTTGGCGTACCTGGAGCTAAGAACTAACTGTGGCCCATCAATACCAACACGTTCTGAGCACAGGCACAACCGAGACAGTGTGCAATACTCCGACTCATGGTTCGAGAGCGCAACCGCCCGGGATCGTCCAACGCACCGCAGGAGGATTCCCGCTCCCAGGCGGCTGCCCTGACCATTTCAATGAAGGTGCGAGATTTACAGCTTACGCTGCCCTGTTGCTCAGTACCTTCTCCACCTTGGCCTGCTGATCACGACTCAACGTGGTGCTGAGGATGGTGCCACCATAGCCGCGGAACTGGTCGGCAAGGATGTCGGGATTCGCGGTGCGCGCGAGCACGTAGATCGCCGAGTCACCGGGTTGGATCATCGCCCCGACCTGCTGCACAAATTCGTCGGGGATGCCAAACTCATCCTTCCACCATGCGGCGTCGATGGCACCCGCACCCGCGCCCAGTGCGGCACCGGCTGCCGCTCCTGCCGCGAGAGTCCCTGCCGCCACTGCACTGGCTCCGCCGGTGAACGGGATGGCGGCGAGTGTGAGCCCGATCAGAGAACCCAGGAAACCGCCGAGGGCCGCGCCTTCACCTGTGGTCGTCTGGTAGCTCTGGTCAACCCGCAGCTTGCCGTTATAGTCACGGTAGACGGCGACTGCATCGTGAAGGTCGACCGCCCAATCATCGTTCATCGATTGCAACTTGTTGAGCACCACCGATGCCCGGTACATGTCTTTCTTGAAACCAACCACTATCAGTTCTGGCATGATTGTTCTCCTTTTTGGTGTTGTGCCTTGATTGGATCGCGAGTCTGTCACGCTTGTGACTCTTCTCCTCGATCTGTCCCTATGGGTATGCAATAAGAAGGCCAGTTCTAAACCCGTGAAAACGCTTCGATACACGAACCGCAAAGCGCGATTCCCTCGTGAATTCGCGAATCTCGCTAGAAATAATGCGGGCAACAGTCAGGCCTTCACGTGCAGGACTGGCTGATCGGAGAGGGCAGTCGCGGAGTTCCCAGTCGAGAAACATTCCAGCCACACGATTCGCAGCACAGCGACTGTTGGAACCGAGAGGTACATGCCTGCAATGCCTCCCACTTGACTTCCCACCATAAGCGCAAATAAGACGGTCAAAGGCGGTAGTTCCAGGTTGTGACCCATGATGCGAGGCGAGTTCACATAGTCCTGCACCAGCCTCCACACAAGCAACAATCCCGCCATCCAGATCCAGTGCGCGTGAGTCAGGAATCCCATCGTCAGAATAGCCGCGGCCGAAGCGATCCAGCCCACGGCTGGAAGGAATTCCAAAACGCCTCCCAGAAGGGCCAGTGCGATCGCATACGGGAACCTTAGGACCAGCATGGTGACGCTATAGAAGACGAAGGAGAGACCCGCCAGGGCGAACTGTGCGCGAATGTATTTGGCAAGCATCTCATCAACCTGCTTCAGGATTCGCTTGACGGGTCTTCGGTTTCCTCGCCGTTCAACAGCTTCAATAACCGCATCCTTCATCTGAGGCCCATCTCGCAAGATGAAGATGGCCAGAATCGGAATGACGAAAAGCCAAACCACGCTCGCGGCGAGATAGCCCGCAGACGCCGCCCCGCGCTCGAAAACACTGGCAATGACGTCACGGTGTCGAGCCAACCAGTCGTGTATCTCCTGTTGCTGAGCCGCGCTCAAGCCGTGCCTGCTCTCCAGATCGACGGCAACCTTTCCACTCGAAAGACCTTGCAAGATCTCGGGCATAGCCGAATGCAGGTTTTTAAGTTGCGCGACAAGGTGAGGACCGAACTCGTAGACCAAACTGCCAAGCAACAACGTCCCGATCAAGTACAACTGCGCAATCGCCCAAGTGCGATTCTTCTGACCGAGCCGTGAACGCCTTTGCAGAAATTCGACTGCCGGTTCGAGCAAATAAGCAAACAACAGCGACAGCAGCAAAATGAAAAAGGCCCCGCGCGCTAGGTAGAGGATGGCCACCGCAACCAGGAAGAGTGCCACGGTTGTGACTACGTTGCCGGTACGATCGTCGATTGAGAACATGCTGCTCTACTTTTGATGTTTGTCATTCGCGCTATTCAATACTCGATCATCGACCTCGCTACATCAAGACAGGTGGATCGATAGGCTGGTCGGGGCTTAACTCTCCGGCGCGGGCACGAGGAGGGGTCTCCCAGCTCCAGCACGGGCTGCGCGAGCCGCTACCAATTCTTAGTCTTCCACGTCGGTAGCGTTTTTCTCCGTTCCTCAAGAATCCGGTTTCGATATCCGTGCCGATCCACACCAGCGAAGTAATGCACCCCAGGAGGGTTCAGGCAGCCTTGTGCCTGATTGTCCGTTCCCCCTGTTCGTGAAAAGTAACTCGTTCGCGAATACCGCTCACGATCAGGCTGATTCCGCGAGCAGCGGCCGCAATACCAACGACAGCACTGACCAGGACCGCACCCACGAAGGCCCACTTCATCACGCCGACGCCAATGACGATCGAAGCAATCGCGGCGATGACGAGCAGTGCGCGACTCTTTGCATCTCCACCCGAAGTTCTCGCGAAAATGAGTTCGAGCACTCCGACCACGATGGCCCATAATCCGATCAGTTCCACGGCAATGTAGACCGTCCTTCCGGGCCAAAACACCGCCGCGATCAAGGTTGCAACTCCGATCACGCCACGAATTCTGGATGCGCGCTCCATCACGCCCGTACCGAACAGGTTTACCAGGCTGTCGACCGCAACCAGCCCCACCAGCGCGAGCACGGCCGCCACGGCGGTCATGCTTGCGGATAGGGGCTTGGCTACACCGAAAACCACGTCCAGGATCCGCCCAAACATAATGCCGGCAGGAAGCACAACGGCAGCGATTCCGAATGCGATCGCCAGGAAGCCCGTCAATACGAGCTTCCACCAACTGCGCTGCTTTGAATGTTGATGCAACATTGTCTTACCTCCGGTTCCGACTCCGCTTTGTCATCAGGCAGCTCTGTCTAACACCTTCGGTCCCGGCAGGCTGTGAATCGCGCCCGCGAAACCGACGAGGGCCGACCCGTCAAAAATGAGGTCGATCCCGATCGCCAAACCAATGAAGTAGGTGGTTGCTGCAGGCCAACTGACCAAAAGGTAGATGCCGAGAACGACTGAGACCAGTCCCGAAAACACCGTCCATCCCCACCTCGGAAACTGAATAACACTCGCCCCGACTCCGCGGAACAGCCCTCCGACGATAAAGAGTGCAGCGAGCAGCATGGTCACTCCTTGTGCGCCTGCGTCCGGGTGACGAATCAGGAGGTATCCAGTCACTCCTCGAATGATCGCGTTCAGCAGGTACAGAAAGAACCCATGCCAGCTGAAGGCGTAAAACGAGTTGACAAGCCACAACACTCCACTGATTGCAAGAACCCAGCCTAACGCCAGGATTGAGAAAGTGGTTGCGGTCTGTGCTTTGGCGACGCACGCGACGCCGAGAATCATTAGCAGAATGCCGAAGACGAGGAACCAGCCCCAGGATCTTTTGACTTGATCGAGTCCAGCGGCGAACAAATCACTAATTGTGTTCATTGTGTTTCTCCTTTTGCGCACTGCCATCATTTGGTTTTCACCGATTCGGCAGCACGGATGAATTGAATTCTCAGTGCAAGAAAACCTCCGGAGCGTTCTTAGGAACGACAAAGGGCGCAGACGACTTTGGGTCCGGATTGAACTTTTTGAAGACCGCCGGATTCTTTCGGAAGTGCCGCTCCAACGCATTGATTCGATTTTGGTCATTGGGGTGATCCGACAAGAGCTGGGGAATCTCTTCCGCCCTGACGTTCTTAAAATCCTGGAATAGCCATACCAGTCCCCACGGGTTGTATCCGGCGGCAGCACACACGTCGGAGCCAGTGAGGTCGGCTCGTGATTCCACATCTCGCGAGTAGCCGAGGGAATGCAGCTTGCCAAGAAGAAGAATGGCCAGCACATTCGCACGAGTGGGGCCCAGAAGAATGGCGGCGCCGACTTCCCGCTCCGCAATTCTCTGCTGCTCTTCCATCAACGTCATGGTGTCGTGATGGATGGTGTGGGAAACCTCGTGACACAGCGTCCCGGCGAGCTCGTCAGTGTTCTTCACGAAATACAGGAGCGAATCGACCACATACACGTTACCGCCCGGAGTTGCGAACGCGTTCGGGTGAGCTTCATGAACCAGGTAGAACTTGAACGGGTGGTTGTATCGCGGTTGCGCCGCGCGGGTAATGGCGTCCGCAATCGGCTTCAACTGGTCGTACAGAGGGGAGGATTCGATGATCTCGCCCTTCGCTTTCAGTTGGTCGAAGACCGACTGGCCCATCTGCACTTCATCGTCCTGGTCTTGCGCCGCTAGTGGAATTGCGTTCACAACGCCCACGAGGCACAACGCAGCAGCGGTGGTGCACAAAATCACTTTTCGACGTAGTTCGAATACATTCATGATCGATCCCCTCCGAGCGGCGTTGGTCGTCGCTACGTACTGCCGATCAAGCATCCATTCCGTTCCCTGCGCATGGAGTGTGCCTACAACTACACGTGAGCACGATTTCAGCCACATCATCGGCGTCTGAACAGTAGTCGCTGCAGTACTCCTGCGTGGATGGAACTTGACATCTGCACTGCTCTTGAGCGCATTTGTGCCGGCCTTCCGCATCGATGATGTCTTCCATGGCCTACCTTACTCTTTCGAGAGTTGTCGATTCACGCCGCTTGGAGCACGTGGTTATTCGCAAATCGTGTGCGAGACATGCGTTTCTGCCGCCTTGGCCTCTGCCTCGCGCTCAAGGTCCTCCGCTTTGGCCTTTGCCTCCCACTCCGCTTCGTCGCGTCTGTCTTTCGCCTCTAGCAACTGCGCTTGAATTTTGGAGTCGAGCTGGTGCATCTTTTCCTGCAGCTTTGCTTTCCGTTCGGCGTCAGCCTTGGCCCACTCCGCCTTCATTTGGGCGAGGTCGGCTTTCATGGCGGCGACGTGCTCCTCGTGGATTGTGTGTTTTACCTCTGACAGAGTGCGCCGGAATACGATACCCCCGATACGCTCCATGCAGCTGTCAACGGGAGTCGTCGATTCTTCTTGAACCTCCGCGACTACCGCAAAGCGATTCGGTCGCAGTTCTTTGGTCACATCATCAATGAAGCCGTCGCTAATCCGGAGATCGTTCAGGTCCGCCGTGCCGCCGGCCAACAGCCCCGCAACTGCACCGATCGCCAAGCCGGCCGGTCCGCCGAGCATGCCGATGAGACTTCCAAGTTCGGTTCCGAGAAGAGTTCCGAGCGGCCCTCGGTCATTCTCCTGCTCTATGGTTGCCCTGCCATCTGCGTGCTTGGCAAGCACAATATTGGCGTAGAGGTTGATGCGACCTTCATCGTCCAACCGCAAAAGCGCGTTCTTGCCCTCATACGCTTTTGTTTCAGTGTCAAAGACGACTACCAGGATTCTGTCCATGACGGTTTCGCGCCTCTTGATTTGACTCTCTCCATCTGAGCGTTATGAATGCAATGCAAGCGCCATTGGTAAGTTCTTCAAAACGCTCGGGCTCGGATGTCGCAGAGTCGGAACCTCTCCGCGAATTCGCGAAGTTCGTGAAAATCGACGATGGGTCTCTGAATACCGATGAGAGCCAAACTTGGCAGCCCGCCTCTACCACAAGTGGACACAATGGTCACCATCGTGCTCTGAGGTAAACGCTCCGGCCGATCAGGCAGGCAAAACGATTGCACCTAGGCGCAGGAGCAGCCTTTTGAAATGAAAACAAAACTTCTCATTCTTGTAATGCTGTCGTTGGCCTTGGCCGAAGCCATTCTGGTCCTATATCGACTTGCTGCGACTTGGTGCTGATGGATCTCGTTGTCGAAGATCGGCATGTTTCGACAAGGGGCTCGTATAGCCACTAGAAACTGAGAAGTAGGAGATGAGTTATGCGTCGCATACTGGTGGTCGTGTTTGACGATGAAAGCAAGGCAACCGAAGGGGGAGAAGGACTTTGGCAACTCGACCGCGAAGGCAGTATCAGCATCTACGACTACGCGTCGGTTGCGAAGCGCGTCGACGGCACCACCATCGTAAAGTGGGCGGATGAGCATCGTCCATTCAACACTTTCGCCGGCGTTCCGCGATCTGCGACGGAACCTTCAGCCGATGCGATAGCCTCGGGCCTTGCGGCTCCTACCCGGACGCATGCAGGCGAGCTAGCAGAACTGCACCCTGCCGTCATGGACGAAGCCTTTATCAGTGATGTGACAAAGGTCTTGTTGCCAAATAGGGTGGCACTGATCGCAGACATTGAGGAAGAGTTCGCGACACCAGTGGATCGCCGGATGGAGTCGCTAGGGGGAATTATGTTCCGGTGGGTGATAGGGGAATAGGAGAAGTCTCCCGAGATTATTTTAAGCGCGTTTGGCTCGCCGGACTGCGGTTTTCGGGTTGTCGAGGATCGGACGAATCATCGGCGCTGAGAGAAATGTTTGTCGAAGTGGCTCTTCTGCGGGCAGAGAATTTGCCAACTTCATAATCGTGTCGCGGCTGAGCTCCAGATGGCGTTCCGCCAAGTCCCAATCGCTTGAGTTCTGGTAGAATTCCGCGGCGGTTGCGTGAACTCGCCAGTGGGCGAGCGGAACTTCATAACCCTCCATCGTCTTCAGAGCTCTAGCGATAAAATCTTGAGCGCGATCAAAGTCCTGTTCGGCGATGGCGAGCCGGGCGTTTGCTTCAAAAGCCAGTGCCCGGGCCATGCGATCTTGGACAATTAGCGTAATTTTCAGAAACTCCTCTGCTTCTGCTCGCGCCTTCCCTAAGTCTCCTTTCGATAACCAAGCTTCCGTCAGAGCCCGTTGGAGTGTCAGGCGGAAGTGCCAGTCGGCAAACATCGGAAGTTGATCCATTTCCTTCCTGCACGTCAGCAAGTGCTCCAGGGCGCGTTCATGATTTCCGAGACCTGCTTCAGCCCATCCCGCCAAGATCAAACATGTGCGATGAGGGAGAGGGATGGCGGCAAGTAGAGGAAGGGCTGACTCGATGATCTGTTGGCTTCCGGCAAAGTCCATCGCCTCGATCAGTATCCACGCACGCTCCATTTCCGTAATGGCCGCATTCTCGCGATTGTTATTCTTCTTGGCTATCTCGGCACGCTGTCGGTTTCTTCGCAGCGCCTCGCCCCACTCTCCAAGAAGAAAAAGACACTTGACTATGACATGCTCATAGGATGTGAAATCCCACCCTAGGTAAGGGTTCTCCTCGCAGCACTCCAGCGCAATTGCCACGCTTTCCTCCGCGTTCCCGTACGCTTCCCGATATTCGGAGGAGTTGATAAGAACATAGCAACTCCAGTGCAGAAGTTCCCGCAACAACCTTTGATCGCCGGATTCACGAACCTTCGCGACCAAGCCCTTGAACTCTTGCAAATCTTCGGGTTCCCAATCGTTCGCGCGATCGCGAGGTTTGAGGATCACGCGCATGGCTGCCCGATGAAGAGTATCCCCTTCACCAGAGCGCGATAGTGCGTCGCGAGCACGCTCCAGCGTCTGCATGTACTGATCAACTCCAGAAAACTGCGCTATGGGCAAGACCATCTCCGGCAGCGCACGTGCCTCCACGTCGGCCCTACCGTAGTGCGCTGCCCGGGAAGCCAGGGCTTCGTAAGTCGCCACAGCGCGTTGATCGAATAGGTTTGTGTAGATCGCCGCCAGCTTCTCCCAGAGCTCGATTTCGCTCCCGGCACGCTCCGCCTCCGGCAATCTGCTCACCAATTCCAAAGTATGCTCAAGGATCGCTGCAGCTAGCCGCGGTTCAAACCGTCGGCCAGCCGTGTCCGCTGCCGACCGGAGGTACTTTATGGCACGTGGCCAGTCGCCGCCTTCCTCGAACTGGTACGCCAATTCGGCGGCCGCGTCCGCCTCGGTTAAAACATGCAATGCCTCGGCCTTTTCGGCCACACTCTGGTGCAGTTTTCTCTTTCGTGCAGGCCCGATTCGTCTGTACAAGACCTCGCGATACAACACATGCACGAATTCATAGCAGAGGGATGTGCCAGATCTGTAGTCCCGAAAACCCGCCGCACGGATCATCTGATGCCGCCTCGCCAGCCGCTCGAGCACCTCTTCAACCCTGTCCGGCTCAAGGTTAGACACTGCGGCTCCAATCGTCACCGACAAAGAGAATTTCCTGAGAACACTGGCGACCTCGAGTAAGCGCTGCTCCTCCTCACTCAGCCGCTCAATCTGGAGTTCGATCATTTGCCTCAGACTCTCCGGCGCTTCCAGGTCGATGTTCTCCAGGGGCACCTTGAGTTGCCAGGCTCCATTTTCGAGAGCGATCAGATCCCGGTCTCGCATGTCATCCAAGGTAACGACCATGAATAGCGGATTGCCTTCAGTATGCCGATAAATCAGCCCCGCCAAGCCTTTAGGCACTGCTGTTCCTCCCGACTCAGCGGCCACATACTCAGCAACGTCGGCTTCTTCGAGCGGCTGCAAGGCGAGCTCGTGGCACAAGTGATGAATCAGCAGGTCCTGCTTAACTCCCTTCAGCGGATGCTGCGCAAGCGTCACGTCTACGGGACGATACGTGCCAATCAGCATCACCTTGGCTGGCGCGCGGCGGCGAGCCAGGGCCGAGATGAGATCCACCGTGGAGGAGTCCACCCAGTGCAGGTCCTCGAAAACCAGCAGGAGCGGTTTCTCTGATGCGATCGTCTCCAGGGCCTCACCGATCTCACGCAGCATACGCTCGCGCGTGGCGCCCAGGATCTCGCGCTGTAGCATTTCTCGTTGTTTGGGTTTCACAAATGTCGGGAACTGTATTAGCCAAGTCGGCGCTTGTGTCGCCAGGATTTGAACGACTGAGTCTCCTTCCGGCCCATGGCACAACTGACTCAATGCTTCGAACATAGGGTAGTACGATTCCTTGCCTCCATAGCCTTCGACGCATTGCCCGCGAGCAATCAGAATACGGGGAAATTTAGCTGCGGCTTGGCGCTGGAACTTGTCGACGAGTGCGGTTTTCCCGATGCCGGGTTCGCCGGTGACAAAGACCATCTGCCGCTCGCCGTGTAGCACTTTAGTAAGATAGCCGCCCAACTCCGCCAGTTCCGATTCGCGGCCCACGATCTTTCTCGTTCCCTCTGTGGGCAACGCTGCGGCAGCACTTTCGTCCGTGACCGAAGCCACAAACTGATACCCCCGTTTCGGTAGTGTTTCAATGAACTGCGGCGTGTCGGGCCGGTCTCCTAACACCCGCCGGATTTCCAGAACGTACTTTCTGAGCCCTTCAGGGTTTATGTATGTGGCAGGCCAGAGTGCCTGTAAGATCTCGTCCGCGGTGACCAAGCGGCCAGCGTGTTCCACCAGGTAACGCAGCACATCAAACGCTTTGGGAGTGAGCGCAACCCGCACATCTTCATCCCAAAGGCACTGGTTTGCGGTATCGAGCCGAAAGGATTGAAACCGCTTCATCGCCGAACCTACCTACGGATGCTTTTACCGCGTCGTGCAAGGCGCGACTGCCGGCATCAACTGCGTAGCCAATCATACAGCTTGCCAGAATCCGAGCGGAACATTTTGAGGCTAACCCATTGCTGGGCAATGGAATGGCGGGGGACGGGATGTTCGCCGATCAAATCACCGTGGCACAATTCGCCCCCCGAGGAGGCGCCTTGGTCGAACTCTGGCCGGACTTGACCGAAGCGAAACGGTAACGTCACCGAAAATCAACGGAAACGACACACCTTCCCTTCTGAGACGGTCTATTCTCAGCGCATTATGAATCGAGCATTTGTTGTTCGACTCGGATCCCGAACAGAATCCGCACATGGCCGGTTCGAAGGATGGGTTGAAGAAGTAGATACCGGCAAGGAGTTGAAGTTCCGGTCCGCGGAAGAATTGCTCAAATTCCTAGGACAGCGCTTCGATGAGGCACTCCGCCGCCAGCGAGAAACTGATCTGGCGAAGAAACCAGAGACAGTCGGAGCTAGATCTGCATGTTTGGAGGATCGTCATGAACTTGATTGATATCTCGGATCTCGACTTCCGCGATGGCAACTCGCAGTTTGCGAGTGTTGCTGCGAGCAGTCTCAGCATGAATAAGAAACCCTATTTGGAGGAAGAAGGCCGTTCTGAGGCAGGCTTTCCGGGAATCGTGGGGCAGAGTCGGGCCCTCCAAGAGGTGCTGCAACTGGCAGAAATGGTGGCTACAACCGATTCGACGGTACTCCTGTTGGGAGAGACGGGCACGGGCAAGGAACTCATCGCGCGTGCGGTTCACGATCGCAGCCGCCGCAGAAACCGAGCGCTGGTGAAGCTCAACTGCGCTGCTATCCCCAGCGGTCTGCTCGAAAGCGAACTGTTTGGCCACGAGCGTGGGGCCTTTACCGGTGCGATCGCTCAGAAGATCGGCCGGCTCGAGGCGGCAGACCAAGGTACGTTGTTTCTGGATGAAATTGGTGATATCCCGCTAGAGCTACAACCGAAACTCCTGCGTGCCGTGCAGGAGCGGGAATTCGAGCGGTTGGGCAGCACGCACACAAAGAAAGTTGACGTTCGGTTTGTAGCCGCGACCCATCGCAACCTGGAAGAGATGATCTGGCAGAAACAGTTCCGTCAAGACCTCTACTATCGTCTGAATATCTTTCCGATTTCCATTCCCCCTTTGCGCCAACGCCCGGAAGACATTCCGCTGCTGGTACGGCATTTCGTCCGGCAATTCGCTCGGCGGATGAACAAAAACATAGAGAGAATGTCCCCGGAAACGATGCAGGCGCTGACGCGATATCCATGGCCCGGAAACATTCGTGAGCTGCAAAATGTCATCGAACGATCCGTTGTCGTCTATGAAAAGGGGAACCTGTCCGTCAAGAAGAGCTGGCTCTCGCGCGAATACTTCCCAACCGACCCGGCAACCCAGCCGCCCTTTAAAAGGTCTGCCATGGAGGGTCGAGAAATGATCGACGCTGCCTTGGCGAAAGCGAGAGGCCGAGTGTCGGGACCGTCGGGTGCGGCAGCCAAGTTAGGTATTCCGCCATCGACCCTGGAATCGAAAATCAGATCGATGAACATCGACAAGTATCGCTTCAGGGCTACGAGTACTCAGACCGCATGATTGCGCGTGGCGCCAGAGAGGTACCATCGCAGAAGGCCGGCTGATGCCGATCATCGAACGAGCCACGCGCCCGCGCAAGCTCTCACCACGTTCGGACGAACAGTGTCCTAGCGAGGACATCAACAGTACTGCCTCAAAGCTGCTAGCTAAAGCGGCCTCCAACTCCGAATCCACAATGCACCATAGTTTTTCACGAACTTCGCGAATTCGCGATGAGATTGCGACTCCTACAATGCTCGAGCTTGAGCGTTTTGAAGAACTTACCGATGGCGCTTGCTTTGCATTCGAAAGCTTAGCAAGAGAAATCCAAATAAAAGGAGCGAAACCATCATGGACAGAATGCTGGTAGTTGTTTTTGACAACGAAACCAAAGCGTACGAAGGGAAAAGGGCGCTTATGCAGCTCGATCGTGAGGGTAGCATCAGCGTCTATGCCTACGCGGTGCTTACCAAACACTCCGACGGCACCACAACTGTGAAGCAAGAGGACGACTACGGACCGATCGGGACTCTGCTCGGCACCTCGTTTGGAAGTCTGATCGGGTTGCTCGGTGGACCGGTGGGCTTGGCTATCGGCGCTGCTACTGGTCTTACTGTCGGCGCGGTCACCGACTTGACCAACGTCGGCATCGGCGAGGACTTCATCCAAGACGTCACCAAAGTGTTGTTGCCAAACAAGGTAGCCGTGGTCGCCGAAATTGAAGAGGACTGGATCACGCCCGTGGACACTCGCATGGAAGCGATTGGCGGAACTGTGTTCCGCCGGGGTCTTTCGGAAGTAAAACACACAATCCACGAGGAGAACGTCAACGCCATGAAGGCGGACCTTGCCCAAATGAAGGCCGAGGCTGCCAAGTCCCATGCTGACCGGAAAGCAAAGCTCAATGAAAAGATCAACCAGCTTGACTCCAAGATTCAGGCGCAGTTGCAGAAAGCCAAGGAAAGACGCGAGGCTGCGGATCGTCAGGCTCAGGCAAAGGTCCAGGTACTGAAGGCCAAAGCAGCGGCCGCCGAGGCCAAGGCGTCGTAACGCGAGACAGCTCAGAACGGCTATTTCAGCACCTGTTCGAAAGGGAGGTCGAGAAGACCTCCCCTTTTAAAAACAAATCGGCAAGTAAGGAGGATCGAATGTCCGCACAGAACTTAACAGAGGAAGTCAAGAAGCGTTCCGCGTGGAGCATTTTCATGGGCGTCTTGACCGCAGCCCTGGGGGCGTTCCTGATCATTTACCCGCTGGCGACGGCCACTATCACTACCGTTTTGCTCGGTTGGGCATTAATCTTCGTCGGCATCGCTCAATTCGTGTTTGCTCTTTACTCTCAGAAGGTTGGGAATTTCTTCCTGAAAGTGTTGCTAGGAGTGCTCTCTGTAATCGCCGGAGTTGCGCTTGCGTTCTTTCCCATTGAAGGCGTCGAAGTGCTGACGGGACTGCTTGGAACATTGCTGCTGGTCCAGGCCGGACTGGCAACGGTGGCGGCGTTCCAGGTTCGACCGCTCGAAGGTTGGGGATGGTTTCTGTTCGATGCCTCCGCCAGCCTCTGCATGGGCATTCTAATTCTCGTCAGATGGCCCTCCAGTTCTGTTTGGGCCATCGGCACGCTGGTCGGTGTTGCTGTGCTAGTAGGCGGTATCTCCAGGATCGTGATTGCCTCGAAGATGCGGAGTGATGCTAGCACTGTTGAACACGCCGTTCAGCGAGCAGCATAGGCCATCCTCACAACGCGATTAACTGGACCTAGTTTCTATTAAGGAAGGTTGCGGATGCAGTCCAACATCAAACTCGGAAGAATCTCAGGAATTGAGATCGGGCTGCATTACAGCTGGTTCATCATCGCTGCCCTGATCGTGTTCTCCCTCGGCGAACACTTCCGTCAGGCAAATCCGAATTGGGGCAAAGACGAGATCTGGATCGCTGCGCTGTTCACCGGTGTACTGTTCTTCGTCAGCTTGCTGCTGCACGAACTGGCTCATTCACTGGTGGCCCAGGCTCGCGGGTTGAAAGTCCGGGCGATCACGTTGTTCGCGCTGGGCGGTGTTTCCGAAACCGAGGGCGACGCCACCGACGCAAAAACAGAATTCTGGGTCGCAATCGCCGGGCCGATCACCAGCCTGATTATCGGCTTAGGCTGCCTCGGCATCGCGCTCGGCCTTGGCTGGCAACGTTCGACGGAACCGCACACTGCGGTGGCTGGGGTCCTGGTCTGGTTAGGGTATATCAACGTTGCTCTCGCGGTCTTTAACATGATTCCCGGTTTCCCGCTCGATGGGGGCCGGGTGCTGCGCTCGATCGTGTGGGCAATTACCAAGAACGGAGATCACTCCACCCGCATCGCCGCGGGCGTCGGCCAAGCCGTGGCTTTTCTGTTCATTCTCGATGGGATATCGAAATGGTTTTCCGGCGACAGCTTTGGCGGCCTGTGGATCGCGTTCATCGGCTGGTTTCTGATGGACGCGGCCAAGGCCAGCTACGCCGAGGTGGGGATTACGGCTGCGCTTCGCGGCATGAGAGTCTCTGAGGTGATGTCGCGCGACTGCGCGATTGTTGATCGCGGAATGAGTTTGCAAGAGTTTGTTGATATCTACCTTCTGCAGACCGGCCAGCGATGTTTCGCCGTGGAGGACCAGGATCGACTGGTGGGCCTCATTACCCCGCGCGATGTTGCCAAGATCCCGCGTGACCGATGGGACAGGACTACAGTGCGCGAAGCGATGCGCCCGCTGAAGGAGTTGCACATCATCACTCCTGACACTCCGGTGCTGGATGCGCTGAAACTGGTGGCTGGCAACGATGTCAACCAGTTGCCCGTTTTAGCGAACGGCACTCTGCAAGGAATTGTCTCCCGTTCCCAGCTGGTGCAGTTGCTGCAGGTGCGTTCTATGTTACAGCTCCCGACCGCGTATCGTCCGACGCTGCAACGGAACGGTCGAGAAGTGAGACGCAGTGCATGACTGGATCTCCCCGCAACGGTGAAAGTCAACGAATTCTGAGGAGATTAGATATGGTGATCCCGATCACTGTAACCTTGATAGATCCTGACCAGGTTCGGTCCGTTGTGACGATAAGTGCGGACGCCACGGCGCGCGACGTTGCTACATCCAGATGCGATTTGTTTTGGCGGACTATCAAGAAAAACGGGACAGCCGTCCCGTTCACTGCGACTGTCAGGGACGGCGATGTCGTGGCGGTAGAGAGCGAGAGAATTGATGAGCGATAGGCCGACAAGAAGCAATTCCCCAGTCGCTTCGTATGGTTAGCCGTGCAAGACAAAGGTTCCGTCTTGACGTTCAGCCTGCCAATAGAGCGTGATTTGGAGCGGCGAGAGAGCCTAAGACCGCTCTGTCCTTCGACCCACAAAACAATGCCCTGCGGGAGGCGTTGAGGCTGCAGGAAAGGTAAGGTATCTTTCTTAAAGGGCGCCCACAAGGAGAAAACACGATGGCTAGCCCGGTTTCTGTTAAGCCTATTGGGCCCGCTCCATTTCCGGTTGAGGCCGGATCTCCCCATCCGTTGGGGGCCACACCTTCATCCGCGGGAGTGAATTTCTCACTTGCTTCCTCAAGTGCCACAGGCGTCGAGCTACTTCTATTCTCAGCTCATGACTCGTTGGAGCCATTCCAAGCAATTCGGTTCGATCCCTACGTAAACAAGACCTTCCACTGCTGGCACGCCTTTGTTCGCGGTCTGAAACCGGGCGGGCACTATGCATACCGTGTCGATGGCCGGTTGGACTCTGCCGGGCAGCGATTCAACAGAAACAAGCTTTTGATCGACCCCTACGCCCGCGGCAATTCTGATTCTCTTTGGGATCGTGGCAGCGCCTGCACGCCGGAGGATAACCTGAGGACGTCCATGCGCTCAGTTGTCATCGACCCCTCCGGTTATGACTGGGAAGGCGACACGCCCCTCAACCGTCCGATGGAGGAAAGCGTCATCTATGAGGCGCATGTCCGCGGCTTCACGCAATCTCCGACATCGGGCGTTCAGCATCCCGGGGCTTTCGCCGGCCTCGTCGAAAAGATTCCCTACCTCAAGAATCTCGGTATTACTACAGTGGAGTTGCTTCCTGTTTTTGATTTCGACGAGAAGGGGGTGCTCAGAGTCGTCGATGGGAAGCCTGTCCGCAATTTTTGGGGATACAGCACCTTCGGCTACTTCGCGCCCCAGTCCTCGTATTGCCTCGATCCCGAATCCGGCGGCCATTTGCGCGAGTTCCGGGATTTGGTCAAGGCTATGCACAAGGCTGGCATTGAAGTCATTCTTGATGTGGTCTTCAACCACACCGATGAGGGCAACCACCAGGGACCGACGTATTCTTTCAAAGGCATCGATAACCGCTCTTACTATTTGCTCGTGCCTTGGGCGCTGCAATACTACATGGATTTTTCCGGGTGCGGGAACACCTTCAACTGCAACCACCCGCTTACCCAGAAACTGATCGTGGACTGCCTCCGCTACTGGGTTCGGGAGACCCATGTTGACGGCTTCCGCTTTGATGAGGGGTCCATTCTTTCGCGCGGCGAAGATGGAATGCCAGCCGTTCATCCCCCTCTAGTGTGGCAGATCGAGTTGGACGAAGAACTGGCCGATACGAAGCTGATCGCGGAAGCGTGGGATGCTGCCGGTCTCTACCAGATCGGGCATTTCCCAGGCGACCGATGGGCCGAATGGAACGGGTGCTATCGAGACGACGTGCGTCGCTTCGTAAGAGGCGATCCCGGGCTCGTGGGCGCAATTGCGTCGCGTCTGGGAGGCAGCGCTGATATTTATCAGGAACGGGGCGGCTCGCCGCTGAATAGCGTCAATTTCGTGACCTGTCACGACGGTTTTACCCTTGGCGATTTGGTCTCCTTCAACCAGAAGCACAACGAGGCGAACGGCGAATCGAACGCTGACGGCATCAACAATAACCTCAGCTGGAACTGTGGCGCGGAGGGTGATTCCGGCGATCCCGGCATCGAGTCGCTCCGCAACCGTCAGGTGCGCAACTTCATGGCGATCCTGCTGCTCTCGCGTGGCATTCCCATGTTTGTGGCTGGCGACGAAATACGGCGTACACAGAAAGGCAACAACAACGCATACTGCCAGGATAACGAGATCAGCTGGTTCGATTGGACACTCGTGAACAAGCACTCCGACCTACTCCGCTTTTGCAGGAGCATGATCCGTTTCCGGATGATGCATGCGGCAGTCCGGAGTGATCAGTTCTTCAACGGCTCGGTGAACGAGCGCGGCTTAAAGGACGTATCGTGGCACGGCACGAAACTCAACCATCCTGGATGGGACGATTCAGGGGCGCGCGCGCTTGCGGTGACGCTGGCAGGTTTCGGCGGAGACTCCGACTTGCACGTAATGTTCAACATGTTCTGGAACAGCCTGGACTTTGAACTGCCCGTTGTGCCTGGCCGACATTGGTGCTTGGCCGTGGACACCGCCCAGCCTTCGCCTCACGACTTCGCCGATCCCGGCTCAGAGCCCGAGGTACTCGGACGCACGCATCTTGTCGAGGCAAGAAGTGTGGTAGTTCTGGTGAATCGGGCGTGAGAACATTATTGCAGTGGCTACTCGTGGGGCTCCAACGCAGCGCGAATCAAAAGCATCGCTTCAAACTCTCCTAGCTACCACACCAACATTTCCCGCTGATTGTCGCTGGTCATTTTTCACGAAGTTCGCGAATTCGCGAATGAAAGCACGATCCTGCTATCCACGTACTCAAGCGTTTTCAAGAGCTTAGGTGTGGCCTTCGCATTGCCGTAAGAGAGGATGTGATAGCAAGAGAATCGTGCAGTACCCAAATCCAACACGCGAAGGAGAAGCGTATGAGCACCGATCTGAACATTGCAAAACAGGCAATCCACGACAAGCTTGAGTCCCAGATCAAGGCCGCTGAGGCGAAGCTGGAGACACTGAAAGCACGGGCGGAGGCTGCGAAGGCAAACGTCGAGATCAAAGCGATCGCCGAGCTGCTGCCCAAGAAAGTGGAGATCCAGCAGAAGCTGGAGCAACTGAAGAAGTCGGGCGGCGACCGGTGGGAGCAGGCGAAAGCCGATCTCGAGGGGCGGATCGCAGACTTCGAGAAATCAGTAAAGGGGATTGAATCGAAGCCGAAGGCAAAAGCGAGCTGACGTGCGGTGGTGCTCGTGATGTTTGTCGCCTAATTGGAGAATCTATTGCCTTCGTATGCGAGGGCGAGGAGGTTGTCGTGACTCTTGAGAACCGGCAAAAGTTGCTCGCCGTCGGGCTGGCGTTCGTAGCGTTGATCTTAGCTACTCCGCTAGCGCGCTCGGGGGACGATCATGAGGCGAAAGTGAAGGAAGCAGCGTCGCAGTCCGTCAAAGCTGGGAAGGTATTCGACGAGATTATGCAGACGCCCGATAAGGCTATTCCGCGGGACCTGCTTGCGCGTGCCAAGCCAATCGCCGTGTTTCCCCAGGTCCATAAGGCAGCGTTTATTTTTGGCGGCGAAGGCGGACGGGGCGTCGTGAGCCGTCGCATGGCGACCGGCTGGAGCGATCCCGTGTTTTTCCGCGCCGGCGGTGGCAGCGTGGGACCTCAGATCGGGGCTTCAGAGACCGACGTCGTTCTTCTGTTCATGAACGACGAAGCTGTCGGCGGGTTGATGAAGGACAGGTTCGAACTCGGAACCGACGCAGGTGTCGCAGCTGGGCCCGTCGGGCGCGAAGCCAGCGCCGGTACTGACGCGCTGATGCACGCAAAGATTCTGTCGTACTCGCGCAGCCGTGGGTTATTTGCTGGGATCAACCTGAAGGGCGTGGTCATTCGGCCTGAAGACGATCTGAACCAAGCCGCCTACAACAAGAATGCACGTGCATTGCTGGGCGACGATGGGCGAGCCAGCGCCGATACGGCGGCTGGCCTCCCCGCGTTTCCGCAGGTAATTACCCGGTACTCAGCAACCTCTGGTGCCGATCATTAACCGCCGGCACATGAGGCTCGCGGCTGCGCTCTTAGAAGTTGGAGATCCCTGCTCGCATGCTTGTGGCCGCACCAGGCAACGAACTTGGTTCGCGTCACTAGAAGGATTTTGCGAAGAAAAGCCGCGCGTTTGGAAGTGAAACGAGCTTAATGCGGTCATCGTTACTCCTAGGAGTTTTGTTGAAAATCCGGCCGAGAGCGCACCTTCGTTCTCGGCCGATTTAGGGAGGAAAGGAGAGCTGACAATGTTTGGTCCAATCGAAGTCATAGTCGGAGCTACCCCGGAGATGATTCATAACTGGGGATGGTTCCTCGCTTTTGGCATTGTGTTGTTGCTGCTTGGCATCGCCGCTGTGGCTCGGTCGGTAGCAGCCACAGTGGCTTCGATGGTGTTCTTCGGGTGGCTGCTTATGTTTGCGAGCCTCATCGAGTTTGTCAATGCGTTCTTGGTTGGGAAGTGGGCAGGTTTCTTCCCACACATGCTCCTGGCGATTCTGTTCGGAATAATCGGCCTACTGATGGTGATGAAACCAGTGATAAGCGCCGAGGCCGTGACCTTTGTGATGTCGGCGTTCTTCCTGATCGGCGGCCTCTATCAATTGGTCGCCTCGCTATGGACTCATCTGCCGGGCTGGGGTTGGCAAGCTCTGAATGGAGCCTTGTCGTCGATCATGGGCATTCTCATCATGGCACAATGGCCGGTCTCTGGGCTTTGGGCGATCGGTCTCTTCGTTGGAATTGATCTCATTTTTTACGGCTCGGCATGGATCGCACTCGCTCTTAACCTGCACAAGATGTAAGCGAGAAGGACGAACAGATGCAAGGCTGTTCTGAGCAGGAGTACGAAGACCGGGCTCCGCTGAAGTGGTTGTCTTCGCAATCGGGCCGGGGTGATTGCCTTCTACTCGCACATGAAGAAGTCGTCGTAGGCCTGCCGCGCTAGGGCGGACAAGACGTCCGTGGCGTCACGCTGCGGTCGCCGTGGCGGCGTGCACAACGAACTACTGGAGGAAAACTGTATGAATCGCATGTTGGTAGTGGTTTTTAGCGAGGCCACCAAGGCCTTCGCTGGGCGCGATGCACTAAAAAGTCTTGATCACGAAGACAGCATCACACTCTACGCTTACGCAATAGTCACAAAGAACGCTAATGGCACAAGCATTGTCAACGAAGAACACGACCCCGCTGGGCTTGGAACCCTGCTGGGAACTTCCCTGGGGAGCCTGATCGGCCTTCTTGGCGGCCCCACCGGAGTCGCCATCGGCGCGGCAGCCGGATCCCTGGCTGGCGTCACAGCAGATCTGGACAATGCGCGCATCGGAGGCGACTTTGTGGACGACGTTTTGAAACAGCTGACTCCGGGTACCGTCGCCTTGCTGGCAGAGATTGACGAGGAGTGGACGCCCTGGGTCGATCTGCGTATGGAGGAACTGGGAGGCGTTGTTCACCGCCGCGCCCTATCGGAGGTAAAACACACAATCCACGAAGAGAACGTCACCGCCATGAAAGCCGACCTCGCCCAAATGAAGGCCGAGCTCGCCAAGGCTCACGCCGATCGGAAAGCCAAGCTGCAGGAAAAGATCAACCAGCTCGACTCCAAGATCCAAGCGCAGCTGCAAAAGGCCAGAGACAGACGTGAAGCCGCGGATCGCCAGGAGCAAGCAAAGGTCCAGCTCCTCAGGGCAAAAGCAGCGGCGGCAAAGGCCAAGGCGGCAGAGACACACATTTAGCGTACGATGCGTGGAGGATAATGAAAGCGCGTTGGAGGCTCGTGGGGCTGGCGATCGTGGTCATGGCTTGGGCTGCGATCGTTTGTGCCGAGTCTGTCTCCCAGTTGCAGCCTACGGGATATGTCAACGACTTCGCGCAAGTTCTCGATCCGAACACGAAGGCGCAGATCGAAGACATTGCGCGCCAGATTGACGAGAAGGCGCATGCACAGATCGCGGTGGTGACGGTCCCCAGTCTGGACGGAGTGGACATTGAAAGCTATGCGGTCGATCTGTTCAAGAAGTGGGGAATCGGAAGCAAGACGACCAACCGCGGCGTCTTAATTCTGTACGCGATCCAGGACCGGCGAGCGCGGATTGAAGTTGGCTACGGGCTGGAGCCGATCCTGCCCGATGGAAAAGTGGGGAGCTTTCAGCGGGAAGCAGTCCCGTTGATGCAGAGCGGCGACTACAGCAAAGCCATACTGCTGGTGACTAGCCGGGTTGCCTCGGTGATTGCACAGGACGCAGGAGTGCAGATCACGGGGGCGCAGGCGCCAGAACCAGCCGAAGAGCCTGCTGCACCGGAGCACGGATTGTCCGGTGGTGCGATTCTGGCGATTGTGATCGTGGCCGTGTTAGTACTGGCGATCCACCCTTTGCGCCAGTTGCTGTTTTGGATTCTGTTTTCGCAGATGCTGGGCGGGGGGGGCAGGAGCAGAGGCGGGAGTGGCGGATTTGGAGGTGGCGGAGGCTTTGGTGGATTTGGTGGAGGCAGTTCGGGTGGCGGCGGAGCGAGCAGCAGTTGGTAGCGGCGAGCGAGGGAGCCATGGTTCCTGAAAACAAGATCAAGGAATTTGTGGAAAAGGTGCGGGCGGCCGCCGGCGCGAACCTGGAGAGCGTGATCCTATATGGGTCGGCGGCTTCCGGGGATTATCATCCAGCATTTTCGAATGTGAATCTGTTTTGTGTGCTGCGCGATGGCTCGTACGCGAAGCTGCGCGCTCTGGCTCCGGTGGTGAAGTGGTGGGAGCGGCAGAAGCAGCCTCCGCCACTGTTTATGACGCGGGAGGAACTCGAGCGCTCGACGGATGTTTTCACGATCGAGTTGATTGACATGAAGCAACATCATCGAGTGCTGTGGGGCGACGATGTGATCGAGGGGCTGCAGATTCCGATGCGGCTGCATCGAGTGCAGGTGGAGTACGAACTGCGAGAGAAGTTGATTCTGCTGCGGCAGGTCTTGCTCCTGGCTGGGGACGATGAGCGCAGGATACGGGAGTTGCTGGTCCGATCGGTCGCGTCGTTTGCGACGTTGTTCCGGCACGCGTTAATCGCGCTGGGAGAGAGTGCGCCGGTGGCGAAGCGAGATGCGGTGATGCAGTTGGCAGCACGGATAGGCCTGGATGCATCGGCGATCGAACAGGTATTGGATGTGCGCGAGCACAAGTCGGACGGCAAGAAACTCCATGCCGCCGAAATCGTGGGCGGGTACCTTGAAGCGGTGGAAAAGGCGACTGCGGCTGTCGATAAGATGAGGGACCCAGATGCACCGGGCCATTCGTAGGAAATTCACAGGCTGCTTCTTAGGAGGACTTTCATGAAAGCCGTAATCGTGGTCATCGTGGTGGTGGCGCTGATTGCGCTGATTGTGTTTGGACAGTACGTGGGCGTGCGCAACACCCTCGTGCAGAAGAACGAGGCTGTGAAAGCGGCGTGGTCTCAGGTGGACATTGTGCTTCAGAGAAGAGCCGACCTGATCCCAAACCTGGTGGAAACGGTGAAGGGATACGCGAAGCAGGAGCAAACGGTGTTCGGAGACATCGCGAAAGCACGGTCGGCCCTGCTCTCGGCGGCGAACCCGCAGCAGAAGATCGCGGCGAACCAGCAGCTGGACGGAGCTCTGGGACGGCTGTTGGCGATCGTGGAGAATTATCCGCAGCTGAAGTCGAATGAAAACTTTCTACGGCTTCAGGATGAACTGGCGGGCACCGAGAACCGCATCGCGGTGGAGCGTAAGCGCTACAACGATATTTTGCAGGACTACAACACGTACATCCAGCAGTTTCCAAACAACATTTTTGCGCGCTGGGCAGGATTCAAGCCCAACGAAGCTTACTTTGCCGCGTCAGAGGGATCGAGGCAGGTGCCGAAGGTGAATTTCTCCAGTCCGACGGCGGCGCCGCAGGGGAATCCGCAGCCGGCACCGGCTCAATAGAACTGTTGCTTTCCCGGCGACCTTATCCGGAGAAACGTGAACGAGCCAATCCAGACTTCCTGGAAGGTCTGGAAAACTGCAACCTGCGGCCCTTTCTCTAGTTCGCTGAGGATCCCGAGCATCCTGGTTATTCCGAACAACGCGGCATTCGTGGTAACGACATCTCGTGTTAGACGAAACCGCTGAGAAGGCGCTAGGTGCGCCTCCGGTTCACGTATGAAAATCTTCTCTCTATTTGTGGTGGCCGACTCGGTGTGGAAATGGATCCACCGCATGGGAGGACCGGGCTTGATCGTGCTGGGCATCGCCGACAATACCCCTCTCATCTCTGTCCCAGCGGGAAGTATGGAAGTATTCATCATCGTGCTTGCGGCACACCGCCATGAATGGTGGGCCTATTATGCCTTCATGGCTACAGTGGGAGAGGTACTTGGGGGCTATCTGACCTACCGGCTGGCCCAGAAAGGCGGCCAGGAGACTTTGGAAAAGAAAGTGGGAAAACCGCGCGCAGAAAAAATCTACAAGCAATTCGAGAAACACGGGTTCATGTCGGTGTTCTCCGGTTCGGTCCTACCTCCACCATTCCCTTTCACTCCCGTCCTGATGGCCGCCGGGATCATGCAATACCCGTGCAAGAAGTTTCTCTCTTCGCTGACGACGGGGCGCGCTGTGCGTTACTTTGCCGTGGCGTATTTTGCCAGGACCTATGGCAGTCAAATGATCGCCTTCGTCTCGCAGCACTACCACTTCTTCGTGCAGTTGCTGATCGTGCTCGCTGTAATGGCCAGCATCGGCGCACTAGTGTACTTCAAGTGGTATCGTCCTAGAGCACAACGTGAAGAACGCGAGAGCGGCGAGCAAGTTGAAGAGTTTCCCGTTCCGGGCCGGCACCGCAGATCGGGACAATAGTCGCGCGGGGGATTCGCGAGGGGGCTTATCGTGACCTCCTGTTTAGCTGTACAAACTCCCGTTCGGACCAATCTCAATGCCTGAAGCCAACAGGTACTCACGCAGCGTAGCTTCAGCCGCATACCAGTCAACATCAGGCGAGCCCTGCGGGCGGCCTCTTTTTTCCCAGTGTTCGTAGGCGAGCTTTGCAGTCACTTGATGACGATCCTCTCGACAGAAGTCGGTTATCGGCTTCGCCCAGTGCCCGCAATTGTCGACCATCGAGTGTGAACTCACGAATGCCTCCCCTGGCTGCTTCATGTCATGGACATCGCAACAAATCACCTCAGCGCGTCACTTCCAAACCGCTGAAACTGGAGTTCGCAGCCGAGCTTCCTCTATTCACATGCTTACATCGATCTTGCCGGGGGCTCGCGAACCGCAAATCCCCGTTTCGGTGTCGCCGGCCCCACGTCAGCGTGCAGGAAGTTCGGCCTCTACAGTGCAGCTAGGCTGCCAAAGTAGTCGGCGCAATCTTCTTCTTGATCTCTTCTCGCGAAGTTCACGAATTCGCGAAGGAATGATGTTTGGGAACGATTGCACTTAAATGTTTTCAAGAGCTTAGATGTGGTCTTCTCATTGCTGTACAACAAGGTGTTGTTTCACAGCGAAAAGCGCCTGGGTGACTTTGCCATGATCCGAGTGATGATCCGAAGTCTTATGCACGCCGCAACATTGCTGGTCTTGACTGCGATTGCGTCGCCGGGCACTTCTCAATCGAAGCTTGACCTGCAAACGTTCTTTAAGCAGAACATCGGACTGAGTCAGGATCAGATCGTAGCCATCCGAGGCGGACAGCCGGTGGCGAAGGCTCTGCCGTCCCGCACGCCATCTGAGGTTTTTTTGTTCGGTGCAATCTACATCCACGCCGCTCCTGAGAGCTACCTCGAGATTGCCCACGATTTCGACCGGCTTCGCGAACTGCCCAGCTATTGGGCACTCGGAGTGTTCAGCACCCCTCCCCGACCTTCCGACTTGAAGGGCTTCGAGTTCGACGGCAACGAAATCCAGGCCTTGAAAAAATGCACGCCCGGCGACTGTCCAATTCAGATGCCCACGGGCTCGATTAAAGAGTTTCAGCGGTCCATTGATTGGTCCGCCTCCGACGTGAACGAGCAGGTGAATGGACTCCTGCAGAAGAGGGCACTGCAACGTCTCCTCGCCTACCAGCGCAAGGGCAATCACGAATTGGGGGCCTATAACGATAAGCCTGACGCGGTAGATGTGCCCGCGCAGTTCGCTTACATGCTCAGTTACGACAAGGCTTTGCCGGCATACCTACCCGATTTCTACACTTACCTTCTCGCTTATCCCGACGCAAAGCCAGCCAACGTCGATGATGCCTTCTATTGGGCTAAAGTGAAGTTCGGTTTGAAACCGACGCTTCGTGTTGTGCAGATGACGACCATGCGAGGTGATAGTGCTGACCCGGTAGCCTATGCCATCGCAGAAAAACAGCTCTATTCGAGCCACTACTTCGAGACCGCGCTGGACCTTTCTTTCTGTGTTCGCGGGAGTGACGACCCGAAGCACCGCGGCTTCTATCTGATCAAGCTTATGGGTTCCGAACAGGCGGGTCTGACTGGTGCCAAGGGATCGATCATTCGAAAGGCCGCGGTGGGCCGGTCGGTTTCAAGTCTTCAAAAAGGCCTCACGTCCATCAAGAACACGCTAGAAGGGAATGAGTAGGTCTCGCCGGGGAAGGGAGTTCGCATGTCACTCGTCGCGGCAACTGGGGATATTCTCCTGAAGTCGGTTCTGGTCGCAACGGACTTCTCAGAAGCATCTCACAAAGCATTCCGCCATGCTCTCGCCATTGCTCGCCACTATGGGGCGAAACTCTACGCGGTCCACGTCGTCGCGTCGCTGGGATTTACTTTAGTAGGTCCTGACGCAGTGGCTGCCGCCGCCGAGGCGGTTTGCAGGGATGCCTGTCAATTGGAACAAGATCTCATTCAACGAGGAGCACTGGCGGGGCTGAGTCATGAGGTGATCGTCCGTCAAGGCAATGTGTGGGAAGAGTTGGAGAAAGTAATCTTGGAGGAACGTATAGACCTCGTGGTCCTCGGTACACTGGTCGACGAGGTTTGGGGAAACTGCTCCTCGGGTCAGTGGCAGAACGCATCTTTCGTAACGCCGATTGCCTGGTTCTGACCGTTGGTCCGGGTTCCCTTCAGGATTCCCCAGTCGGGAGCGCTCGAGCCATTCGACCCTTTCTGTTCGCTACGGACTTCGGCGAACCCTCCCTGCATGCCCTGCCATACGCCATCTCGTCCGCCAACCACTTCGGAACAAAGCTCGTTTTGCTCCACGTTGTCTCTGATATCCCGGTCCCGGGGGATAACCTTCTGCCCACCGCTGGCGATGTCATGCAAATGCGAGAGAATGTTCGTGTGGCCAGCCTCCGGCGACTCGAGGAATTGACGTCCCAGCAGCCCAAGCTGGTAATGAAACCTGAATTTGCCGTCGAGTTCGGATCGCCGAGTGAGAAGATCCTGCAAACAGCCAACACTCTCAAGGCCGACGCGATCATTTTGGGTTTGCATCGCGCAACCCACATCGGTACAGCCTCCCATATGCCGTGGGCCACTGCGTATGAAGTGGTGTGCGGGGCAGGCTGCTCCGTCTTAACAGTGAGGAATTGAGCCGGCGACAATCCGATCCCGACCTCACGAGAGGTTGCTTGTAGCCGGGGAGTACAAGGCCCTATCAGAAGAGAATCGGTAGCGTTCCTGAATGAGTTGGGACATCGATTCACGCACGTCTTCCAGATGACCAAGCCGGTAGCGCTGTTCGATTTTTCGCACGTCCGATGCCAACCGATTGTCATGGAATACATTCGCAATCCATCGCGAGAAATCTCCCCGGCGCGCGTGTTCACCAACAGATGCGACCGGTGTACTCGCCAACAAGGCAAGGAACTCCTTCAAAGATCGAGCGGGCGGCCCAACCGCTTTTCCATGATCGGTAAACACGAATTCCTGTCCTCCAGCCACTTGGACATCGAAATACTTTGTCTTGTGCCGGACATGCGGGGTCAATCGGGGCAAAAGCGTAAACCGCCGCAATTTTCCTTCCGCCTCGTCGCTCCCAGGCAAGATTGCAGCTTCGCTTGGGGCGAGTGCTCTGAGAGTGGTCGCCCATTCGGGTTCGACGTCTCTGCCTTTAACCATGGTCAGCAGTGTTTGCACTTCTTGTGGATTGGTCAAACGTTTAGCCACAACCACATCCATGGCTTTGCGAAGATCGGGATAAAGGTCGGACGGGCGATAGGTGACAAGCGCATAAGCGCCCAATTCAAGATCCAATAGCTGTTTGACATCGGGTTCATGCAGGAAGTAATGGGCTTCATCTACGACAATCCGATGCGGCAGACCCGTGGCTCGTCGGAGGGAAGCCAGCATCGGCAGCAACGTTTTTAGGTAACTGACTTTTTCTTCGTAGGGCACGCGTGATAGATCGACGACGACGCTCAGATCGAAATGCTGGAGTGCGCGAGCCACGTCAGGAATGTCCGGTGGCGGGCCCTCCCCTCCCAGTACCACCACGCCAGGCAGCGCCTCCAGACCACTGTAATCGCCTTCCGGATCGATCACGCAGACACAGTAGCCCTGAAGGATCATCTGTTCGCAAGCAAGTCCGGTGGCCCAGGATTTGCCGGACTGGGGCTCGCCAACGACCAGCATATTCCGTCCGTGGATGGCGATTGCCAGCGGCCGTCCGTCCTCCGCCGTACCTAGGGAGATTCGATGCCGGCCAATGCGATCGAAAGGTAACCTTGTCTCTTTCGACACTTGTCGGATATAGGCGGCCACAGCGCGCGGGCCATCTCCATGCACAATCTCGTTTGCTTGCTTTTGGAGTGCTGCGCTGCCCCAGCTGACAGCCACGGCAATCTCACACTCGGCGAGGAGGTCGTTGTCGTTTTCGGCATCCCCGATACCAATCGCGTTGTGAGTAGAAAGGCGAAATGCGTCCAACGCCTTCCGCAAACCGGTGCTTTTACTGATCGCTTGCGGAAGAACCATCAACCGGCTGCGATTGAACAACAGTGCGAGCGGCAATTCGAGTTCGCGAATTACCGCCAGAATTTGCGGAGCCGAACCAGCATCAGCTTCCACGATGCACTGCCCCTTTCGAAATCCAATCCCTCGGCGGCGTAGTTCGTCGAAGAAGACTTGAGGTGGGAGATGACCGATGAGCATGGAGTGACCATTTGGGAATGCGAGAACGGCGCCATTCTCCGCTACCACCGCGTCGGCAAAATCGAGATCTCCTGCTGCCTGCCTCAGGTCAGAGAGGATGCGGCCAGTGACGAGCAATACCACAATTCCCCGGGCACGTGTCTCTATAATTGCAGCCCTGACGTCAGGATCGAGCACACCTTCTGTCGCGATAGTTCCGTCATAGTCAAGCGCCAACACAGAAAATTTCATGATTGCCTGCTCTGATGTTTTTCATCACACACCTCCTTCGGCCAAGCCTAGGTTGCCATTGCCAGGTTCTCCATGGTTGGTCGCAAGCTTGGCTTCCTTGTGCAGAAGGAGTCGTTTGCCGCCTTCCACCAGCAAGAGATATGTTGCTGTCGCGATAGCGAGAAAAGCAAAGTATGCCGCTGGCAGCGGCGTGAAGCCGAGCACCCCCGCCAGCTGACTGAACGGCAAGTAAAGCCCGATCGCTACTACGGCAAGGCACGTCGCCGTTAGGGGACGGCTAGGACGGCTGCGCAGTGGATTTCGCGATGTGCGGATGACGAACAACACCAGCGTCTGGGTGGCCAGCGATTCGACAAACCAACCGGTATGAAACTGCGCTTCACTCGCGTGGAAGACATGCAGCAACACGTAGAAGGTCAGAAAGTCGAAGATGGAACTGATGGGCCCAATGAACACCATGAAATTGCGGATCAGACCAATATCCCAGTGTTGTGGCTTTTTCAAGTATGTATCGTCAACATTGTCCGTTGGAATGGTGATTTGGGCTAAGTCGTAAAGAAGGTTGTTCAGCAGGATTTGGGTGGGCAGCATTGGCAAGAACGGCAGGAAGAGCGAAGCGCCCGCCATGCTGAACATATTCCCAAAGTTCGAGCTTGTGCCCATCAGTAAATACTTCATCACGTTACCAAAAGCTTTGCGTCCCTCGATGATGCCATCGTGGAGAACCCGCAGGCCTGGCTCAACGAGAATCACGTCGGCAGCCTCGCGAGCCACGTCAGCAGCGTTTGGCACTGAAATGCCAACATCGGCAGCGTGAAGCGATGGCGCATCGTTGATGCCGTCACCCATGAACCCCACCGCGTGGCCGTGGTGTTTCAGAGCCAGGAGAATCCGGTTTTTCTGGGCCGGTGAAATGCGTGCGAATACGCGCGTCCCCTGGGCGACGCGGGACAGCGCCGGGTCCGTCATCCGTTCCATATCCTCGCCAGTGATGATCTGGCCGGGGTCGATTCCTACCTGCGCGCAAACGTGCCCGGTTACGCGCTCGTTGTCACCGGAGACCACCTTGACCTCGACACCGTCCTGTTTTAGAGAACCCACAACCTGTGCGGCGTCAGGCAAGGGCTCATCCGCAAAGCTCAAGAAACCGGCCAGGATCAGATTGCGCTCGTCTCTAACTGAATAGTTCGCGCATGCAGGCACTTCGACAAAAGCCACCGCAAGTGAGCGAAACCCTTGACTGTTCAATTCATCGCTCGTCTGTCGGATACGCCTGATATCGTCATCGGTGATGGGTTCTGCCTTGCCTTCAAGCTCGTAACCCGAGAGTAGGGCAATAATCCCTTCGGGAGCGCCTTTCGTGATGAGGGTCCGCCGCGACTGGTGCTCTACCACGACCGAGAGTCGCCTCCGCTCGAAATCGAACGGAATCTCGTCGCACTTTGTGTAGTCTTCCGCTTTTGTTTGAGACTGATGCAGGATGACTTCATCCAGTGGACTGCGAATACCTGTCTCGAACTTGCTGTTGAGGTAGGCAAGTTCCAGAGCGCGCCGAGATACATTCCCAAAAGGATCGAGAGAGCGGTTGAGCGACATTGTTCCCGAGGTGAGGGTTCCCGTTTTGTCGCTGCAAAGCACATCTAGACTGCCGAGGTTCTGAATCGCGGAAAGATGCTTGACGATGACCTTCTTCCGTGCCATGGCGACGGCGCCTTTCGACAGCGTCACCGATGTAATCATTGGCAGGAACTCGGGTGTCAAGCCCACTGCCAGCGCAACCGCAAATAACAGAGACTGAAACGGGTCGCGATGGCGCGCAATGCTGACGATGATCAGGAAGAGAACGAGAAAGAAGACCGTTCGGGCGAGGAGTTGGCTGAAGTTGCGCAGGCCTTTATCGAAAGCCGTCTCTTCCGGTCTGGCTGACAGGCGAGCCGCAATATCGCCAAAGGCGGTCTTGGCGCCGGTCGTGACCACCTCTGCCGTTGCGGTTCCGCTAATAATGGACGTGCCCAGAAAAACCATGTTTTGAGCGTCCGCTTTGGTCGAGGCAGGCTCCCCCGTGGCTTGCTTTTCGGACGGGAGCGATTCGCCCGTCAGCGCTGCTTGCTGGACATAAAGATCGCGCGCTATCAAGAGCCGCGCGTCTGCCGGCACCAGGTCTCCCGCCGAAAGCCGCACGATGTCTCCCGGCACCACGTCTCGCCGCCGAATTTCCCTCCACTCGCCGTCGCGGAGAACGGTTGCCGTTGGGGCGACTCGGTCGCGCAGTTGTTCGACTGCCCGTTGAGAACGATAGGTCTGACTTAAGTCGATCGCCGTGCTTAGAAGAACAATGAAGCCTATGATTGCCGCATCTACCTTCTCGCCCAGGAATGCCGATACGACCGCGGCAATCAGCAGGATCAACACGAGGGGATTCTTGGACGCATGCAGTAAATCGAATAAGAAAGAGTGGTGCTGTTTCGCAGCAGGTTCATTCGGCCCGAACTGGTCTTGCCGTGCCTTGGCTTCCTGCGCCGTCAAGCCGGTAATCGCACCGGCAGTTTTATCAGCATCGGGCGACACGACAAGTACCTCAGTCGGCGCGCTGTCGCGGGTCCTCAAAAGGACGCGCGGTAACGGCCCCAAGGGCGAAGCCGCCAATATACGCCAAGCAAGCCACTCCGCCCGTCTGTGCTAACGTGCAATGCGAAGGCCACAGCTAAAGGTCTGAAAATACGGGAGTACCAGGATGACAAGATCCTGTTGTTTCGCGAATTCGCGAATGTTTCGATCAAGAACGACATTGCACTCGGTTGTTCGCCATGGTTTCGGCCGCCCCCTTTGGCATCGCTGCAAACCGGTCTGCCTATTGTGGCTGATTAGTTGCAGGGCATCTTTCACGAAATTCGCGAATTCGCGAAATAGACGCCATCCGTCGGACGGCATGCACTCCAATCATCTTCAAGAGGTTAGGTATGGCCTTCGCATTGCTCTATTCAGAGCCTCCGTCGGCCAACGCTCTGCCGGAGCCTGCGGCGCCCCTGACAGGTCCGTCGCCATTTGCAGTGAACAGAAAGAAGTGTGAATCCATGTCTAAGAGACTTGTTGACGATGACTCGGCAGTTTACTTGGTTGGAAGTGGCATCGCCTCGCTCGCGGCAGCTGCCTTCCTGATTCGCGACGGAAACATTCCGGGCCACAACATCACGATTCTTGAGGAATCCGCGAAAGTCGGCGGAAGTCTTGACGCCGCCGGATCTCCGCAGGATGGCTATATCATGCGTGGCGGCCGAATGCTCGAGAGCAAATACGTCTGTACCTACGATCTATTTTCTTCAATCCCTACTCTCGACGGGAGCAAGACGGTAACACAGGAGATCTTCGATTGGAATGAGACGATGAAAACCTCATCCCAGTCGCGCCTCTTTCGCGAGGGACACAGGGTCGACGCTCCCAGATTTGGTCTAAGTGAGAAGGACATTTTGAATATCGAGCGCCTGGGGCTTGAGCCCGAGGAAGTGCTCGGACGCAGCAACATTTCGGAGCAGTTCGCTCCCTCGTTTTTTGAAACGGACTTCTGGTTCATGTGGTGCACAACGTTCGCGTTTCAACCCTGGCATAGTGCGGTCGAGTTTAAGCGCTATCTGGTGCGCTTCACTCATATGGTTTCCGGCTTCAGCACGCTCACGGGAATTATGCGAACCGTCTACAACCAGTACGACTCAATGGTGCGACCTTTACAGAAATGGCTCGAAGAGCGTGGCGTCAGGTTCAGGCTCAATACTTGCGTGACTAACTTTTCTTTCTATCATGCCGGCGAGGACTACTCCGTGCAGTGCATTGTTTGTGAGCACGACGGCCACACGGAAGAGATCAAAGCTGACGCTAAGGATTTGGTAATTGTCACCCTTGGTTCCATGACTGAGGCGTCAAGCTTGGGTTCGATGGACTCTGCGCCCGTTCTGAAGGGCAAATCCGACGGCGGTTCTTGGTCTCTTTGGGAAAGGCTCGCCGCGGGCCAGTCGCAGTTTGGCCACCCAGCGAATTTCTCCGACCATATCGAGGAATCGAAGTGGGTGTCGTTCACCACGACGCTTCACGACCCGACCTTCTTCCAACTGGTTCGGGATCTCACGGGCAACGTACCCGGAGAGGGCGGCCTGATTACCTTTCCGGATTCCGGCTGGTTAGCATCGATTGTCTTGGCTCACCAGCCTCATTTCATCGGACAGCCCAAAAACGTTCAGGTCTTTTGGGGCTACGGCCTGCGCGTCGATGAACAAGGTAATTTCGTGAAGAAATCTATGTCGGCATGCACAGGTCGAGAAATCATGAGCGAGATTATAGGCCACCTACGGATTGAAGCTCACGCCGCCAAAATCCTGGATAGCTGCACGTGCATCCCGTGCATGATGCCCTTCATTACCAGCCAGTTTCTGCGAAGGGCGAAGGACGATCGTCCCCAAGTGGTACCGGCACACTCAAAGAACCTTGCGCTCGTCGGACAGTTCTGTGAAATTCCGGACGATGTCGTATTCACCGTGGAATATTCGGTCCGGTCGGCGCAAACTGCAGTGTACTCATTGCTAGGACTGAAGCGGACGCCACCGCCGGTATACAAAGGTCAATACGATCTACGCGTCCTGCTTAAGGCTTTCCTGGCTTTGCACGACGTGCGGGCTAATGCCTAGGCTGGGTCCCTTTTTTGAATTTTGACCGCTGACGGGAATTTGATGGAAGCGGGTTTTAGACAGAACTTGAGGAGTTTGCTAGCGCGTTGGATTTGAGCCTGACGGATTCTTTGCTATGTCCTTTGGCGACGGAATCTGCGTCGCATCCCAACCGCCGCCCAGCGCCTTGATGAGCTGAACGCTCGCCACCATTTCTTGCATCCGAAAGTTCACGGCAGCCTGCCGGTCATTCAACAAAATCGTTTGAGCGACGATCACATTCAGGTAAGGATCAAGTCCCGCTTTGTAGCGAACTTCGGCCTCCCGCAAACTCCTCGCTGCGGCGTCGACGGCCGCATCTTGCTGCTCGACAGTCTGGGACAGAATTCTCAGCGCTGCCAAGTTGTCCTCCACCTGTTGGAAGGCGGTCAGAACTGTCTGCCGGTAACTCGCCACGATCTGATCATAATTGGCCTGATACTGCTGCACCGTGGCCCGGCGCAATCCCGCGTCGAAGATTGTTTCGGCTAGGCTCGGCCCAACCGACCAAAAGCGGCTTGGCCATGTGAACCAACTGGAGAACGAAGAATTTCCAAACCCACCCGAAGCGCTCAATAAGATGTTGGGGAAATACGCCGCCTTCGCCAGGCCAATCTGCGCGTTGGCCTCGGCGACCCCACGCTCTGCTGCGGCGATGTCAGGACGCCGCTCGAGAAGTTCGGAAGGAACCCCGACGGGCGCTCCTGGAGGCGTGCCTTCCAGAGCTTGTGCGGGAAGTGAGAACGTCGACGCCGGCTGCCCAATCAAAACGGCAATGGCGTCTTCATATTGGGCGCGCACAATTCCAAGGTTGGCGTCTTGAGCCTGGGCCGCTCTTAACTGCGCCTCCGCCTGCGCGACAGCCTCATCATTACTGAGGCCAGCGTGATACTGGCTTCGGGTGAGGTCCAGTGTTTCCTGGTAAGCGGTCACAATGGAATCGAGTATCTGCCGCAGCGAGTCCTGCGCTCGGAGTTCGTAGTAATCTACTGCGAGCTCCGCCTGTTCACTTAAGCGTACATTCCCCACGTCGGCGGCGCTGGCCTGCGCTGCATAAACATTCGCCCTTACACTGCTCCGGACGCGTCCCCAGAAATCAGGTTCCCAGGAAGCATCAAAAGGTAGCGAGTAGTCGGTAAACGATTTGACGGTTACTCCCGAAGAGCTTCCTGTTTGTAGACCCCCGAACTGGCCTGCAGACGGGCGCGAATTCACGATGCTCGGATTGGTTGTGACGGTTGGAAAATACTGCGACCGAGCCTGCCTCACAAAGGCTCGCGCCGCGAGGAAATTGGCCATTGCTGCAGCAATGTTTTGGTTCGAAGATTCTGCTTTCTCTTCAAGCTCGTTCAGTTGAGGATCGTGATATGCTTCCCACCACTTGCCGCGAACAGCGGCATCGTTTGGCGGCGCAGTCTTCCAATTGCCCTGACCCTGAGCGTCCTCTAGTTGCAGCTCCTTGTACGCAGGCGGAGCCGGAACGGACGGTCGGGCGTACTTTGGGCCGACGATGCATCCGGTCTCGACTGAAACGCACACCGCCAGCGCGGACAGCACTAGACGCGCAGCGATCCGCCCAAACGGAGGACATACCTCGGAGGTTGGGGTCGCCCGTGCTGTCGACCCGCGCTTCCTGCGGATCTGTCCCAATAACTCCGGCCTTTCGCGCGTTTCAGTTACCGATATACACATCGACCAGTTCACCCGGATAGAGATTTGTGTCCTTGGGTTTCTCGAAACTGAAAATGATCGGCAGCACCCGGACGTCCACTCGTTCTTGCCTCTGGTCCGACAGTTGGATCTTCGGAGACACCAGGGGCTGCACTCGCACATAATTCAGTGGAATCTTGATGTTCGTCCCACGAATCGTCATCTGTGCTTTCATTTTCGTAGGGGGCGGAAGTCGAGGCACGAGGATTTCATCGATATAGCAGCGAACGTGAAGGCTTGCTTGTGGTGCACCCAGCACCAATATGGGACTCATTCCCTGCGTGTAGCTGTCGTACGCACCTTGCGGGGATACATAATTTCCGACGACCGTATTGATGGAGAGTACTACTCCGTCCGTGTGTGCTCGAAGCGTGTATTTGGAGAGCAGCGCGCTAGAAGACCGATAAGACTTATCGAGGGCGTTGTACTGTCTTTCTTGATTGCGGATATCGAAACTCCAGGCGCCCGCTTTGGTCAAGTCACGCTGCTTTTGTGCAACTTCAAGATTTGCTTGGGCCATGGCTGCGGCGTTTATTGCGCTGTCCAAGGCGTCTTTGCTGATCGACCTGGGATCACTTTCGTAAGCTGCCTGTTGCTTGTTTAGTTCGTCCTTCGCAGTCTTCAGGGTGGCTTGCGCCGAAACAAGCTAGGCCTCAGCGATGTCGAGGTTTTCCTTCCTCGGTTCCGCGTTCAACTCTTCCAGCATGGCGTGGGAAGCCTGGGCGGCTGATTTCTGCTGCTCCGTCGCAGCTCTGTGAATGGAATCGTCAATCAGGAGCAGCGGCATGCCTTGCTTCACTTCTTGCCCTTCCGAGACCAAGATTTGTTTGACGGTGCCCGCCACTTCGGGATACACGTTGATGTTCTCCCCGCTGGTCTGTGTGCTCTCGACGATGCCTTCGCCATAGATGCCGCTCACATAGGGATTGGAGGCTGGGTCGAACACAGGAGGCAGCGGAGGCTTTGTGAGGCTGAAGATGTAGGCAGTAGCTATTCCCGCCAAGATGCCGAGAAGTGAAATCGCAAAAACTAATTTGTTCTTCATGCCATGCTCTTTTCTGTTCCAGTCAGACGTCCATCGACCATGTTCAGGATTCGGCTTGCGAATTCATAGATTCTGCTGTCGTGCGTGACTACCACGATGCAGCGATTCGCATTCAGAATATTCTTGTGAACAAAACTCAAGATCGAATTTCCCGTATCGCCGTCTAGGGACGCAGTGGGCTCGTCCATGATTAAAATGTCGGGTTTGCTCACCATAGCTCGGGCGATTGCTACACGTTGCTGTTCTCCTCCGCTGAGCTTTACCGGTGGGAGATCGGCTCGTCCCTTCAAGCCCACAATCTCCAGGTAAGAGATCGCCTCCCGGATGGATTCATCCCAGTCCTTTTTCTTCAAGATAAGGGGGATCGCTGCGTTTTCGGCTGTGGTCAAGCGCGGAAACAGATGGAAGTCCTGGAATACGAATCCAATCTTGTTGAGGCGGAAGTCGGCCAGTTTGTCGGCGTCCAATTTCCAGATGTCAATATCCTCCACTAGAACGCTGCCCGAGTTGGGCTTCAGAATGCCGGAAAGAACACTAAGCAACGTAGTTTTCCCGCTCCCAGAGGGACCTACGATGTAAAGCATCTTGCCGAAATAGGCCTCGAGTTCTACATCTCTTAAGGCGGATGTCTTGGCTTCGCCTTCGCCGAACCACTTTTCCAGTCCCTTCGCTTTAATGGCTACCTGCGGCATCTCACCCTCTGAAAATACTGAACGGATCGATCTGCAACACCCTTCGAATTCCCGCATAGCTCGAAATTGCGGCAATAATGGCAACCATGACAAATCCAATCGTCAGACTCGCGTACGTGAGCATGGCGGCGTAGCTTGGCAGCCTCAGCTTGGCTAGCCAGATCAAGAGAACACACAACCCGACCCCCAGACCGTAGCCTGTGAGCGCCGTGAAGGTGGCCTGAAACAGGATCATACCCACCAGATCGCGGTTCCTTATTCCAATAGCCTTTAGCGCTCCAAACCGTTCCAGGTTTTCCAGAATGAACGTGTAGAACGTTTGACCCGAGATCGACAGCCCAACGATAAAGCTGATTGCGGTCATAATCAGCATGTTGGTTCCACCGCCGGTCTTGTAGATGAAGAAGTCTGCAGTTTTCTGCATGAACTCTTCTTTGGTTCGCGCTCGGTAGCCCAGTCGCTCGACTTGCTGTTTAATCTGGGGTATATCGGCGGCGCTCTTGGGCTCTACAAGCACGTATGAAATCGTGTAACGAGGGTTTGGTATGTACTGGATGGCTCGCTGGTAGGTCGTGTATAGAGTGGGCGTTCCATACAGGCCAGAAGTCGATACTTGGGCAATCCCCACGATGACGGCCCGGTTGTCGTTCAGCTCAAATTCCGATCCGATACGAGGATTCTCGAGCTTGGCAAACTCAGCATCCGCACTGCGAGGAATCCACTCTCTGCATAAATGTTTTCGATCTTTCCTTCCAGAAGCGTAGGTCTGCCCAGCAGGCTGGTGTCGTCCAATCCGATAACGGTGACGGATTGATAGTTCCCGTCAGCAAGCTTGACCAGCGCTCCTCCCGAGTAAAGGGGAACGGCGTATTTCACTCCTTGCATGCTTCGAACTGCATCCAGGACGTAGTCGGGCATGCCGACCGAATTGGAGACCGTTTCGACGGCCGGATCCATGACCCAGATTGTGGTGCCAATGTTAATTACCGTGGCAGACGCGTGATTTAACACTCCGAAGAACATCGACGTGACAAACATCATCAGATACACGGCAAAGGTGATGCCGACCAGCAGCGAAGTGAACTTCGCCGTGTCATTTACGAGCAACTTGTAGGCGAGCTTGAGAATTCCCTTCATAAGCAGAGTTAGTCTCGCCGCCGAGGTTCCCCTAGTACAAACGGCGAACCTGACCGCGATCAGCGATGGACTTCATCAGCCTCATCCACCGCGATCCTCTTGGCTGGAGCACGAGATCGATGGATCGTGGAATCGAGTCGCTGATCTTCCTGGGGCCGGGAGAAATTTTTCACCGGACCCGGGCTTCATCAATGCAATGCAAGCGCCATCGGTAAGTTCTTCAAAACGCTCGCATCACGCGGAGTAGGGAAGTCATCTCTTCGCGAATTCGCGAGATCGTAAAGCTTCGCGATCGCTTCAAACCGGCCAACCAACCCACCCCTTGTTGCCGGCCATCATCCGCGCGGGCCATTTTTCACGGAATTCGCGAATTCACGAGTAGCCTCCCTCTTTGGAGCGCAGCCACTCCAACCGTTTCAAGAGCTTAGGTATGGCTTCCACATTGCATGAGGGTAGGTGGATTCATTGCCGAGCATTTGGGTGGACGTTCCACTCGTCCGCGCGACCTCGGCAAAGATCTTCACGAGGCACCGCTGCCGAAGTGGCTGGCGATATCAATACCGTTAGCGGAGGTCCCTGGATGGGTGAGAGCGTGGCGATTCAAGGCCGGATCACCGTCGAAAACTCGGGTGAGATGCGCACAGCGCTGGCCAACGCTTTACGTACGAAGCCGGCGACGGTGTCCGTGGATCTGTCCGGGGTCTCTTACATGGACAGTTCGGGCTTGGCCACGCTAGTGGAGGCGGCTCGGATCGCGCGCGAGCAAGGCACACGGCTGATTTTAGGTGGTATCCACGATCAGCCTCGCTACTTTTTCGAGATTACGCATCTCGATCGACTGTTCGATATCGCTGGACAGGAGGCGAGCACATGAACGCGCTGGAAGCCATCGGAAGCGGCGTGATCCAAGGACTTACCTATGTCGGCGGACTCACCATGCAGTTCTGGTCGGGGCTGCGTGCCTCGCCGCGCGTACTGCCGGTGCTGGGCAAGCGGACTCGCTGGCAAACGGCGATGCGCCAGATGGCGGCTATCGGAGTAGATGCACTACCGATTGTTGCAATCATGTCCGTTTGCGCGGGATTCATTCTGGCGATGCAAACCGGAACTTACCTGAAGAGGTATGGAGCGCTTCAGTACGTCATGGACGTTGTCGCGATCGGGTTCACGCGCGAACTGGGCCCGCTTTTGACGGCCCTGATCGTATGCGGCCGTTCGGGGTCGGCATTTTCAGCCGAAATCGGAACCATGGTGGTGACCAGTGAGATCGATGCGCTACACACCATGGCTATCGATCCCATCGAACTCGTACTGACGCCGAAATACGTCGCAGCCATGATCGTGATCCCCTGTCTGACCATTATGAGCAACACGTTTGGCATCCTGGCGGGCGCTGCTTTCATGTACATCAGCACCAAGATCAGGCTCGCCATGTATCTGCAATATATCTTCAACTCGATTGAGATGCGCGACATCTTTACCGGGCTGCTGAAGAGTCTGGTCTTCGCGACCATTATCGTGAACGTCGGGTGCATGGAAGGCTTCAAGGTAAAAGGAGGGGCGGATGCAGTAGGGCGGTCAACAACGTCGGCCGTGGTGAGGTCAACATACCTCGTTATCCTTGCCGACGCGTTCTTCACGGCGATCTTCTACCTGGTGCATAAATAAAGGATTAGCACATGGCAGACCCGATGATTTCAGTCGATAGCTTGACGGTTGAATATGATGGCCACCGCGTGCTTAATGGCGTAAGCCTGGACATCGAACGGGATGAAGTAATGGTGCTGCTCGGTGGCAGCGGCTCCGGCAAGACCACGATGCTGCGGCACATCATCGGGCTTGAGCCCCCCACCTCCGGAACGGTTCGGGTGCGGGGAGTCGATATCAATCGTTGCTCCGCGAAAGAGCTGAAGGCGATCCGGTGCACCATGGGCGTAGCTTTCCAGGAATCTGCGTTATTCAATTCTCTGTCCGTCGAAGAGAACGTCGACCTTCCCCTTCGCGAGTTAACAACACTCGCCGATCCCATCATCGAAATCATGACTTACATGAAACTCGCGGCTGTGGGTTTGGGCGAGGCCGGGAAACAGATGCCCCAGGAATTATCGGGGGGCATGAAAAAGCGCGCGGCCATCGCTCGGGCGACCGCGCTCGACCCCGAAATCTTGATCTTTGATGAACCTTCTGCGGGCCTTGACCCGATCGTCGCGGCCGGATTGGATGAACTGATTTTGTTCCTGAAGCGCGCCTTTCACATGACCATATTGGTCGTGACGCACGAGATGGCGAGTGCATTTCGCATCGCCGATCGTGTGGCTATGCTAGACGGGGGGTCACTCATCGCGGTGGACAGCAAGGATGCGTTCCGGGCGAGCACCCAACCACGCGTCCGGCAGTTTCTGGATCGGGTTCCCGATCCCATTACGGAAAGCAAGACCGTTCAAGTCCACCTTCGTGAGCTGGCCGGATTGACAGGAGAGAAAAAATGAAAACCGAAGCCAAGGTCGGCCTCTTCGTTTTAGTCTGTGCAGCGATCCTGCTCATAGTCGTCTATCGAGTAAGCACCGTACAGATCAAGGGCGCGCGCGTTTCCTACAAGACGTACCTGCGGAATGCGGGGGGACTGGATCCGGGGGCAGACGTCCTGTTTGGCGGGATCACGGTGGGTACCGTGACGGCAGTGCATCCCGACCCGCAGGACCCCACTCGCATTGAAATTCTGCTGGATGTGAAGCAGGGCACACCGCTGAACGCCAAATCCGTGGCTAGGCTCGGCTCGGTAACCCTCGTGACCAATCCGGTCATCTCCGTGACTACCGGATCGAACGACGCACCCCGCTTGCCGGCGGGGAGCGTGATTCCGTCCGAGGAAACAATAAGCATCGACGACACTGAACGCAAAATTGTGGCCCTGGCTGATTCCGCGCAAACCACGCTGGATGCTGTGCACACGGACGTGACCGACGCGCAGCGCCTGATCGCAAATTTGAACGACATCACGGGTAAGCAGAATCAGCAACGTATTGCGGACATTCTGGCAAACGCCGATACCATCGTCGCGGGTACGAGGCCGAAAATCGACCAGATCACCGACCAGATTCTGAAGCTGACGAATAATGCCAACAGCGTTTTGGCGAAAATGGGACCCGCCGTCGACAACCTGAACGCGACAGTGTCCAACGCGAACGAGACGATCACCTCGCTCCGCGAGCCGGGTCAGGCAGACCTTGCCGAGATGAAGAAGACGCTCGTGGATTTGCAGGCTGCTATGAAGGCAAAAGATCAAGACCTCACCTACACGATCGAGAATGTTCGTATGATTACCGACAACCTCAACGAGCTGACCGAGTCCGTCAAGGAGCGTCCATGGAGCTTGGTACGGATCAGGCAGCCGAAGGACCGGAAAGTTCCCTCCATGCCGAGGAACCCATGATGAAGGCTCTGACGAGGATGAGCGTCTGCGCGGTAACGCTGCTGATGGCCAGTTGCGGAGGCAAGGTGCTGCGTCCGCACTACTACGCGCTGGAGATTCCTCCCGCGCCGGCACAGGCGGTAAGCGACGCGCGCCTTCCTGGTACCGTGGCGGTCCGTCGATTCGAGACTCCAGCGTACCTGCGCCAGGGAAGGATCGTGTATCGGCCAAGCCCTGAAGAAGTTGGTTTTTACGAATATCATCGATGGGCTGCCGACCCCGCCGAAACGGTCACAATGGCAGTGATCGACTCACTCCGTTCCACGCAACTGTTCTCGCGCGCAAAACGATACGATGGTCAGAACGCGCAGGATTATCTCATGCTAGGACGGCTCGAGCGGCTTGAAGAAATCGATTATGGCGGTGCTGTCCGAGTGGAAGCGAAGCTATCCGCCGAGCTGATTAATCTGCGAACCGGTGCCACCGAGTGGACTGGTGATGCGACTGACACGTCGGGAGTCGACACTCGTAATGTCAACTCAGTAGTCGTGGCAATGGATCATGCCGTCCAGAACAGCATTGATCAACTGGTGGCGAGCTTGGACCAGCGACTCCTGGCGAAATCTCAGGTCGTAAAGTGAGCATCCGGGACCGAGCCGTAATCGACCGAAGGGCGAGCCCAAGGATTGCTCGCAATCCGCAAGCACCTCGGGAAACGAGGCCTCGACTGCGTAAGTTTGTCGATCCGTTGTTAAGATGTCCGTCAACTTGCCTGAGTTAGGGCTCCCGGTTGAACCCTCGTTGCACGTCCGCTCACCTTTGGGCGACACCGCTGGCCAGTCCGCCCGCCATGCGTCGGGGTCACGTCGGGGATGGCAAGCTTCTCTCCTGACTATCGCACTATCGCTCAGCCAAAGCATTCGGAGACGATTGTGCGCCGGCCTTACGACACAGCGCGATCATCTTCTGTACCCGCACACACGGTCGCTGCAATCAGCATGGCATGGGTCAGGGCATCCTGGGGTAGCACCGTTGGGAGTGGACGCGCATTCCTAATTTCTTCAGTGGTGGGCGTCGTAAACTCGATGATGTAGTCCTGCCCCATGTCCTCATTTGAGCGGACCAAGTTCAGGAATTCGTTTTTCTCCTCAGAAGACGAGAAGGAAAATAGAAGTTCGTAAGCGCTTGCGTCAGGATCGCCGAGGAGCGTCAGCGACCGTGTGTTCGTGAGATTCGCATAGCCGACGAGGTACCCGATGATATCGGCGGCAAAGAGCCAAGCCTCTGGATTATCGGTGGGCAAGAATTCGACGATGCAGAGCCAGTCCTTCTCATCTTGCCAGTACAGCTCGAAATCGTCTTTGTGCTTCGTTCCCAAGATTGCCAGGTCACCTTGTTCCAGAGTTTTGGTTCAAAACTCGCGATACACAGACGATACACAGAGCGTCGGTTCCTTTGTGTTCCCTACTGCTATTTACAGGGCATTACGGTGCGACCGGTGCCTTGTAATTACAACGTGATCCAGTCTGTCAGCGCCCTTTCACGGCGGTAACACGGGTTCAAATCCCGTCGGGGACGCCAACAATCCAAGGGAGTTACATGCATCGGGCGTCGTCGGTCCATGTAACTGTATGTAACGTTAAGCTGGCGCGACCACTTCGCCTCGCTTTTTCAGGACAATCATCTCTACTACCCGCGACTGCGCCTTGCGTTTGGTTGCGGTGACCGCCTGCGTGTAAACGTCCATCGTGACCTTGATCGACGAATGCCGTAGCAGTTCCTGGTTCGTCCCAAAGATCTATCCGGCGCCCATTCATGCCCAGCAGGAGGGCGCGAACCTGCGCTTCAAAGATCGCGAAGTGGTCCGGCGCAGCGGCAGTCCATGGCTGAAAAGCGGACGGTCGCCATGGTCCTGAAGCATGCAAGCCGAATTGTCAGCACATGTTTGTTGCTGACCACCGTCTGCGTTGGAGTGTTACAAGCACAGCGGTCGGCGTACGATCGTGCGACGCAGGGTGCGCCCGCAAGACCGAAACAGGGTTTCGTGGATTACACTCTCAAGCGCATCAATCCCTCCGACAAAGACTTCGGTGAGTGTGTCGATCAGGGACGCAAGCTGATCATGCAAGAATCCATCCAGAATGGTTACTTGAGCAGGCCTGAAAGTTCGGCATGGAAAACACGACTCGTAATGAATGAGTGCGCCGACCGTTCGTTCGACATCGAGTTTCGGCAGGAGCAGGGAGATGAAGCTATCTTTGCTGCTGCCTGGGAATTGGTGGAGTTGGCTGAGGAACTCAGCCATGGCAGAAAACCCACCCTACAGAGAACTGCTACAACTCTTAAACGAATTTCAGGTTGAATGTTTGATCGTGGCAGCCTTCGCAGTCATGAAGTAGGAACTACGCAGCTTCATTAGCTCCAATGTCGAAAAGGCTCCGAGGCTAGTGCCGTTATTAAAGGATAAACCGTTCAACAATCCACAACACATCCGAGTGCTTGCCAACGAAATGCTGGCGACACGCGAAGAGGTCATTGATGAGCACGCTCGCCTTGGTCTGCCACTCCACGTTTGGCAGAACGGCAAGGTGGTGGGTTTGTCGGCCCGAGAAATACGTCACGACTCTAACGTTGACACACGGCAAATAGACCAACACCCCCTTTCCTCTCCGCTCTTTTCCACAACCGCCGCATAAAATCAGCCGCGTTCTTGCTCGCAATGTGGCAATGGTGTTCCTGATTCGGAGGATCGCAAGCTTTCGCACTTTGCAACCAACATTTGGTTAGATCGTGAAGGATCAAGAACGTTGAAGAGCCGCCACAATCGGCACAAACGGCTAGCAGTCCTGAAGGGCATTATGGTAGTCTAGGCTAGACTAGACTAGACAAACTAAGTTCAGTACAAAACTATGAAAACAGTGAATATTCACGAGGCGAAAACTCAGCTCTCGAAACTCATCGAACAGGCGTCCAAGGGGGAGGCGTTCGTTATTGCCAAAGCTGGTAAACCAGTTGTAAAGGTCACCGCCCTGAGCGCTCCAACCGGTGCTCAAGTACGTCGGCTCGGTTTCATGGCGGGGCAGATCTCGGTGCCGGAAGATTTTGACCGCATGGGCAAGGAGGAGATCGAGCGAATCTTCGGGGGTGGTGTATGAAATTTCTGCTGGATACACATCTTCTCCTCTGGGCTGCCGGTGAGCCCCGGCGGCTCTCAAAACAAGCTCGAACCTTGATCGACAATCCGGACAACGAGCTTCTCTTCAGTGCGGCTAGTTTATGGGAAGTGGCGATTAAACGCGGGTTGGGCCGGGAGGATTTTAAGGTGGATGCGCGGCTGCTGCGCCGCGGCCTGTTGGACAACGGGTACAGCGAGTTGCCAATCAGGAGCGATCATGTCGTCGCCACCGAGAGTTTGCCCCTGATTCACAAGGATCCTTTCGATAGAATCTTAGTGGCACAGGCGACGGTGGAGGGGGTTACGCTGTTGACCATCGATTCCTTGGTGTCGCAATACCCAGGTCCGATCAGGACAGTGTAGGCATCCACGCTAGTGGGTGGGGAGTAGAAGCAACCGCTTCCAACCGACGATTATGATCTGTTGAATATCTGGAAGCCCTAGCGAAGCACGTGGGGGCAGTTGGACAAAGATCTCGACGGCGCCCTCTTCCGTCCTGTGAAGAACAACCGCAGAGGCATGATCGAGAGGCATCTCGCCCTAGGTTCCATTTATAGGGACATCGTGACCGAGTACGGGCGAAAGACTGGCATCAATATTGAAGTAAACGGCCTCTGCGTACACTCATTGCGTGCGCCCGCTGCGACAAACAACCGAGCGGCGGATTTCAAAGGGTCGATAGGCGCAAATGGATCGAAACCCGCAACCTAACACCGGCCGGGGAGTCTTAAAAGGTCTCTATTGCGAGGGTCGGAAATGAGGAGCGATACAGACGATCGTCTAGGGTTAGAAGGCGGCAACCGGTGGCTGATGCATGAGCCCCTATGTGTGCCAAGAGTACGCCGAATTTCGGAAACAACGGCACGTTCGCCGGGTGCTTTTCGGCTCACGGCCCGATCAGTCGGTCGCTCTACGGCCAGCAACACCTCAACTCGAGGAGGGAGCTCTATAGCTGGCAACATCTCGGGCGGCGCAGGAGTGCTATTGACTTGCCGTTATCGAATCAGGGCGGTCTTCGATTCCCGCCTGCACCGGCATATGGCGGCGGGTGCGATCCAGATACACTAGGTCGTGGTCTAGGGACTTACGGCGCGGCTTCCGAAGAGCCTCCCGCCATCCTAAATTGACGCACTGTCCCGCATGGCGGGAATGATCCTCGACAGCCTAATGATCGCCTTCGTCATACGTAAATGGGCCAAGGAACTGTCCGAATCGAAAGGGGCCTGGGCGCGGTTTGTCGATCTGTTTCCCCCTCGCGCGGGAGCCAGATGATGTCCAAACAAACCCTGCTCTTCGCGCCTTGCGCGTTCAATCTGGCGGAAACCAGCCGCATGGTCGAGATCGCCAAAGCGGTCGAGCGCAATCCCGCGGCGAGCCAAGTTTTCGATATCCATTTCATCTCCGATGGCGGCGACTTCGAGAGCATGATCGAAAAGCACGGCTTTGCCCTGACGCGGCTGGAACCCCGTCTTACGCAGGAAAAGATCGAGCACATCGCCAAGGTGGATCGTGGCGAGAAGTTTGCGCCCGCCTTTACGGATGCTGAAATGATCCAGCGCGTCGAGAGCGAAATCGCCTGCCTCAAGCAGATGAAGCCCGCCGCGGTCGTTACCGGCTCCTACATGACCATCCCCGTGACCTGCCGCGTGCTTGAAACCCCGCTCGTGTGGGTCGTTCAATCGACCTGGCTCCCGGACTTCCGCCATGCTCTCGCTATTGCCCGCCATTATGGGTCGAAATTCTACTTGGCCCACGTCGTCTCCTCGCTGGGATTCACGCTCGTCGGCGCGGATGCGGTGATCGCGGCAACCGACGCAGCATGGAGGGATGTGCGTCAATTGGAGGACGATCTCGTTCAACGTGGGGCGCTGGCGGGTCTGCGTCACAAGGTCATCGTCCGTCAGGGCGATGTGTGGGAGCAGTTGGAAGAACTGGTCAGGCAAGAAGAAGTGGATCTCTTGGTCATCGGCACCCACGGTCGACGAGGAATCGGGAAACTGCTTCTAGGTTCAGTGGCAGAACAGATATTTCGCCAGGCTGATTGTATGGTCCTGACCGTGGGTCCAAGCTCGTTGCCGGAGGTTCCCATAGAGAGTCGTCGACCGATTCGACCCTTTTTATTCGCCACCGATTTCGGTGCAGCTTCTTTGCATGCGTTGCCGTTTGCCATATCGTCCGCGAATCACTTCGGAGCAAAGCTCATTTTGCTCCACGTCATCCCAGAGGTACCGATACAGGGCGGATCCCGATGGTACACGGCCGACGACGTCATGCGAATGCGGAAGAACGCCCGCCTGACCGGTCTCCGCCGACTTGAGGAACTAGCGTCGCCGTACACCGAATTAGAGATCAAGCCTGAGTGCCAGGTCGAGTTTGGGCAGCCAGCAGACGTGATCTTGCAAGTAGCCGATACCCTCAACACCGACGCGATCATAATGGGTTTGCATCGCTCGGCGCACATTGGCACTGCCTCTCATATGCCCTGGGCTACCGCATATGAGGTAGTACGCAGCGCGAATTGTTCTGTCTTGACGGTGAGGAGTTGAGTCGGCATTTCTCGCCACGCGGAAACAAGGGCAGAAACTCCTCCGTCAAGGAGGCACGCGATGAAAATTGTGGTTGTAGGCATCGCAGCTTATTGTTTGTTAGTCGGCATTTTCCTTTTCAGCGTGACCCTTCGTGCAGAACTTCGGGAAGAAAGGAAACCCCGACGGCAACTCTCAGTTTTGACGCTTCCGGTCTCCACGCTTCCCGCAGTGAAAGGAAAAGGAGAGGTTCACGACCTAGGGATCGACAAAGCCGCCTGAGTCTGCGTTAACGAACGTCGTGCGACAGACTGGTTTTGAATGCAGTGGTGGTGCGGCAGATTGCAGTTGACGACCTCCAGGGAGCCCCGATGTTGTGAGCTCAGCACTGCTTGCCTCAACCAAACCTGGAAAGCCTCTGCTTATTGATCTCCGTGCTGCACAGAAACCAAGGTGTCGTCAGTGATCGAGTCTGAGGGATTGTCGATGACGGAGTTGGCAGGCGTTAGGCCGGAAAGCACCTCGAGGCTGTTGCCTAGGTCGCGGCCGAGTTGGACATCCTGAATGTGAACCCTGCCGTCCTCCTGCACAAGAGCTACCTGCGTGCCCTGCGCTCGGAACAAGAGCGCGCTGGCAGGGATGATCAACACAGGTTTGCTGGAGTGAAGATGGAAGGTGACCTCGCCGAATTCTCCCGGTACCAGTTCAAGGGTGGGATTGGGGACGTGAACCTCGGTGAGCAGAGTTCGAGAAACCGGATCGATCGCACCCGCCGTGCGGACAACCTGGCCGGCAAATGTCTTCCCGGCCGCACCGGGAACTTCGAGATCGGCAGAGACTCCGGGCACGACGTCTTTTGCGTAAGATTCGGGAACGTTGGCGTAGACGCGCAAAGTTGAGACGTCCGCCAGCCGGAATAGAAGCGTATTTGTGCCGGAGGCAATTAACGTTCCGATATCGATATAGCGTGCCGTGATCGTTCCTGCGAAAGGGGCGGTGACTTTCTCGAACCCCTGCATCTCCTTCAGTTGATTCACATTTGCGATGGCAGCCTTCAGGCTAGCTTCGTAGGCGTGGAAAGTACCGATTGTCTGGTCCGTGTCTTGCTTTGAAACGCTATCCGTTTTCAGCAGTGCTTGATAGCGGAGGGTCGTGGTGCGAGCCAAATCCAGGTTGGCTTGGGTTTGGGCCTGCGTCGCTTCCGCCTGGCGCAACTGCTGATCCAATTCCGGTGTCTCGATCTGTGCCAGAAGTTGGCCTCGTTCCACGCGAGCTCCAATATCTACAAACCAGCTTTTGATGTATCCGTTCATGCGCGCGTAAATAGGAGTGTCGATATAAGCTTGGATATTGGCGGGAAAGGTGACCCCGAACTCTGAGGAACTGGACTGCGGATGGATCACGCGCACCGGCGTCCGCGCCTGATCGCGTGCGATCGCGGCGAGGTCCGCGCGAACGGCCCGCTGGTGCGCTAGTCCCAGCACGAGTACTGCAGCAAAGAAAATCGCGCTGGTGATCGCCACAGTAGCAATGCTCTTTGCGGCCTTCGATCTGGGCCTTGGCGTGAGAGGTTCTTCCGAACTACTCTTCGGTTCCTCCAAAATTTCTTTCTCGTTTCCAGTAAGGACTGGCATTTTGTGCAGTTATCTCCCTACACTGCGGTCTCCGATTCTTCTTCCTGCGTCGCGAGCCGGTGATATCCCTTGCGGTGGAGAAAGCTGAACACCACCGGGACAAAAAACAAGGTGGCCACCGTTGCGATCACCAGGCCGCCAATCACGGCGCGCCCCAGCGGCGCGTTCTGCTCTGCCCCTTCCCCGATTCCCATAGCCATCGGGACCATGCCGATGATCATCGCCAGTGCCGTCATGATCACCGGTCGCAGCCGCACCAGACCGGCCCGGAACGCTGCGTCCGAGGAATTCTTACCCTCGCGAAGTTCACTGCTGGCAAAGGTCACCAGCAAAATGCTGTTGGATGTGGCCACGCCAATGCACATGATCGCGCCCATCAAAGAGGGGACGTTGAGCGTCGTGCGGGTAATAAACAGCATCCAGACAATTCCCGCCAATGCCGCCGGAAGTGCGGTGATAATAATGAAGGGATCCATCCAGGACTGGAAGTTCACCACCATCAGCAGATAAACGAAAATGATGGCAAAGAGGATGCCGAAGCCCAGGCCGGTGAAAGAGGAGCGCATCGTCTCCACCTGGCCGCGCTCCACCATAAAGCTCCCGCGCGGTAATTTCCTGCGGTACTCGTCCATTACCCGGTCCACGTCCGAGGCCACACCGCCCAGGTCTCTACCCTGGCTGGCTGCGTATATGTCGATCACCCGCTGAATGTCGAAGTGGCTGACGGTGGCAGGAGCCTGATCACGGTGAATGTTCGCGAGATTGCCCAGAATTTCCGGCTGCGCCACTTGACCGCCAGGAATGGGAATGTTGCCAAGATCGCCCAAGCTATCCATGCGGTATTGCGGAGTTTGAGTGATGACGGAATAGCTCACCCCTTGCGGGCTCAGCCAGAAACTTGGTGCGGTCTGGAAGCTGGTCGTAAGAGCGACAAGCGCATCGTTGGCCACGTTCGACTGAGTGAACCCCATCTGTTGAGCCTTGGTCCGATCCACATCCACCCGCACCATGGGCTCATCCAGGGCTTGCTGAATGTGTACGTCCACCGCTCCAGAAATCTGGCGAATGCGGGAGACCATTTCGTTGGCGAGCTTGTAGTCTCCCGCCATGTCGGCGCCTACCAACTGAATGTCGATCGGCGACGGAAGTCCGAAGTTGAGAATCTGCCCCACGATGTCGGCCGGCTGGAAGAAAAACTGGGTGCCCGGAAACTGTTTGGGAAGGGTTCGACGGAGATCTCGAATGTACTCGGGTGATGGACGGTGTTTGCTGCTGAGCGACACCAGAATTTCCGCATCCGACGTTCCGATCACTCCACTGTTGCTGTACGTCAGGTTGATGCCGCTGTAAGGCATGCCGATATTGTCGAGAATCGTATTCAGTTCATTGGGCGGGATCTCTTCGCGGATTGCCTGCTCGACTCGCTGGCAGAGGGCTGAAGTTTCTTCGATCCGCAGTCCCGTGGGAGCCCGGAAGTGCAAACGGATTTGCCCGGCATCGACGTATGGAAACAGGTCCGAACCGAGCCGCGGAATCAGCGCTAGACTCGCCACGCAGAAACCGAGAAAAACCGCGCCAAATAGAAGTCGGTTGTGGAGAGACCAGTCGAGCAAGAGTGCATATCGGTCGCGGAGGCGATTGAAACCTTCCTCAAAACCCAGGTGGAAACGGCGGAACGGCCCGGGTCCGCGGTGTGGTTCACCTTGCTTCTTTGCTCCCAATCGACGCTCAGCCCGGTAGAAGTAAAACATCATCGTGGGAACAAGCGTTCGTGAAAGCAAATACGAGGCGAGCATGGCGAAAGCCACGGCCTCTGCTAAAGGTCGAAAAAGGAAGCCCGGGATTCCACTCAAGAACATGATGGGAACAAACACAATGCAGATGGCGAGAGTGGCTACGAACGCTGGAGTGGCAATCTGGCTGGCGCTGGTGAGAATGGTTTCCCGCAGCGACTTGCCTTCGGGCAGCAAACGATTCGTGTTCTCTACCTCAACCGTGGCATCGTCGACCAGGATTCCGACCGCGAGTGCCAGCCCTCCAAGCGTCATCAAGTTGATGGTCTCGCCCAGCGAAGTAAAGGCCAGCAGGGAAGTCAGGATGGAGAGCGGGATGGAGATCGAGACCACCAACGTCATCCGCCAGCTGCCTAAGAAAATCAGGATCATCGCGGCGGTCAACAACGCCGCGATGATCGCTTCTCGCAGCACTCCGGTGATCGCACCACGCACGAATAAGGACTGGTCCGCAATGGCACTGACTTTCAGCGCCGGCGGGAGCCCGGAGAGAATCCGCGGCAACTCGGCGCGAACCCGGGAAACAATATCGAGAGTCGAGGCCTTGCCTGTCTTGAACACGCTCAATACTGCGGAACGATGACCATCGACGTGCACGATGTTGGTTTGGAACTGGAAGCCGTCATGCACGTTGGCGACATCGCGGATGTACACCATCGTGCCGTTCACGACTTTGATGGGCAGATCGTTCAGTTCCGCGACCTGCTTGGGACTGCTATTGAGCGCGACGTCATACTCGCGCGGCCCCAGTTTGATCGTCCCCTGCGGCAGGATAAGGTTCTGGGCGGTTACCGCATTCACCACGTCGGCCCCGGAGATTCCCCGTGCCACCAAAGCACGCGGATCGAGATCAACGCTGACCTGTCGCTGTTTGCCTCCGTAGGGATACGGAATCGCGGCACCTTCGATGTCGGCTAGTTGGATGCGAACGAAATTCACGCCCAAATCGAACAGCTGTCCTTCCGACAGGCTCGGGCTATTCAACCCCAATTGAAGAATTGGCACGCTCGATGCGGTGTATGCGATGACCAGCGGCGGCGTAGTGCCGGGCGGCATCGACCGTAGGTTCGCCTGGGCAATAGCAGTGACTTGGGCGACGGCGCCATTAAGGTCGGCATTCTGCTGGAAGAAGACCTTGACCACCCCGATGCCGTAATACGATTGCGATTCAATGTGTTCGACATCGTTGACGGTGGTGGTCACGGAGCGCTCGAAAGGCGTGACCATGCGCCTCTCCATTTCCTCGGGCGCGAGACCGGTATAGCCCCATACGACGCTGACGACAGGTATGTTGATATCGGGAAAAATGTCAGTGGGAGTCCGCACAACCGCGACCACACTGAGGATCAGAATCAGTATGGACGCCACTATGAATGTATAGGGCCGATTGAGCGCGAGTCTTACAAGCCACATCATGACGAGTTTCTCGCACGGAGACAGCTCCGCATTTCGCCAGCAGTCCTAAACTTCATTCTCCCACCAGTGCCGAGCGGTTCTGTGATTGAGATCACGCGCAGTTGTGATCCGTCGCTGCGCGTTAGGAGCCGAAACAAGCCGGCCAGCACGAGTGCTTTCAGGACTGTTAGGCAATTCACCTTGTCGAAAGCTCCTTCTCAGTGCGACAAGGCGACTGGCAATCCGCCGTCCAGCCCAGAAGTGTCTGCATGAACAGCGGCAAAAGCACGAGACTTCCATACAACACGAACCCAAGCACTGTCGCCAAGGCGAGACCGGTTGCGAACGAGCGGTGCCGCAGAAGCCGAAAGCGCACAATCGGATCCTTGACGATAAGCTCGCGAATCACGAAGCTCGCAAGGAACAGCACAGCCATCATGGCCAACACGCGGATCAAATCAGAGCCAAACCAGTCGTTCTCTTGGCCTTTGTCCAGCATGATCTGCAGGGCGCCCATTCCCACTGCCAGCATTCCCAGTCCCCACGCATCGACGCGCAGCGTCCCACGCCGGATATAGGGAGGATCGTTAATGAACAAGTAAATCAGGGTAAGGCTGAGAAGTCCGACCGGCACGTTGATGTAGAAAACCCAGCGCCAGGAATAGGTATCGGTGATCCAGCCACCGAAAGTTGGGCCGAGAATGAGTGCAGCAACGATTCCCAGTCCCCAGAATGCCATCGCTTTCCCACGCTTCTCGCCCGGGAACTCTTCCAGTAGTACCGCCTGGGAAAACGGTTGAAGCCCTCCTCCCGTGGTTCCCTGAAGCACGCGAAAGAAGATCAGTGCCGGCAGGTTGGGAGCGAGACCGCACAAAACACTCGACACGGTGAACCCGGTTACAACCGTCATCAGCAGCCGCTTGCGCCCCAGATAGTTCGCGAGGCGGATTTTGATACACTCACCAGCCACTCCCGCTCCGCACACAATCGATCGAAAAGGCCCGAGAAGAAGCAAATTCTGAATGATTGCTAGTCACTCGCCCCGATGCTCATTAGCACTATGGAGGTCCGAGCGACGACGTGAGGGTTACCGGACACGGCAGAGACCCGCTCACCGCCAACGACGCTTAGCAACCCTTGCTTTTCTGCCAGTCTGTACTGATCCAAATTCCGTCTGCTACAATTCATTCGTGGGGCATGGACAGATGCTCCGGGTCGTAGGGCTTGCTTTGGGGACTGGATGGCAGTACTTCCTTACAGTTTCCTGTCGATAAACCCCGGAATTCGGTTATATGGGGTGGAAACGGTTGACGCAGGCGACTCTATAGACAGCAAGAAAACACAGGAAAATCAAGGGCTTCCAGCTAACCCGATGAAAAGCAAGAGGGGACGTAGTTCAGTTGGTTAGAACGCTGCCCTGTCACGGCAGAGGCCGCGGGTTCGAGTCCCGTCGTCCCCGCCATTTTCATTTAGCAGCATTTGTGCCGTTGCCAATCAACGTTTGATCGCCCCCCGGAGATCGGGAAATGAAGTTAATCATCGAGGCTCACTGACCCCACGCTAGCAGGCCCCACTCGGGACGCCCATCATTACTTAACTTAGGACCTCGTCTAACACGGAATGGCTGTGTGTCAAAAGTGTGCCGCATCTCTCCGCGTGTTCGTCCCGAGGTCCTGCGTCGAAAATTGACGGGTCCGTCGCTGACTGCAAACGCGTTAGCTCAAGAAATCCTCGAGCAACAAGAAGACCTTCTACCTGTTTGGAATCCATTCTTCCAGACGAACCACAAGCGGCAGAGCACATCGTGGACGCTATAATTTCGGGCAATGGCGCTTCGCTCAATTGCGAAGAAACTGTTCCGAACACTGGCAAGGGTGATACCACAATGCGGCATGGTTTCGCAGGCTGTGGCCTTCAACATGTTTCTCGCGTTTTTTTCGATTCTGTTGGTTGCAGTGGGGCTGATGAGCAGTTCCCTGAGAGGGAAGACCGGCCAGGATCTTGGTGCGCGGTTCTCGGCGATTTTGCCTCCGGGCAGCTGGCAGCTCGTGTCCGAATTCCTAGTGCGCCGAGAAGTGAACCCCTTGACCTGGGTGCTTCTCGGCTGGGTCGGGACGTTGCTCGTGGGCTCACAGGTAATGAAGCTCATTATGGAAGGCATCCACTTGATTTATGGTGATCGTAAGAGACATTCCTTTCTCGGCCGGCAACTTCGAGGCTTGCTCTTGTTCTGTGTGTCGATTGTGGCGTGGCTCCTGGCCGTTGCACTGAGTGTCTTCGGGCGGCCTTTGCGCCAGTGGATGAGTGGCGGATTCGGCCAGTCTCAGTGGGCTCGCGGCTTCTGGACCATAATGCTTCCAGTCTTGGCGATGGCCCTGGCGGTGTTCGCCCTGGCGTTGATTTATCGCGTTGCAGGGCTGGGCGCGACGACATGGAGCTCCGTTCTGCCTGGAGCCACTGCGGCGACGATTTTGTGGTGGGGAGTCAATTTGCTGTTTGGAATTTATGTCCGGCAGATACAGTATGGACCTGTTTACGGAGGGCTAGCCGCAGCGATCGGCTTGATGGTCTGGATGGAGTTCTCTGCCATGATCGTCTTTCTTGGTGCTGCCTGGAACGCAGAAAGCGCTGCACCCCATCATGCTCGCAAAGGCCTCGCGTAGATTTGCTCCCACCCTGTCGGCGGATCATCAAGAGCCCCCTAGTCCCGAGCCGCGGGCGTGCGATCGTGAGCGGTGCTCGCCGTCCGCATGGACCAGTTTTTGATCTTCTGTCACGTATTCGCCGGTGTAGACCGTGTCTTTAAATTGAACCGAGACTTGAACCACATATTCAGTCTGCCACTCGGTCGTTTGGACGGCCACAATCTTCCCGCTTTGCTAATCACTTGGCAGTTCTTGAGTCGCTCCTAAGCTGATTGACTTCGCCTGGATGCCGGTTACTGCTACGCAAAGGTTGATTGGGAGAAAGACCGCCACAAGAAACGAAAAAAGCGACCATTTCGGAAATTTCATAGCTGCCTCCCAAGGCTTGCACGATGGGCAAGATCCTGGCTCGGTCTAGACGTTATTTTCACGCACTGGATGTCTGTCTGCAGTGACCGAAGTCACTGGGCTGTAGTCCGCAATGCCGACCGCGAAGCTCCGCTCTCCGAACGGAGGAGACGGCTATGCCAGCAATTGATACTCTGCAGTTCTTCGAACAGAGTACGAACAGGATTGGTAGGATTCCCAAAGTTCCATCTTCCTTCTTGCTTTCTCAGGCACTGCTTCCTACGCGTGTGCGGATCTTTCCGAACTCGTAGGTTCCCAAACCGCGCTGGAATGCCAATTTCAAATAGGGCAGAGATGAGACTTCCAAATTCCAGTAGGCCTTCGCCACATAAGCGTCGAGCGCCACCGGATCGGTTCCGGCCACCAGCGTCTTTTTGAGCACGACATCGTCAAGGTTGCCGCCAGTCGGGCCGTTCCGGATGAGCACGCGATAGCAATCGATGATGGTAAGAGTCGGACGAATAAAATCAGCGAGGTCCACCAGGCTTTCGTGGATCTTCTGGTGCAACTGATGGCGTGGTCCACCCAGGATGCCGTACCAGTTCTTCATTCCCAGAGTCGTGCCGGTCAGGCTGTGGTGTTTGGCGATCGGGACGTTGATGATCTTGTCGGCATTCAGGAAGGGGTCGAAAACCGGCCAGTCCCGCAGAACCTCTCCCTGCAGGTCTACATCTTTGAATCTGGCGGGATCGGGCAGGATCACTTCGGCGCCTTCGCGCCGCGAGGCCTCAGCAATGCCCGACCTCTGAAAACACCGGCGCGGGTCGTTACAGCTCACGTCGGTCACGATGACCCGCTTCGCCCCTGCGTTCCAGCACTGCCGGACGATCTCTGAGACTATCCTCGGATTGGTGTTGGCCGCCTGTTCTGGAGTGCGATCCCAGCCGATGTTCGGCTTCACCAACACGACGTCGGCGCGGGAGACGAAGCGATGGATGCCGCCCAGTTCTTCGATGGCGGCCCGCACCAGTTGTTCGGGATCATCTCCCTGGATGACCGCCATCTCGGGCAAAGCCGGATCAACGGTCACGGTGTGACTTCGCTTCGCCTTGATTGCCAGTTCTGGCTCCGGGTGCTGGCTGTGCTTGCTCAGCCAGAATCCGAGGCCTGTGGTTCCGGCTGCGACTCCTCCCAGGCGGAGCAGTTTGATTAACGCATCACGACGGTTGAGTATGTCGCCCTTGGTCGACGGTATATTGCCTTGACGTCTTTGCTTTTCCACGACGACTAAATTCTAATTTCGTTCTGGTGGTAGTACCTATGCAGTCCATCACAATGCCGTGTGCGAAAGAACCGACGTCTGCCGTAAGGGCGGCTCTGATGCTGATAGGATTCAGCGCGGTCATCGGCCAGATCGTTCTCATGCGGGAGCTCATCGTCGTCTTCAACGGCAACGAGATTTCGCTGGGAATTATGTTAGCCACCTGGCTCTTGTGGACCGCCGCCGGCAGCAGTCTGAGCAGCGGTTTTGCACTGGGCGGGAGCAACGCTCGCCGGGCGGTCGCCGTGCTCGAATGCCTGCTCGGCGTCAGCCTGCTGCCGACGATTTGGGCATTGCGCGGCTCCAGAACGTTTTTTCAGACAGTGCCGGGCGAGTTGGTTGGCCCAGTGCCGATGTTGCTTACATCCCTGGCATGTCTGAGCCTGTTTTGCGTTGTCGCAGGGTCACTTTTCGTGGCTGCGACCCGGATGTACGAACAGGAGTACGCTGTCTCTGCTCGCGTCGCGACCAGTTCGGCTTACTTGCTGGAGGCCGCTGGTTCCGGCTTTGGAGGGATCCTGGCCAGCATTGTGTTGCTGCGTTTTCTTGAATCCTTCCAGATCGCGACCGTTGTCGCCATCCTAAACCTATGTATGGCAGCAGTCTTGTTGTTCCGGATGAGCCGAAAGCGGCTTGGGACCGTGACTGGGATAGCGTCGCTGATCGCAATCCTCCTTATGTATGTTGCACCGTCATTGGATAGGTCCGCGCAGACGCGCCTGTGGCGGGGATTCCGCCTGGTGGGATCGCGTGACTCAATTTACGGCAACCTGGCAGTCATCGAAACCGGTAACATCCGTAGCATTTATGACAACGGCGTGATCCTTGCCAGCGCGCCGGACGAGAGTGCCGCCGAAGAGGCGGTTCACTACGCGCTGCTGGAACACCCGGCGCCGCGGCAGCTTCTGCTGATCGGCGGCGTGAACGGCAGCATCGCCCAGGCGCTGAAGCATCCCACAGTCGAGCGGATCGACTATGTGGAGCTGGATCCCGCGCTCATCGACATGGCGCGGCAGTTCTTCCCCGTGCAGTCTGCTCCTGTTGTCTCGGATCCTCGGGTGCACATGCACTACGCGGATGGCCGCTACTATCTCAAGACGGCTGGTGGCACATTCGACGTGATCATTCTTAATGTGCCCGACCCGCAGACCGCGCAGTTGAACCGGTTCTACACCGCCGAGTTCTTTGGTTCCGCTCGCGATCACCTCGCGTCCGGCGGACTGCTCGCCTTGCAGCTGCGCTCGTCGGAGGATTACATCAGCTCCGACCTGGCGGAATTCCTGCGCTGCATTCACCACACCCTGCGGACAGTCTTCCCTTACGTTGTCGCCGTCCCAGGCGAGACCATCCACTTCTTTGCCGCTACGCGACCCGATGTTATGACGGACAATCCCCAAACGCTGATTGCAAGATTGCAGGAGCGGAATCTGAAGACACAGTATGTTCGGGAATACTTCATCCCATTCCGCATGATGCCCGATCGCATGGTGCAGGTTCGCGAGCAACTGCGGCCGCTGACCTCGACGCCAGTCAATCGCGACTTCGAGCCGATCGCCTATTACTTCGACGTTGTGCTATGGAGCACGCAGTTCAAGTTGGGCTATTCAGGCTGGTTCCGGGCCGCAGCGCGTGTCGCTTTCACCCATGTCATCGATGCGGTGCTCATCGTCTCATTGTTTGTGGCCCTTCTTCTGGCATACCTGCCCGCTCGCGAGAGACGCGCCCGTTCCGCCGCAGCGTGCTGCATGGCTGCGACCGGATTCACAGTGATGGCTCTGCAGATTCTCCTGCTGCTGGCTTTCCAGTCCGTCTACGGTTACGTTTACCACCAGCTCACTATCCTCATCGCCATGTGCATGGCAGGCATTGCCTTCGGAAGTTGGCTGGGCATCCGCCGCATTCGTTCCAGCGATAGTCCACCCTACCGCACCATTGCAACTACCCAGTTCCTGCTCGCCCTTTCTGGTCCTGCGCTGATATTTGTGGTTAGCCTGCTGTCGAAGATTTCTGGGATGGCGACAACATGGTTGGCTGCGCAGTTTGTCTTCCCTGCTTTGGCTGCTCTCTGCGGAATGCTGGGGGGTTATCAATTTCCTATCGCGACGGAGATCTACCTTCACGACAGCAGCGGTCGATCAAGGCTGGGTACACTCTATGCCATCGATCTGCTGGGCGGATGCGCGGGTGCACTTTTGTTGAGCAGTTACCTCATCCCGGTGTTTGGTTTTTGGAAAACTGCCTGGCTCAGTGCGGCGGTAAACCTGGCGCCGGCTCTCCTGGCCGCGCGGGCAACCCTGGAGGCAAAGGTGTCTCGGGCGTAAGCGCTTGCGGCTTGTTCTCTCCGAATACCACCGCGGTGAACATAAAGATGTCTGTGTTCTCATCCTTCCAGCAGTCGGAGTGCATGCCCGCTTTGGCGCAGGTTTCTTCCAGAAACCTCTGTCGATCCCATCTTTCTTCCACCGGCACCTGCGGAAGCAAAAGGCCCTCGTACGCGCCGTTCTTCATCAGCAAACCGTGCTGGCCAACCTTGATCTGTCGAATGTCCAGCACGCGCCGAAGGGGCGACAGCACGGAGATTTCATACTCGATTTGTGGCAACTCTGAGGCTGATACCGGCTGGAATCGGGAATCGCGCAGGGCAGCCAGCGTGGCCGTGTCCCGTACGGTCATGTATAGAGGTTTGACCGCAGAGGTGTAGCCGACGCAGCCTCGCAATTCTCCCGATTTTTTCAGGGTTACGAACGCGCCGCGCTCCTGATTCAGCACTTCGCTTGCGCTCGCGGTTGGTTCATACGCCTTTTTCTCCCGTACCGCGTACTCCACCGACTTGCGAGCCAGAGCGAGCAGTTCGTTTTTGTCGTGGCCATTCAGTGAGAATTGCGGTTCCACTGTCTTTCCGCTTTGAGTTTTCAGAAAGACGTCCGCGCTGTATCCGACCACGCGCGAGTGATCACCTGTGGTGTCGCCCGAATTGGCGTACTTGAGCACCAGGGCTTGGTTCGCTCCCATGCGCTCGGCAGCAATCATTGCGGCTACGATGGGCGCGCCGCCACAAGCTTCCCAGATCCGCGCCTCGAAGTTCCGTGACATGCTGAAGTAGTCCCACGCCTGCAGTGCATTCAGCGTTTTGTGGTCGATCTTCACGGCCTCGTCGTAGGGGTGATAGTGCGATAAATCGGAACTGGCCACGATCAGAGTGTCGCTGCCCTGGATCAGCTTTGCCAGGGCTGCTCCCAGAGCACGGCTGTTTTCGTAGCTCTGATCTCCCATGACGACGGCCACGAGTTCGAAGTCACCCAGCACCCGTTGCAACCACGGCAACTCCACCTCGAGCGCATGCTCAGCACCTTTCGGGGTGGGGACATGTCCCTGGCTGGAAAGCCGGATGGTCGGGCTCATAGTAGCCAGCTGTTTTGCAAACGCTTTGTCTATCCGAACTGTCCCGAGCGGCGTCGTGTAGGCGTCGCCATCGAAGACAGAGGTGAAGTCGAACGCTTCGTAATGGGACGGTGCAATCACCACCACCCGCGAGAACTTGCGCCCTTTCAGCGCGGCATACGTGTAAGCTGCTACAGGCCCGGAAAACTGATAACCGGCGTGGGGCGCGACCACCGCGAGAATGGGATCGTTGATCGGCGGCACCGAGGCACGCGCCAACATATCGTCCATCATCGCCGAAAGTACCTTTGAGTCGGCGGGATAGAAGCTCCCTGCGACTACCGCTTGTCTCACGTTTTGCGGATTGGCAGCACGGGAATATTGCGGCGCCACGAACGCCAGAACACAAATCAACAAGCCTGTCACCCCGTACCTTGCGGAGCGCATCCTTCTAGTCATAAGCGAACTTCCTCTCGCGCTCTCATGCGTGCCACATCCCTGGGATCGGCTGCTGGCAGAATGGACAACTGCCCTTGCGGACCAGCATCTGTTTGACCGTCAATCCGACGCGCTCCACGAGCACGCGTCGGCACTTTGGGCAGTAGGTGTTTTCCGCGGGATGGCCCGGGACATTGCCGATGTACACGTAGTGCAGCCCCTCGGCGTCGGCAATCGCCTTGGCACGCTCCAGAGTGGGCACCGGTGTTATGGGAAGGTTCTTCAACAGATATTCGGGATGAAATTGCGTGAAATGGACCGGCACATCCACGCCCAGGTTTGTCTTAATCCAGCGCGCTAGGCCATGAAATTCGGCATCGCTGTCGTTGAGAGTCGGTACTACCAAGTAAACGATCTCCGTCCACTTGCCCATCTTCCGCAGCATGATCAGTGTGTCCAGCACCGGCTTCAGTTCACCGACGACGACATCACGGTAATACTCCTCCGTGAACGCTTTGAGATCGATCTTGACTGCGTCCATTTTTCCGTACGCTGTCTTCAGCGCTTCCTCCTGCATGTAGCCGTTCGACACGACCACACTGCGGATGCCCGCTTCGTGCCCGGCATCGGCTGCATCCATCAGGTACTCGCTGAAGACCACCGGCTCGCTGTAGGTGTAGGCAATGGTCGGACAGTCGTGCTGTTTGACCAGCTCGGCAACCAATTTCGGGGGCGCGTAGTCGGCGGGGACTTGCTCCGGACGCACCTGGGAGATGTCCCAGTTCTGGCAAAATTTGCAGTTGACGTTGCAGCCAGCTGTGGCCAACGAGAAAGCGAGCGTCCCCGGCAGGTAGTGGAACAGGGGCTTCTTCTCGATGGGATCAATGTGCGCGGCGCACACCCGCGAGTGCACCAGCGTGTAGTAGGTTCCTCCGCGATTCTCCCGCACGCCACAATAGCCGCGCTCTCGATCTCCCACCGTGCATTCGCGCGGACACAATTTGCACTTGATCTTCTTGTTTTGAAGTTTCTGGTAGAACTTTGCTTCGACGGTGAATCGCGAATCATCCTGTTTCTGCGGACCAGCCCACGAGGGCATCGCATCGAGGAGGACGGGCTGGGCAAATTCGCAGACGCCTAGAGCTGCTCCGGACGCCAGGGCGCACTGCAAGAACGAACGGCGATCGAGCGCGCACGAGAACGGGCTTCGCCCACCGCGGACAGCGGGATCCTCGCCTTCAGCTGCGCCGTCGGCCGGGATCTTGACGCCCTCTCGCGCATCGAGCTCACGCGCCATGTTGAACTCTCAATCTCGCGCACGCCTACACGTCGACGACCGCGATTCTCCGGGGATCGCTCGAGCCTAGTCGATGCTGCGCATCGGCAGCGGTCGCGATGTAGTGGGGTGCTCGGCTATCGCCTTCCAGCGTTTTCAATCCCTTCTCGGCTCGCTTGCGCTCGATGATTTGCCAGCCGGTGTAGTCGAGCGCGACGGGATCTTGCGAAACGATCAGCGCATTATTCTTCCAAGTGTATTCTGGCTTGTACCCCGGTCCGCCTTCGTACGATGCCGTCGTCGCATCGCAGATAGTCAATCGCATCTTGGTTCTGATTTCTGGCAGCATGTTCAAGTCTGCGATATACGGATTGCAGCCGTTGGGGTGGTACTTATTCGGGTTATGAATGACGCCATACATGTTTTTCAGGGCGATGGTTACGCCGGCACCATCATGGTCTTTCAGCACAGGGACATTGATCAGGACGTCGCAGCGTTGCGTCAAAATCTTCGACAACCGGCTGCCAACACTGCCGTGCGTGACCAGTTCTTGTTCGTAATCAACTCGATCGGTGCCGAAGCATTGCACACGGTTTCCGCCCGTCGACACATGGAATCCGGCGTGTTCCAGTTCGTCGCTGTCGCGGTCCCAGACCACGATATCGCTCGCCTTGATTCCGGCCTCCTGCAACCGCTCGCAAATGGCTTCGACGAGCTGAAGGTTGCTGGAAAATCCGCGCCCTCCAAGCGCATTTACTTTCAGTCCCACCGTCTCAGCCGGGTGGACCAGGTTCTTCCACGTCTCGATCGGATTATCGCGGTCGAAAAGAGCCTGCATGGCGCGATCCAGGAGGCTCAGCATCCGGCGCGAATCCACCGTGGCGCCCACGCCGCGTAGCATGGCATCGTGCGCCACCACAACTCTGGATTTCGCAAGCGCCGCTTCTTGTTCTGCTGCCGCGAGCAGTCCCACCCTGCCGCCGGCGTGCAGAACCGCGGCGCCAGTGAGAAACTCCTTCAGGAAATCCCGTCGACTGGTGCTGCGCATTGCGCTCATAAGGGTTCTCCAGTGAACCCACGACCGGGTCCGAGGATCAGTTTCTGCAAGGGCACGGGTTCAGCCGCGCGCTCCGCCGCAGGCAGTCCCGGCTTTAGCCGCTGAGGTAAAAGCGTTCAACGCACGGCGGTTATCTTCGAAACGGGTCCTCATCACAGATTGAGTGACCACAAACCACGCATACCATACTCCGTGCAATCTTTCAGTGACGAACAGCACTTCTGGCGATCATCACCTGGCAAGCCGCAGGTCGATACCGCGCCCTAGTTGCAAAAGTGCTTGCTGGGTTTCCGCCGATTCCTCATAAGCAACGATTCGCACCAGGTAAGCTCCCTTGCGGAAGACCAGGCTCTGGCTGGACAATCGTGCGTCGTCTCCCAGTTGGATCGGTTTCACATCGACAGCCGGCTCCGATTTGAAAATCTTCTCGGCGCCCTCCGCGTTCCCCATGGTGTAGATGTCTACTACCGCGTCGGCCTTGTTCTGAAACTTGTAGTCGGTCGTAGACACCCTCCGCACCCCAGCCTTCAAGTACCGTTCCGCCTCGCCGTCGATGTACCTCCACAGGTCTGCGGCCTCGAAGGTCCGTATATCTCCAGTCTTCGCCCAGCCCGCAACCTGATTGGAGGGAGGGAAAAATGATCGCTCAGTCCCCGGTTGACGTTTGCAACTGGCGTCCAAGAGCAGCGCGAGACCGAGCATGACCAGCAACACTTCACGGGCTTTAACTCTTCCAAAGCTGGTCTGCTCGGGGCTAAAGCCCGAGTCTTTACCCCGCTTCGCCAAGTCGATGCTCGTCATCTCGGCCTCTCTTTGCCCCGGTTCAGGAGGATCTGGTTCGTTCGCGATCGGCTCTCGCCGATGCTGGTCACGTAAACTGCCGGTCGATCCTGAACCGGGCAGGCGTATTCGCACGCCCCACATCCCACGCAACGATGGGGATCAACCAACGGTTGTTTTACCTGCTTCAAATGGTTCTCTGCATCCGCGACTTCGGCTGGTTGCACATAGATGGCCTTGGGCGATGTCGGACACCACTCCTCGCAGACAATGCACGGTGTTGCCATAGCCCAAGGCAAACATCGCCCGCGATCTATGAACGCTGTGCCCAGACTGATGGGTTTTGCGTCGCTCGGGACCCGCGCCTCCCAGCCTTTTTCTTTCGCCGTGATCTCCCATATTGCACCGGTGGGACAAACCTGCGAGCACAGCACGCAACTGCTCTCGCAGTAGCCAATCCGTGGCACCATGACCGGCGTCCAGAGACCTTCCAACCCCGCTTCGGTCAACGAGGGCTGCAGCGCGTTGTTTGGGCAGACCTTCATGCACTCGCCGCACCGTGTGCAGCGCGACAGGAAGTACTCTTCGTCCAGTGCACCCGGAGGACGCAGCAACCGCTCATGGCGCTCGACTGCGAACCCGGGCGTGCTTCGCAACAGTGGAACCACGACTGCCCCCGCCGCCAATCCCGTGAGCACCTTGCGTCTCTGCAGGTTCGCACCGATAGACTTTTGGGCGGGGAAAAACTTGAACTGCAGGCCGTGCTCCGGACACTCATCAATACAGTTCAGACAGAGATGACACTCCGGTTGACGCCACGGAACTCCGCCGTTCGGATCATCACCGCCCTGGCAGCGCATCAGGCAGCGATTGCAGTCCTCGCACCGCTCCGGGGTCTTGACCAGTCCAAGAATTGACCATCGCGATGCGATCCCGAGCAGAGCGCCCAGTGGGCAGAGTGCCCGGCACCAGAAGCGGGTCACGCGAAAATTCAGCGCCAGAAGAACTATGAAAATGATGCCGAGCCAAACACCTTGGCGAAAGTACGGCTGTTTGAAACCGAGCAGCAGCCCTCCGAAAATGAAATGCAACCCGCTGCCCGCCATCTGCACCAGTGCAAATCTGCTGTGTTCCATCGCGCGCAGCACGATGTTCAGGGCATAGTTCGTTGCGGGCAAAATGGATAGGCCAAGTGAGCGCACCAGCAACGAGAAAGGATCCAGCCATCCGACGGCCCCTGTGCCCAGGACGGCAGCGATTAAGGCCGCGAACAAAAGGTAGTACTTCGTCGTCTGCCAGCACTTGTACCGGTTCGATTCAATCAGTTGTTTTCCACGCTTGCGCTCGGATCTCAGGCTGCTGAAGAAGTGGTGGATTGAGCCCAGAGGACAAATCCATCCGCAGAAGAAGCGTCCGAGCAACATCGTCGGAATCAGAACTACCAGACTCCACAACAGGCCGTGGTACAGGGCGCGGCTGGAGAGCGCATTCGACAGCGCCACCAGCGGATCAAATTGGAAAAACAACTGCACCGGATAAGGAAGTCGGATCTGACTCCCACCACCATGCAGCGATCCGCTGAATTCCGCGCGTAGCAGAAGGAACAGAAACAGTGAGAAGAAGACAATCTGCGAAAACCAGCGCAACCTTGTCGGCTTAAGACGCACCGCGTACTCCTTATATCTCCACGTAGCGGATCGGCGCGCGCACACTCAGCCGATGGCACTTTCTGAGCGCCCGATACTGCACCCTCGATCTTCTGCCAAGCGGTTTCCGCTTTCTGTGAGCACGATCACTTGTTTTGGCCCGCACGGGCCGAGCTCAATCTGTGCGCCGCCTTCGTGAATGGAATTACAACGGTTCGTTGTCGCCCGCGGACGTCGCGTTCGATGTGGAATATTTGCTGCCACGTGCCGACCGCTTGGCGAAAAAATGAATCAACCGGGATCGGCCAGATGCTTCCTGCCTTGAGAACGACCGATAGACCCGGCGATCGTGTGTCGGGGCAAGCAGCACCCCAACAACCGCGCTGTAAGATACCGTCAATGTCGAAAATTCTGGCGGTCACGCAACTGTGTAAGACCTATGGCGACACAGTCGCTGTCGATCGCATTTCGTTCGACGTAAAGCGCAATGAGATTGTCGGACTCTTGGGCCCGAACGGAGCGGGAAAAACCACCACCATTAATGTGATTCTGGGCGTCCTCACGCCGGATTCTGGAAGCATCAGCGTCGAAGGCATCGATATCGCTACGCGCCGCTCGCAAGCACTTCAACGCACGAACTTCGCTGCTGTTTACGCTCCACTGCCAGGGAACTTGACAGTTCATCAGAATTTGCGTGTTTTTGGGCTCTTGTACGGGGTGAAGAACCTCGCAGAACGTATCGAAGGACTGCTGCAGCAATTCGATCTAGAGAAATTCCGGGATGTGAAGTGTGGCGTGCTTTCCTCGGGAGAGCAAACACGAGTATCACTCGCCAAGGCGATGCTCAACTCACCAGAGCTCCTTGTGTTGGATGAACCGACAGCATCGCTGGACCCCGCGATTGCCCGCGATATTCGTACCAAGATCAGGGACTTTGCAGCACAGGGAACAGGCGGTGTGCTCTTAACCTCACATAACATTCTGCTTGCGTGCTGGTTCTTTACTCGTGTGTATCGACATGCCCTGCACACAGGCCTCATCGCCCGCTACAGCGCGGAAACCTTGAATTAGAGAGGTTCGCAGGGCAGCTCGGTCGCATCGTCCGCCAAACGCTTGGAAGAGTCGCTATCGTTTCTGCAAAACGGCTACCTCAACAGGTAGTTGGCCAGTGCTGGGAGTACATCCCTCAACTGTGATTCTTAGACCGAACACATTCCTGCCGGAGGCTTCCTGCCGCAATAGGCCCAGGAACACGTTCAGCTTCGCCGTAGCAGAAGCACCGATAGAGCCACGGCACCTCGACGACAGGGTCACCCGATTGAGTCCGAAAGGCGGCGGGATTGAGGTTGATATCTGCGGAGTGGGAAACAGGACGGCGCTTTCCTCGTGATCCACGGATACGTGCACAAGAAGAACGTCTGCATAACCGGGGAGCTCTCGCTCTGAGGATAGACCGTGTGCATCTGCTGATGGCGTGATCCTAAATTTCTCAACATACGGAACCTCCTCAATCGTCCGAGCCTGCGCCGCCACTTGATTTTCGAGTGTATCGATTTTGCTCTCGCACCCGACCGGACATTTTTGAGCCGAACAAATCCCACCGTAGGCCGTGACTGTAGACAGGACCAACACAAGGAAGCGTTTCATGTTAAATCCTCCAATTACCTTAGACTTCCTTACAGGGAACATCATTCACAAACATCGGATTGTGTGTTTCCTCCGACCTTGGCAAAGAACACGAAATTGGAGTACCTGCTGAGGGTTCAGTCTCTCCACACTTTCAAACTCAACGGTAGACTGACATAAATCCGTGACGGTGATCACATTCCTCTGTTTGGCTCAGTGGCAGTATTAGAAGAGAAAAGACGGCTTGACTTGGCTGGACACCAGGGAAGGAGCCGTATATGTCAACCGCCGCACTATCCGTAAATGTTGCAGTGAGGTCGGTCCTGCTTGCAACTGACTTCTCGAAATCATCCCAAAAAGCTCTCCGTTACGCTCTTGCCATTGCTCGCCATTATGGGTCGAAATTCTACCTCGTACATGTAGTGTCCTCGCTGGGATTCACGCTCGTCGGCCCGGACGCGGTGATCGCGGCCACCGACGCGGCCTGGAGGGATGCGCGTCAATTGGAGGACGATCTCGTTCAACGTGGAGCGCTGGCTAATCTGCGTCATGAGGTCATCGTTCGACAAGGTGAGATATGGGAAGAGCTGGACAGGGTAATCACGCAGGAGCAGGCGGATTTAGTGGTTATCGGTACTCACGGTCGGAGAGGCATAGGCAAACTGCTTTTGGGGTCAGTCGCAGAACAGATTTTTCGTCATGCCGATTGCATGGTTCTGACGGTAGGACCGAGTTCGTTGCCGGAGGCCCCGATCGAGACTCATCGAACGATTCGACCCTTTTTATTCGCGACCGATTTCGGTCCAGCTTCCTTGCATGCCTTGCCGTTCGCCATTTCGTCCGCCAATCACTTCGGAGCAAAGCTCGTCTTACTGCATGTCGCCTCTACGGTTGCGATACCGGAGGGTTCCCGTTGGTACAGGGCCGGCGACGTTATGCGAATGCGAGAGAACACTCGCGTGGCTGGCCTCCGGAGACTCGAGGAATTAGCGTCGCACAACCGGGAACTGGAGATAAAACTTGAGTGTCGGGTGGAGTGTGGGCTGCCAGCTGAAGTGATCTTGCAGGTAGCCGAGTCCTTGAATGCCGACGCCATCATTATGGGTTTGCATCGCTCGGCGCATGTGGGCATTGCTTCTCATATGCCCTGGGCTACGGCGTATGAGGTGGTGCGCAACGCTAACTGTGCTGTCCTCACGGTGAGGAGTTGAGCGAGTCTCACGAGCCACATCATGGCGAGGTTTTCGGACGCAGACAGCCCCGCATTTCGTCCGCAGTCCTAAACTTGATTGTCCCACCCGTGCAGCGCGGTTTTGTGATTTAGATCACGCCCAGTTGTGATCCGTTTCTTGCGCGTTCGGAGCCGAAACAAGCCGTCCGACACGAGTGCGGGTCCAGATCTGTTGCGCGGTTCACCTTGCCGAGAGCTCCTTCTCAGTGCGACAAGGCGAGCGGCAATCCGCGTTTCGACCGGCGCATGAAGAGAATCAAAGGAATGATTGCCAGAAACAAAATCCCCATGACGTGAAACACGTCTACATAGCTCAACAAAGCTGCTTGCTGTTGAAGCATTTTGTAGAGCAGCGCATGGGCCTTGTCCCCAGCCGTTACTGAGTCGAACCCTCACTGTTGCATCAACTGGCTAATATACCCCAGCACCTGCTGGGTCCTTAGACAGGCGGCACTCAGGTGCGAAGATAGAACGTCCTGATGAAACTGGGAGCGCCGCGCGACAGACGTGGTAACGAAGGAAATTCCCATGCTGGATCCAATATTGCGCATAACGCTGTAGAGGCTCGTGGCATAGCCAGTTTCCTCTTTAGGAATCGGGCTCATGGTCAGTGTGGTTAGGGGGACGAATAGGAAAGCCATAGCGAAGCCCTGAGGAGATTTCCAGCTTCAAGTGCGGCCATGACGCGCCCAGTTACAGCGTAATCGAGCAGATCGTGGAACGATCGGGCACACCCTACTTCTCCTTCAAGGATCTGGACGAAAACCGGCCGACAAACACCATCAAGCTTCGCATCGAAACCATTGACTATTTCTTGAAACGTTACCGGGAAGACCTGTTACGCCGAAAGGAAAAGGAGGCGGAAATCGAGCGACAGCTTGCAGAGTACGAACACGACCTGCGAGAACAATTCCGCCGGAAGCCCGCGCACCTTGCGCACGCTTCCTGAAGTCCGTCGATCTCAAGATATGCAAGCGACTGCAAGGCGCTTCCCCAAGCAGATGCCAGGAAAGCCCGATCGCCTCCTCCTCAGTCTCCCCCGCGCTCTCGAAATATTGAGGCGTTAATGCGTCTTCGATGCAGTCAAGTCTGTTGCGCAGAGGATTATCGTCACGGCCCGGTCGATGCCCACGTCAGAATTAATCATCAAGTCGTAGTGGCGCCGGTGCGCCCAGTCGCACTTGTAGTACCGGCGAATATACGCCGCCCGGGTTCGGTCGAATTCGTCGAGCGCAGCTTCGCCCTCCGTGCGGGCAGGGTAGCGAGATTGGATCCGCTTGAGCTTTTCCTGCCTGGAGCCGTATACGAAGACGTGGAATGCGTCCTCACGTTCTTGTAAGATGCACTGTGCTCCGCGACCGACAATCACGCACTGCCCCAGTTTGGCAGCCTCACGAATTACGATTGCGGTCAGTTCGGCCAGATAGTCGGAATCGACGACATCGGGAGCCGGGCCTGACCAGACATAGGTGTTGCCCAGCCAGAATGCCTTAAGTAGTTTTTCGATGAAAGAACTGCCGTGCTCATCCATCTGTGACACTTCGGAAGGCTGGACATGAGCGCGTCGGGCCAATTCTAGGATCAGTTCGCGATCCAGAAGTTTCCAGCCAAGGCGATGAGCAAGCTCCTCCCCTATGGCGGCTCCGCCACTGCCATACTCGCGCGAAATCGTGATTACCCGAACCGTTTTCATCTAATGAGCGCTATCAGTGCAGTCACTGCCTAGACCAATCGGAACGACCGCCTTGGCAAAAGGTCTGCTAACTCACCCTGCGCTGATCCTCAAAGCTTCAACCGCGTATCTTGCGGTAAATCTGTTGTCCCGACCAGCTCCGCTTCTGTGGGGCATTTCCGGTCCCCGGATCACGCAGCGCTTCTGGGAAACGAGGAAATACAGGCTCCGGGAGGGTTAAGCCCTTTACCTCGGGTGGTATTGCTTGCGAGGTTGCGCCGTGCACCAGCACATCGGGCATGCCCAGATACCTTCGATTGCAGGGAGTACTCACATCGGACATCTATCTGCTCCTTTTCAAAAGCGCAAGTGCGTCAATGCGCGACTTATCGAGAGACATGTTCCTTATCGACACTTGATGGCATCATTGCGGTTGCTCGACTCTCGTCGTGCGCTGCGACGCGTTCGGGCAGCCACTCGCGCAACTCACCAGTCAGATAAAACCTCGGCTGCAAGAGATCGTCCCCTGGACGGACCACCCCTTCGGCAAGTGCTATGGAGTGGAGAGGCGTACTGGGATAAATCCGGAGTCCCACTGTGATGTTGACCGCGTCAAGACGCAACGAGTCGACAAATGCCAGGCTTTCCTCTACCGTTTCTCTTGTTTCTCCGGGCCCTCCGAGCAGAAGAAATCCGTTCCGTTTTATACCCACGGCGGAAAACATTGCCGAAATGGCTTTCACCTCAATGCAGGTAAATCTCTTGTTGAGTCGCTTCAGGACTGGTTCCGATCCGCTTTCGAACCCCAGGCTTATCTCGCTGCATCCCGATTTTGCCATTAATTCCACCAATTCCTGGTCCACCCATTTCGGGTAGACGATTGCCCACCAATCGAGGCCGAGTTCTGCCTGGACTAGCTCGCGGCAAAGATCCTTGGCGTACGAGGGCGGAAGGTTGAAGGTGTTGTCCACGAAGTGGAAACTGCGAAATCCCTGCGCCCGCAGTTGTGTCAGCCAGCGGACGACAGATTCTGGGGACCTTTTGCGTACCGGTCTGCCCTCGATCGTGCTGGTTGAACAGTAAATGCAGTCGAGCGGACATCCGCGCCTGCTCTGAACCGGGATTCGAAGCGCTTCCGCTCCGGAAGAGTTCAGCCAGAGGCTAGGTTCGGGTAGAGGAAAGGTATCAAAATTCGGGACCAGAGCCGTCGTCGTACTAACTCCGTTTCGCAAGTACGTTCCCGGAGGCGGAGATCCCGGTTTACCTCGCTCGATCCAACTGAGCAAGGCAGGGAATGCCATCTCGCCTTCGCCCTTGATTCCCATGTCGGCTTGCAAGTACTCAAGCGCCGGTTGAGGAAAGATGCTGTAGCCGGCTCCTCCCAGGACTATAGGAACGGAAAAGACGTGGCGGCAGTTAGCCGCGAACTCCCGGATCGAAGCCAACAGAAAATGAGGGTGTTGCATGTCCTGATCATCAATGTTCCTGGCCGAAATGCCGATGACATCTGGATGAAATTGAAGAACCGCATCTGCGATCCGGGATTCCCGCTCGCCACTTGCAGCTACGGACAACAGCCGCACGTTATGACCGGCCCTCTCCGTAGCAGCAGCGACGCATGCGAGACCAATCGGCAACGGAGCAGCGAGCTCGCCCGATTTGTCTGCAGCAGAGATAAGCAGCACCTTCACTTGCTTACGTCCTTGAGTCAAGATCAAGTAGCCAACATCAATCGAAACAAGACATTCAGAAGCACGATCTCACCCTCATTGAAGACCTGCCACGAGCTCCGATCAGTGACTTGCATCACGTGAGAACCTATGCATAAGCCCCAGAGGAGGATCGCCATGGCGGATAAGTCAGGGAAAACGCCGGCCGGAAATACTGCCACGGATCACATCCTAACCTTGAAGAAGAGATCCGACGCCACGGTTCGAGGTTTACGTCGATCATGGCCGCGAAGACTGCCACGATTTGGATGATTGATTGCTTACAGAAGCGAAAATTCTGAAGCAGCGTGAAACCTGCCGCGTTACAGGTACTCAGCCTATCGAGGGGTTTGCGACGCGCGGAGCTCTGACTGTCAGTCAAAGACAGGTGAGGGTCAGGGTCGTGACCCTGGTCACTGCAACTTAGGGCGCGCTGGAGTAGAAAGGTAGCAGGCCGGGAGTCGCCTGAAAGGCAAGCTCTCAACTCCAGCGCAAACCGCGCGGGCTGAGGTCCGGCGACGCTCGGCTAAGTTTTCGAACTCTGTGATCCTCGTCACTGCATTTCCAAAAGCGACAGGAGTAGTGTATAGGCGTCGACGGCTGAAAGGGTTGGCTAAGTAAAATTGACCAGTCCGAAATAGGCCGAGTGATTCGCTCGGTGAGGTAACTTGCTGAGCCACCGAACCCGAAAAAACCGACTGCTGCGAGAAACAGCCGGGGCTTGGAACCGCAAAAGCGGTAATCGCATCAGGAGCTGTGGTGGTGCACGCGTCCACGCTGCCAACTCGCTCGCATAAGTTGACGGCTAGAGCGTAACCAATACCGCAGCTCCTTATCTTTTGTCCGCCAGAACATCCGACCGAATCGTCAATTCAAGCGTCGAGGCGATACTTTCTGTGTCAGATGTTCAGGAAGGGAGAATCGCGATGAAAGTGAAAAGCGTATTACTGGCGCTCTTATTCGGTCTGACGCCACTACTGTGGGCGCAGGAGCCACAAGCGCCGCCGACTGGTGGGAGCCAAGCTCGTGCGGAGCAGCGCCAAAAGATGATGGAGATGCATAAACAAGAGATGGAGGCCATGAAAGCCGACATGGAGAAGATGAAGTCCTCTCTCGCGCAAATGAAAACGAATGTTGCGGCGATCCAGGACACTGCGGAGAAAACACGTTGGCAGACGAACGTGGACATGTGGGAAACGGTGGTTAGCCACATGGAACGGATGCAAAAGCACATGGAATCCATGGAGCCCGGCATGATGCACCATCCTGGCATGGGTGGCCCGCCTCCCACTCCGTCCGCCGAGAAGAAACCGCAGTAAGCTGCTCGGAAGCGAAGACTAGAGTTTGGAATCTTTGGCAACTACGGGGTCAGTTCTTTCCTCCAGGAGGAGACGCCCAATGGTGCGCAAGTCATTGAGCAAAGGACGACTGACCTTGATGTGCTGTTCGAGTTTCTCTAGCGTGTACACAACAAGCCGAAGGGCGTCGCGGCGACGCGGGATCTGAGAATCGGCCTCTCTCGCGATGTCGGCCTGGGTTAAAGAACGATTTCCGAGAGTGCTTCTCGCCAGCACTCCCTGGGGAATTACCGTCAACAACTGGATACCCGTGACCGGTCACGGGCGCAACCTTCCACCTTTGTAGGAATGCTAGGCATGCTTATTAAGGCTGTGCACGCCGTCGCTCCCCAAGAGAAGGAACTCTATCCCCTTTGGCAGGACATGCAGTACATGCGGAACATGTTCGATGGCCGGGCGAAGCTCGAGCCCCTCGACAACGAGCACTATCCCGGAATTCGATGGACAACTGTGCGCGATGTGCTATTAGCGCGTCAAGTCCGCTAGCCTGGGCGTGGGAACGAGACCTGTGGGAAATCACGCTCGAATCTGTCTCACTGCACCAGTCAGGGTACCGCGGACTATTCTTATCAAGGAACTGCACTCAATAGATTTTCAACGACGACTAGCCTGATCGAGGATGTATTCGAGATCACAGACAGCCATTTAGATCTGCAGAAGAATGTCGGCAGCCTAGCATGGCTTCGTGCCCCGCGTAAGGAGGGCGACGATGAGCAGCGGCAAGGAGCTGTTATGTCCGTCGTACTCGAACCCCAGAGCCTTCCGCTACCGGCAGCGAGACATTGCCATAGTGTTGAATGAACATTGCAGATCGCGGTAATTGCTTCCATGTACACCGGCCAGAAACTGAGCGCGATCAGAACAGGAGGGGCTATGCGGAAATCGCTACTCGTTGGTGTCCTTATCAGTATCAGCTGTTTGTCAGCACAGGATGTGAAACCCATCTCTCTACCGCCGCCACAGACTGACGGCGGCCGACCGCTCATGCAGGTGCTCAAGGAACGAAAGACGTCGCGGGAATTCGCCGCAGAGAAGCTGCCACTACAACTTCTTTCGAATCTTCTATGGGCAGCGTTTGGCGTTAATCGTCCGGATGGAAGACGGACCGCACCCTCTGCGATGAACTGGCAGGAAATTAACGTTTATCTCGCTACCGCGGAAGGTCTCTTTCTCTACAACGCGAAGGGGAACCGCCTCGAAGCGGTGCTGGCGCAGGACATTCGTCCGAGCACCGGGACGCAGTCTTTCGTAGCTACGGCACCGGTGAACCTCGTCTACGTGGCAGATCTTTCCAAGACCGGTTCTGGTGCGGACACCGAGTTGTTCACAGCCGCAGACGCGGGTTTCATCAGTCAGAACGTTTACCTGTTCTGCGCCTCGGAGAATTTGGCCACAGTCGTCCGTGGTTCGATTGATCGAGTTGCTCTCGCCAAAGTGATGAAGCTACGCCATGAGCAAAAGATCATTCTGGCGCAAACGGTGGGTTATCCGAAGAAATAGGCGGAGAAGGTCATCAACTGACTCGATGAGAGGAGAGCTGCCGTGAACCCTGGCTGAGGGGAGGGCACTAGGAATGCGGCGTAGCTAGGCAAGGACGACATCAGTCTCTATATCGCATCTTTGAAACCCACGAAGATAGTTCGCACTCGTGATACCGATCACCGCACGTTCCGAGCCCACTCAACTATAGTTTGAGCGGAAGCCACCGATGACGGCGCGGGACACGAGCGAACGAAGCTTTATTCGTGAGTCAGTCCTGCAGGAGCGCGTCGACGGGAAGGTACGCTGCAACATTTGTGAGCGACGTTGCCTGCTGGTGGCGGGCGGAACCGGATGGTGCCGTACCCGCCAGAACCGCGGCGGAACCCTGGTAACGCTCACCTACGGAGCCGTCTCCTCTCTGAGCGTGAATCCTATCGAGAAGAAGCCCTTTTACCACTTTTATCCTGGCACCATGACGCTTACGGCGGGGAGTTGGTCGTGCAATTTCGATTGCCCCTGGTGTCAGAACTGGGATATCAGCCGGGCCAAGCCTCCCTTTGGTGGCAACTACATGTCACCGGAGGAGTTTGTCACACTGGCAAAACGGAAAGCATGTCCCGGCACCTCCATCTCGTTCAATGAGCCCACTCTTTCGCTGGAGTGGTCCTTGGGCGTATTTCGCTTGACACGCCCTCAGGGCCTGCACAACACCCTTGTCACGAATGGCTACATGACTCCCTCGGTTCTGGACTTGTTGGTCGAAGCAGGGCTGGACGCCATGAATGTCGACATCAAGGGCGATGCCGCGGTTGTCAGACGGTTCTGCAGAGGCGTAGATGTGGAGAAGGTCTGGGCCAATTGCAAGCGAGGCCGTTCGCGCGGATTGCACATCGAGATAACCACGCTCGTAATTCCTGGCGTGAACGACGGTGACGGGATTCTGCAGGGCATTGCACAGCGGTTGGCACGAGATTTGGGGCCAGAGGTCCCCTGGCATCTCAGCGGATACTTCCCCGCTTACAAGTTCACCGCGCCGCCTACGCCGCTTGCCACCCTGGAACGGGCCTGGCAAATCGGCAAAGATGCCGGTCTGCAGTTCGTGTATCTGGGGAACGTTCCAAGGCATCGCTACGGCAACACTTACTGTCCCTCCTGCCATGCCGTGCTAATCGAACGCGACGGTTTGGACGTGAGGCGCGTGTCGATAGACCGTGGACGCTGTCCGCGATGTGGGCAGCAAGCTGCCGGCATGTGGAGTAGAAACGAAGGGAAAGTGTTGATGAGCTGAAAGCCCGAGGAGGCATTGATAGTGTCAAACGTAAAACGCAAGATCCTGGTCACCGGATCGTCGGGCCAGATCGGCTCCGAACTGGTGCCTGCACTGCGCGAGCGTTATGGAACACAGAACGTAGTTGCCTGTGACATCAAGCCTCTGCAAGAGGGTTCGGGCCCGTTTGAACTCGCTGACGTTACTGATCGCGAAGCCTTGGAAGGTATTATCCGGAAGCACCGCATTGGCTCCATTTACCACCTCGTGTCGATTCTGTCCGCCGCTGGGGAGATGAATCCCAATCTCGCCTGGTCCGTCAACATCGAGGGCCTCAGAAACGTGCTGGATCTTGCCCTACGGCACAAGATGGAACAGGTCTTCTGGCCGAGTTCAATTGCGGCCTTTGGACCACACACGCCTCGGATCCATACTCACCAGCTGACTGTCATGGATCCCAATACCGTGTACGGCATCACCAAAGTGACCGGCGAGCTTCTCTGCAACTACTACTTTGTGAAGTACGGGCTTGACGTGCGTTGTCTCAGGTATCCGGGAATCATCAGCTGGAAGACGCCTCCGGGCGGCGGTACCACCGACTATGCAGTTGCGATTTTCCACGGTGCACTGCGCGAAGGCCGTTACCGGTGCTTTGTCTCTGCGGATACCGTCATCCCCATGATGTACATGCCCGACGCAATCCGGGCTGCAATTGAATTCACGGCGGCCCCGCGTTCGCGGCTTCGCACGCACCTGGGATACAACCTGGCTGCGATGAGCTTCTCCGCCCGGGAGTTGGCGAACGCAGTGAAACGTCGCGTGCCGGGCTTCGTGTGCACATACAAACCAGATCAGCGGCAGAGAATCGCGGACTCATGGCCAAAGAGCATTGACGACAGGTGTTCCCGAAATGACTGGGGTTGGAGACCAAGATTCAACCTGCGCAGAACTGTCGAGGAGATGTTGAAAAATCTTCGAAAGTTGTGGCGATCACGTTCCGAATGGGGCCTCCTCGGCTGAGCTGCTGAATCATCAACCCCCGATCTGCCGGAGCTTCCCACATCTTGAGTTCATGGACGGTGCATCCGAGCACCTCTTCCCGCGAATAGCGTAGCGGTGCTCAAAAGCTGCGTTTACATCCAAGAACTGTCCTTCTTTTCCTCCACGGGAGCAGAAGGAGGAAAGCTCCTCTTCATGCGCACTTTGTAGACGTGAGAATAGAGAAGTCCGACCAGAGTTTTCCACGTCATGGCTGCCGCAGTGTGGGCAGGTGACCTCTCCTCCCTCACACTCGATGAGTGCCAAGATCCTTGAGAAAGTTTTTTTGCAGGTTCGGCAGAAGAACTCGTAGTGAGGTATGCAAGCCCTCCTATTGCTGCAGGCTCTAAAATGAGTGTTAGACCTGGGCGGATGGATGATTCAAACCCTCCATCCTGGTAGATCCGCCACCTGCTAATGTCTCAACACCACGTGAGGCGCGCACCACCTTCTAACTGTCTACTGCAATCGAAACGCCCGCGTCAAATACAGGGCCCGAAAGTTGCCGTGCTCCACGTCACAGACCTCGCTCGTGGGGAACCGTATAATCCGTATGAGATCGATTGAGCCACAAAAGCGAGGATGGCCTGTTCTTTTGCGGTTGCGATTGAACCCACGACTGGAGCATTGAAGGAGTTGACAACCGCCTCGCGCATGTAGGCTCGGAAAGGGGGAAACATGGACGACAGACTAGAACGCCTCCTTCAAGAACTTAGTGCGGCAATCAACGAGTCGGTCTCCACGTCGGAACAGATTCGAGGCGTGATAGCACAAATCGGGGACGGCGGCTACGATGTGTTGCTGTTCCTCAATGCCACGATCGCGGTCATGAAGCGAGACGAAGAGGCGGTGAGCTTGCGGACTCGGACGAATGGCAAAGTCGAGTCCGGGTTCAACCCTGAAGATGTGCAGTTCCTCAAGTCGATGCACATCAGTGTGAAATAGGTGAGCGATTAGCCCCCTGTGCGGAAGAGTCAGTGTCGCTCCCCATTTTAGACCTGCACCGGAATGCGGCATTGACAAAATGAGGTTGTGGCTCCTAAGCTGAGAATTGCCGACGGCTGAATGGGCTGGGTAGCGTACGTAACTACCTAATCCGAAGTAGGCTGAGCGATCAGCTCCGCCGGGTAACCGGAAGGGCAACCAAACCTGAAAAAATCGGACGCTCTGCGAGGAGTGGCTGGGGCTTGGAACTGCGAAAGCGGTGATTGCATCAAGAGCTGTGACGGTTCGCGTGTCCACGTTGCTGACGCTCTCTCAAGTGCTGGCAACTAGAACGCAACCAATGTCACAGCCCTTTGCGTTCTGGCTGGCTGAATTTTGTGGACGCCTTTTTCTGGCCGGTCATCCCTTCCTAGTCTCCATTGCAGCTAAGCTGCTGCTGCCAAAAGCCGCAACGCGCACTCATCTTCGATAACAAGCTCCTTAGACCGACGGTAGCACCAATGGCCTGTGACGGGGGGAGGTTTTGGGAGGCAGTCGAAGAGTCGAAACGACGGCCAGGTTACTCGTGAAGGGAGCGAGCAACTCGCAGGTCCTTGGGGTTTCAGTTTCGCATCCCCGAGCCGGACTCGTAGACAGTCACAATCGCTTGTGTTCAAAATCACTGGGATGGTGATCAGGGTCACTGAAATTGTGTTGCGGGAAGCGTACAAACAACTCAAAGGGTAATTTCGAGAGTTGCTCCTCGCCAGCACTCCCGGGGAATAAAACGCAAACAGCTTGATACCCGTGACAGGTCAAGGGCGCAACCTTCCACCCAATCAACCCAAAGTGCGGAGGATCCTATGGTCGCAAAGTGTTCCAATCCAGCCTGTTCGGCTATGTTCCGTTATTTCCATGAAGGAAAGTTATTCGCGATCGAGTCGAAGCCTGACGCGCTAAAGCGGGGACCGCCGACCGATCCGGAATACACGGGCAAATTTCACCATCCCCTATATTTCTGGTTGTGCTCCTCATGCTGTTGTGCGATGACGGTCCAATCCGACGGGGATCACGGAATCAGCGTGGTGCGCAAGCGACGAATACTGCCGAGCATTTCCGTCATAGTAGATCGCGCCCTCGTGGCTGCTTGAGAACCGCTCTCTCCTGGCCTGAACTCTTGCTGTTTCGGAGGTGGGCATGAAGAGGGAGAACCCATTAGATGTTCTAAGAAAAGAGCTGCAGTTTGTGCAAAAGGGAGGCTACCGCGCACCGATCGTATGGAGGGCACCGCCGGTCTTCGAAGACTCGCCAACCTGCCCCAGAGGATTATGCGCCGCTTGCCCGGAGACTGACTGCGTCCTGATGCGGTTTGTTCCGAAGGAGTGCCGTTATCAGGCTGTTCCATGTCGCCACATTCCCCTGAACGAATTGGTCCGACTATTTAAGAAACGTTGTGGTGGTGAATCGTGCCCTGTGTCGAGGAGCAAACCCGCCTTTCGATCAAGCACATATTGCTAGCCACAGTTTTCGCCGAGCCCTCTCCAGCGATTCTGTCCTACGCAGTCGATCTCGCCCGTCGTTACGATTCAACAATGTCTTTGACAGGCGTGGTCTCTCCCGGTGCCATTTGCGAAATCATCAGGAATCGGCAAGTCGACCTGGTTGTGATCGGTGCACATGCTCAAGGGTTGCGGAAGTCAGACTTGGACTCGGCGACTGAGGAAATTCTCCACACCGCGCCATGTCCGGTGCTGATCGTTGGCCCGAATGTTAATCAGATGGAACTGGCCAAGGACGAACTTGAGCGAATCGTGTATGTGACTGACTATACGACTGGCTCTTTGGACGGCCTGCCCTTCGCACTTGCGTTGGCTCAGGACCATGACGCACAGGTCAAGTTCGTGCATGTGTCCGAGGAGATGAAAATGGGCCCTTTCCATTTCGGGAACTCCAGGATTGTGGCTTTTCGAAAACGGTTCGAGAGCTTAGTTGCCTCCGGAAAGGGTCTCCTGGAGGAATCGGAGTTTGTTGTTCAAGAGTGCGATCGGACAGAAGGACTGGTCAGGATCGCGTCCAACCTACATGCGAGCTTGATTGTAATGGGTGCACGAGGAAATCAAGCGCCGCTGTTGTGGCCCATGGCTAATCAGGTGGTCTGTCGTGCGCACTGCCCGGTACTCACAGTACAGGGTTCTTCACCTGAATATTTGCGACGCAAAGCGCAATGAAATCCCCCCGGAGGCAGTGCGAGTATACCCTTCAATCGTCACGGGTGGAGTGAAAATAGGGAGGATTTCCATTGGCATCTGGAGATCCTGCCACAAGTGATTCGGCTGACGGGATTCGAGCGTGCGTCCTGGTTCTTCTACAATCCTGTTCCGCCTGAACTCGCCGCTCGATGCCTGTCCGCTTGACAAAGCTAGAAGCTCTATTCGCGTGATATCTCCTGGAACTTCGGACCTGTGCGGCAACCCGGGCACTTTGGTTGGGTCGCGTTCAATCGACCGCGATGCGACGCAGAAATGCGAAGTTCTCGAGAAGCTTTGCTGTGCCCAGCGCCACACAGCACAAGGGATCGTCGGCAATGCACACCGGCAGACTGGTTTCTTCGCGGATCCGCTTGTCTAGGTTTGTTAGTAATGCACCGCCTCCAGCGATTACGAGGCCACGGTCGCTGATGTCAGCGGAGAGCTCCGGCGGGGTGCGCTCCAAGGCGACACGGATGGCGCTCACAATGGCGGCCACGGGTTCGTTCAACGCTTCGCGGATCTCGCTGTCATCCACGGTGATCGTTTTGGGGATGCCCTCGATGAGGCTTCTTCCCTTAATCTCCATGGTCATTGGCTTGTCGAGAGCGGTTGCGGATCCAACCTCAATTTTGATCTTTTCCGCCATGCGCTCCCCGATCAGGAGGTTATATTTGCGTTTCACATAGTTCATGATGGCCTCGTCCATGTGATTGCCAGCAATGCGCAGCGAGCGTGAATAGACGATCCCAGACATTGAAATCAGTGCGACGTCGGTCGTACCACCACCGATGTCGATAACCAAGTTCCCCCCAGGTTTTGTGACGGGCAGTCCGGCGCCAATGGCTGCCATCATCGCCTGCTCGACCAAGTGGACTTCTGCAGCCTTGGCTCGGTAGGCCGAATCGGTCACGGCGCGCCGCTCAACTTGAGTGATTTCGGAGGGGACGCTGATGATTACGCGCGGATGAACCAGCGTCCTGCGTTGATGCGCCTTTTGGATGAAGTAGGCGAGCATTTTCTCCGTCACCTTAAAATCAGCGATCACCCCGTCTCTTAGGGGCTTGATCACACGGATTTTGCTTGGTGTGCGGCCTAACATCTCTTTGGCTTCTTTGCCCACAGCCTGCACTTCTCCGGTGGTCTCATCCAGAGCAACCGCGGAAGGTTCGTTGATAACAATGCCGCGACCGCGGGCATACACACGGGTATTGACCGTACCCAAGTCAATCGCCAGGTCCTCAGAAAACAAACTCACGAGTGGACGCAGATTTTTGGAGGGAATTCGCGTTGTCCACTCAGGGCGCATAAAAGCAACTTCCGCGAGGTCCAAACCTGCGCCGGTTGACGAGTGGACCGACGAGGAGTGATGAGAAACTCGATGTTTCGTCGCGATGTGCGGTCAACGTATTCCAGAATTCGTTTTCCAGAGCAAATAGCCCACGAAGCTTGCCAGAAACACCACCGGGAAGGTCCACAGAGCGAGAGGCAATGCTGCGTCCGGAGGGATGCCTATTTCTTCGTGAATCGTGAACAACAAATACGCCAGAACGTATATCGCCACCGAGGCGATCCCGGCCACTGCGACCGAGAGAGAAAGGAAGCGTTTGAGCGTCAGTTGCACAAGTGCTCCGTCGAACAAGAATGTGCTTCCTTGCCCGAGTCTTGGTTTCGGCAATCAGGGCATTGCCCCCTTTTCCCTCATAGCACGCGGACTCACACCCTGCCGTGACCCCGGTCACCGACCCCTGTGAATCAGACTGAGGTCCGCGGTGCCAGCATGACCGCTCTGAGTCAGTGCCATTGCAATTCGGTGGAGAAAGGGAGCCTAATATTGATGAGGGCAGTCCGGATCAAGGTTCGGCTTGAAAGGTATCCGCCGCCACAAGCGAGGAGGCTTTTCATGAAGACGCTGATACATCGCAAGAAGTATGGGAACAGTTTTTTTCACGTTGACCAGCAGCATGTAGTCTTCTTCTTCCTTGTCGCCGGTTTCGTATTGGCGGTGCTGGTTGTTTTGGTACTGGTGCCGTCGGCGAGGTAAACGAGAGAACTCGCTGTTGATGTCCCCTCCACATGAAAAGACGATTCATGTTTCGTTGGAGTTGTACGCATGTCGGCAATTCCCCCACAGCTGCCGTGGAGGCGTTTCGTTTGCCTTCTTCGTGACCTCGGCTATCGTCCACTGAGATCACACCGAGGAACACTGAGGCAGTTCTTCTGTCCCACGCGCAGCCCAAACCTAATCTCATTCCACGAGCCTCATCCGGGCGACACACTACATAAAGGAACTTTGTCCGACTGTCTGCGCAAACTCCGACTGAGCCCGGAGGAGTTTGCTCAACTGCTTGGGAGGCACTGAGCCAGTTGCAAGCATTACCGGAGATAGTGGACTGCCACATGCGCCGTGCGATTGGATCGTCGGTGTCAGGCACAGCAGATTGAGCGGCAGAAGGGGTTATGAGAGAGGAAATCAAATACAGACAAGAGGTCCACTTCGGAAAGCTGTTACATGAACATGGGTATGTCGCTGCCACCAACGGCAACCTGTCGGTGCGGCTCGATGGCCAGTTACTTCTCGTCACGCCCACATCGGTTAGTAAGGGCATGCTGCGGCTGCAGGATCTGATTGTGGTCGATATGGGTGGAGCATTTCGCGACGATTTCACTCGTTACGAAACTGCTCGGACAAGAGCACTTGCTAAACGCAGAGGAGATGGAACGGCTGAGAGAGCAACGGCAGCACAGATCTAAGAACAGTTCTCATTTTCCCAATGCGCCCACAGCTTCTTGCTGCAAGAACGAATGCTGCGCTAGCGCAACACGTGATTTTGATCACAAAAGGAGGAACTATGCTGGGACGAGCGAAGCCGAAAGGAATCTCTCTCCACATCGGACTAAATCGAGTTGATGCTATTCACTATGCAGGCTGGAAGGGAGAGCTAGCGGCCTGCGAGAACGACGCCCGTGACATGGAAGCGATCGCCACGAGCCAGGGTTTTGTCGCTCAATCGTTGCTTACGAAAGCTGCAACTTCTACTGCGCTGCTGGGCATAATGGAAAAGGCGGCGAAGGAGCTGTTCGAGGACGACTTCTTCTTGCTTACCTACTCAGGCCACGGCGGCCAGATTAATGATGTCGGCAACGAAGACCCTGATGGGCTGGATGAAACCTGGGTCCTTTTTGACCGCCAGCTGGTGGACGATGAACTGTATGCAGCCTGGTCGATGTTTCTACCTAGCGTGCGCATCCTTGTATTGGCGGACAGCTGTCACAGTGGGACGATGACAAAAGCCATGTTGCTAGACCCCGCTCCATACCTGTCACATCTCGATGCGCGGGTGCGTGCGAGCACAACTGCAAACCTGAGACCGAGATTTCTACCGCCCGACGTGCAGGCCAAAATTTACAAGGAGCGGGCAACCCTATACGACGAGATTCGCAGGAAGACTCCACGAAGAGAGAGAGTCAACGCGGAATGCAGCGTGATTCTGGTCTCCGCCTGTCAAGACAACCAGGTTGCCATGGAGGGGATCAAGAATGGCATTTTCACCGAAACGTTGGTGAGAGTATGGGACAAGGGCAGGTTTGGAGGCGGCTACCATCACTTCCGCAATGAAATTGCGAGTATGATGCCGCCGACCCAGAGCCCGAAATACACCATCGTTGGCCATCGTGAGCGTGCTTTTGAACGCCAGCGACCATTTTCGATTATTGTGCCGCGCGCTGCCGCCGCGGCGTGAACACGACCGAGAAGGCTTTTTGAGGGGACGCGAGCCTGGCGTGCCCAGCGCTCTTCCCCCGGCTCACGAACGGGGAAGCCGGCTGTGAGCGGACTTTAGGGGAAGTGAGAGTATTCCCAGCGATGCGCTGATTGAGGACAAGCCCAGTGCGGACAACCGCATCAAGCGTGGTACGTGTCTCAGTGATGCTGGTCACTGCACTGGTGGCGGATGATGATGAGAATGAAAGTGTGTAACTGTATACTTTCCCATCTACAGATGGCTCCCGCTCTCCTGTGCCTTCCTTGACGCAGGGCTGAGCGAGACTCCTCCGGCCCACTATCGGAAGGAGGACGTCATGAAGTCGCAAAAGGCGTCGAAATCCAAATCTAATCGATTTGGTGCGCGACTAGAGCTGTCAACACCTGCAGACCTTCAACTGAAAATGCAGGGAGTGCAGCTTGCAATTGCCCGCTGCGCACATGAGTTGTTCGAGGCTCGCGGCCGGGAGCAGGGTCATGATTTGGAAGACTGGCTCCGAGCGGAGTCCGAACTGTTATGTCCAGTATCTATTGCAATGTCAGAATCTCAGGATCGTGTTAGCGTTCGCGCTAACGTCGCAGACCTTGACCGGAGTGAAATCGAGGCGAGCGTTGAGACACCCCGCATCACAATCCTGGGTAAAAGGAAACTGAGCACCGAAAAAGCGAAAACCGGTGCGACGGGGCAGGTCGCTTCGCATCCAGATCAAGTTCTGCAAGTGATCGACCTTGCCACCGAGGTGATGCCTGAGCGCGCAATCGCGGACCTGCAGGCGGGAGAGCTGACTTTTGAACTTCCGGCGGTCTCGAAGAATAAGGGTGAGACCGCAGTCCGAATCGAGGCGTCATGGCCGAAGCGAGTGACCAGGATCAGCCAAGCTCCATTTCTGTCGCCACTTCCTTCGCAGTTTCGCGAGCAGCGCGCGACATTAAGCCGGCATCGGGGGACCTAGGATTCCCCGCAGACCCACAACACGGCGGCTGAAGGCATGCGCATCAGGGGGGAAAATATGAAGGGCCTTGTACGCGGTCTATGGGCAGGGGAAGAGGGTCAGGACATCGCTGAATACGCGGTGATGCTCGCAGTGATCCTGGTAATTGTCGTTGGTACCCTGAGATTGATCGGCTCGAATGCGAATACTGTCTTCTCTAACGTGGCCAGTACGCTGCAGTAGAAAAGGATGCCGTAGCCAATCGGAGGAATGTCGGAAACACTGAGCGAAACCATTCTGGGGGCACTTGTGCTATGTAGTCCGTCCGAAGGAGAGGCGATATGCAACTGCTGGCGAAATCCGTCCTGTGGTCGACGCCTTCCATTCTGTGCGCCGAGTTTCTGGACGCTCTCCTGAAGAAGTACCCCAGACGTGATTTCCAGGTTCGAATGTGGGACCACACCACCTGGGGGAGTGAAGAGCAGCCGCGCTTCACATTAGTTCTGAACCACCCAGGAGCGCTGCATTCGATGTTCTCCTCGCCCAGCGAATTGACTCTGGGAGAAGCTTATATACACGACGATTTCGACATTGAAGGTGACATCGAAGCCACCTTCGATTTGGCTGACTATCTCCTCGGTCAGGAACGCAGTCTGCGGGAGACTTTTGATCTCAAGGAGCGGCTCGAGAAAGTGCCTAAGAGTGATCGTCAGCGAGCGGGCTTACACCTCATTGAGTTTGGTGGAAGCGTCCATTCCAAAGAACGGGACCGGCAAGCGATCCACTATCACTACGATCTTCCCGCTGAGTTCTACTCGCTGTGGCTAGACCCCAGAATGGTTTACTCGTGCGCCTACTTCAGCAAGCCAGAAGAGGATTTGGATTCCGCCCAGGTTCGCAAGCTCGATTACATCTGCCGGAAGCTGCGGTTGAGTCCCGGAGAGCGTCTGTTGGACATCGGCTGCGGCTGGGGTGCGTTGATCATACACGCGGCCGCCCACTACGGCGTGGAGTGCGTGGGGATCACGCTGAGTGTACCGCAGGCGGAGGTGGCGCGAGAACGCCTGCGCGCCGCTGGCCTGAATGATCTCTGCCGGGTTGAAGTTTCAGACTACCGTGACATTGACCATGACCAGCAGTACGACAGGATAGTCAGTGTCGGTATGTTTGAGCACGTCGGGGAAGCTCTCCTCCCTGAGTACTTCCACCAAGCCTGGGATCTGTTGCGGCCCGGCGGAGCGTTTTTGAACCACGGAATCGCCTATTCCGCGACTTATCGGAGAAGAGGTCCGTCTTTCACGGACCATTACGTGTTTCCCGATGGTGAACCGGTACCGATTAGCACCAGCCTTCGAGCGGCCGAGTTGAGCGGTTTTGAGCTGAGAGATGTTGAGAGTTTACGAGAGCACTACGCTCTGACGCTCCATCACTGGGTCCAGCGGCTGGAAGCGCATCGAGAGGAGGCGTGTCGCATCACTGACGACACTACGTACCGCATATGGCGACTCTATATGGCCGGTTCGGCCCATGGATTTCGCAGTGGACGTCTGAGCGTATACCAAACCTTGCTCACTAAACCAGTGCGCGGACATAGTGGTCTGCCTCTAACCCGAGCAGACTGGTATCCCGTCCAGGCCGGTGCATCGTCAGAGAAAAGGAACGTTTAGAGATGAGTGACGGGCGCGCTTACGAGCGTGTTTGTTGACCAATCATTTGTCACGCGCAGCACGCGGCTGGATTGTCAAGTGTGTCACGCGAAGACAGGGAAGGCAGAAACATATGAGTGCCCAAGTTTTCCTGCATATCAAGCGCTTGGCAATGGTGTCAGTCGTCAGCGTACTGGCATTATCTTCGGGAGTTCTTGCAGCACAGGTGACGGTGTCAGCCGGGCCGCTTCCGCTATACGAAGTAAAGACCATCTATATCGCTCCGTCATCTGATGATTTCATGCGACTCCTCAAATCACGTCTCGAAAAGTGGGGCGCTGTAAATGTCACCACGCAACTCGAAGAAGCGGATGCAATCTTGAAGTGTGAGACGGAAAGCAGAATCGTGCCTGCAAAAGTGGTTGTGAGGGTGATCGATGCACAGGTTCGGCTGGTAGACCGGCACACTCAGAAACTGATCTGGAGCACGAAGAAATCTACGAGTTGGGATAACAGGCTGGCAGACGACATCATTGACCAGCTCAAGAGGGATCGGGAGAGATCTGTCAACAATTACTAGGCTCCGGGCTTGGCTGTTGAGGTTGTCGATGATCTCCTAGGCCGGGGAACATTGCTCTGTAGGAGAGTCTGGTCCCTCGCGCAACGTTGTAGACTAAGTAAGAGAACTCTCCCATCGTGTTGGTCCGGAGGGTGCCGATGGTCCCACAAAAGATGTGCTCGCCGGAAGGCGTAGGCGTGAAGAGCGCTGCTGCAGTAACGCATAAGCCCGGTTGGAGGCAGAAAGTCCTTCTAGTTGGTGGACCGGACTTTAGGCGAAGCATACGGGCAAGCATATTACGTGCTCATGGACTTCAAGTGGACATGGCTCGCGGCTTGGCCGATAGTCGTTTTCTTTGGCAACGAAACGTCTACGACTGGATTTTGTTGGACGTTCACTCCCAGCTCCCGGCAGAAGTGATGGATTTCTGCGAACAGCTTCGTCGTACTGCACCGCAGCCGCGAATTGCGTTTTTCGTTGGACCTCCCAAGTATGTCTCGGTCAAATGGCCAAGCGAACGGGTAACGGAAGACCAAGGGCAAGAGCGGTGTGGGGCAGAGCTCAAAGCGGCTGCTTGAATGCGAATTGCCCTTGCCCGAATACAACCCTAGCTTGTTCTGCGAGATCTGCTGTTTGTTGCCTCAAGCCTCCACCATCGCGTCGGTGACAAATCGGAACCTGAGAAATGCGCGTCCATCAGGAGTGAGCACAACATTGCAGCCATGCCAGGAGATGAGCTGCGTTTCCTCCAGAAACTGAAGCCATGGGACGAACCCCCCACCTTCGTATATCTCTGGGAAACGAGCCGCAGCTTGCTCATAAATCGGGCGCAATCTCGCAGCGGGTATGCCCGAGGTGCCACCTGAGTCGATCAACTCCAAAGCAGCAATCGGAGCTTGCCAAAGAACCGAATAGACAGGATCGAATGCTTCGGAAATCGAGAGGAGAGGCGGCTGGGCTAGCGCAAGGTCTCTTTTGTGACGGATTGCACGCGAGTCGAGCGCAACGGCAATCAGGGGTACCAGAATCACAGTCACAGCCAGAAATGAGGCAATGGCCAAAATCAGTACAGGCATAGCCCACCTCTACCGGTGCCCCTCGGTTCCTACGGCCAGAGTGCTAGTGATCGAGACCGTTCAGGGCAGCCGGGTTCACCGAATCAATCATACGCTCGATAAGAACTGCCATGCGTTGGTAATGCGACCCCTTCCAGTAGAGGCGGTTGCAGCCTGGGCAAACATGGAACTCGTCATAGTGTTTTCTCGTCTCTGGAGGGAGGCGATGGCTGATCAGGTCCTTGGGGACGGCTTGCAGCAGGGTGTTGCAGGCGAGACAGCGGCGGAATGGAGCAACTGATCCGGACAGATTGAAGCGGCGGAGCACCTCGAGGAGCTGTTCTCGCGGCTGCGGTTCACGCACCAGGTAGCCGCGAGTCACTAGGCTGCGCTTTAGTAAACCGCGATCCCTGCTCAAGAGAGTCCGCTGCTGGTCCAGGGAGATATGCGCGAGCTCTTCGTCCCGACAGTTGTTGCGATACACGCTGTCGAATCCCAGCATTCGCAGATAGGCCGCGAGCTTGCCGAGGTGTGTGTCGAGCACGAAACACATTTCGCACCCTGATCGAGGCTGGAGACGGGTGAGTGGACTAAGATCGAGCGAACGAAACACTGGATACACGCTGATTCGGTCTCCATCTCGCAGCAGGTAGGAAGAGGTTACGGTCGCGCCGTTCACCAGGATGAGATCGACCTCGGTATGCGGTATCCCGAACGCTTCGACTGTATCCTTCACCGATGTAGCGGCTTCAAACGCATGGGAGAAACAATGTCCTCGTTTCGGAAGCGGGAGCAAGTCGTTCAATTCGGCATAGAATCGAAAACTCGCTTGCTGCATTGGCTGCACTCCTATTCCAGGAGAATAAATGGCGTGCCTCTAGCGTTTGCCTGCTGCGGCGTTCTTCACCAGGCAAATGCATTCCGTGACGGACCGGGGAAATCGAGACTCATGTTCTAAGTTCGGCTACCAAGTGACTCCGCCGGTGCGATCAGCAGTCATACGACCTCCGGTAAGTGTGAGCGGCGACCAGCCGCTAATAGTCAATGACACCCCCTTGCGGCCCCGAAAGAATGGTTGCAGCGGTTGCACAAGCTATCGAGTAAATTGGCGATTGTCAGCTGAATGGCCTCGCAGATGTTCGTTCAGACCATCGCACACGCCTCGGTCACTTTTTCGAGGAAATGTTCCAAAACGAACAACTGGCGCTCAACGTCATTATTCGCCGCAGGGTCTGCCAGGCATCTGATCTCGCTCTTCAGTTGTCTCCTGCGCCAATTGAGGGAATCGGCCAAATCTTCCAGTTCGTCGAAGCCCAACTGCAAATTACGAGAGAGCCCCTTACCCACTAGATCACGACCGATTCCCAATTCATCCTGCACGCGAAGCTGACCCGAAATCTTCGGAAGGGAAGGCATTGCATCGCAGGACAAACGATCCTCGTTTTCGGCCAGCCGCTTCAACAGTTCGAACTCTTCCATTGTTGGGTGTAGTTGCATAGAACCAACCTCGGCGCCTTGAAAAGCATCCGCGGGGACTTCTGCGGAGGGCCCTTGTTTATGGTCCTCAGAAAATGACGGCTTGTCAGTGACCAAGGAGCGACCGCTTGGCAGCAATCCTTGGCGATCGAGTTTGCTATGGGGCCTCGCGCCGCACTGAGTGGCCATGATCTTGCGTCGACCGACGATGCGGCCTTCCTAGACCGGAAGGAGACAGAACGCGCGGAACGCCTTTACCCGATTCTCCACCTGCTGGCGGAGTGCATTCTTTTCGTTCTCCGGAATCAATCGCAGCGCTGTGTAGGCCGCTACGCTCCGCTCGACAAGGCTGTCCCACTCCTCGATCCGGATGAGTGCGACGCAGTTCGCACAGACAAACCAGTCAGCTCCCGGAACGTCAGTTGGATAGCATTGAAGCCCCTGAACGGATCCACAGAAATCACATGGAGAAGATGATCCGCGTTGCATATTCAAACCCCTTTCCCAAATTGGCTTCGACGCCACCCTTGCGCTTACTCACGGTCCGGACAACTGCTGCCAAACGCTCCGCGGGAACCACGTTACGGTGTGAAGGCTGCGGGGAGCGGATCGCAATAAGCAAGTACAGTGATGGTGGCGGCAGCCGTTGCGTCTGGCCGACCCTTGCTGGTCGCCGTTATGTGATACACCCCCTGGATCTTTGGGGCCGTATATCGGCCAATCTCTGTGACGATCCCGCCGTCCTCCTCCTCTACCGACCAATTCACGGCTTTGTTGTCGATGCCAACGACCGTTGCGACAAACGTGAGCGTTTCACCCGCAAAGAGAGTTGCTTTCGCAGGAATGATGGTCACGGTAACGTTCGCCAATGATGGAGCATCGGCTGACTCAATCAAGAGGCTACCGGAGGCGAGCACAATACCGAGGAATAGAAGGGATAGCATCTTTCACACCTGAGATGCTGGCTTTTTGTCTCTGCCATATCTTCCACGAACGCACATGTCCTTGTCTGTGATCACGGTTACCGATGCTTGCAATGACCGATCACGGGTGCACAATCGAATCGACGGGTGACGGACGCCACCCTCGTTTTCGAACTTATGGAGTTGGCTTGAAGTAACACAACGTGGCGCTCATTGTCAGTCATCTCCTCATGCTCGTGATCCACCAGGGCCACGCACTAGGTGAATCGAGCGCCGAAGTGAATGGCGGCGTAAAATAGTCTTAGCTGTAGAAAGCTTGTTGGCTGGCCGAATCTCGGCTCCTGAGGTTCTAGCCCGCCTTGTTGATTTGACCCAGTTCTGGACCTCGTTCTTCACGGAGACCAATCATGGTCTCCCCCTGGTCCTGAGGAGGTGCCCTATGTTGGGAATGAGCTTGCTTTCCTTTCTGATCCTCACTTTCATCGGGGCAGTGGTTGCTGCTGCCTACCACTACGTTATTCGCTATCGCTTTCTCGAAGGCAATGACGCTCTGGCCGGGAAACTGATCATTGGTTGGTTTGGAGCATGGCTAGGTTCCCCAGTGCTTGGTCACTGGCTCTGGAAAGTTGAGAGCGTTTACATCGTGCCTGCCATTCTGGGCGCGATCGCAACTATCCACCTGACGATTTTGACGGGAAAGGCGCTGGCGAAGCTCGCAAGCATGCGGCCCGCTGTGGCGGAAGAAAAGAAAGAAGAGATCCGCCCGGCGAAACCGGCCATAGCGGCCTGAGAAGCGCTAGCACCAAGCCTGAACCGTTCGAAAGAGGCGGCCTTTGTGCCGACGAACTATAGGTGTGCTTTATAGGCCGCTTCTATGCGAAGCGAGCGCTACGAAGCATAAGGCAAGAGGCAGGCCATGTTGTTCCGAGAAGAAGACGCAGATCTTGACGTCCTTCCGTTCGCGAACCGCGGCGAAGCCGGGCGCATGCTTGCGAGCGGACTAGCCGCGTACTCCGGTCGTCGGGATGTGATTGTGTTGGGACTTTCACGGGGCGGCGTGCCCGTGGCATCCGCAGTCGCGAACGCGCTGCACGTGTCGCTAGATGCCTTTGTGGTGAGCAAGCTCGGCATTCCATGGAACGAGAACTGGCTATGGGCGCGGTTGCCGAGGGCAGCGTGGAGGTGCTTGATCTTTCGCTCATCAACCTACTGGGGCTCTCGGAGAAGGATATCCACGACGTAAGCGTCGCCGCGCGGAAAGAACTCGAATTCCGCAAAAGCTCATATCGGGGCGGCCGTCCATCACTCGCCCTCGATGGAAAGACGGTTATTCTCGTGGACGATGGCATCGCGACGGGGTGCAGGGTACTGGCCGCGATCGCGGCTGCCCGTCGCAACGGGGGCCGCGCGAGTCGTGGTTGCGGTTCCGGTCGCTCCAGCATTCGGCTGCAGTGCGATCCGGATGGAAGCCGACGAAGTCATTAGCGTGGAAGAACCCGAATCGTTTTTGGCGGTGTCTCAGTGGTATCGGGATTTCACCCAGGTCAGCGATCAGGATGTACAACGGTTGCTGGCAAGCGAGACCTCAATGCCGCGTGCCGCCTGAGTGGCGCAACATTGAATTGCAGGAGAATAGACATGAAGAGACATTTTTCGAACCGTGGCGAAGCGCTATCCGAGGTGACTGCGACCCGCGTTCTGGCTAACCGGAAGGGGTCGGTAAAGACGTCGTTCACGACTCGAGGGGGACGTCAGACCGGTTCTCGATTCTGGTCCTCGCAGCGTAAAGAAGTCACAACTCCGCCTCAGAGGAGGCAACCGAGAAGGAAAGAAGATGTCACGATTTCGTTGTGAGCCGTTCGAAGGAGGCGTTATGCGATCGACTACTAAAAAACGCCCGAGAATCATCACGGGAAAAGTGCAGCGCACTGCCCGAAGGGAGCCCAAAATCAGTGCCGCCGGTGCTATCCGCCGGATGGGCGATGAGTGGGCTCGGCATTGGAATGCGGGAGACCTGGACGGAGTTGCTGCCGTTTACGCTGTAGATGCAGTCTACCTTCCGCCGCACCACGAGGCCGTTCACGGGCGCGACGCGATTCGAGAGTACTTGAAGGCGCCGCTCAGCCATGGCGTGTCTGACCTGGCGTTCGAAGTCACCTACATCAAACAACAAGGGCCTGTCGCCTGGGATGTAGGCACGTACCGCATGACTATTCCGCAGAATGATGGCACAAAAAGGGAAGACCACGGGAAATACCTCACAGTTTGGAGGCGCGTGGGACAAAACTGGCTGATCGCAGCCGACGCCTGGTCGAGTGATTTGCCGTCTTCGCCTTGATGACTTGGATTGGTGCGGTTCTGCCGCTTCTCCGCAAAGCGCATACACGACCTTGATCAGGGAGCATTGAATGCGGGGGACACAGTGGGGAGGAATTATGGAGTTGATATTGAACACCGAGGAGCAGGAGCTTCTGCGAAGCATTCTTGAGCAGCGCCATCGCGAGCTGCTGAAGGAGATCGCGCATACGGATCACCACGAGTTCAAGCAAGGACTGCGCAAGAATGAGAAGCTGCTCGATTCAATGGTGAGCCGCTTGCGGGGAGCGGCAGGTCAAGAACTTCGTGCGTGACAGGCGAGGCGCTAGGTGACCGGAATGATGAGCTTTGAGGAAATCGACCACACAGCCGATCGAGCGTTTCGCGTGACTGGCCGCGACATGGCGGCCTTGCTCGAAAATGCCGCCCGCGCCATGCAGGCGCTGGATAGTGATGGACCCCGGCCGACTGCAGAACCATCGGCGATGCGAGCGATCGAAGTTGAAGGGGTTGACGACGAGTCGCTGCTCGTGAACTGGCTCAATGAAATCCTGTACCTGGAGCAGGCGCATCACCTTGTATGTGAGCAGTTCCACCTTGATGACCTCAAGAATCATTGTCTGCGCGCACGAGTAGAAACCCGGGAGTGTGACCGAACCTACGCCCACATCAAGGCCGTAACATTTCACAATCTGAAGATACGCGAGACCTCCGAAGGCCTTGAAGCTGAGATCGTGGTGGATGTGTAGCGTTCCTGTGGAGACGGCCATGCTTGGCAGAGAACATGTTGAACGTGTGGCCGAACATGTGTGGGAGATTCCCAAAACATTTCGCGATGACATGCGTGTGCCGGCGCGCCTCTATGCCGATGAAGATCTGCTGGATGCAGCTCTCCTGGACAATTCGGTCGTGCAACTCGTGAACACAGCCACCCTGCCTGGGGTGATCCGATACGCCATCGCCATGCCCGACATTCACCAGGGCTATGGCTTTCCGATCGGGGGAGTCGTAGCGACACGCTTGCCGGAAGGCGTGATTTCCCCCGGCGGCGTCGGCTATGACATCAACTGCGGTGTAAGGCTTCTGGTATCGCTGGCTTCGGTTAAGGAGGTCAAACCTTACCTGGAGGACATCGCTTCTCGCTTGTACGCGAATTGCCCCAGCGGTGTGGGTTCTCATGGACAGTTGCGTTTGGACAGCACGGAGTTGGACCAGGTTTTGCATGAAGGTTCGCGATGGATGATGGGCGAAGGATATGCCTCGCGTGACGACCTGGATCGTACCGAAGAATTCGGCCGAATCCCGAGTGCCGATGCTACTTGCGTCTCTGACCGAGCGCGCGAACGCGGACGAAACCAGCTCGGGACACTGGGGGCCGGAAACCACTTCATCGAAGTGGACACGATCGCTGAAGTCTTCGACCAGGCCACCGCCGCGCGCTTGGGTCTTTACTCGGGCAATGTCGCGGTCCAGATTCACTGCGGGTCTCGCGGCCTCGGCCACCAGATTTGCAAAGACTACGTAAGCCGATTTCAGAAAACCGCACGCGACTACGGCATCGAATTGCCAGACCGCGAGTTGGTTTGTGCGCCATTCGATTCCCGAGAAGGGCAGGAATACTTCCGCGCGATGGCATGTGCCGCGAACTTCGCATTTGCCAACCGGCAGCTGCTGGCACACATGATCCGACGGAGCTTCGAAGAGGTTGTAGCCGGCAAGATCAAGAATTTCGAACTGCGCCAGGTGTACGACATCACACACAACATGGCAAAGATCGAAGAGCACGACATGAATGGCCGTTCAGTACGGGTTTGCGTACACCGCAAAGGCGCGACCCGGGCATTTGGACCTGGATCGAGCGTCCTCCCCGACGATCTACGCGATCTCGGCCAGCCCGTGCTCATACCAGGTTCGATGGGCACAGCGTCGTACGTCCTGATTGGCACAGCGGAAGCCATGCGGCAGACTTTCGGTTCCACCTGTCACGGAGCGGGCCGAGTTATGAGTCGAGCCAAAGCCAAGAAGATGGTCCGGGGAGCAGTATTACGGGACCAGCTGAAGAGCCGAGGAATCCTGATCTGTGCGGGATCGATGAGTGGACTGGCGGAAGAGGCTCCGGCGGCCTACAAAGACGTGTCGCGGGTGGTTGAAGTGGTTCACGAACTAGGGATCGGTCGGAAAATCGCGAGGCTTGAGCCGGTTGCCGTCATCAAAGGGTAGCGGAGCCCGGTCATCGTAGCCAGATCGATATGCTTTAGATTGTGTTCTTACCGAATCACAACTATTCGAGATGTCAGGTGTGAAATGTCCCCAACTTTTCATCCGCGTGATCGACGAATCCGCGCTCACTGCAAGCTACTTGTACTGTGAAGTGCGGAATTGAACTCTGAGGTAATCGCGTTGCTTGAGCCAGGCCTTAAGGAGAAGGTAGTACTCGTAACCGGAACGAATAATCCTCGCGGGATCGGCGCCGCAGTTGCGCGGGCATTTGCTGCGCAGGGCGCGAGGGTCTTTCTTCACTATTTTCGATGGAGCCCCACAGCGACTGCGAACGCCAAATCGAGTCTAGACACCTCACCTGGCGAATCCTTTTATTATTCCCAGCAGGTTAAATCGATTGATGAAGTGCTGGAACATGTCCGCGAGTCTGGCGCCGACGTTGCTGCATTCGAGGCAGATCTCGCTGATCCAACTCTCATAACGGTCCTGTTCGATCGGGCAGAAGCGGCCTTGGGACCAGTCGAAGTGCTCGTGAACAACGCAGCATACTGGGAAGCGGATACGTTCCTCCCTTCGGAAGCTGACCTGCTCAATAAGTTTGTCGAATTGTGGACCAATCGTCCGCGGAGTCTCAACGCAGCCGCCGTGGACCGAATTTTCGCCGTGAATACCCGGGCGCCGGTACTGATGATGGCGGAATTTGCCCGCAGGCACATAAAACGAGGAGCACAATTCGGCAGAGTCATCAACGTGAGCACTGCTGGGGCTGAACGCTTTCCGTCTGAAGTCACCTATGGAGCGAGCAAGTTTGCTCTGGAGAGTTACACGCGAAGTGCGGCTACTGAACTTGGAAAATTCGGCGTGACCGTAAACGCGGTTTCCCTGGGGCCCGTCCAGACGGGCTGGATCACAAGGGAACTCGAGCAGGCAATCCTGCCAACGATCCCGCTTGGCCGAGTCGGCACCCCAGAGGAGGTGGCCGATGTTATCGTCTTTCTCGCCTCCCATCAGGCCCGCTGGCTGACTGGTCAGCGGATCTATGTCGGAGGCGGACACGGAATGTAAGACTCAGAAGAAATCAACCCTCCACGCTCTATTGCGCTCTCACCAGAGACTTGGGGCTCTCTTCAAGCGGCAGTAATGCTCCTTTCGATACCTGGTTTGGTAGCTTGAGCAGGCTCACAGATGCTCCGCAAAGCCTCCGCAACAACGCTTGCTTCGATGCCTGCCTTGCGCACCACATCCCCAAAGGACAACATGCCCACGACTTCGTGTTTTTCGTTCACCACCGGCAAACGCCGGACCTGGTGGGCTTTCATCAGATCGAGCGCAAGGAAAACGTTATCCTGCTCGGCGCAGCATACCGGGTCTTGTCGCATACATCCATCGACCCAGCTGGATGAGGGATCCCTGCCGGCGGCGACCACGTATACGCAAAGGTCACGATCTGTCACTACACCGACCAATCTAGGAGTGAAAGGGTCTTGAATGACAGGCACAATTCCAGTATCGGTCTCCTGCATCAGCAGGGCGGCCGACAGCGTCGAGCTAGACGGCCAGCAACACACAGGGTTTTTGGTCATGATCTCGCTGACTTTCATAGAGGCCTCCCCGAATCGCCGACAGCGAAACAGGTAGTAGTTATTTCGCCTGCAGCGATTCGATGTACTTGTTCAGGTTAGTGACCCGCAACTGTACTTCGGAGCTGTGTCCCTGGCTCATGCCCCAGAACAGGTCGCTCCAAACCGGCATTTCCTTCGAGCCGTGTGCGGGCAGGTGCAAGTCGCCCTGGATAGCGCTTGTGACGTGGTCGGATGGATATTTGCCGCCATTCTTCCTGGCAAGTTTGGTCAGATCGGGCGGCGGTACCTTCAGCGCTTCCGCGGCCGGGCCATTGCCCTTCCCGTCGACGCCGTGGCAGACGGCACAATAGGTAGTGTACATCTCTGTGCCCGAAGCGGGCGAAGTCGGCTTGACCGGAACATGCCTGATTTCCCTTTGTTGAGAGGCACCGAAGACTGCTAGACAGACCATGAGTCCAACGATTGGAAAGATGCTGCGAACGAGCATTGTGTCCTCCTTCCCCCGGCACAGGACGTGCGCGGCTGAAGAGCTTCAATCCGCAACTATGGTGTAGAACCTCCTATTCCACTACATCTATTATCCGCTTCTCAGAAATCAAGGGCATTGGTTCTCGAAAAGAAAATTCAGTCCGAGCCCGATATAGAACACGGGAGAAAGGGCGAAGATCAGAGATTTGCCGTGTTCAAGCTGCAAAGATGAGTGGGCTTGGGAAGATTGTTGTGCTCGCCCGAGCCTTGCCAGTAGATTGACCAGTGCGACCCGACCACACAGATTCAAACCACACGCGCACTGATCCAATGTCCAATGCTTTTGCTGACCAGGATAATTACCAGGGCAACCCCAAGATGTTTTGCCACTTCTGCTGTCGCACTGATTTTCCTGTGCCGAGCGAGAAGGCAACTCAGGGCCGCAAGCAATGACATTCCCCAAACGATTCCGGCTATGACCGCAGCGTGCCCTCGGAGCAGCGCAACGATCAGCACGAAGCTAAGACACACAACGAATCGCGTCACGAAATTGGCCAAGGTTCCGGCAAACGCTTCCTTCTGCTCAAGACGTTCTGATTCCTGGTACATGTGAACGCTCAGGGAGTCCGTGAGATTATCGGCAATGGCCGCAATGAGTAGTGCGCTTACCATCACCGCTCTTCCAGCGTTCGCAGCGTCAAGACCGACAATGAGTGCCATGCTCGTCGCGATGGCGGCTGTCCCGCCAAAGCTGATTCTGGTTGGTTTGATCATCTCAGATAGTCTACTGGCCTGATGAATCGGCTTTACGTGACGCCCATCACCGCGAAACAACCACCGCGCCCGGCATGGACTGCCGATGAACACCCAGCAGGCGTGCGCTTAAGCGAGGGTAGCGTTGGCCGTATAATAAAGAAGTAGTTGTGGAGGATGTTGTGGCCTCCGCATCTCGCGTTGTTGCATTCAGGACCTTCTGCACTGATCCCTTGGAATTTGTTGTATTCAGGCTCCAAAGAGGGCGACTGCATCGCGTATTGCTGTGGACAGGCCTGGCGATTACTCTCCTAGCCTTGGCGGCGACCGAGCTCCGTTCGTCTTGGCTGCAGTCCAGGATTCTTACGGCGATCTCCCAGAGGATGACGTTCGCGGTCCTGCCCGGTGGCAGTAAATCCATCCGCTATACGCGCAGCGGTCCGTACGACGAGCGCCTTGGATATTCAAGTATTCCGGAGTTTGTGCAGCGCACAGAGTCGCGAGGTTACGAGATTGAGGCTCAGGCGCGCCCTTCAAAGATGTACATAGCTCTGGCAGATCTCGGCGTCTTTCCGATTTATCGCGAGAAGAATGATGCAGGGCTCGAGATCCTGGACAGAGATGGCAGCCCCTTGTACGCGTTCCGCTACCCTGAACAGAGCTACGGTGAGTACTCTGAAATTCCTCCGATTGTTGTTCAGACCCTTCTGTTTATTGAAAACCGTGCCATGCTTGACCCCCGCTATCCCAGCCGCAATCCAGCAATTGAATGGCAGCGGTTGTCTCATGCCGTGTTCGACTATGGTCTCCATGCCGTTCATCCCAGTCACCCGGTGATCGGCGGAAGCACCTTGGCCACACAACTGGAGAAGATGCGGCACTCGGCCAGAGGCAGAACGCGGTCGGCGGGCGAAAAAGCTCGGCAGATGCTGTCTGCGTCCTTGCGCGCTTACCAGGATGGCCCGCGCACCGTGGCAGCGCAACAGAGGGTCATTCGTGACTATCTGAATTCACTGCCGCTCGCGGCTGCGCCAGGGCGTGGCGAGGTCACCGGCCTTGGTGACGGCTTGGAGACTTGGTACAGCGCGGAATTCCGCGCCACAAATACGCTGCTAGGCACCCAACCGAACCGACTTGACATCGCGCAGAAGCTAGAGCGGGCACGTAGGTATCGCGAGGTGCTTTCACTGCTGCTTGCGACGCGTGCACCATCCCGCTACCTTGTGCATCGCCCGGACGCACTGGCAGTGCAGACAGATCGCTATTTGCGCTTGTTGTCGAACGAAGGGGTTATCCCAGCCGAACTCCGTGATCTTGCTCTGCGGGAACGTCCCATCTTGCGGCTTCGGCGGCCGGATGTTGCTCCAGACTTCGTCGACCGAAAGGCGCGAGGCCTAGTACGCGCGCCGCTGCTTCCGCTTTTGGGACTACCGAATATGTATGCGCTTGACCGGTTGGACCTGTCCGTTCGCAGTACGGTTGACGGGGCCGCGCAGCAGAATGTCACGCGGTTCTTGCGCAGACTGACCGACCCCAGAGAATCCCTCACGGCGAATTTGCGGCAGCATCGGCTGCTCGCGCAAAGCGATCCTCGCGCCGTGATCTATGGCTTCGCGCTCTATGAGCGCGGCCGCGGGCTGAACCTCTTGCGGATACAAACCGATAACTACAATCAGCCCTTGAACATCAACGAGGGTACGAAGCTCGAGCTTGGCTCCACCGCCAAGCTTCGCACCTTGGTCAACTACCTTGAGATCGTCGAACAATTGCATGAGCAATATGCGCATGTTTCGGCCCAAGAACTAAGGGCGCTGACACCTTCACGAGACGACCGCTTAACGGTGTGGGCCATTAGCTATTTGCCGACGGTGCGTGACAAGAGCTTGCAGCCGATGCTCGAAGCCGCCCTCGAACGCCAGTATTCAGCGAGCCCGGCGGAGGGATTCTTCTCTGGCGGAGGTCTACACCACTTTAGGAATTTCGAATCCAGCGACGACCGCCGGTCCGTCACTGTGCGGGAGGCATTTGAGCGTTCCGTCAATCTGGTCTTCATCCGCTTGATGAGAGATGTCGAGCGTTACTACATGTGTAGGAGTGGAGGTGCGTCAGCCGATGTTTTCTTGAATTCGAGTGGCAGCGAGCGCCACCAGTACCTCGGCCGCTTCGCTGATGACGAAGGTCGCGCATTCCTGAGGCGGTTCTATCGCAAATATGCCGGTCTGACACTTGACGAAGATCTCGAAGAGTTGGTTCGCGGACGCGATCGGTCACCGGTTCGTGTAGCCGTCGTCTACCGCTCTATCCGGCCGAAAGCGACTCTCGCAGAGTTTACGACTTTTCTCCGTACGCACCTGCGTGCCCCCATTCCTCCTAATCGGCAGGTCGCAGTCCTGTATCAGAAGTACGCCCCTGACAAATTCAATCTTGCGGATCGCGGGTACCGGGCCCGAGTGCATCCGCTGGAACTCTGGCTGGTCTGGTATATCACCGAGCATCCAGGGGCGACCCTCGCCGAAGTCGTGAATGCAAGTGTGAATGAACGCCAACAGAGCTACGTGTGGCTGTTCCGAACCCGCTACAAAAGGGCGCAGGACCTACGAATCCGGATTCTTATGGAGCAGGATGCGTTCAAAGAAATCTGGCGCGAGTGGAGCCTTGCTGGATTTCCATTCGCGCGATTGGTGCCCTCCTATGCCACCGCCATCGGCGTCTCCGGTGACACCCCTGCGGCATTGGCAGAACTGATGGGAATCATCGTGAATGATGGGATGCGCTATCCAAGTACCGCCATCGATCAGTTGCGCTTTGCTCAGAATACGCCGATGGAGACGGTGTTGCGACGACAGTCGGGTGCTGGTCAACGAGTGCTATCAGCCGCTGTTGCTGCACTCGTCCGTAAGGAACTGATCCAAGTGGTTGCGAACGGGACAGCGCGACGTGCCTGCTGCGGTTTCGTGACGAATAATGGCTCGGTAGTGCCGCTCGGCGGCAAAACCGGGACGGGGGATAATCGAATCAAGAGTTTCCGTTCCGGTGGGCGTCTAGTCGATTCGCGAGTGGTGAATCGGACAGCGGTTTTTGCGTTCATGATCGGCGACCGTTTCTTCGGCACCGTGATGGTATTCGTGCCGGGAGAGGTCGCCAGCAAATATGAATTCACCAGTTCGCTGGCCGTGCAGGTCTTCAAAGACTTGGAACCGATGCTAAGGCCAGTGTTGGGCAGCTGAGGGCAGTCGGCGGCTCTTTGTTGGTTCCTTCTGCAGCTAGATCCCTTCAAGAGAACGGAATGGTTCTTAATCGGTGATCAACGATACGTGCAGCGAATGCTGGGGTTTGAGTTCGACACGCAATTCTATGCTGAGGTTTGGGTTCAAATCGTACGGGAGCGGGTTGGCGCTCTTCTTGTGCACGGCAGGCGTGCATGCCCAACCACCGCTGCCAGCGGAGGATCCGCAGATGCTCGTGCGCGAAGTCGTCACGAATGAACTCCAGGCGCAGCAGGAGGATCAGACCCGGTGGTCATACGTTTCTCGGGAGCAGCAGCCGGGAAGCGATTACACAAAGAGGGTGATTGAGACGAAGGAGGGAGCGCTCTCCCGCATCATTGCAGAGGACCAACATCCTCTGACTTCCGAGCAGCAGCGGCGACAAGATCAGCACCTCCATCAGATCATTCGGAATCCCAGCGAATTGAAGAGGCAAAAGCAGGAACAGGAGCGTGATCAACAAAAAGAACAGCAACTCCTCGCAATGATGCCCGATGGATTTCTATACGAGTACGAGGGGAACGAGGGGCGAGACGTCAGCCTCGGCTTTCGCCCCAATCCCCGGTTCCGTCCGCCAACTCGGGAGTCCGAAGTATTCCATGCAATGCAGGGCACGATGATCGTGGACGGCACGTCAAAGCGCCTGAAGGAATTGCGCGGCCGACTAGTGCGCGACGTGGTGTTCGGCTGGGGCATCCTGGGGCGGCTTCGCAGAGGCGGGTCGTTCGACGTGCGGCAGGGCGAGGTGGCGCCGGGTCACTTGGAATTAACACTTGTCGACGTGCACATCACGGGCCGGGCGCTATTCTTCAAGAGCATCGGTGAGGAGCAGCGCGAGGAACGTAGCGACTTTCACGAGGTCCCAGGGAATTTGACCCCGGCGCAGACAGTGGAGATGCTCAAGGAAGAATGATGTGACCGGCGTCAGCGAAAGTATTCAGCGGGCGGTTTGCACACAGCACTCCGGTGAGTCGGGTTCATTTTGAAGTTCCCTGGCCAGATCAGGAAGAATTGGTGAAAGGGCTCAGATCTCAAGTGGGTGAGTACAATCACTGCTCGGCGCTGGGAAGAGGAATACCATAGAGAAGGATTGCTGTGAAGGTCGGCCTTGTTTTGGGGGCCGAGATGTCAAGCTTTGCTTTGCATCGCAGGTTAGCGAAAGTTCCGCCACAGCCCGCAACAGAGCACGCCACCTTACCCACACTCTTTGGCGAAGGCTACGGACTGTACGGGACCCGGAGAAGTTCATTTGCGCTCTCTTTCCTGGGACACACACTCGCAATCGCGGTGCTCCTGGCCGCAGGCAGGTTTGTGGCGGCACATCACCACGAGATTCGCCATCAGGTCATTGGCATTGTCACCGAGGTCAGTCCATACATCTTGCCCCCTTCAGCCTCCAAAGCTGGAGGAGGAGGCGGCGGGGGTGACCGCGACAAGCTGCAAGCCTCTAAAGGAATCTTGCCCCGCTTTTCTCGGGAGCAACTGGCACCTCCGGCAGTAGTGATCCGCGATGAGAACCCTAAGCTGCCCGTCGAGCCAACCGTGGTGGTACCGCCGGAAATCCACCTGCCACTGCTACAGACAGGTCCGCTCGGAGACCCGTTGTCATCGATCCTGGCCCCACCTTCGAATGGGGTTGGCTCAGGAGGTGGGATTGGTTCCGGCAGCGGCGGTGGCGTTGGTTCGGGGCGTGGGCCGGGCGTGGGTCCAGGATGGGGAGGGGGAATCGGGGGTGGAGCGTATCGTGTGGGCGGCGGAGTCACAGCCCCCCGACTTATTTATGGCCCAGAACCCGAATTCTCCGAGGAAGCGCGCAGGGCAAAATACCAAGGCACGGTTGTGCTGTGGCTGGTGGTAGGATCCGACGGAAGGACGCATGACATTCGTGTTCGGCAATCCTTGGGTATGGGGCTGGATGAAAAGGCAATCGAAGCAATTCGGCAATGGAAATTTGAACCCGGCGGCAAGGATGGAATTCCAGTGGCTGTGCAGGTGGATATCGAGGTCAACTTCCGTCTCTATTAGCCGCCATTCGTGCCAGGTTGATCCAGGTGTGTCCAGGGGATATGCACTACCACTCCAGGTTGTCTGGTTTGACTGCGTGCGCATGTGAGACCTAGTCAGCCTCCCCGTTCCAAGCGAGTGCGGGGGCTGAGACGACGGGAGTGAGAACCGGCTCCGTAAATAGGAACGTGGACCCCGCTCTTTTTCACAGCTCAAGCTTAGACGGAAGAAAGGTCAACGCCAAACCAACGGCTATCGCGGGGTCAGTTCTGCGTACGTCGATCCGATCTCCAATCCGGCCACGGCAGTGCGATGTCATTGAACCTCAAATTCGCGATCATCTGACGCATGTGTTCGTGGGTGTGTGCCAACAGGCGCAGGTAGACGTGTCGGACTGTCGTCTCTTCGCCAAAGAAATGCAGGCTCCGATCGAGCTCGCCATCTTCCATCAGAGAAAAGGAATCCGTCGCGGCCTGAAGTGACCGCTTCAACACAACCAAGACTGCATTTTTGTCTCGAATACTGGCCACAAGTTCGTCATTTCTTCGGATGAGACCCGGAAACCGCTCTTGAGCGTCAGCTGGGACTTCCGCGTAGAGATCCATCGGGGCTGCTCCGCCGATCACGTCTAATAACGTGAAGTTGCCGGTCGCAACGTGGACAAACACCTCGCTGAACGAGCGCGCTTTCGAGTTTGGTCGCCAATCGTACTTTTCTGCTGGAATGGTTTCAGCTATCGCCACGCATTGGTCTACCGCGATTTCGAGTTCCCACAGAAATTCACCACGGTACCCTGGGATTCGATTAGTCATGGGCGTGAGCATATGAGACCTGTTCTGGCTTTGGACCGATTTCAAATACGGACTCCGATCATCAGCCCTGCAGGCCCGGGCAAGCGGGCTCGGCGCACCTCGGAGAAGCCTGCGCTTTGCAGCCAGCTTGAATATTCCGGCTCGCTATAGCTGCTTCCCGCTCGGGTCCCCACTAGCATGTTCAGTGAGAACAGCGCGGCGGCGCGCGGGGACGTCTTGCTGGGTTCAAGGATAAAGTCCTGCACGACCACCTGCCCCCGCGGAGCCAGAGCGTCGTAGACCCGATGGAACAGTTTGCGGTTTTCGTCGGGAGAAAACATATGACAGATGGCAGAAACCAGAATCAGACCATAGTTCTGTCCCAAGGGATCGTGCAGCATGTCGCCCACCCGTGTGGTGATGCGGTCGGCAAAACCGGCTTTTCGAATGTATTGCTGAGCCAGAGCAACCACATCGCTCTGGTCCAGGATTTCGGATTTCAGAGAGGGCATCGCCCGCGCGAAAGCAATGGAGTACGCTCCGGATCCACCGCCCAGATCCAACATACGCGTGATTCCAGTCATTCCGACCGCCTTGACTACTGCGCCGGCTCTCTCCTTGGCATTACGGTCCATGGCGGCGATGAAAGAGGTCACCCAGTTGTCTTCGCGATCGCATCTTTCGACCGATGTCCCGGCCTGCACGCAGTCTGTCAACGTGGACCATCGATCCCACAAGTGGGCGGTGTGAGTTAGGGCTGGGCGGGCATTGTCGCGCGAGTCTTCCGACAGGAAACGCGCACTGACCGGAGTCCGGAAGAACACCCCATCCTTTTTTGTGAGGAGCTTCAGACTGACCAGCGCATTGAGCAGCATCTCGGTGGCTCGCGAATCGGCGTGGACTCTGTAAGCCACACTTTCCGCGGAAGCACCGCGACCGACGGCCGTGAATACATCCAGTTCGAGCGCCGTGAGCACTGCCCGGCTGGGCATGAAGCTTCGAATCATGTCGTTGAGATCGTCGGGAAGAATGCCAGTTTCGTCTCTGGCCTTAACCATCGCCCGATAACGGTCACGATGCTCCCTCGACTCTGCGCTCATTGTCTGCACATCGCTCCAGGCGAGTCGCGACACAACCTTGCCCACCCCTAAGTGCCGGCCCACGATCTCCGGAATGTCTTCTTCTTTGAGCGTGCGGTACCAGACTCCTTCCGGATAGATGATCATGATGGGTCCGTCATCACACAAGCCGAGGCAGCCGCAGGTGGTGACCTGAACTTCATTGTCTAGTCCTTGGGCGATCAATTCGGTTTCCAAGGCGTGCAAGACTCGCAATGAGCCATTGCCGGGGCAAGAAGTAACCCCTTCCGCTTTTTCCTGCGTGCAGATGAATACGTGCTGACGAAACAGCTCCATGTGCGTCCTCCCCAGGCTGGGCTGCGGCGAGACCGGTGTCTACGCGCTCTGCCTATCCGCCGCCGCATAGAACCATCTCTGCTCGACTTCCGTGCTGCCACATTCCGGACAAGTGACAGTGCCTTCTTTGTATTCCGCAGGAGTCAGCGTCTTTGAGAACGGCCGGTTGCAGGAGTGGCAGAAGAATTCGTATTGGGGCATCACATCCCCCTTCTAAGAGGATTCTAGTCGCCGGATTGAAGCAGCTTCAACGTCCGGTCATTCTTGTCGAGACGGTGAAACTCGTCATCGCTGACGCTGAAATCCACGATGTTCAAGTCGCGAATCGGACATAGCCAGTGCAGGCCATCCTCGACCGAAGTCGCCCAATAGCCGTTGCTGACGAAGCCGGCGTCGAAGCCAGCAGCCCGCACCAGGCGTAGACCTTCAAGCAGCAAAGGATAAAACAGGAACGGCTCCCCACCCTCGAAATACACAATGTTGACTGTCCCCCAGTGTTTCAACCTGCTGGATGAGAGCTCGTAGCTGTCCGATGGTGAAACGTTGCCTCGCGGCTAGGCCCGCAACGCAGGAAGCAGTGATCGCACTCGGGTGCACTTCAGCGTGAGCAGGATCGATCCCCGTCAGCACGTTTCCCTCCGCGGCACGGCAGCGCAGCAATACAGTAATAATGTTCCGGCTTGAGAAACTAGGCTGCAGTGATCAAGGGCACAGAGATTGGTTCGTCCGGGGGAATCGCCGCGCACGAGATTTGCTCGTTCAACACTGAACCTGTGGCGGCAACTTACTAAGAACTAAAATGGAATCTCTTGCTATGGTCAAGCGCGCACCAACCCGGCGCCTTCCTCGTAAAGCAAAACCCGGCACCAAGGGTCTGAGCCCGGCCGAGCGTGAGCATGTGATTGACGGCCCACCGAAGAAAATTCTGCCAGTCGGCAAACTTCCCCTTGAGCACTTGCGATCGCTGCTGAGGCACGCGCCGAAGGATGATCCGCGTCTGCTCATTGGACCCCAGATTGGCGAGGACGCGGCCATCATTGATGCCGGAGATCGCTATCTCGTCGTCGCGACAGATCCGGTCACGTTTGCCACGGATCACATCGGGCGTTACGCGGTTCACATCAACGCGAACGACGTCGCCGTACTAGGTGCGCGCCCGCTCTGGTTCTTTGTTGTCATGCTCCTTCCGGAGAGCCGCACGACTCCTGAGCTGGCCGAGATGATCATGGCCGATGTGCGCACCACGTGCGAGGAAATGGATGTCGCGCTCGCCGGAGGGCACACGGAAATCACCCAAGGCCTCGACCGCCCGATTCTGGTCGGTCAGATGCTCGGCGAGGTCACCCCGCCTCGCCTTGTGCGGAAGACTCGCATTGCCATCGGCGATCGAATCCTCTTAGCACGCGGTGTGGCTATCGAGGGCACCGCGATCCTCGCCCAAGAGATGTCCAAACGGCTGCGCGGCCGGGTGGGCGCCGACCTTCTGGCGCGGGCTGCTCGTTTCCTGATAGAGCCCGGCATCAGTGTCGTGAGGGCGGCTCTCGCGGCTGCCAATGTCGGAGAGGTCGTGCACGCAATGCACGATCCGACCGAAGGCGGCCTTGCTACAGGGCTCTTCGAGCTGGTGGCACCCGCTGATCTCGGGCTTCGGGTCATCCGCGAGCGCATCCCCGTGTTTCCCGAAACCAATAGAATTTGCAGTGCACTCGGGCTCGATCCCCTGAAACTGATTGCGTCTGGCGCATTGCTGATCGCTGTCGCGCCAGACGGAGCGAACTCGGTCCTGAGAGCCATTGAGGCTAACGACGTTCCGGTTGCGGTGATTGGCGAGGTGCGCCCGTCGAGTGAGGGCATCACGATTGTGACAAATGGGGTCGTCAAGCCGCTAACGCCCGCAGTTCGGGACGAGATCGCACGAGCCTTCGAAGGCCGTTAGGGTCGGAGGTGTCGGACATGTAAGTCGACAAGACCCCAGCTGTATTACTCGATAAGTGGTGGAAAGGACTCTTCGCGGGATTGATGGCAGTTCTCGTCCTGAACCTGCCTTTCCGGTTTCTAGGAGAACCGGTCTCGATGCTGGTGCGTGTCATCGCCGTCCTGGCCGGAACGTTGCTCTATTACCTGATGTGGATGCTGGTGCGCGGAGCCTGGCGCTGGCTGGCGGGAACAACTTCCGCATGACGATCTGCTCCAGTGCAACGACTGATGTAAACCGGTCAATTGGCGAAAGATCGTCATTGCACTTATTACCTTTGTCGCTCGCGTCGGGGCAGCGCGATAGAGAAACCGACGCTCAGGTCCTGCAATGTGTTCGACGTCACAGACACTCTGGTCTGACTGACGCTATCGTTGTTGGGTGCAGGACAGAGCACATCCTGCCACTCCGCTTTTTCCGAAACGTCGCGGACACAGCGTGGACGCCTTTACTGAGCAGCGGGTTTTGAAGTTGAGAGATGAGATTGCTTCGCTCCAACGCGAAAATGAATTGTATCGGTCGCGACGTCATCACACCTTAGAAGAAAAGCACGCCGATGACTTGAGACGATTTCGCCTTCTAGCGATCCGAGAAGAACTTGGAAGTCTTTTCCAGCCGAAGAGTAGTGCCTCAGTCTGATGTGTTCTCGGGCTTTTTTACCAATGAGAAATAGAACCACAGCAGGGTCCTAAAACCCACACCTAACACCACGAAAGAGATGATCATCAGAAAATTCGTCCCGAAACCCGCGCGGCCCATCACCGTTGCGATGCTACAAGTTCCATGCTCATGATCTCCAGCAGAGTCAGGAATACTGGTGCAAGCGGTTCCTGCGCGTCTGGTCTGGCTGGGCACGCAGGGCTATCCTCGCCAGCGTGCTGTGGACCTGTTGTTGGTGGTGTAATAACGTATTACTGACGAATAACGGCATACCGGAAGTTGTGAGGCCCACTTGCTGCACCGGTTGTGCGGCGCAACTCCAATAGCCCGCCAGTTCGGGATTGGTACCAATAAACGCTTACTGTTGATGGGTCTGTGCCAGGGGGCTGCGAATGCCCTGTCGCTCGGCGCTCTCGTTCTCTCATTTGGGTCCGATTTGGGCCCAATATTCCAGGTCAACAAATTCCTTAGAAGATTAATAACGGGTGTCAGTGCCGTTTGTAATCCAATAAGTTAGATCTCTATGTTGCCCTGTCACGGCAGAGGCCGCGGGTTCGAGTCCCGTCGTCCCCGCCATTCTTTCAATCACTTGCAGTGAATTGGCAATTTGCGTCATGGTCCAATTTGGTCCAGTCAGGTCGGTGCTTCTCCCTTGTTGAGCACCATCCGAACCGTTTGCTTTGTGCCAGCCGCTTGTTCGGCATAACCCGCCTGAGCGTAAAGATCCAGCGTAATGCGACTGTTCGCATGACGTAGGAGCTCCTGTACCACCTTCACTTCCTCGTTGTTCCGAGTGAGCAAAGTTGTGTACGTGTGCCGGAAGGCGTGGAACCCGGCCCGCTTTTGGATATCCGCCGCCTTCACTGCAGGTCGCCCGCACCGCCGCCACAGGGTCTCTGGCCAAAGCGGTTGTTTGCCTTTCATCGTCGGCCCTGCTCCCAGGTGCCCACGGCAATGCTCTCGATGGTTTATAATCATTCTCATCCGATAATCATGCGTCTCACCCATGAACAGTTCCGTGAGCTGGCCGCTAGGCACGGTTTGGCGGTCACCCATCAGCGTCAGGTGGTTTATGAGGCGGTCATCGCTTCCCATGGACACTATTCCCCAGAAGACATTTACGTCGCGGTCCGGCGCCGCATTCCATCCATTTCTCTGGCCACGGTCTACAACAGTCTGCGGCTTTTCATCGAGTGTGGGTTGCTGCGGGAGGTCAGTCCTCATGCGTCCACGTTGCGTGTAGACGGCAATCTCAAACCGCATCACCATCTGGTCTGCTCCCGCTGCAAATCGGTGCAGGACATCGAAGGAGAGTTTATCGATTTCAAACAGCTGTCACGGCAACTGCCGGACGGCTTTGATCTGACGCAGCCGTTGATCGAGGTCTTTGGCCTCTGTCGCCGCTGCCGTGCAAAAACTTGAGCAGAGCATCCTGAACCCAGTGGATTTCTTAACCCATATTTCGCAAAAGTCTCGATAAGCCCGGCGATTGCGCGAATGGGAAAGTCAGGATGGGTTCGTAGTTCATCAAAGTTTTATTAAAGGAAGGAGCAATTATGTCGACCGAAGCAAAATGCCCGTTCACACACACCACAGCTGGGGCCACGGCGAATGCTGACTGGTGGCCGAATCAGCTGAACCTGAAGATCCTTCACCAGCACTCTCCCCTGTCCGATCCTATGGGCAAGGAGTTCAACTACGCGGAAGAGTTCAAGAGTCTCGACCTGAAGGCTGTGATCAAGGACTTGCAGGCCTTGATGACGGACTCACAGGATTGGTGGCCGGCCGACTTTGGCCACTATGGACCACTTTTCATTCGTATGGCATGGCACAGCGCGGGTACGTACCGCATCGGCGACGGCCGCGGCGGAGCCGGAGCCGGTCAGCAGCGCTTCGCGCCGCTCAATAGCTGGCCGGACAACGTGAACCTCGACAAGGCGCGCCGGCTGCTGTGGCCGATCAAGCAGAAATACGGCCGAAAAATCTCCTGGGCCGACCTCATGATTCTCGCCGGCAACGTCGCCCTGGAGTCGATGGGCTTCAAGACCTTCGGTTTTGGCGGCGGGCGCGAAGATGTGTGGGAGCCTGAAGAGGACATTTTCTGGGGGCCTGAGGGCAAGTGGCTGGCGGACGAGCGCTACAGCGGCGACCGTGATCTTGCTAATCCGCTGGCTGCCGTGCAAATGGGCTTGATCTATGTGAATCCGGAAGGGCCGAATGGAAAGCCCGATCCCATCGCCGCAGCACGGGATATCCGGGAAACTTTTGCCCGCATGGCGATGAATGACGAGGAGACCGTTGCGCTCATAGCCGGTGGGCACACCTTCGGTAAGACCCACGGTGCTGGCGATGTGGCACTGGTGGGTCCAGAGCCGGAAGCCGCTCCCATCGAGGAGCAGGGCCTCGGCTGGAAGAGCAAATTCCGCACCGGTAAAGGTGGTGACGCAATCGGCAGCGGCCTGGAAGTCATCTGGACTACGACGCCGACCAAGTGGAGTAACAACTTCTTCCACAACCTGTTCGAGTACGAGTGGGAACTGACCAAGAGTCCAGCCGGGGCGCATCAATGGACACCGAAAAATGGCGCAGGCAACGGTACGGTGCCGGATGCGCACGATCCCTCAAAGCGTCAAGCGCCATCCATGCTGACCACGGACCTTTCTCTGCGCCTCGACCCCGCTTACGAAAAGATTTCACGGCGCTTCTACGCGCATCCGGATGAGTTCGCAGACGCGTTTGCGCGGGCGTGGTTCAAGCTTACGCACCGCGACATGGGGCCGATCGCGCGCTACCTTGGCCCGCTGGTTCCAAAGGAAACACTGGTGTGGCAAGATCCCGTTCCCGCCGTGGATCATAAATTGATCGGGGAGAAGGACATTGCTGCTCTGAGGGCCAAGATCCTCGCATCCGGACTGTCGATCTCCCAACTGGTTACGACTGCCTGGGCGTCGGCAGCTTCGTTCCGCGGCTCCGACAAGCGCGGTGGTGCGAACGGGGCGCGCATTCGTCTCGCGCCGCAAAAGGATTGGGAAGTGAACCAGCCGGCCGCACTGGCGAAGGTTCTCAGGAAACTGGAGGGGATCCAAAAGGAGTTCAACAGCGCGCAGTCCAACGGGAACAAAGGGAAGAAGGTCTCGCTCGCCGACCTGGTTGTTCTGGGCGGCTGCGCAGCCGTCGAGGAAGCTGCGAAAAAGGGCGGGTCCAAAGTGAAGATTCCCTTTTCGCCGGGGCGCACGGATGCTTCGCAGAAGCAGACCGACGTGCACTCATTCGCGGTCATGGAGCCCATCGCGGATGGGTTCCGCAACTATCTCCGCAGCGGACAGGTCCTGTCGGCCGAGGAGTTGCTGGTGGACCGGGCGCAGTTGCTGACACTGACTGCCCCCGAGATGACAGTTCTCATCGGCGGCATGCGCGCCTTGAATGCGAACTTCGCGCAGGCCAAACACGGCGTCTTCACCAAGCGCCCCGAGACGCTGACCAATGATTTCTTCGTCAACCTGCTCGACATGAATACGAAGTGGCAGCCTTCCTCTAAGTCCGAGGGCGTGTTTGAGGGGCGCGATCGCGCGACGGGCGAAATCAAGTGGACCGGCACACGGGTCGACCTGGTCTTCGGTTCGAATTCCCAGCTCCGGGCAATCGCGGAAGTCTATGCATGTGACGACTCGAAGGAGGCGTTTGTGAAGGACTTCGCGGCTGCGTGGAACAAGGTGATGAACCTTGATCGCTACGATCTTGCCTGAGCTCGGGGAAGAGAAAGATGTCGACTTAGTACGAACCCAGGTAGTGGGGCTGCTCTCATTTCGAGGCAGCCCACTACCCTATCCTCGTTCCTGTTGGTTGGATCGAGGATAGGCCGGTGGGCCCTCCCAATTCGAGGGAGACATCGCCGATCAAGCGTCGGTTTCGGTGGTCACTGCCGTGTGAAAGCACACCCGAAACGTTCCGGGCGGCCAGAGGCCGGATACTCCGGGCGCGAGTGCTCTGACTTTTGTCCTTCATTTACCGGGGGAACCGCACCCCCAGGCCGTCTCCCGACAGTCCACAGTTCTTGACCCGCCCCCGGTCATCCGTTCAGTACGAATCTGAAGCGGTTGTTCGACGCGCACTCATTCTATTAGTCTTTCAACGACAGGACGATTACATGCATATGTGATCGAGATCACAGAGCCTTCGCCGTCGGACAGTTCAATATTGCAGCATGAAGGTATATTCTCGTTCCGATACTGGAACACGAAACCCGAATGGAGCCTGAAAATGAAAAGGATCGACCTCAAAGTGTTTACTATCGCAACAGTATTTGCTGTTGTTCTCACCATTCCGCTGTCAGTGCGTGCGCAGGACGCATCCGCGACCCTGTTCAAATCAAAGTGCGCCGCCTGCCACGGTGCCGACGGAACTGGTTCCGCGATAGGGAAAAAAATGGGTGCCCACGACTTCACGAGTGCTGACGTGCAAAAGATGTCGGACGCGGAGCTCTCGGACATCATCACTAACGGCAAGAACAAAATGCCCAAGTTTGGCTCTCTGACCCCGGACGACGTAAAGGGACTAGTGGCCTTTATCCGTACTTTAAAGAAATAGCCGCGGGTCCGGACGATTGGGTCAAGGCGCCGCGAGTGATCGGCGGCAGGAGACGGAGTGTGTCTACGCAACCGCGTGGAGGGGATAGAAGGAAGGAGCAGCGGTCGCAATGAATTTCCGAGAACGCTTCCGGGAGTGGTTGCAGCCCGTCTATTTTCTGGGGCAGAATCCCGTAACCCTGACGGGCGCGGTGGTGACGACGAGCACGGCCCTCACCACCATCGCCTTCTGGTTCTACGACATCTTCTTGCCCGGACCGCCGCACCCTTATATCGGCATATTGGTCTTTCTGATTCTTCCCTTCCTTTTTGTATTGGGTTTGCTGCTGATCCCCCTCGGCATCTGGGTCAGGCGGCGCAGCCTAAAGAGGAGCGGAGAACTGCCGGGGATTTACCCCGCCATCGATCTGGGCTTGCCCGTGGTAAGGCGCACCCTGGAGTGGGTAGCGTTCGCGACCGTGCTCAATCTGCTCATTATAGGCACCGCATCCTACCGCGGGGTGGAGTACATGGACTCGACGAATTTCTGCGGGACCACGTGTCACCGGGTGATGGATCCCGAATACACGGCATATCAGAATTCTCCGCACTCGCGCGTGGCTTGTGTCGAATGCCATATCGGGCCCGGAGCGTCATGGTTCGTGCAATCGAAGGTCTCGGGTCTCCGACAGGTTTTCGCGGTTACCTTCCACACTTATTCGCGTCCCATTCCTTCCCCGGTTAAGTACCTGCGTCCAGCCCGCGAGACCTGTGAGCACTGTCACTGGCCGCAACGCTTCACCGGCGACAAGTTCCTGGTGCACACCAGCTACAAGGACGACCAGAAAAACACGCCTCAGACGGACGTGTTTCTGCTTAAGGTTGGGGGACGCACCTGGCAGGGTTCGGTCGGCATCCATGGCCATCACCTCGCGGATACGGTGCGCATCCGCTACATTTCGACCGACCCCGAGCGGCAGACAATCCCGGCCGTGTACTACACCGACGATTCGGGAAAGACCACCGAATTCATCTCCACGGATGCCAAGCCCACCCGGCAGCAATTGGACAAGGGAGAGCACCGGGTGATGGATTGCGTGGATTGCCACAACCGGCCCACGCACGCCTTCGACCTGCCCGAAAATGCGGTGGACAAGCAGATGTCGCTGGGGCGGATCAGCTCGGGACTTCCCTTTATCAAGAAAAAGGCGGTTGAACTGCTCAAGGTGGAGTACCCTGCCCGCGATGTGGCCCAGCAGCGGATTATCAGTGAACTCAACGATTTCTATCGCACGAATTACCCGGACATCTATCAGGCGCATCGTAACCTGGTGCAGCAAGCAGGCGAAGAGGTAGCGGCGATCTACCTGCGCAACGTCTTTCCCGACATGCGAGTGACCTGGGGTACCCACCCGAACAATCTTGGACACAATGATTCTCCGGGGTGCTTCCGCTGCCACGACGGCAGTCACACCAGCGCAGACGGGCAGACCATCACCAACGATTGTTCCGCCTGTCACCAGGTTCTGGCTATGGGAGAAGAAAACCCCAAGGTCCTGACCGACTTGGGAATGAAGTAGGAGGGGAATGGGAGTTCGACGCTGTTTCCATCTGCTACGCGGCAGGCGCCAGTGACTCCCATCACATGTCCGGATGACGAAGGGCACCGCGGGAATGGTCGTCGGGTCAGCAAGATAATGACGGGCGGGTCGCGTGCCTCCCGCCCAAGTGACAGACGTTGACTGTATTCGTGATCGGGAACTGACACTTTAGTTTCAAAAGTTTCCGCGAAAAAAGCTGGCCCGCCAATGTTCGGGCCGGGAGCGGAAATGGAAAAAAGCGGTAAGCTACTCAGGCTTTTTGTGCCTGGGCGCCGGCAAAAGGAGGATTCACATGCCATCCAACACTCTCACCCTCATCGATAATCGCACCGCCACAAACTATACCCTGCCGATTGAGAACGGGACCATCCGTGCCATGGACTTGCGGAAGATAAAGGCCGGCCCCGACGACTTTGGGCTCATGACCTACGATCCAGCGCTGATGAATACGGCCTCGTGCCGCAGCGCCATTACTTTTATTGACGGCGAACGCGGCATCCTGCGTTACCGCGGCTTTCCCATCGAACTGCTGGCTGAGCACTGCACTTTCCTCGAGGTGGCCTACTTGCTGTTGTTCGGCGACCTGCCCACCCCGGTCGAGTTGAAAAACTGGGTCACCGATATCACCTATCACACCATGTTGCATGAAACCACAAAGCACTTCATGGAGGGCTTTCGCTACAACGCTCATCCCATGGCCATGCTGGTGAGCACGGTAGCGGCCTTGTCCACCATATATCCAGAGGCCAGGGACATTCACGATCCGGCCAACCGGTTGTTGCAGATCAAGCGGTTGATCGGCAAGATGCCTTCCATCACGGCGATGTCCTACCGGCATAGCCTGGGATTTCCCTACGTGTACCCGGACAACGAACTGAACTACAGCGAAAACTTCATGAACATGTTGTGGAGAATGGTCGAGCCGAAGTACGTGGCGAACCCGGTCATTGCCCGCGCCCTGGACATTCTGTTCATTCTGCATGCTGACCACGAGCAGAACTGCAGTACGAACGCCATGCGGGCGGTAGGCAGTGCGCATACCGATCCGTATCTCACCACCGCGGCCGCGGCTGCGGCGCTGGCCGGGCCTCTGCATGGAGGGGCCAATGAACAGGTTTTGGAAATGCTCGACGAAATCGGGTCCAAGGAAAATGTCCCGGGCTACATCAAGAAGATCAAGGAGGGGCACGGCAAACTGATGGGCTTCGGTCACCGCGTTTACAAGAACTATGACCCGCGCGCCAAGATCATCAAGTGGACTGCGGAAAAGGTATTCGCGGTCACTGGCCGGAACCCCAAACTCGACATTGCTCTGGAACTGGAGCGCATTGCTCTCGAGGATGAGTATTTCGTCACGCGCAAGCTGTACCCCAACGTGGATTTTTACTCAGGGATCATCTATCAGGCCATGGGCTTCAAACCGGAGATGTTTACGGTGTTGTTTGCCATCCCACGCACGGTGGGCTGGCTGGCCCAGTGGCAGGAGATGCTCACCGATCCGGAGCAGAAGATTGCGCGGCCGCGCCAGGTCTATACCGGCCATGAAACTCGTCAGATTGTGCCGGCTGAAAAGCGTGTGTCGGTGCCGGTTGTGATGCGTTAGAACCCGGGAAAGCCCCGAGATCTGGATCGGCCTGGGAGCGAAGAGGTATTCGGAGGCAGGAGCACGATTTGCCGAAAAGGGCGCGCGATGCGGTAGATATTGTCACTCGATGGTGTATCACCCATCCGCTCGGGCTGCTTTCGGCCAATTGCCTCCTTTTCTGCGTCTGGGTGCTGGTGCCGGCCCGGGTTCAGGCGCAAGCGAAATTACCTCGCCCGCTCGAGCAGGACGAGACCTGCCTCGCTTGCCACGGCCAGGCGGGAATGACCGCGCCCGGCGGCAAGAGCATCTCCATTGATCCCGCCAGGCATGCGGCCAGCGTCCACGGTATTTTCGCCTGCACCGACTGCCACAGCACCATCAAGGAGTATCCCCATCCCGACAAAGTGGCGAAGGTGCAATGCTCGACTTGCCACGCCGAAGAAGCGTCCCATGTGGGGAGCAGCATTCACAGCGCGCTTGGTGACGAAGCCTGCCAGTCTTGCCACGGCAATCCCCACGAGGTGGCTGCGGCGGCGCAGACAGCGCCGGCAAAGTGCGCCCAGTGCCACGCCGACGAAGTCAAGGAATTCCGGCAAAGCATACATGGACAAGCGGCCGCAAAAGGCGATCCAGACGCCCCGAACTGCATGTCGTGTCATGGGCCGGTACACCAGATCCAGCTCTCCACGGATAACGCCTCGCTGGTAGCCAAGAAAAATCTGCCCGACACTTGCGCTTCCTGTCACAGCAACCAGCAGTTTCTCGTGCGGCACAACATCCCCTTCGCCCATCCTGTGGAACTGTATCGACAGAGCGTGCATGGACGAGCCGTGGCGCATGGAGACGGGGCTGCCGCAACCTGTTCGGATTGTCACGGGAGCCACGGCATTCTCCCCCCACAAGATGCGCGTTCCAAGATCAACCACTGGAATATCCCGGCAACCTGCGGGCAGTGCCACTCGGAGATCAGCAAGACCTATTTGGAAAGTGTGCACGGCCAGGCCATGAAGGCCGGCGTCGCCGCGGCCCCGGTTTGCACCGACTGCCACGGGGAGCACCTGATCCTGGGGCCCAAAGAGCCGGCATCCCTGGTAAGCGCGGCGCGAGTCTCGGTCGCAACCTGCGGGCGGTGCCACAGCGATGAGCGCTTGGCGCTGCGCTACAACCTGCCCGCCGACCGGGTTCCCTCCTACGCCGACAGCTACCACGGTCTCGCCCAGCGCGGCGGATCCCAGAGTGTGGCCAACTGCGCTTCCTGTCATGGAGTCCACAACATCTTTCCCTCGACCGACCCCCGCTCCACCGTGAATGCGGCGAACCTTCCAAAAACCTGCGGAAGTTGCCATGCCGGGGCGGGAGAGCATTTCCTGATTGGGCCGGTGCACGTGCAAACCACGACCGGACCCGCGCATCCGGTGGTGAAATGGATCCGCTGGACTTACTTAGTTCTGATCCCGCTGACCCTGGGTTTCATGATTGTGCACAACCTGCTGGACTTTCTTGCGAAGCTGATCCGCCGGCAGCCGCGACATGAAACCGGCGGTCAAGTATTCCGGATGAATCGAAACTTCCGTATTGCCCACTGGGGAGTGATTCTCAGTTTTCCGACTCTGGTGTTCACCGGATTTGCGCTCCGATATCCCGAGGCCTGGTGGGTGCGTCCAATATTGCTGTGGGAGGGCCACTTTGCGTTCCGAGGCGCGGTGCATCGCGCGGCGGCGGTGGTGCTGATTGCTTCCACCGTCTACCACGTGATTCATCTGGCGATAAACCGGCGCGATCGCCTGTTCCTGAAGGCGATGCTGCCGCAATCGAAGGACGTCACCGATCTGTGGCAGGTGTTCTCCTACAATCTGGGATTTACGAAAATCGAGCCGCGCTTCGCGAAATTCAACTACGCGGAGAAGGTGGAATACTGGGCGTTCATGTGGGGCACGGTGGTAATGACGGTTTCCGGCCTGTTATTGTGGTTCAACAATTTTACTTTGCGCTATTTCCCCAAGTGGGTGTCAGACGCGGCCACTGCGGTGCATTATTATGAGGCGCTGCTTGCGACTTTCTCCATCCTGCTATGGCACTTCTATATGGTGATCTTCGATCCGCTCGTCTATCCCATGGACACCGCCTGGATCAACGGCAAAGTTCCCGCCGATCATTACCGCCATTCCCGCCCGGAATATTACCGCGCCCTGGAACGGGCCCGCCTGATCGAGTTGCCGTCGGAGCCTGGTGATAACGGGGATGAGCCGGGAAATGGCAGCACTTCGAGCGATAACCCGCCTGTGAAGTAGCCTGCTCCTCCCGGATGACGACCGCACAATCGCAAGGAATCCGCTGGCAAGGGTTCGGGCGGAGAGGGCCGGTAGGGGACCCGGCCCAGGGGAAGGGAATCTGTTCTACGCTGTGATCAGCGATTCCAGGGCAACGCGATTGGGGATCACCAGCGTGCAGCCGTTCTGCCGGATGAGATGCTGCTTCTTGAAGCCCGCGAATAACCGGCTGACAGTCTCACGCGAGGTGCCAATCATCTGGCCAATCTCTTCGTGAGTCAAAGCCAGCTTTACCTGGCTGGGGTTTCTGGATTCAGTGTTCTGGTCGAGCCATCCCACCATTAGTCGAGCCAGTTTTTCGCTGGCTGAGTCGGAAAGCATCAGGTCTCGGATTTCCCGGCAAGTGGCCGAGTAATCCTGGCTGATGTGCTGAGTTACCCACAAAGCGATCTCACCGTGCAGGCGCATCAGCCGCAGCAGGTCGCTCTGGCGAATGAAACTAACCTCTGATGGTTCCTGGGTCTCGGCCGTGGCTTCATACGGGCGTCCGGAAACCACCGCCGCAACTCCCAATGGGCACCCGGCTTCGACGATTCGCAGAATCAGGGTCCTGCCATCGCTGCCGCAGATCGAAAGCTTTACCCGGCCGCGACGTACGATGAACACGCCTCGCGGAGCTTGCTCTTCCGCAAACAAAACCGCTCCCGTGGGATACGTGGTCGTGAGAGCTGCCAGCTCCAAAGCATCCACTGCAGCTGCAGAAAGGTCGCAAAAGGTCTTGTCGGCTGGCGCCAGTTTCTGGGCGTTGTTTACGATATGTGTGGCCATGGTAGCCTCCGCTCACTTGTACTTTGGCAAGTTCCAGGCCACTCTTCTTCGTCATGGCAGAACAGTCGAGGAAGTCACTAACCTTAACAAAACACATGGTTTGATCCGATCTCGAAAGATGTGGCGGCACCTGTCTGTTGCGGCGCTCCGGCGACAGGTGAGTGCTTTCACACACCAGTGTGTGATCTCAATCACTAATCGGTTGGTTACCAGGACGAAGGCTATGAGTATTCGGCCGGGTTCAATCGCCGCTCACCTCAACGTGGAATGGATCGTATTCAGCAGAGCGGTTCTGGTAAAGGGCTTTTCCAGCAGACGCAGGCCCGGCTTTAAGCCTTGGCGTTCCGCGATCAGTTCCCCGGTGTATCCGGACATGTAAACCACCTTCAGGCTCGGATGGGAGCTGTGCAGCCGTTCCACTAATTCGGGACCGCTCATGCGGCGCATCACCACGTCGGTTAGCAAGAGATCGATCTGACCGGGATGAGACTCCACCCATTCGAGTGCTGCGTTCCCATCACTGGCCTCGAACACGGTATAGCCTTGTTCTTGAAGAAGTTGTCGAGTCAGGCTACGCATGATTTCATCATCTTCTACCAGCAGGATTGTGATTCCTTGCCGTTTGGAACCAATAGTCTCCGCTTCAGGTTCGGATTTAACCCCGATTTTGTGATCCGCGCTGGGGAGATAGATCTTGAACGTGGTCCCCTGTCCCGGTTCACTGTAAACCAGAATGTGTCCTCCACTCTGCTTGACGATGCCATATACCGTGGCCAAACCCAGGCCAGTTCCTTTGCCCACTTCTTTGGTGGTGAAGAAAGGTTCGAAAATCCGCGACACCGTGGTTTCGTCCATGCCGCTGCCGGTATCACTGACCGCGAGCAGGACGTACCTACCCGCCGTTAAGGGTGGATGTTCTTCAGCAAAGGTCTTATCAAAGCTCACCTCGCCGGTTTCGAGAATAAACTTTCCGCCTCGAGGCATGGCGTCGCGAGCGTTTACCGCCAGGTTGACGACGATCTGGTCCAGCTGGCCAGGGTCGGCCTCGATCACCGCCGAGGCTGATCTGGGCACGATGAGAATCTCGATATCGTCTCCCAGCAGCGGGCGCAGCAGCTTGCTGATATCCCTCAGCCGCTCGTTCAGATCGAGCACCCGCGGTTGGATTGCCGATGTACGGCTGAATGCGAGCAGTTGACGGGTCAGCGACGTGCCCCGCTCGGTGGCTTTCTTGATGTTCTCGATGTAAAGCGAGGGTTCGGCGGCGGGATCAATCCGGTCGCGGAGAAACTCGGTGCAGGCGTTAATGATGCCCAGGATATTGTTGAAGTCGTGGGCGACTCCTCCCGCCAGCCGGCCGACCGCCTCCATCTTCTGTGCCTGCCGAAGCTGGCCCTCGGCCCGTTTCTCAGTCGTGATATCGCGCGCAATCGCGGACGCTCCCACAATGTTGCCAGTGGGATCGCGCAAGGGAGATACAGAAAGAGAGACGTTCAAGTGCCGTCCATCTTTGGTGACCCGCACCGATTCATAATGCTCTATGCTTTCGCCCCGCCCGATCTTCTGCAGAATCCCCGGGATTTCGTCGGGACGATCACGGGGGGTCAGAAGCGATACGTGCTTCCCGACGACTTCCTGGGACGTGTAGCCGTAGATATGTTCGGCGCCCCGGTTCCAACTCGTAATGATCCCGTTCAAGTCCTTGCTGAGGATGGCGTCCTCGGACGAATCAATGATCGACGCCAGCCGTGATCGGTATTCTCCCAGTTCCTCGGTCGTTCTTCGATGCAGTTCTTCATTCACTCTCCGCAGTTCTTCTGCAATTCTCTTGCGATCGCTGATGTCGCGAATCCCACTCAGTACCACCGCCCCTTTCTCCGTGGAAACGGGACTGAGACTGATTTCCACCGGAAATTCCGAGCCATTGCGCCGTCTGCCATAGAGGTCCAGGTTTGCCCCCATTCGGCGCGTCTTCGGGGTTTGGGCAAAGCCCTGGCGATGATTGCGGTGCTGGCGGCGATAACGCTCGGGGATAAGCAGTTCGATTTTCTGGCCAACCAATTCATCGTGGTTATAGCCAAATAATTCTTGGGTTTGAGAATTGACCAGAACAATGATTCCCTCGCGATTGACCGCAACCGTCGCATCCGGGAGGGTCTCCAGGAGTTCCGGGGAGAGGATGACTTCTGCATTAGTTTTCGCCGGTCGTGCAGGCGCGGATTTCTTGTGAGCAGTCTTCTTGTGAGTAGAGGAAGGTCGCGACATACAGCTCCGCAGTTCAAATGATCGCCCTTAAATCTATGTCGGAACCGGCGCCTCTGTAAAGCGCGGACCATGCCCAGCTGAGAGGTGATTGTAATCACCAGAAGCGGTGACTTCGATCACAGTGACCCCATCCTGCCTTTGCGAACCTAGGAGTGGAGTCGCCCTAGTCATGTCGATCGTGTCACCACAGCTGGAAACGCCCTCCGCTCCGCGAGGCAGTTGTGCCGTGGATGAAAGCACCGCCAAGCTCACCATCTCGCAGAAAGAACGTAGGCGCGCCCTTGTCATACCTCGTGAACACGGGGCGTGGGGAATGCTGTTGGTGCCCTTGCTGACAGGCGCGGTCGTCGGCATCCTGGCCGGCGGCCACGCTGCCCCGGTTCTGCTGTTGACGGTGGCGGTATTAGCGCTATTTTGGCTGCGAACGCCACTCGAGAGTTGGCTCGGCACCAGCGCCATACGTGTCCAGACAAAACAGGAGGAGCAATTGGTGGGTGGCGTCATTCTGCCGCTTGCCCTGATCGCCATGATCTCGCTGGGTGCTCTCCTCTGGCAAGGCAAGAACCGCGAGCTACTCCGGCTGGGAATAATCGCCGCCATCGTGTTTGCCGCTCAAACGTTCCTGAAACGAAAGGGTCGAGCCACAAGAATGGCATCGGAGGTGGTGGGAGCCCTGGCCCTGACCTTGACCGCGCCTGCAGCATACTACGTGGCCACCGGCCGGCTTGATGCAAGAGCGTGGTCGCTGTGGCTGGCCAATTGGGTATTCGCCGCCGACCAGATCCACTTCGTGTGGCTCAGAATTCGTGGGGCCCGAGCCGCAGGATGGCGCCATAAGTTCACCCTGGGCTGGAGTTTCCTGGCCGGACAGTTGCTCCTCGGGGGCATGTTGGCGCTAGCGTACTTTTTCAGCTGGTTGCCGGCGTTGGCGTTGATTGCATTCATTCCGGTGCTGTTTCGGGGCTTCGTTTGGTTTGGAAAACGGCCTCAGCCAATCGTCGTTCGCAGACTGGGTTGGACAGAGCTCGCCCACGCCCTGACCTTTGGCGTGCTCATCGCAGCCGGGTTCAGCTTTGTGCCCTAACAGGAAGATCTGAGGCTGCCTCGTGGGTGCATGATTGCGGGCCCTGTGACGCTGTGCACTGCGCTGGTAGTCAGCGGTCACGGCATTGGTAAAACCGTCATGGTAAGGTTCGGCTCGGCCTGAGCTCCCGGCGTTCTGAATAATGTGAACCGTGGGCCCGGACGCACACTAAGCCCTTCATCTCAAAAAGACAAGGAGTAATACCATGTTTGCCCGAATCCTCAATTTCGAAGTGAAACTGGAAAAGAAGAACGAGTTTGTGAACCTGGTAAAGAGCGAAGTGGTGCCCATCCTCAAGAAGCAAACCGGCTTCCTGGAGATTCTGCCCTTCTTCCCCGAGAAGATGAAAGAGGACAAGGTGTTCGCGATCACTCTTTGGGCTACCAAGTCGGACGCCGAGCGCTATGAAAGAGAGACGTATCCCAAGGTCGTTCAGATCGTGAAGCCGTTCCTGACTACCCGCGTTGTGGTCGGCCACTACAACCTCGAGACCATACTCTGCGAGCATTTCGCTCAGGCTCTGGCCGCCTAAACCCTGCGAGCGCCGATTCGCGCCCCGGGGCGGGTGCCCCGGGGGGTGCTGCCCGCGCAACGTTTTCACCAGGCGCCTGCCGAACCGAGCTCACTTCCGAATTTTGCCGACCCGCTGCGCGGTTGCGAACATTATGGCAACGGTGTCCAGGTCCTTCGGTTGCACCTTCCCCGGTGGGATGCGCATGTGAGTAAGATCTTCGAGCTTCTGTAGCACATCCACCAGCGACATGGAGTCAATCAAACCGGAGGAAACCAGTGCCGTATTTTCGTCGACCTGTATGTTCGGGCGCCTAATTAGCCGAACAATATGTTCAATCATCTGCTGAGCTTCGGGAGTCATGCGGTTTGGTTTTCCCCCGGGTCTGGGCTAAGTTCCGGATGCTCACGCAACAGCTTTTCGCGCGTGGCGGAACGCGCCGCTTTTCCGGCGGTGCTTTTCACGATCCATTTTGGCGGCTTTAGAAGAATCGTTCGTACTGCCACTCCAATTCCCGCAACTACAAGATTGCGGATTTCTGCTTCGAGTTCCGCCGAGTTTGCCAGAAGTTCCTCCCGCTCCACTTCGGCCACGACCACAATGTCATCGGTTCCCATTTCCGGGTTGTAGACTCCCATCGCAACCACTCTGCCATCGTGAACCGCGGGATGGCTTCCGACGATCTCTTCAATGTCCTGGGGATACAGATTTTCGCCTCCGACAATGAGCAGGTCTTTCTTCCTGCCGACCACGTACAGCTCACCCTCAAGACAGAATCCAAGATCGCCGGTGTGGTACCAACCATCGATGATGGCGCTGGCTGTAAGGTCAGGACGGTTGTAGTATCCCTCGAACAGGCTGTCGCTTTGGATAAGAATTTCGCCGATGCGACCGTCGTCAAGCGCCTGCCCGGATTCGGATACAATTCGCAGCTCATGATTGGGCAACAGCCGGCCGGAAGACTGAAAGGAAACCGACCCTGGAGTCCCTTCCGCAACCGGAACGATCAAGTGCTGCGCGCAAAATACTCGACCATCCGCCCAGATGCAGACCGCACCGGATGACCGGCTGATATCCGACTGAGTGACCGCAAAAACATTTTCCGCCATGGCGTAAGAGGATTGCATAGCGCTGCTCCGCAAGCCGATGGAGGCGAAGGCACGCTGAAACTCTCGCATGCTGCTGGCGCGGACTGGTTCAGAACAATTGATCAGGGCCCGGACCGGCGATAGATCATATTGCGTCCATCGATTCTGTGGGACGCGGCGGGGAACGAATTGAAAGGCAAAGTTCGGCATCCACGACAGCGTGCAATGATATTCGCTGATCACCTGCAGCATGGTTTCCGGACGCATCACCCAATCGAAGGGCGATTGCATCACGACCGGCAGATGACAAACCATAGGCAGCATGAAGCAGGCAATCAAGCCCATGTCGTGGTAGAGAGGCAGCCAACTGTAAATGCGGTCGGTCGCATCTATTTTCAGCGCCTCTGCCAGATGTTCGAGTTGCCTCAGGACGGCGCCGTGGGTCAAGGCCACACCCTTCTGCAGCCCGGTGGTGCCGGCCGAGTGTTGAATGAATGCCAGGCTCCCGGAAGAATGTTCCAGCGTAGGGAGGATAATCTCTTTGCCGGAACCTCCGTCGTTGCCGGCGTGTAGCAAACTGGCATGCTCATCGAGCGTCACGTAGCTGAGCATTTCCGCGGGAAATTCAGCGTCGATCACCACAACTTTGGCGCTCAGGTTAGCTGTCACTCCCAGCAGTCCTGAGCGGTACTTCGAAGGCTCAATCTTGAAGTTGGGATAAGGCAGGAACGCGGGCGCCGCGCCCAACATCATGCTTCCGGCAAAAGCCGCCATCGCCAGAATCCCCTGCGGCATTACGATGATCACCCGGTCGCCCGGGCTCACCCCGTGGTCGCGAAGCACTCCAGCCTGGAGACGTGCGCGGCGCCGGAACTCGGCGAAGCTCACGGTCTCGCGTTCGTCTTCGTCGATCCAGGCGGTAACAAATGGGCGGCCCGCGGGAGCAGCATCGAGCGCCTCGACAAGGTTGCGGAATCTGTTCACGCTGCGGTCATTGTATCCGGATCGATTATCACCGCTCCGCTGCAAGGCTTTCAGTTACGATAGCCCGAGCGAGGAACATTGTTCCGAACCATCTTATACACTCTGGTTTTCTTGCTGAGCGCAGCGGTCTTGCGAAACCCCCGCTGGCAAAGATTGCGTCAACCTGCTCTCCTGATCGGGAGCTACGTGCTGTATCTCAGCTGGGGGATCTGGTTCACGGCCGTTCTTCTCGCTTCCACAGTCATGAATTTCTGGCTCGGAGAATGGCTCCGCCGAAAAGCTGCTCGCCTGGCGCTCACCAGCGGCATTCTGCTGAATCTTGTTCTATTGGGCAGTTTCAAATATCTACCGGAAATCGCAGTCAAGGTTTCCCTCCCGTCGTTGCAGAAGTTTTCTCATCTTGTGCTGCCGTTGGGGATCTCGTTCTGGACATTCCAGGCGATGAGTTACCTGTTCGATCTCTACCGCGGCGAGGAACTCAATCCGTCGTTCTTCGAGTTTGCCTTGTATATGGCGTTCTTCCCGGTTGCGGTCTCCGGGCCGATCTGCCGCCTGCCCGACATGCTCCCGCAATTTCGTTCCCGGCAGGCGACCCCCTGGAGCGACATCGGGCGCGGATTGGCGCGCATCGCGACCGGTGTCCTGATGATGCAGCTGGCCCGTTTGCTGGGGCAGGGAATTCTCTCCGGCGATGGCATCACGCGGGGATTCGATCTGGTTACTCGCTGGAGTGGCGCCGACGTATGGTGTCTGGCATTCGGATACGGGTTACAACTGTTCTTTGATTTTGCTGGATACTCGCACATTGCCATCGGCGCTGCCAAGGCTCTCGGCTTTACCTTGCCGGAAAACTTTGCCCATCCGTTTCAATCCACGACGCCTTCGATCTTTTGGACGCGCTGGCACATGTCATTGTCGTTCTGGATTCGCGACTACGTTTTTCTCCCTCTCGCCATGGTGCGCCGAGAGATGTGGTGGCGAAATCTTGCCCTGCTGTTGTCGATGGTGCTGTTCGGATTGTGGCACAAGGCAACCTTATTGTTCCTGCTATGGGGCTGCTATCACGGATTGCTCCTCGTCTTCCATCGCCAGCTCCAGCAATTGCTGAGGAAGTTGGCATGGGATCCCTCAACCGCCCTGTGGACGCCGTTCTCATGGCTGGCCACCATCTCTTTCATCAGTTTGGGATGGATCCTCTTCCGCGCCAACTCTCTGCCGCAAGCGGTCCAAATGTTGACCGCAGCTTTTTCCCCTGCAACCTATCTGTCGCGCTTTCTCAGCGCGAGTTTGTACCTTCTGGTATCTGGTCTAGCGGCAGGGTATGCCATGGTCGTTCTCACGAATACGGCGCTTGATCGCTATTCGGCCCAGCCCGAATCCCCTCCGCACTCGCGTTCAGCGATCCTTGTCGCCATGGTTCGGTATCGCTGGTATTGGATCCCTCCCCTTTACGGATTGGCGCTACTGGTGGTCTCGATCGTGACCCATACCCGGGATGAAAGTGCCGCTCAGTTCATGTATCGCCGCTTTTGAAGCGGAACTCGTCGACTGCTCTAAGCTCAAGCGTTTTCCTTGACATCCAGTTTTGCAGCTAAACCTGCCCTCTTACTACTTCGGTAACCCCAAAGAATGAAAAATTACTCAGATTTGTGGTAGCGTGTGCCGATCACAGTCTTATCCCGGGTGCTTTATCTCCCAGTTTCTGGGAACATTCGCATGCGCCATCCGCTCCATCGTTTGCTCTGGCCGCTGGTTCTGGGCATAACTGTTTGCCCCCACAACCTCCTTTTCGGCCAATCCGCCCCGGCCGCTTCTGAATCTTCAAATCTCACTTACCACAGCAGCGTTTCTGAAGTGCGCCTGGTGTTTTTCGCGACGGACGAACACCGGCACGCGATTGCCGGACTTAAGCCGGACGATTTCGCCGTGATCGACAACGAAACGGTGATTCGGAACTTCCGCAGCTTCGCCCCCTCTGACTTGGTCAAACTCGATGTGGTTGTGCTGATTGATTCCAGCGAGTCAGTCCTGCCGGACTTTCAGCAGGAGATCGCGGATGTGATGCAACTGATTTCGCAATGCCCATGGGGTCCGGGAGACAACGTGTCGGCTGTGTTATTCGGCGGAGCGGGAGCGAATCTCATTTGCGCAGGAAATTGCCGCAGTTCGTTCACCGCTGATCGGATTGCGTCCTTGCCCAGGGGTGGACCGACACCGCTGTTTGATGCGGTGGAAAGTGCGGTGAACCTCCTCAGCCAGCGCAGGCAGCCGGATGTCTGGCCGGTAATCATCCTCTTTTCCGACGGCGCGGATACCATTAGCAAAACGTCATTCCGCGAAGCTTTGGAGAAGGTACTGGCCGGCGAGGTGCAGATTTATGCCGTCGACGTCAACAGTTCCGGGTGGCCGTCGAGCGGAACCGCAACCTTGCAAAGGATCGCCGACGATTCTGGCGGCCGCGTCCTGCCCATCGCCGGCGGCGCAGCCAGCATCTTCACCGGCGTCATCAATGACTTACATTCGGCCAGCGTAATAACGTACGTGCCACCAGAGTCCAGTTCGGATTTTCACCCAGTTCGCATCCTTCCCACCCACAATCTCAAACTGCAATTCCGCAGCCGCCGCGGATACTACCACCACCAAGCAGGCGGCGCTCCTTAGGAGGACAGTCCATGAGGCAGACACTTCTTTTAGCGATTCTGTTTTGCAGCGTGCCCAGTTTGCGGGCGGCGGATATTGGAGCCTACCAGCACGGCACCGTCGTGAGGATGCACATGGGCGACTGCATTCTCGCTCACCGCGGATTCATCGGCTCATTCGGCGGCCCGTCGATGATGGACCAGGAGCCCTGTCCGGAGTACACCCTGGTATCCAACGCCGTTGTGTTTGTAATCGTCGGAAAGTTGTCCAATCAGCTCATTCCGCTCGCTGAAACCATCGACTTCCGGCTGCATAAGAACGAGCTTGCGGTCCGTGTCGATGACGCCAAGCACGAATCCAGGTTCACCATCAAGGAGATGATGGTTCGTTCCGAGTGGGAACGCTTGCAGCAGCATATCGACGAAACTATGAGGGCTTCAGAAGGCCACGAGTCCGAGAGCGCCAGCGTGGTAAAAACCCGGAATTGAAACGGTTTGCCGTGGAGAGAACGCGGCGCACGGCCAGCTCGCCGCAATTCAATGCACTGCGCCGTCGGGCGTGACCAGGGGGAACCCATCACACGGACGAGCGACGCGAAACTGCTCCTCCGCGGCAGCAGGGTTGTAGGGATAAAGAAACACACCGTAGTTGAAGTGCAAGATACGGTCATCCGGGCTTCTCGCGATTGCCCATTGATACTGCGCGGCTGTGTCGTTCGGGCTTTCTTCCAGATTCTCCGCCTTCATCATCAGCCTCAGGACCTGGTCGGAATGGTTCAGTTGATTGGTGAAGGGGGGCTCCTGCAGCCGGCGCAACATCTCCGCTATTACCCGGGAATGATCGTGTTTGGTAAATGCTAACCAGCGCTCGCATTCCGCCTGGGAGGGGACGACCTCGGCCTGCAGCGGATGCCCCGCAGAAGAGGGCAACTGGCTCGCGATCTTCAGGAACATCGCCCGAGCCAACAGGTAGTTGCCCTGCGGGGTCAGGTGGACATGCTCGTAAATCAGTTCACTTCCGGTAATCCCGCCTGGGCTGTCCTTGTTGAAGAGCGTATCAGCGTCGACCAGGTCGGCGCCGGGCGCCGTAGATCCCACGGCGCGATTGATGTCGTTGATCCGGCTGTCAGCCCGAAAGCGAAGCGTGTCCAGATCACGCGCACGCTGGAAATATTTACTGGCCGCGTCGTAATCTCCCGCCACGATCAGGGAGCGGGCGATCCGGAACTCGAGTTCGGCGTATTCGTCATCAATGCTGGCGGCGGCAAAATACGACTTCAACGCCTCCGCGTACAAACCAGCATTTTCCTGTTCGTTCCCCTGTTGCACCCGGAGTGACCAGGAACGCAAGGCTTCTTCTCCCAGACCTTCGCGGTGCAACGATCCGAACGGGGCACAATCCCTCAGATTGGTAGCCACAGTGGAGACAATAACTCTGGCGCCCGCGTTGCGAGCCACGGCGATCGTATCGCGCAAGTTGTGTTCGTAGTTCGCGTAGACGTGGTCCATGAGCGGCGAACTGTCGCGAACCTGTTTGTCCAGAAACATCGCCATCCCACCCCAATCCTGCTTCTGCGTGCCCACTTTGGTGAGCAACTGTCCGATGCGGGTAGAGTGATAGAAAATGCTGGCGCGGATGACGGGAAGGCTCATTCCTCCGGAGGTCAGCGCAGTACCGGGACCATAGGGACCGACGACCTCGTTGTTGCCCGAGTAAATAATAAATAGGTCTGGGCGCTGCTTTGCCAGCCCTTTGGCGATGGGCAACACCACATGCGAGTTGATGGCGACGCTGCCTGTATTCACAATCTCGAAGTTCATGGTCGGGTAGCGTTCGCACAGCATCACCTCCAGGTACCGGCTGAATCCGAAGGCGGGTTCGGGATCGCCCATGGCCGCCGACTCCCCGAGTACAAAAATGCGAAAGGTCCGCGGTGGTTTGTCGGCGGGGATGGCGTACATCTGCGGCGTCTTGATCATGCCCGGAGGGAAGAATGGCGCGGCAAAGAACAAGTTATAGCAAGCGGCAGGACGACCCTGATCGGTGCAGGGAAGCGTGACATCGGTGGGATATCCGACTCCGCAAATTCGCAGAACCACTTCCACCAGCCCGAGCAGAACCAACGGTGCAAAGATGCCGATTGCGATCCGCAGTGTCCAAACACGCCAGCCGTCCGCAACAGCTGCAGTTTTCGTCGAAACAGTTCCTTGGACCTCCTGAGCTGAAGCTCCGGGTTGGGATTCCACTGGATTCACTTTCGCGGCCATCGCTCCCGCCAGAATTCTTGTCGTCTTGCAGGCTATCCCTTTAGTCCCGCGTTCGCGGTCCTGGACTGTTTCGCCTGCGTGATCATCCGCTGGACCATATCTTTCTGTGGAAACTCAGGATGATATTGCAGCAACTTTTCCCATGCCGCCACCGCGCCATCGACATCATTCTTTCCCCGCCACTTAATAATTCCAATGTTCATCAGCGTCCCTGCATGTTTCGGGTCGTAGGCCAGCGATTGGTTGAGTTGTGCGAGCGCTCCATCCACATCCCCGGTGTAGTACAGGCAAGAGGCGTAGTCGGCTCGCACACCGAGATTCTTCGGGTCATACTTCAGTGAATTCTCGAAGTATCCAGAAGCCTCCTTGAACTGGTGAGCGCTCTTGAAGATCAGGCCGACCTGGTTCCAAAGCTGCGGGTTCTTCGGATCGGACTCCAATTTCGCCAGCAGCGGTGAGGCCTTCTTGTCCGCCATGCGCTTCAGATCGTCCAAAGTAGGTTCACTTGAGATCTGCTGCGGCATCGAGGATGGTCCCGCAGACTCGCCCATCGGCCGCGAAGCAGCGGCGGGCGTTTGCGCGGTGACTGAAGCCGCCGGGGCTCCTACCGATGCCGAACCTCGTAGGAAGTAGCCAGCCAGAAAGCCGGCTGCCAGACAGACGGCGCACATCACCATTAACTGTCTAGGCTGCCAACTCAGCTTGGAAGTGGCACTCTGCTTCGGTTCCTGCAACATCTCTGAACTCCTGTTCGGGTGTTCCAAGGGCAAGTCACCGGGCAAACCGCAGAACGCCCCATTCCTTCGGAGTGCAGCGGAATTGCCAATACAAGTGTCACCACGTCCCGGCTGATTGCAGTAATGATTTCAGTAACTTGCGAGGCCATCATCGTCGCAGCTCCCCGGAAAAGCGGCCTCTGACCGCGTCTTTCTCCCCATGGAAGGCGCGTTTTGCCTCTGCGCCATCGGTCCTTACCCGCCGCAAGTCTTATGTTTAGACCTCACTTGGTTTTCGGGCGTTGGTTCGGCCTCATGGCGCTGGAGGTTGAACCGTCAGCATTGTGCGCGACCTGGTGGCAGGTCAATGTGCAAGTGTTATTGCTGCGGTTATAGGAAATCGGAGCGCCATTGTTCTGCCCTACAACATTGAGGTCGAAATTGACCAGCCGTTCTCCCGAAACACTTGGGGAGACCGATCCCATACCGTGCGGCGTGTGGCAGACCGAACAGGAGAAGCCGTCCTGCGACACGTGGCTGTTGTGCTGAGCGAAGCTGGTGTTCCCCACGACTTTGCTCAGATCATGACACTTGGCGCACATGCCATAAGGTCCATTGAGACTGAGGTCTGGACTGGGAAAAGTATTCGTAACCAATCCGCCCGGCGAGGCGGCTTGGCTGAATTGATAGTTGTGCTCCAGGATGTGCGAGTAGACGGAACCGTGAGGACCATTCGGCCCGTTTCCCCCAAACTCGCGGTTGTCGTCGCTGTTGTGGCAATCGGTGCAAAGAATCCGGACTCCCATGAGGCGGGATGCCGTTCCACTCTGATTCAACATGTTGGTCAGCAAACTGGGCTGTGGCAGCGGGCTCGTACGATCATGGGTTACGGGATGGCTTGAAGTTGCAGTCGCGCTGAACTCAGGAATTACGTTCAGGGGATCCGGCGCCGAAACCAGCCTGGCCGGCGCGTATCCGTAGACGAGCAATCGCTGTTTCCCCACGCTCGTGCCGTGACAGCGCAGGCAGTTTTCATACTGGTTCACCGCGGGAAGAAGAACAGTCACGCCGTCATTGGCGCTGATCCCGGTCACGTTCGTTTGCGAGGGACGAACTCCGGGAGGGGCGGCGAACGTGACCACCTGGTTGGAGCCGTGAGCGCTATGGCAATCCACGCACGTGGCATGACGATTGTTGTTAAGCACGGGGGTTTCAGCGGCGTCGTGAAAATTATTTCCCGAAGGCAGGGGATGTCCAGCTTTGGCAACCTCTGCCATGATGTTGGGGGCGGCCGGCGACAGCAGAGCTCCGCCGTTGTGACAAGTCATGCAATCCTGGGTCACCGGATCAACGCCGGGCGCTGGCGGGGTTGCCGGCCGCAGAAGACGTGCCGGCGCGGTTGAATCATGCGACAGATGGCAGGAAGAGCAAGCGTTAAGCGCCACGGTGTCGTAAGGACCAACGTAGGCATTAGCCGCGGTCTGGTTGGTTGCGGTCTGGTGAATGTTGTTCGTCCAGCCCGCCAGCGGGTTCGGTTGCGCTTGAATCACCCGGTTGGGATCGTGGCAGGCAAGACACATCTGGCCGCTGGAACTGTCGCGGACCAGGAAGTTCTGCGCGATCTTGTCCGTGCCCTGCACGTGCGGGTTATGACAACTGGTGCATTCGACATTCCCGTGGATTAGCTTCACCGCGCCGGTTGGGTCCGCTGTTTTGCCCTGCGAAACCAACGAGGCAACCAGGTTGGAAGCGTCCTTCAGCGGCAACACCAGGCTGAACGGGTGGGTCCCACTCAGGTTCATTCCGAAAGCATCAATGCTGTTCATGGACCCCGAAACGGGGAGGGTGCCGTACGCTGCCGACTGTCCCACGGCTACCGTGCCGTCATGGCAACTCAGGCACAGACTGCTGGTCACTCCCAAAGTCGGTTGGGTGCTGCCTTGTTCGGTGTAGGTCGTGCTGGAGTATGGAGTATAGGTTGCCTTCGAAAGCGTCTGGTTCCACAGCGGACTTGCTCCTCCCAGTCCGCTATGCGGAGCATGGCAGAAAGTGCAGCCCAGACTCGCCTGAGAGTAGACCGAAGCCCCGCTGGCAGGCGACAGGTTATGCATGCCCAGTACATCCCCGGGCACCTGCGCGGTTGCCAGGCAGTGCACGAAGAGCAATGCCCACAATGGCCCTAGAACCCACCTCATGGCTTCCCCTCGGGCGCTTTCGCCGCTGCATAGTAGTGAAAGACCTCGACACGGTGATTGAAGGAATCCACCACGTAGATGCGATCGTTGTTGTCGATCTGCAGCCCGGTGGGCAACTGAAACTGTCCGGGGTTGGTTCCTTTCTGCCCGAAGTAGTACAAAAGCCGCCCTTGCCGGTCAAACACCTGAACCACGTCCCACAGCCCGTCCACGACGTAGAGATGGCCTTCGGAATCGAAGCTGATTCCCTTGGGGCGGAACATCGATCCAACGCCGTCCCCGAGCTTCCCGATGGCGTAGCGAAACGCGCCCGACCGGTCCATGACCTGAACCCGGAAGTTCATGGCATCGACCACGAACAACTCCGGACCACTCAGTCTCAACTCCGTCGGATAGTTGAATTCGCCGTCGCCTGTTCCAGGCTTGCCTATCGTCGCCAGCACGCTGCCCTGCATATCCATCACGAAAATCTTGTTGCGTAACGTGTCGGTGATGTAAATGCGCTGCTCCGCGGAATCTACCGCGATTCCCGTGGGACGCTTGAAGAATCCTTCTCCGCCTTTCAGGCTGCCGATCGCCCGCCGGTACTTGCCGCTGGGATCAAACACGAAAACTTTCCCTGACTGCGAGTCCGTGACATAAATATTGTCCTGCGCATCCACCGCCACGCACTGCGGCGTCAGCAACGGATCTTTGCCGGTATCCCTGCGCGACAGAAACTTGTATTTCTTCTCCGCGAAGTCGAAGATGTGAACTCCGTAGGCCCCGGGGTCGGTTATGATGACGCGTCCACGCGAGTCGGTCGCGATGCTGTAGGGATTGACTAGAAAGTGGAACTCGGGCTCACCCGCGATCACGTCCACCACGCGCGTCCAGAAGCTCCGCTTCGGCTTCACTTCACGCTCCAGGCTGAAGCTGCGCTCGAACGTGAGTTTCCGGCCGCCGTCTAGCAGCAGATCTGGGGGCGCAGGCTCGCGGATCGTGGTCTTGGGCGGTTTGGCGGCTGCCGCGGCCAGGCACACCATCAAACCCGCAACCGTCAAGACCACCCGCCAGTTTTTCTTGCCGGTTCCGCTCAGAAGAAATCGAACCATCTTGACACTCCAATGAAATACGAATTCGAGGTCCCCGGCGGAGCGCCACTGGCACTGATCCCCTGAGTGAACCTGGTATACCCGGACAGCAGGCCAATCTTCCGGAGGTGGTATTGCATTTGAGCGTTGAAGATCTCGGTATTATTGTGTGAATCGATCATGTCGCTGAGCGTATTGCTGAGAGCCCGGCTGTAGCTTGCCGAGAGTGTGAGGCGTCGCAGTGGTGTGGCGGAAATGCCACCCCCGTAGCTGCTCCCGCCGTAAAGAATGAAACTGTTGATGGGTACGCCGGGGGTCGGCGGAAGGTTTACCAGTCCGGTGCTGGTAAGAATCGAGTTTCCGCTCGCCTGTGTGAAGTTGCCCGTCAAGGTGAACCGCGGTATGGTGAACGACGTCGAATAGCTCTCGCTGTGGTTCCCGCTGCCCGCCTGGTTCGTCAACCCGCTGTGGTTCCCGCTGAAACCCACCGTCCATACCAGGCTGCGTCCGAACCGCCGATGGAGCCGCGCAGTGTAATTATAGTAAGAAGTCGTGTAAGTGATCAGGAATGACTGCACGTTTTGGGCGTAACTGAAAGACCCTGAGGTCTCCCATCCCTTGATCCGGCGAAAGTAGTTCAAGTTTCCGACAAAGCCCACCGCGTTGCTGCCGCGGCCGTTGGAGCTCTCCACCACCCCGCCGGAAAAACTGAACATATTGAGAAGCTTGCGCGAGTAGTAGACTGTCCCGGTGATATAGGTTCCGGTGTAACTCTTGCCAAAATAATATTGATCGTAATAGGTGGCTTGCGATTGCGCCGACAGAAAATTAGTGAACTGATAGGTGGCCCCTCCGCTCAGCGTGAGAGAGTTCGAGCCTGATCCCAGATCGAATGGCGTCTGCACGGTTCCACTGTTGATGAGATTCTGGTTCAAATATCCCGAAAGATTATCAGTGTAGCTCTGGTTCACAAACAGGCTAAGCTTGGCCAGCGGATGGAAAGTCGCCCCGGAGGTCTCAGTGCTGGTGGTGTAGCTGGAGGTGCTGTCTCCCTGATCCAGAAAATCCGTGGTGGACTGGGCGCGGCTGTAATTCGAGTAGAACGTTCCCCGCAGCGGCAAGTTGTGCGTGGTGCCAAAGCCGAAATCGTGACCGGTAGTATTCGACACCGAGTCCTGCTCTCCAGCCAGGAACTCCGGGACCGTGGAGCGAAGGCTGTCGTGATCGAAATAACCATTCAGACGAAAGCCTTCGATCGCGTAATTCGATCTGACATTGAACAGCTTTGTGTCGGAGCCGGTCTGCTGATCGGTTCCGTACACTGTGCCCGATCCACTGCCCTGCGAATAACTGACTGACAGCGTGGGCAGGTCGGGAAGCAGGGCGCTCCAGCCCACACCGAAACCCTGCCCGTGGCCGTGGGTGGTGAAATCGGGTTGTCCCGAAAGTCCGAAAGTGCCGGTGCTGTTGTAATCATTGCGGTAGCTGATCGTTCCCGGAAAGTGGCTGCCGGCGAACAGATTGGCGCTCCCTGAAACCCCGCTCGCGCCAGTCAGCGATTGGTAGCTGGAATTGGCCCGCGACTGGTTGAAATAGGGGACCAGGCTGAACGACAGAAAGTTGGGATTGTAGTAAGAGCCGGAGACGTTGCCGTCGAATCCGAAGTTCAACCCATGGTTCGACTCGAACTGGTTCCCATCTCCGTAATCCCCCTCATACCCGGCGCTGAGCAGGCCTCCCGCCTTCATCTCGAGATCTTCACCGACGCGGAATTGGGCGGAAGCCAACGGCATCAGCGCCAGCAGCATTAGCCCGACGATGACTGGTGCAACCCTCGTCATTGCCCTCGCGCTCCTCACCTGCTCTAGACCCCTTTTTCCCCGGCCAGCTATAAGTAACTAAAGGCACAACCGTTGCCATTCCGGGAAACGGGAAGAGTGGGGTATAGACTGAAAATGAAGGAGTTATCGGTGCTACATGGGGCGAGGGGATGTCCCAAATTGGACGGCTGCGCGATATCGCCCGCTTTAGCGTTGAATTACTCAATGGTTCAACCCGGGCAGGGTATAAGCCCAGTCGGGGGGATCGGCGACGTTGGGCTACCCACCCGGCCGCTGCTCTTCAGTTCCTAGACGATTTCGATCTTCGCCTTGGCGTGCAGGTTCTTGGCCAGGCCAGATCGCAGCCGCTCGTATTTGCTCTTCTGCAACTCGGTTCGCAGGTCAGGGGTGACTTCGGCAAGGCTCTGCTTTCTCGGCGGATTGTGCGCATTCAGCCGGAAAATCGTGAACGCGTTTTCGATCTGGATCAGGCCGCTTACTTGTCCGGACTGCATGGCCAGCGCCGCCTTGATGATTTGGGGAGGTAGTTTGTCACGGCGCACCGCCTTGTGGTCCCCCATATTCACACGGAAGTCGTCCTCGGAGATCTTTTCCGCCAGCATCCCAAAATCCTCGTAGCTCCTCGTGGCTTGGGCCTGCTGCAGCGCTAGTTCCGCGCGTTTACGGCATTCCTTCAGCACTTCGGCGCTGGCATTTCGTGGAGGGAGAATAGAAATGCTTTGAATGTTGAACGATTCGGGTTGCTCGAATCGCTCCGGGTTCTTGTCGTAATATGCCTTGACCTCGGCCAATGACACGGAGGATTTGTCCTCCACATCCGTCTTCAACACTTCCTCAATCAGCAGTGAGCGCTCGATTTGCTTCCGCAACCACTGGCGGGAACCGTGCATTTCTGCCTGCAAGTATTGCGTATACTCGTCAGGACTATTGAACTGTTTGCGAAAATCAGCTTCGGCCCGGTTCAGGCGCTCGGCGGGGATTGTCAGCTTTCGCCGCTCGCCTTCCTGGTACACGAGTTCTTCGAAAATAATCATCTCCAGCGCCCCTTGGCGAATGGAGGCTTCCTGCGTCTTGGGAAATCCGTTGTGCTGTTTGGCGTAGGGAAAGATCGTGTACATCTCACGCAAGAGATCGCGGTCTGTCAGCACCACTCCATTAACTCGCGCCACCGGCCGGTCACTTACCTGCAATGAGGCCGGCGACACCGCCGTTGGTGCCGCCACCCCGGTTGGGGTATGCGATGCGACTTGGGCCGCTGCCGCAACCGCTGTCGCTAACAGAACGCAGGCTGTGAGATGGTGTTTCATAATTCCTCGTTGCTATGAATTAGGGGGAGAGATCGATTCTCTCCCCCGTATTCATGTTACCCCTATTGGAACTGTGTCGTGATGTTGTTGGTGTTGTTGGCTTCGTTCGCCTCGCCAAAGTGGCATTGACGGCAGAACTGTACCGTCGAAGGTGCCGACGTGCTGGCGTAGGTCTTCAGGTTCGGGTTGTAGGGTCCGTTTATGAAGAAGTAGGTGGCATAGAACTTGCCGCCGCCATCCTTCATGATCTGGCTGTTCGCGCTCGAGGTGTAGACGGTCATGACGTGCTGGTTGTGACAGGTAGTGCAAACCACGTAGGGCTTACCGGCGGTGTTTACGCCGTATGGTTTGGACCACTGCCCAGGCGCCAGTGCCGGCCAGCCATAGTTGGCTACAAACTGGGCATAGGGACTGCCTGCGGTCACGCTGAAAGCGGTGCCGCTCCATGCCAAGCCGGGCTGGGTGGTACTGATGGTGGCGTTCACGCCCACCGGGTGATCGTTGGTGTAGTTGCCGGCCGTAGTGCCGTCATTGCCCAGCAGAGTCGGAATCGGCTTGCTTCCGTACGCAGTATTTGTTAATAGGCCGATCCTTTGTTCGTACGACTCGTTGGTCATCATGTTACTGGCGGTTACGTTCCCGTCATGGCAGCTCAGGCAGAGCAGGATGCCTCCCACTTCGGTACTGCCGCTACTGATACTGGAAGGGAGGACTTCCGTGTACTTTCCGCTGTCGCCGAATGCGATCGTCTTGTTATACAGTGGGCTGGCATCCTGGCCCCACAACGCATAGCTGCCCGCATCGGCTCCGCCATGGTGGCCGGAACCAAACGAGCCGCTATGTGGAGCATGGCAGCCCGCGCAGCCGCGGCCTTGGTTATTGTGTGCACCGAGTACGTCGACCGTTGACGACCAGTTTTGCGCCATCAAGAGTCCCGAAACGGCGAGGACGAAGAGTGTTAATACCATTACCTTCTTCATAGAATTTAAGACCTCCTGCATAAGTTGCAACGCGTCACATCCTGTGGAGGCTTAGGCCTAGGCTGCAACTCTCTCGCAGCTGCCCCCACCTTTGACTTATGCAACTGCTTAGCCGCAACTCCAGGAGGCGTTAGAGATCACCGGAAATCGTTGTAAGATTAATGATATTAATACTTTACGGGATTCTTGCCTTGATTCCGTCCTGTTTTGGGCCGCATGCCCACTGGGGGAAAAGAACCAGCCTTTGGTAACCGGTTGGTCAAATTCCGCAGTGAAGGATCAATCATTGTGAGGCGAATGCCCCTTTGGTCTTGGGGACTATTGTTGAAAAACACAACAGTGCGAGAGTCCGCTGAAAGCAAGTTGATCGGGGTCAACTAGGACGGCACTCGCCGCGGCTACTGGTTCTGGGAAGCGTTTGCCTGGGTGGTGGAAATCGCTTTCGGGGCCGACTCCTTTTCGGATGCGCCAGCCTTCTTCTCCCGCAACGCTTCTTTCTCTTTGCGCAACTGGTCGGCCTCAGAGTCGGTAACGTAACGGAATTGTTGCACCCGGCCGGGAAAGATTTCCGAGGTAAAGACGCGGTTCAGCTTGTCGATAGTGATACCGACAATGCCTTGAAACTGGCCGGGAAGAAGTCCGTGGCCGCCGAAACTGATGAGCAGCTGCGCCTCTTGATTGAATACCTGCACCCGGTCTTGCATTCCGTCAACCACCCAAATATGGCCATCGCTGTCGATGGCAACCCCCTTGGGCCGCGAAAAGTATCCCGGCCCGTCGCCGGCTTTACCGAATGTGCTGATGAATTGTCCATCGCCATCGAAGATCTCGATGCGATCGTTGAGGGTGTCGGCGACGTAAAGATTGCCGTCACGGTCGACCGCCATTCCCGTCGGCCGGGCAAAATCTCCGGGTGTGGTGAGTTCGTGATGGTGTCCGCCGGTGCCGATTCTGCGCAGCAGCTTCAAAGTGTCGGCGTCATAAACCAGAACCTGGTCCTGATCGACATCGGCAACATAAAGTAGCCGGTTTTCCACGTCCAGAGCCAGTCCGCCCGGGGACACGAGCCCGTCGGTGATGACTTCCTCCGGCTCATGCTTGGTGTTGAACACCAGTACATGATTCAACCCAGGGTCGGAGACGAACAGACGGTCGTTATCGTCCATGGCCAGCCCGATAATGCGAACGAAGTGACCTTGAACCTTGTTCTTGATCAGTTGCACCTCCCGAGTTTCGGTGTTGAAGATGAAGATGGCGCCCACCTTCTGGTCAGCGACATAAAGGTTGCCCTTCGAGTCCACTGCCATGCCGTAAGGCTCTGCCAGCTGGAAGAGAACTTTCGAATTGTCGCTGGCGGGCTGTGTGCCTGCGAGGCGGTCCATCCAGGTCTGCTTCTTGGTCTTGGGAGCGTCTAGCTGGGAAAGTTTCTCCGCGGCGTAGAACGCCTGGTACTTGATGCGGGCGATGGCTGGCGGGTTCGGCCACACAATATTGGAATAGTCGAGGGCCGGTGGAGCTTTGGGTGGTTCGGCGTCTTTCTTCTTTTTTCCGCCAAACGCCGCCACCGGCGATCCGAGCCCCAGGCTCAAGAGAAGGAGCAACGCCAGAAATTTTTGGCTTCTTCCGGTCCGGGTTGGTCGAATTGTAACCATTGCAGTTACTCCTAATGTGAGCTATCGCGTCTTCAGGTCCTTGTGACACGTCGAGCAGAATGCCATGTTGTTGGCCTGGTCCTTCACCAGCAGGTTGGGCTGGGCCGAAGCATGCGGCTGATGGCAGGTCAGGCAATTCATGGGCGTCTTCACCTTGGTAGGATCCGCCGGATCCACCAGGTCAGAAACCGGGTGCCCGGCCACCGGGTGTCCCAGACCATACTTCAGGGGCAGCACCACTACCTTATTTTTCGTGAAATAGTCGTCAGGAAGTTTCACGCTTCCATTGAATATGCTTAGCAGATGCTGGCCTTCCAGGGTTTTTGGTTGCCGATCCGGCCCGTGGCATTCCAGGCAAAGTGCGTTCGGCGTCTTGGCGCGCAGCAGATGTTCGTTGTCTCCGCCGTGAGGCGTATGACAGGTGGCGCAACCCTGGGTGAAAGCCGGCTGGTGGCGGAACGGCTTCTTTCCCAGGTCAGCAATATCGCTGTGACAGCTCAGGCAAATATCGACCGCGTCGGTTTTCGGAAGCCCCGGCTGCCGGCTGGCGTGCGGACTGTGGCAGTCCGTGCAGTCTCCTGCGGCACCGGGATGGGGGACCTTGGCGGTGTCGATCAGCTTGGCTTTATCGTCGTGGCAAGTCACGCATAGGGCTTTTACATCGGTTTGCGTGAGCACCACTTTCCCATCTTTGGCTGGCGCATGGCAGATTTCGCACTGCTGGTCGGCGAATGGCGGATGGGTGAATCTTGCCAGCAGCTTCGGACCAGACGACTGGTGGGGATCGTGACAGCTTATACAGTTAGCCTGCTCGAACGGCTGGTTCTGGTGTGCTTTTTGCAGGCTGGCGTCCTTTACGTCATGGCAATCCAGGCACAGCGCCGGCGGCGCCTTGGTCAAATGAAAGTCGAATTCGATCTTGCCGATCTCGCCCGTTTTGTGAATGACGTGGCAGGTGTCGCAGCCCATGTCGAGGGCAGCGTGCCGGCTGCCCTTCTCCGGAACATTTACCCCCATCTTGTGACAGCTCAGACAGAGGTTCTCTTTCTCCTCCCCGGAGGCGGGTTTCAATAACTGGTTTTTATTTTCCGACGAGTGCGGATCATGACACTTCAAGCAATCGCGCACCGCCGGGGGGTGAACCCTGCCTTTTATGTCGGCGGCATTCTTATCCGCGTGGCAGGTCAAACACAGCGCAACCGGCGTCGTCGTGATCAGCTTCACCCGAGTGACATCTTTGTAGACCCGAATCTCGTGGCAACTGGTGCAGCCCATGGCCATCGCCGAATGCACCGATTTGCCCTTGGTCTTGTCTTCGTGGCAGGCAAGACAGGTGGAGGTGTCTGCCTTGGGGTCCAGTGGGACCGGATGTTGCACAGCAAAGGCGTGGCCAGAAAGGACCGTCACCACCAGGAGACAACCCAAAACGCTTAGCGCGTGAGTGATCCTGGAACTCGGTTTGAATGATGCCAAGGTCACTTTCGCTACCACCTCATCGCCTGCATCTGCACGCCGCTCACCTTAGTTGCCCCGCCCGCTGGATCCCGAATCGTCCCTGTAACAGACTGCAACCAAGTCAGTTGCGGACTCGATTCGATTCGACGCTAAGGCCACACTTGTCGAATTCTTGGCCACGATGGGGCTTCTGCCACAGTGGAATGATCGAAATGACGCAAGTTGATTATGCCTCAATACCCCGGTGTTCAATACTCGCAAGATTGGGACGCCCGCCAAGGAATTTGCGAGTTTCAGGGGTCTCTGCGCCAAATTCCCGCCGAAAACCCATGCGATGTGTGATATGGCTCACATGACGCCCTCCGAATTCCTCTGCCCGTCTGACCTAACTGGCATCAATTGCAACAACTTATCCGAATTTGTGGACTGTGGCGCGGAACGTGCTTTCTCCCCATGAAGAAGGGGACCGATATATGGCGGCAACCGTTCACTCTCTACCACGAAAGATTTGGCAGACTCTGGGCGCGATCAAGACCGGCGTCATTCTGCTGATCGTTGTCGTCATCCTTTCGGCGGCGGGAACGGTGATTTTGCAGCGTCCGGCGACCGATGTCGAAGAGATGCAGCGGGCCTATTCGCCGCAAGTGCTGAGTCTGCTCGACGGGTTGGGACTGACCGATGTTTTCCATGCCTGGTGGTTCGTACTGTTGCTGATTCTGGTAAGCCTCAGCATCATAGCCGCCTCGGTCCAGCGCTTTCCCAATGCATGGAGATTTTTCTCGCGTCCATATAAGAGTCCCGACGAGTCTTTCCGGAACGCGCTTCCCGGCCATGTGCTGATTCCGATCAGGGACGAGGAAGAAGCCCTGAGCGTTGCGGAGCGGGTGTTCCATAAGGCAGGTTTCGGGCCGGAGCACATCGTTCGCGAGAACAGTTTTTCTCTCTTTGGCGAGCGCCATCGTCTTTCCGAAATGGCGGTTTATATCGTGCACGCCAGTCTGCTGCTGATCTTTCTTGGCGGCATCGTCGACGCCCTCTACGGCTGGCGCGCGTTCGTCACCCTGACTCGCGGGCAGGAATCGAGCCAGGTGCAACCGCAGAACGGCAGCAAACGCAACCTGCCGTTTGCCATTCGTTGCGATGGCGCCGGCCAGGAGAACTACGCCGACGGCACTCCGAAACGCTGGTGGTCCGATCTCGCCGTTCTGGAGAATAGCCAGGTAATCCTGCGCAAGCAGATCGTGGTCAACGATCCCCTGGTTTATCGCGGCGTACGCTTTTATCAGGCAAGCTATGGCAAAACTGGAAAGGTCGACAAACTGGTGCTCACGGCCACTCCACGCGATGGCCGGGCGCCCCAGGACATCGCCATCGGCTTGGACGAGACTGTTTCCCTCGACCCGGATCACACCGTCCGCCTGGTGGCATTCATTCCGGACTACGTTGTGCAAGATGGACAGGTCTATACCCGCTCTAACGACCTGGAGAATCCAGCCGCCCACCTGGTAGTCGAATCCAGGACATCGGGGCAAGCGGTAAACGTCTGGATGCCTCCCATCCCCGGGCTTGAACAGAACGCGTCTTCGCCTTATGTGTTCGAAGGCAAGGACATCCAGATGGCCTACTACACCGGCCTGGAAGTCTCACATGAACCCGGACAATGGTCGGTTTGGGCGGGCGTGCTCGTGATGGCTCTCGGACTGGCCTTGGTCTTCTACTTCGTCCACGTGCGGGTATGGGCAGTGCCGGTGCGCAATGCCCTTGGCCAAAAGCTGCTTTGGATTGGCGGCACGGCGAACAAAAACAAAGATGTGTTTGAGCAGCGTTTTCGCAAGCTGGTCGGACAAATCGAATCTGAACTCACGAGATCGCAGGTAGGCGCCGCATCGCCGGTTCCTGCACTCATCGTGAAATGAGATCCGGAATGGAGGATGCGTCCATGGCGCGAGTGGTAAGAGTCGAACCGCAACCGGCGGCTACGGGGAGGACGCTGGTCGTAATGGTGGGATTGGCCGTCGTTTTCCTGCTGTTCATGGCCTTTCTGAACGTGATCAAGAGCGGCAATCTGCTCAACGACTCCAACCTGTTGTACGCCGCGCTCATTTTCTATTCAGGCGCGGCAACGCTTTATCTCGGATTCGGCGTCACCGGCATTCCTTCTTATGTCCGCTTCGCTTCCTTGGCTACATGGGCTGGTCTCTTGGCCAACACAGGAGCAGTGGCGCATCGCTGGTATGAGGCAGGGCACCCGCCTTTCGCGAGTATCTACGAAATGTTGCTCAGCTTCGTGTGGACGCTCGCCGTACTGACCTTGATTGCGGAGAAAAAATTCGGAGTAAAGGTCATTGGCACGGTGACCATGCCGGTGGCGATTGTCGGCGTCGTGCTCATGCAGTTGCTGCGCACTGAAGTGCACCCGCTGGTACCAGCGTTGCAATCGACCTGGCTGCATGTCCACGTTACGCTGGCCATGCTGGCTTACGCGGCCTGCGCACTGAGTTTTGCCCTGGCCATGATGTTCCTGATCCAGGACCGGATGAAAACCGAAACATTTCTGGCGGCAACCAGTTTGTTCACCATGGCCACTTATGTGGGAATCCTGAGCCGCTTCGAAAAATGGGGAGGACTCAGCGTAGCCGCCTGGAACCCGGAAGCAAAGTCAGAAGTATTTATTTCCCGGGGTGTGCGCCTTTTCGTTGTGATTCCTGATCTCGGCTGGCTGCTGCTTCTGGTTTTGGCGGCGGTAGCGGCGCCCCTGGTCCTTTTCCTGATCTGGCGCAAGACTCACGACGAGGGATTCCTCGACATGGCCAATCGAGCCGTTTTCCTCAGTATTCTGCTGCAGGTTCTGGCGCTGGTATTCTTTCTGTTGCGCGCGCGTGACGGCCACTATACTTCGCTCGATGCCGATGGCTTGTTCTCCACCAGCCTGGCTGCCAGCCCCTTCATTCTCTCGGGCCTCGTAGGCACCATCCTGGTGTCGTTGTTGTACCTGTTGCTGCTGTGGAGGCGCGAGGATCTGGAGCGCATGTTGCCTGGCGCCGACGAGCTGGACCGCATCACCTACAAAACCATTGCCATTGCTTTTCCATTACTCACCCTGATGATCGCGGCCGGCGCTTACTGGGCCAATCGCACCTGGGGTTCTTATTGGAGTTGGGATCCCAAGGAAACCTGGGCGGCGATTACGTGGCTGGTATACGCCGGCTACTTGCACATGCGCATTACTCGGGGATGGCGCGGCCGCCGTGCCGCTTACTTCGCCATCCTGGGCTTTGCCGTGGTGATGTTCACTTTCTTCGGGGTGACTTACTTACTCCCCGGAATGCACGCTTATGCCTAGTCGTCCTCAATTCGCGACAGTTGTCGATAGTGCACTGCGAGAGAACGCCCGCACGACTCAGGAGGAGGACTCCCGCCTGGGTTCTGTGCGCATGAACTGGCAGCTCAAGGCGATCTTGCCGGTAGGTTTCGTGCTGCTCGGGGGGCTGCTGCTTTTTATTCTCGCGACTGTCTCCTTGCGCGACCCGGAGCGTCACGCGGTGCTGATCGTGGCGGGAGCGGGAGCGGTCGCCATATGTGCGGTGTTGATCGTCGTCCTCGCCTATCTGATTCAACGCCCCATGGTCGAATTGCAGGAGAAAATGGGACAGGTCAGCGCAGGCAACCTCGATGTCGCAGTCAGCTTCTCCCGGCGTAACGACGAAATCGGCGACCTCGGCCGCAATTTCAACCACATGATGCAGCAGTTGCGCGAAAGCCGCGAAGAGATCGAGCGCCTGCACCGCACCCAAATGTCTCGCGCCGAGCATATGGCGACCCTCGGCGAACTGGCAACTGGCTTGGCCCACGAAATTCGCAATCCCCTGGCCGGAATCGCCGGTGTCATCGAAATCGTCGGACGCGATTTGCCTTCAACCAGTCCGGCACGCGCGGTAGTGAAAGATGTTCGCCAGGAAATCGCTCGAATCAATCGCACCTTGACGGACCTCCTGGAAACGGCACGGCCTCATCCGCCCCAGATTCGCCTGAGCAATCTCAACACGACCGTGGAACACGCCGTCATGCTGGCTCGCCAGCAGGTGCTGTCCAAGCCCATCAAGATCGAACTGCAGAAGGCGCCCGACCTGCCTGAAGTCGAGCACGATAGCGATCAGATTCATCAGGTCCTTCTGAACCTTCTCCTGAACGCAGTCCAGGCCATGGACGGGGCGGGCACCGTGTGGGTTGAGATCGGTACGCTGGCGGGTTGCGCCAGCCTTGTGGTGCGCGACACCGGCCGCGGCATCGCCGCTCAACATCTGGCAAACATCTTCCGGCCTTTCTACACCACCAAGGGCAATGGCACCGGCCTCGGCCTTTCGCTTGCGCGCCGCATCGTCGAAGAGCATCACGGCCGCATCGAAGTGAGCAGCGCGGTGGGGCAGGGAAGCAAGTTCACCGTCGTCCTGCCGTTTCACATGCCTGTCGGTCATACCGCCGCTTCTTAACTTGGAGGAAAACACGTGTGGGGCGGACACTCTTGTCCGCCGCATTTGAAGGACAATCCACCGCATAAACATGGACGAAGGTGAAAGCTTCCAGGCAGCGCCCACCTATAAAAAGGCCTCAAACTCAAAACCAGGCGGACAGGAGTGTCCGCCCCACACAAGTTTCTTCGCCACTCCCACCAGCCGCATAACCAACCTCTTCTGTTTCGTAGTACATTAAACACCGATGCCCGCAGAGAAAATCATGATCGTCGACGACGAGCGCCTGGTGCGCTGGTCGCTGCGTCAGAAGTGCGAAGAGTGGGGCTACCACGTGATCGAGGCGGAGGCCGGAGAGCCTGGGCTCAAGCTGGCGCAACGGGAATCTCCCGATCTTGTCCTGCTCGACGTACGCATGCCGGACCTCACCGGCATCGAGGTGCTGGACCAGCTCAAGAAAAACGGCGACGCCCGCGCCGTCATCATGATTACCGCCGATCCACAACTCGACGATGTCAAAGCCGCGCTCAAGCTTGGGGCTTACGACTTCGTGGGTAAGCCGGTTGATTTCGATGAGCTGCACGTCACCATCAAGAACGCGCTCGAAGCCACGAGCTTGCGTAGCGAAGTTCAGAGCCTCAGGGGTGAGGTGCGCCGCGGAGCTGGTTACAGCAACGTGGTGAGCGTTTCATCGAAGATGACCGAGCTCATGAACTTCGTGCGCAAGGTTGCGGCCAGCGAGGCCATCACGATCCTGATCCAGGGTGAAAGCGGTACCGGCAAGGACCTCATCGCCAAAGCCATCCACTACGAAAGCTCGCGCCAGGAGAAGCCCTTTGTCGCCATCAACTGCTCGGCCATCCCGGAGACGCTGATGGAAGCCGAACTTTTCGGCCACGAAAAGGGCGCGTTCACCGATGCCAAGCAGATGAAGAAAGGCCTGTTCGAGGCTGCCGATGGTGGCACGCTGTTCCTCGACGAAATCGGCGAGCTTTCTCCCCTGCTGCAAGCCAAACTTCTGCGCGTGCTGGAAGACCAGGTCATCCGCCGCGTGGGAGGTATCCGCGACATGCAGGTGGATGTGCGCGTGATTGCCGCCTCCAACCGCGATCTCGAAAAGGCGGTGCGCGAGGGCCAGTTTCGTCAGGATCTCTACTATCGTCTGGCCATTATTGCGATCTTCATCCCTCCGCTGCGCGACCGTAAGGAAGACATTCTCCCCCTGGTGGATTTTTTCATCGACCGCTACAACCGCCGATTCAAGAAGTCGATTCGCGGCATCACCGATGACACGCGCCGGCTGATCCTCAGTCATAACTGGCCGGGCAACGTTCGCGAGCTGAAGAACACCATCGAGCGCGGCATGATTCTGGAAGACGAACCATTCCTGCGACCGGTGTATCTGCCGTTTTCCGTGGGTGAATCGGGCGGCCGCACCGTCTTTGAGCGAACCTCACCCGCTGACGGCGGACAGACCTTGCCCAACGGGCGCACCCTCCCGCGCCTCTATATCCCCGATGGCGGAACATCGCTCGAGGAGGTGGAGCACGCCATGGTCGAACTGGCCATGCGCCAAGCCAACGGCAATCAAACCCACGCCGCCAAGCTGCTCGACATCAGCCGCGATGCCCTGCGCTACAAACTGAAGAAATTTGGCTTGATTCGCGGCGATGACGAAGGCTCGCAGGCGGGTTCGGTGGAGGAGTAATGTGGGATCCGCCCCTGGGTCGAAACACCGCTCGATTCCCCGCACAATCCCTACGAACCGCGGAGGGCCGACTAGGTCGGACCGGCCCTGCTTCTGGCAGCCTGCGAGAGCCATCAAGCACTCTCGCGGTTCTTGCCTAAGTCCTTTGTGATCAGCAGCAAAGGGAAGTAGCCCGATTGGGCCATTCCCACAATCTCCCGAAATCGTTACCTTGTGATTGAGCAGTTTTCGGGGGAGGGCTGTTCGACTAACGTCCCACGACTCGTTTGAGTCTGGGGCGTTTTGTTTTGAGAAGGGCGAATGCTGTGCACCCGCCCTTTGCTTGATGCCGCTGCTCGTATCAGTCACATCCGAGGGTTCATGCGGCGTGGCTCTTGGATTTCTTTGCGCCGGATTCGCGAGCTATATCGAGAACGATCCGGCCGTTGACCTTTCCCTTCTTGAGCCGGGCGAAAATATCGTTGATTGAGCCCAGTGGTTGCTTCTCAATTGTGGCTTTCACCTTGCCTTCGGCGGCGAACTGCAGCGCTTCCTCAAGGTCCTTGCGTGTGCCCACTATCGAGCCCCTCACCGTTTGGCCGTTGAGCACCAGATCGAAAATGGAAATCGGGAACTCTCCGGGCGGCAGGCCGTTTAGAACGCAGGTCCCGCCGCGGCGCAGCATTCCGATCGCCTGTTTGAACGCCGGTAGCGACACGGCCGTCACCAGTACGCCGTGCGCACCGCCGATTTTCTTCTGGATCGCCTGGACCGCATCTTCTTCCTTCGCGTCCACGGTCACCTCGGCGCCAAGTTTGCGCGCCAACTCCAGTTTCTCTGGCCCGATGTCAATCGCCGCCACATGCAGACCCATGGCTTTGGCATACTGCACCGCAACGTGTCCCAGGCCCCCGACGCCCGAGATCACGACCCACTCACCAGGACGCGCCTGGGTCTGTTTCAAACCCTTGTAAGTGGTGACACCGGCGCAAAGAATCGGCGCGGCATCGACGAAGGAAAGTTTGTCCGGAATCCGCCCCAGATAATCCGCCCGGCCCAGAGCGAACTCAGCAAAGCTGCCATTTACGGAATAGCCTGACATCTCCTGCTCCGGGCAGAGTGTCTCCCACCCGGTAAGGCAGAATTCACAGTGCCCGCAGGAACTGTGCAGCCAGGCGATCCCCACCCGGTCGCCTTCCTTCAAATGCTTCACACCCGCACCCAGCTTGGCCACAATGCCCGCTCCTTCGTGCCCCGGGATAAAGGGCAAGGTGGGTTTGATCGGCCAATCGCCACCCGCCGCGTGCAGGTCGGTGTGGCAAACGCCGCTCGCGATTACTTCGACCAGTGCCTCTCCCGGGCCTGGATCTGGAACTGGGACCTCCTGAATCTTTAATGGCTCGCCGAACTTCTCGACCAACGCGGCCTTCATTGTCTTCGCCATGGTATATCTCCTGGGGAATCCGCCGTTTGTTCGACTGCCCGCAGTCGAGTGGACTCCGGATGAATTTGAATTAGATTTCCCAACGCCCGTCCGCTTTGCTGCGGGCGGGCGCGCTGCCTTGTTTGGGTTTCTCTGGATTTCCAATCGCATGTCCGATGGAAGCCGGAACCGGTCTCCATTGGGCATCTAGAGGCTATGATTGGCCATTTCGATACATACGTATGTGACGGGGCTCACAGGCTCATGTGCGGTATTGGCAACTCTACGGCCATTGCGGGCTGCCCATACCTCGCAAGAAATGCATTCGAGTGAGAGTCTCTTGTGAATCGGTCACAGTCGTTCGTGACCTGATTCACTGCGGCCAGTAGCCTGGGGCCATAATCTGGGATCGGATTCGAAGGCGGCTTTATGTCCGTATGCGGGTGGCGGCTGAATCGTTTCGAACGGACTCTGTTTTGTGCAGCCTTAGTCGTCGCGGCTCTCCTGATAATTGTCCGCATCGCAGCCATGCTTTTCATGTGGTACTTCCGCTATAGCCACTAGCGCGATCTCTGCTTTCTCGGGAACAATGGCCGCCCAACGTTACCTCCTATCCTCCATACCTCCAGCTACAATGTTAGCTTCCGCCAGGGTTGGAACGTCAGGCTAATTGCTTCTCATATGTGAAAGGGACTTCCTATGTCATTTCGATCGGTTTTCATAGCGGTAACGATTGCGTTCGCCCTGATTGTGGCGGCGTTCTTGATCAATCGTGCGCGGCCAAAGATCGAAACCGATCAGCCCAGCGCAGATCTGGTGCGAGCCACCGGAAAGTGTGCCGAATGTCATGCTCGAACTCAGTATTCCGTGGTGCACGAATATGAAATCAGTCTGCACGCCAGGAAAGGCGTGAACTGCCTGGACTGCCACCAGCCGGCGGGCGGTCAGGACAAGAAGGATCATCACGGCTTCGTCATCTCTGCGAAACTGACCGCCGGAAATTGCCGAAGCTGCCACGAGAACATCTATCAGCAATTCGTACGCAGCCGCCATGCCGCACCGGCCTGGGCTGCGATCTACGGGGAGAAAGGACTCACGGCCGAACAAGTCAATTTTTCGGAAACATATCAACCCGGCGGGACCCGCCGCCCACCCCATCCATTCGTGCAGATGGAAGGAACATCGGCAATGAGCAGCGGGTGCGAGCAGTGCCACAGCGTGGGCCGGCCGAACGCCGACGGCACCATCGGAACCTGCACTGCTTGCCACACCCGGCACACGAGTTCGGTTCGCATCGCCCGGTTGCCCAGCACCTGCGCCCAGTGCCACATGGGACCGGACCACTCCCAGATCGAGATTTACGAAGAATCCAAGCACGGCGTGATGTTCCAGGCGCAGGAACGTTTGCTGAACCTGGATGCTCCGCCCAAGAGCCTGACCACGCGCGATATGTTTGTTCCCACATGCGCTACCTGTCATATGAGCGGCATCAATGGAGTTGGCGTCACCCACGACCCCTCCGAGCGTTTGTCGTATTACCTGGCAAATGCCATCACCGACAAACGCCCGAACTATGCCGCCGCTCAGGCCAAGATGAAACAAATTTGTTCGCAGTGCCACACGCCAGCCTTGATCGAAAAAGTCTACAGTCAGGCTGAACAGGTGGTTCAAGTCACCAATGAGCGGGTTCGGTCCGCCCAGGATCTAATGAACCAATTGCGGAAAGAAGGCGTACTCACCGGAGCGCCGTTCTCTCAGCCCATTGATTTTGTCTATTTTGACCTCTGGCATTACGACGGACGAACCAGCAAGCATGGTGCGTTCATGGGCGGGGCGGATTTTGTGCAATGGCATGGGAACTATCCCATGTTGCAGAAAGCCGTCGAACTTCAGTCCATGGCCGCAGAGCTCAGGAGAGAGCATGGCAAAGGGAAGTGAACGCTGGTGGACTCGTCCCCAAATGTGGGTCGAACTGTTCGTGATCCTGAACGTGGGCTTTCTTACTTTCGACATCTATCTGGCCCATTCGGTGAACCAGTTTCGCAACCCAGCCGAGTTCATCCCCCTGATCTTTTCTGCCAGTGCGCCGCTGCTGCTGATTCTCGCCTGCGCTGTGCGGAATCGCTGGCCGGCCGTGTGGACAGATCTGGGATACCTCGCCGGATGGGGTGCAGTACTGGTCGGTCTCACTGGGGTTATTTTCCACCTCGAAAGCCATTTCTTTTACGAGCGCACCCTGCGCAGTCTGACTTACTCCGCGCCCTTTGCCGCGCCTCTGGCTTACACCGGTTTGGGATTTCTGCTCATCATGAATCGTATGGTGGATCCTGAGTCGCTCGAATGGGCGCGATGGCTGCTTCTACTTACGCTGGGCGGTTTCGTTGGAAACTTCGTCTTTAGCCTTGCTGATCATGCCGGGAACGGATTCTTCTATGCTCTGGAGTGGGTGCCCGTCGTGGCCAGCGCCGTCGCTGTCGGTTTTCTGGCCGTGCCGCTGATGATGCGGGTTTCCCGCGGCTACATCGACCTGTGCCTCCTAATCCTCTTGCTGGAAGCGGGGGTGGGGCTTTGGGGTTTTGTACTGCACGCAGCAGGTAACCTGCGGGGACCATCGCTTCACCCGTTTGATAACTTCGTCTACGGGGCTCCTCCCATGGCGCCGCTGTTGTTCCCCAATTTAATGGTACTGGGTGTCATCGCGCTGTGGCAGCTTCGCCTGAACGCAGCCTATGCCGGCGAGGGCACAGCGCCAGCTGGAACCTAGGCAGGGGAGGGCGACCACGCTCAGGAAGAGGAACTCTAGAATGATCCTGTTGTCTTCAGATGTGCCTGAGAAAGGAGCGAGATGAGGAAAACGCCCTGGATTTTCGGTTGTGCCCTGTTCGCGACCGTGACTGTCGCCAGCATTCCCTCCCGCGGCCAGGAGCCGGCGAAGCTGGCGGGGGCAGAGAAGGTGATCATCGACACGGACATTGGCGACGACGTGGACGACGCCTTTGCATTGGCGTTGGCGGTACGCAGTCCGGAACTCGAAATCCTGGGAGTGATGACCAACTTTGGAGATACCGAGACCCGGGCCAGGATCGCGGACCGGCTGCTGGCGGAGGCGGGACGGCCGGACATCCCGGTGGCAGCGGGCGTACCCACCGCGACCAAGAATCCACTAACGCAGCGCCGCTACGCCGAGGGCGGACATTCCGCGAAGATTTCTCATCCGCCTGCGGTCGATTTCCTCTTGGAGCAGATTCGGCATTACCCGGGACAGATCACCTTGATCGCAATTGGTCCTTTGATGAACGTCGGAGCCGCCATCGACAAAGATGCCGTCACTTTCGGGAAACTGAAGCGGGTTGTGCTGATGGGCGGGTCGGTCAAACGGGGATACGGCGATCTGGGATACTCGGCTCCGCGGGGGCCCCAGCCGGAATGGAACATCCTCAACGATATTCCCTCGGCGCAGAAACTGTTTGCCTCCGGAGTTCCGCTGGCGATGATGCCTTTGGACTCGACACAGTTGAAACTGGACGAGGTGAAACGCGCCTTCTTGTTCAGTCAGGGAACTGCGATTACCGACGCGCTGACCGTGCTCTACCACCTGTGGGGACAGCAAACGCCGACCCTGTTCGATCCCATGACCATCGCCTACCTGGTGAATCCGGGACTTTGCCCGGTGCAGCCGATGCACATTCGCGTGGATGAGCAAGGTTTCACTCGCGCCGAGGCTGGCCCACCCAACGCGGACGTGTGCCTCGACTCCAATCCCGATGAGTTCTTCCGCTTCTACCTGAAACGCGTCGCGGGCCCCTGACTAGGAGTCCCTGAGTAACGGGCGTCATTACTTGGGCGCCGATAAATCATCCCTTGGCGTGCTGCTTGGCCCGGTCGATATATTCCTGGACCTGCTGTTTTTCGGGATAGTTCGGGTTCCGCTGCAACAGCTCTTCCCAGGCTTGGACCGCGCCTTTCGGATCCATCTTGCCCTGCCATCGGACCACGCCCAGGTTGAACAGGGTTCCAGGATGATCAGGCCGATACTTCAGTGCCTGCTGAAATTCTGCGATGGCTCCGTCTGCGTCTCCCGTGTACCAGATTGCGGTTCCCAGATCGGTTAGCACATCAGCATTTTCAGGTTGGCTCTTGGCTGCGAGCTTGTAGTACTTGACGGCCTCTGGATACTGCTTTCCGTCGTAGTACAGATTCGCCACTTGCACAATCGTATTGAAATCGTCGGGGTTGGTCTTCAAGGTTGCGAGCAGTGGCGCTACCGCCTGGTCCAACATCGCCTTCTGCTGTTCTGGACTCAATTGCGCCTGTGTCGATTGACCCTGAGGCGCGCTGTCCTTGGCCGAAGCCACCGTCCCAGCGATCTCGGGCGAAGCGGAACCGCGAAACAGGTAGCCCAGAGCAACTCCCAGGACCAGACAGAAGACCGCCAGGATATAGGCCTGGCTGCTGGTCCAGGCAGCTCGGGGAAGGGACCCTTCTTGCTCTTTCTTGTCCATGGTCTTGACTACTCCTTCAGGATCTGGTGCCGGCAATCGCCGCCTCGGGCGTTTGCAGGTGGAACAGTCGCTGCACCGCAGCAGTCATCTGTTCCTGCTCCAACTTTTCTGGAAGTTCCTTGAGTTCACGGGCGAGCGAACCTGCGATCCTCTGAGTCATCCGGGACATCATTGCATTTAACATTTCGTCCTGGTCCTGGGAGAAGGGCCCGTTCTCTTGTCGGAAGGAATCCAGCTCTTGCCGGCAAATCTCGTCCAGCCGCTGCCGCAGTGCCACGATCGTCGGCACCACCCGTTCCGCCATTAGCTTGCGACGGAACCCTTGCGCCTCAGCCTGCAGAATCTTCTGTCCAGCGGCGGCGGCAACCTCACGCTCACCCGCATTGTGGTCTACCACGTTTTCCAGGTCGTCCAGGTCATAGAGGAAAATTCCCTTGACCTCGCTCACGCTGGAGTCAATATCACGCGGCATCGCGATATCCACGATCACCAGAGGCTGCTCCGTGCGCCCACGAACCATGGTCTCGGCCTCATCTCGGCTCAGAATCGTATGTGGACAGGAAGTCGAGCTGATAATGATGTCCGCCTCCGCCATGTGCTGCCAGCGCTCCTCAAACGGGATCGCGACTCCACCCAGCTTGGTGGCCAGTTCAACCGCGTGCTCCAGAGTGCGGTTGATCACGCGGACCGAGGTCGCCCCGTGGTTGAGCAACCCGCGGGCCGAGAGCTCGCTCATTTTGCCTGCGCCGAGTAGAAGTACTTTCTTGTTTTCCACTGTGCCAAGAACTTGACGAGTGAGTTCCACGGCGGCGTTAGGAATCGATACCGCTGCGTTGCCAATTGCCGTCTCGCTGCGCACGCGCTTCGACACGGTGAGCGCTTTCTGCAACACCGCATCCAGGAATCGGCCCGTCGCTCCCACCTTCTGCGCCTGCTGCCAGGCCTGTTTCACCTGGGAAACCACCTGGGGTTCTCCGACCACCATGGAGTCGAGGCTGGATGCGACCCGGAATATGTGCAGGAGGGCTGCTTCATCCAGCAAGCGGTAGAAGTGCTTCCACTCGCACAGCTTGAGTCCATATTCGGCGCCCAGCAGCCGCATGACCGAGTTGGCGGACAAGGTGACATCGTTCGCCCACAGCCAAAACTCAGTGCGGTTGCAGGTGGCCATTACAACTACTTCTTCAATGCCTTCCGCCCGCGACAGATGCACCAGGACTTCATACCGCCGGTTCTCGTCGATCCAGAAGCGTTCCCGCACTTCCACCGGGGCGGTGCGGTAGTTCAAGCCGACGACCATCAGAGTAGGTTCCAAGGTCTTATCTCCTGCCAACCACCCCATGTGAAAAGCATCCGCCGTGCCAAAGCGGGGACATGCATCCCGACAGTGATCCCTTGCATTGTCAGTGAGTTAGCGAAGGTATCGCCATATGTGTGGCGGATTTATGCAGCCTGAATTGCGGGATATCGCGCTGGGCAGCGGATTTTCGCTCCTAAACACCCTTCACCACAGACCGGTTTTCTCTGTGGCTCTGTGGTTAACGGGCAACATCCGCCAGGATGACGTCCTTTTCCTTCAGACCTTTCGCACGCGGCTGGTAGACGCAGAACGGCTCCTCATCCAGATAGTCGCCGGTGGCGGCATAGGCCCGTGCGCGGCAGCCCATACATACATTGCGGAATTCGCAACAGCCGCACTTGCCCTTGAGGTTGTTGGCATCGCGCAGCTGGTTGAACACCACTGAGTTCTCCCAGATGTCGGCGAACGGCTGCGTTTTCAGATCCCCGGCAAGGGCCGGTAAGTATCCACAGGGATAGACCTCGCCCTGATTGGAAATGAAACACACGGCCGTCCCGGCTAGACATCCCTTGGTCATGGCGTTCATGTCGGAGGGATGAGTTCCCGGATGTCCCACGGCATGTCCGATCCCATTAGGCTTCAACTCGATGCCGGTTGAGCCAGGCATTGCCATCTCAGTGGGACCGATAGCTGGCGAACCTTGCGTCGCCTCTGGTACGGGCTGCGCAGCCTGAGCGGCCGCCGCCGCGGAACGGTGTTCGGCAACCCGCCGTTGGCGAACCACGCGGAAGTAATGGGGCGCGCAGGTCGCCTTCATCTCGATGCCGCCTTCGAGCGAGCGGTCGTAGAACCAGTTCAACATTCTCTCGTACTCTTCCGGAGGAACCATCTGCTCGGCGGCTATATCCACGCCGCAACCCACCGGTACCAGCAGGAACGTATGCAGTGCGTCCGCTCCCAGCGATTTGGCCAGTTCGAGCACTTGCGGAAGCTGATGGGCATTGTGGCGGGCGATCGTAGTGTTGATCTGCACCGACATACCCAGATTCTTCAGATTACGGAACCCCGCGATGGCCGCATCGAAGGCGCCGGGAATGCCACGGAAAGTATCGTGGGTAAGCGCATCCGCGCCGTCCAGGCTGATGGCCACACGCCGCACGCCGCTATCCACGATCATGCGCGCCACATCCCGGGTAACCAGGGTGCCGTTGGTAGCCAGCGCCACGCGCAGTCCCTTGTCCGTGCCATAGCGCGCCAACTGGAAAATATCCGAACGGAAAAGCGGTTCGCCGCCGCTCAGCACCAGGATGGGAGCGGACACTGCGGCTATCTGATCGATGATGTTGCATGCCATCTGGGTGGTGAGATCGGAGGGGGAACTGAGCTCGGTAGCGCTGGCCCGGCAATGGATGCAGCGAAGATTACATCCTTTGGTCAACTCCCAGAAAATCAGTCGTGGCTTGTTTTGGTTTGCCTTGCTTGGATGTCCGTTGCCCTCTGACGAAGCCATGTGCGGCCTCCCTCACCCTCGCGGCAAGGATACAAAGGGAGCTAGCCCCCGGGCGGTGACTCTCATCACCCGGAATTGTGATTCCAATCACAAAATAGGATTGTTCATGGAGGATGGGCGTCCCCCGCCCATCAGGTTCATCCGGCCGACGCTAGTTGTGGTTCGCGAGCTCGCGCAGCGCCCCGGTGTTGCGAATCACCAGAGTCGAGCCTTTTGACTGCACAATCTGACGCTTCTTCATCTCGGCAAATAGCCGGGTGACCGTCTCTCGCGAGGTCCCGATCATCTGCGCGATTTCCTCGTGAGTCAGCCTGAGCTTCAATCGGGGCTCCGGTTTGGAGCCTTCTCCATTTTTCGAGCTCCAATCCAGAAGCAGCTTGGCCAGTTTTTCGGCGGCCGAGTGCGACAATCCCAACGAGCGCACCTCATTGCAGGTATTGTGATACTTTTCGCTGAGTTGCTCGGCGACCTTGAAACATACTTCCACGTCGTCCTTGAGAAACCGCAGAAAGTCATCGCGCTTGACGAAGTTGACCTGACAGGGATCGATCGTCTCCGCCGTCACTTCGTAAGGTTTCCCGGAGATGGTGGCGCTCAACCCCAGCACCTCGCCGGGGTCGGCAAGTTTCATAATCATCGTTCTGCCGCTCGGGGAGTTGATCGAGAGCTTCACACTGCCTTTGCAGAGCAAGAAAATGCCGCGTGGCATCTGCCCTTCGACAAACAAAACTGCTCCCTGGGGGTACGCGGTCGCGAACTTGATGTTTTCAAAAGTTTGCAGCGCACCGGCCGACAAATTGCAAAAGATGCGGTCGGCGCGCAGCTTGCAGGTAAGGCAACTTTCAACGATCTCCATTCCGTATGGCGAGAGCATGTGACCAACCTCCTGTGACGACATCGTATGCCCAGTGAAACTGACTCGTTTTGCGCCGGTCGCATCGGGCGCAATGCGGGAGCCAATTGGGCCGGTCTGCACTAACTGTCAGTGTCCTTCCGGACGAAACGGTTGACCGTGCTCCAGGGCACACCCGGCTGTGATCCCCCTCACAAAGCTGCCTATGTGATGCGCATCACGTGTGTCTGTGACATGCCTTGCTGCGCTCACGCCTGCCATCGTCCATCCTTGATGCAGTCAAAGCCGGAACAGAAAAAATCACAGATTCCTGTTTATGGATGAAGGCAGGCCGATGATTACGAAGCGCAAGTTCAAGACCATGGATGCAAATGAGGCGGTCGCATACGTCGCCTACCGGGTTAATGAGGTAATTGCCATCTATCCCATTACGCCCTCTTCCGCCATGGGTGAATGGGCGGACGAGTGGTCGTCCCAGGGAATCCAGAATATTTGGGGTACAGTACCCCACGTTATCGAGATGCAAAGCGAAGGCGGAGCTGCCGGGGCTGTCCACGGCGCGCTCCAGACCGGATCGCTGGCCACTACCTTTACCGCCTCCCAGGGTCTTCTGCTCATGATCCCGAACATGAACAAGATTGCCGGCGAACTTACGCCCACGGCGTTTCACGTTTCGGCGCGCACCCTGGCCACTCATGCGCTCTCCATCTTTGGCGACCACTCGGATGTCATGTCCTGCCGCACCACCGGTTTCGCCATGCTGTGCTCGAACTCGGTACAGGAAGCCATGGACTTCGCACTCATCGCGCACGCCGCCGCGCTCGAGTCGCGTATCCCCTTCCTGCATTTCTTCGATGGCTTCCGCACCTCGCATGAGGTCAACAAAATCGAGATGCTCACTGAAGATGACATGCGCGCGCTCATCAACATGGATCGCATCTTCGAGCATCGCCAGCGCGCGCTTTCCCCCGATCATCCTGTCTTGCGCGGTACGGCGCAGAATCCCGACGTGTTCTTCCAGATCCGCGAGCGGGCAAATTCCTACTACGCTGTGTGTCCGGAAATCGTCCAATCCGTGATGAACCGGTTCTCGCAGGTGGTAGGACGCTCCTATCATCTGTGTGACTACGTTGGAGCGCCGGATGCCGAGCGCGTGATCGTGATGATGGGTTCAGGCGCCGAAGTCGCCCATGAAGCCGTCGAGTGCCTCAATGCCCAAGGCGAAAAGCTGGGGCTGCTCAAAATACACCTGTACCGTCCCTTCCCGGTGCAGGAATTCCTCGCGGCCTTGCCGCCCAGCGTGAGAAAGATCGCCGTTCTCGATCGCACCAAGGAATCCGGCGCGATTGGCGAACCGCTTTATCTCGACGTCGTGAACGCGCTTCACGAAGGTGTAAAGGGAAACTCCCGACCTGGAAAAACTCAGCCGTTGGTCGTGGGTGGGCGCTATGGCCTCTCCTCCAAGGAATTCACTCCGGCAATGGTCAAGTCGATCTACGACAATCTGAAGACGGATCAGCCCCGTGATCATTTCACCATCGGTATCCAGGACGACGTCAGCCACACCAGTTTGTCCTATGACGCCAGCTTTTCCACCGAGCCGGGAAATGTTGTCCGGGCAATGTTTTATGGCTTGGGCGCCGACGGCACGGTTGGCGCTAACAAAAACTCGATCAAAATCATCGGCGAGAATACAGACAATTACGCCCAGGGCTACTTCGTCTACGACTCGAAAAAGTCGGGTGCGGTAACCATTTCGCACCTGCGCTTCGGGCCGCAACCCATTCGCTCCAGTTATCTGATCTCCAAAGCGAATTTCGTCGCCTGTCACCAGTGGATATTTCTGGAGCGCTACGACATGCTCAGCGCTCTGGTCGACGGCGGAACCTTCCTGCTCAACAGCCCGTTCGGTGCGGATGAAGTGTGGGACCATCTCCCTCGCCCGGTCCAGGAGCAGATCATTGCCAAGCGGGCGAAGTTTTACGTGATCGACGCCTATCAGGTGGCGCGCGACACCGGCATGGGCAGCCGCATGAACACGATCCTGCAAGTCTGTTTCTTCGCCATCTCCGCGGTCTTGCCGGCGGACGAGGCCATCGGGGGGATCCGCAGGTCCATTCGCGACACCTATGGCAAGAAGGGCGAAGAGATCGTGGAAAAGAACATGAAAGCCGTGGACGAGACTCTGGCGCACCTGTTCGAAGTGAAAGTCCCGGCGGAACTCACCAGCACGATCGAGATGCCGCCACCGTTTTCTCCCTCAGCGCCGGCATTCGAGCGTGACGTGTTGGGCGTGATCTACGCCGGCCGCGGCGACGAATTGCCGGTCAGCGCATTCCCGGCGGACGGCACTTTCCCCACCGGGACTGCGAAATGGGAGAAGCGTAATCTGGCGCTCGAAATCCCCGCCTGGGATTCGAAAATCTGTATCCAGTGCGGAAAGTGTGCCATGGTTTGTCCGCATTCGGTCATCCGCATCAAGGTGTACGACTCCAAGGAGTTGCAGGGCGCCCCGGCAACCTTCAAGTCGACTGAGACCCGCGACAAGGAATGGCAAGGACTCAAGTACACGATTCAGGTGGCGCCCGAAGACTGCACCGGTTGTGGGATCTGCGTCGAAGTTTGTCCGGTCAAGAACAAGGCTGAAACCCGGCTCAAAGCCATCAACATGGTGCCGCAACCTCCGCTGCGCCTGCCCGAGCGCGAAAACTGGGACTTCTTCCTCAAGATCCCTGAAATGGACCGCCGCAACGTCAAAGTCGGCGCCATCCGCCAACAACAGGTTCAGGAACCGCTGTTTGAGTTTTCCGGCGCCTGTTCCGGTTGCGGCGAAACTCCCTATCTCAAGCTGATGTCGCAGCTGTTCGGCGACCGGGCCATTATTGCGAACGCTACCGGATGTTCATCGATTTACGGTGGCAACCTGCCCACGACACCGTGGACAAAAAACGCAGCCGGCCGTGGGCCCGCCTGGTCGAACTCGCTGTTCGAAGACAACGCGGAGTTCGGTCTGGGCTTCCGGCTTTCCATCGATAAGCAGACCGAGTTCGCGCAGGAATTGGTTCGGCGCGTAGCCGGCGTGATCGGTGAAGAGCTGGCTGCAGCGCTCCTCAACTCTCCCCAAAAGGACGAAGCCGACATCTACGAGCAGCGCCAGCGGGTTGACCTGCTGAAAGAAAAACTGCACGGTCTTAATTCGCTGGACGCGAGACAACTGCTTGCGGTGGCCGACCTGCTGGTCAAGAAAAGCATTTGGATCGTCGGCGGAGACGGCTGGGCCTACGACATCGGCTACGGCGGACTGGATCATGTGCTCGCCAGCGGACGCAATGTCAACGTGCTCGTCCTCGATACCGAGGTCTATTCCAACACCGGAGGTCAGGCGTCCAAAGCTACGCCCCGAGGCGCGGTGGCGAAGTTTGCCGCCGGCGGCAAGCCCGGCCCCAAGAAGGATCTGGGCCTCATCGCCATGAGCTACGGCAACATTTATGTCGCCAGCGTGGCCATGGGCGCCAAGGATGAGCACACGCTGAAAGCGTTCCTGGAAGCTGAGGCCTACAACGGTCCCAGCCTCATCATCGCCTATTCGCACTGCATCGCTCACGGCATCAACATGACCACGGCGATGTCAGATCAGAAAGCGGCGGTCGATTCCGGACAGTGGCTGCTCTATCGCTACCATCCGGACCGGGCCACCCAGGGCGAAAACCCGCTGACTCTCGATTCCCGGACACCGACACGTAAAGTTCAGGATTACATGCTCATGGAAACGCGTTTCAAAATGCTCACCAAGAGCAAACCGGAAGAGGCCAAGAAGCTCTGGCAGGAGGCGCAGAATGACGCCATCACCCGCTTTCACCTCTACGAATATCTGGCGCAGCGGAAGTTCGGCGAGCAGCCAGTCAAAGCAGAGTGAGGCGCATGTGAGCACCCGGAGAAAAGGCTCGCTGCAGAGGAACCAGATCGAGCGGTGAATGTTCGCGTACGAGGAGACATGATGATCGACCTGAGAACAACCTATTTGGGTTTGCACCTTCCTACACCCTTGGTGGCTTCCGCATCACCACTCTCGCAGGAGATCGATAGTATTTGCCGACTCGAAGACGCAGGCGCCTCCGCCGTCGTGTTGTATTCGTTGTTCGAAGAGCAGTTGCGCCAGGAAAGTTACGAGCTCGAACATCACTTGGCCGCCGGGACCGACAGTTTCGCGGAAGCCGCAAGTTTTTTCCCGCAGCCCGGCGAATTTCGCCTGGGCCCGGAAGGGTATCTAAACCACATCCGGCGGGCCAAGAAAGCGGTATCAGTGCCGATTATCGCCAGCCTCAACGGCTCTACCGCCGGCGGCTGGATTCAGTATGCCAAGCTTATCCAGGAGGCGGGGGCGGATGCCCTGGAGTGCAACATCTACTTTATTCCCACCAGTTCAGAACTTACCTCCGGCGAAGTCGAGCAACAGTACATCGACATTCTCCGGGCCGTGAAGTCGGTGGTGACCATTCCCGTCGCGGTAAAGCTCAGCCCTTTTTTCAGCAACATGGCAAACATGGCGAAGCGGCTCGACGAAGCGGGAGCGAACGGGCTGGTTCTGTTCAATCGCTTCTATCAGCCCGACATCAATCTTGAGGAGTTGGAAATCCAACCCAACGTGTTGCTCAGCACTCCGCAAGCGTTACGGCTTCCGCTGACCTGGATCGGCATCCTTTACGGTCGCATCCGGGCCAACCTGGCTGCGACCAGCGGCGTGCACAGTTCCGAGGACGTCGTGAAATTGCTGATGGTCGGCGCGGACGTAACCATGCTGTGTTCCACGCTGCTGCGGAACGGCATCAGCCATCTCGGGTCCATCGAAACCGGATTGATCGACTGGATGGAGAAACACGAGTACGAGTCGGTGCAACAGATGAAGGGCAGCATGAGTCAGATCCGTTGTCCCAATCCCTCAGCCTTCGAGCGCGCGCAATACATGAAAGCGGTCAAGAGTGTGCAGCATGTAATGGTCACTGGCCGTGAGGCCTGGAAGATCCTTACCGCAGAGTAGGGCATCGCCTGCTGCTGCCTTAGCCGGGTTCAAGAGGAGAAATTATGGGAATCTCAAAGAAGGAAGCACTGGACTATCATGCCTTGCCAAAGCCCGGAAAGATTGCAGTCACTCCCACCAAGCCCTGCCATACACAGCGCGATTTGAGCCTGGCCTACACCCCAGGAGTGGCCGATCCGTGCCTGGAAATCCAAAAAAATCCACACGATGCCTTCAAGTACACCGCCCGTGGCAACCTGGTAGCTGTTGTGAGCAACGGGACGGCTGTCCTCGGACTGGGCGACATCGGTGCCCTCGCCGGCAAACCCGTCATGGAGGGTAAAGCCGTCCTCTTTAAGCGCTTCGCCGACGTCGACGTCTTTGATATTGAAATCAATACCCACGATCCTGATGAAGTCATCAAAGTCTGCCAGTTGCTGGAGCCTACCTTCGGCGCCATCAACCTCGAGGACATCAAGGCGCCGGAGTGCTTCTACATCGAAGAGACCCTGAGGAGAACGATGAAGATCCCGGTCTTTCACGATGACCAGCATGGCACCGCCATCATCTCCGGGGCGGCGTTGCTCAATGGGCTGGAGATTGTCGGCAAAGATATCAGCAAGATCCGCGTGGTCGTGAACGGCGCCGGCGCCGCGGGCGTGGCTTGCGCGGAGCACTACGTCCGTCTCGGCGTTAAACGTGAAAACGTCATTCTGTGCGATACCAAGGGAGTCATCTACAAGGGCCGCAGCGAAGGCATGAATCGCTACAAGGATCGCTTCGCCACCAATACCAGCCTCCGCACTCTGGCGGAGGCCATGGAGAATGCCGACGTATTCCTCGGCCTGTCCGTGAAGGGTGCAATCACACCGGACATGGTACGTTCCATGGCTTCCCGTCCCATCGTTTTCGCCATGGCCAACCCGGATCCCGAAATCACCTACGAGGATGCTAAGGCAAGTCGTGACGATGTCATCGTTGCCACGGGACGTTCCGACTATCCCAACCAGGTGAACAATGTCCTGGGATTCCCCTTCATCTTCCGCGGCGCCTTGGATGTACGCGCTACGGAGATCAACGAAGAGATGAAGCTTGCCGCCACTCGAGCCTTGGCAAACCTGGCCAAGGAGGATGTCCCTGACTCGGTATGCCGCGCCTATGGAGTCAATCGGCTGGAGTTCGGTCCCGACTATCTCATCCCCAAGCCGTTTGATCCTCGGGTACTGGTGTGGGAGTCGACAGCAGTGGCCCAGGCCGCAATGGACACGGGAGTGGCCCAGGAGCCGGTTAACATCGCGACATACCGCGAACAACTCGAGCGTCATCTGGGCAAGGCTCACGAAATCTCGCGCATGATGATTCACAAGGCCCAGGCCAAACCCAGGCACGTAGTATTTCCCGAGGGCGACAACGAAAAGATCCTGCGCGCGTGCAACGCCATATTGGAAGAGAAAATTGCCACACCCATCCTGCTCGGCGACCCGGCAGCCATTCGTGCCAAGACCGCGGAGCTCGGCTTGGATCTGGAGCGGGCGCAGATCGTGGATCCGGCGACCTCACCTCTTCGCGAGACCTATATCCAGGAGCTCTTCCGCTTGCGCCAGCGTCGCGGCGTGACCCTTGGCGAAGCGCACACGCTGATCGGGGACCGCAACATTTTCGCGTCGATGATGTTGCATATGGGGGACACCGATGCTCTGGTCTCCGGCGTCACCCAGCACTTTCCCGACACCATTCGCCCCGCTCTGCAGCTCGTTCGCATGCGCGAGGGCCTGCACAAGGTCGCTGGATGTTATCCCATGATTACGCGCGATGGAGAGTTGCTCTTCCTGGCCGACACCAGCGTCAATATTGATCCCTCCGCGGAAGACTTGGTGGAAATCGCCTTGTGCGCCGCACAGGAAGCCCGGCGCTTTGACGTTGTGCCGCGAGTGGCCATGCTTTCCTTCTCCAGCTTTGGCAGCACCAGGCACCCCTTCTGCGACAAGGTCCGGAAGGCGGTGGATCTGCTGCACAAAGCGGATCCAACCCTGATTGTGGACGGGGAGATCATGGCCGATGCCGCCGTCTCACCCGAGATACTGGAGCAGACCTATCCGTTTAGTTCTCTGAAAGGGGGCGCCAATGTGCTGGTGTTCCCCGACCTGGCCTCGGCTAACATCGCCTGCAAACTGCTGACAACGATCGGGGGCGCCGAGACGCTTGGGCCCATTCTCATGGGCATGACCCGGCCCGTACACCTGCTGCCTCGGGGCGCTGAAGTGGAGGAGATCGTACGTGTGGTCGCCATTGCGGTAGTCGACGCGCGCGAGGCAGAGCCAAGCCCCGTAATACCAGAAATCACGAAGTCGGTTGCGCAAGCGGACTAGACGCCATCCGGAGCTTCAACAATGCTGGCCGGCCCGGGGGAGAGCCCCGGCCGGTCAGTCGTCGCAGACTTCTTTACTGCCTCCCAAAACGAGCCGTGGGCACGAGCTGAAGCTTGTGCCCACGAGCGACTCTGATCCCAGTCCACAGATGAGTGGCAGACCGCCTACTTGGCTTGTAAAGATTCGATGTAATGAGTGAGATTCGCCACGCGTTGCTGTACTTCACCGGGGTGTCCCTGACTCATCTTCCAGAACAACGTTCCCCAGATCGGCATCTCCCTCGATCCGTGCGCCGGCACAGGACTGCCTTCACCGTTGATGATAGACGAAACTTTCAGGCCGGGAAATTTCCCCCCGTTGTTCTTGCTCAGAACGGTCAGGTCTGAGGGTGGAACCTTCAGCGCCTCGGCCGCAGGGCCTCCGCCTTTGCCGTCGGTTCCATGGCAAACGGCGCAGTATGTCGTGTACATTTCCTTGGCCGATGCAGGCGACGTCGATTTGATGGGAACATGCTGAATCGTTTTTTGGGTTTGGTCCTGCGCTGGCTCCTGCGCAGCGACCGTATAGGTAAATACGATCAGTGCGACAAACATGAAAATCAATTTTCTTGTAAACATTGCGTTTTCTCCTCACTAGACGATGGCTTCCTTCGCCGAAGTCTAAGCACATTCGGAAACCAGAGAGCTGCCTTCCGCTTCGCGATCGGCTACGGTGCCGAAATTCTCCATCCTTGATCGCTGCGCGCGAACGTCAGCGTGGACCTAGTCGGACTCCCGTGATAAAAGTCCACTTCATACTTATTGATCAGGGTCTGACGATCCCAAATACTGAATCCCTTCACTAGGGAACCGCCCGCGTCGAAGATGTTCCCCATCTGGTTGGGCACCCATTTCCACGTGTATTCGACAGTCGCGTCGTTTACGCCGTTCATGGTTACTCCGGTGACGCTCACCAATTCCCGTTCAGCCAGGGGAACTTGGTAGGCTGAGGTACCGTCGGTCTCCCGCCATTTCTTCACGCCCGGTATCGCCGCGATCAGGCGTTCTCCTGCCGGGGTGAGCGATACCGCTTCGCCGCCACCAGCTGTCTTGGCCAGTTTCACGATCCCCGCCTTTTCCAGCAGCCGGTAGTGCGGGTCTTCCGGCTTCTCAATAACGCTGCGCGTTACCGTGCCGGTATGAAAGGTGATGACCGCGGGGCCAGGTCCCTGGAGGGCCGTTGCCACTATCCCGCTCGCCTGCTGCGCACTGAGCGGCGTCTTTTCCTTGACTTGCAAGACGACGTAAGCCAGCACGCCTACGATCCCCGCAACCAGGCACATCAGGAGCAGAAACGGCAGAAACGATGAGCGTCGTTCCATTTCAACTTCGGCTTCGAACATGGCAGCCTCCCCTTGAACAGCTGCATCTTTGTAAGGCAATTCTTATTCTCAGGGCGCGGTTCCCGGATTGCTGTGATCAAGGTCACAGTCGATTGTGGATATCGTCACGATAAGTTACATCCCAGGCTTGGTAGCCGGCGGTGTGCGCCTCCTCACCGGCATCCGTGACTTCTGTCACATCAGGTTGCGCATATCGCGAAGCATAATTGCCCCTGAGTTGGCGGGGTATTCCAGTACCTTCAGCGTGGAGAACTTATGGCGAAAGGCCGTGTTTCCGTTGTAGTTGAGCGCTGCAAGTCCTGCGGCTTCTGCGTGGAGTTTTGCCCTACCAGGGTACTGGCGCTCTCTTCCGCTTTCAATTCCAAGGGCTACCATCCTCCCCATGTTGTGCATCCGGAAAAGTGCAGCGGCTGTGATTTGTGCGGGATGTACTGCCCCGACTTCGCTATTTTCGCCACCAAGGTAGGCCCGGTCGCGGGAGGTGACAAATGAAGGCTGATCCTCGCGGCGTGCTCACCGGCGTACACTTCATGGACGGCGATCACGCCTGCTGCGAAGGTGCTCTGGCCGCGGGCGCCCGCTTCGCCGCCGGATATCCCATAACTCCTTCCACTGAAATCGTCGAACGCTTCGCATCTCGCGTGCCGACCGTCGGCGGAACTTTTATCCAGATGGAGGACGAACTGGCGGCGTCCATTACTCTGCAGGGTGCGGTTTGGGGCGGCGCCAAGGCGTTTACCGTCACCTCGGGTCCCGGCTTCTCGCTGATGATGGAGCACATCGGCTACGCGGTCATGACCGAAACCCCCTGTGTGTTCGTGGATGTGCAGCGCGGAGGCCCCTCGACTGGCCTGCCCACTCTCCCCGCGCAAAGCGACATGATGCAGGCGCGCTGGGGCTCGCATGGCGACTACGAGATCATCGCCCTGTGTCCCAATTCTCCGCAGGAGTGTTTCGACCTGACCATCAGCGCCTTCAACCTGGCCGAAGAGTTCCGCGTGCCCGTGATGTTCATGATGGACGAAGTTGTGGGTCACATGGCCGAGAAAGTAGTGATTCCTCCCGCCGACCAGATCGAAATCACCCCGCGCCGCCATACCCACAAGCCGGTGGATGAGTACCTGCCTTATGGCACCAACGGCAACCTGGTGCCGGAAATCGCGCATGCCGGGGAAGGCTACAAATTTCATGTCACTGGCCTGACCCACGACGAACGCGGCTATCCCTGCATGACAGCGCAGACTCAGGACAAACTGGTTCGCCGCCTGCAAAACAAGATTCGCGAAGCCAGCGACCGCATTGCCATGTTCGAGGAAGAACACCTCGACGACGCCGATGTCGTGGTCGTTTCCTACGGAATCACCTCCCGCGTGGCGCAGCGCGCCATTGAGGCGGCTCGTGAGCAGGGTTTGCGGGTCGGCAAGTTGCGCCTGATTACCGCTTGGCCGTTCCCCGAGAAAAAGATCCGTGAACTGGCGGTGAAGGTGAAAGCATTCGTTGTACCCGAACTCAATCTGGGCCAGATGGTACGCGAAGTAGAGCGAGCTGCCGCCGGTCAGGCGAAGACACTGGCCGTGTCGCACGCCGGCGGAGGAGTTCACAATCCCGAAGAAATCCTAAGGGTAATCGTGGAGGCCAGCAGATGATGGGCAGCGTGACCAACGACGTCGTCAACCCAGTCGAACCCTTGTTGCGCAGCGATCGCATGCCTCACATCTGGTGTCCGGGATGCGGCATCGGCACCACTGTGAATTCTTTCGCCCGTGCACTGATCGAATCGAACGTCGATTTGCGCTCCCTGGCTCTGGTCTCAGGGATCGGTTGTACCGGGCGCGTGGCTGGCTACGTCAAACTGGATTCTTTCCATACCACCCACGGCCGTGCCATCCCGTTTGCCACCGGGCTCAAACTGGCAAACCCAAAGTTGAACGTGGTTGTCTATTCCGGCGACGGCGATCTCTCCGCCATCGGGGGCAATCATCTGATCCACGCTGCGCGCCGCAATATCGACCTGAAAGTCATTTGCGTGAACAATCTCATCTACGCCATGACCGGCGGACAAACCGCGCCCACCACTCCCGACCACTCGATCACTTCCACCAATCCCTATGGTGTGTTCGAGCCTTCGTTCAATCTACCCCACCTGGTCGAAGCGGCGGGCGCGGTTTACGTCGCGCGTTGGACTACCTTCCACGTGCGGCAACTTTCGCGTTCCATCAGCGAGGCGTTCCAGAAAAAAGGGTTCTCCTTCATTGAGGTGATCTCGCCCTGCCCCACGCTTTATCAGCGCCGCAACAAGCTGGGCGACGGTCTCGATACCATGAAGTACTACAAAGAGAAGAGCAAAGTCCGGCACGGAGCTCCTACCAGCGAAGTGGGCCTGACCATGACCGGGGAGATCATCGTGGGCAAATTCGTAGATCGCGATCGCCCCGACTACCAGACCATGATGCGAGCGCAATTCTCCGAATCCCTGGGCGAGAACTTCGTGGAAGAAGTGGAGACGGTATGCAGCTAACCGAAATTCGTCTTGCCGGCTTCGGCGGCCAGGGAGTCATCCTCTCCGCCATCGTGCTGGGCAAGGCTGCCTCAATTTTTCAAGGTGAGTTTGCCACTATGACACAGAATTTCGGCCCGGAAGCTCGAGGCGGCGCCTGCAGTGCGCAGCTGGTGCTTTCCGATTCGCCGGTGCTCTACCCCTATGTGACACAGCCGGACATCCTGGTCGTAATGTCACAAGAGGCGTACGTGCGCTTCGTTCCCGAGTTGAAAGACGGCGGCATCTTGATTGTCGAGCAGGACTTAGTGCGGGTTTCGGATCTCAACAAGGAAATCCAGCTCTACAGCGTACCGGCGACTCGTATCGCCGAAGAACTGGGGAAGCGTATGGTGTTGAATTCGGTCATGGTGGGATTCTTCACCGCAGTGACACGCCTGCTGGATGCCGATGCGGTGCGCAAAGCAGTCGCGGATTCCGTCCCCTTAAGCTTCCGTGAGTTGAACCTGAAAGCCTTTGAAAAAGGCTGGCAACACGGGATCGGCGCGCTCACTCCTACCGCCAACTCCGCTGACGCCGAAATGCAAATGCACTATTCGCCGGAGTAGCCTTTTCCCGTTGCATTATTCATCGCCACCTGTTGCGAAATTGATCGCCACCTTGCCAGCCGGTAACCCGCTGATTGCACACCCTTAGCCCCCAAGCAGCGCAGCCGCAAGCTTTGGTCTGTTGCGATTTCCATCAAAACAGCGTTGGTAATCGCATCGCGTTCACCCGCGCCACAAAACTGGCTTGTCTGTATCCGCCTCATTTTCAGGGAGATCGCTCCCCCCCGCGAACTTGCCAGTGGCTTCAGCTTGGCATGGCGATTGCCTTTAGAAAAGTGTGAGTGGCTGGCAAGACGGCCCTCCGGCGAGGTGACTTATGACAGTCCTACTGGTTCTCTTCTTCTTCGTAACTTTCTTACTGATTGACCATTTCCGCAGCCGGCACGCGGCTCTGCAACCGGCCTTGCAGGTTGCCGCGGCCAGGCAGGATGCTCTCCCACGCCTGCAGCCAGCGTTGGTCGGTGGCTTCGAGGTTCCGGAGAACCTGCGCTACCATCCCGGTCACACCTGGGCGTTGAGCGAGAGCCCCAACTTGGTGCGGGTGGGCCTGGATGATTTTGCCTCCAAGCTGACCGGCAAGCTGGAGAGTATCGCGCTGCCACAACGCGGCCAGTGGATTCGCCAGGGCCAGAAGATGTGCACAGTTCATCGCGATGGTTGCGCCGCTGACCTGGTTTCGCCTGTCGAGGGTACCGTGTCCGACATCAACGAAGCCGTCATGCAGGATCCGAAACTCGCGCTGCGCGATCCCTACGGGGAAGGCTGGCTGCTGACGGTGCAGGCGCCCGACGCAAAGACAAGCTTCCGCAATTTGCTGGGGGGCACGCTCGCCCGCTGGTGGATGCAAGAGGCGGCGAGCCGTCTACAGCGCCGCATGCCGATGGCGATCGGAGCGTTGGCCCAGGATGGAGGCGTGGCCATGGATAACCTGACCACCCAGATGCCGGACCAGGACTGGCTGCCTCTGGCGAAAGAGTTCTTCCTGTCATAAGTCGGCTTCGCGGGCCTGCGAGGTGGAGGAGCCTCGCTGGGGACCGCTGAAGCACCGGCCGCCCGCATCCATGGCCAAACAGCCAGGACGCCGGGCGGCCGGTGTTTGTTTGCTCAAAAAACTAGAGGTGCAGCGTGCCCCAGATCCTGGAGCTTTGCGAGGCAGTACACCCCTTCAGCCATTGTGTGCCGGCTGGACCTGCGTCGTCGGCCTGGCTGCGGCCCGGCAGGCGGAGCACAGCGCCCCTTCCTTGAGGTCGATCCAATCCACGGCATGGGAGGAAGCCATAACACATCGGTAGTCATCGCAATGCGTTAAGTTCATCGTGTGTCCCAGCTCGTGAGCTGCCTCCTTGATTAGGCGCTGGCGAAACAGGTCAGGGTCGGGCGGAAGGCCATAGAATTCCTGCCGAAGCCGGTGCGCTGAGACCACGGCACAGGGCCCATCCACCTGGGCTTCGCCGAAAACGAAGCTGAGAATCGGGATGTAGAAATCCACCGCCGCAACGCCCAGCATTCGCCAGGAGTCCCCGGAAAGAAAGTTCTGCATGTGTTGCAGGATTTCCGAGGAATGGTACTGCTGTCGCTCCTCGTGGAACGCGAACTCCGGATCCATCCGTACAGGAAGCACCTTGCAGGGGACGTAAAGAATTTTCTCGATGGCGGGACACAAATCCCGCAGCAGCCCGTCATCCACATTTCCGATCGGCAACAGTTGCAGCTGCTTCATCGCGTGACTTCATCGGGTTTCAATTGGGGTGCGAGTCCAGCCGTATTTCTTCAACTTGTGATAGAGAGTGACCCGGTCGATGTCGAGCACCTCGGCGGCACGGCTCTGATTGCCGCCGCATTCCTCCACCACCCGCAGAATGTGAGCCCGCTCCATTTCTTCCAGTTTCTTGCCCGCACTGGTGGAGACGCCCTGTCCCTTGAAGATGAAGTCCCCTTCTTGCAGCTCCGGCTCCTGTCCCACCACCATGGCGCGTTCCACGGCGTTCTCCAGTTCGCGAACGTTTCCCAGCCAGGGCTGCGCCTGCAATTGGTTCATGGCTGCAGGTGAAACCCGGCTGATGCGTTTGTTCATGGCCAGCGAGAACTTGCGAACGAAGTGGTCCACCAGCACGGGGATATCCTCCCGGCGTTCCCGCAGCGGCGGTAGTTCGATGCGAAATACGTTGAGCCGGTAAAAAAGGTCGGGACGGAACTTGCCCTCCTCGATCAGTTGTTCCAGGTTCTTGTTGGTGGCGGCGATGCAGCGGAAGTCCACCTTGATGATCTGGTTGCCGCCCACCCGCGTAATTTCGCGTTCCTGCAATACGCGCAACAAGTCAGTCTGGGTCTTAAGAGTGATGTCGCCGATCTCGTCCAGAAAGACCGTTCCGCCTTCGGCAATTTCGAACTTGCCCTTCTTGCGGTACTGGGCGCCGGTGAAGGCGCCTTTTTCATGCCCGAAGAGCTCGCTTTCCAGAAGCGTCTCCGTCAAAGCTCCGCAGTGAATGACGACCAGGGGATGAAACCTTCGTGGACTGGCGTAATGGACCGCACGCGCCACCAGTTCCTTCCCGGTGCCGCTCTCCCCGGTGACCAGCACAGTAGCGTCCGTGGGACTCACTGTTTCGATGGCGTCGAGAACCTTGCGCATGGCCCCGCTCTGGCCGATCAGCTCTCCCGGCCGCGCTACTTCGGCCACCGTTTCGCGTAACAGGATGTTCTCCTGAGCCGTGTGCTTGTGGGCCAGCGCGTTTTGCACCAGGTGTGCGATCTCGTCCGGGTCCAACGGCTTGGTCACGTAGTCATAAGCGCCGTTCTTCAGTGCCGTGACCGCGGTCTCGACCGAGGCGTACCCGGTCATAATGATCACGATCAGCTCGGGATCGACTTCGTGCATGCGGCGTTGCAGTTCGATCCCGTCGGTGCCGTGCATCTTGATATCCACCAGGGCTACGTCCCAGCGCTGTTCCGCCAGGCGGGTAAGTGCGTCGCTGGCATTCTCCGCGGTACCGGTCTGGTAGCCTTCTTCGTGGAACCATTTGGCCAGCGAATCGCGCACGCTCAATTCGTCGTCCACGATCAGCAATTTTCCATGTGTGCTCACTTGAATCACCTCACCTTCATGGCGGCGTTTCCAGTGCCCACTGCCGTCATCGAAGCGCCACTTCCCGGACCCGGCAGGGTTACGATGAACGTCGTACCCCGGCCCGGTTCCGATTGGACTTCGATCCGTCCGTTGTGCCGCTCCACGATGCCGCGACTGATGGCCAGACCCAGCCCCACGCCACGGCCACTTTCTTTCGTCGTAAGAAAAGGTTCGAAAATCTGGGGCAGAATGTCGGGAGCGATGCCCGCGCCGTCGTCCCGCACCTGAATGCTGATTTCGCTCTCGTCGTCATTCAGTCCCGTCTCGATCCAGAGATTGCCGCCGCGCGGCATGGCATCAAGGGCATTCATGATCAACGCCAGCAGAACCTGTTCGATCTGGGCAGGATCGCAGGCTACCGGCGGCAGGTCCTTGGCCAGTTTCAGTTGCAACTGGACCCCGCCGAGTTCCAGTTGAGGCCGCGCCAGCATCAGGCAACGCTGAATCACCGCATCCAGGTCGGTAGCCTGCACGTTCATGGGCGCGGCGCGCGAAAGCGTCAGCAGGTTCTTGACCAGGTCGCCGCAGCGCCGGCTTTCAATGGCGATCAGGTCCAGGCACTGCATGGTTTCCTCGCGTTTTTCACGCTCGGCCTGACCCGAACCGACCCACTTTCGCAGCAGCTTGGCGTAAGTAAGAATCCCGGAAAGCGGGTTGTTGACCTCGTGCGCCACCACCGCGGCCATCTTCCCGATGGAGGCCATTTTTTCCACGTGCAGAACCTGATCGTAGGCCCGCTTGAGTTCCCTCGTCTTCTGTTGGACGCGATCTTCGAGGGTCTTTGCCCAGGTCACGATTTCTTCATTCGCCGCGAGCAACTGCAGGCTCATGCCGTTGAACGAATGAGCCAGGTCACCCACTTCGTCGTGGGATTGCACCTCGATCTGGTAACCAAGCTCTCCCCGGGAAAGATGTTCCGTGCCGTTCTTGAGGGCTTTGATGGGTTCTCCGACCACTCGCCATACGAATATCCAGCTCAACACCGCCACAATCAGCATCGCCCCCGCCGTGTACGACAGCATGCGAGTGCTGCTGACCGCCAGCTGTTCGTCCGCTTTCGCCAGCGAGAGATTTGTATCCAGCACGCCCAGAACCTGCTGGCCGGGAGGATGCGCGTGGCATTCGGTATTGGAGCAGCTTGGTTGATTTTCGATAGGCGTGATAATTCCCAACACCCGCTTCCCGCCACCGATGCGATAAATGCGAAAGCGGTCAGGGCGATTCAGGCGTGCCAGCGGCTGCGATTGGGTATGGCACCCATAGCAGGCCTCCGCCCTTTTGTCGAGAGCGTGGTTGACTTCCGCCGGATCGGTGGAGTAACTGATCCGCCCTTCCTGGTCAAAGATGCGTACTTTGATCATCCCGGGTTCGTCCGCGATGGTTTGGATCGCGTGGTAGAGTCCCTCGCGATCGTTGCGCAGCATGTAGTACGTGGTACTGCGCCTGATTACATCGCTGACCCGCTCGGCGCTGGCCAGTGTGGCTGCTTCCAGATGTTGGCGATGGAGGCGAACGATCAGAAAGCCCAACAGACCGAAAACCAGCGTCATGGAAACCGCCAGCAGGAAAACGAGTTTCACGCTCAGACTGCACGTCCAGTGTGGACCCTGGTGCGACACCGGCGTGTTCGAGTCATGAGGCATGGGTCAACTCTGGTGCGGTTGATGCAAAGACGACCCGGGTCGTCCGCGCTGCGTAGATTCCCCGGGCGGCCGGGAAGACCGGCAGATATTTCACCGCCACCCAGAAGATGGCGAATGCGGAGGCCACCAGACTCATGGTGATGGCTAGTTCCGTCCATTTTGGAAAGTAGTAGGTCCCGGAGCTGGCTTCCATGCCTGTAATCGCGACGTTCATCCGATTGGCGACGAATCCCAGCAGGGCCAGCACCGCACAGAAATAGAGCGCGGTTGGATCGTGGTGGATGTGCCGCCGAAACAGCAGTAGCGTCGGCGTCAACAGGAGGGCAATCTCCAGCAGGAACAGGTAGGTCTCGGTCCGCGGCAGCAGGAGCAGGTGAACAACCCCACGATGCACCAGGTCGATGAACCGCAGGGTCAGGTAAAACGACAACGCAACTGCCAGGACTCGGCCCAGGCCGGTAAGTAGTGACGGATCGAGTTCCTTTCCGAACGCCTTACGGCTATGCCAGGATTCGAAGATAGTCATCGCCAAGCCAGCGCACAGCGCGGAAATAAAGAAGAACACCGGCTCCAGCGGCGAGTACCACAGCGGATAGAGCTTGCCTGGAACAATGAGGTAAAGGCTACCCAGAGAGGACTGATGCAGCGTGGAAAGGATTACTCCCATAATCACGACCGGGATCATCACGCCTCGCAGCCAGCCCAGGGCCCGCTGCCATCCCAGACGCTCCAACACCGCAGGTGCGAACTCCAGGATCAGCACCGTGGTATAGAGCATGACGCACCACGCAATTTCGAACATGACCGAGTGGTCATTCCACATCACCACCGGATGCCATACCCGGTAAGGTCTGCCCAGATCGATGATGAGCGAACAGATAAACATTGAGTATCCCAGGAACGCGGTAAGGATCATGGGCCGCAGCACCGGACGGTAGCGCTTAAGGTTGAAAATATGCACCACCGCAGCCAGGGTGAAGCCCCCGCCCGCCAACGCTACGGAGAACAACTTGAAGCCAACCCAGAGCCCCCAGGGAAACTCGTCGCTGAGGTTGGTCGATGCGCCCAAGCCCTGCGTGAACCGCAGGATTAGGGCATAGCCGCCGCACAACAAAACTACCCCGAGAACGGCTTGCCAGAATCCGAATCTGCGCTTATCCATTTTTGTCCTCGCTGTGCTTCTTGTCCGAGGAAGATTTCTTTCCACCCTCCTCGACAGCTGCCACTTCTTCACGTCGGTTCGTGATCCACCAGATGCCTCCCAGCAAGACCCCTCCGAGCGTAACTACATCGGGAACCTTGGAGAGCACGCGAGAAGTCAACACGGGCATGGGTTCGGTAAGCATGTCGCCACGGTACCCAAATTGCTCAAACGGAACGCCGGAGAGTAGCAGCACCGAGGTTCCGCCGACTTCGTTGAGACCGTAGATGTGGTTTACGTACTGGCCGGGGTTGTCGCGAATGCGCTGCTGTGCCTCGACGATGAGAGCCTCGCGCTCGCCAAACTTCGTGGCACCGGTCGGGCAGATTTCCGCGCAGGCGGTTTGCTTGCCCGCAGCCACTCGCTCCGGACACATGGTGCACTTTCGCACCTTGGGAAGCATCTTGCTCCATTCATACTTGGGAACATTGAAAGGGCAGGCCAGCATGCAGTAGCGGCAGCCCATGCAACGGCCCTCGTCATAAATGACGGGGCCGGCTGCCGTCTTCCGCAGCGCCGCCACCGGACAAGCCGAAGCGCAGGCTGGATCCTGGCAATTCATGCACAGGCGCCTCATATACTTGTCTCCCTTGGTAAGGACGGCGGTGTACTTATGATCGGATTGCTTTTCCTCCGCGGCGATGCCGTCGTTGTAGGGCAACTTGTTTTCGGTGGCGCATGCTTGCTCACACTGCTTGCAACCCATGCACATGGTCGCGTCATACAGCAGGGCCTTACTCATGGGAATTCCCTCCACGCGCCCCGCAGCGGGTCTTCCGTTCCAATGGAATGAAGTACGAGATAGACCTGCAGGGAAGCGCAACCCACTCGGGGACGGTACGGACGGTGTTTGACCGGCAGCCGGGGTAGAAATGTCCGGGTCCGGAGAGGTGGACATCCAGACCCGGGCGAGCTGTTTCCTCCGGGAGAGCGAACAGGGGACGAAGTGTCGGGCTGCCCACGGATCGGCCGGTCTTCCGCTCGGTCCGCCGAATTGAGCCCGACATCTTCATACCTCACCCTCGCGCCTTCTCCCAGCCGTTACCTGGCGATTCGCGACAGCGGCGGTGCGGCAAGAGGAACAGCCAACAGCTACTTCTGCAAACTACGAACGTAGGACACGGCCATCTTCACCTGGTCGGGAGTCAGAGTCTTCACCATGCCGGGGTGCTTCGGTCTCTCTGTTACGGCCTTGGCCATATCGTCATCCGACATCTTCTTTGCTTCATCCGAAACCAGGCTTGGAATCTTGGCTGCAGGCTTGCCGGCTGCATCGACTCCGTGGCAGGCCGCGCATTTTGCTTTGTAAACGGCGGCTCCGTCATCGGCCGCCCAGGATAAATTGGGAATGAGGATAAAAAGGCCTACCGCGATTGTCATTACCAGCATCACCAGCTTTGTCGTCTTCATGATTTCGTTTCCTCTCCTTGTTGATATTTATGACCCGGTTTCGGCAGCGGTTGCTTCCGCACTCGGTCGTTGGTTGCGAAAATGAACACTGATAGGAACATTCCCAGAACTCGATGTAAGAGAACTCAGCAGCTCTGTGCTGCCTAGTTGAGAGTTTCAACGTTAGGGGGGCGCAGCCGCAGTGATGCGGGTCACCGGGGGGCGTGACTCCGGAGGAGGAAAAGTCAGCGGGTAACCTTATCGTGTTACCGAGGATAGGGCGTCTCACTGGAGCGGGAGACCGTGGGAACTGACCGCTGGGCGGCTACACCCCGAGGGGCAGCTCTGATCGGAGCGTCAGGGATGTCAGATGAGTCTTCACCGCCGTCGCCAGACGGCGTATTCCCTCTCGTATCTGCTCCGGAGCGGCATTGGAGAAGTTCAAGCGCATGTGGCGGGAGCCTTCGCGGCCATCGTTGGCATAGAAGGAATCGCCCGGCACGAACGCCACATTCTGCTCGAGCGCGGACTTGAAAATCGACTGCATGTCCAGCCCTGCGGGCAGAGTCACCCATAAGAATAGCCCACCCTGAGGATGAGTCCAGGTCACGGCGGGCGGGAAGAACTCTTTCAGAGCCTGCAGCATCACGTCGCGGCGCTCGCGATAGACCTGACGAATCAGCCTCACGTGTTTGTCGAGAAATCCATCGCGCGCGACTTCGTAAGCCACGAACTGCGTGAAGGTCGAAGTGTGCAGGTCGGCGCCCTGCTTCAGTTGCGCCAGCTTGCTGATGATCTCAGGCGGAGCCACGATCCACCCCAGACGAAGCCCGGGAGCCAGCGTCTTCGAGAAGGTACTCAGGTAAATGACGTTGCCAATGGAATATCCATCGTCCCGGCGCAGGTTCTCGCGGTCGAGCACGACCAGCGGTGGGAGGTGTTCGCCTTCATAGCGCAACTGGCCATACGGGTCATCTTCGATAATCGGAATGCCATACTTGTCCGCCAGCAGCACCAGTTCGTGGCGGCGCCCCTCCGACAATGTGGTTCCGGCCGGGTTCTGGAAGTTTGGCAGTACGTACATGAACTTGGGGCCCGAGCGCAGAGGGATCTCCAGCAAGTCGGTGCGAAGTCCATCCTTGTCGATGGGAACCGACACATAATCCGCACCATAGATGTTGAAAGCCTGCAGCGCGCCCAGATAGGTCGGAGCCTCTACCAGCACACGATCCCCGGCGTTGATAAACAGCTTGCCGATCAGGTCGAGCGCCTGCTGCGAGCCCGAGGTGATCAAGACGTTCTCTACCTTCGCCTTGATCCCATAGCGCGCAATGTTATTCGCAATCAGCTCCCTGAGTGGCTCGTACCCCTCGGTTGTGCCGTACTGCAAAGCTGAAGCTCCACTTTGCGTAAGCACCTTGTGGCAGGCTTCCTGAAAGCGCTGGATGGGAAATACGTCAGGAGCAGGCAAGCCGCCGGCGAAGGAGATCATTCCCGGTCTTTGGGTGATCTTCAGCAATTCGCGGATGGCAGAACTGGTAATTCCCTTGGTGCGCAGCGCATAACGGGCAGTCCAGGCAGTCGACATGGCGAGAGCCTCCTCAAAGCCAGTGTAGGCTCCAGGCATGCGTTCTTAATGTGACACGTGAGGCGTGGGACTGTGACCGGCGTTACTACAGCTAGACGATAGGCGCATGATGCGGGAAAACTATCGTGGCAGCGGAGCGCGGCCGTCTGCATTATTTCCACGTCTGAAGCCAGGTTTGGGTGGTCGGCTATCTACAGGAGCCCGCACACGCCGAGGCGACGACCATTTGTAGAATGGCGTCATATTCCGTATTGGTGACCTGAGCTCCTGGATCTTGATCGACGTCAACTTTGTGAGCGATGACCATGTAGGCCCCAGGAAGCACCGTGATGTATTGACCGCCCGCGCCCATCGCGCTGTAAGCTCCCTGGAATGGAGTGCCGTACTCGTTGCCCGGCCACACGGGCGCATCCCACACCCACCAAAACGCGCCATAGCCCCAGCGATCCGCCCGTCCTAACGCCCGCAAACCCGGCGGATTCATCTCATGGAAGGGTGTTATGAGCCTAGTGATGTACTTACACCAATCTCTGGGCTCCAGTTGCTTGTCCTTCCAACTACAGTCGCGCAGCATGAGTAATCCGAGCCGAGCCATGTCTCGCGTGGAGAGATACATGGCATATTCCGGGTGCACTGACGCGGGCATCAAAGAGATTTTCTTCTGGCGGGAACGGTCGAAGTCCTGCATGCCGATGGGCTTGGCCAGGTCTGACTCTAGGGCATCGTAAATGTCCTTCCCCGTGAGCTTCTCGAAGGCGGTACCTGCTGCATTGAAGTCCCAGCTGTTATAGAAGAAGTAAGAACCCGGCAATTGCGATCCCCGTCTCGGGGTATTAGGGTCGAGATTCTCGTTGCTGGAGGGAATATAAATCCCGGAGCGGGCTGTCAGGAGTTGTTCCAGCGTGGCGTTCTTCTCGATGGGAAGGAATTTCTGTACGTCGTCGAGGCTGAGTTCCTTCACCGTTTTGTTGAGATCGATCGTCCCATCGAAGACGTACCTCCCGTAAAGCATGGCGAGTACGCTCTTCCGCACGGACGCCACAATGCTCACACGCTGCAGGTCGCCGTATTCGAACATGACCTTGCCATGTACCGAAACAAGCATCGCAGTCGTGCGCTGGGTTTTGAGCCAGGTGCGCAGTGCCTCCAGCCTGGCGCTGGAGTAGCCTTCTGACTCCGGCTTGACCCTTTCCCAATCAGCTCCGGGATAAGCAGGTGCTGATGATTGCGCGATTGCTTGGGCTGAGCCAAAGCCGGTGAAGACAACCAATAGACAGAACCAGAGGCGGCGGAACCTGGCCGAGACCTGTTGCGCAATGGATCGTGAAATCTTGCATTCGGGTCCATGGCAACGCCTCATTGGAAGACCCCATCCGCCAACACTGGAAGTTCGCAGCAAACAGGCTAGTGATAATAGTAACTTCTGGTTTCTTTCTCGCAGACGTGTTGTCGGGAGCGTGCAGGCGTATCGCTGACGCAAAAAGGTCCTCCATCCCTGACCCGAACCGTTGACGAAGCGGCGACTGATCAACAGTACTGGGCAGGAGATGCCTGCTTCGGACCGACCACTGGAGGACGGGAAAGAGGGCTTCCTACCAAGCCAGCCTACCATTTCGTTTGGGCTCCCAACCGCTTAGCTGTTGAAACATTGCCATTTCACCAGCAACTGCTGGACAGCGCCTTATGACCTGAATTCTCGTGAGATTGTCTGGCTGCTCGTCTCCGACGCTAAGCGAAGCCGTCGGGCTGACTCACCGCGCCAATATGCGCGTGGTCGTCGATAAACAAGCGGCCCGCGGTGAGCGCTTTGCGGTCAATTTCCAGCAAATCGAGTTTCTTGACCTTGTCTTCGAGCACTCTCAAGGCAGTCCCTGGGGCCAGACATTCTGTCTCTTCCAGCAGTGCGCCCATCATGACTATGTTGGCCGCCTTCGTCGAACCGAGCTTGTCGGCGATCTCCGCGGCCGGAATCCCGACTACCTCCACGCCCGGCGCCGCAAGGTCTGCCGGGACGCTGGTGCCGTTGTAAAGAATGAGTCCGCCACTCTCTACCTCGGGAGCAAACTTGCGTAGCGAGAACTCATTCATGGCTACCAGGACATTGGAGCGTGAGACCAGGGGTGACCCGATGCGTTCTTTCGACAGACACACATGGCAGTGCGCGCTGCCCGAGCGCATCTCCGGCCCATACGAGGGCAGCCAGCTCACTTCCAGGGCTTCGCGCATGCCCATTTCGATGAGCAGCTGTCCCAGCAACAGCACACCCTGTCCTCCGAAGCCGGCGATCTTGATCTTCATGTCTTTGAAGTGGTGGGGATGTTTCGCTTGGGAACTATCGTGTGTGCCGGCTTTGGGAGTGATCTCCAGCACGTCGGCTACGCTCCGTTGCGGCGGCTCGGTGCCTTTAGGAATTTCCGGGCGGCGGTCGCGGAACACATTCAACGAAAAGGCCGGCACCATTTGTTCGTGAACCCAGCGCCGCGCCTCCACCGGATCTTTGCCCCAGATAGTCGGACACGGCGACAGGATTTCGACAAACGAGAAGCCCCCACCGTCCCGCTGGATCTCGAGCGCCTTACGGATTGCCCGCCGCGCTTTCATGATGTTTTTGTTGTCCGCGAGCGCTACTCGTTCGATATATGCCGGCGCTTCCAGGGTCGCAAGCAGTTCCGCCATGTGCAGTGGGAAGCCTTCATTCGCCGGCCGCCGTCCCCAGGGAGAAGTTGTGCTCTTTTGCCCGACCAGGGTAGTGGGCGCCATTTGTCCGCCGGTCATGCCGTAGATTCCGTTGTTCAGGAAGAAGACGGTGATCTTTTCTCCGCGATTGGCGGCATGCACGATCTCGGCGGTACCAATGGCCGCCAAGTCGCCATCCCCCTGATAGGCGATGACGATCTTATCCGGGCACGATCGTTTTAGCGCGGTAGCCGAGGCTGGGGCCCGGCCGTGCGCCACCTGTACATTGCCGACGTCGAAATAGTAGTAGGCAAACACCGAGCAGCCTACCGGACTCACAAAAATCGTTTTCTCCTGCAGCCCCAGTTCCTGCAGCGCTTCGGCGATCAGCTTGTGGGCCACCCCGTGTCCGCAGCCCGGACAATAATGGGTCTGGTGCTTCAGTTCGGATTTGCGCTCGTACAAGTCATAGAACAGCGGCGACTTGGAGTGGATCACTTCGTACCCGTCGTTGTTCGATTCGGTGTCAGCTTCAGGGCTAACTTCGGGCTTCACTTCTGGGCCCATCGTGCCAATCGCGCTTTCGTTCACCATTTTCGTTGTCCTCAGACCGCTTGCGCCATACGGGTCAACACCTGTTCTTGCATCTCTGTAACCGACGGCACGTTGCCCCCTACCCTGCCGTAGAACTCCACTGGTACCGTGCCGTTCAGCGCCAGCCGTACATCTTCCACCATTTGTCCGTTGCTTAATTCAACCACCAGCACCTTTTCCACCGTGGATGCGGCTTTGGCTAGCGCCTTCGAGGGATAGGGCCACAGAGTGATGGGGCGGAACAGTCCTGCTTTCACCCCTTCTCTGCGCAGCGCTTCCACCGCCGAGAACAATACCCGGGACACGATGCCGTATCCGACCAGAAGCACCTCGGCGTCCTCGGTGTGGCAGACCTCGTAGCGCGGCTCCGCTTCCTGCGCGCGAATGTACTTGGCTTCCATCCGGCGCTGGTGCTCTTCCAATTCGTCGCTTTCGAGATAAATGGAAGAGACCAGGTTGGCCCGCGTCTCAGGCGTACCCTGCACCGCCCAGATCTTTTCCGGCGGATGAATCTCACGGTATTCCAGATCCAGCGGTTCCATCATTTGCCCGACGAAACCATCGGTCAGCACCACCGCCGGATTGCGATATTTGTCGGCGAGATCGAACGCCAGCATGGTGAGCTCCGCCATTTCCTGCACCGATGCGGGGGCGAGCACGATGTTGCGGTAGTTGCCATGGCCGCCGCCCTTCACCATAGCGAAATAGTCGCTCTGCTCCGGCGCGATGTTGCCCAGTCCCGGTCCGCCGCGCATTACGTCCACGATTACGCACGGCAATTCCGCACCGGCCAGATACGATATGCCTTCCTGCATCAGGCTGATACCGGGGCCCGAGGATCCAGTCATGACGCGGGTTCCAGCCGCCGCTGCCCCGTACACCATGTTGATGGCGGAGACTTCGCTCTCCGCCTGCAGAAAAGTTCCTCCGACCTGCGGGAAGTAGAGCGCGGCTGCCTCGGCAATTTCGCTGGCGGGAGTAATCGGATATCCGTAGTACGCCCGGCACCCGGCGAGGATCGCGCCCTTTACTACAGCTACGTTTCCTTTACAGAGCTGGCGCATGTTCGCCTCCTGGCGCCGCCGCAAACGTCTTTCCTTTAGTCCTGATGCGGTAGACCGTAATCGCGCCCGGCTCCGGGCAGCAATAGAAGCAGATTCCACAAGCGGTGCAGTCCTGTCCGGTGTAGCGCGCCGGATGAACCCCGTAAGCACTCAACTCCGGAGCCAGTTCCAGGCACTTGGGCGGACAAGACTCTACGCACAACCCGCATCCTTTGCACTCTTCGATGTCAACCGTCACCTTACCGCGTGCTTGGCCTGCCATGATTCACCTCGTTGCGGCTGTCTCCGCAGCCACGGGCCGCTGCAGCCACCGGGTTTTTTCGCAGAACTCATAAAGTTCTTCCCGAAACTTGGGATGCGCAATGTCGATCATTGCCTGCGCCCGTTCCCGGATCGTCTTGCCGTGCAGGTACGCCACCCCATATTCGGTCACCACGTAGCGGACCAGGCCGCGCGAAGTCACCACTCCTGCGCCGGGGCTCAGCATGGGCACAATCCGCGAGATCGTGTCGTCTTTCGCGGTTGACGAAATGGCGATGATGGGTTTGCCGCCCTTGGAGCGCGAAGCCCCGCGCAGGAAGTCCACTTGTCCGCCAATGCCGCTATAGAACTGGTTCCCGATCGAATCCGAGCAGACCTGGCCGGTGAGATCGACCTGCAGCGCCGAGTTGATGGCTACCATCTTGTCGTTGCGGGCGATGAGTCCGGGATCGTTGGTGTAGGCCGTGGGATGGAACTCGAAGATAGGATTGTTGTCCACAAAGTCGAACAACGGCTTCGTTCCAATGGCAAATCCCAGGATGACCTTTCTTGGCTTGAAGTTCTTCTGCGCACCCGTGATCACCCCTGCTTCGATCAGGGGAATCACGTTGTTCGAAACCAGTTCGCTGTGGATTCCGAGGTCCTTGCGATCCATGAGAAACGGCAGCACCGCATCCGGGATTCCACCAATGCCGGTCTGCAGCACGGCCCCGTCCTCAATCAAATCCGTGACCTTGCGGGCGATGGCCTTATGCATGTCGGTGATTTTCGGCGACTTCATGGCGCACAGAGGGCGGGAGGAACTCACAATGGCATCAAGATCCGTCACATGGATGAAGCTGTCTCCGAAGGTGCGCGGCATCTGATCATTGATCTGCGCAATCACGAAGTGCGCGCATTTCGCGGCGGTGAGCGACGTATCCACGCCCACCCCGAAGCTGCAGAAGCCGTGCGAGTCGGGGGGAGAGAGTTGCAGCAGAGCCACGTCGATGGGCATGGCGCCGCTTTCGAACAGTTCCTCGATCTCGCTCAGGTAGATCGGCGTATAGTCGGCGCGGCCGTCGTTGATGGCCTCGCGCACATTGCCACCGATGAACATTGCGTTATGGCGAAAGTGGCCGGCCATTTCCGGAGCCACGTAAGGAGCCACACCCATGGTCATCATGTGCACGATTTCCACGTCGTTCACCTCGGGAGCGCGGCGCATTAATGCCTCCACCAGGGTCTCTGGCTCGGCACAACCAGGCTGAATGTAGACGCGCATGCCCGACTGGACGCAACGTAAAGCGTCCTCCGCCGTTCGCAACCTCCGCTTGTAGTCAGATTCCCAGGACATTCTTAATCCCTCCAACCAGATGCCGGTCCCCGGCCGACTCGGCGCAGCCGGTCAACTTCGATTAAAAGGCCTCTCCGCCACCATAGCTGTGACCCTACGCACGAGCCCGGGTGAGTTGTGTCACATCACGCTTCCTCCTGCTGTCGCTACTCACAGGACCCTGTGATTGGCGTCACAGCGCGAGGAATGGGGGAGGACCACACTTAATCTGGAAGTTGGGTGTTTACCAGGAGGTGGCTCGTGAAGACCTCGCGTATCATCATTCCGATTATTGCAGCGCTTGGACTGGTGTTGACAATTACCCCGGTTGCCGCGGGGCAAAAAACCGAAACCAGCGTTGCAGTTCCCAGGTATGACCCGGCCGCCGAGGCTACATTCCGCGGAACCGTGGAAGAGGTAAGAGACCGCCAGTGCCCGGTGAGCGGCGCTATGGGCTCGCACCTGATCTTGCGTTTGTCCGGCAGCAAGACGATCGAGGTTCATCTGGCAACCACCAAGTTCGTAAAAACCTACGGTCTGGTCTTTAACAAGGGCGATGAGATCACCGTGACCGGCGTCAAGGTGCAGTTTGAGGGCGTGGAAACGATCTTCGCCCGGGAAATTACCCGCGGCGACGACACTTTCGTGTTCCGCGACAAAAACGGTGTGCCGATCTGGTAGCAGCCTGAGGCCATGGTTTTTCCGCCTTTCGAGCGGTGATGGCAGTCAACATCGACCTGGTTTGGATACATGCAGGAGGCCTTTATGTCAGCGGTTGCACAGATCAGCGATCAGAAGCAGAGAGTTCATTTCAAGCAAGTCCTGATTGCCACCGACTTCTCCCCCGCTTCAGAACGAGCGTTTGGCTTTGCCCTGGCCATCGCGCGCCGCTATGGTTCGGTACTTTCAGTAGTGCACGCGATACCTGCAGAGCCGCGTGAGCCGATTCCGATAGACCCGTTACCCCACGAACTGGACCGGCGCCGGCTCGAAGCCGAACAACAGATGAAATACCTCAGCGAGAGCGTTCCGCTGAATGATCTCAACCATCACCTGCTGATGCAACGGGGCCCAGTATGGGACGTTCTGGAGTCTGTGATTCGGCGTGAACAGGTTGATCTCCTGGTGCTGGGCACTCGCGGACGCGGCGGACTGAAGAAGTTGGCGCTAGGGTCGGTTGCGGAAGAGGTCTTGCGCCTGGCTCCGTGCCCCGTGCTCACCATTGGTCCGAATGTTCCCCTTGCGGACCTGGGTACGGCCGAGTTCAAGCGGATTCTCTTCGCAACCGACTTTGGACCGGCCTCCGATAGGGCATTTCCATACGCCCTGTCCCTGGCGGAAGACTATCAGTCCAGGCTTGTTCTCCTGCACCTGGTGCCACCGATGCCCATCGCTGATCTTGGGCCCGCGGCCTATGGCCCGGGCATTTGCGCGGCCGAGGAATTCACGAAATGGCAGGCGAAAATGCGCAAAGAGAGCGTCAGAAAGCTGAGGGAATTGCTTCCCCCCAACGCCAGGCTGGCAGCGGAGCCGGAATACGCTGTCGGAATGGATTTCCTGGCGCAAGGCATCCTGGACATGGCCGTGGCCCACAACGTTGACTTGATCGTCATGGGCGCGAACCGAACCCACTTCCCACGGGTGGCCGCGCATGTGCCCTGGGCCCTCAGCCATGAGGTGATATGCCGCGCCAAATGCCCTGTTTTGACGGTTGGCAACTGACGGAAATATTCGATCGCTTCGCAGTTCTCACAGATCGATACAGGGCGGACACCAGCGCTCGCACCTTCTAGTCGCGCCCCAGGCTTAGCAATGCGGCAGGATGTGCGGGGTGCGTCTGCCCCGCACACTTTGCTCAGAGTCTCATCGGTAGGGCACCACGCGCATGGTCTCTTTGTGCCACGCAGCTTGAGCGGCTTAGGAAGCTTTGAAAACCGCTTTGGGCGGCGAGCATAAGGATTCAAACCAGCGGCTGATGTACACTTGGGCGTGGGCTTCGCCACAGAAATGGCGGGCGGTAGGACTATTGGCCGCAGCAAGATCCCACTTGACGACGGCCAGCTTCTGATCTCCGCACTCGATCACAAACCAACGGATCGGATTCTCACTGACAGTTCCACAAATCTCGCATTGGAATTCTTTCAGACTCGACATGCCTTCTCCGTTGAGCGCTGGCTCGGCAAACGCTAGTATAGCGGCGAGTCGTCTCGGAAGACGAGGAGAAGTTGGTCCCGCCGTCCGTACAACTCAATAAGTCCCGAGGTAATAATCCCTCTCCCACGGCGTAACCGTACGGTTGTGCAGCATCCATTCATCGGTCTTGACCTTCAAATAATACTTCGCATACTCGGTTCCCAGGGCCCCCTGCACGACCGGGTCTTTGGCCAGGGCATCCAGCGCCTCAGCGAGCGAGGCTGGGAGAAACCCGATCCCGCGGGTCGCCAGTTCCGGTTCCGGCACCTGATACAGGTTGTCATGATTGGCAACACCCGGGTCGATATGATGTTCGATTCCGTCCAGGCCCGCCGCCAGTATGCCCGCAAATGCCAGGTAGGGATTGGCCGCGCCGTCCACCACGCGGATTTCAAATCGCCCGGGCGCCGGCACCCGAATCATCTGGGTGCGGTTTGAGCCGCCGTAGGTTATGTAGACCGGGGCCCAGGTCGCTCCGGAGCGCGGCGCGCCCCGAACCAGGCGCTTATAACTGTTGACAATGGGCGCGACCAGGGCTGAAAGAGCGGGGGCATGGCGCAGAACTCCCCCCATAAACCAGCGCCCGAGCTGGGAAAGGCCGAGGTCGGCGGATGAATCGAGAAAAAGGTTCTTGCCGGTTTTGACATCCGCCAGGCTCAGGTGCACATGGGCGCCGTTACCGGTCAGATTGCCGAAAGGCTTGGGCATGAAGGTGGCCCACAGGCCGTGCTGCTCCGCGACCGTCCGAACCATCCACTTGAAAAATGTGTAGCGGTCGGCGGTGCTCAGCGCATCCGAATAGGTCCAGTTGATTTCAAACTGGCAGTTTGCATCTTCGTGATCGTTGGCGTACGGATCCCACCCCAGTTCCTGCATGTAGGTAAGCAGAGTGGTCATGAGGTCGAGATTGCGGTGGAGAGCGCGCAGGTCGTAACAGGGTTTGGAGAGCAAGTCGAGGGGATCGCCAAGCGTATATTCACCGGCCGCATTCTTCTTGAGCAGCATGAACTCGGGCTCGATGCCGACGTTGACGATGTACCCCTTCTTTCGTGCCTGCTCTAACTGCCGCATCAGAACCGTACGCGGACAGAGCGGCCAGGGCTCGCCGTTCACATGCAGATTTCCCGTCACCCAGACGATGTCTTTCCGCCACGGCAGCACGGTCAGAGAACTAAAATCAGGAACGCTGCAGATGTCCGGATCATGCGGGCCCTGACCGACATCGCCGCAGGCGAAACCGGCAAAGCCGGCGCCATCCTCGGCGAACTCTTCAATATGGGAGACGGGAACCAACTTTGCCTTCGGCGCGCCTGTTAATTCCACGAAGGAGCAGAAAACGTATCCCACCCCTTTTTCAGCCAGCTGCGACTTGATTTTGCTAATCTCCGCTGATTTCTCACCCATATGGCCCTCGTCTCCTTCCTCTTTCAGTGGGACACAGCTGCTGCAGCTTTTTCGCCAACCAGTTGTCCGGTCGCAAAACGCGCCGGGGAAAAGGGTTCGATCAATCCCGGTGTCTTACCTGTAGCGATTAACTCCGCCATGCAATTGCCGGAAATTGGCGCCGCCTTGAACCCATAAGTTCCCCAGCCCACGTCCATATAAAAGTTGCTTACCTCGGAAGACGCACCCATGATCGGCGCAAAATCCGGCGTCATATCGCAAATGCCTGCCCATTGTCGCAGAACTCTCACCCCGTGCAACTGCGGAAACAATTCCAGGGTATACGTGGCCATCTGCTCGAGCGTGGGCAGCGTGCTTTTCATGCAGTAGGACTGATAGGGATCGATCTCTGCGCCGATGACCAGTTCCCCCTTATCGGTCTGACTCAGATAGACGTGGAGCGTTGCCGACACGATGACCACACTGAGAAACGGCTTCAGTGGCTCGGTGACACAGGCCTGCAGAGGATGGGTCACGATCGGCAGCGGAACACCTGCCATCCGCGAAATCGTGGTTGCCCAGCCTGCCGTGGCGTTGAGCACAGCGCCTGCCGCGATCCTCCCTTTATTGGTGACCACATTCGTTGCCTTGCCGTTTTCGACCCTGATGTCCGTAACTTCGGTGAACGGATGAATTTCGATCCCCATGCGATCGCAGGCCCTGGCGTATCCCCACACCACCGCGTCGTGTCGGATGATTCCGCCGGGAGGATGATAAAGCGCGGCGAGAATCGGATAACGCGCCTCGCGGCTGATATTGATCGCCGGCACCAGCTTGCCGACCTCTTCGAAACCAATCATCCGGCTATTCACGCCCAGCAGCTGATTGTTCTCAGCCCGCACTCGCAGACCGGTTACAGAAGAATCGCTATGGCCCAGCGTCAGATGCCCGCACTGGCTGAAAAGCACGTTCCAGCCCAGATCGCTCGACATCCGCTCGTATAGCTTCAACGAAGCATCGTAAAAAGGGATCCCCTCGGGCGTCCGGTAATTCGAGCGCAGGATTGCAGTGTTACGCCCGCTGGCCCCCGCCCCCAGATAGTTCTTGTCCAGCAGAGCAACTTTGCGGATGCCGTGCTGCTTTCCCAGATAATAAGCGGCCGCCAGTCCGTGCACGCCGGCGCCGACAATCACCACGTCGTAGCTCGGCTTCAGATCGTGATGCCGCCACATCCGGTCTTTACTGAAAAATTGCATAGGCCTCAGTTTTGCAGCGACTGCAGCGCCTGCAAGCCAAAAGGGCAGAGATGAAACTCGTGCCCGGCGTGAACCATCGACTCCCAAACGGCCTCGGCATAATCCCTGCTTACCAGAAGATGAAATGCAGTCATCGATCGTATGTCTTCGTGCAACACCATGGCGTGCGCATGAGCAACCGAAGTCTGAGCGCACGCCAGATTCGGAAGCGCAACCTCAGACACATTCAACGACGTCAGCTTGCTGAGCACGTTTCTACTCTGCGGGCCGGCCAGACGAAGGCTCGTATATACGCTGGAGACATCGATCGCTCCCCAGGGAGGATCAAGCGGCGCTTCCCCCATCATCAAATAATGGTTTGCGCCCAGCCGCCAACCCTTTCGTTGCGGCTCCTTCCTCAAATCGAACTTGAGCAAGTGGCTCAGGTCGGCGAGCCCGGCGCCTTTGCGGACTGCGACGGCCTCCTGTTCTGCCGTCGCGAAAAACGCAGGCAGTTCCCAGCCCTGGTGCTCGATGAACCTGGCGCCGGCTCGCTGATGCAAATGAAACAGCGCGGAACGTTTCATGCTCATTGCCGGAGCCGCCCGCCCTCGGGATCGTAAAAGGGCTGCATCGTAACCCTGGCCTGCACCAGCTTCCCATCGACGCGAACATCAATGGTTGCGCCCTCCTGCGCTTGCGCCACCCTCACCCACGCCAGGCCCACCGCTGTCTGCTGTGCCGGCGAGTGGCGAGAACTGGTAACCCGCCCTGCAGGTTGGCCATCGACGACCACCGCGGCCCCATCCTCAGGCAGACCCGGCCCGCGAAGCACAAAGCCAATCAATCGTTCCCGCAACAAATTGTTCGCAGCGCGGGAAAGGACAGCCTTTCCGACAAAATCAGGCTTCTCCAGCTTCACAGCCCAGCCCATATCGGCTTCATACGGGTTGGTGAGTGCGTCAGTATCCACGCCAACAATCACATGACGCTTTTCCAGTCGCAGTAGTCGTTGCGCCTCGACCCCAAACGGGCGAATGTTAAATTCCCGTCCAGCCTCTAACAACGCCTCCCACAACGCCTCGGAGGATTCCGCCGGGCAGTGAATTTCCCATCCCGTCTCGCCGACAAATCCGATGCGGAGCATGATCACGGCAATCCCGGCGACTACAGCTTCGCGGCAGGCCATGTATGGAAAAGCGCTGGAGGTCAGGTCACAGTCAGTAAGCTTGGCCAGCACCGAGCGGCTCTTGGGTCCGGCCACGTTCATCGCCCCATAACCCGCGGTTACGTTGGCGATGTGTACATCCCAGCCGCTGCCTGCCAGATACCAGTCGAGCCATTGGTGAACAAAGTCGAGATTTCCGCTGGTAGTAGTGACGAAGTACCGTTCATCGCTCAGACGCGAGATGGTGCCGTCATCCAGGATGATGCCGCCCTCATCGCACATCAAAGCGTAACGAACGCGTCCCGGCCGAAGGTCGGAGAAGCGATGCGTGTACACCTTGTCGAGCAGCTTGCCGCAGTCCGCCCCCCGCAGATCAAGCTTGCCGAGGGTGCTCACATCGATAATTCCAGCACTCTCGCGTACCGCGCGATATTCGGCCACGACGCACTCTTTTTCTTCGGATGTAGACGAGGTTCTGTAGTAGCGCGGCCGCTTCCAGTCGCTCATATCCATCCAAACCGCATTCAGTTTTTCGTGCGCGTAGTGCATGGGAGTGCGGCGGATGGGATGATGACTCGGTCCCGCGAGCGCACCCAGCGACACTCCGGGGTTCGGTGGACGTGAAGTTGTGACCCCAGTCTCCGCTATCGAGCGCCCGGTTTCGCGGGCACAGACGCCGATGGCCGACAACTGGCACATGCGGCCTTGACATGGCCCCATGGTCGCCGTCGTGTACCGTTTCAGGGTTTCAATATGATCGAAGCCTTCGGCGATTCCATCGCAGAGGTCCTGGCTCGAAACATCCGAGCAGAGACAGACAAAAGCGCGCTTGCTTGAAGGCAGCGGCGTAGCGATGCCGGCAAGTTCCTCTCCCGCCGCATCCCCAACGACGGAAATGTGGGCAGGTAGGTCGGTAGGGAGAAAAGCACCCTGCGCGCCGCTCCAGGTAAGCCTTCCGCCAGCTTGCGACGCCAGACCGGCATCGGGCACGCGCGGCCCGCAAACCACGATCAGGTCGCACGCGAAGTCACCGGCCCGGGTTTGAATTCCTGTGACGCAGCCAGGACCGGTTGCCGCTACGATCCGTTCCGGGCTGACGCTGGCGGCAACCGCAATCCCTGCTTCCCGTAACTCGGCCGCCGCTTCTTCGGTCGCACCGGTCCTCCCCACGATCACTGCGCTTTTGCCTGCGGAAACACCATACAGATGGAACAACCGCAGAACTCCCGTGGAAAGCATCACTCCCGGCAGGTCATTATTTGGAAAAAGAAGTGGTGTCTCATACGCGCCCGTGGCCACCGTCGTGTGTCGCGTCCGCAAATGCACCAGGCGTTCCACCGCGCCGGGATGTGGATCTCTTTGCAGAATTCCAAGCAAATTCCCTTCGTAGAGGCCGAAGCAATAGCTATCGCGAAGAATTCGTACATTGGGAAGCGCGTGAAGCTGCTGGATGAGATCAGAAGGAATTGTCCCTGTGAGTTTCCGGTACCGCCCCTGCCCCCCCAGCTCGGGTTGATCGTCAACCAGCACGACTTGCTCGCCGCGCGCGGCCGATTCCAGAGCCGCCTGCATCCCGGCCCACCCCCCGCCGATTACCGCCCGGTCAGCGTGCATCCAGGCGTGTTCATATTCCCTCGACTCCGAGGACAACACTTCTCCCAACCCCGCCACCTTGCGGATAACCGGCTCGGCCGCATGCCACATCGCCGGATGAGTGAAGGTTTTGTAATACCATCCCACCGGCATCAGCCAGTCGAAGCGCTGCGTGATCGACAGCCAATCCGTTTCCAGGGAAGGGAAGGCATTCTGCGCCTTCACCTTCATGTCAGCGCGAACCGGAGTGATGCAGGTGCGAACATTGGGAATGCCATCCACGTTCATCAGGCAGTTCGGACACTTCCCCGACACACAAAGCAGCCCCCGGGGACGGTGATACTTGAAGCTGCGGCTGAAAATTCTTTGCCCGTCGCGATACAGCGCCGCGGCAATCGTGTCACCCGGCTTAGCCTCGACCGGCTTATCTTGGAAAAAGAACTTCAACGCTTCTCTCCCGGCAGATACGTCTCCAGAACTTCGTTGGTGACCGTGTTGCGCACCGCCTGCAGCCACTGCCGGCAGCCCGAGCGATGGAACCACCACTCCGTCTGCACTCCGGCCGCGTTATTGCGGTTAAAGCGATAGTCCCGCCACTCCGCTGCAGACGCGTCGAGCGCAGGAACCTGCTTTATTTCTCCGCCAAACCTGAATTCGTAGACAGAGCGTCGCCCGCAGTTGGGACAAGGCACCAGGAAAGACATTACCGGCCAAACACCTTTCTCGTGCCGACCAGGGGAATCCCACAAATCGCCGACGCTTCAATGGTGAGCGCGGCCATGTCCTCGGGCTCGAGATGATGCACGTCAGATTTTCCGCACGATCGCGCTAACATTTGGATTTCCAGGGTCATCACCTGCAACAGGTTCCTCACCCGCTCCGCCGCTTGTTCCACTTCCAGCCGCTTCATCAGCTCCGGATCCTGCGTGGTGATCCCGACCGGACAGCGCCCCGTATGACAATGATGACAAGCATGCGGCGCAGCCCCGATGGCACGATAGTCTTCCTCATAAATCGGCTTATTGCAATTGAGAGCGATCAGTGACGCGGTTCCGATGTAGCAGGCATCCGCTCCCAGCGCCATCGCTTTGGCGGCGTCGACGCCGTCGCGAATCCCGCCGGCGATGATCAGCTGCACCTCACCGTAAAGACCAATATCCTGCAGCGCACAACGCGCCTCGCAGACCGCAGCCAGCGTGGGGAGCCCGGTGTGCTCCTGGAAAATCGCCGGAGATGCCCCCGTCCCGCCCTCCATCCCGTCCACCACAATCACATCCGCTCCGGCTTTGGCCGCCAGCTTGACATCGTCGTAAACCCGACTCGCCCCCAGCTTAATGAAGATCGGGACCTGCCAATCCGTGGCCTCCCGCAGTTCCTCCACTTTAATGATCATGTCATCCGGACCGAGAAAATCGGGATGCCGTGCCGGACTGCGTTGGTCAACCCCAATCGGCAAATCGCGTTGTTCGGCGATGCGGTCCGATACTTTGGATCCGAGCAGCAGCCCACCGGTGCCCGGCTTGGCGCCCTGCCCGATTGTCAACTCAATGGCGTCCGCCACTCGCATGTCGTGGATGTTGATCCCGTAGCGCGAGGGAAGAACTTCATAGATCAGGGTCCGGCTGTTCTCCCGTTCGGCCTTCAACATCCCGCCGTCGCCCGTGGTATTCGAGGAACCCGCTGCCGCAGCGCCCTTGGCCAGGGCAACTTTCGCGTTGAGCGAGAGCGCGCCCCAACTCATACCAGTGATCATGACCGGAATATCGAGCTCGATGGGCTTCTTGGCGAAACGAGTCCCGAGCACCGTCTTGGTGGAACACTTCTCGCGATACCCCTCGAGCGGAATCCGCGTAAGGGAACACGGCAGAAACGTAAGATCGTCGAACGTCGCCCAGCGCCGTTCGCGCAACGTGCCGAACCCGCGAATGGAATACAGCCCCGATTCCGCCTTGGCCTGAATCTCCTCGATGACTCGCGGCGCGAAGATCCCGCTATTTTGTAATTCTGACAAAGCTAGAGAGCCTCCTGCCACACCCGCCACTCGCGCTTATCAAAGTTCCAAAGCTTACGCCCGGCAACGATCTTCTTAAAGTCCGCGGCGGCCGGTTTCGCCTTACGCAGAGACGCCGGGAGATGACTGCTCAGCGTCTCTTCCAATCGCTCGGCCTCGCCGGGATCCATGGGAGCGATGACGGCATCCGTGCCCAGATTACCGATTTTTCCTCCCACGTAACAAACCGTCGCATACATGGAATCCGCGAATGCGTCCCCTACATCGCCGCACACGATCAGCGTCCCTTTTTGCCCCATGAAGCCTGCCATGTAGCCGCAGTTGCCGGCAACAATGACCAGCCCGCCCTTCATCGAAACGCCCAGCCGGGCGGCCGCATCCCCATGAATCACGACCGTCCCGCCTCGGATGGCCGCTGCCGCGCCGCTGCCAGCGCTCCCGTGCACCCGTACCGTACCGCTTAGCATCGATTCTGCAAGGCCCCACCCGGCGCTGCCCTCAATCTCAATCGATGCTCCGTCGATCAGGCCGCCGCAGTAGTATCCGGCGCTGCCCGCAACTCGAATGTGAGCATTGTCCAAAATGGCTACCGCGAGGTTATGCCGCGCTCCCGGATTGCGCACCGTAATTTCCTTGCAGGACTCGGCAACGAACTGCCGGATCGCACTGTTAATCTCGCGCGTTGTGTGCCTGGCTGCGTCTATCTCTGCCATACCCGCACTTCCTTGGCTTGGGCCTCTCGCACCGCAAAGTCTCCCCGGATCGCGCCACGAATTGCGATCTCTTCGGTGGCCACTGCGACAAAATGTTTGGTCTCGGCGAACACCAACGGCTTGAAGGAAAAAGTGTCCTTCACAAATCCCAGCGCGGAGTCAGTCGCCACCAGGCAGCTGAAAGAGCCGTCCAGCTCCGCGATCATGGACTCCATGGCAGCGCGCAAATCAGCGCCCTGCCGCAATTTGTCGGCCAGAAAAATGGCCACCACCTCCGAGTCATTCTCCGTGTAGAAACGAACCCCGTGCTGTTCATAGCGCCGGCGCAACTGATGATAGTTCGTGATGTGGCCATTGTGAACGATGGCGAGATCGGGATAGCCGTGTCCCCAGAATGGCTGCGAATGACTCAGGTCAACCACCGACTCGGTGGAAAGACGCGTGTGCCCGATCCCGTGTTTGCCATGAAATCCCGAGATTCCGAAAGTCTGCTCCAGTCGCGCAGGCGAACCGACCTGCTTGACGATCTCCAGACGCCGTCCCACGCTGACCACTTCGACATCCGTACCCGCCGCCTCCACCCCCGCGATGAACGGCTTCAGGTCGTCCGTTTCCCCAAAAACGAAGCGCAGGTAAGCGCCGGTCTGCGTAAATTCCCGCGCCCCGAATTTCGCCGCGATGGTCTTTACTTCACTCGCTCGCTGCGCTCCATTGCCGTTGTCGCCCAGCTTGACCTGGGCAACGAACTGGCCGGCCGGATGAACCCCGAACAGCGCCACCCCCGTCGAGTCCGGGCCCCGGCAGGCAAGAGCATTCAGCATTCCGAGCAACACGCTGCCCAGGTTTCCATCCTCAGCAGCGGTTTTATCCAGGTAACCGACAATGCCACACATATTGCTGTCCCGTATTTCCGCAGTATACTAGCAGTATCCGGAGGAGGCGGCAACACTTCTTTAAACCGGCCCTGTGGGGCGGACACTCTTGTCCGCCGCGTTTGAAGTTGATCGGGTGCATCGGCAATGCGGATTTGGAATGGCTAATTCCCTGGGATGAATGGCTTAGGCAGGGGCAACTTGAAAAAGCAAAGTCAGGCTGCGGATAAGAGTGTTCGCCCCACACTCATCGCAAAGGAACTCACGGCAGTTTCCTCAGCTTGCGAAGCCCGACCCGGAAGAGGAAACCGCTGATGAAATGCGCTCTGCAGACTAGGATGATCTTCGATTGGCGACGATAACTAAAGCGAAGTCCAACAAACTCGGAGAAGTCGAACGTGTCTATCGCATTCTAAGAGACTGGCTGATCTCGGCCAAGCTTCCCCCCGGGGAGTTTCTCTCCGAAGCCGATCTGGCCGATAGATGTGGGACCAGTCGCACTCCGGTGCGGGAAGCCTGCACCCGCCTCATGCAGGATAAATGGCTCTCCCGCATTCGGCGAAAAGGTTTTCTGGTCACGCCGATTTCTGTCCGTGACATCGTCGACATGTATCAATACCGCAAGCTGCTCGAGTGTTTCGCCGCGGAAAAGGCAGCGCAGGCCGCCAGTCCGGAGCAGATCGCAGAACTGCATGGGCTGGTGGCCCCGGAGAACGACCCCTTGGCAGAACTATCTGACATTCTCCGCGGCAACGAAGCCTTCCATCGCCGCTTGTCCGAAATGGCGGGCAATCAGCGGGTCACGAGTCAACTCGGCCTCACCCTCGCCTATGTGACTCGCCTTGATACCCTGTGCACCCAAACTGTGCCCGGCTGGATTGGTCACGCCGACATCCTCCGCGCCATCGAGACCCGTCAGCCCGCCGAGGCCCGGCACGCCATGGAAGTCCACATCGACGATTCGCGCGACAAAATGATTAAACTGTTCGGAGCCTAGAGAGGGCTCAGGTTTCAGGGGACTTTCCTGGCTGTACCTTCGTGTCCTTGGTGGTTAACGCCGTGCAAGGCTGAGCCCCAAGCTGGCGGTGCTCCCCAAAGATATCGGATGGTTATGATACCTTCGGCCACGTTCGATCTGAAGCCCTTGGAGACTCATGGAAACTGATTTGCCTTTGACCGGTATTCGCGTGCTGGCCCTCGAGCAAGCCGCGGCCGCACCCTTCTGCTCCCGTCAACTCGCCGATATGGGCGCCGAAGTCATCAAAGTCGAGCGACCCGATGGCGGAGATTTCGCCAGACAATACGACGGCGCGCTCAACGGTCTGTCGGCCTACTTTGCATGGCTCAATCGTGGCAAGCGTAGCATCGTCCTCGACCTGAAACAGCCGCCGGATCATGAAGTCTTTGCCAAGTTGCTCGCGCGCGCGGACGTATTCATCCACAACCTGGCTCCGGGAGCGCTGGACAGGCTGGGCTTCGGCTACGAGCGCCTCGCCGAAATTCATCCTCGCTTGATCTGGTGCGCCATCTCCGGTTATGGGCCTGATGGCCCTTATCGCGACAAGAAGGCATACGACATGCTGGTACAAGCTGAGTCAGGAGTCATAAGTTTGACCGGGACGCCGGAGACGCCGTCCAAGGTTGGCATTTCGATGGCCGACATTGCATCTGGCCTTTACGGATATTCCTCGATCCTGGCGGCGCTGATTAACCGCGCCAGGACCGGCAAGGGCGAGCGCATAGAAATCTCGATGCTCGAATGCGTCGCTGAATGGATGATGGCTCCGATTTACACCTGGCGCGGGACAGGACAGGCCCCCGCGCGCGCCGGCGCCCGCCACAACATGATCGTCCCGTACGGCGCCTACAATTGTGCCGACGGAGTCGTGTTTTTTTCTGTCCAGAATGCACGCGAGTGGCGCCGCTTTTGCGACGTGATTCTCGCCCCGTCGCTAGCCGGCGACGAGCGGTTCGCGACCAACGAGAAACGCCTGCGCAATCGCGTCGAGCTGGAAAAGCTGATCGAAGAACGGTTGAGCTTGCTCAAGCGGTCCGAAGTGCTGCGACTGCTCGACCAGGCCAGCATCGCCAATAGTCAGATGAACGACGTCGCCGGCGCCGTAAACCATCCCCAACTCGCAGCCCGCCATCGCTGGGTCGAAGTCGACTCGCCAGTCGGGACGATTCCCGCGCTTATCCCCCCGCATAACCTCGAACACGCTCCTGCCCGCATGGCCGCGGTCCCCGCTCTGGGGGAACACACCCAGGAAATTCTGGCCGAGCTTGGCCTGGAGACACGAAATGACCCCGGCTGACCGGAGACACCCGGTATACAATTCCGTGTTCGCGGAACTCAAGATCCCAGCGGAACTTTGCGTCTCGAGGTCGAAAAGACATGATTGCAGCGAAGGTGAAAATCCGCCCCGGCCAACTGCTCATCAACGGCGAGTGGACGAGCGGAGCGGCCAGGTTCGACTCGATCAATCCCGCCACCGGCGAAGTGCTCGCCCAGGTAGTCGATGCATCTCCTGAGGACGTTGACCGCGCGGTCTCCGCCGCCCGCCGCGCCCTGGAAGACCGCACCGGCCCATGGCGCAAAATGTCGGCCAGCGAGCGCGGGAGAATCATCTGGCGCCTGGCCGATCTGGTCGAAAAAAATATCGAAGAACTCGCCGAGATCGAGACCCTCGACAACGGCAAGCCCATCTCCGAATCCCGCAACATTGACATGCCGATGGTCGTCGACGTCCTGCGTTATTTCGCCGGACTCGCGACCAAGATTCAGGGCGAAACCGTTAACACTGTTGAGACCGCCTTCACCTACACCCTGCGTGAGCCGGTGGGTGTCGTCGGCCTGATCATTCCCTGGAATTTTCCTCTTCTGCTCGCTTCCTACAAAGTCGGCCCGGCCCTGGCGTGTGGCAACACTGTTGTCCTCAAACCTGCCGAACAAACTCCGCTCTCCACCTTGCGATTCGGGGAACTGGCCATCGAGGCGGGTGTGCCCGCCGGCGTCCTGAACATTCTTACCGGTGGCCCGGAGACCGGGAAAGCAATGGTCCGCCACCCGGGAATCGACAAGATCGCCTTTACCGGCTCGACCGCAGTGGGCAGGGAAATCATGCGCGGCGCGGCTGACGGATTGAAGCGCGTCACACTGGAATTAGGCGGCAAATCCCCCAACATCGTCTTCGCCGACTCCGAAATCGACGAAGCCGTGAAGGGTGCGATCAATGGCATTTTCTATGGCAAGGGCGAAGTCTGCAACGCCGGCTCACGCCTTTTCGTCGAGAGCAAGGTTCAGGACGAGTTCATGGAGAAGCTGGTGGCCCGGGCAAAACGTTTGCAGCCCGGCGATCCACTCGATCCCAAAACCCGCATGGGTTCGATCGTCAGCCAGGAACAGATGCAAACCGTTCTCGGATACATCGAAGCCGGCAAGAGAGAGGGCGCCAAGCTGATTGCCGGCGGGAATCGCGTATCCCTCGACGGTAGCCAGGGATTCTTCATTGAGCCGACCATCTTCGGCGGCGTGAACAACAACATGAAGATCGCGCAGGAAGAAATCTTCGGTCCCGTCCTGGCCACGCTGAGCTTCGACGACGTGGATCAGGCCGTGGATCTGGCCAACCGCAACCCCTACGGCCTGGCGGCCGCCGTCTGGACCAGAGACGTGAAGAAAGCCCACAACGTTTCGCGCCAACTCAAAGCCGGAACCGTGTGGATCAATACCTACGGCCTGCTCAATGCAGCCCTGCCTTTTGGGGGTTATAAAAATTCTGGTTTCGGCCGTGAATTGGGCATGCACGCCATCGAGCACTACACCGAACTAAAAATGGTATGGCTGAATCTCGCATGATCCTTCCAGTCCACCGCGCCTGATTGACCCTCCTCCGAGAAAACCGCCAGCTCGCCCATGACATCTACATACAACTCATCGAGCTACGTGGACGGTGGCCTGACTTTGTAAGCCGGTCGCATCTGGCTTCGCAATTCCACACCCGCTACAATGCAATCGCCATTGGGGGCCTGTTGACCATGACCGCCAGGACGATTTTCGCTCGCTGCCTCGCGGGAGTTTGTTTGCTCGTTTCCATTTCCTCCCGGGCGCAAACCTCAAAGCCGGAGAATCCCGCTTACCTGAATCCTGCCCTTTCCCTCGATCAGCGTGTCGACGATCTCGTCGGGAGAATGACGTTGCAAGAGAAAGCCTCCCAGGTTGTCCACAATGCGCGTACCATCGACCGCCTTGGGATTCCCGCTTACAACTGGTGGAGCGAAGGCCTGCATGGTGTCGGGCTCGCCGGAGTAGCCACAGTCTTTCCCCAGGCAATTGGCCTGGCCGCGACCTGGGACCCAAAGCTGCTGCACCAGGTGGCTACGGTGATCGGCATCGAAGCGCGGGCCAAACACCACGAATCCGTCCGCCAGGGCAGGCACGACCTCTTCTACGGGCTGACATTCTGGTCGCCCAACATCAACATCTTCCGCGATCCGCGCTGGGGACGCGGTCAGGAAACCTACGGAGAGGATCCGTTTCTTACCGCGCGCCTGGGAGTCGCGTTCGTAACCGGGCTACAGGGCGACGATCCCCGCTATCTGCGAGTGGTCGCGACACCCAAGCATTTTGCGGTGCACAGCGGCCCCGAACCCTTGCGTCATGCCTTCGACGTAGGAATCTCCCGCCACGATATGGCGGAGACGTACCTTCCCGCTTTCCGCGCGACGCTCACCGAAGGCAAAGCCGGTTCGGTAATGTGTGCGTACAACAGCATTAATGGTCAGCCCGCCTGCGTTAACGACTTTCTGCTCCGCGATCGCCTGCGCGGCGATTGGCATTTCAACGGATACGTAGTGAGCGACTGCGGAGCCATCGCCAACGTCTGGGATGGTCATCACTACGTCAAGTCGCCCGAACAGGCTGCCGCGCTCGCGATCAAGACTGGAATGGATTTGGAGTGTGCCTTCCCGGATTCACAGGCCGATCCAAATTACGCGAAGTATGTTCGAGCCGTGCAGGAAGGTCTGCTGCCGGAAGCGGAACTGACGAACGCCGTGAAGGGGCTGTACCGCGCCAGATTTCAGCTGGGAATGTTTGATCCTCCGGAAATGGTAGCCTACGCGCGCACTCCATTCTCGGAAAATGACTCCGAGGCCCATCGCGCCCTGTCTTTGCAGTCTGCCCGCGAATCCATGGTGCTGCTGAAGAACAACGGAATTCTTCCACTGAGTCAGCAGTTCAAGCGCATTGCGATCGTTGGACCTCTGGCCAATTCGGTCGATGCGCTTCTCGGGAACTACAATGGCGTGCCTTCGCGTGCTACTACCGCAATTGCCGGCATCACTCATCAGTTCGCGAATGCCCAGGTTAGCTATGAGCGCGGCGACGCCCTGATCCGCCAGGCGATGCCGGTTCCGGAGGAGGTTCTTCCCGGCGGCCTGAAAGCCGAGTTCTTCAAAGGCAACACCAAGCTCCAGGGACAACCCGCATTTACCCGCACGGACAGGAATATCGACGACTCTTTCTGGCTGGAGCCGACTCCTGGCTTTGGCCACGAAAACTTCTCTGTCCGCTGGACCGGAGAGCTTGTCCCCGACAGCAGCGGCGCCTACCAGCTGGGCTTTACCGGCGATGATGGTTTCCGCGTCTTCCTCGACGACAAGCCGGTGGTCGAAGACTGGTCCGTGCATCCGGCGCGAACCGCAATGGTGGCCGTGCCCTTGGAGCGCGGACACCGTTACCGCTTGCGGGTGGAGTACTTCCAGGCGCACGACGACGCCACCGCCAAGCTGATCTGGATCCCCCCTAACACTGTGGAGAACGCCGTCCAGGCGGCCAGAAACTCCGATGTCGTGATCGCTGTCGTGGGCATCATGGCTGCCCTGGAAGGCGAGGAAATGGACATCGATGTGCCCGGCTTCAAGGGTGGAGATCGCACCAGCCTCGATCTTCCGGAGAACGAAGAGGAGCTGTTGAAGGCTCTCAAAGCGACCGGCAAGCCGCTCGTGGTGGTACTCATGAATGGCAGCGCGCTGTCGATAAATTGGGCGCAGGAACACGCCGATGCGATTCTCGAGTCCTGGTACGCCGGCGAAGAAGGCGGCGCCGCCATAGCCGAAACTTTGGCGGGAGTGAACAATCCGGCGGGCAGGCTCCCGGTAACGTTCTACAAATCCGTGGACCAGTTGCCGCTTTTCGAAGACTACTCCATGAAGAATCGCACGTATCGCTACTTCACCGGAGAGCCGCTCTATCCTTTCGGCTACGGCCTGAGCTATTCGCGTTTTGAATACGGTCCCGTCAAGGTTGAACTCAAAGCACCGGGCGGACCGGTGCAGGTCGCCGCAACCGTAAAAAACGTCAGCCAGCGCGACGGGGACGAGGTCGCGGAGCTCTATGTGTCAAACTCACACTCGCGGTACGTCGTTCCCCTGCGGACTTTGGCCGGTTTCGAACATATTCGCCTGAAGGCCGGTGAGTCGCGCGAGTTGACGTTCACGCTGCAGCCGGATCAACTGGCGGCGATCGACGAGAACGGCAATTCGGTGTTCGATCCCGGCGAGTTTACCGTCAGTGTGGGCGGCGGCCAGCCCAGCTCGGCGCTCCTGGAATCGAAGCAAGCTGCCTGGACAACCTTCACGCTTTCGAAGTGACGGCCGATATTAAGGAACGCTGATGATCGACCGCAGAGATTTTCTCAAAATCAGTGCTCTGGCATCGACCGGCAGCCTCCTCATTCGCAATTCCTGTTCAGCGCAAACCATTCGACCAAAACACATCGCGGTCCGCACGCTAGCTGCCGATAGCCTTAAGACCCGCCTCGCAACCAGCGAATTGTTGAGCGGGCTGCACGTACTGAACGCCGCACCTGAAGTGACGCAGAGCGGTGAAGCTCAAGTTACGAGTTCAGTCCTGCTCACGCTTACTCTCGATCCTCCACGCTTCAAGGGAGCCGAAGATTATGAAATTGCTGCCTCGGGAGGTGAAGCAACGTTTTGTGCCGTGAGCGAGCAGGCACTTCTTTACGCAGTGTTCGATTTCTTGGAGCGGCAAGGACTGGTCTTCGGTATTGATGGCACAACCATACCGATCGATGCTCCGGCTGGATTGCGCCTGCCGGAACAAGGCCAGCCGTGGACGGCTTCGCCGCGCTTTGCGGTACGCGGCCTTCTGCCCTGGCCCGACTTCCTGAATTGCATAAGCGTCTATAACGAAGAGGACTTCAAGGCATATTTCGCGGCTATGCTGCGCATGCGCTTCAACACTTTCGGCATGCACGTTTACACCCAAAACGATCCCGGCCCCATGGCGGAGTCTTACCTTTCCTTCGACTTTGCCGGCAGCGGTCACCGGTCAGCCTTGGAAGACACGACGATGACGAGCTGGGGATATCTGCCGCAACGCACTTCGACCTTCAAGATGGGCGCGGCACAATTCTTTGACCGTGACACCTTCGGCTCCGATGCCGCGCGCGTCGGCGCCGACACTTGGGACATTGCCAGCCGTACGGCCGCCATGTTGCGCACCGCCTTCGAATTTGCCGGAGAGCTCGGCATCCGCACCGGTATTGGCTTTGAGCCCTACCACAACCCGGCGGAAATCGTTCGCGCATTGCCTCCGGAAGCTCTTTCGCACCCCGGTGGTTTTATCGAATCTCGCACCGCCCACGATCTCCTCGACCGGAGGCTCGGCGACTTACTCGAACGTTACCCGATGGTGGATTACGTCTGGCTCTGGCAGGATGAAGATGCAAACTGGGAGAGCCGCTCCAGAAATGTGCGCCTTTCCATAGCGCCTTTTGCCCAGGCCCATGACTTCCTCCGACGGCACGCGCCCAACAAGCGTCTGGTGCTGGCGGGGTGGGGTGGGGTGACTCGCCATTTTGAATCTCTGCACCTGCGCCTGCCAGGGGACATAATTTTCGCCGCGTTGAGCGATTCGCTCGGATGGGATCCCGTCAACGAAGCTTTCAGCAAGCTGGGAGGCCGCGAGCGCTGGCCTATTCCCTGGATCGAGGACGATCCTTCCATGTGGTTTCCCCAGTTTGGGGCCAGCCGTTTTGCGACCGACATGAAGCGCGCCCAGGATTTCGGCTGCCAGGGAATGCTCGGCATTCACTGGCGGCATCGAATTATTGATCCGACCGCCACATACCTTGCCCGCTCCTGCTGGGATAGCCAGCTTACCGCGTCAGCTCACTACCGCAGTTTTTGCGCCGCACAGGCCTCGGGCGCCCGTGCCGGGGAACTGGCGAGTCTGTTCGACGAATGCGACCGCAATCACGCCATCGCGTCGACATTTCTAGGCAGCTACGATAAATCGGGGTTTGCGAACCGAGTCGAAATCGCGGGCGACTATGGAGAAGCCTTTGACTACGCGAGTACGGAGCCTGATCTTGCCGTTTTATCGCGCCAGCGCGTCACCGCCGAGCGCTTCCGCCAACTCGCATCCCAGGCTACATCGCCTGTGGAGCGCGAACGCCTCGGCTATTTCGCCGGCTTCGTCGGCTTCATGGTCCCCTATTGCGACGCTTACGAAAGCGCCCACAAGCTCAGTGACGTGCTGAAGGAGGCGGTGCAACTCCGGGCAACAGGCAAACCGGACGCCGCCCGCGCGCACGTCGTGCAACGTGGGATTCCGCTCTGGCTTACGATGGCGCCGATGGTACGAACCGCCATGCTTGAATATCAGGCGATCATCGCCACCCGCAACGACCAGGGCCAACTCGCTTCCATGCAAAACAAGTTCGTCCGAATTGCGCTTGAACGCCTGCGGCTCTCCATCAAGGAGTTTGTGAACGAACTTCCGCCTGAGATGGATCAAGTTTATTCGGCGGCAATCTCGCCCGAAGCCGCTAGTCCGCCTCGGATCTTCGTTCCCACCCGGCCGTCGCTACTCAAACCCAGGCAGTCACTCCGTATCTTCATCGTTGCTCCGGGTCTTGAGGAAGCATCCGAGGTCAAGCTGCTCACCCGCCGCCAAGGCACGCAGGAGTGGCAGACTTCAACCGCGACTCACGAAGGACGTAGCGTTTACACCGCGCAGCTGGGACCTTTTCAGGCCGGCGACGGCGCCATCGACTATTACGCAACTGTGACGAGTAACTCACAGTTACTCTGCGATCCGCCGCATGCGCCGCTGCATGCCTACACGCTGAACATATTGGCTTAACTCCTATTTTCGCGCGACGAATCTGAGCGAGGCGGAATTCATGCAATACCGCAGATTCGTAGGCTCTGGGCCGTCATCGAAGACGTGACCCAAATGTGCGTCGCACTGCGTGCAGGAAACCGCTATCCTGACCATACCGAAGCTGGTGTCTCGGGTGCTGCGGACGTTCTCGTCGGCAATCGGCGCCCAGAAACTTGGCCAGCCCGTTCCAGAGTCAAATTTCGTATCGGAGCTGAACAATGCGTTCCCGCAACAGACGCAGCGGTAGATCCCGGGGTCATGCAGGTTCCAGTATTTTCCCGAGTAAGCAATCTCAGTGTCAGCCTGACGGGTGATCGCGAAGGCGTTTGCGGATAGTTCCTGCCGCCATTCATCTTCCGTCTTGACGACCTGCGGCACCTGAACCGTCCTCAGACGTTCGCCCGCGTCGGAGAATTCAACAATCGTGACCTCCCGCAGCGGCTCATTCGATGCCTTTGCCTGCGCGAGCTTTGGCCTTCGCAACGACCAGACAAATATGCCGGCAAGCGCCGAAGCCGAGGTCAAAAGGAATGCCCGCCGTCCTACCCGCGCCGCCCCCACATCTTTTCCGAGATCAGAGTCGAACATAGATGCCTTCTCCTACAGTCCTTGTTGTCATCCCGAGCATCGCGAGGGATCTGCAGTTTCCGTCGACACGAGAGAAGCTGCGGATCCGTCGTCGCTATCGCTCCTCGGGATGAGAGCAAAAGGGTCTCCCTCTGCGTCCCGCTGAATCGCTACCTTCCGGTATAGAGATTCGGAAACTCTTGCTGCAGGTGCGCAACCTTTGGCGCATCCTTGTAGACGATGTACGGGTTGTTGGGATGGCGCGCGGCATAATCCTGGTGATACGCCTCAGCCGGATAAAAGCCCTGCAATGGCACTACCTGGGTCACGATGTGCCGCGGAAACACCTTGGCCATCTCCAGCTGTGCGATATAGGCTTCAGCAATCCGTTTCTGCTCGTCGCTGCCATAGAAGATAGACGAGCGATACTGCGTGCCCTCATCGGGACCCTGCCGGTTCAGTTGCGTGGGATCGTGAGCTACGGAGAAGAAGACCCGAAGGAGTTCGCCATAAGTGATCTGTGACGGATCGTAGGTAATCTTCACCGACTCTGCATGGCCGGTTTCCCCCGTGCTCACCAGTTCGTATTACGCGGTCTTGGCAGCGCCTCCGGAATACCCTGACGTTGCGTTGATCACGCCCTTCACATGCTGGAACACTGCCTGAATTCCCCAAAAGCAGCCGCCCGCCACCACCGCCGTTTGCTCGCCCCTGGCCGCCGTAACCGCCCCGTCGATCGTTGGCTTCGGAAGAGCGCTTTTCGCACCCTCCCCCGCGCTACAGGCGGTGGCTCCTAACAGCATCATGGCAAAGAAGATGGCAGACAACCGCGAAAGAAAGCCACCCATAACGACCTCCTGAGAGACCAATTCGGTCCCCGCTATCCTTAGAGTGCCAAACCAGCCAAAAGTTTCACCACGAGAATGTAGGCGCGGGCGTCCCCGCCCGTGCGGCAACCAGCAATGGCCCTGAGTGTGTTTCGTGACTGGAGCTAAATCTACTCGCCGGTCGGCTTAGGCGCGCCTTTGATGTTGGGCAGGATATTGTCCAATCCCAAATGAAACGACGGCGCGACATATCCCCGAAGGCGTGAGCTTCCGCAGAACGTTTGGAAAGCACCGGACACCGTAGTCAACATGCGGCATCGCGGACGAATAGGATGATACTATCAGGCGAAATATTGGAGAGCAGAATTACAGGCCGGCGCCAACGTAAGGCCGAAACAACACCAGGCACCCTGGGCCCAGTGGCCGTAATCTTTCAGTTGTGTCGGAATCTGACAGCCAGCGAGATCGGAGCATTCGATGAAAGGGAAAGTCGTACTCGTAACCGGGGCGGACGGTGGCCTTGGAACCTACGTTACACAGGCGTTTCTCGATGCCGGAGCAACCGTCATCGGCACCTCGCGCAAAATCCAGCAGTCTGATTTCAATCACCCGAACTTCAGCGCGATCCCCGCGGCAATTTCGACTCGCGAAGCCGCCAAGGCCCTGGTCGATCAGATTGCAGCACGCTTCGGAAGGCTCGACGTCCTGGCGCATACGGTCGGCGGGTTTGCCGGTGGCCAGTCGATCGCGGAAACTGACGATGCTACCTTCCAGCGCATGTTCGACATCAATCTGAATTCCGTATTTCACATCCTGCGGGCGGCGATCCCAGCTTTACGCCAGACCGGCGACGGCCGCATCATCGCCATTGGAAGCCGGGCAGCGCTGGAGCCCGGAGCGGGCGTGGGCTCCTACAGCGCCTCCAAAGCTGCCATGGTCTCTCTGATCAGAACCGTGGCGCTGGAAAACAAAGACGCGGGACTCACCGCCAACGTAATTCTGCCCGGAACCATGGACACGCCAGCCAACCGCGAGTCTATGCCCAACGCAGACTTCTCCAAATGGATACAGCCGGCCGCCGTCGCCAGCCTGATCACATGGCTGGCTGGCGAAGCGGGCAAAGCCGTTAACGGCGCCCTGATTCCGGTCTACGGCAGCGATGTCTAAGACTCTGGTCAAAGCAGCCCGGCCTGTTGACGTACTGGCGCCAGCATCTGCCGCCAAATCCGTGGCGTCGGCTGCAGGCCGTGAACATCCTCCACCAAAGCCCGCAATATTTCCGCCACGCTCCACGCTTGTGCGATACATCCGCGCGGCCGCTGCGGAGCGTCGCCATCGAAAATCTCCGAGATGTGTCCCAACCCAGCGTCTGGCAGGTGATCCTTCAGCGGCGCCAGCCACTCGGCCGCTTGGCGGCGGGCGACCTCACTACCTGCATTCACCTTGACGTATGCGGTGATGAATGGTCCCATCAACCATGGCCAGACCGTTCCCTGGTGATAAGCGCCGTCACGCTCAATCGGCCCCCCGCTGTATCGTCCGTGGTACTGTGGATCGGTTGGCGCCAAACTGCGCAGACCATACGGCGTCAGCAGATGCTCCTGAACTTTCCTCACCACGCTCTTCGCCCGCTCAGGTGACAACATGCCGTGCGTGAGGCTGACCGCGAATATCTGGTTCGGGCGGATCGACGGATCCGGCGCGCCGTTGATGACGTCGTACAGACAGTCAGCCTTCTCATTCCAAAACAGGCGACTGAAACTCCCGCTGGCTAAACTCGCCATGCTGCGATAACGCTTTTCCGCGGATTCGTCTTCGAATTTCCGGGCCAGGTCTTCCATGATGCAAAGCGCGTTATACCAGAGCGCCTGAATCTCGACCGGCCTGCCGCGGCGTGGCGTTACTACCCAGTCGCCGGCCTTGGCATCCATCCAGGTAAGCTGCACACCGGGTTCGCCCGAGGAAAGTAACCCGCTCGCATCCACCTTGATTCCGTAACGTGTGCCGCGCGCGTGCCACGAAATAATGTCGGCGAACACGGGATACAGCTCTTCCTGCACAAACTTCAAATCGTCGGTGTAGGCCAAATAGGCGCGAGCCGCTTCAAAAAACCAGAGAGTAGCATCGACCGTGTTATATTCCGGCGTGTCCCCCGCATCGGGAAAACGGTTCGGCAACATGCCCTGGTCCACATGTTTGGCGAATGTCCGCAAAATGCTGCGTGCCACTTCATGCTTGCCAGTCGTGAGAGTAAGGCCGGGCAGTGCGACCATGGTGTCCCGTCCCCAGTCGCTGAACCAGTGATAGCCCGCAATCACTGTTTTCTCGTCGCCACGCGAAACAATGTACTGGTCCGCCGCCGCGGCGAGATCCTGGACGAAGCTGTCCTCCAGTGGCGACGAAACCAATACATTCCTGCGACGCGTAATTTCTGCCTGCCGGTATTCAGCCACCTGGGCCACGTCATGGCGTTCCACGGACGCAATGACCGCCGCTTGGCGCCGCAGGCGCAGGTCGAAACGCAAGACCAGGGGATTGAACAGATCCTCAGAGAAATCGAGTCCGCGTTCGCGTTCAACGTCATACTCAAAATTCCGGTACCAGTCGCCCGTCTTCCGCAGTTCCATAGCGTTATGGGCCAGGTACAGAGAAGGCAATCCCTGGTAGGGAGCCACACTTGCCTGTCCCGGGCCCTCTTCTACCGCGGGATTGATGCTGCCATTTTCATGAGTGGTGCTGTGATAGTCGCGGAAAGCGATCAGCGGTCTGAGTTCCAGCCACACATTCTTCGTCCGCTCCGGGTGGTTGCTCGTTTTCAGCTCGTATTGCAGCACGGTGCTGTTCTCACCCTGAACCATGAAAACGGATTTCTCAATCTCGATGCCCCCGGCTTCGTAAGTGAAGACCGGAAACGGATCCAGGCGGAACTGCGTGAGATATCGAAAACCCTGCGGGTGAACTACACCGGGATACTGGTTGGACGACAGCTCAAATGCTTCCCCATCGAGGAACAGGGTCTCTTCCAGCTTGGAAAGCAACACGAGCCGGCCGACCGGAGGCTTCGTGGCGGCCACCAGCAGTCCATGGTAGCGGCGGGTATTCAAACCAATAATCGTGGAGGAAGCGAATCCCCCAAGACCGTTGCTCTCCAGCCACTCCCGCCCCAGGGCAGTCTCCAGGTTGCCGCAGATGTCTTCTGTGAACCGAATCATGATGAGTTCAGTCTGCGGCTAGCTTGGCGGCCATCGATTTCGTTCTCTTGCGTTCGCGAGATTCTCCGCTCTGTTGCATCAGCTTGGTCACAACGCCCGTCCACCCGGTCTGATGGCTGGCTCCCACTCCGGCCCCGGAGTCCCCGTGGAAATACTCGTGAAATAGAACCAGGTCCCGCCAATGCTGGTCGGTCTGAAACTTCTCCGCATTTCCGAACACCGGCCGGCGGCCTTTGTCATCCTGCAGAAAAATGCTGGTCAGACGCCGCGAGAGTTCTCCCGCCACCTGCCACAGGGTCATCATGTTCCCCGACCCGGTGGGAAGCTCGACTTTGAAGTCATCGCCGAGGTAATGATGAAATTTCTGCAGCGACTCGACCAGCAGGTAATTCACCGGGAACCAGATCGGTCCCCGCCAGTTGGAATTCCCTCCGAACAGCCCGGTCGTGGACTCGCCCGGCTCATAATCCACGCGGTGTTCCATATCGTGCACTGCGAGCCTGTAGGGGTTGTCGCGGTGGAACTGCGACAAGGCACGAATGCCATACGGCGAGAGGAACTCGCGCTCGTCCAGCATGAACTTGAGAATACTTCGCAGTTGATCGGCGCCGGCGATGGACAACAGTCGGCGTTCGCCCATGCCCTCGATATCCATGCAAGCGATATTCTGCGTCAGGTCCGGACGGTTTTCGATGAACCACTCCAGCCGCCGCTTGAAATCGGGCAGCTTGTCGAGCACATCCGATTCCAGGGTTTCCACCGCAAACAACGGAATCAGCCCCACCATGGAGCGAATCTTCATGGGAAATTGGGAACCATCCGGCAGCTTGAGCACATCGTAGAAGAATCCGTCTTCCTCGTTCCACAGCCCCATGCTGTCCTGGCCGCGGTGGCTCATGGCATGCGCGATGTAGATGAAGTGCTCCCAGAACTTGCTGGCTACATCCTCGTAACAAGGCTCTTCGGTCGCCAGTTCGAGTGCGATGGCCAGCAGATTGAGCGTATACATCGCCATCCAGCTGGTCCCGTCGGATTGTTCGATATACCCACCGGTCGGCAACGGAGCGCTGCGGTCGAACACGCCAATGTTGTCCAGACCCAGGAACCCGCCCTGAAAGATGTTCATCCCCTCCGCGTCCTTGCGGTTCACCCACCAGGTGAAATTCAGTATGAGCTTGTGAAAGACGCGCTGCAGGAATGCGCGATCGCCCTTGCCCCTGCGTTTCTTGTCAATCTTGTAAACCCGCCACGCGGCCCACGCGTGTACCGGCGGGTTTACATCGCCTAGAGCCCACTCATAGGCAGGAATCTGCCCGTTCGGGTGCATGTACCATTCGCGCAGCATCAGTAGAAGCTGTTCCTTCGCAAAGTCGGAATCGACCAGGGCCAGCGGAATGCAGTGAAACGCCAGATCCCAGGCCGCGTACCACGGGTATTCCCACTTGTCCGGCATGGAAATCACGTCGGCGTTGTACAGATGATTCCACTCGTGGTTGCGGCCTCGCTTGCGTTGCCGGGGCGGGAGAGGATTGCCCGCATCACCCTGCAGCCAATCTTTGACGACGTAATGGTAAAACTGCTTCGACCACAGCATGCCGGCAAATCCCTGGCGCATCACGTTGCGTGCATCGGCCGAGAGATCCTGCGGTATGACCGTCGAGTAGAATTCGTCGGCTTCGCTCTGCCTCAGCGCAAACGTCTTGTCAAAGCCGGCAAACGCGTTCGCGCCCTTGAGGTCGGATTCCGCCAGGCGCAGACGGACCACCAGGGTCTGGCCCGCGCCAACCGTGAGCTTGTAGTCCGCTGCCGCTTTCGTACCTGTGTGTTTCGGATTCACCGCGTCTTTGACGCCGTGCACCACGTAGTCGTTGATGCCGTCCTTCACATACGGAGTGCGGCTCTCCACTCCGAACAACCGCCGCGCGTTGGTCTCGTTCTCCGTGAACAGCAGTTCCGGAGCGCCTTCACAATGCAGCCATCGGTTCCCCGGTTGGTCATGATTGAGTTCGATGACCGGGTTGGGCGCAAAACGTGCCTGATGCAACTCCGGCCGCCGGTGCGCTTTTCCCCACGACCATGTATTGCGGAACCACACCGTCGGGAGAAGCCTCAGATTGGCTGCTTCGGGCCCCCGGTTCGAAACCGAAATCTTGATCAGGATGTCATCGGTGTCCGCCTTGGCGTATTCCACGAAGATGTCGAAGTACCGGTTCTCGTTGAATACTCCGGTATCGAGCAGTTCGAACTCTGGCTGGCTCTTGCCACGCCGCCGGTTCTCTTCTACCAGCCAACCGTAGGGAAACTCCGCCTGCGGATACTTGTACAGATATTTCATGTAGGAATGCGTGGGTGTCGAGTCGAGGTAGAAGTAGTACTCTTTCACATCCTCGCCGTGATTTCCTTCGTTTCCGGTCAGTCCGAAAAGTCGTTCTTTCAGAATGGGGTCGCGCTCGTTCCACAGAGCCACAGCAAAGCAGATCATCTGACGCCGGTCGCTGATCCCCGCCAGGCCATCTTCGTTCCAGCGATACGCGCGTGACCGGGCGTGGTCGTGCGGCAGGTATTCCCAGGCGGTTCCGTAGGGGCTGTAATCTTCTCGCACCGTGCCCCAGGCGCGTTCGCTGAGATAGGGCCCCCAGCGCTTCCAGTGCTTCCTGCGAACACCCGATTCTGATAATCGGATCTCTTCCTGCGTCATGAAAACTCTCCGCCCTCTGTCGACACAGTTCGAAGAATACCGCTATTCATCGCTTTCTCCAGCTACTACCACTCAAACTCGACAACCTGCCCATCCGAATCACATACGCGGATTGGGAGTGATCCCAGCCGTATCCTGTGATTCGCCTTCACGCCAGAAGAAACAGCCTTGTCCTCTCGCTCCATCATCTTCTGGTATCCCTGAACTAGTGACCCATGCTCCATTTTATTTAAGATGCAGCTGCCGATAGGCCTTGCCGGTATCGCTGACGATGATTGGCCATAGGTTGGAACCTCAGCGGGGGAGGAAGGCGACTGCATACCGGAGGACTTCGCCGATCGGCCGACTCTCATCCCGGAAGCCAACATGAGGACCAGGAGTGCCGCGCTCGGCTTCAGATGTGGGACGTGTTGGCGCCCCAAAAACGGCCGCATCTTTCAACTCACGCATCCAGTTTGTAAGCTATTCGGAGCCACTCCTTCACATCGTCATCAATTTCTGATACAGCTTTCAGTTCGATACGGTGCGTAATCCGATCCTTCTTCGCCAGCCCTCCTGTGTCGATCAACCGCTTGGGAAGTCTGCCCTTGTACTTCGCCAGCGCAAATCCCAGGTCGATGCGCGTATTGGTTGTGGGCTTGATCTGGGCAAAAACATGGTTGCGGTAAAGTGGCACAATGGTCTTGCAGGGACATGCCTGCACGTCGTCACCCATCGACTTACCCAGCTTAAGAAGCTCGTTATAAATAGGCCACAGTCCTGATTTCCTGTCCGAATACTGCTCTTCCACATATTGCACCGCGGCCTCGAGATAGGCCTCGGGATCGCTGTCTTCGCCACCTTTGCCTTCCACCCGCTCGGCAATCCACCATGCACTGTTGCTGCCCAGCTTGTGCTTGGTCTTCAACCACTCCCGCCTCGCCTTTTCGTGCTTCGGCCCTTCTTTTTTCGCCAGCGCAATCCACTCTTCGAGCGGCCGCCCGGTCTTCTCTTTCAATTCCGCCACCCATTTCTGCACCATTGCTACCCCGGGGTGCACGCTGTAGATCGAACGGTCGATCGCCCCAACCGCTTTCGCCATTTTGAGCTCCTCCTAATCCAGGCAGGGAACTGCTTACTCGGGGGTAATCCAGGGCCGGAGTCCTAAACTGTTTACTTCTCGACCCGCAGAAAATCTCCGGTGCTGGCGTTCACCGCGATTCGCAACTTTGCCTCGTCACGGCTGTTTCCATAAATCACATGCCAGACCAGCTGATTTGTCGCGTGGTTCCAATCCAGCAGGTAGAAAATCGGCGTGTCGGGCTCCTTCTCCAGAATCTTCTCGCCGCCGTGTTTCTGCGCGGTTTCCAGAGCCTGATCCGAATCTACCTTAAGGAAGCCGATATCGAAGATCTGGGTAGACGCATTCGTCGGAACGTAGGTGTCCTCGATGCCGGGAGAAATTCCGCGCGCGGGAGCATCGGCTGCGTCGGTGCCCGACCACACATAAGGCTTCACACTGCGCTGCGTGGGCGAGGCGAACGACGCTCGCCATACATCCGCCTTCCCGTCCTTGCCCTTGGAGTCGGCCGTAACCTGCGACTCCAGACGGAAGGGCTGGGCATCGCGAGCCCATCCTCGCGCTGCGATGTAGGTTTTCTGGAAGGCGACGCGGCCCGTCTCAAATTCTGTGGGTTTCGGCTGTGGCTTTTCCTCTTGTGCCGGTTTGGCCGGCTCCGACGAACAACCTGCCATCAACAGCAGTGCCAGCACCGCCATGAGCAGCTTCTTCATAGCACCTTCCCTACAAGCCTGATATTTTGCGAGCCTGGTTGTCGGCGATCATTCTACTAGATACACCTGGAGGATTCGTACGGATTCCTGCTGCAGAAATTGCGGGACGCACTGGCTTCCTTCAGCGCGAGATGAGCGCGGAAGAACCCACGCGCCATCCCGAGGGCGGCCATTGATGGGGCGACGCTAGGGTTGTTGCTCAGGCGAGGTCTCCCCTTGCTGGGTTGAGGTCTCAGATTGCTGTTGCCTATTCTCCGGCTGCTGAGGCGCGGTCTCCGGCTGCTGTTCGACCGCCTCGCTCACGGAAGACGGCACTCCGGAGTGCCGGGCCTCCTCTTCCAGATCGCCGAATTTCTGTTTGGCCTCTTCGATCGCCTTCTGCTCGTCGGCGATCTTTTGCTTGTATTCGGCGTCGTCCTTGCCCCACGTCGCCTGGTTGCGCATGCGATCGCCATCGTAGTACTCGGCGGCATGCACACGATATTCGCGCTGGTTCAGCTCCAGGTCACGGGAGAGCGCATCAATCTGTGCATGCTGATCGGAGAGTTTTTGTTGCCATTGGTCGATAACCTTCTGGCGTCCCTCCTCCGACATCCCGGGTGTCATCTTCGGTGTCTCCGCCGCGCCGCCTGCATCCGCCCGCGGTTGCGTGGCGTCAGGGCTGGCCGGCGAATCCGCTACCTGAGACTCGCTCCCAACCACGCTCAGTTTGTCCGTGCGCGGCAGGTTGTCATTGTCGAATCGCTTGGCCGCCTCCTGCTTCTTGTCTTTCCGCGCAGCCCGGGCATATGTGCCCAGCGATGGCTCTTGCGGGTTCGACGTCAGAGCATTGGCATCCTGCCCGCCCGAAATCTGGGCGCTCGAAACCGGAACCATTACGCCTGCCAGAATGCCTGTTGCCAGCCAAACCTTGATGATGCGCTTCATAGTTGCTCCATTTTCCATGGCCAGTTCCCATTCCTGGAGGAATCGGCCATCATTCAATTAAGCTTCAGCGGCGCTGGTCGCCGCACCACAGAGAAATCTCGCCTTGCCGGCCGAGAGCACGCGAAGAGACTGCCCATGCCGGGTGCCGCGTAAGCGGATCACTGAACGGTTTCATAGCCACCTCCAGTACCAACGCAAAAGGTGGTTGCCGAAAAAGAGTGCGACCATCGCCATGCCGCTTAGAAAGACGCCGAACGGCAGGGGAAACCGCTGCAAAGCGATCGTCGCTGATCCCCACGCCCGCCGCCGCGCCTGAGCTGCCGGCTCGTGCAAGCGAAGCATGCGCCGTCGGGTGCGCTTGCTCCACACCGCGCACAACGTCCACAAGCCGAACAACGAACCGGCGATCGAAGCCGCAAAAATCGTAAAAATGGTCAACCGGGTGCCCATAAATGCGCCTACCATCGCCATCAGCTTGACGTCCCCGAAACCCATTCCTTCATGGCCGCGGGCCCGCAGATAAATCGCGCCCACTCCATACAGAAACGACGCCCCGACAGCCGCTCCCGCGATTGCATCCAGCAGCGAGAGCAAGCGCCCCGCCGTACTCGAAACCGGCAGAACCACCAGGCCAGGCAGGATCTCCGAAACCAGATCGTTCACCGGAATCACCAGGCTGAACAGCAACCCCAAAGCCAACCCGGGCAGAGTCAGCTTGTCGGGCAGAAGCTGGGTCTCGGCATCGGTAAACATCAATCCGAGAAGCAGAAACCCGAACACGCAGTACTTCACCGTGGCCAGGGTGAATCCAAAGTGCGCGTAACACGCCAGAAACAGAACCCCGGTCAACAGTTCAACCGCCAGGTAACGCGGCGAAATTGGGGTCTGGCAACGACGGCAGCGGCCTCGCAAAACCAGCCAGCTCAAAATGGGCACATTGTCGTAGAAGGCAATCGGTTGTTCGCAACGGGGACAGGCGGAGCCGGGATGAATCACCGACAAACCCTTGGGCAATCGGTAGATACACACATTCAAAAAGCTGCCGAATGCCAGCCCGAGTGCGAATAACGGCAATACGACCCCAAAATCCACTTTATCCTTATGCCTTGTATCGATTTTGCCTCGATTATACGGTGGTATCCGAGGTGGAACGGAGGGTACTAAAGGCGGTGTCCCGAAGGAACACCGCCCAGCAGCTCTTAAACTGAGAACTACCAACCGCCAAATGACAACGAACGACTCAGAATCGCCCAGGCCCGCAAGGCTCTATTGCCCGGCAAGCCTCTGCCGTTTCGCACTCGCCACTACCGTGACCGGCGCCTGCAAAGTGAAGTTCAGCACGGTCTCGGAGGGCAATTTGATCTGCTGTCCTTTGGTCGCCGCTTGCACGCCGCCGCCGAGGCCGCCGCCGGCTGCCGCTCCGATCGCGGCTCCTTTTCCACCACCGGCAATCGCCCCAATAATGGCGCCGATGCCCGCGCCGGCGCCCACTTTTTCGGCCGTGTTCTTGCCCCGCGAACTTCCTTGTTTCGTGTATTGGTCGGTCTGAATGTTATAGGTATTGCCTCCCGAGGTAATGCTGTCGAGCTGCAACACTACGACCGACTGGCCGGCGAACTTTCCCGCACTCTTCACGTTGGCCAGGTGCCCCTGCACGTCACTGCCCTGGGGAACTACTACGTCTCCATTGATCGTAAGGGGGCCGTTTAGGGTGGCGTGGAATGTATCACCCACCTGATTTTTCTCGCTGTCGATCGCATCCACCAATCGAATTGTGAGCGCCGTGCCGGACGGAATGGTGACTTTCTGCGGTGGCGGCGGAGGCGGGGGCGCCTCGGTCGTCGCTGCCGGCGCCGGCGTCAAGATGATCGGGGGCGGCGGAGCTGGCGCCGGGGGCGGTGTCTGATTCGCCATCTGGGTGGGATTGTCCATACTGGACGAATCCGCATTCTCTTTCGGCTTGCGCGGTTCGCGACGCTTCTTTCTGGGGGGCGGAGGTGGAGTTGCTTCGGCGGTCTGCGCCGCAGCCGGGCCCACCATCAGATTGTTCACTACCTGCTTAACCCCCGCTTCAGAGGAGGCGTAACGTGCTGCCGCTTCGCGCTGGGCCTCATTATCCACAGTGCCCGAAAGCGTCACCGTCCCGCTCGCCGCTTGCACTCCAAGCTGTTTGCCCTGCAGGCCCGAATCCGCATTGATCTTGGCCTGGATGTCGCTCGCCATCTGTGCGTCGTTCGGAGGCCTGGAACAGCCCACGGCCGCGAAAAAAGTCAGAAACAGAATTGCGCTAAGGTACAGGGAGCCTCTCGCCTTCATAACTCTCACTCCTGGTTTTGTGGTTCGGTTCTACTCAGTTTAGATGCAGGCTTGGTCCGATTTCGAGACAAAATTGTGCACCGGGTATTGTTGTTCGGTGGAACTGCAAGGTGGGATCAACAAACAACTTATCTCAGACCCGGGCATCAACTCTGATGCAGGAATTTGTAGTCCAGAATGCTGGCTGCCAGGCTCTCATCGCCGGCGTTCGCTGCCGAACCTTTTACCTGTTCCTTGGTCCGAATGATACGGCCCTGGCACAGAACAGTGCTGTTCTTCTGTCCCGAGATCTCTTCCGGCATCTCGAAGACCATCTCCACTAAGGTATTGTCGGGAAAGCGTTGTGGTCCGTTAAAAAGCACGCCAGACTGGCTCAGATTTTCCAGCACACCCTCATACCAGGTTCCCAGATTCTTTACCCGGTAGCGCACCGGCATATCCAGTCTAAGACGGCGGGCCCGCGGCACCCAGGTGGGTTTCCGGCTGTGGCTGCGGCTTCGCCGCGCGCTTACGGTCTCCGTGCTTTGCGGCGCGACGTGATCGACGCGCTCCGTCCGGCGCATCGTTTTCCAGTCATACTTGTATTCCGCGGCACACAGCAGGCAGACCTGATAGAAGTCGCCATTGGCCGTGCGCCGGGGCCAGGAGAATTCGTGGGAGCAACGACCGAGCATGAGAACGTCCAATAACTTCTGCGGCATGTCCTGTTTTCCGGGCTGGATCACCGGAAAAATCATCATGGACCGCTCGGCCAACTTTGGGTAGGTTACTTCCGTGTAGGCCCATGGGCCATCATCAGTGTAGAGCGGACACTCTTGTCCGCTGCTCTTGAAGTTCTCCCGGTTGCCAAGACTCTCCCCGGTTGTCGAAGGCGAGAAGATTAGAAACACCTTCCAATCACAGGCAGCAGACAACAGTGTCCGCTCCACACCTACTTAACCGGCTGCGCAGTCGCTCCCAAAACCCGCCCCTGATGGGATTCCTGAACAAAGGCTACCAGCCTCAAGTTCGCCGGATTCGAGCCCGGATTCAACTTCAACTCGACATCCTGGCTGAAGCCCTGCCCCGGTCGCAGCACTCCGACCTGCGTCATGCTCTCGGCAACGGCCGCGTGCATCAACGTCCGTCCCTCGTTCTCCCCGCGGGCAACCCTGGATTCGGCATGATTCAAAGCCACCACCACAAAGACATCGGCATCGGACTTGCCCCGCGGTGAGGGCAACGGCTCCGTTTCCAGGTGCGCCCGCAAGGTGTTTGCGGACTCAACGGAGATCGCCGACAAGTGGACCGCGATCTTCTGCGCGCCCACCGCCTTGGCAAAAGCATTTCCGGCGGCCGACCGGTCACTGCCCACAAATTCTTCTGTCCCATCCACCACCATTTGTGGGGTGTAAACACTGCCCAGGCCGAACCGTTTTCCATAGGCGTTTTGCCGGTCGCTGTAGAAGCTGGAAGAAAAAGGGTCTTTCCACCCGATGTGGTTCCAGTAGTCGACATGCTCGCTCAGCACGATCATCTCCGCCCCCGCCACCGGCTGCTGGTCCAGCTTCTGAAGAAAGGCATCGGCGGGCGGACAACTGGAGCACCCTTCAGACGTATACAGTTCCACTAGCACCGGAACAGGATTCATGGAGTTGGCCGTGCTCGCCAGCGGGCCGGTCCAGGCAAAGACCCCCACTCCCACCACTAGCGCTAGCAGAAGCGCGCTTCTAAATCGTTTGCTGTTGGGCATCGGCACTCTAATGGATGCGCCATCCGCCAGGAAGTTGCAGCTAGGAAAGCCATTCGGCGGCGAGGTGGACAAATAGTAACCAGACTCTCACCGATCCAAGGGCGCCGTCGAAAAGCGTTACGGCTTGACCGCAAATACCAGGAAGTAATCCATATTGTCTCCCTTGACGAAGTCATACTGCGCCGTGAGTTCGTAGCCTGACGCCAAGGCCTCCCGCACCACCACATCGCGAGCCACCCCGTGATCCTCGCCGTTGCCATTGCGGTCGATGATCCCGACTTTCGCCTCCGGCCGCAGCGCAGCCCGCAAGTTCCGCATTAAAGTCTCCGGCTTTGCCACCTCGTGATACGTCTTCAGCAGCAGTACTACATCCACGGAGTTCGCCGGCAACAACGCATCGTCGCTATGACTCAGGATCGTGGTCACGTTGTGCAGATTCTCCTTCTGCGTCCGGTCCGCGATGTAGCGAATCGCTTCAGGATTAATATCCACCGCATACACGATCCCGGTGTCTCCCACCCGCTTGGCCGCCCGAACCGTGAACCATCCCGATCCCGCTCCGATGTCCGCCACGTGTTTGCCGGGACCAACTCCGAGGACATCCATCACCCGGTTAACCTGCAGCCGCTCGTCTCTTCCCGGCGAATCGAACACAGACAAGTCGCCGGTATAGGGCTTGCTCGTCTTTCGGTTCTCCACTTGCGGCGACGGCGCCGCAGAAATGGCGAGCACTGGACCAAGACTGATCAACAGCAAACAGACACATAGCGAAGCCCGGCGTTTGAACATGGCAACCTCGATTTCCCGCAACTGCTGTGGGATGGACTGGAAAACACTCCGATTGGATAGCGTAGATCATCTGGGCAGTCGCCGTCCCCCGGGTTGAAGAGCGCCCAAAGGATTGCCTTTGTTTACCTTCGTGTCCTTTGTGGTGGATCGATCTTGGAGCTTGACCCATAACACGGTTTACGTGCGTCCCCACTCAAACTCGAGTATCATCCTGCCAACCGGAAAGCTAGCTGGAGCCCCCTTTCCGGAAAATGGCCGGGCACGATTGTGCCCCGGCCCAGGCACGCCCGCGTCGCGGGAACATAGTTATTCGCTAGGAAAGGGGGAGTCTATGGCTACGCCGCCCAAGCGTTACGAAAACACCCAATCCGGGTGGGATGAGATTGCCGCCAGCCGGGCATTCAAAGATCTGATGGCGACCAAGAGAATCTTTATCGTTCCTGCCTTCCTGTTCTTCCTGCTGTATTACTTCGCGCTTCCCGTCCTGGTCGGATACGCGCCGCAGTTCATGTCGATCAAAGTGTGGGGCGAACTGAATCTTGCCTACCTGTTTGCCCTCTCGCAATTCTTTGTCGCCTGGATCATCGCCGGCCTGTACGTCAAAGCGGCCAACAACTTCGACCGCCTGGCGAAAGACATCCTCGACAAAGCTGAAAATTCCAAAGGAGACCGGTAACCATGTCCGTTTCCTTGCTCATGTTTCTGGTCTTCATCGGCATCACCCTGGGCATCACCTACTGGGCTTCCCAGCGTTCAGCTGGAGCCAGCGCCTACTTTGCCGCCAACCGGCAGGTGACCGGCTGGCAGAACGGCATCGCCGTCGCCGGCGACTATATGAGTGCCGCCTCGTTTCTCGGAATCGCCGGCATCATCGCCTTTCAGGGCTACGACGGCTTCATGTTTTCGGTAGGCTGGCTGGTCGCCTATCTCACCGTCCTGCTGGTCATCGCGGAACCTCTGCGCAACGCCGGTAAGTACACCATGGCCGACGTGCTTGCCTACCGCCTGAAACCGAGACCGGTGCGCGCCATGGCTTCACTCAGCACCCTCACGGTAAGCACCTTTTACATGATCGCCCAGATGGTAGGCGCGGGCGCCCTGGTGGCGCTGTTGCTCAAGGATTCCGGAATCAGTTTTCGTAGCGCCGTAATCGGCGTCGGAGTTCTGATGATCGTCTACGTGGTCTTCGGCGGCATGCTGGCCACTACCTGGGTGCAGATCATCAAAGCCGTTCTGCTGATGGCCGGAACCATCTTGCTGAGCATCCTGGTCCTGGCTCACTTCCACTTCAGCTTTGGCGCCTTCTTCAATGCCATTGCCCACGTGACTTATCACGACAAAGGTCAGGTGGTCGTCAAAGATTTTCTGCAGCCCGGCCTGCGCTTCAAGCCGCCCTACGGAGCCCTTGATCTCATCTCCCTCGGCCTCGCGCTGATTTTCGGTACCGCCGGCCTGCCTCACATCCTGGTGCGCTTTTACACTGTTCCCGACGCCAGGACCGCCCGTCACAGCGTGGTGTGGGCCATGGTGCTCATCGGCAGCTTCTATATCATGACCACGTTCCTCGGATTCGGCGCCGCCACCATCGTTGGCCGTGACTTCATCTCGACCCACGGCGGCACCAACATGAGCGCCCCGCTGCTGGCGCAAAGCCTGGCCGGAGATATTTTCTTCGCCTTCATTTCCGCCATTGCGTTCGCCACTATCCTGGCCGTCGTCGCCGGTCTCACCATCAGCGCATCCACCTCCTTCGCCCATGACTTCTGGACCAACGTCATTCACAAAGGAGTCGAACGAAAACCCGGAGAGGAAGTGCTGGTGGCACGCATCTCCGCCTTTGTCGTGGGCGCGGTGGCCATCACCATCGCCATCCTCCTGGGTCCAACCGCGAATGTTGCCTTCCTGGTCGCTCTGGCCTTCGCCGTGGCCGCCTCGGCCAATCTTCCGGTGATCGTGCTATCGATATTCTGGAGGCGATTCAACACTGCAGGCGCGGTGGCGGGATTGGCCGTTGGTCTGCTCGCCTCAATCGGCTTGATCCTGGTGAGTCCCAGCCTGATGGCCGTCGATCCTCCCGGCGTCACCGGCGCAGCTCGCCACCTGATCCAGGCCAAAGCCTGGTTCCCCCTGGAGAACCCCGGAATCCTGAGCATCCCCTTGGGATTCATGGGAGCGTTTCTCGGAACCATGCTCAGCCACGAACCCTCATCCCAGGACAAGTTCAACGAGCTGCTGGTACGGTCCAATACCGGCCTGGGAGCAGAAAGAGCGGGCGCGCACTAATCCTGAAATATGATCCGGAGTGAAGCCAAGGATCTAGGCATTCCCTTTCTTGCGGGCCGCCGAATTCGCCAGACGATTGGCCTCGGCGTTGTCTTCGCGGCTGACGTGGGAGATGGAAAACGTCAGCGACTGAGCCAGCTTGCGGCAGGTCCAATTCAGAGTGTACAAACGCGGGCTACGGCAGGCGTAAACCCCCGTCATCTGCTTCACCACCACTTCAGAATCGGAATACACGTGCAGCGCCCGTGCCTTTAAGCCCAAGGCGCATTGCAGGGCTTCCATCAAGGCGAGGTATTCGGCGACGTTGTTGTCCTGCCATCCAATCCACTTGGCGATTTCGAGCTTTCCCCCGCGCACCCCATCCATCACCACCCCAATACCAGACGGTCCGGGATTGCCCAGAGACCCACCGTCGACATACGCCACAAGTGCTAACATCAAAGCCTTTCACTCAAGATGCTTTACCGGCGTCGCCACGTCAAGACCCTAAGATGATTCTCCTGTGAATTTTCGTTGTGCCCTCGCCCTGTGCAAGAAACTGTGGAAAAGCCTTAGATTACGATCCTGACCACTGTAATCGATTCCCAGCATGCCAGTTGTTATCCACAGAATTCACAATCAGATTTTCGCACTGCACCGAAATGCGGCGTTGACATTTCCTGCTGAACCATTTAACTTTGCGCCCGTCGACGGCTGAAAGGGTTGGTTCAAATAACAATTTAACCAGTCCGAAGTAAGCTGAGTAGTCCGCTGGCCGGGGTAACCCGGTGGGCGACCTGACCCGAAAAAACCAGCTGCGCTGCGAGGTGTAGCCGGGGTCAGAACTGCGAAAGCGGTGATTACATCGAAGGCCGTGATGGTGCATGACTCCACGCTGTTGACTCCCTCGCAGGAGCTGGCGGCTAGAGCATAACCAAAGTCACGGCCTTTTCTTTTTCCCTTCCCAGCTCGCCTCGTCCAATTCCAACAGCCTTGAAGGGGCGCGGCTTCAGCCGCACCGTCATGATCATCTAAAGAACTTACGGCATGGCTGGAAGCGCTGCCCTTTCAAAATTTCACTGCCCCAAGAGTTTTTCCCAACCACCGAAGCCCCCTTAGTAACCCCGTTCCAACGCCTAACCGCTATGCTGCATCGCCCGAATTGCCGATTAGATTGTCTGGGGCACCCCCTCATCTCTCCGGGGGGTGCACGATTCTGACGGATAAAACCACAATGATCCGCGTTCTAACCTCGCCTGCTGTCAACCGGGTGCGCTCTTTCTTCAAGCACCCTCACGCATCGCCGCAGCCCGTTGATCCGCTTCATTCCGACGTACCCGCACTACGGCAAGCGGAGATCGCCGCTGTCTACCATGGCCAGCGCGTGGCTGGTGACTTCTACGAGTTCTTGCGCGTGGGCCCGTCGCGCGTGCTGTTCGGCCTGTTCGACATTGCCGGCCGTCGCGAAGGTACCCGCGAAATCCTCCGCGCGGCTCAGAACACCTTCCGCACATTTGCCCCGGTACTTTTTGCCGGGGAAGACTTCAACGGTTCGCAAGCCATGATCGAACTCGGCCACCAGATCAACCGCACTATCCTCCAACTCGCCGGCGTTCGCAGCTGTCCGGCATTTATCGGCTGCTACAACGAGGATATGGGCACCGTCTGCTACACCAACGCGGGACACACTCCCGCCCTGCTTCGCGATTCCTCGGGAATCACATCATTGGAGGCAACTGGCCTACCGCTCGGCCTCTTTTCTCATGCCACGCGCAGCGCCTCTACCTGTGGTCTGGTGCCGGGTGCTGCTCTTCTGCTCGTTTCCCGTGGAATTGTCGAAGCCGAGTGCGATGGTGAGGAATTCGGTCTGGACAACGCCAGGAGCAGCCTTCAACTCGCCTCGGCACGCACCGCTCGGGACTTGTGCCTTACCATTCTCCACGCCGCGGAACATTTCATGGGGACACCTCCCACTCACAACGATCTGACCGCGCTAACCCTTCTCCGCACCTCGCCACCAGAGGAAAACTAAGCAATGTAGGCGCGGGCGTCCCCGCCCGTGCGGAACCAGCAAGCAAGGATGGAGCCTGCGCGAGAACCAGCCCCGCAGGAACATTGCGGTCTTAGCCCAGTGCTTCAGCGCTGGGAGAGATGGAAGCACCACCAAGCCCCGGAAAGACGGCCCGAGGTTCTCACGCCGACTCGGGTAAGGCGCGACCCCGCGCCAATGTGCCTGTGACGGTGCCCTTGCGAAACCTGAGTTCTAATCCCTTACCACCACCGGCGCCATTTCCAACTCCTGCGCGGTCAGGCGGTATTTTCTAACCGCCACCAATCCCGCCGCCAGCGCTACCGCTGACCACAACAACGCCGCCGGAACTCCGACCCGGCTGGCCACCACTCCCCAGAACGCGCTGCCCACCGCCATGCCTCCCTGCAGCACCAGCAGATAGATAGACAACGCGCGCGCCCGCAAGAACGACGGTGACATCGTTTGCGCCGCCACGTTCAAGCATGCCAGTATTCCGATCCACGCCGTCCCGCTGGCAAACAAGACCAGGGCCAGCCAGCCAAAATTCTGCACTTGCCCTGCCGCCAGCGTCATCACCGCAAACACCACGATCGCGAACGCAACCACTCCATCGACCGAAAGCCGGCTACGCATTCGCGGCAGCACCGCCGCACCCGCCAACGCTCCCAGTCCAAACGAGCCCAGCAGCAAGCCGTACCCAGTCGCTCCGTGCGGACGTGCCACCAGCGGCAACAGCGCCAGCAGCGAGCTTGCTCCCAGGCTGAAAGCCGCCGTTCGGATCAGCACGCATCGCACCACCGGAGTCGCCCGCACGAAACGTACCCCGGTAACAATCGCGTCCCAAACGCGACCCGTCTCCATGCCTTCCAAATGAGGCCGCTTCCAGCGGTACAAAAAGAAGATCACGCCAAAAAACGAAGCCGCATTCAGCAGAAAGGCCACGCTCGACCCGGCCAGCGCAATTACTAAGCCGCCCAGCGCCGGTCCCACCGCGCGCGCCACATTGAATCCCACCGAGTTCAACGCCACCGCCGAAGCATGCCGGCGCGGCGAGACGATCTCCGGCGTAATCGCCTGCCACGCCGGATCATTCATCACCGCGCCCAGTCCCAGCAAAAATGTGAGCAGCAGGAGATTCCACGGCGTCACCCGGCCGAACAGGCTCATCACTCCGAGCGCGCCCGCGGCGACCACCATCCAGCCCTGCGTAATCAGCAGAAAACGCCGCCGGTCCACCATGTCAGCCAGCGCCCCTGCCGGAAGAATCACTAAGAACACCGGCACCGTGGACGCCGCTTGCACCAGACTCACCATCAGCGGCGAAGTGGTTAGCTGCGTCATCAGCCATCCCGCACCGACGTTCTGCATCCACGTCCCGGTATAAGAAATGACCGCCGCCACCCACAGCGAACGGAACAGCGGTTCACCCAGCGGAGCCCACGCCGAGCCGTCCTGCTGCTCCGGCACGTTAGCCCTGACCGCCGTGTTCACCATATTCGCCATAAACTCAGACGCCTCTCGCTCCGCCGCCAACTCCGAACGGCCACTCCCGATTTCTCCACGATCGCCCCAGATAAATTGCCACCCCGCTAATCAGAATCACCAGCGCGTACCGGATCTGCGTCAACGAATGCGTGCGCGAAATCAGGATGAACACAAATCCCCCCGACGCCAGCAGTGCCGGAACCGGATACAGCCACATGCGAAATGGGCGCGGCAAATCCGGCCGCCGGATTCGCAAAACGATCAGCCCTACCGCCTGCACCAGAAATTGCAGCGTGATGCGAATCACCACCAGCGCCGCGATCACGTCCGCCAAAGAGAAGAAGCAGAACAACGCCGCCACCACCGCCAGCGCCAGCAAAGAAACATGCGGGAACCGTCCCTCCGGATGAACCCGCGCAAACGCGCGGAAATAATTCCCGTCGAGCGCCGCCGCGTACGGCACCCGTGAGTATCCCAGCATCAGCGAGAAAACCGACGCGAAGGCCGTCCACATCACCAGCACGGTCGCCGCGTTCGCCGCCCAGTTTCCGTACACCCGGCGCATGAAGATCGACACCACGTACAATCCGCTGTTCCCCCGGCTGAGCTCGATCTCCCGCCACGGGACCACGCCCAGAATGCTGATGTTCATCACGACGTATAGACAGCCCACAAAAAGAATGGATAGCAGGATGGCCCGCGGGATGGTCTTTCCCGGGTTCTTGATCTCATCGCCCAGGAATGCAACATTGTAATATCCCCAATAATCGTAGGTAGCGATCAGCATGGCCGAACCCAGCCCGAGAAAAAAATTGCGCGACAGCGTAAAAGCGCCCGCCGGAAAACTGAAAGCCTGCGAAGCGTCGAAATGGGTGAGCCCCGCAACGATGATCCACCCCATGGTCACCATCACGCCCACCAGCAGCATTTTCGAAATCCATCCGATGCTGGTGATCTTGCGATACAGCAGCAGCGTAGCCAGCGCGACCATGGCAATGGCAACCAAAGTTCCACTGGAGACCAGCCACGTACCTTGCAGATGCCCGACCACCGGCACCGACAAACTCCAACTCCGGGCCAACTGCTGTTTCTCCAGCTCCGGCCAGAAATACGATGCGTATCCCGCCAGGCCAATCGCCCCCGACGCGATCGACAGTGGTGCACTAAACGAAAGCTGCCAGATAAACAAGAAGGAAATCAGCCGCCCCCAGCGCTTCGAACCGTAAATCTCGCGCAGATAACCATACGATCCGCCAGAGTGCGGCATCGCCGCGCCTAGTTCCGCCCACACCAGCCCATCACACATCGCGAACACCGCGCCCAGGATCCAGCCCAGCATGGCTTGCGGCCCGCCCATCGCACCCACGATCAAAGGCAGGGTAATGAACGGACCCACCCCGATCATGTCGATCATGTTGAGCGCGGTTGCGCTCCCCAGTCCCACCCCGCGAATCAGCGGAGAAGCAGCCGCGTCGGATTGTGCAGAGGATTGCATTTCCAGCCGAGATGCCGCCGCAGCCTCTGGCCCCTAAGCTGCTAGCTGCTGATCACTCAGGCCACTTCCAGATTGTCATCCTTCGCTGCGCGCAGGATGACCACCCTAACTACCCGCTGCCCTTCGCGCTCAGCAGATTTACATACAGCCGAACCGCTCCCGGCACTCCCGCCGGCAACTGCCGGAAGAACGCGTATCCGGTGTAGATGTACGTTCCCTTGCCGAATTGCGCTCGCAACAGCCCGCCTTTTTGTTCGGCTTCCCCCGGATCGTGAGACTCCAGCAGAGGCTGGAAATGCTCATCCCACTTGTCCATGAAATAAAGACCGCGTTCCTGCACCCACCCATCGAAGTCGCGTGCCGTAATTTTATTGGGATACTGAAACACGCTGTTCTGCGGCGCCAGAATTTCGACCGCCGCCTCTTCCACCGAAACCCGGGCCCGGCTCAGCTCCGCGGGATACGGGGTCAGTCCATCACTGTTGAAATCAGATACTCCGGTGTTGTATTGCACAATCAGCGTCCCACCCGAGGAAACGTAGTCCAGCAGCTTCCCGTGATTCTCCGCGACTTCTTTCTGCGTATCGTTAGCGCGGATTCCCAGAACGATGGTTCCGTATTGCTTTAAATTCTCGCTGGCCAGCTTCTCCGCCGGCACCAGCGTGACATCCATCCCGATCTGCTGCAGTACGGTTGGAATATCATCGCCAGCGCCCATGATGTAGCCGACCTTCAGATCCTTCGGCACCTTCACATCGACAATGCTTACGTGCTGCACTGCGGGTTGATAGTAGTAGAACGTATTGAGATCATCGCGAGTCACCACGCTGTAGCCTTCGCTGTACTTCCGCCCCTTCGACTCGAACAAGGCGCGAATCTCGGTCTTTCCTTCTTTCATGCCGTCATGAAACACACTGAATTCCGCTTCTTTCTGTTGACGCCGCTGGGTGAACTCGATCGGCAGGCTTGCCGGTTCCACACGCCACCCTGACGGCGCTTCCAGATGTAGCGTGCCCTTCACTTCGCCCGGCAGATTGCTGGCTACGGCAACCTTCACCTTGCAGACGGAATCCCCCACGGCCGGAATTACCAGTTGCCCCGGCTCCAGCATCACTGAGAATGCTGGCGCCACTGCGACCGCCCGTTCCAACTCTCCCGCGGCCGGATCCTTGTACTTCTCTGTGACCACCGCCCGCGCCACGCCCTGATTTCCATTCAGACTGTAGACCGCGTGGGCGCGCACCGGAGGCGGCGGAAAAGGCAGGGTCACATACCGCGCATCATCGATAGTATTAAGCGCGTCTCTCTCCGGATCGTCGCGGTGCCAGTACGGCCGCGTATACTCCGCATCCTGCGGCACCGTAACCAGAAAAGAAATCGTCTGGGACACAACATCCCTTGTCATCGGGCGCCCATTATCCGACGTCGTCCCGAGCGCCCCCTCGCTTGTCATCCCGAGCGCCTCCTCCTTTGTCATCCTGAGCGCAGCATGTGGATTCGCTTGCGAATCCACATGCGGAGTCGAAGGACCTATGCTTTCCCCGCTCTGTACTTCCCGATACGTCCATCCCCGTGGGAGATCCAACTCGATTTTCTTCAACTGCGTCTTCAGCTCACTGCCAAACCGAGCCGTCACCTCGAAACTCTGGCCCGGAACCGCCATGAATGCGTCATCCGCATTCGCGCTCACTGCGATATCGGCGCTGACATGCAGTTCCGCTCCAGCCGCCAGCGCGGCAGCCTGCTCAAACTGCTCCCGCTTGCTATCGAGACCAACCAGCAAATCCTCCTTCGCTGCCGCCGGGAGCGCAGACGATCGAATCTCTGCAATCAGCCCCTTCACCTTCTCTAGCCCCACCAGCAGCGGTCCCGCCGCTGCCGCCGGATCGTGTTCCGCAGCCGCGCTCGCCTGCCTCACCAGGTTCTGGATATCCTCAAGCTCGCTGGCTACGAATCGCGCCTTCGCCTGTTCTCCTCCAAGTCGTGCCGCCAATCCCTCAAGACTGGTATCAATCCCGTCAAAGAAATCTTTCTCGTGTCCCTTTTCATCGGTAGTCGGCGGCAGCACCGAATCCACCAGTCTGTAAAATGTGAAACGGTCGCCCGGTTCGACCGACCATCCTCCCGCCCCCTGGGACAGTTGGTGCCGCAACCCCTCCAGAGCAAACTGTATATAGGACATCCCCAACAGGGGGCTGTTGGTTCCGGTATTCAACCGCACTGTCCAATCCGCATCCGGACAAGACCTGGCTCCGAACCCGCAGACGTTGCCGATGTAGAGCTTCTTGACTTGCCAAACCAGCAACCCTTCTTTGAGCTGCTCCGGAAACCGGTTGGGGTCCGCCGCTGCGCGAAAGGCCTCCCGCGTCAGAATTGAAGAAGCCTGGTGATGACCGTGTCCGTCGCGGTCGGTTCCGCTGAAACGCGCCACCAGCACATCCGGCCGGAAGGTGCGAATCACCCGCACCATGTCGCCCAGTGCAACATCGTGACCTTGCCATTTCTGGAAGGTTTCTTCGGGAGTCTTCGAGTAACCGAAGTCGGCCACTCGTGTGAATCGCTGTTCCACCCCGTAGTACCGGTCAGCGGCGGTCAGTTCCAGCGTGCGCAGAACCCCCAGGACGTCGAACAGATTGCTGCCGATCTTGTTCTGTCCACCTTCGCCCCGATTCAGGGTCAGCAGCAGGACCGCATCACCCTTGCCCCGCGATTCCAGCGTTAGCATGCCTCCGTCTTCGTCATCCGGATGGGCCACGGTTTGCATCAGGCGTGCCGTGGTGGTCAATCCCAGCAGCGTCTCCTTGAGGCCGGTCACGCCGGAATCCTGGGGTAGCGGCCGGGTTGTGTTGGCTGGCTTGGGGCTCTGTTCTGTAGGCGCGGCGGCGCAAAACATAAGCGTCACCATCAATATTCCGGCGAAGCCGCACAGTAACACGCCTGTAGGAATCCACCGTTTCCCGGGGTTGAAGGTTCTCATATTTAGAGGATTGCAGTTCTCGCGGATGGGAGGCAAAGTTTTTGTAGGTGCGGGCGTCTCCGCCCGTGCGGCGCCAACCGGAAGCTCATCAGAGTTTCTCGCGCCGGGCTTGGCCGATGACGGGAGCGCTCACTGTCCCTGGGGATTGCTCACCCCTTGCTGGCACTCATGCGCGGCCGTAAGCACTTTGTCGAACTCTGCGCTGCCCCGCAGCTTGGCGAGCAAGGGATCGGAGAGCATGTTTGAGTAAGCGCAATAGTTGGCTTCCACCGCGTTTTGCAGCATGTGCAAGGCAGCTTCCTTCTTGCCGCAGTACGCCAGAATCGCTCCCTGATAATACGACATCTCCGGGTCGGGTTCGGTCGGCTGACCGGTTTCGTCCTCATGCGCGATCCTGTCCAGTTCCGATGCCGGTCCGACGAGACACGCCTGCAAAAGATCACGATGGTAATGAGGCGTGGCCGACATCCGCTTCAAGGCATCCCTCGCCTCTGCCACTTTGCCCGCGCGAAGCAGAAGCGATGGCATCACATAGTTTGCCCACTCCGATCCCCCGTCCAGCCGCACAAAATCCATGGCGCGCTTCGTCTGCCCCAACTCCATGAACGGCCAGGCGCAGGAGCGGAACAGGTAATTGTCTCGATCCAGTGCCAGGGCCGCGTCACATTCACGGGTCGCTTCCTCCAGCATTCCGGCGTAGCGCAGAACGTAACCCAGGGCAAAGTGAGCTTGCCCGATCTCCGGCCGCCGCTTGACCATGTCCGTCGCCTGCGCGTAGGCCTTGCCCAACTCTCCCCGCTCCACCCGGTTAGTGATCAGCCTGGTTGCCGCCGTCATACGATTCGGATCCAGACTTACCGCCCGCTCGGCCGCCGCATTCGAGCGCTGGAACGCACCCTCGCCGCCGTTCGCGAAAGTGGCGTCATAGTAGTAGCGCTCGCCCAGCGCCTCCCACGCGGGGGCATAATTCGGATCCATTCTTACCACCTGCTCCAGCACTGCGATCGCATCCTTATTAGGTCCAGGATCGCGAGGCAGGGCGAGGCTATGCAGGTAAAGATCGTAAGCCTCCGGATCCTTCGGTCGCGTACCAGTATCAAGGAACCCGCCGGCCGCGCCCAGCATGGGCAGCAGTCCCTGGCGCAGTTGCCCACCAAGCTGGTCCTGCAGCGCCAGCGAGTCCACCGAGGAAGTTGTGAAGTTGGTTTGCCACAGCAGCCGTTCGCTGCCCACATCCACCGCTTCCAGCGTGACCAGCAGATGGTCTCCTTGCTTGATGAAATGTCCGGAGACCACGATCCCCACGTGCAACTCGCGCCCTACCTTTTGCGGGTCCAGGTCGGGGCCGACGTATTTCCGCGTCATGGAGGAAGGGCGCACATCCAGATTGCGCGAATACGTGAGCACGCTGGAGATCTCATCCGCCAGGGCGTAGCGCAAGTAATCCACGCTGAAATCGCCATTCTGATTTTGCAGCGGAAGCACCGCTATGGCGCGTGCGCCTGCGGTCCCTTGTCCGGTGCGATGCTTGAACCACCACGCTCCCACCGCAGCCAGCACCGATACCAGTAGACCTGTCATACCCAGCAACAGGTACCTTTGCAACCGGCTTGGGCCCCCGAACGTGTTCGTGATTACCCGCAGCGAGGTGTCTCGCGAACCCGTCTTGATCAGTCCCGAATCTGTGGCCTTCTTTAAGCGCTGCAGGTCAGTCTTGATGTCGACCGCGGTCTGGTAGCGCTTGCCGCGATCCTTCTCCATAGCCTTGCCGATTACCCCTTCAAGCTCACCTGGAAGACCTGGATTCAAAGAGCTCGGCGGCACCGGTTTTTGATGCAACATGGCATCGAGCGTGGTCACTACATTCGTCCCCCGGAAGGGCTTCTTGCCGGTGGCCATTTCGTAGAGCACCACGCCAAAGGAGAAAATGTCGCTGCGCGGATCCAGGTCTTCACCCCGCGCCTGCTCCGGAGCCATGTAAACTGCGGTGCCGGGAACCACTCCCACCGCAGTCAGCGAGTCTTCGTAAGGCAATTCTTCAGCGGCAGCGACGGCATCCCGCGAAAACTTGGCCAGACCAAAGTCCAGCACCTTCACCTGCCCGCTTTGGGTGATAAAGATATTGGCTGGCTTGATATCGCGATGAATAATTCCTTTGGCATGCAGGGCTTGCAGCGCCTCGCCGACCTGGATGCCAATCTCTAGCAGGGGTTCAAGTTCCATCGCGCTGCCGTGCATGCGCTGCTTCAGGCTCTCTCCCTCCAGCTTCTCCATAACAATGAAGGGATGGCCGTTGTTGTCGTCGATTTCGTGGATGGTGCAGACGTTGGGATGGCTTAAACGCGACGCCGCCTTGGCCTCGCGCTCGAACCGGTCGATAGACTTACGGTCTCCCAGCAGGCTATCGGGAACAAACTTGATGGCGACGTGACGGCCCAGGCGCAGATCTTCCGCCTCATAAACAACACCCATCCCTCCGCCGCCGATTTTCCCCAGAATGCGATAGTGGGAGACTGTCTCGCCGACCATGCGGGCCTGCCGTCGGCGCTATGTTAGGCCTTGCCGCCCCGCAGGTCAACCTTCGGGGGGCTAGCAGAGTCCGGGAAAATTCCTGCACCCTGCGCGCGGACAGACGAGGTAGGGCACATTACGACCTGGGGTTAAGTAAGTGTAATCGCGATTTTTCGCCAACTGACGAACAGAAATGCGAGTTCTTCTTCAGAGGCTGTTTTCGGACTCGGTCAACGACACCCGTTTGCAACCACGATTTTTCTTGCTTGGTGCAGCCGAGGATGCAATTATTCCGTGCAACCGGAGCATCCGTAATGACGGCTTCCAGCGCGAGTACGACGTCGGGAAAGGAACGGACGGCTAACGTCACACTTAAAGTCTTCGGCTCGGCTGCAATCTTGGTCGTCGCTCTGGTTTTTGTTATCAACTACGTTGTCCCTCTGTATCTGCACTACAACCAAGCGGCTTACAACGATGGTGCCCCCAACCATTGGGCGCTACGTGGGTGGCTGCTAATGCACATCACAGGGGGTACTGTGGCGTTGCTTACTGGCCCATGGCAGTTCTGGACAGGATTTCGACGACGCTATGCCAGATTGCATCGGTGGATGGGAAGGGTGTTTCTGTGCGGCGTGGCCGTCGGCTCAGTTGGCGCATATCGCATGGCGATAGGAACCACATTCGGCTGGGCTTTTGGTTTCGCCCTTCTCGGGATGGCCACGGCTTGGTTTACATCAGCAGCTATGGCTTTTTACGCGATCTTGAAGGGGCGCGTGCAAATTCACAAAGAGTGGATGGTCCGTGCTTACGTTGTCACCTTCGCATTCGTCACCTTTCGTGTGCTGAACGATTACTATCCAGGTGACCGCCTGCAGCCGGGTGGCGACCGCGCAGTGACAGTTGGCTGGGCATCTTGGGTTCTTCCGTTGTTGTTCACGGAACTGATCCTGCAATTGCGCCGCATGCGCTCGTCGGTTTCTTCAGCCTAACGCAGCGCGCGTTCCTTCAGGCGTTCTCCTACTCTGCTGTAACCAGGCGTTTGCGCTCAAAATCCCCAGCCAACGTCCATAAAGTGCTATCGGATTTTTCACCAACCACGTCGTGATGGGCGTTACGCGTTTGGCCTTGCTCGGATAGCTCCCTCTTCCCCGCAAGT
>JBAUUQ010000010.1:0-185325 GCA_049582765.1 Terriglobales bacterium
GGCCTGAAACGCTATTACGGCGCAGATCATCTGCACTTTATCAACTGCAGCTGTTACCCTCGCCAGCGCTGGCTGGACAGTCGCCGGCGGCGCGATCTATTCCTCCGAGTCTTAGAGCAAGCGCGCCAGCGCTATGCCTTCGTGGTAGTGGGATACGTCGTCATGCCCGAACATATCCACCTGCTGATCGGCGAACCGGCAAAGGGAAATCCTTCACGGGTGATGCAGGCGGTGAAGCAGGGCTTCGCGCGCCGCGTCCTGCGGCAGATGCGGAAGCGCCGCGTGGCGGCCCAAGGCGAGCTGTTTACGGCCGGGACCGAGCACGTGTGGCAACGCCGATTTTATGATTTCAACGTATGGAGCGAACGGAAGCGGATCGAGAAGCTGCGCTGTATGCATCGCAACCCGGTGAAGCGTGGGCTGGTGGACGAACCTGAACCGTGGGCGTGGAGCAGCTTTCGGAGTTATGCTTACGGAGAAGTCGGACCAGTGCCAATCAATCAATGGGGATCGGCGAAATTGAAGATCAAAAACGAAGTGGCATGAGTTCCTACTTCCCACCTTTGCATAAAGCGCAAAGGTGGGCCACCCGTCCGTCCGGATGGTCGCTCTCAGGCTCTTTGTCGGGGTGTTTTTAGTTCTGACCAATATGCCAATACTTTTGCGCCTCGCGTTCTGCTTGTGCGGCCTGGCGATCACGGGCTGGGGTCTCCTGAGCATGTTTTCACCACAAACACGATTTCGATTCATGGCGTGGCAGATGAGGGCCGACAAATGGTCAACGCCGAAGCCCTCCGGTCAAACCGGGCGTTTTCTCTCGCAAAGAATAGAGGGGTTCTTCGCCACTCTACTGGGAATCTGGATGCTGGGACATGTGGTGATGGGCTTTTTAGGGGATTCTGGGGGAATCGCTGTTCAAGCCGCACGTCTGCCTCGGCAAAGCACAGGGCACGGTTGGACAGGTCCTGTAGGGGGGCTTGCTCTTATTGGCTGCGGAGTCTATTTGATACTGAGGCCGCAGGCGATAGCCCGATCTGCTGAGGCCAATGTACCGCACCGCCAGCCACGTGATTTAACTGTCCAGGAGCTCAAAGGCGTTTCGCGGGGTGGGCGACTTCTAGGAGCGGGATTCATTCTGATGGGGACCTGCGTGCTGTTCTTTTCGTTCAAGGACCTTCACTGAGTAGGCTCCCGAGCAGCAATGTTGGAGTCAAAACCCTGCGCCGCCTTCGGCGTCGGGAGTAGAGACGGGGCGGGTGGCCCACTCAAGCGTACTTTGCTTGAGTGGGGATTTTCCGAAGTCCGTGCCCGCCACGAATTATTTCCCATAAATGATCTTCCCCGCCCGAATCGTATAAGCGACTTTGGCAAAATTTCTCACGTCATTCGAGGGATCGGCATCCAGCACCACCAGGTCGGCATCCATCCCCTTCTCGATCCGGCCCGTGTCGGTCGCCTTGAAGAAAGTCGCCGGATTGCTGGTGAGCGAAGCCAGAATATCCGGCCAGGGCATGGCTTGGCCCATCAATTCGAACTCCTGGGTAGTGTCGGACTTGGGCATGAAGCCCACATCAGTACCGAAGAGAATAGTCCCGCCCTGAGAGAAGTAAGACCTCAACTCATCTACTCCAGCTTGCGCTAATCGGTGCGCCGCGACCGGGTCCGGCAGAACCGTGGTCCAGAGGGTGAGTGTCGGAATCAGGGCTGTGTGCTGCTGCTGCATCCTTGCCAACTCTTCCGGCGTATATTGACCTTCCGTTGGAATGGTGTGCGCCAGGATGTCCACTCCGCCGGCCAGCGCGTTGTCCACGCCGGCACGGTTCTGGGGATGAGCAAAGACCGGCTTGCCCTGGGCATGAGCCACATCCACGGCCGCTTTCACGATGGCGGTGTCCATGTTCACCGTCGGCTTGTCTCCCATAAAGGCTCCGGTGAATAGCTTGATGCCGTCGAGTCCCATTTTCAAATACCGCTGCGCCATCTGCTCGGCCTCTTGCGGAGTTGCCGCCTCGGGTAACTTCAGGTCGGGGGGAAGATAAACCGGATGGCCATTCTTGGGAAATATGTCGCCCGCCATCAAAATCTTCGGACCGGGAATTTCTCCGGCTTCGACCCGCTGGCGGAGGGCCAGGGTATTCTGCGGCTCCGAGCCCAGGTCCCATACCGTTGTAAAGCCCCATCTGCTGAGCATCTCCTGCATGTGGGCTTCGAGTTTTTCGGTGGGAGCGTGGGCCGCATCGTCCCAGCCAGTTTCGAAGTGCACATGGCTGTTCCAGAATCCGGCCACGATTATCTTGTCCCAGCACTTGATCACCCGGGCGGCTCTGGGAATGGGGATCTCGACCCTCTTCCCAACCGCCACAATCTTGCCGTCCCGCACCAGCACCACCGCATCTTCGATGGGTTGCGCGGTCGGCGACGGATAGACCTTGCCGCCGACCAGAGCTAGTTCCCCTTCGGCAGCTGTGGCTGGCGTTGCCGACGCAAGTAGCGTCGCGAGGATCGCGACCAGTAGGGCTTTAGGTATATAAGTCATACACTTGGAGACGCCTTTCCCGAGACTTGACACCAGCCACGGGCATTATTTAGAATTAGCACTCGCCAACCCTGAGTGCTAACAACTAAAGCAGGCATAATCAGTTGGCGGGTATCCCTAGCAAATCTAACCCAATTCTCATTTCGAAGGAAAGGAGTTTGCAACTATGGCTAAGTTCACCCCACTACATGACCGTATCCTGATCAAGCGCGTGGAAGAAGCAGAAACCACCCGTGGCGGAATCATTATTCCGGATTCGGCGAAAGATAAACCGCAGGAGGGCGAAGTCATCTCCGTTGGCAAGGGCAAGGTCAACGAAGAAGGCAAGGTTCGTCCGCTCGACGTAAAAGAGGGCGACCGCATCCTGTTCGGCAAGTACTCCGGCACTGAAATCAAGCTGGATGGTGAGGATTTCATCATCATGCGCGAAGAGGAAGTGCTCGGAATTCTCAGTGGCGCCGCTGCAGCAAAGAAAGAACACGCGGGATCGCGTCGCTAAGTCTTCCGACGATGTGCCTCGTGCCTAAGAGCACGAAGGTACACGAAGAAACAGTTTGGGGGCTTGGGGTTTCCTTTGTGAACCTTCGTGCCCTTCGTGGTTAAAGACTTTTCATTTCTTGAAGGAGAAAACGAACTATGGCAAAACAAATTTTACACGGAGAAGAATCGCGACAGGCGATCCTCCGCGGCGTCAACCTTTTGGCCGACGCTGTGAAGGTGACTCTCGGCCCCAAGGGCCGCAACGTGGTGATTGAAAAGAAATTCGGTTCGCCGACCATTACCAAGGACGGCGTCACCGTAGCCAAAGAAATCGAATTGCAGAACGCGCAGGAGAACATGGGCGCGCAGATGGTGCGCGAAGTCGCTTCCAAGACTTCCGACATCGCCGGCGACGGCACCACCACCGCAACTGTTCTGGCGCAGGGGATCTATCGCGAGGGTGTCAAGACCGTCGCAGCCGGCGCTAACCCGATGGCTCTGAAGCGCGGCATCGAGAAGGCCGTGATCGCAATCTGCGGCAGCCTCGACAAAGAAGGCAACCGCATCAAGGGCGAAATCGACAAGTTCAGCAAACCCGTAACCGGCGAAATGATCGCGCAGGTGGGGACGATTTCGGCTAACAACGATGAGACCATTGGCCACATCATTGCGGAAGCGATGAAGAAGGTTGGCAAGGATGGCGTCATCACCGTGGAAGAAGCCAAGACGCTGGAAACCCAGCTGGAAGTGGTCGAAGGCATGCAGTTCGACCGCGGCTATCTTTCTCCCTACTTCGTGACCGATCCCGAGCGCATGGAAGTAGCTCTGGAGAACGCCTACATCCTGATCCACGAAAAGAAAATCAGCTCGATGAAGGACCTGCTTCCGCTGCTGGAACAGATCGCCAAGAGCGGCAAGCCGTTGCTCATCATTGCTGAGGACATCGAGGGCGAAGCACTCGCCACTCTGGTCGTGAACAAGCTGCGGGGCACGCTGCAAGTCGCCGCCGTCAAGGCGCCGGGCTTCGGCGATCGCCGCAAGGCCATGTTGGACGACATTGCGAAACTCACCGGCGGCAAGGCCATCACCGAAGATCTGGGCATCAAGCTGGAAAACGTTCAGATCAGCGATCTCGGCCAGGTCAAGAAGATCACCATCGACAAGGACAACACCACCCTGGTCGAAGGCAAGGGCAAGCCCGGCGACATTCAGGGCCGGGTGAAGGAAATCCGTGGCCAGATCGAAAAGACCACCAGCGACTACGACCGCGAGAAGTTGCAGGAGCGGTTGGCGAAGCTGGTCGGTGGCGTAGCCGTGATCAAAGTCGGCGCCGCGACCGAAACCGAAATGAAGGAAAAGAAAGCCCGTGTCGAAGATGCCATGCACGCGACGCGCGCGGCCGTGGAAGAAGGCATTGTCCCCGGCGGCGGCGTAGCGCTGGCCCGTTGCGTCAAGGCCCTGGACGGTTTGAAGGTCGAAGGTGACGAGCAGATCGGTGTCAACATCGTGAAGCGCGCCATCACCGAGCCGTTGCGCATGATCGCCGAGAATGCCGGCGAAGAAGGCGCCATCGTGCTGGGTAAAGTGAACGACTCGAAAGACAACAACTACGGGTACAACGCTCTGACCGGCATTTACGAAGACCTGGTCAAGGCGGGCGTGCTCGATCCGACCAAAGTAGTGCGCACCGCACTGCAGAACGCCGGTTCCATCGCGTCCCTGATGCTGACCACCGAAGCCCTGGTCTCGGAGATTCCGGAAGAGAAGAAGAATGCTCCGATGGGCGGCGGTCACGGCGGCGGCGGTATGGAAGGCATGTACTAAGAAGCAGCCTTTAGCTCTTAGCCTTTGGCTTTTAGCTAAAAGCGGGTGCCCCATTTCTCGCGTTCTTTGCGAGAAGTGGGGCTTTTAGTTTGTGTCGCCAATGTTCCACGTGGGGACGGGTCTCCGACCCCAGCCTGCCCTTGAGCGAAGTCGAAGGGTCCGGCCCGAGCAATGCTCGGCAGCCTTCGCTAGAATGCTTCCATGATCCCGCGTCCGCAAGCCAGCGAAGCCGCGCCGTACTATTTCACCTACATCAATCAGGTCTCCGGCGACGATCCCCTCGCCGCTATCGAGAAGCAACTCGATGAGCCTCTGCTCTCGGCTATCACGGAAGAAAAATCGCGGCACCGCTACGCTCCCGACAAATGGAGCATCCGGCAACTGCTGAACCACGTCACCGACACTGAACGTGCCTTCGCCTTCCGCACTCTCTGGTTTGCCCGCGGCTTCGACACTCCTCTGCCCAGCTACGACCAGAATGTAGCCGCCGCCGGCGCCGCCGCCGACCAGGTTTCCTGGGCAGCCCATGTCGAGGAGTTCCGCCGGGTGCGCCTCGCCACCATTTCGCTATTCAGAAATCTGCCCGCCGAAGCCTGGACGCGTAGCGGCATCGCCAGCGACAACCGCTTCACGGTTCGGGCGCTGGCCTATATCGTCCCGGGACACTTCGCCCACCACGTTGCGGTGGTGCGAGAGAGGTACTTGTAGGCCAGCAACCGCGTGGGGACAGCCGCCCCCGGCTGTCCAGGCCGAGCAGAGGCTCGGCAGGACTCGTGTCGGACGGACACTCTTGGCCGCCGGCTAGTCGCGCAGTAGCGGCCTCTCCGAAGCCCGGTACAATACAGTTCGTATGCCTAGCCTCAGAACGAGGATTGTTTTTGTAGTCGGCGCCGGTTTTTCGCACCATGCGGGACTTCCCCTGACCAACAGGTTTACGGAGGCTATGTTGGAAGCGCGCGAGTTTGGCAGAGGCCCGAGCCGTATCATGGTCGATTTTCTGAGCAGGTTCATTCATGACGCTTTCGACCACTCGACTAGAGCTAGCGCCAAGCGATGGCCAGACTTGGAGGACGTATTTACGTGCGTCGATCTGGCGGCTAACTCCGGTCACTACCTTGGCAGCAGTTTCTCTCCAGCTGATCTTCGGACGGTGCGAAGAGCGATGCTGTCTCGAATTATCAGGATGCTTGATCAAAAATACGAGGGTGCCCGGAAGAAGAAGGGGCCGGATTGGCGAAGATTGGACGATTTCTTCGCACGAATTGATTCAGAGAGCGTTGGGTTCATCAGCATGAATTGGGATACGGTGATCGAACGGAAGCTACAGTTGACTCGATCAAAGCTCGTTGTCGACTACGGCTGCGACGCTCTCCCCGCAAGCATTCCAGATGCGCCGAACTCCGATGACTATTACCACGCAACCAAAGCATTTGCTAAAGAGCTGCAGAGGCGCCAAATCATCGCAGTTGTCCCCCCGAAAGAGCCAGAAGGCACTGACAAAGTCACGCCGTTAGTCAAGATCCACGGTTCCGCCAATTGGCTCTATTGCGACAGCTGTCGGCAGCTTTATTGGTTTCACCCCGATCAATGTAAGAGGATCGCAGACCAGCTCATAAGAGAAGACGACCTTCGACGGATCGGTCGATTTCTTGCCAGAAGGAAGAGGTCCGTGGAGGCCACAATTGACGACCTCAATGAACGAATACGAGCCAAGTGCCCCTGCTCTGGTTCGGTCCCGCTGGGAACGCGGATCGCCACATTTAGCTACCGAAAGGCGCTGGACTTTCCGATGTTTCAGAAATCCTGGTTCGCAGCAGAAGAACTTCTCAGGTCTGCGGACAAATGGGTGTTTATTGGGTACTCCCTGCCGGCGGCCGACTATGAATTTAAGTACCTTTTGAAGCGGACTCAGCTGTGTCGAGCAAGGAAACCTGAGTTCGTGGTGGTTAGCGGAGGCAGTAAGCGCGATGTCCGTCGAACTTACGACAATTACCGCAAGTTCTTTGGAAGGAGCATCAAGAAGTTACGATTCTTCTCCTCAGGCCTAACGCAGGAGTCCGTCGACGCGATTTGCCATTGACGTGGATCGCGGCAAGTATCGCTGCAGCCCACCTCTAGCGCAAAGAACACGCGAGAAATGTGGCACTGTCATTCGGCGCAGCAGCAATTCTTTGCGTAGGGACGGACATCTTCGTGAATCCGCCCGTGCTTTTTTTGAGGAATCCTAGCCCGGATTTCGCACGCTCTTCCTGCTCTGGAGGATGCCTCGTCCAAGTACCATGAGAAGGTCAGGATATGGCGCACCCGACCTCCTGGATGCACCACGTCTCGGGAGCGTTCACGGCAGAGCCCTTCAGTCGCACTTGTCCTCCTTCGCCACCCAAGTCAGGTAACCGGGCGCGGAAAAAGGACTGCCGCCGGTTTTCGCATTCGGCAGCACATCGCCTTCAGGACTCCTGGCTATTATTAATACTAGTTTGTGAGCATTTTCGCTCTCGCTCCCCAGTTCCCCCTTTGCTGAGACTAGTTCTGTCTTAGTCTCCGACCCGCTCGCGGTTGTCGTCTTCGTGACGAAGTTTATTTCGACAGTAGCCTGTTTGACTTGCCATTTGGGGTTACTGTTGTTGACCTCGCATATGTCGTGCTGTAATTGTTCGACCAGGGTGGTAACGTCGCTGCCATCGTGATGCCGCAGGTGATCCACCGTGTGCCAAAGCCAGCTCCCTCCGCCGAGCATGATAATGGAAAACACAAGAAGTGCTACCAAACCAACCGCCAGTTGTGTCAACCTGCTCTTACTTTTGCTCCACAAGTACGACGTGGTCATGCGATTTTCCTTTCTCTCAGCAAGTTTTTGTGTCTAAAAACACATAAGGGGACCACGGCTTCGCCGTGACCCCCTCACAGTATGGAAATCGTTCTACTCCTGTTGTGGTCCTTTTGTCTAGGGCTGGGTCGCCTGCCCTGCCCGGCTCCCCCAGGTTTGCGCCCGGGTTTTGGCGCTAGGTTGGTTGTAGAGAGGCCAGGCTACGCAGACAATTCGTATGAGCTGGCTGCAGAGTAGTTGCGCCTGATCGGCGCGTTGGTCAAAGTTAGTGCCTGTTCGGCATGGCTGAAGCCATGCCATTCCCGTTTCGGCACCCCGCCCTAAATTCCGGCCGTATTTCCTTGACATCACTTATAGCTATAGTAGATAACATACATATAGCTTGTACAGTGAAATGTCTCTCCGGGCCTCTAAGTCGTCTCTTTCCAATATTTTCCCTTTAACCCCAGTTGCGCCAAAGATTTGCCCGGAAATTCCCGCCAGCCCTCTGATTCCACAAGATTGCAGGGCTGGGGAGTGGAGTGTTCCCTCTGTCTATTTACCCAAGTTCCATCTCTCGATGTCAGCACATCAAGGTCAACGGCACCCAGTGCGGCTCACCGGCTCTAAAGGGCCGCCGCCTCTGTTTCTTTCACAATCGCTGGCGCGAAACTCGCATTGAATTCTGCCTGTCGGGTGCTCCGGTACGCGCCATCACCTCCATCGACCTGCCCGTACTCGAGGACGCCAATTCCGTGCAGGTCGCGCTCATGCAGGTATTGCGCCTCATCCTGGCCAGACAACTCGATCCCAAGACCGCCGGCCTCCTGCTCTACGGCCTGCAAACCGCATCGCTCAACCTCAGCCACACTCGCTTCGAGCCGACTCAGCGTGACGTGGTCATCGAACCCCGCCACGTCGCAGACAATTGTCTCGGAGATCACGCCTGGCATCCCTCTGACTTCGAGGAACATGACGACTCGGCGGAAGAAGCAGAAGAGGGTGCCATGCAAGCACTCACGGCGAACACCGAGCAACCACCTGCCCCGCCAACTCAAGCCAGCGGCAGCGTCCCAGAGTCAGCCCCACCTCTTGCCGACCTGCTTTCACTCCTGGCCAAGCTGGAGACGACGCAATGACCGGCAACTTCCCCACCCTAACATCGCAACAAACGCGACGTTAGGATGGGGCACCCGCGGTTTCTGAGATTCAATCGCCGAATCTTTCGGCGGCGCGGGCTCTGGCTTTGGCGGCTTCTTCTTCGCGATTCTTGGGTGGGGCGGTGGTTTCGAGGGAACGGAGAAGGCGGGTAGAGATGCCGGCTACTTCGTCGATGGCGGACAGAAAGGCGTCTTCGTTGGCCTTCGATGGTTTGTTGAAGCCGGTGATTTTTCTAACGAACTGCAGGGACGCGGCGCGAACTTCGTCGTCGGTGACCGGCGGATCGAAGTTGAAGAGGGTTTTGATATTGCGGCACATGGCTATGACCTCAGGGTTCGGAGCTCCCCGGCGGGGGCGTACGCCGAGGGCCGATTTTATTTTAGCAATCCCTTGACCGTAGCTTCCGACAGGCGTAGCCTCGCGTGCGAGATTCGCGTGCTTGCGCCCGCAGGAGGCTGCATGGTTCCTCTCGCCGCTCTTTGGCTTCCGATTCTGCTGTCGGCGGTCTTCGTCTTCGTCGCCAGTTCCCTGTTGCACATGGTGTTGCCCTACCATCGCAACGACTATCGACCACTTCCCGACGAGGACAAGATCCTCGCCGCGCTGCGTCCTGCCGGACTTAAGCGTGGGCTTTATATCTTTCCGTTCATCACGCACAAGGAGATGAAGTCGCCGGCCATGGTCGAGAAGTACAAGCAGGGACCGGTCGGGCACATGACCATTTTCCCCAGCGGCCCGCCCGCCATGCCGAAGTTCCTGATCCAGTGGTTGGTCTATTGCCTTTTGATCGGCTTCTTCGCGGCTTATCTGGCGGCGCACACGCTTTTGCCAGGGTCGCGCTATCCGGTGGTTTTTCGCGTGGTCGGGACTGCCGCGTTCCTTGGCTATGGGTTGGGAAACCTGAGCAACGGGATATGGAAAGGTCAGCCCTGGTCGATGACGATTAAAGAGGCCATCGACGGACTTGTGTACGCTCTGCTCACCGCGGGGACATTCGGCTGGCTCTGGCCGCGCTGACCCGCGTTTCAGGTTTTCACTGTGCTGCCGCACGAGCGAGGACGCTCGCGCCTACTTTGGCTTGCTATCCTTGGTCATGGCCAAGAATTGGAAGACCAAGCTTATCCACTCCGACGTGCGGATTCCGGAGGGATTCAAGTCGCTTGCCCAGCCGGTGTTTCGGGGGTCGACGGTTCTCTTCCCCAATGCAGGCGCAGTCGACGACAACTGGAACCAGTACGAAGTCGGATACACCTACGGCTTGTACGGAACCCCCACGGTGCTGGAGCTCGCGGGGCGGGTCTGCGAGCTGGAACAGGGCGCGAGAACCATACTGGCGCCGGGCGGGCAGTGCGCCATCTCGCTCATCAACTTTGCCTTTCTCAAGGCGGGCGACCACATTCTGATTCCGGAGAGCATTTACGTACCGAACCGCAAGTTTGCGGGTCAGGTGCTGCGGAAGTTTGGAGTGGAGGTGACGTTCTACCCGCCGACGATTGGACACGAAATCCAATCTTTGCTGCGGGAGAACACACGGCTGGTGTGGTGCGAAAGTCCGGGGTCGATCACCATGGAGGTGCAGGATGTGCCGGCGATCGCCGAGGCGGCGCATGACATCGGAGCGCTGGTGGTGCTGGACAATACCTGGGCCGCGGGGATTTTCTTTGATGCCTTCGCGCACGGCGTCGACATCACCATGCAGGCGCTCACCAAGTATGTGGGAGGGCACAGCGATCTGCTGCTGGGTTCGATCACGGTGCGCGATCAGGCTCTCTACGGGAGGTTAGGCAGCACTCAGCAGCTGGTGGGCTGCGGAGTTTCGCCGGACGATTGCAGCCTGGCATTGCGCGGCATGAAGACGCTGGCGGTGCGGCTGAAGGCGATTCAGGAGGCGGCACTGGAGTTGGCGTGCTGGCTGGCGGCGCGGGCCGAGATTGAGCTGGTGCTGCATCCGGCGCTGCCGTCTTGTCCGGGACACGAGCTGTGGAAGCGGGATTTTACGGGATCGGCAGGGGTGTTCTCCATCGTTTTTCAACGGCAGGCCAGCAAGCAGCAGGTGCGGGCGTTTGTGGATAAGCTCGAGCTATTCAAGATCGGATATAGCTGGGGTGGGGTAACCAGCCTGGCAGTGGCTTACGATTTTCACTCGACCCCTAACCCGGCCGGACTACGGGCACCGCATTGTGCGACTCAATATTGGTCTGGAGGATGTGGAGGATCTCAAGGCGGATCTGGAGCAGGCGTTGCAGGTGATGAAGTAGCGCCGCTGTCTATTGGCCTTTCAAGTCGCTCGCGGACACGGTGGCATCGGCTAAAGACACGGATTCGTGCGCCACTCTCTTGAGATCGTCAGTTCGCAGCAGCTCCCGGATGGCCCCGAGCACAACGGCTTCGGCAAACTTCTCGGGACTCCAGGACTTCAGATGGACCCGGTTCACCATGCCATCGCGCACATATTCGTCCGCGTTCGTGCCGAGCACGAGCAGAAGCTGGGGACGCAGTTGAGGCGGATTTTCCGGCCTGACGGTTCGAGCCAGCAACTCGCATGCAGAAGAATAGATGCGGGAGGCTTCCGCCGGGGACCACTTCTTGTTCTTCGGGTTGGAGACAGCGAAAGGCAGCGCGGTTTGGACTTGAGCAGCGCAAACGGAGACCGCTACCAGGCTCATCAATAATGTGCCGGAGACGAAAAGCAGACCGCGAAAGCGCGCCCGGCCGCACGGCGGCAGTTTGATTGAAGAAGCAGAATGCTGGGGCTCCATAAAGAGATAGTTGCGCCAGCTCGGCGGAGCCACAAGATATCGAAGGTAACGGCTGTTCACACAAAGGGTCGATCGTCCACCGCCTGGCGGCGCCGGGGCGCAGCCGATCTCCGCACTCCCCTAAAAAGCGATGCAAGCATGCGTGAAAAACGATACAACCATGCAGCATGGAAGGCATCTATCTTTTAGAATGGAGCGATCAGGGGTGCGAATGGAGAGGGCGGGAAAGTGCGTAGTTGCTGCGGTAGCGGCAATTTGCGTGCTGACGGTTCTGATTACTCCGGCGTTTGATGAGTTGCCTGGCACCGTCCCGCACATTTTCCATGAGGCGATCACGCTGCCGGTCGCGATCAACCCCTATTTGTTGCGCATCGCCTCGGCGTCACCGCACGCCGATCCCACCGCCGCGCGGGTCCTGAGCGGCTCTGATTTGCTGCTATTGACGTGCACTCGTCTTTGTTAGCCCTTTCCCGCATCCTTTCTCCGGAAACCTTAAGAACCGCACACTCCGTAGAACGAAAAGGGAGAGGACGAACATGTTCAGCAACATCGAAGAAACATCGCCAGCATTGGTTACGGGCGTTTTTTGTGAAATCTTCAGCGCCGCAGACGCGGTGCGGGCATTGAATGACAGCGGGTTTGAAGATCGCGATATTGACTTGATCGGTGTGCTGAGCGGGCGGGCGCCCGATCTGTCCTGGTTTCTGGTTGACATGGGCGTGCCGGCTGACCATGCCGACTATTACAACTCCCGCTTTGAGGATGGCGCGATCCTGGTGTTGGTGCGCACCGCTCCTTCGCACAAGAAACAGGTTGCACAGAGAGTCCTGAAACGGTATGGCGGAACGCTGCCCGCGGAAGGGTAGCCGGGGCGCCGGCACAGGGCGAGACGCATTGTCCGGAAGACGTGAGGTGGCTGTGAATCGGAGCAAGGGCAAGCCTGGGTTGCGAGTGGCGGAATTGCTGAGCGCGTGGAAATCGATCCTTACCGGCAGCACTCCCATGATGTCCATTGAAATCACTCGCGAGTGCCCGCTGAGTTGTCCGGGCTGCTATGCATACGGTGAACAACATCTGGCCGGAGGTGTGACCTTGCGCGGCCTCAGCGACTTCCGGGGAGATGCCCTGGTAGACGGAATTGTGCAACTGGTGAAGCAGCATCGTCCCTTGCATGTCTCGCTGGTTGGAGGTGAGCCACTGGTGCGGCACCGGGAGTTGAGCCGCATCCTGCCAATTTTGAGCAGCATGAATGTCCATACCATGGTGGTGACCAGTGCGGTCATCCCAATCCCCCGCGAATGGATGGAAATTCCGCGGCTGCGAGTGGCGGTTTCCGTGGATGGGTTGCCGGAACATCACGACGTGCGACGCAAGCCGGCGACCTATGAGCGAATCTTGAGGAATATTGAAGGATGTAAGGTCAATATTCACGGCACGATCACCCGTCCCATGCTGCGCCCCGGTTATATCGAAGAATATGTCGCGTTTTGGAACGCACGGCCTGAGGTGGTCCGCATTTGGGCCAGCCTATACACCGCACAACAAAATGAACAGAGTCCAGAGATACTGCTGCCTGGGGAGCGGGTGCAGGTGGCAGAGGAATTCCTGAAAGCGCGAGAGTTGTATCCCAAACTCCTCATGAGTCGCGGAATCGTGGAAGCCATTCGAACCCCGCCCGCCAATCCTCAATCGTGCATGTTTGCCCAGATGTCGACCAACTATTCGGCCGATCTGGCAACCCGAATCGAGCCTTGCGTTTTTGGGGGAAATCCGGACTGTTCCCAATGCGGGTGCGCCGTCAGCAGCGGCCTGCACTGGCTGAAGACGATTCGTCTGGGCGTCGTGAAGGTGGAACATGTCGCCCTGAGTGCAGCGGCGATCGGAAAGTTTGTCGGGAAGTTGCGCCCTCACTATCAGGCGCATCCGCGGTGGAGTCAAAAGCCGGAAGCGTTGGTGCAGATTGCTGCGCCTGGCGGAGAGAATCAGAGGGCGTCGTAAATCCAGCTCCTGGGCAGGAGGATCGTGGGATGAGTTTCACGCCATGCACGAGCGGGGACGCTCGCGCCTACATGGGTCTTACCCGGAAGCGGCCGCGCTTCTTGGCACGATGGTGGCTTGCAGTTCCTTGAGGAGAGATTCCAGACGTTTCCAGTCTTCCACCGTGGTTCCGTTAGTAAACTGGAGTCCAACGCCAGCGGCATCGCGACGGCGAACCACGCCCCACACATCGGCGCGGACCCCCGCGGTCTCGAGCACCACCCGAACCCTGGCACCTTGTGGAATCTGGCGGGGCGTTTCCAGGTAGCACCCGCTGAGGCTGATGTTTTTGATTTGGGCCAGGATGGCGGCATCGGTGTTCGCCTCGCGCACCGTCACAGTGGTGGCGAGCGGGAATCGAGGATGCACAGAGATGGGTCGTGTTCCCATAAAACTTAAGCGACTTGCTTACGACCCTATCGAGTCCAAGGGTAAGCGGCAAATTACCTTGGTTGCGGACAGAAAGTGCCGAGCCTCGAATAGGAGCGGCATTCTTTAGCAGGCTGCGGAAGACCCCAGCGGCGGAGAAGACCATGTAGCGGCGCGGCTGACGCCGCGCCCTTGCAAAACTCTAAAGGCGAATTCATGGGTTTTCCGGTAGCCTGTTAGACCTTCCATACAGGCTTTAGAATAGAGTCCTGTGCCCAGTGTTTCTAAGCCAGTGGTAGTTTTTTTTCTTTTTGGGACTGTCTTGTTTTGGCACCTCGGGACTGGGGCGGCATCCGAGCACAGCAAGACGCCGACCTTCTATCGTGACGTCCTTCCGATTCTGCAACAGCGCTGCCAGAGTTGTCACCGGAGTGGGAAAATCGCGCCGATGGCGTTGGTGACTTACCCGGAAACGCGGCAGTGGGCGTCAGGAATCCGCGATGCGGTACGAGTGAAAGCGATGCCGCCGTGGTTTGCTGATCCTTGTTGCGGTCATTTCGCCGACGATCCGTCGCTTACTTTGCAGGAGATTGCCACGCTGTCGGCTTGGGCTGACACCAATGCACCTGCGGGAAATCCGCAGGATTCGCCTGCGCCGCCGCATTGGAGCGAAGGCTGGAACATATCCCAGCCTGACGTAACGCTACGGATGCCGAAGCCGGTGGCGATTCCAGCTCAGGGAGACGTGGAATACACCTACGAAATCGTGCCGAGCAACTTTGCCGAGGACCGGTGGATTCAGAAATCGGAACTGCGCCCCTCCAGCCGGGAACATGTACATCATGCCGTCATCTATATACGACCTCCCGGCTCTGAATGGCTGCGAGGCGCACCGGTCGGAGTTCCCTTCACTGCTTCGAGTCTCGGCGATGAACATCTGCGTCACCAGGCGCATGAGACCAAGAGCGACATGCTGCTGGTGTATGCGCCGGGAAGTTCGCCCGACGACTGGCCGGACGGCATGGCGAAACTGGTGCCTGCACATTCCGACCTGGTTTTTCAGATGCATTACACCAGCAACGGCCGCGCAGGCGAAGACCAAAGCAGCATGGGACTGGTTTTCGCCAAACGGGCTCCGAGGGAGCGAGTCTTAACTCTGCAGTTGGCAAACGATCACGACACCATTCCCATTCCTCCGGGCGCGGAGAATTACCGGGTGCAAGTTCATGGGACGCTGCCCAACGATTGCACGCTCCTCAGCTTCTTTCCTCACATGCATCTGCGGGGAAAGACTTTCGAGTACAACATTGTTCATCCTGATAACAGCGTGGAGACGTTGTTGCGGGTGAATTATGACTTCTACTGGCAACTGAGCTATAGGCTGGCGGAACCGCGGTTCCTGAAAGCTGGTACCGATCTGCAGGTCGTAGCCTGGTATGACAACTCGCGCCATAACCGCCACAATCCTGACCCTGACGCGGCGGTCACATGGGGAGATCAGACGTATAACGAGATGATGGTGGGATTTTTTGATGTGGCCGTGCCGGCCAGTATGGATAAGTCCCAGTTTTTTGTGCGGCACAATCTGCCGTAGCACTCCTAACGCAACGGCGGAAAACCACAAAGGACACAAAGGTACAGGAAGGAAACCTGCGGAGATCACCTGAAGCACTGTCGTACCTTGGTAACTGGAGCTGGGTGTTTGGCGTGGGAGAGAATGAAGTTTCCCATGGCCCGCACATCCAATCCTGAGCCACCCAAATGGTTGGCAATCCTGGAGAGCAAGGTACTGGGCTTTGTCCAGCGAGTTCCGGCAAAGGCGTGGATGGTGTTCGGCTTATTTCTGCTGGTCGCTCTGTTCATGGCCATCCGCACCGCCATGGTTGCCAAGGACTCCAGTCTGCGAGTGAAGATACAACACAGTTTTCGCACGGCAGAACTTTCAGTCTGGGTGGATGACGATCTGGTATACAACGGCAAACTTTACGGTACGACGAAGAAGAAGCTGGGGGTGGTGTGGGAGCAGGCGCAAGGAAGCTTCTCCGACACTTTTCCCGTCTCCACCGGCGGTCACCAGGTACGGGTGCGCACGGCCGCGGATGATGGCACGGTGCAGGAAGACGCGCTGCGCGGGAATTTTGGGCGAGAGAACCAGCTGACGCTATCGGCAATCGCTCATCACGATCAGCTTTCCCTGGGCTGGCAAGGTGGCGCTGCGCCAGCGCCGGATTCCTCAGGATCGGGAGGAAGTTGGGTGGTGCGGTATGCGGGGTCGCTGATGGTCACAATCGCCGGCTCCATTGCGTCCGCCCTGGTTGGCTATGTTCTCAAGACGGTTACTGGCCGGTTCGCGCCACATCCACAAGAAGCCCTCGCCGGCAGATCCGGCATTGAGACGCGTTAAGCGGGTGGTCCAGTTGCCGCTCTTAACGGCTAATTCGCTTCCACCAGACTATGCGTCACCGCGTGCACTGAGAGCGCCACGCGGTTCGGCGTTCCCAACTTCCGCATCAGGCTGGCAACATGGGCTTTGACGGTTCGTTCCTCGATGCCTAGCGGGTTGGCAATCTCTTTGTTTGACCTACCGGCAACCAGCATCTCCAACACCTGCTGCTCGCGATTGGTCAAATCGTGACGTCCGGGCTGAAACTCCCGTTGCACCGCGCCACTGGCACGTTCCACCAGCAGCGAAAACACCCGCCGAGGCGCCCATACCAATCCCTGGTGAACAATGCGAATTGCCCGCGCCAGCTCAGCGCCGGATGCGGTTTCACTTACATAGCCCCTTGCCCCGGAAGCCAGGGTCATCACGATGGTCTCGTCATCTGGCGACGCCCCGGTTACGAGAACGGGAAGGTTCGGTCGAATGGTTTTCAACTTGTCCAACAAGTCGACCAGGATCTCATCCGCGCGATGCCCCAATAGCGCGACCTGTACGTCTTCGTGCTCGGCGATGTCGGCATGCGGCAAAGCAATCAGTTCGAAATGAGGCTCCGAATCCAGAAGAGATCGAAAGCCGATAAAACGCAAGGGATCGCTGTCCAGAACAGCAATCCGAATGCATGGGTCGGCCACTTTGGTTTTCATCATTAGAATGCCCCCTTAACAGCTGACAACCCCAAACACCCTACCAGCAGCGGCTTCAGGAGATCGCCGCACTTCCGCCAGCATGTCACGTGGGAAAGAGCAGAGGTTGTGATCCAAGTCACTTTCCGGCGACCAAAAGGATGGGCACTTCCATGTTTCCTGCCGTTGTAAGGGACGGTGACAGATCGGTAATCTCCCAGCTGCAGAATTCGTTCCAAGGACACTAAGACCAATCAAATTAGGACTGTGGCGACACCTCCGGCATGGCTGCGGAAGCGTGTTACACTGGCGGGTTTTTCAGGGAGGACCCATGCATAATCGAACGTGTCTTGACCGGCTGGCCATTCTCGTCGCAGGGCTTTGCGCAGCTCTGGTGGCGCAGGCTCAAACCCAAGCCACTCTCTCGCAGGAGCTACGAGAAAAGATCGATAAGGTGGCGGTGGATTCGCTGGCCAGAACCGGAGTTCCCAGCGCGTCCATCGCCATTGTGAAGGATGGCCAGATTGCCTACCTGCAAGCCTATGGCGATGCCCGGATCGATCCCCGAACTCCGGCCAAGCCCGAGATGCGTTACAGCATCGGGTCGATCAGCAAGCAGTTCACGGTGGCTGCGATTCTCCTTCTACAGGAACAAGGCAAGTTATCGCTGGACGACAAGGTGAGCCGGTTTGTTCCCGACCTCACACGCGCGAACGAAGTTACCATTCGCCAATTGCTGTCCCACACCTCCGGTTATCAGGATTTCTGGCCGCAGGATTACCTGATGCCCTTCATCGTGCAACCTACTAATGCTGACAGCATCATGGACCGGTGGGCACGCAAGCCTCTGGACTTCGACCCGGGAACCAAATGGCAATACAGCAATACGAACTTTGTGATTGCGGGAGTGATTGTGGAGAAGGCCAGCGGGATGCCTTTCATCCAATTTCTGCGAGAGAAAGTGCTGGCTCCGGCGGGCATCAAGAATGCTGCGGATACGGATCAGGAAAAACTCGGTCCCGGCGATCCTACTGGCTACATACGCTACGGGCTGGGCCCGCTGCGTCTGGCTCCGGAAGAAGGAAAAGGCTGGATGTTTGCCGCCGGGGAACTGGCAATGTCCGCTGAGGATCTGGCGCGCTGGGATATTTCGATCATTGACCAGAAGGTGATGAAGCCTTCTTCTTATCGCGAATTTGAAACCGAGGTTCTGCTGAAGAATGGGGTGGGCACGGGATATGGTCTTGGAGTGGACATAGGTGAGGAGTCTGGACATCGCATGCTGTCGCACAGCGGCGAGGTGTCGGGCTTTACGGCGGAGAACATCGTCTTTCCCGATGACCGCATCGCGGTGGTTGCGCTCACCAACCAGGATGCGGCCAGTGCGGCGGGACAGATTGCCCGTGGTGTTGCGCACTCGCTACTGATGACCGACGATCCCGAGTCCGGCACGAAACTCGAGCAGGCAAAGGCGATCTTTGATGGTTTGCAGCACGGCACCATCGACCGTTCCTTATTCACCGAGGATGCCAACTTTTATTTCAGCGAACAGGCGTTGAAAGATTTCGCCAGCGGGTTGGCGCCGCTTGGCCGTCCCCTGGAGTTTACCCAGACTGCCGAGAACTTGCGTGGCGGGATGACGATGCGGGCTTACCGGATCAAATTCGCGAACAAGACGCTGCGGGCCTGGACCTACGAAATGCCTGACGGCAAGCTGGAGCAATACCAGGTGGAGGGCATCGAGTAGGCGATTTACAATGTTCGCGGGGGGACAAGATGGCTCAGAAACGCATTCTCATGCTGGTGGGCGACTATGTGGAAGACTACGAAGTGATGGTGCCGTTCCAGGCGTTGCAGATGGTGGGACACAAGATGGAAGCAGTTTGTCCGGGCAAGAAAGCTGGAGAAGTGGTGCGCACCGCGATTCATGATTTCGAAGGGGACCAGACTTATAGCGAAAAACGCGGACATAATTTTGTCCTGAACGCGAACTTTGATGCCATCCAGCCGGAAGACTACGACGCGCTGGTGGTGCCGGGCGGGCGCGCTCCGGAATACCTGCGATTGAATCGTCGCGTGCTGGAAATCGTGCGGCACTTCGCGGAAGAGCGTAAGCCGATGGCTGCGATCTGCCACGCAGCACAGATCCTGGCGGCGGCCAAAGTGCTCGAGGGGCGGCGCTGCAGCTGCTATCCGGCAGTGTCACCGGATGTAACCGCGGCCGGAGGGACCTACGTTGAGCTGGCGATGGATAAGGCCTGTGTGGACGGCAATCTGGTGACGGCTCCGGCTTGGCCGGCGCATCCGGCATGGCTGGCAGCGTTTTTGGAGGTTCTGGAGAAGAAGGAATACGGGAAGCGGCCGACGGCAGCGTAGCCGGATTTTACCTGCGGCGGGTAGGAGCGGGATCGGGCGGCAAGATCTCAACCTGAGGTTGAATCGACGGCTCTCGCTCCTGGTCCGCGAGGGCGGCGGAATTACGAGTTACATACCACACGGCGGCGGTCCAGGTGGGGAATAAGTCCAGGCCAGGGACAAGTTCGGCAACCAGGGTTGGCAGAAAGGCCCAGTGCCAACCCAGCAGGCGCACCAAGACGGCGCCCACGGCTAGATCTAAAACAGTGTCAGCAGGCGACAGTGCCCCCTCGCCGAATAGTGGCAGGGCGGCGATTTGAACGGCATCGGCTGCCAGAGCGACGGCCCACGCCAGCCGCACTCGGGGAGATTGCAGGGATCTGAAGTAATCGAGAAGCGACATACAGCAGCCTCACCTATGGATGAGATGCAGAATAAGGGCTGTTGGTCTTAGAAACCGATCGTTCTCGACTTTACTTGGCGATGATCCGGGCTTGGTGATAGGCTCTTGGGCGGATGACAAATGTTACCCGTCGTCGATTCGTAAAAACAGCGGCCGCCACCACTGCTGCGGCCTGGGCCAGCGCTTCCCTCCCGCGGATAGCATTCGCTCAAGTCCCCAAACCTCAGTTGCTGCAGTTCCCTGCGGGCTTTCTCTGGGGTTGCGCCACCGCCGCTTATCAGATTGAAGGAGCAGTGAAGGAAGACGGACGGGGGCCATCGGTGTGGGACACCTTCTCGCACACGCCGGGCAAGACTTTTCAGGGAGAGACCGGCGACGTGGCCGATGATGCTTACCACCTTTACAAAGAAGACGTGCAGCTTTTGAAGAATGTGGGGGCCAAGTGCTACAGGTTCTCGATCTCATGGTCGCGCGTCTTTCCCAACGGCACGGGTCAGCCGAACTCGAAAGGCATCGACTATTACCAGCGCGTAGTGGATGAATTGCTGAAAAACGACATCGCCCCATACATCACCCTCTTCCATTGGGACTTGCCGCAGGCTTTGCCCGGCGGCTGGCAGTCACGCGATACTTCAAAGGCGTTTGCGGACTACGCAGCCTACATTTCCCGGCAGCTTTCGGACCGGGTGGGGCACTTCTTCACCACCAATGAATTCGGCTGCTTCACCGACCTGGGCTACAAAAGCGGCAAGTTTGCGCCCGGCCTGATGCTGCCCGATGCGCAGGTGAATCAGATTCGCCACAACGCCGTACTGGGCCACGGCATGGCGGTGCAGGCCATTCGCGCCAACGCAAAGAGCGGGACGCAGGTGGGTCTGGCGGAGGATTCGAAGGTGTATGTGCCGGTAATCGAAAGCCCAGAGCACATGGAGGCTGCCCGCCGCGCTACTCGCGAGGAGAACGCCCAATTTCTTACGGCGGTGATGGAAGGCAAGTACACCGACGGCTATCTGGAGCGCCAAGGCGCAAACGCTCCCAAAGTCGAGCCTGGAGATATGAAAATCGTGGGCAGTCCGCTGGATTTCGTCGGTCTCAACGTATATAGGCCGGAGTATGTCCGAGCGGATGCGTCCGCGGCTGGCTATGTGGTTGAGCAACGGCCGACTTCTTTCCCGCGCATGGCCTCGGATTGGCTGTACATTGGGCCGGAAGTAATCTACTGGGGGGTCCGCAACCTCAGCGATATTTGGAAGCCGAAAGCTCTCTACATTACCGAGAATGGCACCTCGTCGGATGACGTGTTGACGGCCGACGGGCGAGTGGAAGACACCGATCGCGTAATGTATCTGCGCAATCACCTGACGCACTTGCATCGTGCCGCTTCGGAAGGTTACCCGATCAAGGGATATTTCCTGTGGAGCCTGATGGACAACTTCGAATGGGCGGACGGTTACAGCAAGCGATTCGGCATCCATTACGTCGACTTCAAAACCGAGAAACGGACTCCCAAGCTGAGCGCGGCTTGGTATCACGACGTAATTGCGCGGAATGCGGTCGAGTAATGGCGGAGAAAGCCGGGATCAGGGTTCCCGACAATTACCCGCCCAAGGATTAGCTTTATTCTGCGCGAGTCCCAACGTTCGAAAGTCGCTGCACGCCGGTTCGTCCCAAGGCGAACATGATCAGCCAGCCAATCACGGCAACAATGGCGACCAATAGAAACATCTGCGCCAGCGCGGAGAGAAGAACCGACCAGATCGTCATCACCTCAGAACCCGCGGCAGTGTAGGTCAGCTGGATGCCTTTGGCCTTCTCGATGGTGACCAGCACCACGGCGAGAATGACCGCCATCAGCGCAGCTGTGGACCTTGGAAAACGGAACTCGGAACGCATATTCAACCTCCTCAATCGAAGCAAATCTTCGGGATAGCAGCCCGCAAACAAACATAAGTGCTCGCGTAGCGCGCCCTGCATCAGCCCGGTGATTTCGCGAATACAAAACCAGCCCCTCGTCACCCAACTCTGACCTTCCGCTGCGTCCTGCCCCTGACGGAGGACAACCAGCATCTCCCTGCCGAATTCGACGCGATAGCCCGGAGGATACAAGTACAGGAGACAGCGATAGAGGCGAAACATAAAATCAGCTCTCCTTGCGGGCGATGCGCAGGCCCGCGAGCCCGGTGAGATGCTTCAGGCGGTCGACTTCCGCTTGCAGGTTCCGGCGGCCCCTGTTGGTGAGCCGGTAAGCCTGGCGATCGCGAGGAGACTCGTCCTCCTTAAAGCGTTCGACCCAGCCGTGGGCCAGCAGACGATGGATGGCGCCATAGAGCGTACCGGTGCTGAGAGTGACTCGTCCGTCGCTCATTCGCTCCACGTCTTTCAGAATGGAGTAACCATGACGGGGCTGCTCCATCAGGCTCAAGAGAATAAGTAGAACGGGTTCGGTAAGAGGCAAGGAATCCATAGTTCGTCACGCGATATGTCGTATAGCGCCATAGTAACCCGGTTGGGGACTGAGGTCAAGCGGCTTTACGGAGGTGTCAATTCCATCAGGTGGTGGTCTACTTTCAGAGTCGACGAAACACGGACATTCCAGTCGATTCGGGAACCCTGGCGAAAGGACATCGTAGGCTACGATTCCGGGCAGATTCGAACCGTGTTTGAATCGCAGGCAGTCGTTCTGCAAGAATGGGGAAAAGCGCACACCGATTCACTGGCTCGACCGAATATTGAATCAGCTCTGCCGTTGGCCACTACACTACATGTTATGAACATTCCCCAAACCTCATACAGGAGATTCCCTTCGACCCGCTGATCGGGGGAGTGTCGGAATGATCGACGTTAGAAAAACAACCTATGACTAATTGGCTACCGAAATCCGTACTCTGTCTCAGGTCTTACACGCCGCGCCTGTTCGTGTCGGACCTTATTGCCGGCGTCACTGTCGGATTGGTTGCGCTCCCCTTAGCGATGGCTTTCGCCATCGCTTCCGGCGTGTCCCCGCAAACGGGCCTGTACTGCGCCATCGTCGCAGGTTTTGCGATCTCGGCGCTAGGAGGATCTTCCACCCAGATCGGCGGTCCAACGGGCGCATTCGTCGTAGTGGTTTTTGGCATTGTCGCGAAACATGGAGTTGACGGGCTGTTCATGTGCACCCTGATGGCTGGGGTGATACTTCTGATCCTGGGCGTCACAGGTTTAGGGACGGCAGTTAAATTCATACCGCGTCCTGTAGTGGTTGGCTTTACCAACGGTATTGCAGTCATCATTGCCAGTACCCAAATCAAGGATTTCTTTGGACTGAAAATAGACAAAGTCCCAGGCGAATTCGCGGCCCGGATTCTGACCTATGCGGACAACTTTTCTTCGTTCTCGCCGCTCGAGACAACTCTGTCAGTGAGTGCGCTCGTCCTGATTGTCGTCTTCATGATCTTTGTGAAGAGAGTTCCTGGTTACATCGTTGCGCTATTTGCCGGGACCGCGGCGGTGGTTTTGCTCAAGCTCCCGGTCGAAACCATTGGCACTCGCTTTGGCGGCATCCCCTCTGGATTCCCCAAGTTGATCATTCCGCACTTTCGGGTGGACCTGCTGCGGCCGTTAATTTCCCCAGCCATCACGGTCGCCATGCTGGGAGCGATCGAGTCGCTGATGTCCGCGGTGGTCTCGGATCGCATGAGCGGCGACAAACACAACCCCAACGTCGAACTGGTAGGCCAAGGAGTTGCCAACATTCTCTCGCCGCTCTTCGGGGGACTGCCGGCCACGGGAGCGATCGCCCGAACCGCCACCAACATCCGCTCCGGGGCCAAGACGCCCGTCGCAGGAATGATCCACGCGCTCACCCTTCTCGCGATCATTCTGTTCGCCGCACCACTTGCCCGCTTCATTCCTCTGTGCGTCTTGGCGGCCATCTTGCTGGTGGTCTCCTACAACATGGGTGAATGGCGGGAGATTTCGGAACTTTTCAAACAGTCGCGCTTCGAGATTGCCGCCTGGTTGGTGACATTTCTGCTCACCGTCTTTGCCGACCTCACAGTGGCTGTGGAAGCAGGGATGATACTGGCGATGCTGGTCTTCATCCGGAAAGTTACACAGACCACCACCGTGTCGGAAGTGACCGCCGAATACATCCGCGAGGGGCATGCTCATATCCTGCAGCATAAAGAGATTCCGGCTTACGTCAGCATCTTCCGGATCCACGGCCCCTTTCTGTTTGGCGCAACGGACAAAATGGATGTGATGCTCAATCGTCTGCCCGATCTGCCGCCCATCGTTATTCTCAGACTCCGCAACATGACGGCAATCGACTCCACTGGTCTGCAGGCGCTGGAGAATTTTGCCGACCGCGTGCACGACTCCGGAAGGCAACTCATTCTATGTGGAGCGCGAGAACAACCAGAGATGCGAATGCACGAGGCTGAATTTTACGAACATGTAGGCAAGGAAAACATCTGCCGCAGTGTGACGGACGCCCTCGAGCGGGCCAAGATCTTGTACTCTGAGGTGGCAAAGCAACTACCAGCCGGGACCACCTGGGGCCGAAGAAGTACCGATGAAGCGCGGGGCCTGACGGCATCAGCGGGCCCCCACACCTAGCACGGGGAATGATTAGTGCGAGAAGGGATAGCCCACACACGTTGGTGGAGCTGAGCTACATAAGAATCGTTTTATCCAGGTGTGGTGAACAGGTCCCATGAGTATGGGCAGCGTCGACAAACTGAGCGGTTCGACATTTGGGGGATATTGGTGGAGGCGGCGGGAGTCGCTAGCCTGATGATCTCATCCTCTCCACTCAGACGTGGCGGAGACGACCAGCCCTTGCCAACAGCCAAAAACAGCTTCGAAAACGATCACGAGGGGTAGCACTAAGCGTTTAAATCCGCATCCCGTCCGGGCGGAGCGTTAACCGTAGGTGAGGTCGGTGCTCTGTCCGACTTCGATGATATAGCCGTCAGGATCGCGGATGTAGCAGCGTATCTCGCCGTACTTGGGTATCGGCTCGGTGATGAACTCGGCTCCTCGACTTTTCCACAATTTGTAGCACGCTTGAATATCCGCAACGCGGAAATTCATAAAGCTGTTGATGTGATTCGGGTCGGGGACGCTGAGCGTGACCGTCGGCTTATCCGGGGTCGGCCCGCCCCCAACGTTCAGAATCATCCAGATATTCGCAAGCTGAAGGTACCCAGGCGCGTTGCCGTCACCCAGGCTCAGAATGCGAGCGCCGAAGACCTTTTCGTAGTAGCGAGCCGATCGCTCGATGTCGGCGACGGTGAGAAATTGCGCGATGCTAATCCCCTCTCGCGGGGGCATCTCATAGCTCTTCTGGTCGATTTGTACGGCGTTCATTGACTATCTCCAATTCCGATAACCAGTGCTCATCCGCTGATTCCGGGTCTTTCGTATTCATACCTGCTGCCGATTATGCCTGACGAGGAAAGGCAAAACAATTGGACCACGGTATAGGGGAACGTCCCGTCTGTCCCCGGTTTGTCCCCGGCCCCTCTTAAGCGACTCGCTTCTTCTTCGCGTTAAGTGCCGGTAGAAGAAGTTTCAGAAGCGCTTCATCGGAGAACGGGTTCTGACCTGAGATCAGCTCGCGATCTTGAAGGACGTAGCTCTTCCAAGGCTCGACCACGCTTACGTCACCGCCCGCCGTACGCAAGGCGAAGTCCGGGTAGAAGAGCACCTTGCCACCAATCTCAAGCGGCTCCCGCTGCTGCTCTTCTGCTGTCGAAAAGATGGTCATCTTATATCCGGAATAGATCCAGCCTTGAGCCTTTGCGTGCGCTCCGGCGGCATCGCCCGCCGCCAGCGCGGCGACCACCTCCGTCGAATTCGGAAGAGCCGAGAGAAGTGAAATCGGGCCATGGCAGAGCACTGCCGTAGGCTTGGATGTTTTATGAAAGTGTCTCAGCACGGTGCCAGCGTCGGGATCATCGAGAAGATCCATCATTGGGCCATGGCCGCCGGGGACGAAAACAGCGTCATATTGATCGAGGCCCGATGCGATGACATCCGAGATACGAGTTGGATTTTTGAGCCCAGTCAGGCTGTCGCGGAATTTTAGATAGTCCTGAAGCTTAGCCTCGTCCCCACCGAAGAACTGGGCTATCGCTGAATTGACATCCAATTGCGGCGTGTTGCCTTTGGGGTTGGCGAAGGTGATTTCGTAGCCCTCCATCATCAGGGCGCGAACCGGAACCGTCAGCTCGTTGAGGTAGTAGCCAGCGCCGGCATAAACCTTGCCATCTTTCAAGGGCAAGCCGTGACCGCTTGAGACTAGTACCAAGACTTTTCCTTTGGTTGTCATTTTGTTCTCCTCTTTCAAATCGAATCTGTTCTCCTAATATAAGCTAGCTCATCGAGATCCGAGATCGGTCGCGTCATGAACTAAAACTGGGGACAGACAGGACGTTCACTAATTCCCATTTTACTGAAATTGGGGAACGTTCCGTCTGTCCCAACCGTTTCCCCTGCTGCCGATTAAGTTTGACGAGGAAGGGAAAAACAATTGGACGAAGGTATTGCGCGATACTTTAGTATCGTTTGCGACCAGTCGTCGTCCCGTCTGTCCCCGGATTTGTCCGAGAGAGACGATTCGGCTTGAATTTGGTATTGTAGCGGCGTCGCGTAACTTGCCATGGCTGCCAGAAGCAAGCCCGGTAAAATCCACCTGCGCATAGTCGAGGTGATGAAGAGATTCCCTGGTGGTATCTCTGGTGGCCAGATAAGGCAAGAGCTTGAAAAGCAAGGCCTGGATCCCGGTGAACAAACCCATTTGGACCGGCGAAAAAGGGATCTTAAGAAATGGTTCGTCATCAACAAAAACCTGGCGAACATAGTCGTTAACGGTCAGAACAGGAAGGTCGCTCTCTACAAGTACGCCGGTATAAGACGGAATGTCGTTGATGAAGGGCAGATCAGCCTAAAGGAACGCGCCGAAGTCATCCACGGCGCTCACGGCCGTTGTCAGATGTGCGGCAAATCGGTCGAGCAACATAGGATTACGCTTGTTGTGGATCACAGGAAACCACGAGATTGGGGAGGAACAGATGACCGGGACAATCTCTGGGCGATCTGCGAAGACTGCAATGCGGGGAAAAAAGCCTACTTCTCATCCCTGCATGTCGAGGCTCAATTAATGAAAAGGGTAACGACACACAAGAGTCTCCACGTGCGGATCGGCGAATTACTCAAAACTGTCGGGGTTGGCAAGAGAACGTCTTCACAACTCATTGACGTGGTTGCTGGCCAAGACGACTGGCAAAGGCGTCTGTGGGAGTTACGGCGCCCTGTGATTGGATGGGGTTTTGATGCCATGCCGACTCCTCGTGCCTCGTTGTTTTAGCGCCTGGCTCAGCCTCTGGAAGACCCCTTCGTTTTCTATCCAAACCGTAAATCCGTGGCCAGAGGCGTCCGAGGACGAAAGGTAACCGACGCCCTGGCGGGTCTTCGTGCAAGTCCCGCACGGGCACGGTCTATACGCGTCAAGCCTTCGTCCGCGCTCCCCGTACCAAATGAACTCGGATGCTTTCTTCAAAACTGCCCTCTTAATGTTCTAGTATAGAACAGTTTTGGTTTATAGGAGGGGTACCCTTTCGATGTGATTCGCAAGGCTGGCCAGAAAAACATCATTTCTAAACGCGTCGCTCAGGCGCGTCAGGCGCGTAACCCTCCGCTAACGCAGGATGGCCTCTCAGGCAAACTCGCTCGGATTGGCATTCAGTTGGACCGAGCCGCCATCGCCAAGATAGAGAATAATCACCGTCGTGTACTCGACTACGAGGTTAAGGCCCTCGCCGCAGTCCTAGGCGTCGAAGCCAGTTGGTTGCTTGGGGAGGGAAAGGAGTGAAGGACCCCACATCTCAGCTGCGCTCAGCTACGCGGAGGGCTAAATCTGACGTCGCGAATAAACTCGTTAGCATGTTCCTTCATGAACTGAGCCGGAGGATAAGCCGAACCTGGGGGATGGCGGCTGACAGCGAGGATTACGAAAAGATTGTGCGCGAGCGATTTGAAAACCGATGTCCCTATTGCTCCTGCGACTTGGCAAACACGGCAACAGTGATCGAACACCTGGATGGAATGAATCGCTTGCGGGTTGGACTTCACGTCCCTGGAAATGTACTGGTGGCATGCAGGCGCTGTAACAACGAGAAGCGCCGCGACGATTCGTTGCTTGTTCTCTCGCTAGCGAAGTCGGGTTGGGAATCGTTTCTTTCTCATGACGGCAACCGGTGCGCACCAACCTGCCGCACCTGCCTTTACTGGAAAGAAATCTGGGCAGACGAGGCGGAGCGAAAGCTACGATTGGGCGAGAATTTGCAGAGACTTCGTCTCTTCCGCAGCTCATTTTCTGAATTTGAACAGATACTGCCGTCTCTTAATAGACACTATGCCCGCGCTGCCAACGAAATTGTACGCGGACTGCCAGGCTTTCGCGGAAAGAGAAATGGAATCACTGCTGGATCGGTTCGAGAAGGCGTCGAGCAGTAGGTCCTGACGCCTACGAGCGTCCTAGTAGTAACAACCCTCCAATATACCTCGGACATTTTCAACCATGACGGCGCGGGGCCGAATTTGGTCCACGATTCTGATCATCGACGGAAACAAATTGCGTTCATCGGACTTGCCAAGCTGTTTACCCGCTATGGAGAAAGGTGGGCAAGGCAGGCCTGCGGACACGATATCCACGCCCGCGAAAGGCGAGGCGTCGAAAACACTTAGATCCTGCTGAATAACATTCCACTTTGGCCGATTCTGACGCAACGTTGAACAAGCTCTCCCGTCGATCTCAACAAGGCCGACGTGATCGATTCCCGCTTGTTCTAGACCGATTGCTTGACCTCCCGCGCCGGCGCACAATTCCAGCGTGATCAAACCGCTTTTGCCCTTGAGAACTCGACGGAGGCCGCCAGTAGTCCACGGATTCTCTGGTTCGATTCCAAGTCCGGCCAAGAAAGGTGTTTCGTTAGCAGATCTACGTTTCATGTACCCGCGTTTCATGTGCCTGAATTCTAACTGCGGTCAATCAATTACGAAATACCCAATTGGTCGTGGCTGACATGCTCCATCCATTTTAGACGGAACGTTCCCCCATTTTCCATCAGGAAAAACGGAAAACCTCCTGTTGGTCTCCGGTTTCTTCCCTCGAGTTTCTTCCCTGGCCCTGACCCAACAGGAACCAGAGCGGGGGCTGGCCCAGCCGTCCTCTAGCATGACACGGGATGCCCCACCCGTGGGAGTTTCACGGGTGGGCTGCTGCGAACTCTCCCTGGCATGTTCATCGGTTACAGCGAAATCGTCGCGTTCCTGTTACATCGTTTCAATGCCGACCAATCTGCACCGCTACTACGGCGCTGGATACTCCCACTTTAATACCACAAGTTGTTATCAACTGGCGGGTGGCCCACATCTCCCATTCGTGAAGTATCCCTCAATAGGCTGGGTGCCCCATTTCTCGCGTTCTTCGCGAGAAAGCCTGCCCTGAGCGAAGTCGAAGGGTGGGGCTGTTGGCTTATAGCTCACGATGAGCCATGCTCGTAGCAATGTTCATCGTTCATCCGTCACAGACACGACCTCGCGATTGTGCGTAGGGTTCTCCATGCCCTGGGGCTTAAAGCGTTATTACGGCACGGGAAGCCTCCATTTCATCACGTGGAGCTGCTATCGACGCAAGCCGCTCCTTGGCAATCCGGCGCGCCGCGACCTGGTACTTGCTGTCCTCGAGTTGATGCGCGTTCGCTATCGGTTTGCCGTGATTGGATACGTCGTCATGCCTGAACACGTACATCTACTGATTTCCGAACCTTTGATTGGCGATCCCTCCAAGATAATTCAAGCGGTGAAGCTGAGCGTCTCCCGGCGGCTGGCCATTGGGCGCGAATTCTCCGGCCGGTGCTGGCAGACTCGTTTCTACGATTTCAATCTGTGGGGCCAGCAGAAAGAGGTCGAGAAGCTGAAGTACATGCATCGCAATCCGGTGGTGCGCAGACTGGTGGCAAGTCCGGAGGACTGGCGGTGGAGTAGTTACCGATCCTATGCATACGGAGAGGCGGGATTGGTTCGGATCAACGACTGGACCTGGTGGGAGGAGAAAATTCAGCGGAGCGCTGGCTGAGGGTTGGTAGGGTGTCGGCGAAAAGCCCCACTTCTCGCAAAGAACGCGAGAAATGGGGCACCCAGCCTATTCAAGGGATCCTTCACGAATGGGAGCGTGGGCCACCCGCCAAGGGAACGTTCCCCAGTTTTTCTACGACTCACTTCTTCTTCCCGTTGAGTGCCGGCGGGTGGCTCATCCTTCGCTTGCTTTTCGCGAAGGGTGGGAACTACAACTGCTGGCACACTGGGATCTAGCCCTCATGCCCACACCCGAAACTCCCGGTCCCGAATCGTCGGGTATTTTATGATGATGGAAAACTGGAGTAGTCCCGTCTGCTCCCGGCTACAATACGATCCAACTAGTTGATCGACTGGTTTGCTCTATGAGATACTGCTCGCATGAAAACCGTAGGTGCGTTCGACGCCAAAACTCACCTCAATGAGCTGCTCCGGAGAGCCTCGAAGGGCGAGACCATTCAGATCACGAGGCGCGGAATCCCGGTTGCCAAGCTGTCTCCACCCGACTCCGGCCAGAAAGAAGACGCTCACAGTTTGGCCGTCTCCATCCGCCGGCTGCGCCGCGGGGCCACTCTGGGGAAACTTTCCATACGCGAGCTAATCGATGAAGGTCGCCGCTACTAAACGCTTCGTGCTCGATGCGTCAGTGGCCGTCGCCTGGTGCTTTGAGGACGAAGCAACCAAGTTCACCGAGAGCGTTCTCGACCTGCTTTCCGCCGGCGCCGAAGCCCTGGTTCCTGCCATTTGGCCGGTGGAAGTCGCCAACGCTTTGCTGATCGCAGAGCGCCGTAAGCGCATTGTCCTGGCGCAGGTCACGGCCCTTCTTCAGAGAATCGCCGCCCTGCCCATCGCGGTCCTCCCCATCGACCCGCCCCGCGCCTTCGACCACATCCTGCCCGTTGCGCGTCAACAGTCTTTATCCGGATACGACGCGGCCTACCTGGAACTCGCCCTGCGGCAAGGCCTCCCCCTGGCCACGCTCGATGGGCAATTGCGCCGCGCGGCGAAGACAACCGGCGCCGTCCTACTGTCGTAGTGAATAGGGAGGAACTCGAAGAAGCCTCGTGTAAGGAAGCCGGGGACAGTCCCCGGCTTCTCTTCATCAGCGGTTGATGTCGGTTATGGCTGCGGGAATCCGAACATCAACCACGACTAATTGCCTACCCAATGCGGGTACAGCTCCGTCATCTGATCGAACAGCTCAGCACCGCGTCGTACTTCGCCGAAGATTAAAGTCGAGGTGATCGGGTCAAAGCCGAGCGCTTCGCCGAAGGGCTTTGGCCGCTCGCCGACCATAGCCCTACTAACGAACGCCTTGAGCGCGGCGAAGGGTCGCCGCAAATCTGGTAAGGCATTGATAAGAAACAGGATAAATGTGGTGGAGGCGGCGGGAGTCGAACCCGCGTCCGAAAATGTTACTGGTCAAGAGCCTACATGCTTATTCACGTTCATGCCCCAGGCATTACCCTGGGACGTTCGCGGTCCCCGCTCAGAACGGACAAGAAACGGTTACCGCTAGCCTGATGATCTCATCCTCTCCACTCAGACGTGGCGGAGACGACCAGCCCTCTGTGTGACGCTCGCTCGCAGCCCAAGGGCGAAGCTGCGGAAAGCGGCAACTTAATTAATTAAGCTGCGTATGCCATCGGTTGATTGGCAATTATCATTTTGCCCACGATTACGGGTGTGTGCACCCCGGCATGCCTCTTGGCCGCAAGCATCTCCGTCGAAGCCGTGACGCCCCCACTGGTGGGATTGGCCTGTAAAGAACTGCTTCCAATCTAGGAGGTAACAGATGGGAAGTCAAACAGTTGATTAGATGACGAAAGTGAGGGGAAGGCTTCTGGTTTCTGGCGGCTAGTGTTCCGCCTGTTTCGGAGTTTTGCCAAGGTGTGGGCCGTTGCGCCGTTTGGGCGCGTCATCGTCAGGCTTCCCTACCCCGGGCTTACGCCCCGGGGCCAAGTTATGCCGCCCCTGCGGGGCTGGATCGCGTCAACTCAAGCCGACTGACTCGTTCCCGGACTTATTTTGGAGGGCCGCTGTTTTTCAGCTTGGCTTCCAGCTTGGCCTTCACTTCCGGCCATTCTGTGTCGAGGATGCTGAAGTAGACGCTGTCGCGGATGCGGCCGGTGTGGGTGACGAGGTGCTTGCGCAGGGTGCCCTCTTCTTTTGCGCCGAGGCGCAGGATGGCGGCGCGCGATTTTTCGTTGAGGGCGTCAGTTTTCAGCTCGACGCGGACGCATCCCCATTGTTCGAAGGCGTGGCGAAGCATCAGGTACTTGGCTTCGGTATTGATGGCGGTTCGCTGCCATTGAGGCGCGATCCAGGTGGAACCAATTTCTACGCGGTGATTAGTCGGATCGATGTTCATGAAACGCGTGCTGCCAACCGGTTGCCCGGAAGCGTACTCAGTCGTCACAAAAACTAGCGAAGATCCACAGGCTTGTTCGGCGAACGCCTTGTCGGTCCAGCGTTGAAAATCCTCGGGGGCCCGCATGGGATATGGAATCCAGCGGAAAGTTTCCTCAGCCGACTCCTTGGCGACTTGCCACAAAGGCTCCCAGTGCTCGCTGCGAATGGGGACAAGGCGGACGGCATTCCCTTGCAGCGTCAGGGGAGTGAGAGAGATTTGCCGGTGAGTTTCGTCGTTGGCCATGGAATTTCTTTATATCCGATAGTGCCTGTGCGGGGCGAGGTGGGGATTTACTTTATTGCGTAGACGGTGCGGCGTCAGTTGGCTGACACCGCAGGATGTGGCTTGCGAACCGCGGCCGTCGTAAACCCTCCGGACGTCCCCCATCGTCTGGATGCGGGGCCGTGCTTCTCGTTCTTAGCGTTGGGAGTGGTGGTCTTCTGGTCGGAATCGACGGAGAACAGCATAAAGTCGTCGAAGCTGTGGCGGCGGAAGTAGCGGTGGTGCTGGAAATGGAAATAGAGTTCCGCCGTCTTGGGCAGCCAGAGTTGTACGTCCTTCTTTTGGAATTGGACGGGGCCGTAGTCGACGATGTAATGCTCGCTGAGTAACTGGATTTCGGGCATTGGGCTGACTAACTCCGACTCGATATGCACGATGTGAAACTGGTCGGCAGTGACCCAGGCTCGTCCCTTGGTGTTGATGGGATAGAGCTGGCCGCCAATACTGTAATTTCGAAAATGGTTGGGCCGGTCGGCACGCTGCTGAAAGTGGAGCAGCCAGGTGGCCCGCCCATGCCACTCTCCCAAACCCTCACAGGTGATCTGAAAATTGTCACGCATATCGGGATGGAAGATCAGCGCCAGCGCGGGCAGACCACGAGTGGCGATGCGCTCGGGAAAGTCTTCGAGCCCGGTGTGAGCACTGCGAAATTCGTCCACTGCCAGGAAGCCAGTTTTGGGTTCGGAGATCGACACTACGTAGTTGAACTTGCGGGTTTCTCTGCTGGTGGGACTGCCCAGCTCGTTGAGATTCTCGTGAAGCAGGTCCTCGATGGCGGTGAACCGGCCTACGTCATCCACCAGCTGTTTTACTCCCGCTGCCGTGCCTGCGATCACATCATCATAAGGGCAGGTAACTCCGGCCGCGACCGGAGGGATAGCGTCATCGATGCCGGGCGGTTCCCAGCCTTTGATGGAAACGCTGGGCTCGGCAGTGGCGGCGAGCTGATCCATAGCGGTCAAGGAGGACGCCAGCTGCGCGGAGGTCTGCGAAGGTGAAGTTGGAGCAGCCTCGGCGCGGGAAATTTCTGCAATCCACTGGCGTGCCTGCGGGGCCAGGGGGCTTCCGGGAGCGGTCTGGAGGAAAGTTTGCAGAGTTTCAATCGCAGGCTGGAGTTGACCCAGATCTGCCTCGGCGGCGGCTAGCAGCACCCGTCCCGGATTGTCGCCGTCTCTGCCCTGCTCGATGGCGAGTTGAGCCTGCTGACGTGCCTTCTCGAACTCGCTCTGCTTCAGGTAGATCTCGGCCAGCAGGTTGTGGGCGGTCCAATTGGCAGGATCGACCGAGACCGCCAGCTCGAAGGTCTTCGCGGCAGCGGCATAGTCCTTGTCATGCAGCTGCAAGCGACCGAGCAGAATGAGCGCCTGAGCATGGCGGGGATCGAGAGTTACCGCAGCATTGAGATAAGTTTCGGCCTGATGGTTGTCCTGCTTTTGGTAGAACAAATATCCCAGCAGAAAGTTCACGTCCGCGCTTGCGGGCGCGATTCGATAGACCGCTTCAAGCTGCTTCTGGGCGTCCTTCAAATTTGCAGACTTGAGAGCATCGAGACCACGCAAAGCCTCCCGGCGCGCTTTGGATGGCATCTTGGCTGCGTTAGCTACAGTTAGATCCACACTCGACGGATCCGGTTTCAGCTTTACATCCAGCGGGTAGGTGCCGATCAGGCTCTGCACTCGCAGATCGCAATGTTGGGACAAATAACCGACCGCACTGATTTCTACGTCGTAATCTGCCACCGTCAACTCGTAGAAGGTCGCTTCGGATCTTGCGTCTGAGGCCTGCCAGGTCACATCATGCGTGGTCTTATTGGTGAGCTTTACCACGGCCTGCCGGTCCAGGTGAGAGTGACCTTCGAGACTAATGGCCACAATCAGGCGGGTGTTGGAGTGATTGTCGCGATCGCGGTTGGCCGCCTGTGCTCCTGCCAAAGAGGGGTCTACGCTTCCCGCGTTCAGCCCCCCTTGAGCTACGACAGTCCCGGCAAAGCACAAAACGACGGCCAGAATTCGAAGGTGAGAAATGATTCTTGCTTGGGCCATGGTCGTAATCGAAAGAAATGGCGGCAAGTGTCTCACCGTACTGCTCGCCGGTCAACGGGTTTGGGACGAACGAGAGCTTGAGCGAGATGGTTCGTCCGCTTCTATGGACGACAGGATGCCGTGCGAAGCGTTATCGCAGCCTTCACCCCATTTAGAGTTCGTCGGTTTCAGCGGTCTTGTATTGTCCGTTTCCGAACACCCCGTTCCACGGTCGCACACGACCTTGCGGCTCCGCGAGACAACATAACATTCGTCTTCTTCACTGAAATCAGCAGGTTGTAAATAACAGGAGTCTGGCCCGCCAGGTGCAATCCCTCAAGCCATGGAAAGCCCAGCGATGCAGGAAACGTGCCAGGTCCCATTGCCGGCGAACGGCCGCGTACTAATCGCGGACGATCAGGCGCATGTGTTGGAGGCGTTGCAATTGCTGCTGAAGGGCGGCGGTTATGCGACGGAAGCGGTCACCCATCCGGGGCGGGTGCTGCGAGCGCTGGAGTCGGGGCAATTTGACGCCGTTTTGATGGATCTGAACTACACCCGCGATACCACCGCCGGCGGAGAAGGGCTGGAACTGGTATCGCAGATACGATCCATCGACAAACTCTTACCGGTGGTGGTAATGACGGCCTGGAGCAGCGTGGACCTAGCCGTCGAAGCCATGCGGCGCGGCGCTTCCGACTTTGTACAGAAACCTTGGGAGAACAGCCGGCTGCTGGAGAAACTGCAGGCGCAAGTGTCACGCGTGCGAGCGCAGCGCTGGGCGCAACGGCAGCGCGAAGACGAACTGCGGGAGGCGCGCGAGATTCAGGAAAATCTGCTGCCCAAGAAACTGCCCGAGGTGGCGGATTACGAGATTTCCGGCATGACGCAGCCGGTTCGCTTTGTGGGCGGAGATTACTACGATGTTGTCCGCATCAGCGAACAGCACACCGTGCTTTGTATTGCCGATGTCGCGGGCAAGGGGTTGCCAGCGGCATTGCTGATGTCGAGCCTGCAGGCGGCGCTGAAGCCGTTGATGTGGCAGAAGCTGGCGCCACGCGAACTCTGCCGCAGGTTGAATCGCATCCTGTGCGATCTGACGCCGCTGGGGAAATTCATCTCGTTTTTCTACGCGGTCCTGGATAGCAAAGAGAATCGTCTCACTTACTGCAATGCCGGACACAATCCCCCGCTCTTAATCCGTGCGAATGGCGGGGCGACGGAGTTAAATGCCGCGGGAGCGGTGTTGGGACAGTTTCCCGATTGGGTCTACGAACAAAGCGACGTGCGCTTGCGAAGCGGAGACAAGCTGCTGGTCTTTACCGACGGCCTGGTGGAGGCTTGCAATGAGGATGAACAGTCCTTCGGTGAACAGGGTGTGGTGAGAACCGCACAGGAGAATCCCGGCCTGGGCGCCGCGGAACTGATGAGCTCGCTGATGCAGGCGGCAGCGAAGCATTGCGGGGGACGCTTTCAGGATGATGCCAGCATGATCGTGTTGCGGGCCGTCTAGGAACCCGTCCCAGATCCCCGTGGCACGGCTGGAAAACTTCTGATTTGTCTCTCCGGATTTACCCCGAACATGCCCCCGCATGGGCGAGGACGCACCGTCTCCATGGTGCGGCACCTACGATTCTCAGCTAGTAGATTAAGAGGCACTGTGAGCCTTTCGGGGGATTGACAGATCGAAGCGACTGAGATTAACCTTCGTCGAGATGGCAAGCTGGAAAATCAGTCGCGCCTCGTTGCTGCTGCTGGCGGGTGTACTGACGGTGATTGTCCTAGTACTCGTGCTGCCGCAGATTGACTTGCCAGCGACGGCGTTCCACCGGGGTACGGCTCCCGTGGTTGAGCACGCGCGTGCCAGTTCCTCTCCCGGTTTGCTGACTGTCCGCATTCTGACGCCGGTAATGTTTTCGCGGGAAGCCGCAGAGTCCGCGCTGGAACGCTCCTCCCTGTCTCATTCGACCTTGCAGTCGCTTCCGATTCTCCACAAATCCCTTCGTTGTTAAGTTTCGCCGCACGCTGCAACAGGCTTGCTCTGGTGCTTGGGGCAAGGACGGGGCAGTGCGGTGAGTAACTCTGGGACTCGGGGGAGAATCCCAAGTGTTTCCCGCACTGCCCCTCTTCTTTTCGATATCCACCTGCCGAAGGGGGTCCATCATGATAGTAGAGCGCCGCTCACCCGTCGCAGAGGCGATCGAGGAACTCGGGGCGATTTCCAGTTGCATCGGTTTGACCGAGCAGGAGGTAATAACTCTCATGCTTTGCTCGGGTCTCACCATCAGCGATATTCTCGACCACATCGAAGCTGTAACCGCAAACCGAATCCACTAACTTCAAACCCGATCCAACGAGGAACCGGCAGATCTTGTCATCCGACAGAACTCAAGGTTCCTCGTTGGTCTGTTTCTTCTAGAGGCAGGCAGTCCGGAACACAAGGTCCCCCCCACTCCGTTTCGCTCCGGATGACAAGACTTTCGATTTCACGGGTAGAATGGAAGCCTAAGGATAGGAAATTCATGGCATCCACCCGCAGCGTTCGCCCGCAGGCCGTCTCGACCGAAATTCCCCCCGTCCCGTTGACCATTGAAGGCTACAGCGTGCTGCACCAGATGATGCGCTTACGCTGGCCTGCGTGGCGCTCCCTGCGAGCCGGAGTCAAGACCGAAATCATTCACGAAGCCGGTAGCATTCTGGGGAAGATGGAGCAGAGTGCGAATGGCCAATCGGCGCTCTATTCCCTGTTAGGACACAAGGGAGACCTGATGTTCGTGCATTTCCGGCAATCGTTCGAGGAGTTAAATCAGGCGGAGCTGCAATTGGCGCAACTCCGTCTCAGCGATTATCTGGAGCCTACGACCTCTTATCTATCGGTGATCGAACTGGGGCTCTACGAGTCCACGATCAAGATATATCGCGAATTAGCCGAACGCGGAATCGAAGCGTACTCCGAGGAATGGAGGCAGGCGATTCAGGAGACGCTCGCCCGGCAGCGCGAGGCTATGCGGCCGCGCCTCTTCCCCGAGCTTCCCAAGAACCGCTACATCACCTTTTATCCCATGGACCGGCGCCGGGGAGAAAACCGGAACTGGTACACCTTGCCGATTGAAGAGCGGGCCCGGCAAATGAACGAGCACGGGTTGATCGGGAGAAGATATGCCGGTGAAGTGAAACAGATCATTACCGGATCGATTGGCTTCGACGACTGGGAATGGGGTGTCGACTTGTTCGCGGACGATCCTCTGGTCTTCAAGAAGCTGATCTACGAAATGCGCTTCGATGAAGTGAGCGCAGTGTACGCGCTGTTTGGACACTTTTATGTCGGGCTGCGCTGCCCTGGGAGCGACTTGGGGAGGCTGTTGCGCGGCAAGGCGTCCAAAAGCTGAAAAGTGGTGGCTGCAGAGTTCGCAGAGACCGCAGATCAAAAGCCTTTTTTAGGGAATGGCTCTGCAGCCTCTGCGATAAATATTTGGTCTGGGAGAGACGATGGCAACGCTGGGACTGATCGAATACAAGGATGCCAGCCCGGAAGTCCGCGCGGTTTATGACGACATCATGGCCACGCGCAAGACGGACTGGATCAATAATTTCTGGAAGGCAATTGCGCACGATCCGGCGACGCTGAAACGCACCTGGGAGGATATCAAGCAGATCATGGCGCCGGGAGCGCTTGATCCGCTGACCAAAGAACTGCTCTATGTTGCGGTCAGCGTCAGCAATCAATGCAACTATTGCATCGCGTCACACACCGTTTCAGCCAGAAAGAAGGGGATGACCGACGAAATGTTCAAGGAGTTGATGGCGGTCGTCGGCATGGCGAACGAGACCAACCGGCTGGTGTCGGGATATCAGGTGGAGATTGACCAGCAGTTCAAGGCTGGGAGCTGAGAGGCTGCGGAAAAACTGAGAAATCGGCGTTTAGGTCTTGAAAGGGCGCGGCTTCCAGGCGCGCCGTGGCCAGCGTCCCGCAACGCGAGAAGGACATGCATGCTCGAAGATAAACGTCCAGTCACGCGACGGGACTTGCTTCGCGGCGCCGCCGCTGGAATGGTGGCGCTGTCGATGGGCTTCGACGCCAGGGGTGAGCAGGCGTCGCCAAAGCCTCCCAACATCCTATTTATTCTCGCGGACGATCTCGGTTATGCCGACGTGTCCTGTTACGGGCGCCCTGATCTCAACACGCCGAACATCGACGGTATCGCCGCGCGAGGATTGCGCTTTACGGAGGCTTACGCCAACTCCGCCGTATGTACCGCAACCCGCACCGCGCTGATCACTGGCCGTTACCAATACCGATTGCGTCTGGGTCTTGAAGAGCCGCTGGCAGGAAATCCCGATGTCGGGCTGCCGCCGGAACACCCGACGTTGCCGTCGATGTTGAAGAAGGCCGGCTACAGCTCGACCTTGATCGGCAAGTGGCACCTGGGCGTTCTGCCGAAGTTTGGACCTCTGCAGAGTGGCTACGATCATTTCTACGGATTCCGCGGCGGCGCGTTGGACTATTATTCGCACTCCGCAGGCCATAGGGATGATCTTTGGGATGATGATGTGCCAATCCATCAGGCAGGCTACCTGACCGATCTGCTGGGAAGCCGCGCCTTGGACGTCATTAACGGTTATGCAAAGGCTCGCCGTCCGTTCCTCATCAGCCTGCACTTCAACGCGCCGCACTGGCCGTGGGAGGCTCCCGGGGACGAAGCGGAGTCGCAGCGCCTGGCGCGACCCGGGAGCGGCGGAATTTACGACCTCGACGGTGGATCGCAGAAGACCTATCAGCGAATGATCGAGGCCATGGATCGACAGATCGGCCGTGTGCTGCAAGCGTTGGATGCGAATGGGCTGACCGACAACACGATCGTGATTTTCACCAGTGACAACGGAGGAGAGCGCTTTGCCGATACCTGGCCGTTCACGGGTAAAAAGACGGAGTTGCTGGAAGGAGGGTTGCGCATTCCAGCTTTGATTTCGTGGCCTGGCCGCATCCCTCGCGGACAGACAACTGATCAGGTGTCCATTAGCATGGACTGGGTGCCAACCCTGCTAGCGGCGGCGGGCACGGCACCTGATTCCGCGTATCCGACGGATGGCATGAATCTCCTACCGACCCTCACCCAGAATGCCGCGCCGGTTCCGCGCAAACTATTCTGGCGCTACAAGGCGAACGCCCAGCGGGCGGCGCGCGATGGCGATTACAAATTTCTCAAGATACTCGATAACACGTTTCTGTTTAATGTCGTCGACGACCCGTTGGAACGAGCCAACCTAAAGGAACGTCAAAAGGGCATCTATCAGAGGCTGGTCCGCGAGTGGTATGACTGGAACACATCGATGCTGCCGGAGATCAAGGAGAGCTTTACTGTCAGCTTCAGTGGTGAGGACCTGGCTGACCACTTCGGCGCGAAAAGAGCCGACCAGATGCCGGATATTCCCCTCCCGCCGGACGATTAAGGTTATCCGCCGTTGCCGCCGGGGGGCTTGGCCAGTTCTTCTTGCACATGCGGGGGAAGATGCTGCATGCGCTTGATGTAGGCTGCCAGTGCCCATAGTTCTTCGTCGGAATCCCAAAGGCTGTTGGAGAACATTCCGGTTCTGCGGATGCCATGCCCGGCTACCCAGAAAACCTGGGACTCGGTGTACTCCGTTCCCACCATGGGGAACTGGGGAGCAGGTGGATTGAGGCCGCTCGGATACTTGCGCTGCTTCCCCGGACTACCGTGACAGCCGGCGCATTGCTCGAGATACATCCTGCCACCGGTGATCAGGTTCACATCGGTCGGCGGCACCGGGCTGGCGAGTTTGGGCGCATTCCGCCGCACGGAAGCATGTACGGCCATGCGCATCAGATAGTCCTCGAGTTCCGATGCCGGGACATCGCCGCGCACTTCGGCCAGACCAAGCTGCAGGTAAACAAACCCTCCGATGGCAAGAACCAGCAGCGTGGTGATCATGCCCAGGAAGAAATTCTTCATGGATCCTCCGAATTTTTACCCGGCGGCCGACTTGCGCAGATCCTCTCAGCTTCCGGTCTTCCGTGTCCGACGCGTACGAACGGGTTTCGACCCGGGGAACTTGAATTGGTGACGCCGCATGTCCACGCGGCGGCCGCGAAAAGCAACCCCTTCGGCTTCGAGGCGAAGGCGCTGCTCGATGGCGGAATCGCCGCGCAGCTTGATTTCTCCGCCTGCTCCGAGCACGCGGTGCCAGGGCAATCCGAAGGAACGATGCAGGGTCCAGGCAACTCGCCGGGCCGCACCGGGATATCCCGCAGCGCGGGCCACGTCTCCGTAGGTCGAAACTTGTGCACGAGGGATCTTGCGGATTGCAGCCAGAATGCGAACCTGCATGGCGGCGGGCATGGCCTATTTTATCGGCTTTTAGGTGGAGAGATTTGTCTGAGCGGGGTGCGAGGGAGGGTTCCCCTCAGTACCAGCAGCCGGCGCGGCTGGGACACCCGCACCTACTGGGAGGCGGGTAAACAGGGGTCCCGCCTAGGCCGCCGCTCCTTTGAGGAAAGAATCCACTGCGTGCTGCTCGCTATCGTAGACGTCGAAAACTGTCACCAGCTTGGTGACCTGAAGCAGATCGCCGATGCGCTGCGGAAGATTGGCTAGCTTGACGGAACCACCGAGGTTGCGTGCCGTGGTGTACAGCGCGACCAGGGTACCGAGCCCGCCGCTATCAATGTGGGTGATGCCGGATAGGTTCATCACAATGCGGTGCTGGTCGACGATCAGCTTTTTCGCCACATCGCGCAGGTAAGCCGACTCTTCGCCAAACACAATGCGGCCGGCACAATCAAGGATCAGGATCTCGTTCACGGTGCGAGTGCTTAGTTTAAGTTGCACTGGGCCCTCTCTTTTTCACGCAAAATCAATTGAGAAGGCTACCTTGAGAGGCGGCTTTTCGCAAGAGACTTCCGGCTCGGTGACTAGTGATTTTGAGGGCCTGTTGCCAGTTCGGGCATCACGTATAATCGAGCTGTCCGCATCATGAGCTATCAGGTACTAGCGCGCAAATACCGGCCCCAGAAATTCTCCGAAGTCATAGGACAGGAGCATGTTACACGTACCCTGAAGAACGCCATTGAGCAGGGACGGACCGCCCATGGGTACATTTTCAGCGGGCACCGGGGGATCGGGAAGACGACCGTGGCGCGGATCCTGGCCATGGCGCTCAACTGCCGCTCGTCCGACAAGCCGGTAGTAGAGCCCTGCGGGATATGCGAGTCCTGTACCGAGATTCGGGCCGGCAATGCGGTGGATGTGATCGAGATTGATGCCGCCACCAACCGGGGCATTGATGAAATCCGCGAGCTGCGGGAAGCGGCGCGCTATCGCCCGGCACGCGACCGGTTCAAAATCTACATTCTGGACGAGGCCCACCAGATCACCGATGCGGCCTTCAACGCCCTGCTGAAAACGCTGGAAGAACCGCCTGGGCACGTGGTGTTCATGCTGGCCACGACCCAGCCGGAAGACATCCCGCAAACCATCCGGTCGCGCTGCCAGCATTTCAGCTTCCGGGCAGTGCGGTTTGAAGAAATCATGGGCCAGCTGCGAGACCTGGCGGGACGGGAGCAAATCGAAGCCGACGACGACGCGCTGGCGCTGCTGGCGGAGGCCGGGGACGGTTCGATGCGCGATGCGCTCTCGATTCTGGATCAGGCGATCGCTTCGGCTACCGGGCGCCTGACCGCGGATATGGTGCGTCAGCTGGTAGGGGCGGCGCCTTCGGGAGTACTCGAGGACGTCATGCGGGCGGTCGCAGAGAGCTCCAGCGAAGAGGTGCTGCGGCTGGTCGACCGGCTGATCAGCGAGGGGCATAGTCCAACTCACTTCGCCCGGCAGATGGTCCGTTTCCTGCGCAATGCGGTGGTGGCCAAAGTTGCCGGAGGGGAGTCTTCCCTGCTGCAGATTTCGAGCGACGAACGCCACCGGGTGGCGCGGGTGGCGGAACTCTTCAGCGAGGAAGATCTAACACGGCATTTGCAGATCATGCTGCGCACCCATGGTGAAATCGGATACCGGCAGGAACAGCGCTTTCATTTGGAGCTGGGACTGCTGAAGATGGCGCACGCCCAGCGGTTGTTGCCCATCGAGCAGTTGCTAAGCGAGGTGGCGCTGCCGCCAGCGGGTGCTTCCCGAACCGCCGGTAGGCCGGCGGTGGTTCCGGATATGAAGAGACCGGAGCAGCTCCCTTCAGCGAGCCGTTCCGCCAACATTTCTCCGTTTGCGGCAGATTCGGCTCGCAAGGCTGGCGGCAAACCGCAGCTTTCGTCGGATGAGACTTCCGCAGCTCCGCCGCGCGTGGCCAGCGGAGGAACGAACGTTCCGGTGGTCATGGGAACCGCAGTGCCAGCCACGGTAGCGGACCGAGAGCCGGAAGTCCGAGCCGCGCAGCCGTCTGGTCTGAAATTGGCCCCGCAGCCGGAGGGACTGCAGAACGCTGTGCTCAATGCGCTGACCGATGCCGGCCACCGAATGCTAGCGTCCATGCTCGAAGGCGGCGAATGGCAGGTGGAGGGCAGTCAATTGGTGATCAAGGTAGCATCGTCCGCGACCGTCATCGACATGTCTCTGGGAACGGATGCGAAACGGCTGGTCGTGGCCACGGCCAGCGGAGTGCTGGGCCGGGCGATGAAATTGAATGTTATCGCTGGGGGTACGGTGCAGACACCGCCAAAGAGTGGCACAACGACGAATGGTGGTGGCCGCGGCCGCGCCGAGCAGGACCCGATTGTCCGGCGGATGAAGGAGAAGTTTGGGGCGGAGATTCGGACGATTATTGATTTGAAAGAAAAGCGCTAACCACAGAGGACACGAAGGTTCACCAAGGAAATCCCTGTGAGTATCAGTTCTAATTGAGGACCAACGATGGGTGGATTCAATCTGCAGGAGTTAATGTCGCAGGCTAAGCGGCAGTATGAAGTGCTGCAGAAGAAGATGGAAGAAACCGTAGTAGAAGGCTCGTCCGGCGGCGGCAGTGTGGTAGTCAAGATGAACGGCCGCAAGGAAGTATTAGGGATCAAGATTGATCCCGAAGTGGTGAAAAGCGGCGATGTGGAGATGCTGCAGGATCTGGTGACAGCTGCCATCAATGGGGCCAGCCGGAATATCGATGAGACCATGCAGTCTACGATGGGCGGGATGCTGGGCGGGTTGGGAATTCCGGGGATGTAGGGCCTTCGCGCCGAAGCGAAAATGGTATGGGCTGTGAACACGTGCATGGATCCTTCGCTGCGCTCAGGATGACAATCTAAGAAATAGCGGGAGGCCTATGAGTCGTTTTGCGGAGCCGATGACACGGCTGATTGACGAACTTAAGAAACTGCCGGGAATTGGCAGCAAGACGGCACAGCGGCTGGCGTTTCATATTCTACGGTCGAGCGACGATGATGCCGAGGCCCTGGCTGCCGCAGTAAAGGACGTGAAGGCGAGTCTAAGACTCTGCTCGCTTTGCAACAACATAACGGATGTCGATCCCTGCGTTTATTGCAGCAGCGCCACCCGCAATCAGCGACTGGTTTGCGTGGTGGAGGAACCGACCAATATCGCGGCCGTCGAGAAAACCAAGCACTTTAATGGGGTCTATCACGTGTTGCATGGATCAATCTCACCCTTGCACGGCGTTGGTCCCGAGCAGCTGCGTATCGCCAACCTGATGCGACGCGTCGATGACGGGCAGGTGGACGAAGTCATTCTCGCGACCAACCCGACCGTTGATGGCGAAGCCACTGCGACCTATCTGTCAGGCCAGCTGCGACGCGCTGGGCTGAAGGTGACCCGGATTGCTATGGGTATCCCTGTGGGCAGCGATATCGAATACGCGGACGAGATCACCATGCTGAAATCGATCGAGGGACGGCGGGAACTGTAACCCATCCTGCCTGAAGCGAAATGTTCAAAGTGTGCAAGGAATGTGTGCCGACATCGACCGACCCCACCGTAGCAGACCTGATGTTACTACCATCTAATAACTGTAGTTTCTTAGCTTTACATCGATCCCATCAAGCAATACCTACTGTCGAGAAACTGGAAGCAAGTTTGCACGCGTAAAGCTGCCGTTGCGGGCGATTCGATTTTCCCGCTGGTTCGAGCCAGTGCTTTTCGGGCAACCGGTCTGGCTAACAATTGGGTCAGACGCACCCTCGCAACCAGCTTGCGCCGCTGCGATGTAACCGCATCTCAACCGACGCGCCAAAGAGACCGGGCGAACCAGCCCGGTTTTCTTTTTGGGAGAGACCTTAACCACAGAGGTCACGGAGGCTAGATTCGTGGCTCCGCCTCCAGAAAGAAATTGGCCTCGTCTTCCCCGGGAAGAATTCCCTGGGGCAGCGTACCTCGGTTGTATTCCGCTATGCGGTTCTTCCATTTCAGAAAATCGGTGATCGATTGCGGCTCGATGCGGATCTCCACGCGGCGCAGGCTGGCCAGCAACAAGTTCATCTCGTAGCGAAAGCCGGTTACGCTGCGCAAATCTCGGGCGGAAGCCTGAATGATGGAAACCTTTCGATTGCGATATTCGAGCAGCCCCCATCCCGGCGGCAAATCCTCCCGTCGCAGCAATCCGGGTGGGGTGAGATAGAAACGCTCACAGCCCATACCCCGGTGCGACTTCTGACGAAAAGGCTTTTCGCGATCCGCGAGGAAATCGCCGCGGGAAATCTTGCATTCCACCAGGACCGAGTGGCACGCACGTTTCCAGCCGATGGCATCGGGCATTTCTCCGCTGGCGCAGGCCTGTTCGGAGAGGACGACGCCGCAGCGGTACGCTCGCAGCCACTCCACGGCTCTTTGCACCAGTTGCGAATGAGTCATGGGGTGAGGCTAAGGCACCCGCTGACGCCGCGGGAGTGACAGAGGAGTTTCCCGGTGCGGGGCGGACACTTCCTGTGTTCGTCTTCGACGCTGATGTTGTTCTTTTGTACGTAAGCTATTCAGACTTGCCGGTCCCGCGAAAAGTTTTTGCAGGGCACACTGCCGACCAGCCGGACTAGGATCAACGGCGGCGGACAAGAGTGTCCGCCCCACACGGGTAAGCTTACTTGGGCTGCTTGAACAATACCTGAATGGTACCGTCCGGAGCTGGCCAGGAGGTGACGGCCTCCCAACCTCGAAGACCGATATGGTCGAGTTGCTCGCGGGTCATCCCCGGCTCATTGGCGGGAAGCACTTCCTCAATCCAGTATTTCCACTCCATGGAACCTCCGTTAGCACGGCATGATGAAAAACAATATGGGTGAACCAGTTTAACTGATCACGGTACGAATGCCGACAAAGCCAAAAAGGAGGGAGTAGGGTGCGGGCTGGGCAACAGCCGAGGACGGAATTTTGTTACCGTCGTCAGGTGGAGGCAAGTCACTCATCAGGCTACCGGCTTGAGGCCAAGGCTTCCCGACTTAGCGCGCACAGATTGATCCGGCGGGTGAAGAGTCATGGGTTTGACCACGACCGGGCGCCGCTCCACGGTTTCCAGCAAATGTCGGGCTCCGGCGATGCCTTCCGCGATGCGGTCCCGTGCGCTATATCCTTCCGCGGCAATGACCAGAAAACCATTTTTCTGATGAATATCCAGCCGCCGAATTCTTCCCGCCCGATCGGCATCGAAGGCATTTGCCAGGCGCAGGATTCCTGCCAGCTTTTCGGCGGTTCGACGCTCCCCTGGAGTGAGGCCCGCCAGCGTCTTCTGCCCCGCGCGCGGCAGCGCGCCACGATGGTAGCGGGCAACAATCCCTGCCATACGCAGTTTTTCCGGACTCCAGCCCAGCGGCGGATGGAACCGCTGTATCAAGCGCAGCGTCGCCTTGTGATGACCCTTCTGGCTTTTGGAGAGGCCGACCTCATGAAGCAGCGCGGCCAGTCGCAGGACCTCACGGGATTCCCGAGCGATCTTCAACCCCGCCACCGAGTCTGAAAGCTCCTTTGCCGGCAAGCCATCGTAGAGTTGGAGCGCCAGGCGGGCAACGCGAGTAGAGTGTTTGAAATCAGGATCAAGGAAAGAGGCCCAGAGTTTTAATCGGGAGAGCGCCGCGGCTTCGATCTGTCTCCCTGAAGGCAGCTGGAGGCGCCAAACCGGCCACAACGAAGCCTTCCCTACCATCCTGTCGCGATAACTCTGGATTCTCCGGTCGCGCTCTTCCCGTATTCGCACGTGCCAGCGTGAGCGCGAGTCCTGATCATCAAACACGTTGAATTGCAAGGCCGTCGCCCACAAAACATCGAGGTCGTGAACTTCTCCCAGCAAATCCTGGAGTTCCTTGAGATCGCTGCTCCAGGCTTGATGCTGCTCGGGAAGGAAGTTTTCCACGATGTAGCGAAAGCGCTTTATTCCGATTCGCAGGTTGTGAAATGCGACTTGGGAACGGTTTCGCAAAGCGCGCTGGTGCAGTTGATAGGCCTCGGTCCAGCGTTCAAGAGCGAGGTGTTTGAAGATGGCGCTGCCGGGACGCATTCTCGAGTACCGGCGGGGCAATTCCTGACTCCATTTTTTCCACTGTTTGCCATCGAACTGCTGCAATGCCAGAGCAGCCTGCCGCTTAAGCTGGGCCTCGCGTCCGCCCAGGGATGCTAAGAGCTTGCCGGCCGCCGGATCCTCGGGAAACAATCTAGCGACCCATTCCTCCATCACCTGGGTATCGCGGAGTTCACCCAGGCTGCGGAAGAGATGCCTGCCCGCCTTCTTCATCTGCTTCCAGGCGGGGTCGGGATCGACGGTCATCAGGCCGTCCGCCATGGAACGGCACCGGCGCAGGGACACCCGCAGGTCATGGACGGGATCGGCGGCAAAACCTCCCGCAGCCCGATCACATTCTTCCAGGACGCGATGCATCCAGAAGGCAAGGCCGTGCTTTCTGGGAATGGTTTTGGGACGGGCGACAGTGGCGGTTGTGGTCATGTGCACCATGAGCTTACAGCATCGCGCGAACGGGTTCAAAAAGACCGGGAATGGTCGCTGCAGCGAGGGAAGCGTCCTTCCGGCCTCGAGGGGTCCAACCCGCGCGGCCAATTACCTCCGTAACATGCATCCACCTTACCTTCTGCACTACCCTTTATTGGTAATTCGCAGGAGCCGCGTATTCTCACAGGCGCTACAACTCAGCGAGAGGACCGGAGCACATCAGCCCGCGCCTTTATCCACAGCCTCAACATCCTGGTGAAGTACGTCCGTCTTTATGGCTTTAAGCACAAGCGCACGGAAGCGCAGTTTGAGAGCTCCTGGAAAGAACTGCAACAAGGGCTGCCCGCCGGCAAGGATGGCAACTTTCTCCTGGGAGTATCGGAGAACCGGTTACTCCTCGATGGGGTGGCTCTGGAAGCGGGCCAGGCGGAACGCAGCTTCGCGCAGCTTCTGACCACGGCCGGTCTGGCCAGTATCCAGTTCTCGAATCAAGTCACCCTTGATGATTTTGCCAAGTTGATTCGTGCCTTCGCCGTCGGCGGCTCGAAGGCCCAGGACGTGGTCAAGGAGATCAAACAGACATTCGGAGACAACAAACAGGCCACGATCCGCATTAACGAGGTCAAGTTTGTAGCTACCGATCCTTCGAACAACGATGTCACCGTAGCGGCGCAGATCGCCGCCCAGAGTCTGGGTCCCGAATTCAAGCAGTGGCTGAACGATCCACAGAAATTGCTGCAGCTGATCGCAGCTGCGGAAGGCTCTCAAACGGGTGGGACGGGCGGGGGCGCGCCGATGGGCAGCGTTCCGACCGGAAATCCCAGTGAGCCCGGAGCCGTTGGGACTGGTGCTCCTGTCAGCGGAGGCACATACGCGGGTGGAGTTGTTCCTCTGGAAGAGGAAGAAGTAATCCGGGCCATCCGCCTGCTTACCAAGTTCGGAGAAGTGGGCGCCGACCCCAGCGCAAATCCCGAGGTGTTGCAAAAAGAATTCGTTCAGACCGACCCTAACACCAAGGTCAATCTCCAGCAGCTGTTGGAGACTCTGTCCGCCAAATACGCCACCGAGGAAAAGAGCGAAACCCCGCTGTTAATGAAAGCTGCCGAACACATGGCCATTCGTTTCGCCATGGAACGCTTTCAGAAAGGCGACGTCAAGGTTAACGCCGTGCACCAGATGTTGGAGCACATGAGCCGGCAGATGGACACCTTGCGTCAGATCCTGAAACTTCAAGAAGACAAGATGGGTAAGGCGGGACTTCTGGTGGAGTCTCACGCTGACATCCTGGACCGCATGTTCTGGGCGGAGGTACCGGAGGCGGGCAAGAAGAGCGTACTGCTTTCGAATGAAGCGCCCTGCGTGCCCCCGCGCAACATACGGCAATACGTCGAACTCCTGCTGGAGCGCGGTGACAAGGCAACCGTACTCGAGATTCTGCAGAATTATTCCAAGTGCATTCAATCGAAGGATATCGAGCCCCGGCGCAAGACAGCGATCGGCTTGAGCCAGATGTCGGATCTGTTTGCCGCCCCAGGAGTCGATGCGCTGGGTCCCACGATCCACAAGGTGGGAGAGGCCCTGGTAAAGGAAAGTGACTCCGAAGTGCAGAGTCTGCTGGGGGCGGCGTTTGTGCGCCTCAGCTCGGAGGCCAACAATCGCAAACTGTACGGGCCTCTGAATGACGTCTGTAGTGCCCTGGACAATCTGGCGAAGGAACGTCCGGCCACGGCCAGCGACCTGCGCCCACGCATCGGAGTAGAGAACCGCCTGCCGGATTTTATCGAAGAGGCCCTGCGGTTGCCGCAAGTGCCAGCCGAGCTATTGTCCGTGCTTCGTCGCACCGCGCAGGCGTCTCTCGAACATATGTCCGACCGGTTCTTCCGTTGCATGCGGCGCGAAGAGTGCGACCGCATGGTGGATCTGGTCAAAGAACTGGGGACCGAAGCCTGGCAAATGATGCGGGAAATGCTGCGCACGGGACAGCCGCGAACGGCCTCATCGGTGATTGGCCTGCTGAGCCGTCTGGACGTGCCCTCGTTGCTGGAACTCCTGCCCATACGGTTGAAAGAGTGGAACCGTTTCTATCACGACGTGGCGGTACGGCAGATAGCCTATGGCGCAGCCCATGACCGCGGCCGCACCCTGTTGGAGATTCTCGAGCTGCTCGATCCCCAGGTACTTCCACAAGCCATCGATGAAATCGGCATGAGTGGCGACCGCACCACCGTCCCACCGTTGATCGTGATGGCGGAAGCCGGCGAAGCGCAGGGCCGGTCGCCGCTGTTGCAGGTAAAGGCTGTGGAATCTTTGGGAAGGTTGCGCGATCCGGAATCGACGCCCGTCCTGCGCAATTTGCTGGAAGCCAAGAAAATGTGGAAGTGGGTCCACCACCGCGAATTGCGGATTGCCGCGGCACAGGCGCTAGCCAAGATCGATCCCCGCTTTGCCACCCAGGTGTTGGCGGAAAGCGGTCTCTCGCCCGGTGAACTGGCGATTGCACCACTGGATGCGGCCCCGGCGTGTCCGTGGGTGCGGCAACGGCGTTACGAGCGCATCGTGTTGCGCAAAACGCTGTCCTCTACCATCAGCAGTTCGTGGGGGAAATCCAACATCCTGGTTCGCGAAATGAGCCTGGGCGGCGGAATGGGGACGAAAGAGGACAATCTCCGAGTGGGCTCGGAAGCTAACATCGACATTGCCGTGGGAGTGCGCCACATGCGCGGGCAGGTCCTGCTGCGCCGGGCACGCGTGAACGAGGTAGGATTCGAGCTGGTTAACATTGACCTGGAAAGCCGTTACCGCTTGCGTACTCTGCTGATGGAGACGGTGGATCGGGCTCCCGAGATGAAAGAAGCGGAGTGGAACGGGCAGCGGAAGAACTAGCTCTCTCTGACTTTAAAAAAGCCCCTGCCCCCTGCAGGGGCTTTTTCAGTTTCGGATGCTTCCCGGGACGCTCTCTACTTCACCACTTTGGCGAAGATGATCACCAAGGTGTAGAGCGCCAACGACTCGATCAGAGCCAAGCCAAGAATCAGCGCCAACTGAATGCCGGGACGAGCTGCGGGATTCCGCGCCAGAGCCTCGGCTGCCGCGGCGGTAGCCCTGCCTTGCGCCAATGCGCAAATTCCGGAAGCAAAAGCCATGGAAAAGCCTGCCGTTATGGCGACCCAGTTGACGGCGCTTGCCGCTTCCCCGCCCTGCGCGAATACAGGCACGGCGAAACACAGTATCGCCATGGCCATGAAGATATAGCTCAAAGTACGACGCATATTGTTCCTCCTATCAATTTGCCGCCAGGAGGTGGTTGACGTCATCCCTTACAGACGCCCTCACGCTGGACGGGTGAAAAAACCAGTGTGCAGTGGTCAGTGGTCAGTTGAAAGGACTGACCGCTGGCCACTGACCACGGGCCACTCCTTTAGTGCTCATCCGCCACCGCTCCCTGGAGATATACCGTCGTCAGTAAGACGAAAATATAGGTTTGGAGCAACGACACGCCGATGTGCAGTCCCAGAAACAAGATCGGAATGCCGAGCGGAACCAACGAAAAGAAAACCAGAGTGACCATGTCACCCGCGTACATGTTGGCGTAGAGACGGATGGTGAGCGACAACACGCGCGCCAGGTGGCTGATGAGTTCAATGGGCAGCATTAGCCACGACAACCACCAAACCGGGCCCAGGAAATGCTTCAAATAGCCGATTCCCGAATGTTTGAAGCCCTGCGCCTGATAGTAGACAAAGGCGCACAGCGCGCAACCCAGCGGAACCACCGGGGTGGCCGTGGGGGACTCGAAACCGGGAATCACGCCGAGCAGGTTGCAGAACAAAATGAAGAATCCCAAGGCCATCAGGAAAGGGGTAAAGCCCTCGCTGTGGTGGCCGATGATTTCATGGCTCTGGTTTTCGACGAAGCCGTGGGCTCCCTCGAATATGTGCTGCAGGGCTCCCGGCTGATCCACTGATAGCCTCGACCGGACCAATAGAAATAAGACGATCAAAAAAAGAAATACGAGCAACTCCATCGCGGTGGAATTCGATATCGGAGTCTGCGGGTACTTCGGCTCAAGATGGAGGGTCCGAAGCAGGGCGGTAACCGGGCCGCCAAGGTATTGGTTTAGAAATGCAGTGAACCAGAGTTGCTCATGCATAAGTTAGCTATCAGCCGTCAGCTCTCCGCCTCGCCGGATGTGCCTACAGGCCACGCGATAGAGCCCCGTAGATCTCGTACGCAGCCTCGCAGACAATCCCCGCGACGGGCAAAAATAAGCCCGCAAACAGCCCATTCAGGCTCGCGGGAGAAACACTGAATATAGCATAGGCTGCCAGAGCCATCAAAAAGTAACGGAGCAGGAAGCGGAACACGACACCTCCGCTCGATCGCCGGTGTGCGGACTGCGTGGCCCGGTCAGCCAAGGCGCCCACCACCTGCTCCAGCCAATGAAAATTGAGATAGGCAATGGCACCGCCGCAAGCAAATCCCAGGGCACTCCGCCAGCCGAATCGCCACCACACCGCCCCGCTGAAAATCAGAGCGAGAGCGATCATAAAGCGGGGAATGCGAGCCACGGCGCCCGCATAAAACGACTCGGCTCGGGTTTCTGGGTCATCGATCACGGATACGAGACTCGAAAGTGATCCATCGCAGGCAGGATATAACGAAAAGCTGGAAGAAAACGGATGCAAATCTACTTGGAGTCCGAGGAGGTTACGACACGGATCAGCTCCACAAAGCCGGCGACGATGCCCAGGATCAGGCCAGCTAAATATATCCAGGTGGTGTGCAGCCAGTGGTCCAACGCCAAACCGAGGAGCCATCCGGCGACGGTTGCGGCCGGAAAAATGAAGGCTAGCTGACTGTATTGGCCCATCTGTACCAGAATGCTTTTCTTGCGCGGGGAATCATCGTCGCTCGGGGTCATGGCATTGGTCGGATCGATTCCCAGCGGTTCTCAGTTCCTGGTTCTTGGTTCTCGGTTAACTCATTCCGAGCGACCAAGTCACGAGGCGGATAAACTGCTCGGGAAAGATTCCGATATAAACGGTGGCAAAGGCACTGAGTCCGAGGGCGACGCGCATGCCGGCGCTAACGGGAAGGCGCGACTTGTCGGCTGCTTCGCGCATGAACATCGCGTTGGCGATCCGCATGTAATAGTACAAGCCAAACACCGCGTACAGCACCGCCAGCGAAGCCAGGACGTAGTGCTGGCTCTCGATCAGGCTGAGGAAGATGAAGTACTTTCCGTAGAATCCGGCCAACGGAGGAAGCCCGGCCAGCGACAAGAGGAAGATCAGCATGAGGACGGCTTCGGTGGGGGCGCGAGAGAATAGCCCGGCGATGTCGTCGATCTCGTCGCCGATCACATTGCGTTGCCGCAGCGAAGTAATGACGGCAAACGCTCCCAGATTCATGAAGGTGTAGACCAGCAGGTAGAGCAGAATCCCTTTGAATCCGTCGGCAAATGCCGGGTTCTCGATGGATCCCAGGGCGACCAACCCCAGGAGCATATACCCGACGTGCGCGATCGAAGAGTAGGCTAACAGGCGTTTGACGTTGTTCTGGGTGAGCGCCGCCAGGTTGGCGCCGGTCATGGTGACGACCGACACGAAGATTACCAGCGGAACATACACCGAGCGCAGGGGATATAAACCCCAGATGAGGATGCGCAGCAACATTGCCCAGGCCGCGGCCTTTACCGCGACCGACATGAATCCGGTCACGCTGGTGGGCGCGCCTTCGTAGGCGTCCGGCAGCCACTGATGGAACGGAATGGCGGCGATTTTGAAGAAAAGCCCGGTACAGGTCGTGAGCAGGGCGATCACCAGAATCGGAGTCGCGTGGCCCTGATGAGCTGACATCTCGCGATCGACGCCCTCATAAATCCCCATCAGATTGGTGCTGCCCGTGAGTCCGTAGAAGAGCGACAGACCATAGGCGAAGATGCCGGAGGAAAATGCTCCCAGAAGCAGGTATTTCAGAGCGGCTTCGTTGGAGCGGCGATCACTGCGCAGGAAGCCCACCAGCACGTAGGTGGAGATGGCCATCAGCTCCAGTCCAATGAAGATGAGCACAATGTCATAGCCCGAGGCCATGCAGATCATGCCGACGACCGAAAACAGAATGAGGGAGTAGAACTCGCCGTGATTTTCGTGCTCGATTTCCAGATAGCGCGCCGATATCAAGATAGAAATGCCCGCGCCCGCCAGAAATAAATAGGTGAAATAGATGGCGAAGGGATCCATGAGCATGGAATGCATGAAGGCCCATTCGACCCTCTGACCGTGGCTTAACAGTGCGGCTTGCGCGTATTGAATCTTGGCCACACCGGCTGCGGCGAAAAGAATACCGATGAATGCAGTGACCGCATTCATCCACTTCCACTCTGGCGGAAGCATCAGATCGATCAGCAGGATGCCAAGAGCAAACAGAGTCAGCAGAATAACGGGCAGCGACAACAGATAGTCGGTACCGGTGAAGTATTGGGCGCCGGGCACTAGTGGCTTCCTCCGGCAGTTTGGGCTGTGGTCCTGGCGTCAGCGGGTTGCGCCAACGCGTTCACGGGGACGCTGATTCCCGGGTAATCCGGGCGGACGGTCAGCACGATCTGGTTCACCGGCTGTTGCAGGATCTGGAAGAAGGGCTTGGGATAAAGGCCGATCCAAAAAGCCAGGATCAGCAGTGGGGCAAAGGTCAGAACCTCGCGCGGCGTAAGGTCGTGCAGTTTCTCGTTCTTCGGGTTGGTGACTGTGCCGAAGAATACCCGCTGATAGAGCCAGAGCAGATAGGCGGCCGCCAGAATCACCCCGGGCACCGCCCAGGCTGCCCAGCGCCAGTTCTCCATGAACGTTCCCTGCAGGATGGTGAACTCGCCGACGAAGCCGTTCAGTAGCGGTAGCCCCATCGAAGACAGGAACATGATCATGGTGATGGTGGCGTAGACCGGCATGACGTTGGAGATGCCACCGTATTCCGAGATCTCGCGGGTGTGCCGCCGTTCGTACAGAATGCCGACGATCAAGAACAACGCTCCGGTGGAGATGCCGTGGTTGATCTGTTGCAAAACCGAGCCGCTGATTCCTGCCGGGTTCAGGGCGAAGATTCCGAGGGTGCAGAAGCCCAGGTGGCTAACGGAGGAGTACGCCACCAGCTTCTTCATATCTTTCTGCATCAGCGAAACCAGGGCACCATAAATGATGCCGATCACCGACAAAGTAATCATCCAGAAGCGGACCTTGGGGTGCATGACCACGTCCGGAAAGAACGGCAAGGCGAAGCGGATGAAGCCGTAGGTCCCCATCTTCAGCAGAACGCCGGCCAGAATGACGGAGCCGGCGGTCGGCGCTTCCACGTGAGCGTCGGGCAGCCAGGTATGGAACGGAAACATCGGTACTTTAATGGCGAAGGCCACGAAGAAAGCCAGGAATAGGAGAATCGCAAAAGTCGAACCGTAGGCGGGATCGTGGAAAATGTGTGGCGCTGTCTTATATAGGGCCTGAATGCTGAAGGTGTAAGTGCCAGTCTGGCGGAAATTGTAGAAGTACAGGAACAGGACAGACAACAGCATCAGCACCGAACCCAACAGCGTATAGAGGAAGAACTTAATGGCGGCATAAAGCTTGCGCGGGCCACCCCAGATACCGATGAGCAGGTACATCGGAACCAGCATGGCTTCCCAGAACACGAAGAACAGGAAGAAATCGAGCGCCATGAAGACGCCCAGCATTCCGGTCTGCAGAACCAGGAACCAGATGTAATACTCTTTCACCCGGTTCTCGATCGCAGTCCATGAGGAGAGGATCGAGATCCAGCCCAGCAGGGTGGTCAGCATGATCAACAGGAAGGAAATGCCGTCGATGCCGAGGACATAGCCGGCGCCGATGGAGGGAATCCAGTTGTTGGGTGCGCCCTCCATGAACTTGAAGCCGGGCTGGTAGCGCTGCGCCCAGAACCACGGGACCAACGGCAGCGAGACCAACAGGCCAGCCAGGGCGAAGAGGTTCGCGATCCAGCGAATGACTTCCTTGTTGTCCTTGGGGACGAACAGGAGCAGGAGCGCGCCCAGCAGCGGCGTGAATAAGATGATCGAGAGAATATGGCTTTGCATAAAAGCGGTTCTCAGTTCCCGGATCTCAGTTCTCAGTTGCTATCGCCAGGCGTAGTAGGCTACGAAACCTACCAAGCCGCCTACCATCACCAGCGCATACCACTGCACGAGGCCCCACTCCAGCATGCGAACCGGGTAGGAAAGCATGCGGGAGAAAACCGCCGGACCATTCACCAGCAAACCGTCGATGATCCACTTATCCCACCAGATGGAAAGCGTGCCGAAAGCACGGGTCAGCCAACCTACGTTATTCACCGTGCCGTCGATCACGCGCGAATCGAACCATGAAGAGGCGTCGCCCAGGCCCATGGCACCGAGACGGATATCGCCGACTTTACGGCGGCCGGTGAAGGCGTAGTCGTAGGCTTCGTCGACGTAATACTTGTTGTACAGCAGGTGGTAGGCCGCCGGAGCCGCGGTTGCGATGGGTTCGGCGTAGCCTTTGTCGGCGCTGCGGTAGGCTCGCCACGCCATTCCCCAGCCGACTATTGCGGCACCGACTGACAGGAACATCAAACCGTATTCAATCGGGCTGGTGTGCTCTTCTTCTTTTTGCCCGGCCACCAATTGGACGCCTTTGCCTTCTGCGCCGAAGACTTGTGCCTCTCCCGAAAAGACTGGGTCCAGAAATTTCGCGAAACGATCCGAACCTCCCAAGCTGTGCGGCCACCCGAGCCACCCAGCGGACAACGCGCACACCGCAAGGATCACCAGCGGTATCGTCATCGACTTGGGCGATTCGTGGATGTGGTGTTCGACTTCATGACTCATGCGCGGCTTGCCATGGAAGGTCAGGAACATCAATCGGAACATGTAGAAGGCAGTCATGAGCGCGGTGACGTAACCGATGACCCAAAGCCAGATGTATGCTCCGTGCTCGGAACTCCACGTCTGCCAGAGAATTTCGTCTTTGGAAAAGAATCCCGCGAACGGCGGAATGCCGGCAATGGCGAAGGTGGCGATGAACATCGTCCAATGGGTAATCGGGATGCGGTGGTTGAGGTTGCCCATGTTGCGCATATCCTGCTCCCCGCTCATGGCGTGGATCACGGAGCCGGAGCCAAGAAAGAGCAAAGCTTTGAAGAAAGCATGCGTGAACACGTGGAAGACACCGGCGGCAAATGCACCCACCCCCAACGCCAGAAACATGTAGCCAAGTTGTGAAACCGTGGAATACGCGAGCACGCGCTTGATGTCGTTCTGCACCAGTCCGATGGACGCGGCGAAAATCGCGGTCAGCGCGCCGACGATGGCCACCGTCTTCATCGAAGTGGGGGCCAGCACGAAGAGTGCGTTGGAGCGGGCGACCATGTAAACACCCGCAGTGACCATGGTAGCGGCGTGGATGAGCGCGGAGACCGGGGTGGGGCCTTCCATGGCGTCGGGCAACCAGACATATAAAGGAAGCTGTGCCGACTTTCCGCAGGCGCCTACGAACAGCAGCAAAGTTGCGGCCGTAATGATGGGGTCGCCGATGGCGAAGTGTCCGCTGCGCGCCAGATGTGTGATTTCCGTAAAGCGCAGCGATCCGAAGTACCAGGCGATGGTGAACATGCCCAGCAGGAAGCCGGCATCCCCGATGCGGTTGACGATGAACGCCTTGTTGGCCGCGTCGTTGGCCGACTTACGATGGAAATAGAAGCCGATCAGTAGGTACGAGCAGAGACCGACACCCTCCCAGCCCACGAACATCACCGCGTAGTTGTTCCCCAGAATCAGCGTCAGCATGGAGAACATAAACAGGTTCATATATCCAAAGAAGCGGTAGTAACCGCCTTCGTGCGCCATGTAGCCGACAGAATAGATATGGATGAGCATCCCGACGCCGGTCACGAACAGGAGCCAGATGGCGGACAGCGGATCGAGCAGGAAGCCGGCGTCGGCGTGGAAGGGAGCGGGGGTGCCGTCGTGCTGGAGATAAGTTAATGCAGGCGCGGTCGTCCCCGACCGTGCAGGCAGCGAGGCAGAGTCCGCACGGGTGGGGACGCCCGCGCCTACATCGTCGGTGCCTAGCCAGGTGTAGAGGATGGTCTGGTACGGCTTGCCCGGTTCGTTGCGGGCGTAGTCGGTGTATTGCCAGACAGCCAAACAGGAAAAGAGGAAAGCCAGGACCACAGCTCCGACGCAAACGGCGCTGACCGTGGCCTTCTGCAGCTTGCGGCCGAAGAAAAACATCAGCGTCGCGCCGAAGGCCGGCAGCAACGGAATGAGCCAGATGTGGGAGAGAAAGAACATTTTTATGTTCAGCTTTTGGCTTTTAGCTCTTGGCTCTTGGCCAAAAGCCAAGAGCTAATGGCCAAGAGCTTCTTTACCACTTCATCAAATCCACTTCGTCCACGTTCACCGTTTCTTTGTTGCGGAAGAAAGCAATCAGAATTCCCAAGCCGACGGCGGCTTCCGCGGCTGCGTCGGTGATTACAAAAATTGCGAAGACCTGGCCGTGCAATCCCCACAGCCGGGAGAACGCCACCAGGTTCAGGTTCACCGCGTTCAGTATCAATTCGATCGACATCAGCACGATCACCACGTTGCGGCGGGTGAGAACACCGATCACGCCCAGAACGAAGAGGGCGGCGGCAACGACGAGATAGTGCAGTGTAGTGATTGGAGCCATATCAACCCTTAGCCGTTAGCACTTGGCAGTTAGCATTTGGCCCACTGTGGTTTCCGCCGAGCATTGATGAGACACCTAATGGCCAGATGCCAAGTGCTAAATGCCAAGTGCTAGATCCTTTTCTTCGCCATCACCACCGCTCCGATGATCGCCACCAGCAGCAGCAAAGAGGCGATCTCGAAGGCGAACATGTACTGGCCGTACAGCATCAAACCGATTTGTTGCGTGTTGCTGTTCTCCACCGGCTGCGCGATATGCTCCGGGAACAGGCCCTTCCCTTTCACGTAGACCGCGACAAATAGCCCACCCAGGACGCACGCAGCCAGCAACCCGACGAGCCATTGCTTGTTGAACTGTTCTTCCTTCTGCGACCGCTCCAGGTTAACCAGCATGATCACGAACAGGAACAGCACCATGATTCCGCCGGCATAAAGAATGATCTGTACGCCAGCCACGAAGGGTGCGTAAAGCATCAGGTACAGCCCGGCCTGGGATAGAAGGCCAAAGATCAGGGCTAAGGCGGAGTGCACCGCATTCTTCTGGGTGATGACCAGAACGCCGCTTATCAGGGTCAGCCCCGACAAGAAGTAAAAGAAGAACGTGGTGGCTACCGGCTCCATATCAGAACAAGACTCCTGCAATCGCGGTCAGGATGAGCACGCCGATGGCTATGGGCAGCAGCACTTTCCATCCCACTCTCATAAGCTGGTCGAACCGGTAACGCGGAAAGGTCGCGCGATACCAGATGTAGAGATACATGAATCCTGCAACTTTGGCGCAGAACCAGAAAATATCCTGGATACGGTCGCGCACCGGCGGCACGAAAAGCGTCAGGCCGATCAAGGCGAGCACAGCCGCAAACCCGGCGAGACCTATGGTTTGAACCTTGAAATAAGGATGCTTGGGCATACGGACCACGCCGATGAACGCGATCAGAGCCAACCCGAGAAAGCTTAAGCCGGGAAATAGCGAAAATACCAAATCCCAGGTATCGCCGGTCAGGGTGTTGGGGAAGGGGCGCATCCAACCACCCAGCCACAAAGTGACGGCGATCGAGGAGACAGCGATCATGGCGGCATATTCGCCCAGCATGAACAGAGACCAGCGCAGGCCGCTGTATTCAGTATGAAAGCCGGCAGTCAGTTCGGATTCTGCCTCGGGCAGATCAAATGGGGCACGGTTAGTTTCAGCCACCATAGCGATAGCGAAGATGCCGAAGGCGATGAAACCCAGCGGGAAGAACTTGAAGAGGAACCAGATCTGCTGTTGTTGCTGCGCCTGCACGATGCCGATCATGCTCAGGGTTCCGGTGCCCTCCTTGTTGAGGCTGGTCATCAAAATAGCGGAGACCACCGACAAACCCATGGCAACTTCGTAGGAGATCATCTGGGCGCTGGAGCGCAGTGAGCCGATCAAGGGATAGTGCGAGTTGGAAGCCCATCCCGCCATGACCACGCCGAGCACGCTCAAAGAAGAGACTCCAAGCATAAAGAGGATGCCGATGTTCAGATCGGTGATGGCGTGGGTGGGGCCGAAGGGAATGACAATGTAAACCGTGAACGACGCGCAAAGGATAATGAGAGGAGCGATCCAGAAAACGAACTTGTCGGCCTCGGCGGGAATGATGTCTTCTTTGGTGAGCAGTTTGATGGCGTCGGCGATGGGCTGCAGCAGGCCGTGCGGGCCTACCCGCATGGGGCCGAGACGAATCTGGAAGTGGGCGAGGGCTTTGCGCTCCAGCCAGTTCATCGACATCACGGCGACCGAAACGCCGCCGAACACAATGAAGATGTAGACGGTCGCCCAGAAGACATTGCCCGCCTGTCCGGGCGTGGTGTTCGATCCGAGGTAGGAGGTGATGTAGTCGAGCATCAGCGATCCACCTCGCCGAGAACAATGTCCAATGTGCCGATCACCGCGATCACGTCCGCGACCAACGCGCCTCGCACCATAATATCGAGCGCTTGCAGATTGACGAACGACGGCGGTCGCACCCGCACCCGATAGGGCTGCGTGGAGCCGTCGCTGACGATGAAATATCCCAGCTCGCCTTTGGGGGCTTCGATGGAGTGGTAGACCTCGCCGACCGGCGGCTTGATTACCTTGGGAACCTTGGCCATGATGGGGCCTTCGGGAATGCGTTCCACGGCCTGGCGAATAATGCGTAATGACTGGCGCATCTCCTCCATGCGCACCAGGTACCGGTCGTAGGTGTCGCCGTTGACACCGATGGGAATTTCGAAATCGAATTCGGAGTAGGCAGCGTAGGGCATGGCCTTGCGAATGTCCCACTTTACGCCGCTGGCGCGCAGCACCGGGCCGGTGACGCCGAGGGCTTTGCAATCTTCCGCCGAAATTTTGCCGACGTTCCTGGTACGCTCCAGCCAGATACGGTTGGTGGTGAGCAACTCTTCGTATTCATCAATCTTGGAGGGAACGAAATCGAGGAACTTCTTTACGTCGCCTTCGAAGCCGTCGTAGGTCTCGTACAGGCAGCCTCCGATACGAAAAGCATGAGTGGTGAGGCGGGCACCACAGTATTTCTCGAAAATTTTGAGAATTTCTTCCCGGTCGCGGAAGGTGTAGAAGAGCGGGGTCATGGCACCAATATCGAGGGCGTGCGTGCCCAGCCAGAGCTGGTGACTGGCGAGCCGGTTAAGCTCGGTGAGAATCACTCGGATGTACTGGGCGCGGGGCGGTGCTTCGACATTCAGCAGCTTCTCTACCGCTTCGCAGTAGCCTAGACCATTGGAGACCGCGGCCACGTAATCCATGCGATCCACATAGGGATTGAACATGGTGTAGGTGCGGTGCTCGGCAATCTTCTCGACTCCACGATGGAGATAGCCGATCACACATTCAGTGCCCAGGACCTTCTCGCCGTCGAGCTTGAGGATGACGCGCAGAACGCCGTGGGTGGCGGGATGCTGCGGGCCCATGTTGATAATGAGCTCGTTAGTATCAAGGTAGGTCTTGTCGGGTTCGCCGAGCTCGAGGTGCGAGAGATAGGTGGTGGGCTCTGTCATTATTGGCCGCTCTCGATCCCCAGGTTAATCTGCACCCATTTCTGGTCCTGCTGAATGATGCCGTAATCCTTGCGCAGCGGGTGCCCTTCCCAGCCGTCGGGCAGCAGAATGCGTTTCATGTCAGGATGGCCGTCGAAGCGGATGCCAAACATATCGAAAACTTCGCGCTCCAGCCAGTTGGCGGTCGGCCAGATGGAGACGGAGCTGGGGAAGGACTCCCCATCGGCGATCCGGGTTTTCACCCGCACGCGTTGGTTGCGAGGGAAGGAATAGAGGATCCAGATCAGTTCAAACTGCTTCTCATGAGTAGGATAGTGCAGAGCGGTGATGTCCACGCAATAGTCGAACTGCTCTTCGTCGCGGAGGATTTGGAGAACCTCCCGGGTAATGGAGGTATCCAGCACCAGGTAGTTCTGCCCCAAATAAGTGTTGGCTTCGTGGATGCCGGAGCCGTACTGGCGCTTGAGCTTGGTTACCAATTGCGATTCCCACGGCACCGGGACTGGGCCTGTGGGCTTAGCGGGAGCAGCAGGAGCAGCGGGTTTCGCGGCCTTCGGCTCACCGCCGGGCGGCGGGGTCGGCGACTTGGTTTCCTCAGGCATCCCGAACGGTGGTGCAAGCCTCCGGCTCAGCAGACGGTTTGGAGGAACGTTAAGTGATAACAGCTTGCTGGTAGCCTGTCAACGGAGGGAGCACGGCGGGGTAGTGACGCAGTTTGAGAATGCCGATGTCAGCCGGGCTTTAGCTTCCGGGTCATCCTGAGCGAAAGGACTGCTTCGCAACGCGAAGCCGTCATGCAGTCCAAGCACCCCTTGCCTGCGGGTACTCAGATGGACGCGTAGATGCGTTCCTACCAGCTCTGAATGGTGCGGGTAGAACTCCTTGAAGCGCCGCTGCAGGCTATAAAGAACGCGGGGTCCTTCGACTACGGAGCCGTCCGTTTCACGGACGACTCCTACGCTCAGGATGACACTCGTGGCGATGGCGCTCACCCATAGCGGATTTAAGGTTTGGATTCTTGCAGCAGGACGACATCGGAATCGGTGTGGCCGCGCAGGATGCCGAGGGTCTTACCGTCGGGCGACCAGCGGAAGTCGATGATCTGTTCGGAATTAAAGTTGGTAATCTTACGCCCAGGCGATCCGTCGAGCGGCTGGATCCATACGTTATCGACGCCATTTTCGGTGATCGGATATGCCACGGACTTTCCATCCGGCGCGAATCCCAAGCCGCCGTCTGAGACGCGTGGATCAACACTGAGCAAGCGTAAGGATGTCCCTGAACTCAAGTCGAGCAACGCAAGTTTCGGGATACCAACCTGTTTTCCGGGATCCTGTACGGCCACGAGGTACGTCAAGAGTTTGCCATCCGGGGAAAGGCCGACGGGAGACCCCGCCAAGAAACTGTTCGGAACGGCGCTCCCAGGCAGCATTTCACCCTTCCCCGAGCCATCGAGGGGTACTCGCCAAATCTGATTGGTGGCAGCGTTCCTGTAGAAGGCCCACTTCTCATCGGGCGTGCAAACCGCAGAAAAGTCGGCCTGTCCATCGGTCAGCCTCACCGGGTTTGAGCCATCGCCGTTCGCACGCCAGAGGTTGTCGCGGTTGATGCCAGCGTGAAATACCCAGTTAAGCACGACGTAGCCAGTTCCGCAGGCTCTGACTCCCAAAATGGCCGCAGCCGAATCGCCGAGGATCTGGACCGAGTTATTTCCGTCCGCGCCCACGCGCATGAGCCGCGGACCTTCGCTCAGCAGCAGATTTCCGTCGGCGGACCAATTGAACGCCTCCACGTACTGCTGTTGCGGAAATAGCGGCTTCGATTCAGTAACCTGGCTGCCGGTCCCGGGAAGAAGATACAGGTTCTGAGTGGTTTTCATCTGAACTGTCGCCAGCGTTTTGGCGTCGGCTGAAAGGGTCAGAGTGGAGTAGCGATTGGTATCTCGAGTGATGGGTACGATCTGTTCTCCCGAGGCTGCGATGAATCCAATTTGCGCCTTACGGAAGTTGGGTCCCGCCTGCTGATAACTCACCAGAAGTCCGCGGGCGTCTGGCAACCACGTCAAGGTGGTAGCGAGTTTGTCATCGAAGGTGGCAAGTCTGCGTTCCTTTGCAGTCTCTACATCAAAGAGATCAATCGCACCGAGGGCTTCGCCAGGGCGAACCAGACTATAGGCAAAGTGTTTCGAGTCCGGCGACCAGCTCAGGCTCTGTGGGGAGAGGTTGCCCGGGGCGGGAGCAATTTGCAAAATTTTCTCGTCGGCACCATCGAGATTGGCACTCAGCAAACGGTATTTCCCGATCTCGGGATCGTTGGCTCGAACGTAGGCCATACGGCGTCCGTCGGGAGCGAACGTCAGGTTGCTATCCACATCGCGGGCCACGGCTTGTGGATTACCGCCGAGCACCGGCGCGCGATACAAATCGAAACCGGTGTGGGTCGCGTCCGTCGCCCGGAAGAAATAGAGGTAGTTTCCATCCGGCGAGAAAACGGGATCGCGATATGCAACCGGCGCCGGGGATACAACCCGCGTATCGCTACCGGTGGGAATGTTTCGCAGCCAAAGGCTTTGCAACCCGCTCTCGTCCATAACGCTGAGCACATATTTGCCGTCGGGCGAGATGGCGGTATTGATCGCTTTACCGGAATTTGTGACCTGGGTGATGGTGAAATTCTGAAAGGGCACGGAAAGTGGTCGGTGAAGCATGGAATAGACGCCGAATCCGGCTGCGGCGAGAACGAATAGCAAAACGATTGAGGTTCCTGCTACTCCCCAGGTGTGCTGTTTCACGACTGCTACTGCGGAACCACTGACCGCACGAGCCGGCTCCGGCACCGCGTTCGCCGCCGATGAGAACGCCGCGAGCGGCGGTTGGTCGGTTGGCTGCGAGCTGCTTTCCTGCACGATCGGGACCGATCCCGAACTGGCCCCTGCTCCATGGCGCGATTCTGATTCGCGTTTCAACCGCTTCAGGTCGGCGCGCATCTCGGCCGCAACCTGATAGCGTAAGTCGCGATCTTTCTCCAGCGCCTTGCTGATAATGTCTTCCAGCCTGGGTGGAAGATCGGGGTTGAGCCGCACTGCGGGAATGGGGTCGCGTTCCAGAATTTCGTTGAAGATGACGCCTGAGCTTTCCCCTCGAAAGGGCAAGGTTCCTGTCGCCATCTCGTAGAGCACCGCGCCGAACGAAAACAGGTCGGTGCGAGCATCCAATTCCTTGGCTCGCACTTGCTCCGGGGACATGTACGCTACAGTACCCACCGCCGTGCCTGGACTGGTCAGATGAGGCCCGGCGGTATCGGTTTCGGTAGCGTCGGACCCGCCTTTGACCGGAGTCACCTTGGCCAGTCCAAAGTCCAGAATCTTGGCGTGGCCACGCTTGGTCACGAAAATATTTGCGGGCTTGATGTCGCGATGTACGATGCCCTGCGAATGCGCGGCGTCGAGCGCGTCGGCGACCTCGATTCCGACGGAGAGCAGCGTCTCCAGCTCCATCGGACGGTTCGCGATGGTGTGCTTGAGGGTCATGCCGTCCAGGAATTCCATGACGATGAACGATTGGCCCTCGTGCTTGCCAATCTCGTGGATGGTACAGATGTTGGGGTGATTCAGGGCTGAGGCCGCACGGGCTTCGCGGCGGAAGCGTTCCAGCGCCTGCGGGTCTCCGGCGACATCGGGAGGCAGGAACTTGAGGGCAACGAAACGGCCGAGTTCGGTGTCTTCGGCTTTGTACACAACTCCCATACCGCCCCCGCCGAGCTTCTCCACGATGCGGTAATGCGAGATGGTCTGGCCGATCACTTAAGGAAGGTCTGTCCCTGAGGCGACCATGTTATGGCTCACGCTGCGGGCAAGTCAATGGATTGGCTAGGTGCGATGGGATGTCTGATAAGTCTCGATCAGATCGCGGATGCGTTGCGCATCGGCTTTGCGGTGGCCGTGGCTGGTGATGGGATCGGTGCCGCCGGTAGATTCGATCACGATGTTTGACCAGAAGATTCCTGTTGATATGTGGACCGAAGCCACCTGGGTAATGCCGATGCTCTCTTCATTGCTACCGAAAAAGCGCGGTTTGATGCGGCTCACTCTTTGCGGACTGACTTCGATGCGGGTAGGAAAGAATAAGTTCCCTTTGGTCCAGCGGCTGGCGGTGAAGGTTTCACCCGCGGAACTTCCGATGGGTTGGGCAGGCGCTACACCCACTCTAGCGCTCCTTTTTTCCAGATCCAAATGTAGCCGACGATCAGGATGAGCAGGAAGATGAGCATCTCGAGCAGGCCGAATGTCCCCAGCGCCTTGAATTTGACTGCCCAGGGAAACAGAAAGATCGTCTCCACGTCGAAGACCACGAAAAGGATGGCGACGATGTAATAGCGGACGGTGTAGCGTCCGCGCGAGGCACCGATGGGGTCGACGCCGCATTCGTAGGGCATCAGTTTGGTGCGGTTGGGATTCTCCGGACGCACCAGCTTGGCGGCGATCAGAGTGATGGGAATCAGAATGCCCACTACCGCGATGAAGATGAAGATCGGGATGTAGTTTTGCGGCATCGAGTGTCGCAAGCAATAGTACCGCTGCCAGCCAGAGACTTCAACGAGGGCGTTTGTAAAGCCGTAACCGCCAAGGACGCAAAGGACCACCGAGGCCGCTAAGAAGGCGGGTTGTTTATAATCGCTGTTCACCACAACCATAAGGAGCCCATTGGCACTCGACGAGAAAATCTACGAACTGCGACGCGAGAAGCTCAAGCAGATTGAAGCGCTGGGGCAGCGGGCTTATCCCACCAAGTACGAGTTCACGCATACCATTCCGGCGGTTCTGGCGGAGTACTCGGAAAAGAACGCCGAGCAATTGGAGAATCCTCGGGTCAACGTGCGCGTGGCGGGACGCATCATGGCGATCCGGTTGATGGGGAAGGCGGGATTCGCGCACCTGCAGCAGGCGGGACAGAAGTTGCAGATTTATGTGAAGAAAGATGCTGTGAGTGACTCAGGTTTTGAGCTTTATCGATTGCTTGACTTGGGGGATCACATCGGGGTGAGCGGGTATTTGTTCCGCACTCGCACCGGCGAGCTGACCGTGCATGTGGAGCAGATTACGTTTCTCTCCAAGGACCTGTTGCCCTTGCCGGAAAAGTGGCACGGTCTGACCGACGTCGAGTTACGCTACCGGCAACGCTACGTCGACCTGGTGATGAATCCGGAGGTGCGCGAAGTCTTTCTCAAGCGTAGCAAGCTGGTGCAGTCGATGCGGAGGTTTCTCGATGCCCAGGGGTTTGTAGAAGTTGAGACGCCGATGATGCAGCCGATTGCCGGGGGAGCGGTGGCGCGGCCGTTTGTCACGCATCACAATACGCTCGACATGGATTTGTTTCTGCGGATCGCGCCCGAACTCTATCTCAAGCGCCTGACCGTGGGCGGATTCGATCGGGTGTATGAGATCAACCGCAACTTCCGCAATGAGGGGCTCGGCTGGCGGTGGAATCCTGAGTTCACCATGCTGGAGTTCTACCAGGCCTACACCGATTATCTTGGCGTGATGGATCTGACGCAGAAGCTGATCGAACAGGCAGCGATCGATGTGAACGGGACCACGAAATCGAAATGGGGAGAGCACGAGATTGACTGGCACGCGGACAACTGGCAACGGATGACGATGCGGGAAGCGATCATTCATTACTGGCCGGAAGGGGCGGGAGCCAAGCCTGCACTCTCGGAGTTTGGGTCCCAGGATTCGGTTAAGTCGCTAGTGGAACGCTTCAACAGCGCGCACTCGCATGTTGCCTATGATCCGAACGAGCCTGTGGGAAGAACCATTGCGAGTCTGTTCGAGGCTGCGGTGGAGGAGCGGTTGATTCAGCCGACGATCATCTACGAGTTCCCTACCGCAGTTTCCCCGCTCTCCAAGCAAAAGGCGGACGAACCCGAGTGGACGGAGCGTTTTGAAATCTATGTCGGGCAGATGGAGATTTCGAACGGCTTCAGCGAGCTCAACGATCCGGAAGATCAGCGGCGGCGGTTTGAGGCGCAGCTGACGGAGCGGGAGCGCGGCGACGAAGAAGCTCATCAGATGGACGAGGATTACATTCGGGCGCTGGCTTACGGAATGCCGCCGGCGGGCGGGGTGGGCGTGGGCGTCGACCGGCTGGCCATGCTGCTGACCGACTCGCACACCATTCGCGATGTGATTCTGTTTCCTTTGCTGAGGCCGGAGAAGGCAGAAAATCAAGCGGCCGGGGACGGCGAGAAATAGGCTCGTTTGTGCACAAACGTAAGGATCCGTGTCGCCACGGGCGAGTTACACAGATCCTTCGCTTTGCTCAGGAAGACAAGACAATAACGTTCAGTGCTTCCACGGCCGCTCGATGACGAGCTCGCCGTGTTCCTGGCGAAAACCTTCCACTACGCTGCAGTTCCAGCAAACGGCGCGCGCTGAAGCGAGTTCTTCCGGTAACTTTTCGGCGGGAACTTTTTCCCACTCAATGATTTTTCCGTCCAGGCCGATCAGCCCGGGCGGGTGATCCAGATGGTGCAACTCGGAAATCGGCCGTCGACAGTAGACGCAGCTCTTTCCTTCGTACCACTTGCAAACGATATTCCACACGCTATGTTTTTCCGGGTTGGCTTCCAGTTCACTCAGGCAGGCCTGGTCGCAGTCTTTGCGTTCCGGCCAGCGGGTGCACTGGCTTAATTCCACTCGTTCTCTTCCCGCGGTGACCGCAAGCGCGGCCCGTGCGGCTGCGACTTTTACGGCGACTGTCTGGTGGGTTTCCGGACATGTGACCAGCATCTTCCCGGAGAACTTCCTGAACTCGCGGCCGCCCAGAAACAAGCGGTGGAACAGATAAGCCACGCCGACTAGCAGCCAAACTCCGACCACGAAACCGGGGATATACAAGAGGGGCGTCATAGCAGGCCTCCTGGAGAACAACATCGAACGCCTTCAGGCTAGCAGTTCCATGTACTTCGGGCTGTGACGCCGCTGACAGGCAGCTGTGATCCCACGCACACCGGAGGGCCCCACAGCCTGGCGTAGGCGCGAGTGCGCCGGGTCAGGCTACGGTTGAGGGGTATCGAGTTATGCACTAGAACTGGTGCAGGTTGTTGGCTAAGTTGAAAACTGGTTTGTGGGTTCAGAAAGGGCAGCGCTACCGTAGCCTCCCTTGGATGCTGGGTCGGTAGCGCTTTGCTATTCCCGGGCATTAGACCAGTTCAGCCTTGTAGCTACTGGTTCTGGTAGTTTCCCTGCGGAGCGCTTAAGGTTACCCCGGGTTCTCTAACCGCCTCAAGACTTAAAGGTTTGCGGGTTGTTCTCAGCTAGAATTGAGCCTGGATTCCCCGGTTCGAGCCCCGGTTGGGAGCGGTTGGATCGCGATGAACAAGGGCCTGCTTTTCGTTCTGCTGTGTTGCCTCCCAGTCTTTGCCCAAAGCAATGCCGGAGAACTGCGCCTGAAGGTGACGGACCCCCACGGTCTGGGCGTTCTGAGCAGCGTAGAACTGGTTAGCGAAGTCAATCAATATCGCGGCGTCTTCAACACGGATGAGACCGGAAAGCTGATCGCCAAGCGTCTACCCTTCGGAATGTACCGGCTGGAGATACGGGAGCCGGGATTCGCTGCGGTTTCCCAATCGCTCGAAATTCGCTCTGCTCTTCCACTCGAATACACCATCCGGTTGAGCCTGCCGTCGGTGAGCACTTCCGTGACGGTCACTGACGCCGATACTCTCATCGACCCCCATCGCGCCGGGTCGATCAACCAGATTGGCCCGGAGACGATCCAGAACCGCACTACGTCCCTTCCTGGGAGGTCGGTGCAGGACCTGGTGAATTCGCAACCGGGATGGCTCTACGAGGGCAACGCGGTGCTGCATCCCCGCGGCTCGGAGTACCAGACTCAATTCGTAGTGGACGGAATTCCACTCACCGACAACCGCTCTCCCAGCTTTGGGCCCGAGATTGAGGCCGACGACATCGATTCGGTGAATATTTACACGGCTGGAATTCCCGCGGAATACGGCCGCAAAATGGGCGGCGTAGTCGAGCTGAATACTCTGCGCGACACGCCGGCGGGATTGCACGGGGACGTTGTCCTGTCCGGAGGCAGCTTCCGTACTGCAGGCGCCTTCAGCCGGATGCAATACGTCGCGGGAAAGAACACGTTCGAGGCCAGCGCCGACGGCGACATGACCAGCCACTATCTGAATCCCGTGGTTCCGCAGAATTACACGAACAACGGAACTACCGGAGACTTCTCGGGCGGCTACGAGCGCGAGCTTACGGCGCACGACCGTTTGAATTTCATCGTCCGGCACTCGCTGACCCGGTTTCAGATTCCCAACGAGCAGATTCAGCAGGCCGCCGGCCAGCGCCAGAATGGGGACAATTTCGAGACCATGGGCATTGCCGCCTATGAGCACATTTTCTCGCCTGATGTGGTGGGCGACTTGCGCGGAATGGTTCGGGATGACACCAATGACTTGTTCTCGAATCCAGCTGCGACGCCAGTGATCGCATTTCAGCACAACGATTTCAGGGAAGGCTATTTCAAAGGAACGATTTCCGTCCATCACGGCAAACAGGAATGGAAGGCCGGGGTCGAATCCGACGCCTTGTTTCTGCACGAGAATTTCAGCGATGTAATTACCGACCCCAGCCGGTTCGATGACGGGACGCCGGCGGCGTTCGCGTTTCTCGGCCAGCGGCCAGATTTGGAACAATCGGCGTTTGTGCAGGACATGATCCGGCTGGGCAACTGGACGGTCAACGCCGGCCTGCGCTGGGACCACTATCAGCTTCTGGTGAACCAGAACGCAGTCAGTCCGCGACTGGCGGTATCGCGGTATTTTCATTCGGCTGACCTGAACGTTCACGCCTCCTATGACCGGGTATTTCAGACTCCCTCGTTCGAAAACATTTTGCTGTCCAGCTCTCCGCAAGTGATCTCGTTGAACCCGAGTGTCCTGCGTTTGCCGGTGGAACCCTCACACGGCGACTACTACGAAATAGGACTGACCAAGGGTTTCTGGGGCAAGTTCCGGCTGGACACCAACTACTTCCGCCGGAACATCAACAACTACGCGGACGATGACCAGATTCTGAACACCGCCGTGAGCTTCCCGCTCGCCTTCGACAAGGCGATCATCTACGGAGCGGAAGGAAAAATCGAAGTGCCGGTATGGGGGCGATTTTCCGGCTTCGTAAGCTATTCTTACATCGTGGGCAATGCGTGGTTCCCGGTGACGGGCGGGCTTTTCCTGGGTGACGATGCGGCTAGCGCGGCCACGCAGCTTGCCGGACACTTCCCCGATTCCCAGGACCAGCGCAACACCGTGCATACGCGTGTCCGCTACCAGCTGAATTCGCGATTCTGGGTCGCCGCAGGGGCGGAGTACGGTAGTGGGCTGCCGTTCGAGTTTACCGGGACTTATCAAGAGGCATTGGCGCAGTACGGCCAGCAAGTGGTAAACCGTATTGATTTTGCCCGCGGCCGGGTCAGGCCGGCACTTTCGGTGAATGGCTCCGCCGGCGCTAGCCTCTACCAAAAAGACCGCTTTAAGCTGGGCTTGCAAGCCGACTTGGAGAACTTGACGAACCGGCTCAATATCATCGACTTCGGCGGCTTGTTCTCGGGAAATGCCATAGCGCCACCACGCAGTTATGCCCTCCGTCTGACCAGCAGTTTCTGACCGACCTTGGCAGGCGTGACGCCAAGCCGGTTGCGCACTTCCGGGTGGTACCTAAGTTAGATTGCCCTGCAACCTTCCCGGTGGTAAGAATGTCTAATTGTGATAGACTCTGTCCCCAATCTCATGTTCACGCCTCATCCCAACCTGAGTGATGAAGTAAATCACAACATTGTTCAGTCGGAGTTCGAAGGCGGAGTTCTGCTGGCGGCATTACCACCCTCCACGGTATTGCACATTCAAACCCAACACCATCGCTACACTGCCGTATTGCTCGGGGGGAGCGATGCGTTGCTTTCTGGACATCCAGAGTATTGTCCGGAGCCGGTGCAAGTGGCGATTGCGGGATCTACCTGGGGAGGCTCGATGCTGAAGCAACGCTACATCGGGCGGGGCATGCACCTGGAGTTTTGCCATCCCGAGTACCGGACGCCGATTGTGACCTCCCGGATTCAGGAGATTCGCGAGTGTCCGAAGGAGCAGGAACCCGATACCTGCCAAGTGCAGTTCAGTTTACCGGGCCAGTCTTGAAGCGCTGTAGATGATCCCGGCCCATATGACGGCGGCTACAGGAAAGCACAAAGCCAAGCCCTTCAGGAATGCCCGGTCCAATCCAGGCTTCACGTTGTAACTGTAGCTCCGTGGGTCGCAGAGCGATCGGAGCGCCACGGGGTCACACGTTAAATGTAGCTCTGCTCTCATCTGCTGCAGGACTTCCCTGCCTTCTATCTATTTTCAACCCAATTTGTTCTGATATGTTGTTAGAAATATCTGCGATTGGTGATTTAGCAAGTTCAGAATCCCAAAAGCGGAACCAGGCGAGACACTCAAAAGCTATGGCCACGCAGGAAATCGCAACCAGCGGAGAATCCCGACTGCTCACTGCGGAGGAATTGCGCGCAAAGATGCAGGAGGTTGGGCGGGAACGCTATCACCACCGCCATCCCTTCCATCGCTTAATGCATGAAGGAAAGTTGAACCGGGGACAGCTCCAGGCGTGGGCCCTGAATCGCTATTACTACCAAAGCCGTATTCCGCTCAAAGACGCCATCATCCTGTCGCGCAGCGAGGACCGGAGTTTCCGGGTGGCGTGGCGAAAGCGGATTGTGGATCACGACGGCGACGCGACCACGAATGGCGGGATCGAGCGCTGGCTTAAATTGGGAGAGGCAACGGGCTTGACTCGCGAGCAGGTGGAGAGTGGCACAGGAATTCTTCCGGCCACGCGCTACGCGGTGGATGCGTATCTTGACCTGGTGCGCAGCCGGACTTTTCTTGAGGCCGTGGCATCTTCCCTTACCGAGCTCTTCTCGCGCGATCTGATTGCCTTACGTATAGATGCGTTGAGAAAACATTATCCCTGGCTCTCCGGGGGGCTGGATTACTTTACAGCCCGTCTTACCCAAGCGCCTGAAGACGCAAAGTTTGCCTTTGATTGGGTGGCCGAACATGCCCGCACCCGCAATGAGCAGGAGGCGGCACTCGGCGCCCTGCGGCGGAAGTGCGACATTTTGTGGGCACAGCTCGACGCGCTCTATTCCGCATACGTAGAGCCTGGCTGGCCGCCGCCGGGAGCGTTCATCCCCGCCAAGGAAGGCTGAAAATGGTTCCCGAAAGTACGAGCCGGCCTCGGCTGGCCACCGGCTGTCGATGGGCGGAGGCGAACGGCGCCGAACGAATGCTCTTGTTTCCCGAAGGTGCAATCCGGCTGCAAGGTACGGGACGAGAAATTCTCGAGCGTTGCGACGGACAGCGCACCGTGCAGCAGATCGTAGAAGAGCTGCGGACTTTGTATAGCGCCGGCGATCCGGGACAGATTGCAACGGAGGTCGCAGGCTTTCTCGAACGATTGCAGCAAAAGCGTGTTGTTGATTTCTAGAAGCAGCGCCGTAATCGTTCTTCAGAGACGCACGGCACGGCTGAAGCCTTGCTCTCTCAAACACCGTCGCCGGAGAGTTTTTCCGCGGCCTGCTAGACTTCCTGTGGTTTCGAGTTGTGCATGCTAACCGGTCCTTTAGCCCTGATTGCCGAGTTGACCCATCGCTGTCCGCTGCATTGCGCCTACTGCTCGAATCCGATCGAAATGCAGAAGGCCGCGGCCGAGCTTCCTACCCAGGAATGGGTGCGTGTCTTCCAGGAAGCGGCCCGGCTGGGCGCTTTGCACGCTCACTTTACCGGCGGGGAACCATTAGCTCGCACCGATCTGACCGAACTGGTTGCAGGGGCGCGCGGGGCTGGGCTCTACGTCAATCTCATCACCTCTGGACTTGGGCTGTCCGAGAAGCGGCTGGCGGCGCTAGTCGACGCCGGGCTGGAACATATCCAACTCAGCTTTCAAGGAGCGCGAGAGGAACTGGCGGACGAAATTGCGGGCAGCAAGAGCCACGCTTACAAATTGCAGCTGGCCCGCATGATTCGTGGGTTCAAGCTGGCGTTCACGGTGAACGTGGTGGTGCACCGGCGGAATCTGGATGATCTGGCCGAGATCATGTCCATGGTGGAGCAGCTTGCCCCTGACCGGCTGGAGATCGCCAATGTGCAGTATTACGGCTGGGCACTCGAAAACCGTGCGGCATTGCTGCCCACGCGACAGCAACTGGAGCAATCGCGGGCAACGGTGAGCGCTGCCGAGAAGCGGTTCAGCGGGCGCATGCGCATTGACTACGTTGCGCCAGACTATTATGCACGTTATCCCAAGGCGTGCATGGGCGGCTGGGGACGGCGGCTAATGTTGATTGATCCGGCTGGCCAGGTGTTTCCCTGCCATGCTGCGGGAGTCATACCCGGCATGACGTTTGATCGCGTTGGGGAACACTCGCTGGAGTGGATTTGGCGGGAGTCGGCGGCATTTCAGAAATTCCGTGGGGAAGACTGGATGCCAGAACCGTGCCGCAGTTGCGATCGCCGCGGCGAAGACTTCGGGGGATGCCGCTGCCAGGCGCTGCTTCTCACCGGGGATGCAGCTGCGACAGATCCAGTTTGCACGCTTTCTCCCCAGCACACTCTGGTCGAGAACATCGTGGCCCGCGTGAACTCGGCTGCGGAAGTTCCATCGGTGGCCGGACCAGCGCCTCCTAGCCGCTTGAGCGAGTGGGTGTACCGGCCTAATCCCCGCTAGATTATGGCGCCCAAACCGGTTTTCTTTGCGACGCCTTCCAAGTTTCGTGCATGGCTGGAGAGATATCACCAGAGCCGGCAGGAGCTATGGGTCGGGTTCTACAAGAAGTCTTCCGGCAAACCCAGCCTCACCTGGCCGGAATCGGTGGACGAAGCGCTTTGCTTTGGCTGGATCGATGGGCTGCGCAAGAGCATCGACGAGTTCAGCTATACCATTCGGTTCACGCCACGGAAGCCGCGCAGCATCTGGAGCGCCATCAACATCAAGCGCGCGCACGAACTCCATGCGGCGAGAAGGATGGGCGCTGCGGGGCTCAGGGCGTTCGCCAAGCGTTCCGACGAGCGATCGGCTATCTACTCCTATGAGCAACGGAAATCGGCGCGGTTTGAGGCGGCGGATGAGCAGATGTTCCGAGCCAACCAGCCGGCCTGGACCTTCTTTCAGAATCAGCCTCCCGGTTATCGCAAGATCGCCACCTATTGGGTTACGAGTGCGAAGAAAGAGTCGACCAGAGCTAAGCGGCTTGCGATCCTTATTGAATGCTCAGCCCGCGGCGAATCAATCAGACCGCTGAAACGGAGCCAGTGAACGTCGCTGCCATCCCCACGGTTCTTGTCGTAAGCCTTGCATTCGTCGAAAGAACTGCAGATCCCTCACTTCGTTCGGGATGACAACAAGACTAACTGCAGATCCCTCGTCGCTATCGCTCCTCGGGACGACAACCAGACGCCTGGTTTTCGTGTTCCTGCATCTTCGATGATATTCTCGGATTTCGATTCGTCCGCATCCGAATGGACGAGACGATTGCAGGTTGCCGGTTCGCCGCAGGGAGGCAAGGGATGAAGTCAATGAACAAGCGGGTCGTCGTTCTCGGTGCAGGCAAGATGGGCGGAATCCTGCTGAGTGCGCTTTTGGAGAAGGGCCTTCTTGACAGGAAGTTGACTTCGGCCACGGTGCAACACGAGGAACGCGCCCGCAGCCTGGAAAAGAAGCTGGGCGTTCCGGTGGGGACGGACAACCGGGCGGCGGTGAAAGATGCCGACATCGTTGTGGTCTGCGTAAAACCACAGGTGGTCGAAAGTGTCATGCAGGAAATCCGCCCCAACATTTCCTCCAAACAGCTGATCATCTCGGTGGCTGCGTCAGTTCCCACCAGCCAATTCGAGCAAGCGCTGGGCAAAGAGATTCCGGTGGTGCGTGCCATGCCCAATACACCATGCGCGGTCGGTTGCGGCATGACCGCGCTATGCAAGGGACGGTTCGCCGGCGCCAAGGATTTAGAGATCGCCAGCGCGTTTTTCAACGTAGTAGGAAGAACCGTGGTGGTCGACGAAAAGCACATGGACGCAGTGACGGGACTGTCGGCGAGTGGTCCGGCGTACATCTACATCATTCTGGAATCGCTGGCGGAGGCCGGAGTTAAAGTTGGATTGCCGCGCGATGTGGCAACGCTTCTGGCCGCGCAGACGACCATGGGTGCGGCGACGGTGGTGCTCGAAACCGGGGACCATCCGGCATTGTTGAAAGATGCGGTTACTACTCCGGCTGGCTGCACGATTGACGGCATTATGGAGCTGGAAGAGGGCAAGCTGCGGGTGACTTTGATTAAGGCTGTGGTCAAGGCGGTGCAGCGCGCGAAGGAACTGGCGTATGGCTAGGTGGGATGCCCGGTAAAACAAAAGACGGTCGAGTCTTTCTAACCCTCGCGTTGGTGACGCTCGCGAGCGCCAGCCTATTTGCGCAAAGCGCACCCTCGGTGGTGGTGAACTGGGAGAAGAAAAAGCCAAACCACACGATTCCGACGTTGCAGGCTGTGGTCAATCCGATGCTGCGGCGGGGATCGCCTATTCACGACGCGGCGCTCGAGGCTCTCCACAGGTTGGGGGCAGACTACGTGCGCTATGCTTTCTGGTATCCCTATCCCAAGCTGGCGGTGGCGGAGTTGCGGCCGCCGGAAGCAGGTCAGACATTTTGGGATTTCCAATACATCGATCCGCTGGTCGAAGACTTTCTGCATGCCAGCGATGGACATCCCAGCGTTTTGAGTTTCAGCACCATCCCCCAGTGGTTGTTCGCCACGCCCAAGCCGGTCGTATATCCGGACGATCCCAATCAAGTCTTCTGGAATTATTCGCAAGGAACGGAATTGCACGATGTCAAGGCGCTCGGCGACTACTATGCCCGGCTGGCCGGCTGGTACACCCAGGGCGGATTCACGGACGAATTGGGAAAAATCCACGCCTCTGGGCATCATTACGACATTCGCTACTGGGAGGTGTTCAATGAGATCGATGGGGAGCACGATGCCACGCCCGAGCAATATGTCGAACGCTACGATGCTGTGACCCAGGCAGTGCTCAAGGTCGCGCCGGAGATGAAATTTGTGGGCCTCGCCTTGTCTGCTCCGTCCGACAATGCGGGGATGTTCGAATATTTTCTGGACCCGAAGAACCACAAGCCTGGTGTGCCGCTGGACTACATTTCCTTTCACGTCTATGCCACGCCCACGGGAGATCAAACCGTGGACGACTGGCAGTACACCTTTTTTGACACGGCCAGCGAGTTTCTGGCGGTAACGCGCTACATCCTGCAGATTCGAGATCGGCTGTCGCCGTCGACCAAGATCATGGTCAACGAGGCCGGCTCGATCGGTGCGAACGACTTTGACCAGGGCGAGCCCACGCACGTAGAGAAACCCATCCCGGCCGCGTACTGGAATCTGAGCGGTGCCCTGTATGCCTACCTCTATGTCGAGTTGGCGAAGCTGGGCGTGGATGTCGTGGGGGAATCACAACTGGTGGGGTATCCCTCGCAGTTCCCCAGTGTGAGCATGATCGACTGGACGAACGGTAAACCCAATGCCCGCTTTAGGGTTCTGGAGTTGCTCAAGAACAACTTCGGGCCCGGAGACGACCTGTCCAACACCGAGGTACGAAGCAATGGCCTGCCGGCGGATGCCAACGCTATCGAGGCGCAGGCTTTTAGAAGAGGCGGACAGCGCAAGCTACTGCTGATTAACCAGCGCAATCATGCGGTTACGGTGGAACTGCCGAAAGAGTGTTTGCGGGCTACCATGCAGACTATTGGCGGAGAATCGCCGGATATAGTGACGCAGAATGTTGAAGATGCCAAAGTCCGTCTGCTGCCCTTCTCGGTCTCAGTGGTCGCTTTGAAGAATTGACTGCATGCCTCGATGATGTACGAACTGGAGTCGCCTGCCGGGACAGGGACCTCCAGGCCTGCGCAGGTTAAGCGCGGACTTGGCCGTTGCCGACGATTTCGTACTTCGTAGAGGTGAGCTCGGCAAGAGCGAAGGGGCCGCGGCAGTGCAGTTTTTGCGTGCTGATGCCCATCTCGGCGCCGAAGCCGAATTCTGCGCCATCGGTGAAGCGGGTGGAAGCGTTCCAGTAGACAGCGGCGGAGTCTACCTCCCGCAGGAAGCGGCGGGCGTTGGCTTCGTTGCGGGTCACGATGGAATCGGAATGCTTGGTGGAATAGCGGTTGATGTGAGCGATGGCGTGCTCGACATCGGTCACCACGGCAATCGCCATGCACAGGCGGAGATACTCCTCACCCCAATCCTGCGGCGTGGCAGGGATGATGTCTAAGCCCTGGCCGTAGCGCAGCGTGGGCTCGTCGCCACGCACTTCCACTCCGTGTTCGAACAGTAATTTCACGATGCGGGGAACATACTCCCGCGCGATGCGCTCATGCACCAGGAGCTTTTCAGCGGCGTTGCAAACCGAGGGGCGCTGCGTCTTGGCGTTGATGACGATGCGGTCGGCCATTTCGAAGTCAGCCGATTCGTCGACGAAGATGTGGCAGTTCCCGGCTCCGGTTTCGATGACCGGGACGGCGGAATTCTGCGTCACATACGAAATCAGTTCGGGGCCACCGCGCGGGATGAGCACATCGATGAAGCCACGCGCCTTGATCAATTCTTGCACCGACTCGCGGGTGCTGGCATCGAGCAACTCGATCGCCCCCTCGGGAACACCCGGGACTCGGCTGAGGATTTCCACCAGAGATTGATTGCTGCGGGCGGCTTCCTTTCCGCCGCGGAGCACGATCGCGTTGCCCGTCTTGAGCGTGATGGCGACTGTATCCACAGTCACGTTGGGGCGCGATTCGTAGATGATGCCCACCACGCCCAGCGGCACGCGGAGTTTTCGAATGCGCAAGCCATTGGGCCGAGTCCACTCCGCTAACACCTCGTCAATCGGGTCAGGCAAGGCGGCTACGTCGCGCAGGCCACGAACCATCTCCTTGATTCGTTCGGGATTCAGCAGCAAACGCTCGCGCATGGCGCCGGCGAGGCCGCTTGAGTCGAGGTCGGCAGCATTAGCCTTAAGGATGGCGTCGGCATGATTTTCGATGGCGTTCGCCATGGCCAGCAAGATCGCGTTTTTTTTCGCCGTGGAGAGCTGGGCGAGCCGCGGCGCAGCCTGGCGGGCGCGGGAAAGCTTGTCCTGCGTGGAGAGTGTCGGGCTGATGGTAGCTGCCATGATTAGTCTTCGCGCGGTTGTGGCGGAAAGTATGTACCGATTTTACGCTGCAGCGCCTGGGAGATCACCTGGGGATGGCGGCCGTTGACGATGGCCACATGAACTCCGGCCTCGCTGGCTACCTTGGCGGCCCGCAGTTTGGAGCGCATGCCACCGGTTCCGAGCTTGCCATGTCCATTGCACAGGTCCTCCATCGCGGGGGTGAGCTTGCGAACGGAGCGCAACAGGCGCGAACGCCGGCCCTGCTTGACATAGAAGCCGTCGACGTCGGTCAGGAGCAGGAGCCAGTCGGCCTCGACCGCCGCGGCCACCAGCGCGCTCAATTCATCATTGTCGCCAAACGCGCCCACCAGCTCGCGCACCGATACGCTGTCATTCTCGTTGATGATGGGCACTACCCCCAGCCTGAGTAATTCTCCCAGGGCGTTTTGCAGATTTTTATAGCGCAAGGGAGAAGTGAAGTCGTCGCTCGAAAGCAGCAACTGCGCCACCACTTTCTTGCCGAAGAAAAGCTGCTCGTAAGTGTGCATCAGCAGGCTCTGGCCGACTGCAGCCGATGCCTGCATCAAGGGAACGCTGGTGGGGCGCTTTTTGAGCGCCAAGTTGGACATGCCGGAGCCAATAGCGCCCGAGCTGACGATCAGGAATTCGTGCTGGGAGAGATCCATCTGGTCGACCAGGGTCCGTAGCTGGCCGGTGTCGATACGACCCGCTGGGGCCACTAAACTGGTTCCGACTTTGATTACGAGGCGCATCGAGGCGAAGCAACAGTTTAGCAATTCATCCGCAAACTCGCAGCCGGGGCCAGGATCGCGGCAGTGCAGTCGTTGCCGAATGTTTACTGCAAAGCCTTAACCACAAAGGGCACAAAGGCACACAAAGGAAAACCCTTCGCGGGCTCTTTCTTCTGGGGCTGCGGTTTTGGCAATTTGACGTTTCCAAGAATTCCGGTATTGTCGATGCATGCCTGCCTCCTTGAGCGACCTTACCTTCACTTCCCTTACGCTGACCTACGGTAGATTCATGCGGCTGTGGGCGCAGGCACTGGTGCTAATAGGCCTAGCTCTAACAGCCTCGACCGTCTCCGCTTCGGGTACTTGTGAGGGGCCGGCAACGGCCGGTTGCAATTTATTCTTGAAGGTCAAACTCAATCACGAGCTGAAGATCTCAAAGCTGAAACCAGGAGACGTGCTTACCGGTATGCTGGCGCGCGATGTGTACTCCGGCGAACGCCAGGTTCTTCCCGCCGGCAGCCAAGTCAGCCTGCCGGTGGACAAGCTGGAGAGACGGCGGAGAGTTGCGAACGATCACTGGCCGTGGGTTATCCAATTCTTCACCCCGAGACACGAAAACTTTCCCATTTTTCGATCGGCGATCGTCACCACGGCGGCTGGAACCGAAGTGCGACTGCAGGTGTCGACGCTCACTATCGATCACGAGGTGGAAATCCACTCTCGAGCTAATAGCAGCAAGCTATCTCAAACTGCGGCGGAGTCTGCTGGAGCTTCGAAGCCGCAGGCCGCGCCCTCGAAGAAAACCCCTCCCGGACCCACAGTGGTGCTGGAAGCGATGGCGTTGAGCCCCGAGCCGGCCGCCGCGTCGGCCGCGCCTTCCCGTCCGGTTAACCTGGTGGCCGGGACGCAAGGCAAGATCATTCTGCTGGGCGGGATCAGCGCATCCAAAAGCCGCCCGGGAGATTCGTTCCAGGCGCGGCTGGTGGAACCGGTTTGGCTGGATTCCAAGGTGGTGCTTCCGGAAGGTACGGTGCTGGAGGGCACAGTGGTGAAGCGCACTCCGCCGCGCATGCTGAGCCGGGCGGGTTCGATAGCGCTGGCCTTTACCAACCTGACTTTGCCCGGAGGGACCGCCAATCGCATTGCGGCTTCGGTGTCGAGCGTCGAAGTCGATCAGCGTTCCCATATGAAGGTCGATCCTGAGGGCAAAATCCGGGGCGAGCGCCCGGGGAAGGTCTGGATGCTGGTCAATGTCGGCGTCACCGGCGGCATCGCAAAAGAGGTGGACGACGGACTTCAATTGGTGATGGAGGCCGTCGTTTCTACCGCGACCGACGCCTCCACCGCAGGCACGGCGCGCATCGCAGGCATCTGCGCCTCGGCTCTATTCCTGCTGACCCGCCACGGGCGCGATGTAGTTCTACCAAAGTTCACGGAGATGGGGATTACGTTCGACCGCCCGGTATCAATCCCGGCGCCGTAGCTCCGCCGGGGGCTGCCCGGGCCTGAATCCGAACTCCACCGATCTTCATCTACTTCGTGATGAGTCAAGAAAATGTTTTGGTGCGTCCTCTCGGCGATGCTTCTCCCATGGTTCAATCTTCAGCGCCCAGCGCACTCGGCGACTCCGTCCTGCTGGATGCGTATTCGCAGGCGGTAGTGAGCGCCGCCGAAAGAATCAGCCCGTCGGTGGTGAAAATAGAAGTAGCGCAAGCGGGCAAGAGCCGGTCCGGTGAGCCTCGCGAACGACAGGGCGGTGGGTCGGGATTCGTTTTCACTCCCGACGGCCTGATCCTCACTAACAGCCACGTGGTGCATGAAGCCACGCGAATCACAGTGTCGCTGCCCGATGGGCGACGCTTCCCGGCCCAGACCGTCGGCGACGATCCGGCTACCGATCTTGCAGTGATACGGCTGGAGGTACCTAATCACGAAGCTCTGGCCTTGACGGCGGCGCAGTTGGGAGATTCGCAACGGCTGCGCGTGGGACAGTTGGCCCTTGCGGTCGGAAATCCCTATGGCTTTCAGTACACGGTGACGGCGGGAGTGGTGAGCGCTCTGGGCCGGTCTCTGCGGTCGTACTCCGGGCGGTTGATTGAAGATGTCATCCAGACCGACGCCTCGCTGAACCCCGGCAACTCAGGTGGGCCACTGGTGACCTCCGATGGGCAAGTCGTGGGCGTGAATACCGCGACCATCATGGGAGCGCAGGGCCTGTGCTTTGCCATTGGCATCAACACGGCGAAGTTTGTGGCTGGGAAATTGTTGCGCGAAGGCAGAATTCGGCGAAGCTTTATCGGCGTTGAGGCGCAGACGGTGCCGCTGCATCGGCGGCTGGTGCGCTTCTACGATCTGCCGCAAGAGAGCGGCGTGGTGGTGATGTCGGTCGAAAATGGTCCGGCGCGGCGGGGTGGGCTGCGCGAGAACGATGTAATCATCGCGTTTGATGGCAAGCCGGTGGCTGGTGTGGATGATCTGCATCGTTTGCTGACAGATGCCAAGGTGGGAGTGAGCAGTCCGCTCACGGTGCTGAGGTGGACGGAGAAGCTGGAGTTGAGTGTGGTGCCGGAAGAGGCAAAGGGTTAGCTTGTGTGGCTGCGGGCGACCTTGCCCCGCCCGGAGATCTTCTCCGATCACGGTTGGGCCTTTTTTTGAATCGGTATACGCTCCTCGATGCTCCCGAGAGAAACATCAAATCCCTCGACTGCGCTCGGGATGACACGCGCTGCCTCGCAGGCAAGGGAAGCCCGCGCTACACACCAGCAGGTCGTTGTTTGAGAGCTACTTCCCAAAAACGGCGAAGGCGCCCTGCAACTGGTTGCCCTGGTTCGTCCAACGCCCGTGACTGACTTTAGTAGCAACTGGACCGAAGGCGTTGTTGGTATTCAGATTCCACGCGTTCCAGGTGTCAAGGCTATCCACGCATTGCCGCACAACAAACCAGTACTGCGTTCCTGCGGTCACAGGTACCCCAGTAGATTCTATTATCGTCCTCAGCTTGCAGCAGCTTCCGTCGCTGTGCAGGTTCTTCGGATACCATTGCTTGATCGGAGTTCCCGGCACGCCGTTATCATCGGACCATACCCCAACCGTGACTGCATTCGTCCCTAAGGCATAACCAACCGCGACTTGGACTTCGGCGATCATGTAATTATCCGTGGGCGTGAAGGCGTTTCCAACCTCGATGTATTCGCCGACGGGTGAGATAGGTCCAGTCGTGGTCAAACCGGTGCAGCAGTTGTATGCCTGGTCCCCGGTTCCGAGGTTGCTGTAGATCGTGGCCAGTCCTTCGGGGGCCGGCCTGGAAAGCGTGGATTGTCCGTTCACAGTGACCGTGTCCGCTCCGCCACTGACCGGCATATTGGCCTCCATGGAGCCTGATAGGGGAGCGAAAGTGAGCTTCACCGTATACCAATCCGCCCCACCCGAAGGATCATCGTTGAAGTCAATTATCGTCGTATATTCATTGTCGGCGCTGGGATACTGATAAACCCTGACCGAGTAACGAGCCCGAATCACTTTGAACCCAGTGAGCTGATACTGGGAGGGAAGCGGCTCCCCCAGTACGAATGAAGAAGAGTCCATCTCCTCGCCTCGACACTCCCAACTCACGCACGGCCAACCAGGGATCCAACTGAGGTCCAATGTATTTGGTCCCCGCCGGTTCATGAATAGGCCGGCCGGTAGGTTCTGTCCGCCCAACCGGCCAACCGCAGCGTAATCGAGATGATGCCAGTGAATCCCGTTCGGGGTGATGTAAAGAAGATCTCGCCCATCGATCCAGGCGGTAACGCTCAGGTTCTGTAGTGACGTTTGTGCTGAAGCAGGTTGCGACATCAGCAATAAAAGTGCGATGGCGATACTGAACCCTTTCAGAAGCATTTTCACCTCTGGCCTCCTTAGCGTGCTGATTTTTCTTTCACGTTGATCAAACACCTGCCGACTACGGTTTTGGCGATTGCTTCGCTCGTGCCCGAGCCTCGACGCCCAAGGAACAGAGCCACGCACCAGCAAAAACCAGCCCACGAGTCACGGCTTCATGTCTGCTGCAATTCGGCGGCCTTTACGTGCTCCGGAGTCTCCTGATCGCCTGCAGACCCGTGGTTTTCTGCTCCTCGCTCACCGGAGTTGTTTTCCTGGATGGTGCGTCTCGGCGGGTGTGCACCCGCGTTCTGAAATTGCTCTTCGGAGAGGCGCTTCTCCCTCATGTACTCGACATTACGGTGCGAGTCTGTGAACGCAGTCACCACTCCGTGTGAGGTTAGGCCGTGTGGCGCGGGCGCCGTCGCCCGCGCGGGGGATATTCCCGAAACCGCGTGGGGCAACCGCCCCGGGCTGTCCAAAGCGCGCGTAGCTCGGCACAGGATGGGGCGCGCCCACGCCGTCTCAGCAGCTAGCAGAGCAAAACACAAGGTCGCTCGACTGCGCTGTTCGGTTCGCAAGGGAACAAACGGCTTGGCTCGGGTAACAGGGGGGAGGAACGCTGCTTTGGCGGGCGAGGGCGCCCGCGCTACACAAGCACTGCCGAGCTGCGCTCGGCCCGGACAGCCGGGGACGGCTGTCGCCACGCGTTAAAGCGTCACTTCTGTGTCATTGCAAGTGCCTTTCTGCTGTGGTAGCTTCGTGAAACAGAAGAGGTTAGATTGCAATTAACAGCTCCTGCCGGCTTGGATCGCAAGGAAGCGGAAGTCTATCAAAGGCTGGATCCGGCACGGCTCCCTAGACACATCGCGATTATCATGGACGGTAATGGACGCTGGGCTCGCCGGCGTCATTTGCCACGTATCGCCGGCCATCGCGCCGGAGTATCCTCGGTGCGTTCGACGGTGGAAACGGCTTCCCGCATCGGCATCCAGGCGCTCACGTTGTACGCTTTTTCCGAGGAGAACTGGAAGAAGCGGCCGAAGAGTGAAGTCCATTTCCTGATGGGCTTGCTGTGCCGATATTTGAAAGCCGAAGTTCCCACCCTGAACAAGAACAATATCCGCCTGGAATATATTGGACGGCTGCACGAACTGCCTCCGCCGGTGCAGGAGAAAATGCAGTGGGCGCGCCAAGCCACCGCGCACAATACCGGCATGGTATTGACCCTCGCGCTCAATTACAGCGCCCGCTCCGAACTGGTGGACGCTTTTTGCTCCCTAGTGGATGCGGCGACAAAAAATGGAGGCCTGGATCATCTGAAGATTGACGAGGACTTGGTGTCCCGTCATCTCTACACTCGTCATTTGCCGGACCCTGATCTGGTGGTCCGTACCAGCGGGGAGATGCGGCTGAGCAACTTTCTGCTGTGGCAGCTGGCATACGCGGAAATCTACGTCACACCCACCTTGTGGCCGGAATTTCGCGGAACACACCTGCTGGAGGGCATCGCGGAATACCAGAAGCGCGAGCGGCGCTATGGCGGCCTTGCCGGGGACGGAACGCACGTGCCCGGTTCCCCATCCCTGAAGACGGGCCGGAGCTAAGGCTCTTGCAGCTGCTTAAAAGAATCCTTACCGCGATTGTTTTGATCCCCATCGTCCTTGCCCTGGTACTGCGCGCTCCGGTGCCGGTTCTCGCGCTGGTAGCAGCCCTGGTGGCGCTTCTGGCGGTGCAGGAATTGCTCAAGCTGGCGGAGGCCTACGGCATCCGGCCATTTCGCTGGCCAACCCACGTTTTCGTCGGCTTGTTCTTCCTCTTTCTCGCCGTTAGCCCTGGCGACAAACCGCTGCTCTCGACTGCGATTTTTATTTACAGCGTGGGATTCGCCGCCGCCATCGCGCCGTTTGTTTTTCTAACGGTGGGAATGCGGCGGGCTGATCTCAGCAGCGCATTTCCGGCGGCCATGGTTTCTGCTTTTGCCTTCGGATATATCGCTCTGCCAATGGGGTTCCTGGTGCAGATTCGCGGGCAGTGGTCGGGAGCTTTCCTGTTGCTCTATCTTTTGCTTCTGGTGTGGGTGGGGGATATCTCTGCGTATTTTGTGGGACGCTCGCTGGGCCGTCATCGCATGTCGCCGCGGGTGAGCCCCAATAAGACCTGGGAGGGAGCGGTGGCGTCGTTGCTGGCCAGCGTGGTGGTGGGGATGCTGTTGTACAACTATGCCCTACCAATTAGTTCCGCCTTGCTGAATGCACATCTGATCGAACGGCGCGACGGGTTTTTTGCGCTGCAGAGACCACCACTGTGGCCAACGCTGCTGCTCTCGGCGGCGATTAATATCGCGGCGCAGCTGGGAGATCTGGTGGAATCGCTCATCAAGCGGGGAGCGGGTGTGAAGGATTCCGGGACACTGCTTCCCGGCCACGGTGGGATGCTCGATCGCATCGATGCCCTGCTCTTTGCCGCTCCGGTGCTGTGGTACTATGCGGCTTGGCGGGTCATGCAGTGAGCCACGCGGGCGATCGAGCCTCAGACGAGCAACTCTCTGGTATGGGATTTTTGGCGATGACCTACCGCCCGATGAGCGAGGACGCCCGTCCTCCAGTACTTCAGGACAGGTGAAGGTGCCGAAAGGAAACACATGAAGAGTCAAGTATTGAGGCGGTTTTTACTCGCTCTCGTCGCGGGTTTCTGCGCCCTGTCGACAACGCTCCTTGCCCAGTCGCAACCCACGCCGGCGGCGGGGAAGACCTACGAGCTGTTGCCGGGATTGGATAAGCGTTTGATCGATACCACGGCCGATCCCTGCGTGGACTTCTTCCAGTACGCCTGTGGAAACTTCAGCAAGCTGTACCCTATTCCAGCGGATCGCTCCAGCTTCGGCACCGGCGCCATGGTCGCGGAGTACACCGAACACCAGCTGCACGTTATGTTAGAGAAGGCTGCGGAAGGGGGCGCAAGCCGGACAGCGGATGAGCAGAAGATTGCGGACTACTATGCGTCCTGCATGGACACCACCGCCATCGACGGGGACGGACTGAAGCCGCTGCAGCCGGAATTGGATCGCATTGCGGCACTCAATAACAAGAGTGGGTTGCCGGAACTGCTCGCTCACTTTCAGCTGATCAATGTGAACGCCTTCCTGGGCTTTGGTGAACAGCAGGATTTCAAGGATGCGCGAAAGCAGATCGCAGCGGTCGATCAGGGAGGTTTGGGATTACCCGAGCGGGATTACTACTTCCGCACCGGCGATGCCGCCGAAAAGACCCGGAAAGACTATGTGCAGCACATTACGAACGTCTTCAAGCTCATGGGAGAACCGGAAGGCAAAGCTGCGAGCGATGCGCAGGCGATCATGCAACTGGAAACTGCCCTGGCGAAAGTGTCCATGGATATCACTTCGCGGCGCGACCCGAACAAGATTTACCATCTGGAAACGGTCCCGGAGCTGTCGAGTTTGGCGCCAAACCTGGAGTGGAAAGGTTTTCTGGAAGCGATCGGCGCTCCCACGATCACCGAGCTGAACGTTATGGATCCGGATTTCTTCAAAGGCCTGAATGCACTGCTGGGTACGACCGACCTGCCAACGATCAAGACCTATTTGCGCTGGCAACTGATCAACTCAGTGCCTAGCGTGGTTTTACCGAAGGCCTTCGACGAGGAATACTTCGACTTTTACGGCCTCAAGTTGAAAGGCCAGCCGGAGCAACGGGCTCGGTGGAAGCGTTGCGTACAGGCCACCGATGATGCTTTGGGTGAAGCTTTGGGTCAGGCATACGTGTCGCAGGAGTTTCCCCCGGCGAGCAAACAGGCCACGCTGCAGATGGTGCATGACATCGAGGGCGCCATGGAGCAGGATATCGACACCCTGGATTGGATGAGCGCAGCCACCAAGACGCGCGCCCGGGAGAAGCTTCACGACGTGGCCGATAAGATCGGTTATCCGGATTATTGGCGGGATTATTCCAGCCTGACCATCGTTCGTGCTGACGCATTTGGAAATGCACTACGCGCGATTGAATTTGAGAACCACCGCCAACTGGCCAAGATCGGCAAGCCGGTGGATCGTGGCGAGTGGGGAATCACGCCTTCGACGGTAGACGCCTATTACAACCCCAGCATGAACGACATCAACTTTCCCGCGGGCATTTTGCAATCCCCTTTATATGACAAGAACGCCACCGATGCCGAGAACTATGGCCACATCGGCGCAGTGGTGGGGCATGAACTCACTCACGGCTTCGACGACGAAGGACGTCAGTTCGACGGCAACGGAAATTTGTCTGATTGGTGGACAGCCGATGATGCCAAACAATTTGAGGCGAAGGCGGACTGCGAAGTGAAAGAGTACAGCGCATTTGTCGCCACCGGAGATGCCAAGGTCAACGGCCGGCTGACGCTCGGCGAGAACACCGCCGACAACGGGGGGCTGCGACTTGCGTTCCTGGCTTTCCTGGCAGACGCCAAGCGGAAGAGCATCGATCTGGAACAGAAGCAGGGCGGCTATACGCCTCTGCAGCAGTTTTTCGTTGCCTATGGGCAGAATTGGTGCGGGCAGGTTCGCCCGGAACAACTGCGGCTGCAAGTCCAGACCGATCCGCATTCGCCACGCGAGTTTCGAGTAAAGGGCGTGATACAGAACATGCCGGAATTCGGCCAGGCGTTTGGTTGCAAAACCGGACAACCGATGATGCCGACCAATGCCTGTAGAGTGTGGTAAGTCAGGAGGCTTCTGGCGGAAGCGGATGGCATGTCCGACCCATACCCAGCCCTGAAAGCACTCCATCCGGAAGCGTCCCTGAGCCTAGTCAAGCTTGCTCAGTTGGAGGCGATTTCCTCTGAGGCACTGATAGACTCGCTGCTTCCGGGCCGAAGGGACTGTCTGAAAACCAGATTGGACGGAACTATAATGGACGGGCATCATCGAATCTATGTACTGCGTCAGCGCGGAGTGAATGTCGATCGGCTGCCGCGGGAGATCGTAGCGAAAGAGGACTTGTAGGCATGGCGACGCAACTGTACTGGATGGATGGTCCCTGGCCAGGGAAACTTGCCTTGGCAGCCCGTCCCCGCGGTGGCGACTGGCTGGAGGATGAAGTGGCGAACTGGCGGCGAGCCGGCATCGACACGGTGCTCTCACTTCTAACTTCGGACGAGGAAGCCAGTCTCGAACTCCGCCACGAAGCGGAGGCTTTCAGGGCTCAGGGAATGGACTTTCTATCCCTTCCCATCCCAGACCGCCAAGTGCCAAGTTCGGAAACAGAAATAGCGGCAACGCTTGAGAAGCTAAGCGCCAAACTGTCGTCCGGTGGGAAGGTAGTGATTCACTGCCGGCAGGGTGTGGGGCGCAGCGGGTTGGTGGCCGCGTGCTTGCTCATCACCAAAGGTTTTGATCCGCGAGCGGCGGTCGATCAAGTAGGCACCGCACGTGGCGTTTCCGTTCCCGAAACAACGGAGCAGCGTCAATGGATCGATCACTACGCCGCGATCTTAGCGAGTCCGAGATGAGTACCTTCAATTATCTAAACCACTCATGAACCACATCGCCATTCTGGGATCAACCGGATCGATTGGCAGGAGCACGTTCAGCGTTGTCGAATCTCATCCTGAGCGATTTCAGGTGATCTCCCTGGCGGCGGGCAAGAACGTGGATGCCGTCTTCGATCAGGCCGAGCGCTGGAAGCCGCGACTCATTTCGGTAGCGACGGAAGGCGACGCAGAAACCCTACGCTCTCGTTTGCGAAGCGCGGGAATCGGCGGCATAGAAATCGTCCATGGTTCAGCCGGAACCGTAAGAGTCGCCACGCATCCCGAGGTTGATTTCGTAGTCAGCGCGATCGTTGGTGTGGCCGGTCTCGAAGCCACCTACGAGGCGGTTCGAGCCGGAAAGACCGTCGGTTTGGCCAACAAGGAGTGCCTGGTGGCTGCAGGAGAGCTGATTACCGCCGAGGCCCGCCGCCAGGGCAAGCCGTTGCTTCCCATCGACAGCGAGCACAACGCGGTTCACCAGTGTTTGCGCGGCGGGCGGATGGAGGAGGTTCGACAGATCTGGTTGACCGCCTCCGGTGGACCTTTTTTGCACACTCCCAGATCGAAGTTTCCTTCGATTAGCGTCAGCCAGGCTTTGGACCACCCCACCTGGAAGATGGGCCGCCGAATTACGATTGACTCGGCCACATTGATGAACAAGGGCTTTGAAGTGATCGAGGCCTGCCGCCTCTTCAGTTTGCCGCCGGAACAGGTTCAGGTGATCGTGCATCCCCAATCCACCATCCATTCCATGGTGGAGTTCGTGGATGGCAGCATACTTGCTCAGTTTTCGGTAACCGATATGCGCTTGCCGATCCTATACGCACTGACCTATCCGGAGCGCATAGAATCGGATATGCGCTTTCCGGTCATGGACTTACGGCACCTCGAATTCTGCCCTCCTGATGTGGAAAAATTTCCTTGTCTGCGCCTTGCCTACGAAGCGGCGAAGGCTGGTGGGGCGAAAACGGTAGCGCTGAACGCAGCTGACGAGGTGGCGGTAGCCGCATTTCTGGATGGATGCATTCGCTTCGACGAAATCCCTGAGATAATTGAGATGGTACTGGCGGAAACCGCGGACCAAAAACCCGAATCTATCAGTGAGGTGCTGGAAGCGGACGCCAAGGCGCGCCGGGTGGCGCAAGAGAAAGTGGAGCAGCGGATGTCCTCTGTGACTGCGCGGCCGGTTGCATCAAATTCGTAAGGGACTCTCATAATTCTTATGTCGGAATTCATAACGGCGGTAACTGCGGTAGCGGTGGTTCTGGGTTTCATGATCCTGATCCACGAATGGGGGCACTATGCTGCCGCCAAGTTGCTTGGCGTGCGGGTGGAGGTTTTCTCCATCGGCTTTGGCAAGCGCCTGTTCGGTTTTCGCAGGGGTGACACCGACTACCGCGTGAGCGCCATTCCGCTTGGCGGCTACGTGAAAATGAGCGGTGAGAACCCGATGGATGAGCGCACGGGCGATCCCGCAGAATTTCTGTCTCATCCGCGCTGGCATCGCTTCCTGATCGCCATTGCCGGGCCTTCCATGAATATCCTGCTGGCGGTCGGTTTGCTGACCGGGGTTTACATGGTGCATTACGAGTATCTGGCGGTGCTCGATGAACCCACGGTGATCGGGTGGGTAACGGAAGATACTCCCGCGGCCAAGGCTGGAATTCAGCCCGGCGATAAGATCGTGCGCATCGACGGCATCTCGAACCCTACCTGGGAACAGGTTGCCGCCAGAGAAGCGCTTAATCCCAACCAACCGTTGGACATCACTCTGAAGCGCGGAGCTCAGTCCCTGGAAAAAACCGTAATTCCAGAGCCGTTCGGCGCAAACAAGATGGGGTACGCGGGATGGGCTCCCAAAGAACCTAACTTCGAGATCACCGACCTGGAGCCCGACATGCCTGCCGAAAAGGCCGGCATGAAAGTCGGAGATGTAATTCAGTCGGTGGACGGACAGAACCTGCCCGGTCTTGAGGCCATGATTGCCAGCTTGAAACGCACCAAGGACAAACCCCTGGAGATTACAGTTACGCGCAACGGGCAGCCGATAACCTTCAAGGTGCAACCCGTTTTTTCCGACATTAAAGGCGACAAGCGTTACCGGATCGGATTCGGCAGCCTGCCGACCAAGGTGACTTCTCTGCCCTTCGGAGCTGCGTTGCGCCGTTCCCTGCAGGATAACCGGGAAGGGTCGATGCTGATTCTGGAGTTGGTGCGGAAGATGATTGAGCAAAAGATATCGATCCGTTCCGTGGAAGGTCCCATCGGAATCGGGCGAGCGGCGGGACGAGCGGCCGAACAAAAAGGCTGGAGCCCGCTCTTGCAATTGACTGCCGCCATCAGCCTTAACCTCGGAATCTTTAATCTGCTGCCCATTCCCATCCTCGATGGTGGTGTAATTGTTCTGCTTTTCGTAGAGAGTCTCATGCGTCGCGATATCAGCCTGGTGATCAAAGAACGCATCTATCAGGCGGCCTTTGTATTTCTGGTGCTGTTCGCGGTGATGGTCATCTATAACGATCTGGTGAAGACGCTGCCCGGGTTGAGCGGGAGACTGCCTTAACCCCGAGATCGTCAACCACAAAAGACACTAAGGTACACAAAGGAACGCCCAAGGCTTTCTTTGTATAGTGGAGCCCGTCCGGAGCTCGGGTGGCGGCGACGAGCGGCTTTGCCATGTTAAACTAGAGCTTCCCATGGCCAATATTCATCGCAGAAAAGCTGTAACGTGCACCATTGCCAGCGTACGCGTCGGGTCGGATGCACCAATTGTGGTGCAGTCGATGACCAATACCGATACCGCCGACGTCGCCTCCACCGTCCAGCAGGTGGCGGCTCTGGCACGGGCCGGATCAGAGTTGGTACGAGTTACGGTAAACACCGAGGACGCGGCGGCTGCGGTTGCGCCCATCGTGGACCAGCTCAAAAAGCAAGGCGTCAATGTTCCCATCATCGGCGATTTTCACTACAACGGGCACATTCTGCTCAAGAAGTATCCGGAGTGCGCCCGGGCGCTGGCCAAGTACCGTATCAACCCCGGCAACGTGAGCATTGGCCGCAAGAACGACGATAACTTCCGCGCCATGATCGAAGTCGCCGTCGACAATCAGAAGCCCGTGCGGATCGGCGTGAACTGGGGATCGCTCGATCAGGCTCTCCTGACCCGTATGATGGACGAGAATTCGCGGCTCGACGAACCCAAGGATGCCCGCGAGGTCACCATGGAAGCCATGGTGGTAAGCGCGCTGAATTCGGCCAAGCTGGCGGAAAAGTACGGGCTACGGCCCGACCAGATTATCTTGAGCGCGAAGGTCAGCGGGGTGCAGGATCTGATTGACGTGTATCGATCGCTGGCGGCGCGCTGCGATTATCCCTTGCATCTCGGGCTCACGGAAGCCGGCATGGGCGCCAAGGGAATTGTGGCGTCGACCGCGGGCATGGGAATTCTGCTGCAGGACGGCATTGGCGATACCATTCGGGTTTCGCTTACCCCGGCGCCTGGCGGCGATCGCACCGTTGAAGTGCGCGTGGCGCAGCAGATTCTGCAATCGATCGGAATTCGCAGCTTCACCCCGCAAGTGACCGCCTGCCCGGGTTGCGGCCGCACCACGAGTACGTTCTTCCAAGAGATGGCCGAGCAGATTCAGTCCTATCTGCGGGAACAAATGCCGGTTTGGAAGGGGCGCTACACGGGCGTCGAAGAGATGAAAGTCGCGGTGATGGGGTGTGTAGTGAATGGGCCGGGAGAATCGAAACACGCCAGCCTGGGCATTTCCCTGCCGGGAACATTTGAGGAGCCCAAGGCGCCGGTCTACGTGGATGGACGCCTGTTCACCACTCTGAAAGGCGATCATATTGTCGCCGACTTCATCAAGATTCTCGACGAGTACGTCGATTCCCACTACGCGGCGAAAGAAGTAGGCGTCTTACTGTAGGCGCGGGCGTCCCTCGCCCGTGCGGGCAGGTCCCGGCTCCTCACTACATAGTCCCGTGTTAGACTTTTGTTCGTTTGTGACGTGGAATCTTCGGAGGGAAAGTGGCCGACGTTCGGGTTACGTGCATTACAAAACCAAATCCGCTCAGTAGCCACGAGCACATCACGCACATTGGTGGGTCAAGCTGGAAGTGGGATCGGGATGCGGTAATCAGGAGCATCGAGTCGAAAACCAACACATTTTACGTACTCGATCCCGTGACGGGCGCAAAAGCATACATCGGCGTTATAAGACCACGGACGGCAGGTCGCCCTTTCTAAGAACCTACGCGGACGGCAAGTGGAACGACAACCTTTTGTCGCTTCCTCAGTGCCCCTAAAGTGGGATCGGAGCGTGGTACCCCAATGCCTGAAGACGCAGGAAACGGAGGCGAGGCTACTGGAGTCGGCAGCAAGCCCGTTGAGATTCCGGCGCCCCCTCCGACGCCGAAGTCTATTTTTGATGTCATTTACGAAGCAACCGACGTCAATATTCCGAAGCAGCGCATCTCCGAGGATATCCGGGGCTTTATCAAGGACTCAAGCTTAGATGGGATTTACGACTTTGTTTTCCTGTACGATGACCATTCGCAGATTACGAGGTTCACGTCTAACCGGATCTATTCAGCGATCACAGGCGGCGGACACAACCCTGAGAAGGGCCTCTTTCTCTTGCTGCACACAAACGGCGGTAGGGTCGAGCCGGCATACCTTATAAGCAAGTGCTGCAAGAAATCTGCACCAAAGTTCGTCGCCGTAGTGCCCCGTCTTGCCAAGTCGGCCGGGACATTGATTGCGTTGGGGGCTGACGAGATACATATGGGCATCATCAGCGAATTGGGCCCTATAGATCCTCAGATCGGCGATTATCCCGCCCTGGGCCTAGGTTCTGCGGTCGAGAACATCGCAACTCTGTGCAAGAAACATCCTGATGCCGTCGAAATGCTTGCCAAGTATCTCGCCACCAACTTGAATCTGCACAACCTAGGTTACTCAGAGCGAGTCTCGGAATCGGCGGTTCAGTATGCGGAGAGGCTCCTTAGCGAAAAACACCTACCCGACAATCAAACCCCCGCAGACGTGGCGAAGCGGTTTGTATACGGCTACAAGGATCACGGTTTTGTAATTGACCGAGACGAGGCGACTCAAATCCTCGGCGACGACATCGTCAAGTCGGATACCCCCGAATATAAACTAGCCAACCGGATCCATGAGTACCTTGAGACCGTAAACCTAGCTTACGGGTTCTTTAAGAATCATCACTGCAGACTGCTCGGCAACTTAGCTGACGCTCCGATCGTCTCGAAGAACGATTAGGTCCTGACTTCTTCGCGAAAGACGGACGCTCGTGTCATCCGTCAGGCCAGCAGCGACAGATTGCCTTCCGATAGCGGATCGGCGATGGCTTTCAGCTCAGAATAGTGTTGCAGTAGCGGTTCCGGCGCTTTCACTCTCTCCCCGGTGATCATATGTTTCAACTGCAGGCCGTTTACCGCCGCCTTCCCTTCGAAATGGTTATTGGCGATCACGTAGGTGACCTCGGCTCGATCCGCGATGTGCTTGATTTTGTCTTGCCATCCGGCAAGTTCGCTCTCTTTGTACAGATAGTTGTAGCGGTCCTCCCCCTTTTCGGCTTCGAACCATTGATCGTAGTTCCGGCCGTGCAGCCGCACGTAGCCCACGGGGGCGGTCACATATTCTGTGGCTTCCAGCGAACGTCCGATCAGAGGTTGATCGATGTTACAGAAGGAAACATTCTTGTGCTCAAAGTCGCGAAGCGTCTCCGGATTGTCCCAGCTGGAATGGCGTACCTCGACGACCCGCGGATACTCGATGAACTGGCGCAGCAAACCGTCTAAATATTCCCGGTTCAGCGACGTGTTCTTGAAAGACACAGGAAACTGTATGAGCAAAGCGCCCAGCTTTCCGTCCGAGGCCAGCGCGTCCAGTCCCTCGCGAGCAAGCCGTTCGTCTTCGTCATCGGGACGGATGGTGGCGGCGGAGGTGGGCTCCATGACCGCCAACGGCGAGTGGGTGAAGGAACGATGCAGTTTGGCGGTGAACATGAACTGCGGGTTCACCTCGTTCGCCCGCCGCGTCCACAACCGGGCAATCTCCGGCTTGATGTGACCGTAGAAGGATGTGTTGATCTCCACCACATCAAAACAACGAGCCAGGATTTCGAGGGGATGTTGCCTGCGGCGCTGCATTCCGGGCGGGTAGAAAATGCCGTCCCAGTCTTTATAGGACCAGCCTGCGGTGCCCACGCGAATCTGCGGCGAGCCCATGACTTCCCCCAGCCCTGTCGTTGGCAGGGTAGCACAGGCGACGCGGCCGGGCGGAGATGGAGTTTTGCGGATAGTTCCCGCACGGGCGGAGACGCCCGCGCCTACATGTCAGAAAGCAGGCACTGTGGCCAGCGTGCTAGGTGGGATGCCCTTGGCGTCAATGATGGACCAGTGCCATTCCTGATCAGGCGTGATGATGGTGTTGAGCTTTTCGCGGAAGACGGTCATCAGCAAAGGAGCAGCCGCGGCTTTCATATGTAGCAAGATGGTCTGGTCGGAGGGCTTGCCGGCAGGTTCGGAGTCGTCCGTGTCGGCGGCGGGGACCAGCCTGGCGCTTCCCAGGAACGCAGTGGTGTTCTCGAGGTGGCGCACGATGGTCAGGCCGACCGTGATTTCTCTCAGATCCCAGTCAGTGCCGTTGAAGACCGAGATTTGCAGGGCATCTCCATCGATACTCGCCGGACCCTCCAGCTTCGCGAGTTCGCTTTGGGGCAGGACTTCCGCCATTGGCGGAACCGACAGCAGCGATGTGGCATTGGCGCTGAAAGAAAGACTGCAAGTTCCGTCAGGAGAGGACATCTTAAAGCGATTCTTGGGACCATCCACGGAAAACAACAATGAGCCGCTCAGGCGGTGGCTCTCGACCTGATCCATTACCTGCGACAGGTTGTCATTATCGATGACGACAGGAGCAGCCGGCTGTTTCTCCTTCCGTAGAGAGCGTGCCAGATCGCCAAGTGAGACTTCGTCCCACGATTGCGCATGGGCGCAGAGCACAAACAGGCATCCTGCGACGGCCAGCGCGATTCCCAGATGAAAGTTGCGTCTCACGGGATCGAAAAATTTCTCCCTTTGAATTCTAATGAGTTGTGGGCTGTGAAATGTGGGCGGAAGGACAAACCTTGGTCGTAGAACTATCGGGAGACTTCTTGAATATAGATTTTCGATGGCCGGCAAAGGCGAGGACGCCCGCGCCTACATTGGGAAATCGCGGGCATGCGGGGCGAAGTAGCACGCAACGGGGCACCGCATGCCCACCAGCGAGACACGTTCCACTTACAGCAGGCCAGAGGAACGAAAGCGCGCAACGGGGTCAGCCACTGGAATCGGTTCACGTTTGAAGAGCCAGCGAGCCACCGCAAACCCTAACGCCGCGTAACACAAATGCGCCAACCGCATATTCACCCCCCGAAAAAGATGCATCGGCATCTTGGGGGAGATTGCTTAACATGACGGTAGCAAGGGCACACCAGAGGGACAAGCCCCGAACGTGCTATAGACGTAGCACCAAAGTTTACCGGGGTAACCAGGAAGGTAACGGTCTTGAGCGACAATCCGTTAAGAATGCGCGGTTATCGCGGGCTTTCTCCAGAGCCGCCTGCTTCTTCTCCACTGGGCACCACGATGGCCAGGATGTTTTGCCCAGCCATCATCTTCTGAAAAGCAGCCAAGTCGGTTTTCTGGATTTCTGCCCAATGAGCAATGGGATCGTCGGCCTGCTTCTTCAACTTCTCGAACACGCGATACTCGGCCTCGGTGGGCGCCGAGTCACTACCAACACCCACTGCCATGGCCAGCGCGGCCAGCTTGCTATCGACTTTCTGGGGATAGGACACTGAATCCTCGTTGGATCGAATCTTCATTTGCACCAGATTATCGCGCACGGCTAGAAGCTTTTCATCCAGCTCCCCGGCAGCTGTGAGCAAGGGCTTGGTGCTGACACTTTCGGGAATGCGCCTCTTCAAGCCGTCCATCTGGGCGCGGACGTCCTGGATTTGGTTGACGGTATCAAAGACCCGAGTCAATTCATCCCGGATTTGGATCAGCAGGTCGAACTGCTTTTGCAAATCCGCTGAGGTGACGTTAACCCGAGGGTCAAGCTTCAGCTCGAACGGCTGGGTCTGACTCTTGCCGTCCACCGTCAAACGCACCTGATATTTCCCCGGCACCGCCAGCGGGCCCCGGCGGCCGTCCCTGTATTCCCAGAGGTAGTAGCCGGGCACCTGGCCGGTGCCTTCATAGTGCAAGTCCCAGACGAAGCGATTCAGGCCGGCTTCGGCCTTGATCTGCTTTTCCGGTTTCTTGTCCTCGGGATTGAGAGGCTCGTCCAACTCTTCCGTCTTGGCACTGGAGTACTTGCGAATTACAGTTCCGGTACCATCCAGCAGTTCCAGCTTGACCTCGGCCTTGGGCTTTTCCTTCAGGTAGAAATAAATCAACCCGCCCGCTGGAGGGTTCTTGCCAACCAGTACGGGTTTGGGGCCATCCTCGGTGGAATTCTGGAAGCGGACGGCATCCGCCGGAGCATAGAGGTGGACCTCCTGCTTGGCGATCTCGTCAGAGTATTGGCGCAAGGGGGAGACATCGTCAAGAATCCAGAAGGATCGCCCATGCGTAGCCAGAACCAGGTCGTTGTTTTTGATGACTAGGTCGTGGATGGGTACCGTCGGGAGGTTGAGCTGCAACGGCCGCCAGTTGCCGCCGTCATTAAACGAGACGTACACTCCGGTTTCTGTCCCAGCGTAGAGTAAGCCCCGCTTCTTGGGATCTTCGCGGACCACTCGCACAAAAGTATTTTCCGGGATCCCCTTGCCGAGTTTCATCCAGCTCTTACCGTAATCACTGGTCTTGTAGATCCAGGGGCGCAGGTCATCGAGCTGGTGACGATCTATGGCAATGTAAGCGGTCCCGGGATCGTGCGGAGAAGCGTCGATCTGGCTGATTCGGCTCCATTCCGGCAAGTCTTTGGGCGTGATATTGGTCCAGTTCTTGCCAGCGTCTCGGGTAATCTGCATCAAGCCATCGTCGGTGCCGACCCAGATCAAATCCTTCACCAGCGGTGATTCCGCTACGGCGAAGATGGTGTCGTAATATTCGGTGCCGGTATCGTCCTTATCGATCGGACCGCCGGAGACTTGCTGCTTGCTCTTGTCATTACGCGTCAGGTCGGGGCTGATCGCCTCCCAATGCATGCCCCCGTCGGTGGTCTTAAACAAACGCTCACCGCCATGGTAGAGGGTGTTAGGGTCGTGGGGAGAGATGAGAAGCGGGGCTGTCCATTGGAAGCGGTGCTCGAGCGTCGCCGCGCCGCCACCGTCGCTGATCTCAGGCTGCTCGGCGATGTCCTTGACTTGCCCGGTGCGCTTATCGAAGCGGGTGATCACGCCCTCGTAATCCCCAGCGTAGACGATGTTGGGATCGGAAGGATACGGCGCGATATAACCGGCTTCCCCTCCCCCGACGGGGTACCAGTCGGGCGTATCAATGTCGCCCTCATCGCCACGGCTGGCGATGGCGACGGTGCTGTTATCCTGCTGCGCTCCATAGACAAAATAGGGAGCCCTGGTGTCGGTAGTCACGTGATAAAACTGGGCGGTGGGCTGGTTGTTCTCCCGGCTCCAGGTTAGGCCCCCGTCCAAGCTCACGGTGACGCCGCCATCGTTGGAAACCATCATCCGCTTGGAATTCCTGGGATCGATCCACATCCCATGGTTGTCGCCGTGGGGGACTTTCACTTTATTGAAGGTACGGCCGCCATCGGTCGACTTGTAGAACTCGACATCGGCGATGTAGACAACGTCTGGAGACTGCGGATCGGCAAAGACGTGCATGTAGTACCACGAGCGTTGCCACAGGGAGCGATCGTTATCGACCAGCTGCCAGGTCTCTCCGGCGTCGTCGGAGCGGTAGAGGCCGCCGTCCTCGGCCTCGATCAGCGCGTACACGCGATCGGAATTGGCGGCGACGGCGATGCCGACGCGTCCGTACGGCCCTTTCGGCAGGCCGTGTTCGGTCAGCTGCTTCCAGGTCGAACCGCCGTCGTTCGAGCGATACAGTCCGCTGCCTGGGCCACCGCTGGTGAGATCCCAAGGCGTACGCCTCGCCTGCCACAACGAGGCATAGAGAATGTGGGAGTTGTGGGGATCGAAGGCAACGTCAATGGCGCCGGTGTTCTCGTCCTTGTAGAGAACTTTTTCCCAGGTTTTGCCGCCGTCGGTGGTACGAAAAACGCCGCGTTCGGCATTCGGACCGTAGGGATGGCCCAACGCAGCTACGAAGACAATATCGGCGTTCTTGGGATCGACAATCACCTTGCCAATGGCCCGCGAGTCGTGCAAGCCAACGTTCTTCCAGGTCTTTCCGCCGTCAAGAGTTTTGTAAACTCCGTCGCCATGCGAGATGTTGCCGCGAATGCAGGCTTCGCCGGTGCCGACGTAGACGATATTCGGATCAGAAATTGCGACTGCCAGGCTGCCAATCGCCGCAACCGGTTCCTTGTCAAACACCGGAACCCAAGTCATGGCGCCATCGGTGGACTTCCATACCCCGCCTCCGGTTGAACCGAAGTAGTAGGTATTGGGATCGCCAGGAATTCCAGAGGCGGTCAAAGAGCGTCCGCCGCGAAACGGACCGATCAGCCGATATTCCATGCCCTTGAACTGAGGGTCTTCGTTGTCATCCGAGGCTGTGGTCGATTCCTGTTCCCCGGACTGGGCCGAGGCGACGGGCTTCTGTTCCTGGTTCGGTTTGGTTTGGGCCGGAGCGTTAACGGAGAGAACAAGAAACAACACGGCCAGCAAACCCGCAGTTCGACCAGCCGACAGCTTCACCTGGATCATGATCTCCCCCTGAAAGGCAATCTTTTATGTTACCGCTTGGCAGGCCTCGGACGGAAGGGGTCTTCGGGGTGGCTCGCTTAGCTGCTTCTCTTGGCCTCGAGTTTGGCGCGGGCGATTTGTAACTCCTTCTTCTTCTGGGCATCGACCTTGGGGTAAGCCAGCTTCAGCTCTTCCATGGTATCGACGATCGCCGCTGCGACGACGGTGCGGGTGAACCACTTGTTGTCGGCGGGGATCACAAACCAAGGGGCGTGCTCGGTCGCGGTGTGGATGATCATGTCCTGATAGGCGTTCATGTAGTCGTCCCAGCGCCCGCGTTCGTGCAGATCAGCGGCGGAGAACTTCCAGTTCTTTTCAGGTTGGTCCAGCCGTTCCAGGAAACGGCGCTTCTGTTCTTTCTTCGAGAGATTGAGAAAGAACTTACGAATCACCACACCGTTTCGCGACAAGTAGCGCTCAAAGGCGTTGATGTCCTCGAAACGGTCTTTCCAAATATCCTTGCGGATGAGGGAGTGAGGGATTCTCTCGTTCAGCAGCACCTCGGGATGGACCCGGACCACCAGCACTTCCTCATAGTACGAGCGGTTGAAGATGCCGATCTTCCCGCGCTCGGGCACGCGTTGCATGGTTCGCCACAGAAAGTCGTGGTTCAGCTCCTCCGAGGAAGGAGCCTTGAACGAAAACACCTGGCACCCTTGCGGGTTCACTCCCGACATGACGTGCTTCACGGCGCCGTCTTTGCCGGCGGCATCCATGGCCTGAAAGATGAGCAGCACGCTCCAGCAGTCCTGGGCGTAGAGCTTATCCTGCAAAGCGGTCATGGAGGCGATTCCCTGCTCCAACAATTTCTGAGCATGCTCTTTGGACCGCAGACCGTTGGTATCGCCGGGATCAAAGTCTTTCAAACGAAACTTCTTGCCGTCCCCCACCTGATAAGGCTTCGCCAGCTTGCGTGCCCAACTCATTCGTGCCTCCTGTTGCCGTGCGATGCAGACAAAGGTCGAGTCTATAACATTCGCCACGGTGGAGGGTGATCGTTAGACCTAGTACGCGGTTGGTACGCCGTGGCCGCTTCAGACGGTTCGAAGAGTACAATTTTCAGAGAACACTGTGCGTTTCCGCGCCTGACAAGGTAGGAGGAACTGGTTGGAGAGCTTTCTGCTCGATGTTCGATTCGCGCTGCGGAGCCTCAGAAAAGACCTGCGGGTTGCGTTGACCGCACTGCTCGCGCTCGTGCTGGGGATTGGTTCGTCAACAATCATTTTTAGCGTCTTTTACGGCCTTCTGTTGGACCCTTTTCCTTACAAAGATTCTGATCGTCTGGTTACTTTTGCCATCCATAACACGACGGGCAACGGTGTGAGCGTCGGTCGCCGATTCTACTCAGTCCCAGAGTTTCTTGCCTTTCGGGAGCAAAACCGCGTCTTCGAAGACATGGTCGGATACAATTTCTCCCGAAGCGCCCTCTACGACGATGGCCATGGGACTCGCGCGCTGCCTGGGCTGGCTGCCGTGACCACGAATACTTTTCAGTTCTACGGCGTCGCTCCGCTCTTGGGGCGATCCATCATTCCGGAAGACGGAAGGCCCGGCGCCACGCCAGTGTTCGTGATGAACTCCAGGCTGTGGAGGAGCGAATTCAACGGCGATCCAACGATTGTTGGCAAGACGTTTGTCCTAAACGGGGGGCCAAGGACACTCATTGGCGTCATGCCCGCGAGATTCAACATTTACAACGTCAGTGTCTGGGTGCCAGCGGATTTAAGTCCTGGCGGAGACACTGGAACTCTGGAGATCGTGGGACGTCTCAAGCCCGGCGTCAATTTGCAGATCGCGGCGGCGGACTTGGATGTAATTATGCATCGTCTTACTAAGAATGAGCCCGGATTCGTTCTGAATCCGGAGCACTACGCCGTCGTGACTGAGAGACTGATCGATGTTGCTCTGGGAAGTTTCAAGAAGGCTCTGTATGCGCTCCTTGCCGCAGTATTCATGCTGCTCCTGATCGCATGCACGAACGTGGCGAATCTTCTGCTGGCGCGAGCGACGGCCCGAGAAAAGGAAATTGCGGTACGAGCCGCGCTGGGTGCAAGCCGTGGCCGGTTGGTTCGACAACTTCTGGCCGAAAGTCTTGCGCTTTCCGCAGGGGCTTGCATAGCGGGCTGCGCGCTCGCATATTTTGGTCTCCAACTAGTGGTCGCGATGATTCCTCCGGATATGGTTCCCGGGGAAGCCCTGATCCGGTTGAATTGGGCAGTGTTGGGGTTTGCCCTTGGGATCACGATGCTGACGACACTGGTCTGCGGGCTTGCGCCGGCCTTACATGCGATAAGTAGTGATTTGCAGTCGGGCCTGGCAAGCAGTGGCAAGGGTGTGAGCGGCTTTCGGCACGGAGGCTTGCGCAGCGCGTTGGTGGTTACCGAGGTTGCACTCTCAATCGTGCTCCTGATCGGGGCAGGGTTGACGATGCGCAATTTCTTTGTATTGACGCATGTCGATCTACCCTTCGATCCGGCGAAAACGTTGTATGCGGAGTTAGCGCTTCCACTGGACCGCTATTACGGTCAACCAGACAAGAAGCCAGCCTTCTTCCGGCAGGTTCTACCGCGAATCAGGGCGTTGCCTGGAGTCATCTCGGTCGCGGAAAGTCTGATGCTGCCACCGAATGAAGGAGCGTGGACGGATGTCGTGATCCCGGGAAAGCCTCACTCGGAGCGTTGGGTCACTGATCTCGAGTTGTGTACGGAGGGTTATTTCCAGACCTTAGGGCTTGAATTGCGGCGGGGGAGGCTGCTCTCGGAGAGTGATGTGGACTCGCGGCGGTATGTAGTGGTCGTGAACGAGACACTTGCTCGTAAATACTTTGGCGCCGAAGATCCGATTGGGCAAAAGATCAAATTTGAAGTTCTTGATCGACCCTTTATCGACGGACCACACAATACCTACTTCGAGATCGCTGGAGTGATTGCAGACTTCAAGACTAGGCCTGAGCGCACGGGGTACACATTGAGGCCGGCAGCATTCCTTCCCGCGAGCGTCGCGGGATTCGGCTACCCGCTCCACATCGTAGCGAAGACCGCGCTCGACCCGCATTCATTGCTTCAGAGCGCTCAACGAGAGGTCTGGGCAGTTGACCCAGAGGTGGCATTCAGTGGTTCTGGATCACTTGAGGACATTCTCCGGAAGGAATTCAGAGCACCGCAGTTCGAATTTATGATGTTCGGTGCTTTCGCCGCCATTGGACTTGTGCTGGTCGTAATCGGCGTGTTCAGCGTGATGACGTACACGGTATCGCTGCAAACGCATGAGATAGAGGTACGATTGGCGCTCGGAGCAGAACAGAGCAATATCTTGGGCATGGTGTTAAAGAAGGGGATGGCTCTGATCGGGGCCGGGATTCTTATCGGGCTAGGTACGAGTTTTGGTCTGACGCGTTTTGTGAGCAGTTTCCTCTGGGGCGTCTCCGCCACTGATCCATGGGTCTTTGCTGGGGCTGTGGCAGCGATTCTGACAGTTGGATCGACAGCTTGCCTGTTGCCAGCTCGAAGTGCTGCGCAAGTCGATCCGTTAATCACACTCCGCTACGAGTAGTTGTCTCCGAGGCTGGTGGCGAGGACAGCGCCGGCAGCGGCCGATCGGCAAATCTCAGACACCTGGAGAAACTGTGATTAAGGACAAAGTTCAACTCGCTCCGCACGGGCGAAAGACTGCCCATGAGCGAGGTCGAAGGGACGCCCGCGCCTACATCGGGACCTAGCAGCGAACGATATTTGGCGATTGGATTCCCTTGGTAGCGTTGCGGGTATCGACGACCAGTTGAGCATCGCGGACGATACGCTTGAAATCGTAATCCGAGTGGTCGGTTACGATCAGGACACAATCGTACTGGCTCAGGTTATCCAGGCTAACGGATTTCATCTGCAGGTCGTATTTGCGGCCCCGGCCGACAAATGGCAGGTAGGGGTCGTTATAGCTGACTTCTGCTCCCTGCTTCTGCAACAACTCGATGATGGTGAGCGACGGAGACTCGCGCAGATCATCGATGTCTTTCTTGTAGGCCACGCCCAAGATTAAGACCTTGGACCCATTCAAGGACTTCCGCCGCTCGTTCAAAGCCTCAGACGCGGAGGTGACGACGTGATACGGCATCAGCAGGTTGATCTCGCCGGCTAGTTCGATGAAGCGGGTGTGGAAATCGAATTCTTTGGCTTTCCAGGAAAGGTAAAAGGGATCGACTGGAATGCAGTGGCCGCCCAGTCCCGGTCCCGGGTAAAAGGGCTGGAATCCGAAAGGCTTGGTAGAGGCAGCGCCGATCACCTCCCAGATATCCACTCCCATGCGCAGGCAAAGCATTTTGAGTTCGTTGACCAGGGCGATATTGACGCAGCGATAGATGTTTTCCAGCAGCTTGGTCATCTCTGCCGCCGCCGGAGTCGACACCGGAACCACGCGATTGAAGATCGCGCCGTAAAGAGCCGCGGCTGCTTCTGCTGCCTGCTGATCCAGACCGCCGACTACCTTGGGAATATCGCGGCGGGCCACCGTCTGATTGCCGGGGTCCTCGCGTTCGGGAGAAAAAGTAACGTAGAAATCACCGGGAGAGTGGTTTCGGGCGGCCTTCAATCCGCCGGGGTTGCCTTTCTCGAGAATGGGCACCAGCACCTCTTCCGTGGTTCCCGGATAGGTGGTGCTCTCAAGTATGACCAAGTGACCGGCGCGAAGGTGGGGAGCAATCGAGTCCGCCGTTCCGGTGATGTAACTCATGTCCGGCTCGTGATATTCATTGAGCGGGGTGGGTACGCAGATGATGATGGCGTCCATATCGCGCAACTGGGAAAAATCAGCCGTGGCCGAGAAACCGTGCTCCCGCGCAGCCCGAATCTCTGCCGGCAGGATGCGCTGAATGTAGGATCCATTCTCGCTGAGAGTGCTGATCTTGCGGGCGTCGACATCGAAACCGGTTACGGCGAACTTCTGATCGCTGAACAACAAAGCCAGCGGCAACCCGACATATCCCAGCCCGATGATTCCGACTCGCGCGGTGCGGTTTTGGACCCTGGTCTTGAATTGTTCCGAAAAAGTTGCAGACACTGTGTTTACTTGGCTTGGCATACGAATTCCGATTGGTCCCGTTGAGCTGGATTTGTTGGCTTTAGTAGCATGGCATGTTTCGCCAAGTCCTGGGTAGTAACTCCCGTCACTTTTTATTATCTCATTCGCGGTCTCGACGTATGCCGGCTTTCGTCTGCGACGGGGAAGTCGTTGCCGGATTTGGATGATGGGGATCAGAAGCTACATCGGAACGGCGAGTCTTCCGATCCTGACTCCCGCGATCCCTTGATTATTTTCGGCCCCCGATTTCAGCCGCGACTTGCAGTTCAATCGAACCCGATGTTACACCCGCATTGTGACATGGAGAAGAAAGGCAGTGGACAAAGGCGTGTCCCAAGTTGAGACGTTCATTATCAACAGGAAAACGTCATGTTTTCGTTTTCTTGGTTGCAGACAAGGGTGGAAGAAGATTACCTTGTGTTACCGCGATGCACTACGGTGTCAAAACCGAGTTCGCGTTTGGACCTCATGAGCACGCTTTCCGATGTCTCCCGCAGTGTCCTTACGGGACCTACCCGCTAGTCACGGCGGAAGACATAATACGCATTCACCCTCCCCTGTCCCGGTTGGACTAAGACTGTTCAGCTTCCGTAACTGCAAGCGACTATGAAGGCGTGCCCGCAGACAAGCCGTTGCCACGAATGGAGCCCCTGTAGGGGTTGGGAGCTGTTGCTGATCGTGGTGGCCCTGCTTACGCTGGCTGGCTGTCAAGGCATCAGCGCAGCCGGGAACCAACAACCGCCGCCGACCGGGGACTTGAGCTTGAGCGGATCGACGGTCGAGTTCGGCAGCGTGACGGTGGGACAAAGCAAAACAGTCACGTTGACGGCCACCAATACCGGCGCCGCGGCAGTCACCGTCAACAGTGCCGCTTCCAGTGCCAGCCAGTTTTCCCTGACCAAACCGACCCTCCCCCTCACCGTTGCGGTTGGCCAGAATGTAACTTTGAGCCTGACCTTTGCTCCAACAGCTCAAGGAACCGTTACCGGCAACCTCTCCATTTCCAGTAATGCGTCAGATAGTGCGGTGACGGTGGCACTCTCTGGCAATGGTGTGACTGGCGCCCCCGGTAACGTGACTCCGACGCAATCGAGCCTCAGCTTCGCCAGTGTTCAAGTGGGCTTGAGTCAGACCCTTTCGGAGACGCTGACTAATTCCGGTGGCTCTAGCTTGACCATCAGCCAGGCGGCCCCAAGCGGAACTGGGTTCAGCGTCAACGGTCTCATCCCGCCGGTAACTCTTACGGCGGGACAGAGTGTGACGTTCAGCGTAGTCTTTACCCCGCAGTCCGCGGGGAGCGCCAGCGGAAATCTTGCCATCGCATCGAATGCCTCCAATCCAACTTTGAATATTCCGCTCTCCGGGACGGGAACTCCTACCGGACAGCTGGCTGTGAGCCCCACCAGCCTGGCTTTCGGGAACGGGGCTGTAGGTAGCAGCGCCAACCTGCAGGCAGCGCTGAACGCCACCGGCGCAAGTGTGACCGTTTCTTCCGTCAATATGAGCAGTTCAGAATTTGCTCTGAGCGGTATCTCATTCCCCACCACCATCACTGCCGGCACCAGCGTTCCGTTCACGGTGACCTTCACCCCGCAAGCTACGGGAACAGCTTCGGGTACGGCTTCGTTCGTCAGTAACGCCGCCAACAACCCGGCTGTGCTTTCTTTCAGCGGAACGGGCACTCCGGTGTCCGGCCATAGTGTTCTGTTGTCGTGGACCGCCAGCGGCTCACCCAACATTAGCGGGTACAACATTTACCGCGGCCTGGCGGCCGGCGGACCTTTCAGCCAGATCAATACATCCCTGATTGGAGGCACGACCTACACGGATAATTCGGTGGTGGACGGGCAAACCTACTACTACGAAGCTACGGCTGTCGACTCCAGCAGCCAGGAAAGCGCAAAATCCACTCCGGCGGCGCAGGCTGTAATTCCAACGCAGTAGCGTAAAAAGCCTTGTCCCTTCTCCGCAGCGTCCACAGATTCTATTGCAGTTGTCATCGTAACCACCATAAAGAGACTGTACATTGGTTCACGTAACTTCTTTTTTGTTACGGCCCTCTTGGCCTCCCAGCGAAGAACTGAATACCTAAATGGGAACTGCCCCGACCCGAAGTTCTTCCGATGTACTAGTGAGACCTTCACCATTCGCCCGTCAAGTCTCAGACTGGCGACACTATGCGACTCCCCCAATCAGGCTTCTGGTCTGCCTTTTCGCGCGTCCTCATTTTGACCATTCTGTTCACGTTGCCCCTACTGACTGTGCCGGCGGGCGCCCAACAGTTAACGGCTGTACCTTCCGATCTTCATTTCGGAAAGGTGATTATCGGGCAGACGAAAATCCTGAATATCACTCTGACTAATAGCGGTTCGAGCGCTGTCACGGTGAAGTCGGTAACGAATGCACCCGCGTTTACAGTAAGCAGTTCCTCCCTGCCGCTAAAGATTGCCGCAGGACACAGCGCACAGATCCCGATAACGTTTGCTCCATCTTCGCTCGGGCAGACGGTGACAGCGGTCGCGCTGGCCAGCAACGCGTCGAACAATCCATTGAATATTCCAGTCCGGGGAGCGGGTGTGGCGCAATGGTCTCTGACTGCCAGCCCTGCAACTCTTGCATTCGGAAGTGTGCGGACGGGAGTGACTTCGACATTGCCGGTAGTACTGACGAACTCCGGCGCTTCCACGATTACGATCTCCCAGGACGAAGCAAAAGGGCCCGGATTTTCATTTACCGGACTGACCTTGCCGCTGAGCCTGGCGCCGGGACATAGCTTTACCTTCAGCGCGACTTTTACTCCGCAATCGACGGGACCGGTCAGCGGCGCCGTGTGGATTTCAAATCCGAAAAACACGGTGGTGAAGATACTCCTGACCGGCACGGGTAAAGCGGCGGGTCAATTGACGTTAACTCCCACAAGTATAAATTTTGGCAACGTGGTCGATGGAACCAGCGCCGCCCAGACGGGAACGCTTACGGCGAGCGGGGCCAGCGTGACTATTTCCTCGGCAAGCAGCAGCAATTCGGAATTCAGTCTGAGCGGCCTGTCTTTTCCGCTAAAGCTTGCGGCCGGCCAGAGCGTGTCATTCACGGCGACATTCGCGCCACAGACCACCGGGAGCGCCTCAGCCAATCTGGCATTTTCGAGTAACGCGACCTCGGCCGCAACAGCGACTCTTGCCGGGAGCGGCATACCACCCTACAGTGTCAGCCTCTCCTGGGATGCGAGCACCTCAGAGGTCGCAGGTTACAACGTCTATCGAGGTGGCAAAACAGGTGGACCATATACCAAGGTTTTCACTATGGACCTCAACACGTCTTACACCGACGGCACGGTCGCAAGCGGAAACACTTATTATTATGTGACCACCGCGGTCAGTTCCGCTGGCCAAGAAAGCGGCTATTCGAACCAGGTAAAGGCGGTGATTCCGTGATTCAAATCGAATCTGCTCGGTGCTGAGCCCCGGCGGCTGCAGTCTTCGGAGAGGTTAGAGATTCTAATTCTCCGATTCGGCCAGGCTGATGCCACTCCTCATCCTGCTTTTCCTCCTTACCTGCAGCGTTTGAGCCAAGGTACAGGACACCTTCGTTTTCTGGCGGGTATCTTGCGGATCTGCCCGATCGAATCCGAAAATCGCAGCGGGAGCACGGGCGTGAGCATATTGCTGGTGGAAGATTCTGCGATCGAGCGCAAGACGATCGGTTCCCATTTGAGGGAGTGGGGTCTCGACTTTGTCGAGGTGGATAATGGCGCCGAGGCCTGGAATCTTCTCCAGGGCTCGGAGGCGCCCAGCCTGGTTTTGCTGGATTGGGTGCTTCCCGGGATCGACGGCATCGAACTTTGCCGGAGAATCAGGACTCTGGGGGCAAACGGCACCTATATCTATACGGTCATGCTCACCGCGAAAGACAAAAAGCAGGACTTGCTGACTGCCATGGCGGCGGGCGCCGATGATTACCTCGCCAAGCCAGTCGATCCCTCGGAATTGCGTGCCCGCATCCTGGTGGGCAAGAGAATTCTCGATCTGCAACAATCTCTGAGGTTCGCCGCCACTCACGATTTTCTTACCAAGCTCTTGAACCGGGCGGAAATTCTGACCTCACTCAAACGCGAAATCTCGCGCAGCGAACGCGACGGTCGCCCCGCGGCGGTTATCCTGGCGGACGTGGATCACTTCAAGCGAATCAACGATTCCATGGGACACGCCGCCGGCGATGCGGTGCTGAAAGAAGTGGGCCAGAGGCTGCAGTCCGACCTCAGGCCGTACGACATCGCGGGGCGGTATGGTGGCGAGGAATTCCTGCTCATTCTGCCGAACTGCAATCTCCAGACGGCGATCCGCCGGGCCGACGAAGTGAGATTCCTGGTGTCTCGCGACATGATAGTCAGCACATTCGCCAGCATCTCGGTGACGGTGAGCATGGGCATTACGGTGAATACCACAACCCCCGATGCCACCATAGAGGACCTGTTACAACAAGCAGATTGCGCGCTTTATAAGGCAAAGCAGTGCGGCCGAAACTGCGTGCAGTCCTTTTCCGCCGACCTCCATCGCAACCACGGAGCCGGTCTCTAATCCTCGAGTTTCTCGCGGAAGCAGTAGCGAAAGCCGCTCAGCGGTTCCATCCTGCCCAAGGGTGGTATTGCTCTGCGTTGTCAGGGTTACCTAAGTGTATCGGCCATCCTCTCACAGTCGGCGCAAATAGCATGGCATTGAGGTGGCCGTTCGCGGTCGGTAAACCGGCCTGCCTGCCTCATTAAGTACGTCCCTTTGCCACCTAGTTCAGATTCGGCCTCGGGCTCAGACTAGTTCTGCGCGTGATTTCTCCCGTCCTCGGAGGGATATGACGGTCAGCTTCAGGCTTGGTTCCGAACTAAAACGAACGGGTAGTCTTTGGCATGCTTTGGTTGTTCTGGTAGCCCTGGTGGCTATGGTTGGATGCCAGGGTTTAAGTACCGGTTCCCCGCCGAAGCCACAAACCCCACCCGGCAGCCTGGCTCTGAGCCGCTTGACACTTGACTTCGGCAATGTAGTGGTGGGGAACAGCAGCACCCTCGCGGTCACGGCCACCAATGGCGGGTCATCGCCGGTTGCGGTATCCAGCATCGTCACCACCGGAACAGAGTTTTCGATCAGCGGACCGAAGCTTCCCGCAACGGTAGCAGAGGGCCAGGGCGCCACCTGGAAAATCACCTTCACGCCCACTGCGCCGGGGAGCGCCTCCGCGGCCCTCTCGATTGCAAGCAATGCGTCAAACAGCTCTGTGTCGGCGGCGATGACCGGCACAGGTCTTGCTCCAGGTCAGCTGGCGGCACCCGCAAGTGTTGGCTTCGGTTCCGTAACCCTCGGGAAGAGCCAGTCGAAGTCGGTGGTCCTAACCAATGCCGGCGGTTCGAGCGTGACGATTTCCCAGGCCACAGTAAACGGTAGCGGATTCCAATTGAGCGGCCTGACTCCGCCGCTCACGCTGAATCCCGGACAGAGCACCAACCTCGGCGTGGTCTTCGATCCTCTGGCGCGCGGTACGGTGAGCGGAAGCATTCTGCTGACCACCAGCGCCTCCATGAGCGCTCCCGCGGTACAGCGCAGCCACACGAATGGGCTGGCCAGTAGCGCCGACACCGGCACCGAGATCGTGACCATCGCAGTTTCCGGTCAAGGCGTCGCAGCGGGCCAGTTGGCTCTGTCACCTGCAAGCGTCTATTTCGCCAACGTTCAAGACGGAAGCAATCAGAGCCAGTCCGTAATCCTGACCAACAGCGGAGGCTCCACGGTAAATGTCTCTCAGGCCACGGTGACTGGAACCGGGTTCAGCATAACCGGCCTGAGCGTACCGCTGGCTCTGGCAGCCGGACAAAGTGCGAACTTCAGTATTCGCTTTGCTCCCCAGTCGCCGGGTGCAGCGAATGGAGACCTTGCCGTGATAAGCGACGGTGCAAATCCGGCTTTGGATCTTCCGTTGTCGGGCACGGGCGTCGCTCCAGCATCGCTGACGGCAAGCCCCGCCAGCATCGACTTTGGCAGCGTGGTCGTTAGCCACAGCCAACAGATAGCGGGAACCCTGACCAACTCAGGGGGAGAAAGCGTAACCGTTTCCCAGGCCACAGTGACGGGAACCGGATTCAGCTTAAGCGGGCTTACTTTACCCCTGACCCTCACAGCTGGCCAAAGCACTAGCTTTAACGTGACCTTGAACCCGCAGGCTACCGGTTCCCTCGACGGAAACATTACGGTCACCAGCAATGCTTCAAATGCAACCCTAAACATTCCGCTCAGTGGTAATGGTTTGGCGGCCGGCTCTCTGTCGGCGAATCCTTCGAGTCTCAGTTTCGGCAAGGTTCAAATCGGCGACGCGCAAACCTTGTCGGAAACGGTTAACAACACGGGCGGGTCCAGCGTCACGATCACGCAAGCAACTGTGACAGGAACGGGCTTAAGTATTACCGGGTTAAACCTTCCGTTAACGCTGACGACGGGTGAGAGTAGCCCGAGCTTCAGTGTAGTGTTCACGCCTCAGGCGGCGGGCGTAGTTAACGGCAGTCTCTCGATTGCCAGCAACGCTTCTAACTCAACGTTGACGATTCCTCTCGCAGGCACGGGCGTGACCCCGGGGTCGCTCACAGCCACTACAACCAGCCTGAGCTTTGGCAGCATTACGATTGGCAGCAATAAGAGCCTGGCCGAAACCCTGACCAACACGGGAGGATCCAACGTTAAGATCACGCAAGCCGACGTCACCGGTACGGGCTTCAGTGTGACTGGCCTCACCCTGCCTCTGACCCTGGGCCCGGGCCAGAGCAGCGCCAGCTTCAACGTGATATTCACGCCCCAATCAGCGGGAGCGGTGAGCGGCAATCTTGCCATCACCAGCAACGCTGCCAACGCGACATTCAACATCCCGCTCTCCGGTACGGGCGTTACACCCGGGTTACTCGGTGGCAGCCCGAGCAGCCTGAGTTTTGGCAACGTTCAGACCGGCAGCAACAAAACCCTGACCGAAACGTTGACCAATTCCGGCGGTTCGAAGGTGACCATTTCGCAAGCCAGCATGACCGGGACCGGACTCAGCATGAACGGATTGAGTCTGCCTTTGACCCTCAATGCCGGCCAAAGCAGCCCCACCTTCAATGTGGTGTTTGCGCCGCAAGCCACAGGCGCCGTCAGCGGCAGTCTCACGATCACCAGCAACGCTTCCAACGCGACCCTGAGCATTTCGATCTCCGCCACCGGAGTGACACCGGGGACGCTCAGCGCCAACCCAACCAGCCTGAGTTTTGGCACAGTCCAGACCGGAAGCAACAAGACCCTGACGGAAACACTGACCAATTCCGGCGGTTCCAGCCTGACGATCACGCAAGCCAGCAAAACCGGTGCGGGATTCAGTTTCAACGGCCTGAGTCTGCCTGTGACATTGGGCCCCGGACAGAGCACCCCAACTTTCAACGTGGTGTTCGCGCCGCAAGCGAGTGGCGCGGTCAGTGGTAATCTTGCCATCACCAGCAACGGCTCTAACCCGACGCTGAATGTCGCACTCTCGGGAACGGGCGTAACTCCTGCCACTCTGTCTCCCACGCAGGCGAGCCTGAGTTTTGGCAGCGTGCAGGTGGGCAACAACAAGACTCTTTCGGAGACCGTGACCAACACCGGTGGAACGAGCGCCACTATTTCTCAGGACACCTTCACCGGGACTGGGTTCAGCATCAGCGGTCTCACCCCCCCGGTTACTCTTACGGCGGGACAGAGTGTGACGTTCAGCGTAATCTTTACTCCGCAGTCCGCGGCGAGTATCAGCGGAAACCTCGCGATCACCTCGAATGCCTCGAATCCAACTTTGAATGTTCCGCTTTCCGGGACAGGCACGGCTTCCGGGCAGTTGGCGGTGAGCCCTACCAGCCTGGCCTTTGGCAACGTAGTAGTGGGCACCAGCGGCAACCTTCAGGCAACGCTGAACGCCACCGGCGCAAGTGTAACCGTCTCCTCGGTCAACCTGAGCAGTTCGGAATTTACCCTGAGCGGTATTTCATTCCCCACCACGATCACGGCCGGCAACGGTCTGCAGTTCACGGTGACGTTTACCCCGCAAGCTACAGGCACCGTTTCGGGGACGGCGTCGTTCGTCAGCAACGCCTCCAACACACCGACTGTGCTTTCACTTAGCGGAACCGGCACGCCAGCTCCGGTGCACAGTGTGGCGCTGTCCTGGACTGCCAGTAGCTCATCCAACATTAGCGGGTACAACATCTACCGCGGCCCAGCGGCTACCGGGCCCTTCAGCCAGATCAACGGGTCCCTGGTCGCGGGCACAAGCTATACGGATAACTCGGTGGTGGACGGGCAGACCTACTACTATGAAGCCACGGCCGTCGACTCCAACAGCCAGGAGAGCGCAAAGTCCACTCCGGCGGCGCAGGCCATCATCCCGCCGCCATAGTTCGCGCGTTCTTCTTCGGTATATTTGAGGTTTGAGAGGGGATCGGCAGTACTCGGAAAGTCTGCCGGTCCTTTGTCGTTCTTCTACCCTGGTTCGGTCCAGTCGGAATGGCAGCCTTCCCGGCGAGACTTTCTTCAGTCGACTCAGTAAAGGCGCCAGAGATTGTTGGCAACAAAGCCGCCCTCTACGGTGATCATGGCGCGCGTGGCCAGGCGCTCAGCCCGGTAGTGGTGAGTGCGGTGCAGCAAATACGCAGTTCCGAGGGCTGCACTGAAGCCGAGAGCTGAAGCTGCTGTCTGCCCAGCCACTCCTTGCGTCACCAGCGGACGCATCACCGGATTCGACTCCCTGAAGCCCTGATTCAAACCCTTCTGCGTGGTGATGGCATCGACCGCAATCTGACCGGCCAAAATCGAGAAATCAACCTTGTTTTCGAAACTCCAGAAATTCTTCGTGCCTGGCGCGTCGGGCAAGGTATTGGTGGTCAAGAAGCTCTGTTGTGCCTGAGCCGCCCCAACCAGTAATAAGAACGTAAAGAGCGCAGATTTCATGTGCCTCCGGATTGCCCGAACAAGGCCAGAGTAGCCTGTATTGGGGCGGAAGTACATGGCCTAAAAGTGGTCTGGGACATCCCTTAAGTAACTCCGACGCGAGTACCGCTGGGTGCCTATCGGGGTCGTTTCTGGGGAAGGGTGAACGACAACACAGCGACCATCACTGATGGGTTACGGAACGATTGCCGGCCTTTTCGCTGGCTGGCGCGAGACCGCCATGGCATGAAGCCGAGTTGTTGGCGAGCGGAACAATAAAGCGCCCGCTGATATCGCCAAGGCGACCGAATCCAATCTGGGTTTTTGTGCGCAAAGGCTTGCACATCGGCCGCTCGACGACGGCTCCAGGAAGGCTCTACCTGTAAGGGTTTCATCTGGTTAGCAGGCAATGGATGGCTATTTTGATGGCAAAGTGATTGCCTCTTCCACCAGGGATGGGAAGAAATTACTGTTGGTCGGCACCGCAAATAACGTACACCCTGGTGGCCGTCGTCTTGTGTTGTGTTCCTGCTGTCTCTCAGCAACCGGCTCGGAACTCTCTCAACGTGGACTCGTCCAGGCCCTTGCTGATGCTGAGTACGGCCCTGCCCGAATCACCGAAACCCCATAGATTCCTGGATACGACAAATCGCGCGTTATTTATTACGGTCGCGGGTTTTTGTGCCGCGGATTTCGCCGTAACTCATGCGAACCTGAGCACTGGCGGAGTTGAGCTGAACCCAGTGACGAGAGCTTTCAGCGGCAGCACAGCTGGTCTTGCCTCGAATTTTGCCGGTGAGACTGCCGGGGTGATCGGACTCAGCTACCTGTTCCATCGAACCGGGCACCACAAACTTGAGCGCGTCACTCCCTTGGTAAACATAGGAGCGTCGGCGTTCGCGGTTGCTTACGGGCTGTCGCATCGATAAACACTGACGCCAGAGATCGCCGCCGGACGAACTGCGGCCGACGCGTTCCCGCAGAGAGGAGCCTGCCGTCTCCCCGCAGTTCTGCCCCTCAGTTCTGCTGCCCCTCACTGCTGCGAAGATAATATGCTGGAGTGTTCCGGTTATTCCTGGCCGCCCAAGCAACGAGATAGGCTCTGTATCACGACCCCGTCCGCTATGCCAGAGAAATCCGGGGTCAAGCTGGACAGTACAAGGCGAGAGCGACCGGGTACGAATTCTTGCCCATGAAAAAGAAACTGATTCTACTCGGCGCGGTATCGCTGCTGGTAGGACTGATCGGGTTCGTCTCTTTTCGCCCCCACAAACCTCACAGCGTCACCTTGAGCTGGCACGCGCCGGCGCCAGAAACCGGAGTCCAGGTGATCGGCTATAACGTCTATCGCGGCACTTCATCGGGCGGCCCATATGTGACGATCGCAGCACGAGTGCCCGGCCTTACTTACAACGACCCGATTGTGAGTTCGGGGCGAACCTATTTCTATGTGGTAACCGCGGTCGATCAACACCATCGAGAAAGCAAATATTCGACCGAGATTACAGTGGCCATTCCCTAGCGGATTGCAGAGATCGACGTTTCATATTCCTACCTGTCCATGTTTCCATCGAGCACCCAGATTACAAAGGTCCAATCGCCAGTGCGCGGTTGGCCATGTATTTTGGCACTCTCGACCACGTCCGCCCAGCGGCTGATAATCGGTCGAATGGCGAGGATGGTCACATTGCGGGCGCGTCTCGTGGGCGGTCTGATCGCTGCTAGCGGGCTGGTGCTGCTTTCGGGTTGTGCCGGCATTTCGAGCGCTGCCAAGCAGCCGCCCGTTACTCCTCCGTCGGGGCAGCTTTCCGTTTCTCCTTCCACCATGAGTTTCGGGAACGTGGCCGTGGGCAGTAGTGCGTCGCAAACTGCGACGCTCAGTGCCGGCTCCGCGGATGTCACAGTATCTTCGGCAGCCTGGAACGGAGACGGTTATTCGGTCAGCGGGATCACGTTTCCTGTGACCGTGCCCAGTGGACAGAATCTGAAATACACGGTCACTTTTGCGCCCTCGGCCGCAGGCAGCGACCCGGGTTCGATCTCCCTCATCAGCGATGCTTCCGACTCGTCCCTGACGCAAACGCTGACGGGTACCGGTACCCAGTCGACTTCTTCGCACACGGTGGCTCTCTCCTGGGACGCCAGCACGTCATCCGTTCTGGGCTACAACATTTATCGCGGAACACAATCGGGCGGGCCCTACTCGAAGCTGAATACGACACCCATGGCGGGCACTTCTTACACCGATAACGCAGTCGGCAGCGGTTCGACTTATTATTACGTTGCCACTTCGGTCGACTCGACCTCGAGCGAAAGCACATACTCCAACCAGGCCGTCGCACAAATTCCGAGCCAGTAAGTTTGCCTCGCACACTGTCGCCGTAATCTGACGCCGGCACCCTCCAGTAGTGGACTGATTTGCCGATCTCAAGGCTGCGCCGGACGGAATTGCGGCGTACGAAGCAGATCGGGTTCCGTGCGTCGCAAGATCCAGAGCAGAACGAACACCGCAAGCAGCGAGAATAGAAAAAACACTATTCCGCCTTGATGGTGAAATCGGCCCGTCAGAAAGCTGGGATCGACCCGGGTTCCCAGCATGGCGATGGTGAAGATGCGCAGCGCATTCTTAGCCACGGATAAAGGGACGGCCACCGCGATGACCAACACCTTTTTCCACGGTGAACGCAGTGAAATCTGGGCTAGCACCATGGTCGTCACCAGCAGCATCAGGCTCGAGCGAATGCTGCTGCATTCCTCGGCGACTTGCACGGTCAGGCCTGGAATAGCCAGCAGGACACCATCCCTGGCAACGGGAACTCCCGCTATGCTGAACAGCATATCCGCCGCTACTGCAGACTCTTGCTGTAGGAAAGACACGATTGCGTTTAGCATCACCTGCGGAAATGGCACCAGCCAGAACAAAAAGCAGAGGGGAAACATCAACGACCGCGAAACTCTGGTTCCAAAGGAAAAAACAAACGCTCCGATCCACCACAGCACCACGGCCAGCATGGCGATCGAGACCCGCAGGTCGGGTTGTAGTCCAGCCAGGAACCACTTCAACATGCAGGCGGCTAGAAGCGAGACAATCAAAAGGACTGTACCCGCGCGAAGGCCGGGAGCAGACATCGATTTCAGAGCGGGCCACTCCACGTAGATCAGGGCTGCCGAAACGGGGAGAATCAGGAGGATGTGAGTATATTGGTTGTCCCGCCACGCCAGGGAAAACGTTGCGACTAGAGGCCGCCAGGCGACCACCAGAGAAATCGCCCAAAGAGCTGAAAAACTCCAAACTCCTGACTTCTTCATGGATGGCTGATCTTCGTCATGCTAAATCTTGACTCCGGCTACAACGGCATTCACTTTCAGAATACCCTTTCAGCGCTGGCAAAGGGAGGAACCTGTTCACATCAGCCCTTCTCGCATTCGGCGGAGAAAATCCTCTCCGTCCGCTCGTGCGCGCGCGATCATCTTCTCGTCATTGCGGTATTCGAGGGCAACCTCCTGCAGCAGGATTTCGACCGCATCTTTTGGTTTGAATCCTTGCCCCACGAGACTTCTTATGCGTGCGGTGAAACTGGCCGGCTCCGAGGATTTCTGGCGCGACGGATAGTTCTCACAAGCGTGCTGGCGAAACTTTCCCGCCGCCAACCGGTCATAGGCGGTTTTGGCGGAGGGGTCGCTTAAAAGTGTGGGCAGCGGATAGTTCCAATCGCAACGGGAGCAAACCCAGCCTTGAAAACCTGGGTCCGTCACCCAAGTCATGACTCTGTCGTTCTTGTCTTCTGCGTTGCCCATCAGCGCCGCCCGCTCACCGAGAAATAGTATCCCTAAACTGCTTGGCTGGCGACTTGTAGCATTATCGGGTACTGATGTCATCAGTAACCATTATCGCGGACGGTTCCGGCAACTCAGACGGCAAACGGTTCGAGAACAGCGAATCAAGAGGCCTCCACGACTTTGCGAAGCAGGGTCGCGATGCCGGAAATATTCTTCACGAGTTCGTCGGGAATATTATGACGTTGCTTGAGGTATTCCGGGCTGTTGTAGGAGGCCCAGACCTTGCCTCCGCCGTCCTCCCAAATTAACGCCTTCAACGGCAAGTCAATCGCGACGGTGGGAGCGGCGATCATTAGCGGGGTTCCAGCCTTCGGGCTTCCGAATAGAATGACCCGTGTGGGGGGCATCTTCAAGCCAACCTTTTCGGCTTCCCCGCTATGATCGATGCGGGCAAAGACTGCCAGCCCCTGCGCCTGCAGCAGGGATTCCAGCCGCTTGACGGTTTCTGAAACTGAATACGGGCTGCTCAGGTGAACCAGTCCGTTGTCTGGCATGGAAGGCATGAGTTCCTCCTGAATATTCCTAAAGGTCTGCTGCATCCTGGTTGCGACCAGCGGCTACGCCGGGGATTCCGCCAGTGGGAGCCATACCTGAAAGCGCGTATCTCCGGGTTTGGAGTCGACCTGGATGTTGCCGCGGTGCTTCTTCACGATTCGCTGCACTGTGTCGAGGCCGAGACCGGTCCCTTCACCAACTCCCTTCGTGGTGTAGAAGGGCTCGAATATATGCTCCTCAACATGGGGCGGAATTCCTGGACCGTTGTCGCCAATCTCGATGACTGCGCAACCGTCTTCGCGATACGTCCGGACGCGCAGCTCGCCTTTTCCGCCCATGGCGTCGATGGCATTGTCGATGAGGTTGGTCCAAACCTGATTAAGCTCGCTGCCAAAGGAATTCACCACAAGCGGAATGCTGTGGTAGTCCCGCACCACAGCGACCCCGCGCTTGAGCTTGAAGTTCATGATGGTCAGCGTGGTTTCGAGGCTCTTCACGATGTCGACATTTTGCACCGGCACCTGGTCCATGTAGGTATATTCCTTGATAGCGCGGACCAGTTCGGAGATGCGCGCGGTGCTGCTTTCGATTTCGTTCAGCATATTTGCGATCTCCACCGAGGCAGCGATTCTCACCAGGGCGGCGCGGGCAGTCTCCGGGCCGAGATTTGCGTATAGCGACTCCAGCACTTGCGGCTTGAGGCTTTTGCGCGCCAGATCGGCGGCCAGCTGCCACAAGTCATTCTGCCCGTGGCTGCGAAGCAGAGAGTCGATTTGGTCTTCCAGGTCGGCGATGGTGAGGGGATCAGGCGGAGGTTCGTTTTCCCGCGTGAGGGTGGCTTCCAGGTTCAGGATTTCCGCCTTCTGCTCGGGGGTGAGATTCCGCCTTCCCAACTCGTGACTGGCCTCGCGGATGCGCATCAAACTCTCGCGCAATTGTCCAGCGGCGCGTTTGGCGGCTGAAGCGGGATTGTTGAGTTCGTGAGCCAGGCCCGCGGAAAGTTTCCCTAGCGACGCCAAGCGGTCGCGCTGCTGTTCCATGCGGGTGGTTTCGCGGATCCTGTCGGACATCAGGCCGACCAGGCGTTGCGCCAGTTCCGGCATTTTCTGTATCAGCTGAGGAAACGACGATGAGGGAAAACGCAGCAGGCGGGCGTCGGTGAGAGCCCGGCCCCCGACGGTAAATTGCTTCATGCGGGAGAAAGGCAGCACTCCGGTGACGCTGCCTGCGTTGATGGGAAATACGACGGTTTCGCCACCGATTTCGCCGCGTGCCTGCAGTTGTCCTCCGAGAACCACAAACATGGCGTCGGCCGGATCGCCCTGGCGAGTGTAGGCGTCACCCGCTTTCAGCGGGAGTTCTTGCGATTGGCTGAGGAACCAGGCGATCTGATCGTCGGGCAGATCGGCGAACACGGGAACGCGACGTAACTCCGAGGCTTCGACCATCTAGACCTTGCTCAGGTACTGATGAATGAATTGCACTGCGACGGACCCTTCACCCACTCCGGATGCTACTCGTTTGACTGAACCGTGGCGCACATCGCCCACCGCAAAGATACCGGGAATATTGGTTTCGAGCAGGAAGGGATCGCGGTCGAGAGTCCATCCCTTGGGATGCTGGCCGTCACGAATGAGGTCGGGGCCAGTCAGCAGGAAACCGCGTTCGTCGCGTTCGACCAGCCCAGCCAGCCAGTCGGTGCGAGGCAACGCACCTATAAAGATAAACATGGCGCTCGCCGGCACACGCTCAACCTTATTCGTGTCCGAGCACAGAACCGAGATTTCCTCCAGGTGAGTTTCGCCGTGAACCTCGGCCACGCTGGCATGCCCCCAGATCTGAATATTGGGCGTCTCTTTGATCTGGTCGATCAAGTATTGCGACATGGTGCTGGAGAGCGAATCCCCGCGCACCAGAATGACAACCCGCTCGGCGTAGCGGGCGAAATTCATGGCTGCCTGACCCGCCGAGTTAGCGCCTCCGATTACGTAGACGATTTCGCCCTTGCAGGAAAGCGCCTCGGTTGCGCCGCCTCCGTAGTAAACGCCGGCGCCCTGTAGTCTGTCGACCCCGGGAGCTTCCAGACGTCGCCATTGAACCCCGGTGGCGATCATGAGTGCATGGCAGGAGATTTCGCTGCCGTCGGCCAGCTTGAGGATCCTGTAGGGCCCTTCAACGCGAGCGCTGCTGGCGGACTGCGGCGACAAGATCTCCACGCCAAAACGCTGGGCTTGCACCACCGCGCGCCTTGCCAGATCGGCGCCACTCAGGCCGGTGGGGAATCCGAGATAGTTTTCAATCCGAGAACTCATTCCGGCCTGACCACCGGGCGCTTCCCGCTCGATCATCACGGTGTGCAGGCCTTCCGAGGCGCCGTAGACGGCTGCCGCCAGGCCGGCCGGTCCTCCGCCAACAATCGCCAGGTCATAAAAACTGGTTTGAGCGCGCGTCCGCAATCCGACCTTTTGTGCGATCTCCGACGGAGTACCTTCCAGAAGCTTGGTTCCATCGGTAAAGAGCACCACGGGAAGATTGGCAGCTTCCGGCCCTAACGCCTCCAGCAGAAGCTTGGTTTCGGGATCATTCGCCGAAAGCTCCACATCGATCCACTGATAGGGCACGTGATTGCGGGCCAGGAAGTCGCGCAGCTCGTAGGAGCGCGGCGACCAGCGCGTGCCTAGCAGGCGAATTCCCTGGAATGTGGGACGGTAACTGGCCTGCCAGTCATCGAGCAGGTCGTCGAGTTGCGGGTACAGATGCTCGCTGGGAGGGTCCCAGGGCTTCAGGAAGAAATAGTTGATGCTGGCTTGATTGATGGCGCCGATGGCAGCGTTGGTGTCGGCATAGGCAGTGAGGAGGGCTCGCTTGGCGTCGGGGTAGATGCGCATGGCCTCCTGCAGAAATCCCACGCCGTCCATGTGCGGCATGCGTTGGTCGGCAAGCAGCAGGGCCACGCTGTCATTGCGCACTTTCAGCTGCTTCAGGAGATCCAAAGCTCCTTCGGGAGAGTCACTGCCGATTACACGGTAGTCGGCGCCGTACTTGGAGCGTAGGTCGCGCTCAATCGCCCGCAGAACATCGGAGTCGTCATCCACGCTCAGCAAAATTGGTTTCGCCATGATCGGTTCCAGCTAAACTAAAGGCTTCGGGATTCCGTACTGCCGCTGAAAAAGTCTACTCGATTGTCCCTTCCGTGGAGCGACAGCCATCAGGAATCTGCAAGTTTCGTCGACTCAATCCGGGTCGTCCCGAGAACCGAGCTTCCCTTCTTGATGCGCTTTTCGTACTCTGATGATGTAAGAGGCTATATAGTCGCAAGGAAAAACTTTTTTGGAGGAGAAAAGCCTTCTGTCTTCGTCATCCTCATTCGCCGGAAAGCACGCGGGCACTGGCGCAGCCGACGACCAGCCCGTGGTGCCGGAGCCCTCATTCGCGGAGCGTGCCCGCACCCTCGTCTACCTGGTACGCACTGGCACCCTTTCGACTCTTTCGCGAAAACAGCCCGGATTCCCCTTCGGATCGGTAATGCCGTATAGCTTGGACAAGCATGGGCGTCCAACCCTGCTCATCAGCACCATGGCCATGCACACTCAGAACTTGAAAGCCGATCCGCGAGCCAGCTTGCTGGTGACCCAACCGGGAGCCGGGGATGATCCGCTGGGGGCTTCCAGAGTCACGCCGGTGGGAAATGTTCATGGGATGCCGTCGCCGGAGATACCGGAAGCGCGAAAGTTCTACCTGGAACGGCATCCCAACAGTAAGTACTGGGTGGACTTTGAAGACTTTTCTTTCTACCGCATGGAGGTGGTGGATGTTTACTATGTCGGCGGCTTCGGCGTAATGGGCTGGGCCTCCGACTACGGCCAGGCACTGCCCGATCCCCTTGCCGACGTGGCCACCGGCATCCTGCAACATATGAATACGGACCACAAAGATGCGCTCGTCCTGCTAGCCCGGACGTTCGCCGGCATTGAGTCGCAGGTGGCAACCATGACTGCCGTCGATCGCCTGGGCTTTCATGTGCGCTTGACGACTGAGAACGGAATGAAGGGTGCCCGTATCGCGTTCTTGCGGGAAGTCAATAATCCAGAAGAGACCCGTAAAGTCTTAGTTGAGATGGTAAAGCAGGCACGCTCGGCTACGTGATAGGTGGCGTCCTCTCAGGGTTCCTCTTTGACCGTAAGGTCCCAGGCCTTGAGTAAATCCACGGGAACGTATTTCTGGTCTTTGTTCCTGCGCACCCACTCCCTCAGTTCAGCCGACCGTTCATAATCTGCCGGGCCCAGACGCAGCTTCTTGACCACCTCTTCGAACGAAGTGCTGCCGGTATATGGGGCAGCTGCCAAATCCGGTTTACCCCAATTGGGATTACCACGCTTCTTGGTCATGCGCGATTGCGGCCCCCGCAGAAAGATGAGTCATTGAGTTTACAACAGTTCCCTGAGGCATGCGCGATGTGCGCGGCCCGTTCGACAGCTTCGCCCGGCTCACCTTCTCAGGCAGGCTAAGAACCCCGCCCGCGCCACGCCTGCCGATAGTGCCTCACCTATTTGCCACTCTTGCCGATTGCCACCAGGAAGATCGCGCTCTTCCCTTCCGCGTGCGGAGAAAAGAACTTCACCACGTCGTCATCGTAAAAAGTCAGGCCGGTCGCTCCCAGCCGCTGTGCGTAGGCGCCAAGATACAGCTTGCCGCCCAGAATGCCGGCTTCGAGCTGGACAGCGCGGTAGCCGCGATTGCCAAAGCGTTGCAAAACACTTTTCAAGTCAGCCAGAAAGAAAACATCCACGGCAGCATCGGCTGGTAAAGCCTGCTCCAGTCCAAGGTAGCCCGCTTGCGCCCGGAAGTCTCCTTTCTTCAGGCATTCGAGCGCACCGCGATCGCGGTGGAAGACGTAAGCACCGGCATCCAGGCCTTCGACGGCGTGGACGATCAGGTAGAGATGATTGAGCTGAGCATTCGATGGATTTATGAAATCTGACGGTATGCCTTTGGTAGCCCGCTGCAACATGGTCGCGAGTTGCGGCAGCGCGATGGATGCATGTACGAACTTGCGGCTGGAACCGCGACGCAGAATAACTTCTTCCACGGTGTCGCGAGGTATCTCAGCGTCCGAGAGAGCGGGCAGAGTTATCGTCGGACCGGGGGCGGGCGACTGGTCGACGAGCGGAGGAGAGCCGCGCCACGCTTCAACCTCGCTGGGTGACTCGAGTGAAGAAGCGAAGTGCATCGCCCGCATCGCCGGGTAGTCGATTTCGCGCTGGGATAAGGGGACGGTTTCCAGATGGAGTGGCAACACTCCGGAAGCAGCCTGCGGCGGGGTGGATGACCTACCGAGAGCAACCAGTGAGAAAGCAACCTCACGCTGGGTGTCCAGATCCAGCAGCCGATTTACCTGCGTGTCTTCGAAGCCGCAAACCACTCTCGCCGGCAGCCCCTGCGCAGTTGCGACTGCTAGCAGGTTAGCCAGCAGCGTACCGTTGTCCCAGCCGAAATGGCGGTAAGTACGGGCGCGATATTTCCATGCATTTCGCCAATAGGTGCAGGTGCAGAGGATGCTAAGAGGAGCCTGGGCAATCGACGGTTCGCCGGCAGTCGCTTCGACCAGGTTCCTGCGATAGTCTCCAGCCCGCAGCTTCTGCAGGCCAAACTCCGCCGGGGCAAAATGGTAGACACCTGCTTCGAGGTTCGGCAGTTCGCCGCAAACCACATAGAGTTCGACCTCATAGAGGGCTCCCGTACAGGCCGCGGCGCGGAAGTAAATCTCTCCGCCCGGATATTTGCGAGCCCGGGTGATGCCGGCGGACAGGTACAAGAGTTGAGAGACTGTCTCCAGATTCGGCAACGCCTCTACCCCGTCAGAAATGCGCTCGGCAATCGCGGAGAGAGCCGCCACCCCAGTCTGGCCTACATCTCGCGGCAACGGTCGGATTTCCAGCGTTGGATAGATCTTGAAGGGTAACGGCTGATTCTCCCAGTCGAGGAAGTGTTGTTGGTCGCGGACGCTCGCGAAGGAGTGCTTGGTGGCGTTGTGGTAGGTCCAGGCTGCTTCGGGGTCGGAGTTATGCGTCATGGTCCTCAGGTTTTCCCAGGCGGCCTTAATTGTTTTTGTGGGTCGAACATGGAGCCATTATGGTAAAACCCATCGCCACCTAGTTCTTCACCGTGACTGGCGTGTTGACCGCCTGGTAGACGATCTGGCCGCTGAAGATAGTCATCTCGCACTTCATGTCTTTGAGATCGTCGGTGGGGACGGTATAGAGGTCGCGATCCCAGACGGCAATATCGGCGTCCTTGCCTGGCTCAATTGAACCGATCCTATCTTCGAGAAACAGTTGCCGGGCCGCCCATGTGGTGTAGGAACGAAGCGCAGCGTGCACATCCACAGACTCCGCCGTGCCGAAGGGATGGGCACCGTAAACTCCTTTCAGGGTTTGCCGGGCGATGGATGCCCAGATTCCGAAACGGGCTGGATAGGGGGTCACGAAGAAATCCGACCCTCCACCCCAATGGATGCCGTGTGCGAGATAGGTTTTGTAAGGATTGAGACGAGCCGCGCGTTCGGGGCCGAAGTTCCCAGCATACGTATCACCAATCCACCATGTGAAAGGCGCTTGCGATTCGGGGTAGGCGGCATCGTACTGCTTTTCGAGACGGGCCATCTCGTCGATCGCGTGGTCGGTGGGGATGTTGGAATGAATAATGCTGTGGCGAAGGCCGTAGGTCGGCTTCTCCTGCAATACTTGCGCATAAGTGTCCACCACCCAGTCGATGGCGCGGTCTCCGATGGCGTGAGTACCCACGTGGACGCCTGCCTGGTGGAATAGCCGCACTTCCTGACGGTAAATTTCAGGGTCAGTCGCCGGGTAGCCATAGTTGCCGATATCTTTCTCGGTGGAGTTCTTATTCCATTCCCGATAAAGCCACGCGGTGCGCGCTCCGCCGCTTCCGTCCATATATAACTTCGCCCCGCCGGAAAGCAGTCTGCCATCACCGAGAGACTGGGGCGGCTTGGGAAGGGCCGAGATTCGAGCGAGAGTCTGGCGCGCCGATTCCAGGGTAGAACCTCCGTGCCAGAGTACGAAAACCCTCTCGGTCAATTTGCCCTCTTGCAGAAGCTGGTAGTACGCATCCCAAGTCTGCGGGTGGATATCGGCATCTTTCACCGCGGTCATGCCTTCTTGATGAAGCTGGTCGACAATATGCAAAATTGCAGTTCGTTCTTGTTCGGGAGTGGCGGCAGGAACGAGGCTCGTCACCAAAGACATCGCGGACTCTTTCAGGATCCCGGTGGGTAGTCCGTGGGGATCGCGGTCGATCGTGCCCGCCGGGGGCGGTTGCGTCTGGGGTGTGATGCGCGCCAACCTCATGGCGTAGCTATTGGCTACGCCGTAGTGGCCGGTGGTGTGGGTCAGCCAGACGGGATTGCTGGGCGTTACCTTGTCAATGTCCGAGGCATAGAGGTAACGCCTCTCTTCCAGCTTGCCCTCATCCCAGCCGTCTCCCTGGAGCCATTCGCCCGGTTTCAAAGTAGCGGCTTTTTCGCGGAGTTTGCTCAGCACCTCATCGATACGCCCGACACTGCTCAAGTCGACATGGTAAAGCTCGTTTACACCTCCGTCGGCGAAGTGGCCATGGCTGTCGATTAGCCCTGGCGTGGCCGTCCGCCCATGCAGATCGACGACTCGCGTGGCATCTCTGATCAGCACCTGAATGCCGCTGTCTGAACCGACGGCGATGATTTTTCCCTTCCGGATGGCGACGGCCTGGGCGATCGAGTCTTTGGCGTCGACGGTGAGAATCCGGCCGTGGATCAGGACCAGGTCAGCCGCCGGCGTTGTTCCCGCTGTCTTGGCCTGGTTGGCAGCTTCGTTCGATGTAACTGCGGTAAGCACGAAAAGGACCGCGAGGCAGAGCAAACGCAATCGCATGGTTCTTCCTTTGAGAACATCTTTCATGGGTTGTCGTCCCCAGGAGCGACAGCGACGACGCATCTGCGGTTTGTCTGGGCCTCGGCAAAACATACGGATCCCTCGCTGTTGGGGATGACAACGACTAAAGAGTTTTCAGGAAGCTCTCGACAAACGGCCATACTAAACTACTTTGACGCGGCTGCGGTGAGCTCCACCTGGTGAAGCATTTCGTCCAAGTCGCTGCGGGAAAAGTAACGGCCGGCCAGCACGACGGCGCGAATCTTGCGAGCGTTGTGAATATCGTCCAGCGGATTGGCATCGAGCAGCACCAGGTCCGCAATCTTGCCGGCTTGCACCGTCCCCATGTCGGAGAGTCTGCCTAGAAACTGGGCGGGATTCCGGGTGGCGGTTTGTAGCGCCTCCATGGGAGTGAGTCCAGCCTCGACAAACAGCTCCAACTCCTGGTGCAGGCTGAAACCAGGAAAGATATGCACCCCCGCGGCGGTGTCGGTGCCAGCCATAAAGGGCACTCCCGCGCGGTGCATCGCCAAGGTCATTTCCAGCTCCATCTGAACAAATCGCTTGCGCACTGGCAACGGATCCGTATCCATGTCTTTGATGATGTCACGCTTGAACATGGGCCACGAGCGATCCCTCCAGACGGCTGGGGCATATTTGATGAGAGGGTCGTGGCTCAGGTCGATGTCATCCACCAGCCATTGACCACGCTCCCACACCAGTGTGGGCACCTGCCAGGTCTGATTCTTGGCCATCAGCGCGATCAGATTCTTGGCTCGCACAGCATCGTAGGTGGCCACATTTTGGCCCAGGCTCTTGGGTCCCTTGAGCAGCTGATCTTCGATGGTGGAGCATCCTTCAAAAATACCGGTGAAATGCTCAATGCTTTTCTGACCCGCGTTTGAGGCCTCCGACGCGCGCACCGCGTCGGGGACATGTCCGACGAATGTGATGCCCAGCTTTTTTGCCTCGTCGGCAGCCGCAAAGTATCCGTCGCGGGGGATGAAAGACTGAATCTTGATAAAGTCCACGCCCTGCTTTCTAAGATCGTCAACGACCCTCCGCCCATCGGCTGCGTCGGCCACAGGCGCGGAACTGGGAAAGCGGGGGACAGGGCCGTCCAGCATGGGGCCGGCGATCACCATGCGCGGCCCGAGGAGCGTTCCGGCTGCGATCTCCGAGCGCCATACCTTCAAGACATCGAGATCGCCGCCCATGTCGCGCACCCCGGTGATGCCGTTGGCCACAAACAGCGGCAGGGTGACTTTTTCGTCCTTGGGGATCCAATCGCCGAATACGGTATGCACGTGCATATCCCAAAGGCCGGGAATCAGGTACTTCCCTCGTCCATCGACCACCTGAGCGTCTGCGGGAAGCTTTGCACTCCCGCTCCTGGCCACTTCAGCGATGCGTTGCCCACGGATGATTACGGTCATGTCGGGCTGAGCGGGCGTACCTGTAGCGTCGATAACATTGACGTGAGTGAAAACCAGGGTCGCATCGGCCGAGAATGCGCGCATCGAAATAGCGATGACGCCAACGACCAGAAGCAGAGGAATTTTTGACATGTGGATCGGACGCTTGCGATACGGGTGCGGCGAGTTTACTACAAGTGCACAACGGCCACCGAAAGAACCCGAATCGACCCCGCTGGAGTAGCAAACGTACCACTGAGCCACCGGCTCACACCTAGCCATACCGCGGCGGTCGAGGGAGAGAGTACAATGTTGCCGCTTTTTCAATGTGAGAGGGACATCCGATTGAAACTTCGAGCCGCTTTCTTCTTCCTGCCTGTCGTGATTTGTGTCCTTGCGCTACTTGCGTCCGCTGCGCGGCCCACGCGAACAGGGTCGAGCAACGATAAAGCAGTTCAGAACCCGGCCCAGGCCGATAAAGAAAAAAAAGAAGATCCGCTTCCACTGAAGCCGGCGCGCAAGATCGAGTTCGCCACCGACCAGGGCACGTGGCTCTCGCTCGATGTCTCTCCGGATGGTCAAACCATCATCTTCGATCTGGTCGGCGACCTCTACACCGTACCTATTGCCGGTGGTGAAGCCAAGAAGCTGACCAGCGGGATGGCGTTCAATGGCCAGCCTCACTATTCCCCTGACGGCAGGAAGATCGCGTTCACCAGCGACCGCGGTGGGTCGGAGAATGTGTGGATCGCTGACGCCGATGGCACCAACCCCAAGCAGCTCAGCCAGGATGAGCAAAGCGAATTTGCCTCGCCCACTTGGACGCCCGACGGCAACTACGTCATTGCCGCCCGCGTAACCCAATTCCCGATTGGCGCTTCTGAACTCTGGATGTACCACGTTCGGGGCGGGGCCGGCGTGCAGATCACCAAGTCACACACCAGGCCCGACGTCAAGCCGCGGGAGTGGATTAACACCATCGGCGCCTCTGCCTCCAAGGACGGACGATTTCTCTACTATGCTTCCCGCCAAACACCGCTCGGTTTCTATAACGTCACCTTCCCGCTCTCTCAAATCACCCGCCGCGACCTGACTACAGGCGACGAAGATCCCGTTACAGATGCGCCCGGCAGCGCCATGCGGCCGCTGATTTCGCCCGACGGAACCCTGCTCGTCTTCGCCACCCGTTATGAAACAGAGACAGGATTACGAATCCGCGACCTCAAGAACGGCGAAGAGCACTGGTTGAAATATCCGGTGCAGCGTGATGACCAGGAGTCCGTGTTCACTCGCGATTTCATGCCCAGTTATGCCTTCACTCCCGATGGCAAAGATGTCGTCGCCGCCTGGGGAGGCAAAATTCATCGCGTCTCAGTCGCGACCGGTGAGGACCGGGAGATTCCCTTTACGGCCAAGATCACCCGCGATCTAGGTCCTGATCTAAATCTCGCCTTGCGCGTGGAAGAAGGGCCGGTGCAGTTGCGGCTGATCCAGCAGCCGGCACAATCGCCTGATGACAAGCGTCTGGCATTCTCCGCCCTCACCCACATTTATGTGATGGATCTTCCCAGTGGAACTCCCAAGCGTCTTACAACCGTCGACGCCCGCGAGTTCCAGCCAACCTGGTCGCCCGACGGGCAGTGGATCGCCTACGTCACCTGGCAGAAAGGAGGAGGGCAAATCTGGAGAGTGCGTGCGAACGGAGAAGGCAGTCCTCAGCAACTGACTCGAGTCCCCGCCTATTACCGTGATCTGGCATGGTCTCCCGATGGGAAACGCATCGTGGCGCTGCGCGCGCCGCGGCAGGCGCGGGTGGAGCAGTTCGACGAATGGGATCACACCACCTCCAATCTCGATCTGATCTGGCTGCCGTCCGAAGGCGGCGAGGTGAATTTGATTCTTCCGGCGCGCGGTGCGGCCAGCCCACATTTTGGGCCTGAACCGGATCGCATCTATGTTTATTCCGATTCTGGCCTGATTTCGCTGCGCTACGACGGCACCGATCGCAGAACGATTATCAAGGTGGTGGGAAAAACCTGGTTTCCGCAACCGGACAAGCCCGAGGGGAACCCCGCCGATGATGTGCGTATCAGCCCCGATGGCCAGTGGGCATTGGCGCAGGTGACCAACCAGGTCTACCTGCTCTCCGTGCCGCGAGTGGGCGGCGAGGCTCCTACCGTGGATGTCTTCAAGTCTCCTGTTCCCATTCGCAAGATCACGGAAGTGGGCGGGGACTACATGGGCTGGGCCGACCACGGCAAAACGATTGTCTGGGCCGAAGGTTCTACATTCTTCCGTTTGCCGTTGGACAAAGTGGAGTTCGAAGCGCCCAAGAAGGCAGACGACGCAGAGAAAGGCGCTGACAAAACTCCTCCGTCGCCGCCGAAGAAAACTGCATCCTCATCCGCCGCCGCCCCAGCTGACGCGGATTCCAAGAAAGACGAGAAGGCGAAACTTCCGAAATTGCATCCCGAGGAAATTACCGTCACCATGTTGTTTCCTCGCCATAAGCCTTCGGGAACCGCAGTGCTGCGGGGGGCGCGTGTTATCACCATGCGCGGAGATGAAGTTCTCGAGGATGGCGACATCGTGGTTCAGGACGACCGCATCATTGCCGTCGGCAAACGCGGCAGTGTCGCCGTGCCCCCGGATGCCAAAGTCATCGACGTGGCGGGCAAAACGATCGTGCCCGGCTTCATCGACATTCATCCCCACTGGAACGAAATTCGCCGGGTGGTCATGGATGTGCAGAATTGGAGCTTTCTGGCCAACCTGGCCTACGGCGTCACTGCAGGCCGCGACCCCCAGACCGCGACCAACGACATGTTTGCCTACCAGGATTTAGTTGATACCGGCGAAATCCTGGGCCCGCGTGCTTATTCCACCGGTCCCGGGGTCTTCCCCGACACCGATTTTCAGTCTCTCGATGATGCCAAAGCCGTAGTCGAGCGCTATGTGAAGTTCTATCGCACGCACTATCTCAAGTCCTATCTCGTTGGAAACCGCAAACAACGCGAGTGGATGGTTATGGCCTGCAAGGAGCTGGGTGTGATGCCCACCACCGAAGGCGGTCTCGACATGAAGCTGAACCTGACGCACGCCATCGACGGCTTCAGCGGCAACGAGCATAGCATGCCCATCACCCCGCTGTTCGACGACGTGATCGATTTCTGGTCGCGCTCCGGCATCTTCTACACGCCCACGTTTATCGTGGCTTACGGCGGGCCTTGGGCGGAAAACTATTACTACGAAAACACTGAAGTGCACGACGATCCCAAGGTGCGGCACTTCATTCCCCATAACATCGTCGACGACCGCACCCGGCGACGCACCATCTGGACTCGCAAGGACGAGCTTGTGTTCCCTCGCCTGGCAGCGGAAGATGACAAGCTCATCAAGGCTGGAGGGCGGATCTGCATTGGAAGCCATGGCCAGTTCCAGGGGCTTGGTTATCACTGGGAGATGTGGTCGCTGGCGTCAGGCGGAGTGCCGAACATGGAAGTGTTGCGCTCAGCTACCCTTCACGGGGCTCAGGCCCTCGGTCTGGCGCAGGATCTGGGATCGATCGAAGCCGGGAAGCTCGCGGACCTGGTGGTGCTCAATCGGAACCCGCTGGACGACATTCACAATACCAACACCATCCAGTACGTCATGAAGAACGGCGAACTGTTTCAGGGCGACACGCTCAACGAGGTTTACCCGACCGAGAAGCCGCTGGCGCCGCTGTGGTGGTGGGACGAGAAGCCGTAAAGAGACAACTGGTCATGGCGAGCCCCCGCACGGGCGGGGTTCGTGGTCTGCCAAATGCAGCTGAACCGGGCGATGTTGTGAACCCCCGCATCTGCGTTTGCCTGCTTGTGCCTGGTGATCCCAAGAGATACCCGCCTGTACTTTTCGGTGAATATGCAGTTGACTAAGTAATCGTTATGTTTCTATCACTTACAAACCGAATTACTCCTAACTTTTCAGATTTGTCTGGCGTCAGATTTCCGAGTGTGCTAGGCGAAAACCAGTGAATAAATATTCACTCGCGGAGGTATTTAATGGCCAGAAAGACCGTTCTTGAGCGAATTGATGAGTTAATAAAGCAAGTCGAAAACTTGGATGTCAGCCAACCCTTGACTCCCGAACTTTCCGCATTAGTTCGCCAATTGTCCGAAGTGTCTCATCAGGAGGCGGTTGGGACAACAGAGTTGATGCGGCGTTTTCCTTTACCGCCTCGTCTATGTTTCCCTGCGTCTCTTCGTCAAAGGCGTCGTAATGGCATTGCAGCAAGGCGGCCAGAGAATTGAATCGCAAATGTTGTTCTCGAACGATCTTGAGCGCGCCTAAGAGAACTTCTTTCAGCTCTGCATCGACCATAGCATTCCTCCCGCAGCGCGGAAAATTATACGCCGTAGCAATTGTGCTTGCCGTGACAGGGCTTTTAGCGAAGTACGTTATGAGAGGGGCAATAATCCCAACCCTCTCCCCGGTTGGGGGGCAGATATTGGCAGATTTGAGTTTCGTGTTTTCCCCCAAAATCATCCATATAAACCGCTCCTACAATTGCGATCAAGACGAACCTCCCGTTCGAGAAATCTGCAAGCTCGTTAGCATTAAGAGAGAGCCCATTAAATACAAGAGAAAATCTTTCGCAATCATTACTCAGAACGAAGGTCCCCATAAAGTTGCTTCCCGGAGCATGGTCAATAGGTTGCTCGGGGATCAATTGTCCCTTGGCTTCTTGGAAAGCCTTGTCAACAAAAACGTTGAGGTCGTCTATTTCTTTCTGCGTAGAAGGTCTTGGCCATGGATATTTAGCAACGCATCCATAAGTCATTACATTTCGAGTCGGAGTTTTACCTCCGCTGAGAAAAATCATGTTGACGTGTATCGGTACATTCTCGGCGAGATTGCTAGCGAAGGTCGGAAACACAGATTGAACGTAACCTCTTTCGTCGTTGGTAAAATTGTTCCGCAAATCTTTCCACTGAAGGTAAGTAACAGCGGCGTATACAACTCCAGCAATTATTCCTATGCCCTGCAAAATCCTCCAACCAGGAAGCGACCTAAGCCACTGTATTGTTTTTATAATATGGTGCCAATGTTTATTGGGTTTTTGGGGATCATTTGGAGTTGGGTCGACATGAACAGCAGAACTAGACATTGGTTCAGCGCCCCCTTGTTTGTTTTGAGTATCGTAGTTACGTTTTTCGGCGGCATCAATGCCTTGTAAGACAAGCTAAACTATCAACACGAAATCTCCTGAATACATCGAAGGGCCGAAAGCGTTAGAGAACTTTGAACGCGGCATGATAGCACCTTAGAAACGGATTGGACATTGCACGAATAGGGGTTGTAGCCTAGAGAAAATGGTTACCAAGCGAATCAGCGATAGCGGCCTGAATCCGGAACCGAATCCCAATCGAGCTACATTTGACGCCGTACTCAAGCAATTATGCAACTCGCCGCCGCTGCCACGAAAAAAGGTCAAAGTCGGGAAGAAGAAACTTGGCCGGATTCTAGGGAAGAAGTGACCGTTCCCTAGAACGGAACCTTCTGTTTCGGCTCTTTCCCTACTAAGTGGTTGTAGGTCGTATGGCCCGTAGTAACCAACTGAGTCATCGTCTGCGAGAACAATGTTTCCTGCTCGAATCGCCGATTGTAGCGGTAGGAAAACTCGTTCAAGTAGAGCGGCAGATGCTTTACGCTGACCTGATGGAATGAGCCGATAATTCCACGCTTGAGCAAGCTCCAATAGTTTTCAACCGTGTTCGTGTGCACGTTGCCGCGCACATATTCCAATGCGCTATGGTTTACAACGTAATGCTTGTGGGTCTTGTCCAATGCGCCATATGCCGCTAGTTCGTCGGTCATTACGGCTTTTACATCGTCGGCTACATGCTCGCGGATTTTGCCGATCAATACCGCCTTGCTAGCGGTAGGGATGGCCTCAGCGCGAACCTTGCCGCCGCGTTCCACGATTCCCATGACGGCCTGCTTTTCATATGGGCCGCGCTTGCGCCGCTTGTCATAGCGTCCGCCGATATAGGTTTCGTCGGCTTCAACGATCTTTCCGCCACCGCCCAGCTTGCCGAATAGGTTTCCCGATTCCATGGCCTTGCGAATCCGATGGCAGAGATACCACGCGGTACGGTACTGCATTCCGAAATGCCGTTTAACTTGATTCGCGGAGACACCCTTTTTGGCCTCGCACATCATTGCCACAACCATGAACCAAGTGGTCAGCGGTAGATGGGAGTCATGGAAAACCGTGCCAGCGGTCACCGAGAACTGGTAAGCGCAAGACGCGCATTCTAGGGTTTCCCGCGTATGCGTAACTCCGCGCCTAGTCTGGGTCACTTTCATGCGGGTGATCTTCGCGCCGTCGCATCGCATACAGCGCACGCCTTTTGGCCAGCGAATCTTCTCCAAGTAGGCGCGGCAATCGTCATCGGTTTTGAATTCCTGAATTACGTTGACTAGGTTCATTGTCTTTCCTTCTCTGACTTGTCTACGATTGGTTCGGTAAGCAGAATCAGACTGGTGCGATCTGGCCACACAACCGAGATGACTTCATCTACAACTCCATCTAAGTCCTCAAAGCCTTCTGGAAGTCCGCTGGAACCTATGAATGAAATAATGGCATTACCAGATAGATCAAATGTCAGCTCATCTTTGTCATCATCCGCAATGCAGCAGACCGATTCAGTCGCCGCACTTCGTACTTTGCCATGGAGTGTCATCCGCGCATGGTCGCTGCCAAAAACCATGCGGAGCCTAGAAGAACTAGATTCCCATTTCTTGAGCATGAGAATTGCTTCGTCAGCCGATGAGCGCATCTTTATGACCTTTCTGAAATGGTACGGCTTGCCGAGCGCTGTATTGTTGGCATTGGAACTCGGCAAACAATTCCAGCGCCCCCTCTTTGCCCTGCTCGCAATGTCCGCCGATCCATTGTGATTTCCATTTACTAACGAAATACTAGCCCAGAAAAGTCGCTTAGTCAAGTGCATAATCACCTACTTTTCCGCTTGACACCCCCGGCAAATCCCTTACTATGAATGAATACTTATTCGCATCGATGCATATTTATCCATGATGAATAAAACCTTGCGACAGCGGGCAATTCTGGAACTACTGCAGCACAATACCGTGGGCAGCCAGGAAGATCTGCAGCGCGGGCTGCGCAAACGTGGCATCAGAGCAGGTCAAGCCACGCTTTCGCGGGATATTCGCGCCCTCGGCCTGGGCAAGACGGCTCAAGGCTACTCGCTGCCGGCACGGGATGGTTCTCCGGTTCTGGCATTGCCTCCCACATCGCGGCTGGTGCGCGAGTTCGTGCTGGAAGTACGAGCCGCGCAGAACCTGCTGGTGATCAAGACCAGCGTAGGCAGCGCGCAGCCGGTAGCCGCGGCACTCGATGACGAGGGCTGGCCGGAGGCTATTGGAACCATCGCGGGAGATGACACGATCCTGATGATTTGTCCGGATAGAGAAGATGCCAGAAAGCTGGCGGGTCGGATTCAGGAGATGCTCGCCTGATGCCCGCCAAACTCAAGACAGCGGTTTTGGGAGCCACAGGATATTCCGGTGTGGAACTGACTCGCCTACTGCTGCACCATCCCTGTCTGGATAGGCCGGCGTTGCTGCGCCGCGAGAACGGCAGCTCCGGCATTGCCGACCTGGCGGATACCTTCCCCTCTCTCTCTGGGAACGGAGGGTATCCCCTGCAACCGCTCTCGTGGCCTGCGCTGAAGCAGCAAGGCATCGAGCTTCTGTTTCTGGCCACACCCCATCAGGTTTCCCGTTCGCTGGTGCCGGAAGCCATCGCGCTGGGACTGCGCGTGATTGACCTCAGCGGCGCCTGGCGCTTGCAGCAAGAACAGCACCGGGCGGTCTACGGCTTCACCGACGCCGACTCGGTGACGGCGGACGAACTCACCAAGAAAGCGGTTTATGGGTTGCCGGAATTGAATGGTGATCGGATTCCGCAGGCGGCTTTGGTGGCAAATCCGGGATGCTATGCGACCTCGGTGATCCTCGCATTAGCCCCGCTCTTGCGAGCTGGGATGGTCGACCGGGAGCGCGGGATTATTTCGGATTCCAAGTCGGGCGTATCCGGAGCGGGCAAGGAACCGACTTCGCGCACTCACTTTGTGTCAGTGGCCGACAATTTCTCCGCCTATTCGGTCTTCAACCACCGGCATGTGGGAGAGATGGTGGAGCAATTGGGACTGGGCAGCGAGGAACTCGTTTTCACTCCTCATCTGCTTCCCATTCCCCGGGGAATTTTGTCCACGGTTTACGTGTTCTTCAATCGCGCAGTAAAAGCAGCCGAGGTGGAATCGTGCTTTCGTGAGTTCTACGAGGGAAGGCGTTGGGTACGGGTGTTCGCGACTCCGCAGCTGCCGCAGATTCAATTCTCTCTGCACACCAATCACTGCGACCTGGGCTTCTGTCTGGCCGAAGACGGACGGCGCCTGGTGCTGGTTTCGTGCGTGGACAACCTGCTCAAAGGCGCGGCGGGACAGGCAGTGCAAAACATGAACCTGATGTACGGATGGAACGAGGAAGAGGGCTTGCAGTGAAGATCGTAGTCAAAATCGGGGGAGCGGCGGTCGAAGATAAATCGACGCTGCAAAAATGTGCCCGCGCCGTGGTGGACCTCGCCGGCGATGGCCACTCTGTTGCGGTGGTACACGGTGGCGGAGGCGCGTTGACCCGTACGCTGGAACTCCTCGGCAAGCACAGCGATTTCGTAAACGGGTTGCGGGTTACGGACGCGGAGACGCGCGACGTTGCTCTCATGGTGCTGTCCGGGATCGTAAACAAGAACCTGGTCGCAGCCATCGCCAAGGCGGGGCTGCCGGCATTTGGCATCTGCGGCGGGGATGGCATGACTTTTCGCGCCCGCAAGAAACTGATGCCGGATTGCGATCTCGGCTTTGTCGGCGACATCTGCTCGGTGGAACCACGCTGGCTGGAGACGATCTGGAGCCAGGGCGGCGTCCCGGTTTTGTCTTCCATCGCCCTGGGCGCCGACGGCGAATACTACAACGTGAATGCCGACCAGATGGCTGCAGCCTGCGCCGCCGCCTGCCACGCCGACTCGCTGATCTTCTTAACCGATGTCGCCGGGGTAAAGGATGCCAGCGGCACCGTTATTCCGTGGCTCAGCACAAAAGCAGTAGAGGCTCTGGTCGCTGCTGCCGTAGTCAGCGGCGGAATGCTTCCCAAGCTTCAGGCCTGCCGCGAGGCCTTGCTGCGAGGTGTAGGCAGAGTGCGAATTCTGCCGGCCGCACAGGCGGAGGCCCTGTCTCAGTTCTACTTCACCAAGCTTGCTTACGGAACCGAGGTAACCTGCTCATGAGCCTCGCGTCTGTGGTCCGTTCCGAGGAGAAACTTCTGCTCCCGACCTATGACCGTCACAAGATCCTTTTTGACCGGGGGAAGGGCCTCTATCTCTGGGATTCGCGCGGCCGCCGGTATCTCGATTTCCTGAGTGGGATCGGAGTGAATGCCCTTGGCCATGGGCACCCGGTTATCCAGAAAACTCTGCAGCGCCAAGCTGCCCGGCTGATTCATGTCTCGAACCTGTTCTTTCATGAGTACCAGGCGGCGCTGGCCAAGCGGCTGACGCGCATCTCGGGACTGCAGCGGGCCTTCTTCTGCAACAGTGGCACGGAAGCCTGGGAAGGGGCGCTCAAGCTCGCTCGTTCTTACGCGCGTACGCAAAACAAAAATGGCCACGCCCCCAAGTGGCGCCTCATCGCCCTCGACAATTCGTTTCATGGGCGGACATTCGGCTCGCTGACCACCACCGGGCAGGCCAAGTATCGCGATCCCTTTGCCCCGCTTTTGCCCGGAGTCAGCTTTGTCGGGTTCAACGATACCGAAGAACTCAAGCGGGAGTTCGATGCCAGCGTGTGCGCCATCTGCATGGAGACGATTCAGGGAGAAGGTGGAATTCGTCCGGTGAGCCGGGAGTTCCTGCAGTTGGCACGGACGCTGAGTCAGACCACGGGGGCGTTGCTGATTCTCGACGAAATTCAGTGCGGCCTGGGCCGAACCGGAAATTACTTCGCTTATCAGCACTACGACGTCCTGCCTGACATCATCACCGTGGCCAAGCCTCTCGCGGCCGGCCTGCCGCTGGGGGCGATTCTCACCAATAACCAAGTGGCGACCGGAATGCACCCCGGCATGCACGGGACAACGTTCGGCGGCGGACCCTTGGCATGCGCGGTTGCCATCGAGTTTCTAAAGCTGCTGGACGAACTCCTGCCCCACGTTCGCCACGTCAGCGCGTATTTCCACGCGGAGTTGGAGAGCCTGAAAGCCAAACACAGCTGTGTCCGCGAAGTTCGCGGGTTGGGGCTGATGCTCGGTCTCGACCTGGACTCTGTCGAGACAGCGAAAGCCGTCGTCAGCCAGTTATTGCAGCGCGGGATTCTCATCAATCGCACCAATGAGACCGTGCTGCGGTTTCTGCCGCCTTACATCATTAAAGAAAAGCATGTCGATCAGGTAATTCGGGAGCTGGATGCAGCGTTGTCCGTCAGCGCCCCCAAGTCGAACCGTGGTTCCAAACCCGCTGCGGCAATTTCCTCAAGGAGTCACAATTGAATAGTCAGCTTCTCAACCGACAACAAGTTGAAGCGCCTCCGGTTGCCCGGGAGTTCCGCTGCCCGGACCTGGTGTCGACTCGCGATCTGGGACCGCACGGAGTCGAGACGGTGCTGCAACTGGCCAAGATGATGAAGGGTCGTCCAGGGGATTTTCGTAAGGCGCTGGCCGGCAAACAGATTGTGATGTTCTTTGAAAAGCCATCGTTGCGCACGCGGCTCACCTTTGAGACAGGCATTGGAAGTCTGGGCGGCGCAGCCTATTTCGTCGACCAGACCCAGGGGCGGCTGGACGCTCGCGAGAAACTGAGCGACATCGCGCACAATCTGGAGCGCTGGGTTGACGCCATCGTGCTGCGCACCTTCGCGCAGGAAACGATTGAAGGGATGGCGGAGCATGCTTCGGTCCCGGTCATCAACGCGCTGAGCGACCTAGAGCATCCCTGCCAGGCTTTGGCGGACTACTTCACGTTGCAGCAGCATTTCGGGGATCTCAAGAATCTTTGCCTGGCCTATGTCGGCGATGGCAACAACGTAGCCCATTCACTCTTGCTTACTTGCGCCTGCCTGGGATCGAAAATCCGTATCGCGACGCCGCCGGGCTATGGCCCCAACGAGCAGATCGTGGCGGACGCCCGCGAGATCGCGAGCGAGACCGGGGCGGTGATTGAGCTGCTTACGGATCAACACCAGGCGGTCGCAGGCGTTGATGCCATCTACACCGACGCGTGGGCCAGCATGGGACAAGAACATGAAGCCGCAGAGAGAGCACAGATTTTTCCTCCCTATCAGCTGAACGAAACGCTGGCGGCGGAAGCTGCGCCGCATGCGGTGTTCATGCATTGCCTGCCGGCGCACCGTGGAGAGGAAATCACGGACGAAGTAATGGATTCGGACCGCTCGGTAGTTTTCGATCAGGCTGAGAGCCGTCTGCACGTGCAAAAAGCCATTCTGTATTTATTGCTAGGCGAGGGAAACGACCGCTTGCCGCCGAGGAGAGCTCATGCGTGAAAAAGTTGTGTTGGCATATTCCGGAGGGCTGGATACTTCGATCATCATTCCCTGGTTGAGGGACAACTACGACTGCGAAGTCATCGCCATGGTAGCCGATGTCGGCCAGGGAGATGACATTGAGGCGGTGGTAAAGAAGGCGTATGCCACCGGCGCCAGCGACGTGGTGGTGGAAGATCTGCGGGAGGAATTTCTCACCGGATACGTCTTCCCTGCTCTGCAGGCGGGCGCGGTGTACGAGCACAAATATCTGCTCGGCACCTCGTTGGCTCGACCGGTCATCGCCAAGCATCAGGTGGAGGTTGCCTTGCGCAAAGGCGCAACCGCGGTCGCGCATGGATGTACCGGCAAAGGCAATGATCAGGTGCGATTTGAAATGGCCTACCAGGCGCTGGCTCCGGAGTTGAAGGTGATTGCGCCGTGGCGGGAGTGGTCACTGAAGTCGCGTGAGGATTGCATCGACTATGCCGAAGCGCATGGCATTTCGGTGTCCGCCAGCCTGACTAAAATCCATAGCCGCGATCGCAATCTCTGGCACCTGAGCCACGAGGGCGGCGAACTGGAAGACGCGGCCAATGCGCCATTGCCTGATACCTGGCAATGGACGCGCTCGCCGCAGGAAGCTCCGGACCGTGAAGAGCAGGTCAAGATCGGGTTCGAGAACGGGGTGCCAATCTCGGTCAACGGGTTGGAGCTCGATCCCGTTTCGCTGGTCGAATTGCTCAATGAGATTGGCGCCCGTAACGCGGTCGGCCGGGTGGATCTGGTGGAGAACCGCTTTGTCGGAATCAAGTCGCGGGGCTGTTACGAGACGCCCGGCGGAACTTTGCTGATCACCGCGCATCGAGAACTGGAAGCGCTGTGCCTGGAGCGCGAGGTCACGCACTTCAAACAGCACATCGGACTGAAGTACGCCGAACTCACCTACTTCGGGCTCTGGTTCACGCCGCTGCGCGAGGCGCTGGACGCATTTGTTGCCAGCACGCAGAAAGACGTGACTGGGACAGTCACGCTCTCCTTATATAAGGGAAACGTTGCCACCGTGAGCCGGGAATCCGACTTCTCTCTTTATCGCACCGACTTGTCTTCGTTCACCATGGGTGAGAGTTATAACCAGAAAGACGCGGCGGGTTTCATACGCATTCTCGGACTTCCCTCCCGCTCACGGGCCCGCGCCCGCATGGAGGTGGCGAAGTGAAAATGTGGTCGGGCCGCTTTCGACAGCCCCTGGATCTCGAGTTTGAACGCTGGCAAAGGTCTTTCGACTTTGACCGGCGGCTGCTCGCCCATGAACTTGCCGCGAGTGGCGCTCACGCGCGCGCCTTGCGGGAGGCCGGCATTCTTTCGTCGGACGAACTCATCACTATCCTGCAAGGCTTGGAGAAGATCGGCGAGCAGGCGGCATCACCCGGGTTTCTTGACGATCCGGAAGCAGAGGACGTGCACCACTTTGTGGAGAAGCAGTTGGTGGCGTTGATTGGGGATACGGGATACAAGTTGCATAGCGGGCGGAGTCGCAACGAACAGATTGCCACCGATCTGCGCCTTTATGTTCGGGCTGCCATCGACCAGCTGTGGGCGGACTTGGCCGAATTAGGCTATGCGCTGGTAGATTGCGCCCGGCACGCCAGCGACGCCGTCATGCCCGCCTACACTCATCTGCAGCGTGCCGAGCCGGTTCTGTTTGCGCATTGGCTGCTGGCGTATCTGGAAATGTTTCTCCGGGACGCGGAGCGGCTGGGAGATTGCCGGCGGCGGCTGAACCTGTGCCCTCTGGGGTCGGGCGCGGTTGCGGGGGCGACGCTGGCGCTTGACCGCCGCGCCATGGCCGCCAACCTAGGGTTTGACGCCGCGACCGCTAACAGTATCGACGCGACCAGTGATCGCGACTTCGTTCTGGAGTTCGTGAATTCGCTCTCCGTGCTGGCGGTGCACTTGAGCCGCTGGGCGGAGGAGATGATCCTGTTTTCCTCGCAGGAATTCGGATTCATCCACCTACCCGAGGCCTATTCCACGGGCAGCAGCGCGATGCCGCAGAAGAAGAATCCCGACTTGCTCGAATTAACCCGCGGTAAAGCAGCGCGCGTGATCGGCTGCGCCACCGCGTTGCTGGTCACGCTCAAGGGGCTGCCACTGGCCTACAACAAAGATCTGCAAGAAACGCAGGAGCCGCTTTTCGATGCTGCGGACGCGGCGCTGGCTCTGGTTCCCCTGGCGACGAAATGGATGAAAGCGGCGACCTTCAACTACGAGCGCATGCGCGAGGCGGCGCAAAGTGGATTCATGAACGCCTGGGCCGCGGCCACCTACCTGGTGCAGCGCGGTGTGCCCTTCCGCCTGGCGCACGAGCAGATTGGGAAAGCGGTCCAGATGTGTCTAGAGAAGCGCTGTGAGCTGCACGAGCTGCCGCTCGAGGATTTGCAAGCGTTGAATCCTGCCTTTGGCCAGGACTTCCACGACTGCCTTTCACTCGAATCGGTGCTTTCGATCCACGATGTCCCCGGAGGCACGGCCCCAGCACGAGTGCAACAAGCACTCTCTGCCGCACAGCAGCGGATCAAATCCATTTGCGAGGAAGTCAATGCTCACGCGTAAAGCGATGCTGCCGGATGCGCAGCACATTCACGATCTGATTGCAGGTTACTCCACCGACGGCACCCTGCTGCCGCGGAACCTGGCGGAAATCTGCGAGAACGTTCGCGACTTCGTGGTTCTGGAAGACGAGGGGCGAATCATCGGTTGTGGCGCGCTGCATCTCTACGGCTTGCACCTGGCGGAAATCCGTTCCATCACGGTCGCGCGTTCGCACCAACGTATGGGCGGAGGCGGACGCCTGGTGAAGGCGCTGATGGCGGATGCGAAGAAGCATCGTGTCAGCTGCATTTGTCTGTTCACGCGCACTCCGCAATTTTTCGGCACACTCGGTTTCGAAGTCGCGGAACGTGAAGATCTGCCTGACAAAATCCACAAAGACTGCTGCGTTTGTCCGCGGTTTCACCATTGCGATGAGGTCGCCATGGTGCGCGGCGAATTGCCGAAGTTTGCCATCCTGCCGGAACCCACGAACTGGCTGGTGAAGTTAACCGTGTGACGCGCGCGACTCGCCAGTGGTTGGGGAGCGCGGAGTGGCTGCAGACTCCTCATCGCTTACGCTCCTCGGAATGACCAACAAAGAAGCGGTCCCGGCACTGCATAAGTCGCCGTGGTGCGCGATTTTGCAGAGAATTTGAGGGTCAGCTCACCCCACTGAAGCTTGCATAGCAACTATCGAAATTCTTGATTGTACTTTGCTACCACCGGGAGGTTAAACCAGTTAAATGGCACGTCAGTCGATCCAAGTCGATCACGATGCTTGCGGTGTGGGCTTTGTCGCCCAACTCGGCAGCACGGGTTCGCGCGAAGTGGTGCAACGTGCCTTGGAGGCGCTGAAGCGGCTGGGGCACAGGGGAGGAGTTGATTCTGACGGACGCAGCGGTGATGGCGCAGGTCTACTGACCACGATCCCCAAGAAATTCTTCCGTCACTGTGCCCGTGAAGCCGGAATCGAATTGCCGGCTGCGTTTGCCCTGGGAATGGTCTTCCTGCCGCACCAGCAAGCGGGCGCCACGCGCAACCTGATCGAAGAGTTGGCCGGGGCTTGCGGATTGCGATTCCTAGGCTGGCGGACGGTGCCGACCAATCCCTCCATTGTAGGTTCGCGGGCGCTCGACACTCTGCCGGTGATCGAGCAATGCTTTCTTGGCACCAAGGGCACGACCGGCGATCTGGAGTCTCTACTTTTCGGACTGCGCAAGCGGGTGGAAGCGCTGGCTCCAGCTGGAACTTATTTCTGTTCGCTTTCTTCGCGAACCGTGGTGTACAAAGGCCTGCTCACACCGGAGCAATTGCCCGCGTTTTATTCCGACCTGGCAGCTCCTGACTTCATCAGTCCCTTCGCCATTTTCCACCAGCGTTATTCGACCAATACGAAGCCCAGCTGGTCGCTGGCGCAACCGTTTCGCTGCGTGGCCCACAACGGCGAAATCAATACCATCAGCGCCAATCGCCGCTGGTTGCGGGCCAAAGAACCTGCGTTGCTGTCGAGCCTCCAGTTACCCTCGGAGGCGCGCTTGCTCGAAGCTGGGGTCAGCGATTCCGCGAGTTTCGATAACGCTTTAGAAGTCTTCCTGCGTCGCGGCTACAGTTTGCCGGCGGCTATGTGGTCCATGGTTCCGCCAGCGTGGGAGAACGACGCTAGCATACCCGTGGGACTGCGATCCTTTCTCGAAGCGCACGCTCCCGAGCAGGAGCCATGGGATGGACCGGCCGCTCTGATGTTCTCCGATGGAAGGACCGTTGGCGCCAAGCTCGACCGCAACGGCTTGCGGCCGCTGCGCTACACCGTGACCTCCGATGGACTGGTGGTGGTCGGTTCAGAAGTAGGCATCGCCGACTTGCACGACAAGCGGGTGATGGAGCGAGGACGGCTGGGCCCGGGCGAAATGCTGGTCGTCAATCCGGCGGAAGGAACAATTCTCCGGCCGGGAGAGTCCGCGAGGCACGAGGAATTTCCGACACCCAGCGTGCGTACCGCAACGATTCGCATTAATCCTTCCCGACAGATGCCTGCGGCATCGGGGGAAGAGTCAAAGACGGCTCTGGCGGCGCTCGGCTGGACCGAAGACCAGTTCCGGCTGTTGTTTCAGCCTCTGGTACAGAGCGGGCAAGAAGCGGTTTGGAGCATGGGAGACGACACATCGCCGGCATTTTTGTCGGCAATCGGTCGCCCCTTATGGGATCACTGCAAGCAGCGTTTCGCGCAGGTCACCAATCCGCCCATCGATCCGCTGCGCGAAGCTCACGTGATGTCGCTGAACGTCCATCTTCGTCCCAAGGTCCTGCTCCCTTCTCCGTTGCTGGACGCAGGTCAGCTGAGCGCGCTTGAGAGGTGTCTTCAGCCCGTCCAGCGCATCGCTTTCACTTTTCCCGTAGCTGGTGGAGTGGAAGCGGCGAAAAATCTGCTTGCGCAACTGGAAGAGCAGGCGGTCGACGCGGCGGCAAAGAACGCAGGGTTCGTTTTGCTCAGCGACCGTGGTGTTGACGCCGAGCGCACCGCCCTCCCCGCATTACTCGCGCTGGCTGCTGTCTGGAAAGCCATGGTGAAGAGCGGAGCCTGGGATGTTCCCCTTGTCATCGAGACCGGACAGATCATCGACACGCATCACGTTGCCCTACTGATTGCGGCTGGCGCGAGCGCAGTCCTTCCCTACGCCGCGATGGAACAGGCGATGAAGCTTCGTCCGGACGCCGCCGAGGCCTTCCGCCTGGCGGTAGAGAAGGGCCTGCGGAAAGTGATGGCGCGCATGGGAATCGCGGACGTGGCCAGCTACCGCAACAGCCAGCTCTTCGAGGTCATCGGGATTGATGAGGATGTGCGCTCTCGCTTCTTCGAGGATGCGGGCGGAGCTCTCGCCGGCACCGGACTCGACGAGTTGCTGCAGGATTGCATCGACCGGCATACGGCAGCCTTTGGCGCAGAGAACTTCACTCTGCGCGATCACGGTTTGTACCGTTTCCGCCACAACGGAGAAACCCACGCAACATCTCCGGAATTGGTGCGGCGGATGCACCGCTATATTAAGTCGCCGAGCACGGAGAACTACCAGGCGTACACCGAACTGTCGAAGAAGGAGCAGCCGGCTGCGATCCGCGATCTGCTGGAGATCGTGCCTGCTACCCCGTTGCCCCTCGATGAGGTCGAGTCCGAAGCTTCCATACTCAGCCGTCTAAGCACGCAGGCGATGTCGCTGGGAGCGATTTCTCCGGAAACCCACCACACGCTGGCTATCGCCATGAACCGGCTGGGCGCGCGCAGCAACACTGGGGAAGGCGGCGAGGATCCCGACGTCTACCGCGAGCGCTCCGAGGCTAACAACCGGGTAAAGCAAGTGGCGTCCGCGCGATTTGGAGTGACGGCGGACTATCTCATCCACGCGGATGAGTTGGAGATCAAGATCGCCCAAGGCGCCAAGCCCGGCGAGGGCGGTCAACTTCCAGCGGGCAAGGTGACCGCGTACATTGCGCGCCTGAGACATTCTGTTCCAAACATGTCGCTCATCTCGCCGCCACCTCATCACGATATTTACAGCATCGAGGATTTGGCGCAGTTGATCTACGATCTGCGGGCAGTGAATCCGCACGCGCGCATCGGGGTGAAGCTCGTATCCAGCACCGGTGTGGGAATCATTGCCACAGGCGTGGCCAAGGCCGGGGCCGACGTAATCACCATCAGCGGGTACGACGGTGGTACGGGAGCTTCGCCGTTGACTTCCATCAAGAACACCGGCATCCCCTGGGAGATTGGCCTACGCGATGCACACACTTCGCTGGTGCGGGCGGGACTGCGCCGGCGGGTTCGCCTGCGCACCGACGGCGGCTTCAAGTTTGGCAGGGATGTCATCGTGGCTGCGCTGCTGGGAGCTGACGAATTCGGTTTTGGCACCGCTGCCCTGCTCTCTGTGGGCTGTGTCATGGCGCGGCAGTGTCACTTGAACACCTGTCCCGTGGGCATTGCTACCCAGGACGAAAAATTCAGGGCTCGTTACACGGGCAAGCCTGAGATGGTCGAAAGCTACTTCCGCGCGCTGGCGAACGAGGTACGGGAATACCTGGCGGCCCTGGGCGTTTCGTCCATCGACGAGATCGTTGGGGCGACCGAACGATTGCGTCCGGTTGACCAACAAGCTGCGCTTGCGCTGGCAGAACTGCTTGATCCGGTCACGTCAACGGCGCAAACTGGCTGTCCGCGAGAACCCGAGGGCGCTCTGCATGTCGAACTGAACCGCACACTCGAGGAGTTGGACACGCTGACGATTCGCTCCCATCGCTTCCGCATCACCAACGAGGATCGGGCGATTGGAAGTCATCTCAGCGGCGAGGTGCTGCGGCGCATGGGCCGATCCCAGATGATTGCCCCGCTGGATTACAAGTTCGTCGGCGTCGCCGGGCAGAGCTTCGGCGCGTTTCTGACCTCGGGAATCAGCCTGCGGCTGGAAGGCGAGGCCAACGACTATGTCGGGAAGGGCTTATCCGGCGGCAGAATCGCAATCACGGCCGGAGCCGAGGCCTCGCGACGTGGCGACGTGCTGGCGGGTAACACCGTGCTCTACGGCGCAACCGGCGGAGAGTTGTACATCGCCGGACGGGTGGGCGAAAGATTTGCGGTGCGGAATAGCGGCGCGCTAGCGGTGGTCGAAGGCGTCGGCCAGCATGCCTGTGAATACATGACGGCGGGAGTGGCGGTCATCCTGGGGCCGGCGGGGACGAACCTGGGTGCGGGCATGACCGGCGGCCTTACCTACCTGCTCCAGGAGTCGGTTGGCGCGTACGTATACAACGATCAGTCGGTGTGCGTGGCCCCGATCGAACTCCAGGAAGAGCTGTGGCTTCGCCGTGTGCTGCAACGGCACGAGCATCTTACGGGAAGCCCACGGGCCGCCCGCCTATTGAGTTCCGACGCGGAACTGCCGTTTGTCCGGGTCGAGCCGTTATCCCGGCCGTGTCCGGTGGCGGAGACTTGGGAAACAATTCTGGAACGTCTCAAGAAGTACGGGGAATTGGCCGCGGATTTCCCCCAGTTCGTTCCCTTTGGTGACCTCCCATCCTGGGAGGAGCAATAGTCCGCGCTGAGAATCGGCGGCTTCCAGTATCCCGGCCGGGCTGGTTGTCCGGTATAATCCCCTACTCATAAGGCACTACCTTCATGGATTTTGACCAACTCATTACGTTTTTGCAGGTTGCCAAACTGGGCAGCTTCTCGCGCGCCGGACAGAAAGTCTTCCGTTCGCAGTCGGCGGTGAGCGCGCAAATCCGGCAACTGGAGCAGGAATACGGCGACAAGCTTCTCGACCGCTCCGGAAAGAACGTGAGACTCACTCCCGCAGGCAGGGTGTTGTTCGGCTACGCCGAGCGCCTGTTGCATCTGCGCGACGAATCGCTGCTGGCGGTGGCCGACCATGGGGCCACGACCCGGGGCACACTGGTGATCGGGGCAAACGAAGCTACCTGTCTGTACGTCTTGCCGGAGGTTTTCGCGGAATACAGCCGTCTCTATCCCGGGGTGCAGATGAGCATCTACCGGAATTTCAGCTACAAGATCATCGAGAAGTTGGAAAACGGATCGATCGACGTAGGTATCGTTACCCTGCCGGTCAAAATGCCCAGCCTGAAGGTGCATCCGATTTTTCGCGACCATTTGATGCTCATGGTCAATCCTCAGAATCCCCTGGCCAAGCTCAAATCCGTTTCTGTGAGTGATATTGCCCAACAGCCCCTCCTCATCCCCAAGACCGGATACACCCGCCAACTGATGGACAAACTGTTTCGTCCGTTTGGCTCGCAGATAAATGTGCGGATGGAGCTACCGAGCGTTGGGATGATCAAGAGCTTCGTCGCCGCCGGACTCGGAGTTTCGCTGATCAGTTCGGGATTTGCCCGGGATGAAGTGGCAGCCGGTCGAGTCTCGTTGATTCCGCTCCAGGACGTAGAGCTGTGGCGCGAACTCGGGCTGGTCTACCGCCGGGATCGTACCCATACCCGTGCGACTACTACTTTCATCACCACGGTGAGAGAGTTGCACTCAGTGAACAAGTAGTCTTGCCTTTTATCCTTAATCTAATCCTTTAAAGATACGTTCTGCGAAACTGACGCTAGATGGCCTTCTACCTACTGCCGCATGGTCTTGGAGGCGTCGAAGTGGCTCAGGCCATCACCGCGATGGTGGCCAGGGTGTCTCCCCTGCCGTTTTTCCAGCTGGTGAGATAAAACTGTGCATCCCACTGTAAGTGACTGAATCCAATAGACAGCGTTGGCTTTGCTCTGATAAGCCTAGATCAGAGCAATTACAGGTTAGGATTCGGATAGACCGAGAGTCGCCGGCTCGGCTACCTACTTTACTTAGTACATTCACCAACTATTAGAAGCACTGTCCCGATCCCGAGGGAGCTATGTGGATTGTACGACTCGCATTAAGACGGCCTTATACGTTCGTGGTCGTCGCGCTGGTACTTTTGATCCTTGGACCCATCGTCATTGTTCGCACTCCAACCGATATTTTCCCCAACATCGACATACCGGTGGTCAGTATTCTCTGGAATTATCAAGGTTTCAACCCGGAGCAAATGGCGGAGCGGATTGTCAGTTTGAACGAGCGTGCGCTCACCACCACGGTCGACAACATTCAGCATATCGAGTCGCAGTCCCTGCCCGGCATTTCCGTAGTAAAGGTGTTTTTCCAACCCAACGCCAACATTGAACGGGCGATCGCGCAGGTGACGTCCATCTGCCAGACTCAGCTCCGGCAGCTGCCGCCGGGAACAACCCCCCCGCTGGTGATCACCTATAACGCATCGAGCGTGCCGATTCTGCAGCTGGCGCTTTCGGGAAAGACGCTTTCCGAGCAGCAACTGTTCGATTACGGCGTAAATTTTATTCGTACCCGATTGATCACAGTCCGGGGAGTGGGGATACCGTATCCCTACGGCGGAAAGATGCGGCAAGTGCAGGTCGACCTGAATACCACTGCGTTGCAGTCGAAAGGCCTGTCGCCGCTGGATGTGGTGAATTCAATCAGCGTGCAAAATCTGATCCTGCCCTCCGGCACCTCAAAAATTGGTGCTTTGGAGTACAACGTCGACATCAATGGCAGCCCTGAGACTATCGACGAACTGAACCAGATTCCCGTAAAAACTGTCGGCAACACAACCATCTACCTCCGCGACGTGGCTTGGGTACGAGACGGCTTCCCTCCACAGACCAACATTGCCCGCGTGGATGGGCAGCGGTCGGCCCTGTTGACCGTCCTGAAAACCGGCGATGCCTCAACCCTCGACATTGTTTCTGGCATCAAGGCCCTGCTGCCTTCGATTGTGGCGGGTCTGCCTGCGGATCTGACGGTGAAACCGCTGGCCGACCAATCGCTGTTCGTTCGCGCTTCGATCGACGGCGTGGTCAAGGAAGCCACCATTGCTGCTTGCCTTACCGGCTTGATGATCTTGATATTCCTGGGGAACTGGCGCAGCACGGTGATCATCGCGGTTTCGATTCCTCTTTCCATCCTGACCTCCATCGTGGTTCTGAGTGCGCTGCGCGAGACCATCAACATCATGACCCTGGGAGGATTGGCGCTGGCCGTTGGCATTCTGGTGGATGACGCCACGGTCGAGATTGAGAACATCAACCGGAATCTGGCCCAGGGTAAAGAGGTGGAACACGCGATTTTGGATGGCGCGCAGCAGATCGCAGTGCCGGCGTTTGTGTCCACGCTGTCAATCTGCATCGTGTTCGTGCCCATGTTCTTTTTGACCGGCGTAGCCCGCTATCTGTTCGTGCCGCTTGCCGAGGCTGTGGTTTTTGCCATGCTGGCTTCCTACTTATTGTCGCGAACCCTGGTGCCGACCATGGCTAAATACTTGCTCCGCGGCCATGAAGCCGAGGCCCACGCGGCCGCCAACAGCCGAAACCCTCTGGTCCGCGTTCAGCTCCGGTTCGAGGAGGCCTTCGAGCGATTCCGGGAGCGCTACCGCGGCATGCTGGAGAATTGCCTGAACCGGCGAGGAGTCTTCCTCTGGAGTTTTGTAGCTTTTAGTGTGGCCTCGGTTGTGGTGCTCCTGCCCTGGCTGGGTCAGGATTTCTTTCCCAATGTCGACAGTGGTCAGTTCAAGCTGCACATGCGCGCTCGCACCGGCACTCGCATCGAAGAAACCGCCCGTCTTTGCGACCTCGTGGAGCATTCCATCCGGGAGCAGATTCCCGCGGACCAGATAGACACGGTGATCGACAATATCGGCTTGCCCTACAGCAGCATCAATCTCTCCTACAGCACTTCGGCGCCGGTTGGTCCGGCGGACGCCGATATCATGGTGAGCCTGAAGCCAGATCACGATCCGACCGCCAGGTATGTCCATGATTTGCGCTTGCGGCTGGCCTCCGACTTTCCCGGGGTGACTTTTTCTTTCCTTCCGGCCGACATTGTCAGCCAAATTCTGAATTTCGGCCTGCCCTCTCCCATCGACCTTCAGATAGTCGGCTACAACCTGGGAGCGAACCGGCAGTACGCGGACAGCCTGCTGGAAAGCGTCCGGCAAATACCCGGCACCGTTGATTTGCGAATCCAGCAGCCGTTCGACCAGCCGTACTTGCACGTCAACGTGGACCGCACGAAGGCTCAGCAAGTGGGCTACAGTGAACGTGACATCGCCAATAATCTGCTTGTTTCTCTCAGCGGCAGTTTCCAGACCACTCCAGAATTCTGGCTCGATCCCAAGAACGGCGTAGAGTACAGCGTAGCGACGCAAACTCCACAGTATCGAATCCAATCCCTGCAAGACCTGCAGAATATTCCAATCACCGGTCCGAGCAACGCGCAACCGCAGATACTCACCAGTGTTGCATCCATCCAGCGCGGAGTTGGAATGGCAACCGTGTCGCACTACAACATCACCCCTGTAATCGATATCTATGGTTCCGTCCAGGGACGCGACCTGGGCGCAGTGGCTCGGCAGATCGATCAGATTGTTCAGAGCAAACAACATGAATTGCCGCGCGGCTCACAGCTGATCGTGCGCGGTCAGATCGAGACCATGCGATCCTCCTATTACGGTCTGCTCACCGGACTGGTGTTCTCCATCCTGTTGGTGTACTTGCTGATTGTGATCAATTTCCAATCCTGGCTGGACCCGTTCATCATCATTTCCGCTTTGCCGGCGGCTCTGGCCGGAATCGTGTGGTTTCTGTTTATTACGCGTACCACGGTCAGCGTGCCGGCGCTGACCGGCTCTATCATGTGTATGGGGGTGGCCACGGCCAACAGTATTCTGGTGGTGAGCTTTGCCAAAGAGCAGATTGCCGAAGGGCATGATGCTGTGCTCTCTGCTTTGAATTCCGGATTCACCCGCTTCCGCCCTGTGATCATGACGGCATTGGCCATGATCATCGGGATGGTGCCGATGGCGCTAGGGTTGGGCGAAGGTGGCGAGCAGAACGCTCCCTTGGGAAGAGCGGTCATCGGAGGATTGCTGTTTGCCACTGTAGCTACTCTGTTCTTCGTTCCCGTCTTCTTCAGTTTGTTACATGGGCGGGATCGGAAAATGTCATCCGCGTCTAAACATTAAAATATGGTTTTTGATCTGGGAGTGTTTCATGAACGGTGAGCGCCCGAATGAAGTTGAGCAACTGAAGACTTCTGGACCGAACTCTGCGCCGGTCCAACCCGCCCACCAGTGGTGGATTGCTGTTCTTGTATTTGCGATTGTCGCGGGCGTAATCGTCCTTGGTGTCGTTCCGCGTAGGCGGGCGGAAGCGAACCTGGCCAGGGAAACGGCGGTCATGGCGATCCCGACGGTCGCGGTGGTACATCCCCAGCGTGCAGCTCCGGTCAACGAAGTGGTTCTTCCCGCCAATGTACAGCCTTTCATCGATGCGCCCATTTACGCGCGCACCAACGGCTATCTGAAAAAGTGGTACGTGGACATTGGCGCTCCGGTGAAGGCGGGTGAGCTTCTAGCCGAGATCGAGACCCCTGAGGTCGACCAGCAGCTAAGACAGGCACATGCCGATTTGGGGACCGCGGAAGCAAACCTCAACCTTGCGGAGATCACCGCTAACCGCTACGAAGGTCTGCTGAAAAGCGACTCTGTGTCGAAGCAGGAGTCGGACAACGCGCAAGGCAACTATGCTGCACAAAAGGCCACAGTCCAGGCGATGGAGGCTAACGTAAAACGCCTCGAAGAACTGCAGTCGTTCGAGCGAATCTATGCTCCATTTAATGGTGTGATTACAGCCCGCAACACCGACATTGGAGCCTTGATCGATGCCGGCAGTTCCGGCGGCACTCGTACGGAACTTTTCCACATCGCGCAGACCGACAAACTGCGGGTATATGTGAATGTGCCCCAGAATTACGCGCCGTATGCCAAACCCGGTCTCGACGCCGATCTGGTGCTGGCGGAATATCCCGGGCGACGCTTCCCGGGTAAATTGGTCCGAACTGCCAATGCCATCGATCAATCGACCCGAACTTTGCTGGTGGAGATTCGGGTGGACAATCCGACCGGCATATTGCTCAGCGGTGCCTACGCGGAAGCGCACCTGAAGCTGCCGAATGCGGGCACTGCTTTTATTCTTCCCGTGAATACTTTGTTGTTTCGCTCCGAAGGGTTGCGGGTGGCGGCAGTTGGCGACGACAAGCGCACCGAGCTGAAGCCAATCTCCGTCGGCCACGACTACGGCACGGAGATCGAAATCGTTTCCGGTTTAACCGGCGCTGAATCCATCATCGTCAATCCGCCGGATTCCATCGTCTCGGGAGAGCAAGTGCGCGTTGTAACTCCGCCCGCGGGAGAAGCGCAGCCTGCCGCCGGAGGAACTGCGGAAGGACGGACACAGGTGCCTCCCAGCCAATCCAGTCAGCCGAGGACAGAGCACTGATGGCGAAGCTCGGTAGATCGAATATCTTTCCGCTCATCGGAGGTACAGTAGGCCTGCTATTGCTGGTCGGCTGCGCGGTTGGCCCGCACTACTCCCGGCCGCCCGCGCCTGCTCCGCCGGATTACAAGGAAACTCCGCCCAACTGGAAGCAGGCGCAGCCGTCGGATCAGGTGTTGCGTGGCAAATGGTGGGAGATCTATCAAGACGAGCAACTGAACTGTCTGGAGGAGAAGATCAACGTCTCCAACCAGACGCTGAAGGTTTCCCTGGCTCAGTTTGAGCAGGCGCGCGCCCAACTGCACTACTCCCGCGCCGCCCTATATCCGACCATCAGCGCGGGCGTGTCCGCCACTCGCGAACGTCTCTCCAGGAACCGGCCGTTAGGAACCAAGACCGGGGCTGCGACAACGAACGATCTCATTCTTCCGGTTGATATGTCCTACGAGCCCGATGTCTGGGGGCGAGTTCGCAGCAATGTTGCCGTCTACCGGGCTAGCGCCCAGTCCAGCTTTGCCGATCTCGAATCGGTCAGCCTCAGCCTGCATGCCGAGTTGGCCAGCGATTATTTCCAGGCGCGCGAACTGGACGCCGAAGCGCAGCTGCTGGATTCCACTGTCGCCAGCTATGAGAGAGCTCTTGAGCTTACCGACAGCCGTCACCAGGGAGGGGTAGCTTCGGAGGTGGACGTAGCTCAGGCCCAGACGCAGCTGGAGACGGCGCGCGCCGATGACACCGACGTCAAAGCTGCGCGGACACAGTACGAGCATGCCATCGCTGTGCTCATCGGAGTGCCCGCATCCAGTTTCACCTTGCCATTCGCTCCGCTCAACGCGACTCCGCCGGTGATTCCTCCGGGATTGCCGTCGCAACTTCTGGAACGGCGGCCGGATATTGCGTCGTCGGAACGGCAGATGGCCGCGGCCAATGCGGGCATCGGTGTGGCAAGGGCCGCCTACTTCCCGCTATTTAGTTTTCCGCCTTCGGTGGGATACGAAGGTTCCAGCGTTACCAACTGGCTTTCGAATCCGAGCGCCTTTGTGACTGTCGGGGCATCGGCCCTGGTTACGGTTTTTGATGTTGGACGACGCCGCGCGGCCAGTGATCAAGCGCGTGCGGCGTACAATCAAGCGGTCGCCAGCTACCAGCAGACCGTGCTGACCGCCTACCAGGAAGTCGAAGATCAGCTCGCTGCATTGCGTCTTCTGGATGAGGAGGCAAGAACTCGATCCGCTGCAGTGGCCGCGGCCGAACATTCTTTGGCGTTGTCCGAGAACCGCTACAAAGGCGGAGTCACGAGCTATTTGGAAGTCACCACGGCTCAAACTTTTGCTTTGACCGACGAGCGTGCGGCGGTACAGATTGCGGGACGGCGGATGATTGACAGCGTTCTGCTGATCAAGGCCCTGGGTGGCGGCTGGGACGCTGGCAGTCTGGCACGGCTTGATCTAGCTTCTCGCGGCCCGATGACGCCGACGCAACCAGCGCCCGCGGTCGATTCCAAGTAGAAGCTGTTAAGTTAGTGGCGGCGCGGCTGAAGCCGCACCCTTTCAAGACTCTAAACGCCGATTTGCGAATTTTCCGCAGCCTCTTCAGCCATGCCACCCGGAGCCAATGGAGAAGCCGGCTTTAACTCTTGGGGAATGCGGCGGTTTACTTCCAACTCAGGCTTTCATCCTTCCGGTATAGATCGCCATCCCTACAATCGCATCCACCTGCATCTCCTCGAGTTGCTGCACTTGTTCGAGCGTAGAAATGCCTCCCGCCGCCATCAGGCGTTTTTGGGTGGCCTTCCTCAGTTCGCGAACTGGTTCCAGCGGGATTCCCTGCATCAGGCCTTCGGTGTCGATGTGGGTATAGAGAAAACCACCACACCACGGATCGAGGGTTTGTAGCATCGCTCGCGGACTCACAGAAGTTGCTACCCGCCAGCCTTGAACTGAAACTTTACCTCGCTCCGAGTCCAGGGCAAACACCAGCTTGTCGGAACCGACCGCACTCGCCAGTCTCTCGGCGAAGACCGCGTCGACCTCACCCTCGCGAATCAGACTTGAACCGACAATGACGCGTCGGGCACCGGCCGCCAGTATCTCTTGGGCGGAGGTGACGGAGCGGATGCCTCCGCCCACCTGGCAGGGCAAGCGCTGCACCAACTGCTCTACCAACGGCCGGTTATTGCCGGTCCCCATGGCGGCGTCCAGGTCGATGAGTTGCACGGCAGGATAGGAGGAGAAACGCGCAATCCACTCTTCAAAGTTGGTGAATTCCACGGCTTTCTTTTTGCCCTGCACTAGCTGGACAATTTTTCCGTCTTGCAGATCGATGGAAGGAATCAGCACGGCCACCTCACGGGAATTCCAGCAGTGCGGAGTTCCTGTTTCAGCTCACCCAGACCCTGCAATCCGAAATGAAAGATAGAAGCGGCAAGGGCTGCATCCGCTTTCCCCTGTTGGAAAACGTCGACGAAACTTTGAACGCTGCCGGCGCCGCCGGAGGCGATCACTGGGATGCGGACCGCATCGGATATGGCCGCGGTCAGCTCACAATCGAAACCAATACCGGTTCCGTCCCGATCCATCGATGTCAACAAGATCTCGCCTGCGCCGCGCTCTTCTGCCTCCTGCGCCCAACCTACGGCGTCTCTGCCGGAAGACTTCCGTCCGCCTCGTATCCAGGCTTCAAACCAGGAGCCGTCGGGGCTGCGCTTGGCGTCGATCGCCACCACGGCCGCTTGCGACCCGTAGCGCTGGGCAATCTGGGTAATCAGTTGCGGTTGAGATAGAGCTGCTGAGTTGATGCTGATCTTGTCGGCCCCCGCTTCGAAGACGGCGCTGGCATCTTCCAGGGAGCGAATGCCGCCTCCAACGGTGAACGGGATAAAAAGCCGGCGCGCCGTTCTTCGCACCATATCCAGCAGAGTGGAGCGGTTTTCGTGGGTAGCGGAAATATCGAGCACAACAATTTCGTCAGCGCCGGCCGCACTGTGGAGAGACGCCAACTCGGCAGGATCGCCGGCGTAGCGCAGATCCTGGAATTGCACGCCTTTCACGACCTTCCCGGCCTGCACATCGAGGCACGCGATAATGCGTTTGGTCAGCATGGGAGGCGGTAAAAGTTTTCCAGTAATTTCAAGCCGGCAAATCCCGATTTTTCCGGGTGGAACTGCACCCCAAAAGCTCTCTCGCGTTCGACGACAGCTGAGAATGCGCCGCCGTATTCCGATTCGGCCACGGTCGCATCGATCACCGGAACCCGGTAAGAATGGGTGAAGTAAACGAAAGAGCCGCCACTGATTCCGTGCAACAGCCGGGAGGGTTTGCGCACGCTCAAGTCGTTCCAACCCACATGCGGCGACTTCACTTCCTTGGGAAAGTGCTGGCACTCTCCCGGAAATAACCCCAATCCAAGAGTCTCAGGAGATTCCTCGCTGGTCTCAAACATCCACTGCATGCCCACACAGATACCTAGAAAAGGCACCTCACGACCAATCGCATCACGGATGGCCGCTTTCAAGCCGGACTTCTCGAGAACGGCAGTCGCCGAAAAGTGTCCAACTCCAGGCAGGATAATTTTCTGCGCCGCCGCGACGACAGCCGGATCCGAGGTGACGACCGCAAAGGCGCCAATCTGGTCTAGAGCCTTCTTCACGGAAGAGAGATTGCCGGCACCGTAATCTGCGATGGCGATCATCACAGCAATCCTTTCGTGCTGGGAAGCAGGCCAATCATGCGACGGTCGCGCCAGCAGGCTGCGCGCAAGGCTCGGGCAAAAGCCTTAAACAGCGACTCGACTTTGTGATGGCTGGATCGTCCGTAGAGAACGCGGGCATGCACACCGGCCCGCGCTCCGCGAGCAAAGCCATCGAAGAAATCGGCAACCAGTTCGGCTTGCAGGTCGCCCACCAAGCGCGCTTTGACCTTGGTATCAACCACGGCCGACGTGCGGCCGCAGAAGTCAACTGCGGCTAGGCCAAGCGTCTCATCCATGGGCATGACGAAATATCCGGCACGCAGAATGCCGCGCTTGCTGCCCAGAGCTTTGTCGAAAGCCTGCCCCAGCACGATGCCGACATCTTCCACCGTGTGGTGCTGGTCGACGTCGAGATCACCGTGGGCCTTGAGGGTGAGATCGAATCCGCCGTGGTGCGCCAGCAACTCCAGCATGTGATCGAAGAAGCGAATTCCGGTCGAGATCTTGTGCTGTCCGCGGCCATCGATCGCGAGCGCAATGCGGATCTGGGTTTCCTTGGTGACGCGGTGGATGCTGGCTTTTCTCATGCGAGATTTGCCTCCTCAACCCTGATTTCCTCGACTGTCTGACGCAGTGCGACCAGCAACGGTTCGGTCTGCGCCAGCGTGCCCAGGGTAATGCGCACGCAGCCCTCGCAGCCGAAGTCGCTCGATCGATCGCGAACCAGGATGCCGCGCTTGCGCATCCCCGAGATGAAAGGCGCGCTCAGAGTTCCGAGTCGCGTCAGGACAAAGTTCGCACGGCTGGGCCAGAATGGAATCCGCAATTCGCTCAACGCCTGTTGCAATTGGTCTCGTCCGCGGCACACCTGCTCGACGTAGTTGCGGACGTAGTCTTGATCAGCTAACGCCGCCGGCAAACAGGCAAGAGCGACAGCGTTGACGCTGTAGGGAGAGCTGACTTTGCGGATTGCTTCGATGTGGGGTGCGTGGCCCGCCAGCATACCCAAACGCAATCCGGCCAGTCCGTAGGCTTTGGAAAGTGTCCGGGCGATGAATAGATTGGGCACGCCGCGCCAGCGAGGCAGCAGAGTGTCTCCGGAGAATTCGTAGTAGGCCTCGTCGATGAGCAAGGCTGCTTGCGGCGCTCGACGGGCGATCTCCAGCAAGTCTTCGCATCGAGCCTGCGTTCCTGTGGGATTGTTGGGATTGGCGACGGCAATCAAGCGAGTGCGATCCGTGATCCGGGCGAGCAGCTCCTCGAACGGAAAGGCGAAGTCCTTCCCTGCCGGAATCTTGATGACTTTCGCTCCCGTCGCGGCCGCGTAGATTTCGTACATGGAAAATGTGGGCACCGCGATGAGCACTTCGTGTTGCGGCTCGAGGAAGGCTTCACAGAGCAGGTGAATAGCTTCGTCGGTCCCATTGGTGAGCAGCAACTCTTCCGGATCGATCCCCAAATGACTAGCTGTGATGGCTTCGGCCAGCTTGTTTTCTGGATAACGGGCGAGCGCTTCGCGGCTGAGTTGGCGCAAGCACTCCAACACACGCGGTGAACAGCCAACCGTATTTTCGTTAAAGTCCAGGCGCAAGCCGTCTCGGCCTGCCAGCGGCGGGTGATACAGCGGAAGATTTCTTACCGCCTCACGTGGGTTAAGCATGGCTGCACCTTAGGCGGATGGACTCAGCGTGCGCCTGCAGACCCTCGGTTTCCGCGAGCGACTGGACTACGTTGGCGATGCTGCGTAAACCGGGCTTGGTTAGTTTTTGCACGCTGATGACTTTCACGAAGTCGAGAACACTCAGCCCGCCGCGGTACCGGGCAGCGCCGCCTGTAGGTAAAACGTGATTGGGTCCGGAAGCGTAGTCTCCGGCGGATTGCGCCGAGTAGTCCCCGACAAAAACCGAGCCGGCATTCCGGATAGAAGACAGATCTTGCTCATCCACCGTGATGTGCTCCGGTGCAATCTGGTTTGCCCAGTCAATCGCTTGCCGCCGGATCGCCGCCAGGAGAATAAATCCGTTCTGTTGCAACGCGGCGCGGGCCGTTGCGTTCCCTCTGGCAAGGTGCGCCACCTGGCGTTTGACCTCATCGGCAAGACTCTTGCGGATGGTAATGAACACGGACAGCGTCGCGGGGTCGTGCTCGGCCTGCGCCACCAGATCCGCTGCGATGAACTCCGCCCGCCCGCGGCTGCTCAAGACGACGATTTCGGTGGGCCCGGCCAAGAAGTCGATCGCGCAATCGAAGGAGACCAGCTTCTTGGCTACGGTGACATAGAGGTTTCCGGGGCCGACGATCTTGTCGACTGGTTCGATGCTCCTGGTTCCGTATGCCAAAGCCGCGATCGCCTGAGCGCCTCCGACGCGGTAGACTTCTCCCACTCCGAGCATTCCCGCGGCGGCCAAAACCTGCGGGTGCGCCTTGGGCGAGGCTATGCAGATTCTCTCGACTCCCGCGACCCGCGCAGGGATCACGGTCATCAGCAAGGTTGAAACCAGTGGGTAGCGGCCTCCCGGCACGTAGCAGGCGACCGAATTCAGCGGCCGGACCATTTGTCCCACGGTGATGCCGTCTCGGGTACGCTGCCAGTCGCCGGGCTTTTGCCATTCGCAGAACTGTCGAATGTTCCTGGCAGCTGCGAGCAACGAGGTTCGGAACTCTGGATTTGCTGCCCTCCAGGCGGCCTGAATTTCCTTTTCCGCAACCCGGATCGGTTCTCCGGCTCCCAGTCCGTCCCAGCGTTGTGCGTAGCGACGGAGCGCAGCATCGCCCTGGCGGCGAACCTTCTGGATGATGCCCTGAACCTTCGGCTCAAGAGCGGACAACTCGAGACCACGGCCTGCCAGCTGACGAACTTTCGCCACCGCTCGACTGCCCGAAAGTACCCGCATCAGATCACCACCTTGTTCAGCGGGTACTCCACGATTCCCTGCGCCTTGGCCTCTTTCAGCTGGGGAATAATTTTCCAGGCGGAGGACTCTTCGATAATCGTGTTCACCGCAACCCAGCTTTCGTCGCTCAGGGTAGAAATGGTGGGTCGCTTCAGGGCGGGAAGAACTTCGAGGACTCCCTGGAGATCCTCCTTGCGGACATTCAACATGAGTCCTACACGGTCGATAGCATCCATGGCGCCTCGGAGCATGAGCGCCAGGTGTTCGATTTTGCGGCGCTTCTGGCAGTCGGCCCAAGAAGACTTATTGGCGATGATCTGGGTATTTGATTCCAGAACGGTGTCGATAATGCGCAGGCGGTTGGCTTTCAGGGAAGCTCCGGTCTCAGTGACTTCCACGATCGCATCGGCCAAGACAGGCGGCTTGACTTCAGTGGCGCCCCACGAAAACTCAACCTTGACGTTTACCCCTTTCCCCTGAAAATAGTTGCGAGTCACGTTCACCAGTTCCGTCGCAATGATGCGGTCGGCAAGATCCTCTGCGCGGTCGAACTTCGAATCCTCGGGCACGGCCAGCACCCAGCGAACCTTGCCGCGGCTCTGCTTGGCGTAGATCAGGTCGCAGACGCTCGCCACTTCGAGGCCACTCTCGACTACCCAGTCAAAACCGGTCAAGCCGGCATCCAACACGCCGTGCTCCACGTAGCGCGCCATCTCCTGGGCGCGAATCAGCATGCATTCGATTTCTGCGTCGGCGGTGCTGGCGAAATAGGAGCGGCTGCTAACGTAAATCGGCAATCCGGCGCGGGCGAAAAGTTGGAGGGTCGCTTCCTGCAGACTACCTTTGGGGATACCGAGGCGCACGGTCATTGGGGAATCTCCAGTGTCGCGTTGGCGTCCGCCGTGGCCGTAAGGCCGACGTCTTTGGTGAAGCACGATCTCGTTCCCTCATGGCATACCAGGCCGGCGCCCTCGACTTCGACCAACAGCAACAGGGTGTCGCGGTCGCAGTCGGTTTGGATCGAGACGAGTTTCAGACGATTGCCGGAGCTTTCACCTTTCGTCCAAAGCTGGTTGCGGGTGCGACTGAAGAAAGTTACGTAGCCGGTCGTCAGGGTGCGCTCGAAGGCTTCCCCATTCATGAAGCCCAACATCAGCACTTCTTTTGTGGCCGCATCCTGCACGATGGCGGGCGCCAAACCACGCATTTTTTCGAAATTGATCTCGGTGTTCATGTCCGCATCCTCAGTTTTCAGGTAGAAACAAAAAGCCCGCTGAGCTTGGTTAGCGTCAGCGGGCTCGAATCTGTTCGTGTTACGTTAGCTTAACCGAACACCGCCGCTGACACGCTATGCGCGTGCACATGGTGATGGTGCCGGTGATGGGCTGCGTAGGTCACGTCACACAAAAATATCTGAGAGCACTCAAAATGTCAAATCCGAGGGTGCCCGGACCGATTACCGCTCAGAAAGAACCAGATTACGCCAATAGGCGTTTCCGGCCTCGTGATGGGGGACCAGGACGAACTGATAGAGACGCAACGTCACCTCCTGGCCCTTGAAGGCGGAAAGATCGATGTGGATGTCCCGCCACTTGGAATCGGCAATACCGTCAATCAGTTCGTCGAGGAGTCGTTGGTCGTTGACGTAAATCTGCAGGCGCCAGGCTCGGTCGGCATCGACACCCGCTTGGAAACTCAGGTCAGGATGCTCGCCCAGGGTGGCTGTTCTCCGCAAGACTACTCCGCGAACTTCGTCTCGGGGATAGGTGGCCAGGGTATCGCCGTTCAGAAAAGTGATCCCTCGAATTCCCGCGAGGCCTCCGCCAGCGCCGCCGAAGCCGGCTCGCTCCAGCGTCCAGTTGGGATTCCAGTACTGCATGAGATCTGACAGTTTAAATAGCTCAGCCGGTTGCGTAATCGGAGTCTGGATTGCGATGCGGAGCCTATTCCCATCGTCGCTCGCTCCGTGAGTCACCAGAATGGCTTCGCCGATTTTGGCGGTGCGCTTCGCAAGTTCGGTGATGCTTTCGTCCACAGGGGGAGTAAGCTTCAAGTCCCCCATGGTAGCGCCATAGATACGGTCGTGGAGTTCGGCGACTTCCTTCGCGGGGAGCGCGGCCATCCCGTGGATAGCGGCGACCACAGACTCAGAGTTGGCGGAGTTGCAATCGGTGTCGGCGAAGTCGGCGGCGTGGACGGCCAGTTGCAGCGTCTTGGCAAAATCGCCTTCGCCGAACCACACCGCCGTAGCGACGATTCCACCGTTTACCACGGCGTTATTAGTCGCCGGGTACTCGATTCCCCAACGCTCATCGATCGCGTGAAAAACTTCGGCGGCAGACTTGCCGGCTTCGGCCAAGGCGATCACCTGATCAAGGCACTGCCGGTAGGGCGAGCGCGGATCAAGTAACGACGCCCCCCTGCGCACGATCTCGTGAGGATCGTGCTCGGCAAACGCGACGCTGATCATTCCCGCCACGAAAACCGCGCCGTCGGTACCCTCCGCATAGCCGTTGATGTGTGCCAGATTTCTCGCCATTTCGCCGGCTAAGTTGGGCATTCCGGGAGCGAGTGCGCCGTAGACGTCGCTGCTGAATTGCGAACCGATCGTCCACCACAGTTTGTTGTAGCGAGGATGTCCGGTGTCTGGCGGCTTAATGCCGCGCTTTAGTAGAAGCAGCGCTTGCTCGCTCGAACCCCAGGACCCGGCGTTATTCTCCAGCCACTGTTGGCCCAGCTGCTGCACGGTCAGTCCAATTCCGTATTTCTCGAAGGCGCGAACCGCCACCATCTCGTAGTAATAGTCATCATCGACCGGAGCGAAACCCTTGGGCTCGGTCATCGGAGTGACCGGCAGCACTGACGCTGGGTGGTGCTCGAAGCGTACTCCGGTCATCTGCGCAATCATCTGTGCCGTCCAAATGGCTTGCACACGATCTAGATACTCGGCGTGCGAGAGTGTGAGTGTTTCGGGAGATCGCTGGCTTTGGAGCTTCCCATCCTGCCCGTGCAAAGCAAAACCAAGCAGGGTCAAAACGGCAAGGTTGCCCAATACGAAAACATGTCTGTTCATTGCGCCCTCATTTTACCCAGTCCTCTCGCCAGGCAGCCTGTAACTTTCTGGTTTGAGACACATCTCAGTTGCGCGCGGCGGTGCGTATCGTCGCAAACTCAACGAGATACCCGAGGAGGATTCGTGCGAAAGATGATTTGCAGGTTCATGGCCATGTGATTCCTGACAATGTCGCTGGCAGCATTTGCCCAGACCACTGACACAACCAAGCAGGACAACATGAAGCACGACGACATGAAGCAAGATCAGATGAAGAACGAACAGATGAAGAAAAGCGAAACCAAGAAAGGCAACAAGTCCACGAAAACCAAGAAGGACACGATGAAGAAAGACGACGGTATGAAGAAGGACGATGGCATGAAGAAAGACGACAACATGAAGCACGACGACAGCATGAAGCAGAACTAGCACCCACTCTGTGTTTCTCAAGTTTGACTCAGGGTAGCTGGTGCAGCAATGGTACCGGCTACCTGTAGAGTCCTAGCGAAGTCACCATCTCACCGCCTGGCTTCGGCGCCCCGCATCAGGAAAGAGATGTCGTCTACTTTGTATACGACTTGGCCGCTGGATACGGGAGTCGCAGGAATCTTGCCGGCACGCACAGCCTCGAAGGTACTTACCAAGTGCGGTAGCACCGAAGGCGGAGCGACGGGGATGTTGTGCGCGCCAAGAACCAACTTAACCCGGGGAGCCAGAGCGGCAAGGCGCCGGATGGAAACGTCATAGGCTTCGAGGTCGGTTTCCGGCCGGTAGAGCCAGATGGGCGCGGGGTAGTAGGTGTCACCAGTGAAGAGAAGACGGTTGGCACGGTCAAGTAGCGAGATAGCATCCGGCGTGTGGCCGGGTGTGGCGATGACTTCTAACCATCGGCCACCCAGATCGATACGATCGCCGTCGTGGGTGTTCGCGGTAATCTTCCAGGGACGGGTCACGTAAGCTCCCGGATCGAATCCTTTCGGCAGCTCCCCACAAATCTGATCGGGTGCTAGCTCGGCTTGGGCGTCCTCCCGCGAGCCTCGCGCATTCTTCCGGGTGAAATCCGTGTCCATGCCGTATACGGTCTCAAACTGCCAGTTACCGTCGACGTGGTCGTTATGAGTGTGGGAATTCATCACGACGATGGGCAGGCCGGTCAGCTCGGCAGTAACTTTCCTTATGTCACCGATTCCCATTCCGGTGTCGAAGAGCACTGCCCGCTTACTCCCGATGATGAGATAACTGATGGTCTCTTCGAATTGATGGGGTTCGTAAATAGCGAAAACCGCGGGGGCAACCTTGTAGACTTCGAACCAGGAATCGCTAATCGGCACGCGCTGGAGAGCCTTATATTCCGGCCGAGGAAGAGAACGGCACCATTCGGGAATTTTCGTGGGTGCAACCTGGGCTGGCGCCAAGCCAGCCAAGAACAGCATGAATGCGATGCGTATTTTCTTGAGAGACTTAGTGCTGACATCATCACAATTCGGAGTTATCAGACGTCGCATACCGACAAGATTATAACTTCGATCGCGAGGGAGCTGTCCCGGGATAGTTCATCGTCAATTAGAGCGTGGTGAAGTCCACTTCAGCCGGTTGCATTCAGATACTTCTTCATGCACCGAACACAAGGCGCATATCCTTCTCGCAGCGCTTCCCGGGCCACAATTGTCCGAATGTGCGCTTTGTCGTGTATGAAGGGACATCCGGCCACGTGAAAGATCTTCCCATCGGTTGAAATCACGACCATCATGTCAGGCGGGACGCTGTTGCCGTATTGGGCTTGCTGCGAGCGCGGTTCAGCACGACTGAAGATGGAGGATTTGGCCAGCTCGAAGCTGCCAGCGACCAGCACCGCAGCGGCGGCGGCGACCATCCACCCTAAGAACCCTCGCCGGCTGCCAGGCATATTTTCTTCCAGCCTCCGCTGCAGGCGGTGGCTGAACCCCAACGGTACTTCCAGCATCCTTTCGTCCCCGTACAGTTGAACGATGTTCCGCGTGCCCTCGAGCACCGCGGCACAGTGTTTGCAGCCACGAACGTGCTCATCCACCGCGGCGCGCAAATCAGGTGCGATATCACCTTCCAGGTAGTTCGAAATCTCGCGCCAGACTTCTTCGCAGTTAACTACCATGGCTTGGTCCCCTTTGCGAAAGACAACTTGCTGCTCCAGCTACCGCCGAGTCCAGGCGCGAGCAGGTCCCGCAGCATCAACCGTGCCCTTAACAGACGAGTCTTGACCGAAGCTGTGGAGATACCTAGCGTCTTGGCGGTATCTTCGATACTCAAGTGCTGCATGTCGCGCAGCACAAAAACTTCCCGGTACTTCTCTCCCAGCGACGCCAGCGCTTCGGTCAGCATCTGCCGGACCTCTTTCCGCTCCAAGGTCTCCAAAGGGATCTCACGCCAGTCGGCAAAATCGCGGGGTGTATAGTTGCCTTCCTCGTCCTGGCGGTCGGCCATCGGCTCCATAATGTTGGCGTGTTCTCTTCTTCTCCGCATCCGCGCCTCATTGACCGTGATCTGGATCAGCCAGGTGCTGAAGCGCGCCTCGGCCCGGAATTGCCGGATGTGCTTGAAGGCTTTCAGCACCGCCTCCTGGGCCACATCTTCGGCATCCGCCTGGTTGCGCAAAATGGCCAAAGCCGCGGAGTAGACGCGCCGTTCGTAAGGCCTGACCAGTTCGTAGAACAGATCATGTTCGCCGTCCCGGATGCGTCGGATGAGCAGCTCTTCGTTGAATTGTTCGGCTCGATTTTCCAGCGAAGTCCCCTCTTCCGGCATCGTTCCTCACCCGTAAACTCCTAACTTGCCGCAGCGCATATCACGGCTATTCCGGCGGATATTCCGGGTCCTTTTTCCATCCCGTCAACATCGACATGAAATTGTTCCAACCGTGCAGGACCACCATCACCAGATGCCCGAACACAAACGCCAGCAGCGCCCACATGATCAGGAAATGCCACAACCGCGCCCAGTGGAACCCGCCCATCATCCACGCCAGCCAGGAGAATTGCACGGGCTTCCAGACCGCGAAACCGGTCAGAACGGACAGCACGCCCAAAGCAATGGCGGAAGTGTAAGCGTGCTTCTGCAGCGGGTTGTATGCCTCCCTCACCGGCGGCTTGGGACCAAAAAAGAAGTAGTGACGCACCATCGGCCATACGCCCGGGAGATCGCCTCGTACGAACAGCACCTGCTTATAGTTCCCGCGGAGGATCTCGTAACCCACATACACCAGGCCGGTCGCCAAGTAGATCCACATGAAGGTCAGGTGCCATTGCAGCGCGCCTCCCAGCCATCCACCCAGCGCAAAGGACTTGGGCCAGTTGAGAAGATCCTTCTGCGGAATTTTTGCTCCGAAGCTGGGGAAAGCGCGAAAAATCTGCAGACCGCTGGCGACCATCACGAACAGCGAAATCGCGTTCACCCAATGGCACATACGCACCACAAAGGGATGCTCGTACACCGCCTGAGTCATTTCGCCGGTCTTCACATCTTCGATTGTGATCGCGCGGGTTGCCATGGTTTCTCCTCGGAGCTACAGACCATAGAACTCAGAGTAGCCTTGATCTTCCCAGTAGCCGGCCTTCTCTAGAACATGGCTCACTTTGAGGTCGGTCAAATATTTCGCCTGCTTGTAACCAATCTTGGTGGGGATGCTCAGACGCAGCGGAGCGCCGTGTTCACGGGTCAGCGGCCGGTCGTACATTTCGAAACAGAGCAACGATTGGGGATGCAGGGCAGTGGCCATGTCGAGCGACTCATAGTAGTCATCCGCACATTCGACGGTCACGAAGCGGGCAGTTGGATCGGCGCCGATCATCGTGAGGAAATCGGAGATGCGTACGCCGCCGAACCGGCCAATCACGTCCCAGCCTTCGACGCAAACGTGCCGTGTGTTTTGTTTGAACTTGGGCAAAGTCTGAATCTGCGCCAGAGTGTAGTCTCCCGGCTTCTGCACTGCACCCGTCACCGCGAGAGTCCACTTGTCCAAATCCACCTGGGGGTCGTCGACGTCATAGTCATTAATCGGGAACTTATCGAACGGAGTGAGGTCGGACCCGGCAAACGTTGGCGCCCCATGTCCAGAGCGGAAGAGCCTCGCCGAGGCCCAGTCACTAAAACCAAGGCCGGCATTGAGGAGGGGCGCCTGCAGCTTCGGAATAGTGAATGCGCCCAGGGCTAGCACCGGTGTAAGTCTTAGCAACTCACGCCGGTTGATGGTTCGAAACTTGCGACTGTCGGTTGGCCCGGTCATCAGCTCGTCCCTCGCAGACGAAAAAGAGCTTACATGAGATTCGCGAATCCACAAAAGGTTACAGGGCGTGGTCCAGTTTCCTTCTACGACAGCGAGGATGTGGATGCGTTACAAACTTTTTGCGCGCGAAATCCAATCGGCACGCTCAAAATAGATAAAACAAGTTCACTGCCGAGGTAAATTGCTGCCTTTTAATGGGATTGCTGCCTTCGCGGAACACATTCTTGTTGGACCGGTCCAAGCGCACCTCGCCCCGCACCGCGAATTTCCCGTCCGCCTTGTTGAAATGAGAGTTCAACCGGGAGAACTTGACGTTCATGTCGTATTCGGGAGTGAAGGTGAATCCCTGTAGAGTTTGATCGATACCGGTGCGCGTGCCGCCCCCGTCATTGAAAACCTCCCCGCGGAATGCCAGCGAGAACCTGGATGTAAGACTGTACCTTGAATATCCAGCCAGCCCTCTCCAAAAGCGCATCGTGGCCGACAGCAACACCATTCTCTTCGTGACCATAGAGTCCATCTCCGCCCAAGGTGAGCTTCCGGGCTGGCTTCCATTGTGCGACCAGTTCGTAAGCGGCGCGCTGGTCATGAGTATCATGGCGACGCTCCGGCCCGTGAATAAAATTGAAGCTCACATTGAAGCTTTTGGCGGGAGTGAAGACTAACTGTGCCGCGACCGTGTAGGCATAGTTAAGCCGCTGGAAATCATCCCACCCGTTGCATATTGAAACCATCGCCATGACCTTGCCGTTGAAGGTGTAGGTCGCTTTGCCACCGGTGTGGGTACCCGGTATCCCGTACCCAAAGATGAACCCGCGGCTGAAGTTGTCGTTATGCCCGTCGTACCCTCCGAGGACTTCATAGCCCATCTGGCTGACAAACTTCCCCAGATCGAAGCGCACACCCTTCCCGATTGGCACGATGTAGCTTACGAACATCTGCTGAATGTCAAAATGGTGCGCGATGCCCGTTGGGATGTCGCGAAACAGGCCATAGGCAGCGGTCACCTCCGGAACTCCGGAACCGGCGAGCAGGTCGAAGCGGAAGCCAAATTGATTCGGTTCGCTGATGGCGCGTTGAACGACCAGCTGAGCGACATCCAATTGCGGATCGTCGTCATTAAAGTCGAAGACTCGGAACTGGTTTATGCGAGGGCTGGGATCATTGACGTTGTAGGTGTAGGAGAGCGACACGTATCCGTTGGTTGTGATGCCCCACCAAGGACTTGCCTCCTTGGCGCCAACGGCCGGATCAGCAGCGGAAACCGGAGCGGCAGCACTGGCCTGCGCGCCTGCACGCAGGGGTGACGTCACCATAACCCCAGCCACGATCAGCTTCCCTAGGGACCGGCAGGAGGCTCGCCAAAGCCCCTTTTTCTCCATATGGAAAAGCGTGTACTTTGGGAAGAACAAACACCATGAGGAGTGTCACAGTTGGTTGTGACAAACCGCGTCAGCTCTGGCCGTAAAACTGAGAAATCGTGCTGTTGAACGAGCGCATCGTCAATTCGTCGAGCGGCTTCTTTCTTAGTTCTTCCGAGAGTACCTCGATCCCCCAGGGTCCTGTGTAGCCTGCCTTCTGCACGCAATCGATGAAGCCTCTGACGTCGAATTCCCCCTCCCCGCATAACCTGCGGTGATTGACCGTATCTTCGTGGAGGCTCCACGGAGCTTCAAAGGTGCCGTCGTTAAGCTCGACGCTGATCAGATACTGCAGCGGAATGCGCCCTACTTCCTCATAGGGAATCTTTAGTTTCACGAGGTGCCAGAGGTCGAGCACGATGCCGCCGTTCTTTACGCCCGCGCCCTCGACCATCGCCAACGATTCTTTGAGCGTGTCGATCATGGCAAAGGGCATCAGTTCAAAACCGATACGGGTACCATGTTCGCCGGCTTCGTGACACAACTCGGCAAACGACTCGATCAGGCGTGGCATCGGTGTCTTCTCCTGGAAAAAGTCACCCACTTTTACATGCCTCGCTTGCAGAACTTCCGCCGCCGTCAGCAGTTTCGTTCGGGTGATGTCGGACTGCTTTTTTCTTTCGCCTTCCAGAAACCAGTCGGTCAGGAATTCGAGTTCGATGTGCTGCATGCCATTATCGTTGAATATCTGCTTCATCTCTTGGAGAGTTCGGCGTTCGAGGACGTGGTCGAGGTCGGCGTGCCAGATTCCAAAGCCCTTGAAACCGGCTTTGGCAGCGGATTCAACCCGATCCTTGAAGTCAAACAAACTGTACTCACGGTCGGTGTGGGGAAGGCCCGCCGAGATCGTCCAGTAGGAGGCGAGTAGTTCCACGTTCTGGTTCATGGGGAGTCTGGCAAAACCCGGCAAATGCCGTAACACACTATCGAACGTCCGTTATAATTTGCAAGGCCAAAGTCGCCCCGGCCCTTTATTGTTGAGATCGCCCGAGAGCTTTGGATCCGAAGAAGTTCTGCGATTCTGCAATCACCGCGGGGAGAGAAAACCTTTATGCACGGAACGATGATGAGCTATCCCCTGACGCTCACTCACATCCTTGAACGTGCGGGCAAACTCTTCCCCGAACGGGAGATCGTCTCTCGCCTGCCGGATCATTCGCTGCATCGTTGCACTTACGGGGAGATTTACCGGCGGGCACGTGCATTGGCGGAGGCGCTGCAGAAAGCTGGCCTGCGGCGCGGCGACCGCGTCGCTACGCTCATGTGGAATCACTATGCGCATCTCGAAGCTTACCTAGGTATTCCCTGCGCAGGCGGCGTGATGCACACGCTAAATCTGCGGCTGGCGCCGCAGGAGATCGCGTACATCGCCAACCATGGAGGGGCGCGCTTTCTGATCGTTGACGACGTTCTTTGGCCGCTTTATGAGCAAATAAAAGATTCGGTTCGCTTTGAACGGGTGTTCGTGGTACCTCTGAGCAACAACCCAGCACAGTGCGGCAGCGAAAGCTACGAAGATTTTCTTACAACTGCGGGCGGAGACTTCCAGTACCCGAAGCTGGACGAAAATGAAGCGGCGTCATTGTGCTACACGTCGGGAACGACTGGCCTTCCCAAGGGCGTCGCCTACACCCATCGCTCGATTTTTCTGCACACCTTCCTGGTAACTACAGCGGACAATTTCGGAGTCTGCCACAACGATGTTCTTATGCCAGTGGTCTCCATGTTTCACGTAAACGGCTGGGGATTCCCGTATGCGGCGGCCCTGGTGGGATGCAAACTCGTGCTCCCCGGCCCCTATCTGGATGCCGAAAGTCTTCTGGAACTCTTTGAGAAAGAAAATGTCACGGCAGCCGCCGGCGTGCCGACCATCTGGCTGAATATTGTGAACTGTCTGGAAAAAAATCCTGGACGCTGGACGCTGCCCAAGATGCGGGTCATCGTAGGCGGTGCCGCTCCGCCACTCTCGCTGATTCGCAAACTCGAACACTATGGGTTGAGATTGCAGCAAGGTTGGGGTCTCACGGAGAGCAGCCCGCAGGCCACTACCAATCAGCTCAAGGCGCACATGCGGGATTGGGTCCCGGAGAGGAAGTATGAGGTTCAAGCCAGGGCCGGGATTCCGGTCCCGTTGGTCGATGTCAGAGTTGCCAACCAGTCCGGGGAAGTCGCGCGGGATGGCGCCACCATGGGCGAGGTGCAACTCCGCGGACCTTGGGTAGCCGCCAGTTACTACAATTTACCTGAAACCACCGATAAATGGACGGATGACGGCTGGTTTCGGACGGGCGACGTAGGAACGATGAACCCCGACGGGTACCTGACGATAGTCGACCGAACCAAAGACTTGATCAAGTCCGGTGGCGAATGGATCAGCTCGGTGGATCTGGAAAATGCTCTTGTCGCTCACCCTGACGTGCGCGAGGCTGCGGTTATTGCCGTGGCGCACCCCAAGTGGCAGGAGCGTCCCGTGGCAGTCGTCGTCGCGCAAGACGGAGCGACCCTTACTGCGGAAGCCTTGCGCGAGTTTCTAGCGGGAAAATTCGCGAAGTGGCAGTTACCCGATGCCTTCGTCTTCGTGGAAGAGCTTCCCCACACCTCTACTGGAAAGTTGCGCAAGACGGAGCTGCGACGGCGCTACCAGGATTGGCAGTGGGAAGCGTGAGAGTCGCGGTACTGCTAAAAACTCCTTACGCTTAACCAGCCTGGTCCCCGGTCGTTTGCGTTCGCCGAACTTGCAGGGGCTGGCCGCGGTATTAATCGGCCAGCCTTGTCTGCCCTTGCGCGCAACTAGAACGTAAACTTCGCCGAGAACTGGAACTGCCTCGGATTGAGCATGGTTCTCGGCATTCCGAAGGTTGCGTTCGGAGTATTCGGAATTGAGACCGGCAAAAGCCCCAACGCAAGCCAGGCCGGCGGCGCAGCCGCCGCCTGCTGCGTGGCGCAGGATACTGCGCCTTGCTGAATCGCTCGCGTTGTGGCGTCGTTGTAGTGGCTTGGGATCGCGGGAGACGCTCCACAGAATGCGGGCGAACCATAGATCGAGGTTACTTCGTCCACGTTCCCCCGGTTCAGCACGTTGAACGCGTCAACCGCAAGACTAGCTCTCAAACGCTCGGTAATCTGGAAGTACCTTGACACACGTAGATCCCAGGAGCGCAAGGGATCGCCGACATACGTGTTTCTGCCGATCGTAGTGCTGCAGTTGGCCACCGAGGTGCAGTTGCTCGTGACAGGTGCTCCACCCACGCGGTCCGTGCTGAGACCAGCGACGTCGCCAAAGGTGTTTTCCCCCGGGAACAACGTGAAGGGACGTCCCGACTCCACGGTAATGATGCTGCTGAATTCAAAGTTCCGGAGAAAACTTCGTTCGGGCGCGTCCGCAGTGAAGTTCGCGACAAAGTGGTGGCGAACATCCTGGTTGGAGTTGCCCCGCTCGGCAGCGTAATCAAACTGGTTGGGAGGCAGATTAATGAAAGTTGTGAAATTGCCGTTGTCGATGGTGTGGGAGTAGGTGTAGTTGGCGGTCAGGTTGAAATACTTGCCGAGACGCTCCAGCGCAGTCAAGGTGAGGCCGTGGTAGACCGCATTGGCCACGTTGTTGTTGTAGTCAAGGAGACCGCCACTGAGCGTGGGCGGGGCGCCGACGCCGCCGGGCACACCAAACTCCAGCCCGCTGGGATTGACGGGCAGTTGAGGATTAGGAGGCGCAAAGGCCGGAGGAATCGGGCTTGCAGGACCCAGCCAACCGAAAAACGGCCCCAAGCCCAGTGGCCCGAGAATTGGTTTCCCGCTGCATGGAGTCAGCGACCCGTCGGGGTTGAGCCAGCCTTGGGCGTAGTAAGGATTGGACGGTTTCGCCGTGCCGTAGGGGCACGGGACGTTCAGGTTGTTCCCTCGAACCAGCTTGTGCGCTCCGACAAAAAGATATCCCAACTGGATCGTAAGTCCCTTGCCGACCTGGCGGTCAATCTCGAGACTTGCCTGCTCGGCGTAAGGGAGGCGGCCGTCGCGCTGAATACCACCCGAGCCGACGCCGCAAGCCCCGGTCGGCGCCCCGGTTATGGGGTTCGCCGTGCAAGGCCCGGTTAGACTCACTGGCGGGTAGGCATTCGCGCCGTCTGCCAGGATGCCGAGGGCAGTTAGAGCAGCGATGCTGATGGTGCCGCCGGGAGCGCTAGCGCAAATCCCGGCGGGTATACCCAAAGCCCCGCACGGCAAGGACGGCGTTCCCGGGAATCCGGGCTGAGCTGACAATTGCCAGCCGCCGTTGGAGGCTCCGTTGCGGATCATCGGAACCACCACTCCCGATCCGAATCCGTTGGCGGCGCAGGCGGGATCTGCTCCCGGCGGAGTGCAGAAGTATCCGGGAAGCGTCTTCTGGTTTCCGGTGGTGAAAAAGAACGTCAGGTTATTGCGGTCATAGAAAGTCCCGAAGCCTGCGCGGATAACCGTCTTGGCGTCCGGAGAATAGGCGAACCCGACCCGCGGCTGGAAAGCCCGGTAGTCTGCATCGATCACATTCCCCAAACCTGATTCGAAATCCCACCGCAAGCCGTAATTCAAAGTCAGCTTGGGGGTGATTCTCCACTGATCCTGACCGTAGAATCCCCAGTAGCCGTGGTTCAGCGTGTAGGCGTAGTTGGAGTACATATTCGTCGGAAACGCACTGGGCCAGCCGCTGCCGAATCCCCCGCCGGTCGCCGGGGCCGGAGTGTAACCATTCACAAAACCGGTTCGCGGAAGCGCAACTCCCCAGTACATGAACGACACTCCGTCGGCTTGGGGCGAGAGCGGGCAGCCGGCTGAACCGGGGGCTGTTCCGTAGGTGCCGGTTGTTAAGAGACTGACTGCGTTGGCAAACGCATACACACAATCGAGGTTGTTAAACAGAATCCGCTCCGGCGTGAACCCGGGATAGTTGTTGTAACTCCAGGCGTAGTTCCCGTCGAATCCGAACTTTGCGACATGATTGCCTTTGACCCAGGAGAGCGAGTCGGATCCTTGTACCCGGCTCTCGTAGATGGCGTCGTAGGTACCGAAGTTGTGTCCGAACTCGAGGTCGTTAACGACGCTCAGATCGGGTTCGCCAGTCGCCCCAGGAAAGTTGTAGTGGCGCCTGGCATATTGCACCAGAGCCGTATTGACCAGGTTTGGCTTCAGCACCGAATTCAGCGTGCCGACCAGGGATTGATCGCGGATATAGAGATCGCGCGCTCCACTCGGCGTACCCACGCCTCCGCCATCTTCGGTGTTGCCGATCAACTCGCCAAGATCCCGCGCATCTTCCACCACGTAACGGATCGCCAGGCGATTGTTGGTGTTGATCTGGTGGTCAATTCTGGCGAAACCGTAATCGTTGTTGACCGTCTTCAGGACTGACTTGAGATACGAAAAGGGAGACCCGGTGCATTGCGCGGGAGGAAGATAACAGCCTTCGGGCGAGAGCCCGAGGTACCCTTTGGCTTGATCGATGACGGCGATGTTGTTATAGAGATCGCTCGGATAGGTCGGAGACTCGGCTCGGCGCTTGCCCTCATAGTTCAAGAAGAAAAAAGTCCTGTCTTTCTTGATCGGGCCACCCAGCGTCCCGCCGAATTGATTCTGCCGCAGTTGGTGTGGCAGCGGCGCCGGCTGAAGAAGCGAACGCGAATCAGTGGCACTGTTTTGCAGATAGTCGTAGACCGAACCGTGAAGGTCGTTGGTGCCGGATTTGGTCACGATGTTGACGATGCCGCCCAGCGCCCGGCCATACTCGGCACCGAAGCTGTTGTTCACCACGCGAAATTCCTGCACTGCATCCTGTGGGGGCGTGGCGCGCTGCACGCCGCTGATCGAATTCACGAAGTCGGCGCCGTCCACCGTGATCTCGTTGCTGAACGAACGCATGCCACCGAAGGAAATCTGCGTCACCTCGAACTCGGTGAAAGTTGTACCCAGACTGGTCCGGCTGGTGGCGACGCTCGGCGTCAGCAGGGCAAAATCGGTGAACAGGCGGCCGCTGATCGGCAGGTCCTGAATCTGCTTGGCCTCGATCACCTGGCTGATCTCTGTCTTGGTCGGCTCGATAACCGGAGCCTCGGTGGTAACCAATACAGTTTCTCCGGCGGCCGCGACCTTGAGCGTGACGTTGACAGTCGCAGTCTGGCCAACCGTCAGTTCGATCCCGGTCTGCGTGGTTTTGGCAAAACCCGTGGACGAAACCGAGACCTCGTAGTGCCCGGGAGGAAGATTGGGCACAACGTAGAATCCGCTGTCAGTAGTGGTCGTTTTAAAGGTCTGATTGGTGTCGGCATTGCGCACCGTGACCGGTGCGTTGACCACAGCCCGGCCGCTGGTGTCAAGCACAGTTCCGTTCAACTGGGCGAAACTGATGGCCTGCGCAAAAGCCGACGGGCTAGAGAGGAGGACCGCTGACAAGGCGACTAGAACCGTCAAAAGCACGAATGTTTTCATAGCACCCTCGTGTAGAGCGAACGTCCGTTCTATGGATTGCAGCAAAAAAAGGCTGGCCAGCGTCGGGCGGTTACCTCTTAGGAACCGTCCCGTATGAGTGAGTTGATGGGGGGAGTTAAGCTCGACCTCTGGGGCGTCAGGAAACGACCCCAATCGGGACAAACGCTCTATCGAACGTCCGTTCATCTATTCCCTAGGGTGCAGTATTTCGCACAAAATGGTGCCACTGTCAACCTAAAAGAACAATCGTCAGTGACAAAGCTTGGTCGCACCTTGCCTCTGCAATCGCTCGCCGAAGATTTCCCTGTTCGGCCGGAGAGCGCTCGGGCGAATTCGAACAGCAGTTAGCGAAACGACAGCCAGAGCATTTGCCATGAACTAGTTACGGGCAGCGTTCTTGGCGCAATCGCGGCTTTCGCAAACTTCCGGGAAGGTGATTCCGGCCATGGGCTTGCCAAACGGGAGTATTATGTTGGCGCTCTCACACAGCCGGGAGCGGGGGAAGGAGAACGCATGACTCCGCGAATCAAGACCACTGTGGTCGGCAGTTATCCAGTTCCTTCTTGGCTGGTGGGAAATACGTCGCGCCTGGTGTTGCGGGATGCGGTAATGGCGGTCCTCAAGACGCAAGAACTCGCCGGTCTGGACCTGATCACCGATGGTGAATTGATGCGCTTTGATCCCAGCCATCCCGAAACCAACGGCATGGTGGATTATTTCGCTTCGCGCATGGAGGGCATTCGGAAACACTTCTCGCTTTCAGATTTCGACCGGTTTCGCTCCGATCGCGCGTCCGGATACCGCTTGCTCACCGCGGGAATGGTAATTGGCAAGATTCAGGATGGCACGCTTAACTTGCCTCGCGACTACGAGTTCGTGAGCACCCTGACCAAGCTGCCGTTGAAGTTCACCTGCACCGGCCCACACATGCTGGCGCGCGTCCTGACAAATTGTTTCTACAAGAACATCGGCGATCTAGCGATGGAGGTTGCGGTGGTTTTGAGGCGGCAGGTCGAACTTCTGGAAGCCGATACGGTTCAACTGGACGAGGCCTGTATCGCTGGCTATCCGGAAGACGCGCCCTGGGCTGCCGAGGCCATGAATCATGTGCTCGACGGCATCCTGAACGAGAAAGCCGTCCACATCTGCTTCGGCAATTATGGCGGGCAGCCGCAGCTCCGCGGTTTCTGGCGCGACCTGGTTCCTTTTCTGAATTCCCTGCGCACGGATCATCTGGTTCTCGAATTCGCCCGGCACGGCTACGATGACCTTCCGGTTTTGCTTGATCTCGATCCGAAGATTCGTTTGGGAATCGGCCTGATCGATATCAAGGATAACGAAGTCGAAAGCCCGGAGCTCATCGCAACGCGAATCGAGCATGCCGTGAAGGTATTGGGCGAGGACCGCCTTCGTTACGTGCATCCCGACTGCGGATTCTGGATGCTGCAACGCAGCGTGGTGGACCGCAAGATGCGTGCGCTGGTTGAAGGCAGAAATCTGTTCGAAGGACGCGAATAGAAAAATCACGAGACGATTCGACACATGGTTGGGGGATCACTGGCGGATCACGAGAAAGCCGGCGTTCGAGCGCTGGTCTTCCACCATCTCGCCGGAATTGTTCTGGCTCCCACCGTCAAGGCGCTTTGTGATCGCAAGGTATTCGACCTCTTCAAAGGCCCATCATTCTGGACCGAACTCGATGAAATCGTGGAACAAACCCACGGCAACCGCGGTTATTTGCGGGTGGCGCTTCGGCTACTGGTGTGCTTCGGCTGGCTGGAGCAACGAACGAATCACAGATCTCGGCCTGCTTATTCCCTGACCCCTGAAGGAGTCTGGGCGGTGCGGCTCGCTCCCCCGCTTTATGAAGAGGCCGTGTCCTTCATTCCGAAAGCCCTTTTTCTGGAGGATTTCCTCTTCGGTAGTTCCGACGAGCCGGTCCTTCCCTCTCTTCAGGGGCTGGCGGCTCGCGCCCAGGCACGATGGGGTCTGGGTGCGCACGACGAGCCGGCCGCCGCTAAGGTCAGCGATCAGATTCGTAAGCATCTGGATGGCCTGCTGATCGGGCCTGCCATGGTGGCCCTGGCGCGCGGCGGAGTCCTGGCTCAGATTGGGCAGGAAGCAACCGATCCGCACCGTATCGCGGCGAACTCCGGCAGCCTTTCCTGCATTTTCGACCTTCTTGCCACGCAAGGCTGGATCCAACGTGAGCACGGTTTGGTGGGGCTTACGGCCTGCGGCCAGTACGCAGCACAAATCGCATCTTCCTACGGCGTAACCGTCTCCTATCTTCCTTTGTTCGATGTCGTGAGCACACTGTTATTCGGCAATCCCAGGATTCCGCGGATGAACGAGAGCGGCGTCGAACTGCTGGTCAATCGCGGTATGAATGTCTGGGGCAGTGGCGGGGCACACAAGACATATTTCAAGAAAGTGGACGAAATCATGGTCGAGATTTTCAACCGTCCACTCGAGCGGCAGCCGCAAGGCATTTGCGACATGGGATGTGGCGACGGGAGCTTTCTGGAGCACCTGTATTTCGTGGTCAAGGATCACACCGCCCGGGGTGCCGTACTCGACCAACACCCGCTGATCATGGTGGGGGCGGATTTCAACAAGGTAGCGCGGCGTATCTCCAAACAAACCCTGCGCAAGGCGGGCATTCCGACGTTCCACGTCATCGGAGGGGACATCAACCGGCCCGCCCAACTGGCGAGCGACCTCGAGGAACTCGGACTGGATATCCACGACCTGCTCCATGTCCGCTCCTTCCTTGACCACAACCGTCCCTACCTTCCGCCGGCGAATTATGCGGGCGGAAGCCGCACGGGACGATGTACGGGCGCGTTTGCCCATTTTGGCGAGGAGATTCCGGCGGATGTTCTAGAAGAAAACCTGCTGCGGCATTTGCGGCGCTGGGCTCCCTACGTTGGACGATTTGGTCTGCTGGTATTGGAACTGCACACCCTGCCTCCGGCAGTCACGGCCGACAACCTGGAGAAGACACCTGCGGTTGCATATGACGGCACGCACGGGTTTTCCGATCAGTATCTGGTAGAGTTGCCGATTTTCCTCGAGAGTGCGCGCCAGGCCGGCCTGCAGGCGGATCGAAAATATCAGTGCAAGTTCCCGCCATCGGAGCTGGCTACGGTCAGCATCAATTTCTTCACCACCGGAGATTAGAGGCCGGATGTGGTCCGCGGTCCGCCATGAGCAGGTCTTGACCTCGCAGGCATCGGCGGAGAAAAAGTGAGTTGCGGTGCGATGGCCGCAACTCACAGGTGCAACGATTCAGATCGCCGCGATTCCGTTCAAGCCAGCGGACGCCGACAGGCCGCCCACGTCGCCAAGGTTAGTAAGGGAACCGTCCGCATTTATGCCGAAGATGCCGACAGTGCCGGTTCCTGCGTTCAGGGTGTAGAGGAATTTGCCGTCCGCACTGATGGCAATGTCGAGATTCGTACTTCCGGACGGGTTGGTTCCAACCACAGTACCCGCTAAAGGTGTGAGTGCCCCATTTGCACCGATCGCAAAACCGGAGATTGTGGAGGTGGCGGAATTTGAGGTGTACGCAAAACGGCCGTCAGGAGTGATCTCATGCCAGCAGGTTGCTGCCCCCAACGTCGGAACACTGGTGCTGATAGGAGAGAGAGTGCCATTGGCGAGAACGGAGTAGGACGAGATGGCCGAAGCGTTGATTTCCTCCGGCCGGGCCGGTCTCAGAAACCAGCGCCGCCCCGTTGGGCGCGAATTGCACTGCAAACGCGCCCGGACCGGCACTCGGGTTTATCACGATCTTCGCCAAGGTGCCGTCGGTTTGAATGTGGAAGACGTCGATGTTGTTGGTCAGTTTTTCGGTCACCAGAAGAAATTGACCGTCGGGACTAAACGATAGACTTGCAGCCCCGGAATTGCCGGTACTGAGAAAAGCGATGGAGCCGGGAATTGGTTTAAGCTTCCCAGCCATCCGATCGAGACGGAAACCGGCTACGTTGCTGGTGCCACCGGCATTAACTACGTAGACGAGACTTCCGTGCTGGGCTACGGCGACGGGTTCACTGCCGCGGCAAGGAACCCTGTCCAGGAGTGACAGCCGCGCCCCGTGAATCCGAAACACGGAAATACTTCCGCTGCCCGCGTTTACCGCAAACATGAGTGAATGATCCTGGCCAAGAGTGAGCGAACCCTGGGATGCCAGAGGATCAGTGACGCCGCCACTGCCTCTGCCTCCGGTTGGAAAGCTGCGCCCCTCCTGTAAGGAACCATCGGCAGCTCGTTTATAGGCGATGATTTCATTCTTGTCGGCCGAATTGGTCATTACGAACACTGCGCCGGCTGGGGCGATACCGTCGGTTTGGGCTTTACTACGGGCTGGCAATATTGCGCTGGTTGCCAGAACAGCGGTTAACAGAATACGCGTCGTGCTAACCATTACACGCTCCTCATTCGACAATTGTGCGACTCTCCGACCATCGGAAAACGGCTGCGGGAAGCAACTGATGTTCGCCTTTGGCTGGGAATGCGCGCTGATGAGAGGTGTCAACCAGCAAAAAGTTTCAAAGCGCAGGCACGAAATTCGGAATTAAGTTGTGGATATCTGGAACGAGGGGAGTGAAGCAGCGTAGCAAATTGCAGGCGCGAAAACAGCGGTCGTAAGGGTCGAACGTCCGCTCCCAGGTTCAGGCGAAACACTAACCCATGACCGCCTCTTACAAATTCTTCGGACGAAGACCACAATACTGCGGACGCCGCAGCCCGGACAATACTGTGCTTACTGTATAGAACCTAAGGTGATTCTGTAGTGCACGCGCCCTTATCGACGTTAGTAAACGCGGTGACGGCCCTTGCCAGGATCCCGCACGGGCGAGGACGCCCGCGCCTACACTGTCAGGCGAGATTACTGCAGTTTCGCGTATTCGGACCTGGCTTCTTTCAGGATGGGGACATCAGGGTCGGCGTCTTTCCACAGAGCGAAGAAATCCTGGTAGGCGGTGCGGGCGCCGCCGTTGTCGCCGGCTTCGGCCCGGGCGCGGCCGAGCTGCAGATGCGCCAGTGAACAGGTGGGAAGGGATAGCGTGCAGACACCCTTATGATCCAGAATCTTCTGAAACTCCTGCGCTGCGTCGTTGCCTTTGTTCAGCTTGAGATAGGCAAGGCCGCGCAAGTAGTTGGGAGCGACGCCCGCAGCGAGGCCAAACTCGTAAGCCGACGTGGGTTGCAGAAGCTCCACGGTTTTCGCAGGATTCCCCTGGTTCAAGGCGATTCCTGCGCGAATACGGGGAACATCCAAGGAATTGATCAGGGTATTCTGCGGATTGTCCCGCAGCAGTTCCTGGGCGGCGGCTTCGGCTGCCGAGGAATCTCCTGCGAGGGACAGCGCCGAGCCTGCGCGCAACAACGTATTGCGGGTGCGGGACCGCGAAAGCGCAGCCGAAGCATCCTCGCGAGCGGACTTGGTGTCTCCGACCTCGGCCTCGTAGATGGCTTCGCGCGCCAGGGTGGTTGCAGCACTCTCTTCAAATGAAGCCCGCCGTGCGCTGTCTACCGCCTGTTGATAAGACGCGCGAGCCGCAGCGATTTTTCCGGACGAGGCTCCCACATCGGCTACCGCCTCCAGCACGAGTCCCTCATCCGGCCGGCCTTTGGCCCACTCGACTTCGCGCTGCATTCCATTGGTATCCCCTTCGAGGAACGCGAGTCGGAAGAGAGCGGCGTGCTCGTTGGCAGAGTCAATCTTCTTCCCGACCGACTCCTGCAGGATCATCTTGCTCTCGGCGATCCGGTTCAGCCCCATGTACGCAGCGTACATCACGTAGTAGCTGAATGCCGAGTTGGGAGCGAGTTGTTTGGTCTCCTGAGCCTCCTCCAACGCCTGTTGCCACTTCCCCATGATTTCATAGCCAACCGCCAGGTTGTTGTGGGGAACGTTGTCGCGCGGATAGGTCCGCTGCCACAGCTCCAGTGTTTCAACCTCTTTGTCGAGTTCTCCGCTGACGATGTTGTAGTAGTGCGAGGAGATGTACAGCTTTTCCAGTTCACTGCCGCGATCCCGCCGCTCGAAGGCCTTCTTGGTGTTTTCTATAGCGAGAACAGTTTCACCGATGTTGAAGTAAGCCTGTCCCATACGGGCATAGGCCACGGCAAAATTCGGATCGAGTTCGAGGGCATGTTTGTAAAGAGGGATGGCGTTGTATTCGCTGCCCTTGTCCCTTTCCCCTTCGCCCAAACTAAAAGACTTGAGAGCCTCGAGCGAGGAAGTAGTCGCCTCCTCCACCGGCGCGTCGAACTTCTGCAACGAAGCCAGCGACTCGCCCAGCTTGCTGCGCAAATTCGAGGCCACCTTACCTACGGCGCCGAGGACCTGCTCCTTCTTTTCCACCTGGACTTGCTCGCGGGCCAGGCTGTCGCCGGTCTTGCAATTTACCGCGTCCACCCCGATCACATACTGGCTGCCAAGGCTGCTGATCGAGCCGTTCAACACTGCTTTGATACCCTCGCGCTGGCAAATCTCCCGGGCGAGATCGGGGGTGACCCGTTCATCCGGTGAACGTCCCATATAGCTCAACGTGTCCCGTACCCGGCCCTGGGGAAAGATATTCAGATAGGGAGACTGCTCGAGTTGCACGGCCAACGCCTGTTTGAGGGTTCCGTCGAAGACGGGGTCGCCAGTGGTATTAACGAAATCGCTAAGCAGCACAGAGTCTTTTTCCGTCAGGCCAGGCGCACGGTGCAGGTAGAGGAATGTGCCAGTGCCCAGAGCGATGACAACGACGGCGGCTCCAATCCACAGCCACTTCTTGTTCGGGTGAGGCGCGGGGGTTGCGACAACAGGCTTCGAACCCGACGCCGGGGCAACTGAGGCCGGAGAGACTGTGGCGGCGGATGGCGCGACGACCCCTGATTGGGCTGAAGACACCGGCTGCGCCGGCTCCACGGCCGCGGTGACGGACCGGCTGGATTCCAGGTCCCGCTTGAGTCGCTGCAGGTCCGCTCGCAGATCCCCGGCGTGCTGGTAGCGGAGGTTGCGCTCTTTCTCCAGCGCCTTGCTGATAATACGCTCCAGCTCCGGCGGCACCTGGTTATTCAACCGCACCGGGGCGGCAGGGGCGCGATGCAGAATGGCGTCAAAGATTGCCGCCGAAGTATCGCCGGCGAATGGCACTTGGCCCGTGGCCATTTCGTACAGGACGGCGCCGTAGGAGAACAGATCGGTGCGGCCATCGAGTTCTTTGCCCAAGGACTGCTCGGGCGACATATAAGCGACCGTGCCCATCGCCGTTCCAGGGCTGGTCAGTTGCTCGACGCTGGCGCCAGCCGTGGCCTCGGGTCCGACCGCGCGCCCGGTGGCACGGGTCACTTTGGCTAAACCGAAGTCCAGAACCTTGGCATGCTCGCGATCGGTAACAAAGATGTTGGCCGGCTTGATGTCGCGATGCACGATGCCTTTGCTGTGTGCGACCTCGAGAGCGTCGGCGACCTCGATCGCCAACGACAACAGCAGATTCATCTCCATGGGGCGACCCGCAATGCGATGTTTCAGGGTCATGCCCTCGAGGCACTCCATTACGATGAAAGCCTGTCCGTTGGCTTCGTCGATCTCATGGATGGTGCAGATGTTGGGGTGATTCAGCGCCGATGCCGCTTTGGCTTCACGCTGAAAACGGCTCAGAGCCTGCGGATCTTTGGCGACATCCTCGGGCAGGAATTTCAGAGCGACAAAGCGGCCCAGGCGTGTGTCCTCGGCTTTGTACACCACTCCCATGCCCCCACCACCGAGCTTTTCAATGATGCGGTAGTGCGAGATGGTCTGGCCAATCAATGTTGGGCGGAACTCCGAGTGGCAATCTTAGGCGGGCGCGATGGCCAAGTCAATTGCGGTTGAGCGGCGACCCAATGTCACCGTCGCCGGCGAGAACCATTAGCCACAAAGGACACGAAGCTCCACGAAAGGCCCGGTCTCCTGGTTTTACCTTGCTACCCTTATGCTCCTCGTGATTGACCTGAGGCATTGAGCGGATCCACCAAAGGCGCATCACTGCGGACGCCAGGTCATTTCTACCCGCACCGGAATCTCGTTCTTCACCGGAAGCGTCAGGAGAGAGGGTGGATCGATTTTGAAGTCGGTCAGGGTCGCGGGAATTATTCCGGAGATTCGTTTCTCATTGCCCTGCGTCAGCAACTGGAACTCAACCTGCTTGTACTGAGCAGTCTGACCGGCGAACTGGATCTCCAGATCGGCATGGATAGTGGCCGAGGCGGAGTCCTCTTCGGGTAATCGGGTGCGCACCGTGACCATGGGAAATTGCGCGCCGCGTGTCACCTGCAGCATGTGAAGGTCGCGGTTGCTGTCGCCCGAATCAAAGGACTTTACTGGAACCGCCATCAGGAAATCGCATTGTCCGTCATGACAGACGCCTTTGCCGCGGGCCGCGTGGCTGACGCCCTCGGTTTGGTGCAGGGGATGAGAGACGTGATAGGTGAGAGTGGATTGTTCAAGCACCCATTGACTATCGGCCGCCGCAGCAAGCTGCGGAAGCGATAGAAGAAGGGCAACTGCCAAGCCTTTCGCATTCATAAGTTAAGCTTAGAACTTGACCGATACCGACAAGAGGGCAGCTCCGAATGCTCCGGCGGTCACGATGGCTACCGGGCCGTGCGCCGAGGCAATCCCGTGAACCTTTTCACCGTTATTTTTCTGCGAGTAGGCCATCGCACCCAGAATGGGCGTGAGAATCATCCCGGGCCCGTGAATCCATGCCATGGCCTTGTGAAAGCGGATCGGCCCGCGGGTTTGGGTTCCGGGAATTCGGGGTGCGCGAATCGCATAATAGGCGGTCATGAAGTACAAGTCCCCGGTGACTGAACCCAAAACCATATGCACGGTCCGGTCAGTGTTGCTGGTTTGCCGCCCGCCAGCGCCCATGGAAGCTACGACGGTAGCAATTAGGGGAATGGTCGTGATCAATCCCAGCCGTTGATGGATTTTCAGCATGTGCGTCCGCTTGTCAAGCAGCGCTTGCTCCTTAGCGTTTCCCTGAGTCTGCTCCGGAGGGAAACCCAGATCCTGGAGTGATGGCTCTGCCTTGCTGCTGGAAGGAGCGTTCGGCAAGTTGTCGGCGGGAGCTTGGGGCTGCGCCGCTAAGGCGACGTTTAAGGTGAGCGCGGTCCCTGCCGTGAGGGTCACTTTGACCACTTTTGTCTCGAACCCGTCCGCGGAGATAGAAACTTCGTAATCCCCTGGCAAGAGATTGGACAGCGTGTAGAGGCCTGCGGAATTGGTTTGAGCGGCCGTCGATTGACCAGAGCGCATATTTTTGCTGGAGATTTTGGCATCTGCAACAATCGCCCCCGAAGGATTTGTGACCAAACCTGACAGGGTGGCTCCGGCGACCTGCGCCCGCAGTGACTGGGAGATGAGGAAAGGTAAAATTAGAATTCCCAGGCCTAGGGCGACGTTCGCCGCTCTCACCTTCATAAGGACTTCTCCTTTTGGGTTCACGCAGCCGCGAGATAAATATTCTACTAGGGATGCTAGTAGCAGCGCCGGAGATGTCTCGCTGGCGTTTCGCCAATGAGAATGCAGCCTAGCGAGGTGATGTTCAGCTCGGCTTCACGCGGCCAGTTTTGCGGCGACCGCCACGTCGAACTTGGAGTAATACTTCTTTACGTCGCCCGCCCCGTACTTCTCCCGAAACTTCTCGACTACGCCTGAAACCGCTTTGGCGCTGCGGACGGAGGTGACGCGGAGCTCGGCTTCCTTGTCCCGCGCCGAAACCCGAATCTGCGGGTTTTTCTGGACGTTCTTGAACCACTGGGTGTCCGAGCCCTTAACCGGCAAGAGATAGAGCTTCTCGCCCTCCAGCACGAACCAGACGGGAACGGTGATGGTTCGTCCAGATTTTCTGCCGGTTACACTGAGGCTGATCTGGCGATAGCGCGCCAGGCGTTCTTTGAGATTATCTTCCACGGGCAGCCCCCTCGATCCGGTTAGCGTTCGATATCGAAGTAGATTTTGGCGGTGGCGCGGTATTGGGTAACTTTCTTGCCGTCCAGTTCCATTTCGAATTCCGCAACTCGCGCCCATCTCATGCCACGGACGGTTTTGGCGGCTTCGGCTACGGCGTTCTCCGCCGCTTTGGCAAAACTTTGCTTCGATCTTCCCACGATCTCGATCACTTTTTGGGTCATGCGCAACTCCTTAGCTTGAGGTGTAACGCTGGAATTGTACCTCTTCTGCAGGTTTTGGAATCGCACGCAGTCCCCCTCTTGACCATTGCGAACGAAGGTCCGGGGGATCGCGCTTTTCTCAGGATGGTTGAAGCGTGCGGCAATAGCCTTGGATGTACTCGCGCTGCTCGGGGAGAATGCCGACGAACTCAAAACCGTGCAGGAATCCCATGCGATGCCGGATCACGGCACGCAATATCTGGATATCAGTCACGTCGGGGAGGGAAAGCTCGAGCGAGACCATTTCTCCGGGGCGGAACTCACTGGTCACGACGGCACCCAGTCCACTGTCGTTGATTTCAAAGCAGCGGCCATGTACCCGCATATACCCGTCCTGGCCAAGGACTCTTACGATGAGAGGTAACTCTGTGCGATAGCGGACGAAACGGCGCGTCGAGGACTTATTCATGGGTCGAGCTCTTGCAGCTTGTCTTACTTAGGTAGCATATTCCCTGGGTCGGATTCCAGGTCTGTGCTCGGCATCACATTCTAAAACCGAATTCACTCTTTTCAAGAAAACGAAGGTAACACAAATGAAGTTTTCCAGGGGTGGACTAAGTTCGTTCGTCGCTGGCATACGCTGGCTTCTCCTTAAGACCTGCTAAGCTTAGGCAGAGGCGGACCCGTAGCTCAACTGGATAGAGCAATGCGCTTCGAACGCAGAGGTTGGGAGTTCAAGTCTCTCCGGGTCCGCCAGTTCTCTCTGAGATCCCTCGCGTAGCTCGGGATTTCGGCTGCGGGCTCCCGCTTCGCTCACGCCCGCAAGGCGCCTCAACTTCAAGTCTCTCCGGGTCCGCCAGTTCTCTCTGAGATCCCTCGCGTAGCTCGGGATTTCGGCTGCGGGCTCCCGCTTCGCTCACGCCCGCAAGGCGCCTCAACTTCAAGTCTCTCCGGGTC
>JBAUUQ010000011.1:0-1953 GCA_049582765.1 Terriglobales bacterium
TGCGGGTTGCGCCTTGCAAGCGCATTGAACTCAGTCGCCTGAGATGGCGACCGCGGCAAAGCCTAGCTAGCGGCCGCGTACCAAGTCTTGCGTGGGGACCGGTGACGGTCGTTGCGAAGCGTAGACAGGGAGGTTGTAGGCCGGAACGTCAGTGAACGGGAAAATAGCCCCGAAATCGATCGTGATCGGAGTAGCCGACTCTATCCCGTAAAGGGGAAGGCAGAATCGCAGGCCGCGACATAGCGAGCGGCGTGGGATGCTCCCGGGGTTCGTACCGCCAGCATGCAACCAAGGGGATCGATGTGAACAAGGGAGATCCATCCGATTCAAGCGCGAGCTTGTAGGGCTCGACAAGCCGATGAGGCGAGAAGGGCCCGAGGATCGGATGGAAGTCAGACTGACTGGTAGTACTCCGAGGTCGGGAGAGACGGCCACATGGGGAAGCGGTCAGCGGTGGTTGAATTGTTCTTGGGCGACATGGGCTCCATTCAACGGGAGACACGGCCTTCTATTCAAAGAGAAGATCAGCTGACCATGGAAACGAAACTTGAACAAATAGCAGTGAAAGCTCGATGTGAACCAAAACTCCGCTTCACTTCGCTGGCCCATCACATCACGCGTGATCGAGTGCTGAAGAATCTTTCTCAGATTCCAAAGCGCTCGGCCGCCGGGGTTGATGGCCAGACGATGGAGGAGGCGAAGGAAAACTTTGAGCAATGGATTGGGCCAATGCTTCAATCCATTCACCGTCAAGGATACAGAGCGCCGGACATTCGGCGCGTCTTTATTCCGAAGCCCGGCAAGCAGGAAAAACGCCCGCTCGGCGTTCCGACTGTCTCCGACCGGGCGCTCCAGCGCAGCACGGCCCAGGTGCTCTCCGCCATCTACGAGCAGGACTTCTTGCCGTGCTCGTTTGGCGGCCGGCCAGGGCTAGGCGCCCATCACGCGCTGGCGACCCTCAATGAGGTGATCGCCGGCAGCAAGACGGGCTGGGTGCTGGAGGCGGACTTGAAGAACTTCTTCGGGAGTCTCAATCACGAGTGGTTGCTCCGGTTTGTTGAACATCGAGTTGGAGATCCGCGCCTGATCAGCTTGATCCGGCGCTGGTTGAAAGCGGGCGTTGTGGAAGATGGAGAGGTTCATCCGAATGAAGAGGGAACTCCGCAAGGTGGATCGATCAGCGTGCTGCTGAGCAACGTTTACCTGCACTACGTGCTCGATCTATGGTTCGAGCGCGTGGTCAAACGCCGGTTGCGTGGCGAAGCCTATCTTGTGCGCTATATCGATGACTTTGTGATCTGTTTCCAATATCGCTCGGACGCCCTCCGCGTGCAGGACGCCTTGCGCCGACGGTTGGGGAAGTTTGGCCTTACTCTTGAGCCGACCAAGACGAAGTTAGTCGAGTTTGGCCGGTTTGCGCAGCGACATGCGGGCAAACGTGGCAGGAACCGCCCGGAAACAATCTACTTTCTGGGCTTCACGCTGTATTGCACGCGAAACCGAAAAGGCAACTTTAAGGTTGGGATGCGCACCGAGAAATCTCGTTTGCGGCGCGGCCTTATGTCTCTGCAAGAGCTGATGCGGCGAATACGACATGATACGATCAGGGACCAGGTCGGCGAAATAAACGCCGCCCTACGAGGCCACTATGCCTATTACGGCATTGCCGGAAATATCCGCGCTTTGTTGGAGGTATATCGAGCCGTCGAGCGTTACTGGCGTAAAATGTTATGTAGCCGCAGCTGGGCCGGCGCTCACCTCACCTGGGACGCTTTCCACCAGATCAAAGAGCGGACACCTCTACAGCGACCAAAACTGCAGCTTCCCTACCGGCCGCTGCAGGCTCTCGCGGTGCAACTGTGAATCAACCGCCGAAGAGCGTGGTGCGGGAAATCCGCACGCCACGTTCTGTGGGAACCGGAGGCGGGCGACCGCCTCCGGTGACCCGGTGGG
>JBAUUQ010000012.1:0-216771 GCA_049582765.1 Terriglobales bacterium
GATTTACAGCATCACAAGGGATCAAAATCAACCTCAAAAGCGGCGGACAAGAGTGTCCGCCCTACACGGCTAATGCCGGAAGTGCCTGAACCCGGTGAAGATCATGGCCAGACCCATACGGTCTGCGGCGTCGATGACCTCCTGATCCCGGACCGAGCCACCAGGCTGAATAATCGCGGTCGCGCCGACTCTAGCGATCTCTTCCACCCCGTCGGGAAACGGGAAGAACGCATCCGACGCCGCCACTGTACCCTGCAGCGGTTGCACCGCCTTCATCGCTCCCACTTTGCAGGCATCGACACGGCTCATTTGTCCGGCGCCGACGCCTACGGTTTGCCCATCCCGGGCATAAAGAATCGCGTTGGATTTGACGTGTTTGCAGACCTTCCAGGCGAACACCAAAGCCCGTTTCTCCTCGGCGGTGGGAGGACGCTTGCTCACTACCTTCAAATCGCCTTCCTCGAGTTCCCGCACATCGGCGTCCTGCATCAGAATTCCACCCGAGACATCCTTCAATATCCATTTTTGCGGCTCGTGGCTGACCTCGACCAGTCGCAGATTTTTCTTGGCCGCGAACTTGGCCTTGGCGGCCTCGTCAAATGCCGGAGCAGCAATGACCTCCAGAAACAGCTTTGCCATCTCCTCGGCGGCATCTCCGTCCAGCGGACGGTTCACTCCGATCACTCCTCCGAAGGCCGACACGGGATCGCAAGCCAGTGCCTTCTGGTACGCCTCCGCCAATGTTCCGCCGGTCGCAGTCCCGCACGGATTTGTGTGTTTGATAATGGCGCAAGCCGGCTCTTCGAATTCCTGGGCTACATCCCAAGCGGCCTGCAAGTCGACGATATTGTTGTAGGAAAGTTCCTTCCCCTGAATCTGCTTCCCATTGGCAACGCCTTGCCCGGAGCCGTCGGAATATAGCGCGGCCTTCTGATGCGGGTTCTCGCCGTAGCGCAAATCCATAACCTTGTTGAAGGACAAACGGAGAGTCTGGGGAAATCCGGCCACTAGGTTAAAGTCGAAATGGCCGTTCGCGCTCACTCGCTCCAAGGTGGAAGCGATTGCGGAGTCGTAGGCCGCCGTCGTGGCAAAGGCTTTCTGAGCCAGGCGCCACTTGGTTGCGGAAGACAATTCTCCGCCCGACTTGGCCAGTTCTTCCGCAATCGCCGAATAGTCACCCGGCGAGGTCACTACGGCAACATCCTGAAAATTCTTGGCGGCAGAGCGAATCATCGAGGGCCCGCCAATGTCAATGTTCTCGATCAGTTCCTCGAAATGGACGCCCGGCTTGGCGGCCGTCTTTTCGAAGGCATAAAGATTCACCACCACCATGTCGATGGGCTGAATTCCATGCTCCGCCACCGCGGTGCGGTGAGCCGGGTCTTCACGCCGATGCAAAATTCCGCCGTGCACCTTGGGATGCAGAGTCTTAACCCGGCCGTCCAGCATTTCCGGGAAGCCAGTCAATTCCGAGATGTCTTTCACCGCAATCCCAGATTCGCGCAAGAGCTTGGCGGTGCCGCCGGTAGAAATGAGCTCGACGCCCATCCTGGAAAGTTCGCGGGCAAAGTCAACCAGTCCGGTCTTATCAGTGACGCTGAGAATGGCACGGCGAATTTTCGACATGGCGGGCCTCAGATGGTAGGAGGTGTGGCTGCACCCACAACAGAAAATTCTATCAGCAGAACGGGATAACGTATTCCAGGCAGGGTCTGGCCCCATCCTAATTTCACTCAACCACAAAGGACAGAAAGGTACACGAAGGAGAGGCTTTGAATTTTTCTTTGTGTACCTTGGTGTCCTTTGTGGTTGAGTCCGGCGGAGTTATTCTTTGGCCTTTGCGGTCAGGCGAATTCTTCCGTCTTGCATTTCGACGGTGTATTCCACGGTTTGGCAGCCGTGCTGTTTGCGGAGTTCGTCGGTTTTCTTTTGCACAAACTTGGCGAAACCGTCCAGGCTCCCGCTGACTGGTTCCCCGGCTCTCTTCTTGGCTTCCGAGAGTGCCTGATAGAGTCTCTCCACCTGGCCCCGTTCCGCCCGGGCGTCCGAGCATTCCACAGTGACGGGTCCGGCGGCGGTTCGGGAAGGAGCAACAGTGCTTTCAGTTTCCGTGGCAGCATGTTCCAGCCCGTAAACGGGCCGATGCGGGGTCGTGTTCTCTTCGGCGGGACGCACTCCCTGGATGGAGAGCAGCGCGTCCTGCGGACGCCGATAGCCCTCTTCCCGAATGCGAGCCTTCTTCCGCCAAAGATCGCTATGGACCGCATACCGCTGGGCCATCTCGTTATAGCGGAAGCGCTGGGAAAAGGTCAGACGCCCACCATCGCTGAATTTGCGGAGCAGGCTCAAGACTTTCCACTCGACGTCAGTGGGCGGTCTCTTTGCGGGGTTGTTGAAAAACATTTCGTACTCAATCTTGAGCCGCCGCAATTGCGTCTCAAGGAGATTCAGTTCTTCGTCAACGGTCACCGCGAGTTCTCCCATCCACAGTTTAGGGGGTATGCCACAGGCGGACGAGGTACCGGTCGGACACTAAGGGGATGGAACGAAGGTACCCAAGGGGTTAAAGGTCGTCCGGTTTCAGTCCGGTGTATTTGGCGATTTTCTTGAGTGCGACTGGCCCCAATTCCTCAGAGTCGTGCCATGCCCAGGTGTAATCGCGGAAGCCTTGCCTCTGAAGCTGGACGTGAGAACTTCCCTTCTCCGCCTTCGGTTTCCAACCGATGCGAAATAACGCCCGATAAACGCGACTGGCTTTACTGCTCGGCCACTTACTCACAAAAATCGTATAGACTTCGGCGATTTCTTAACTTGCTCGGTCCGGTCAGCAATAACGCGCAATGCCAGAGCGGTCACAGCGACTTCAGCGTCATTCTTGGACGTCCCGTACGCCATGACGCCCGGAAGCTCGGGAACCTCGGCCAACCAGCGGCCATCGGTTTCCCGCTCGAAAATGATGCGGAAGGATTCGCCTTCTGGCGGTTGTGGCAGGGTTGCCATAGAATTCTCCCGGGGGCGCAGGATCAGAGAGGTTAGTCGCGAAAGAGAATTATGTTTGTCGCCGAGAGCTGTTGTCAATCTAATTGCAGCGGCACCTGAACGCAAGGCGGAATACGTAGGGTGACGTGCTAACGGTGATTCCATCAACCAATCGTTCCCATTCGGGCTTATGATTCCTGCGTTCCCAATTCAACGGGACGGCACGATTCGAGAGGTCTTAGGAAAGGGAGAAGGTCATGCTGAGAAAGACCGCTTTCGCAGTTCTGTTCGCCGTCACAATCTGCACTATTTCGTCCGCTCAACAGGAGAAGAGCCAACGCCCCAGCCCGCCGGCCCAGGCTCAATGCCAATTCTCGGGCGGAAAAACCATCACCATGGATTACTCCAGCCCGCGCATGAAAGGCCGCAAGATTTTCGGCGAACTGGTCCCCTACGGGCAAGTCTGGCGAACCGGCGCCAACGAGGCCACCACATTCGTGACTACGGAAGACCTCGTCACGAAGGGCGCGAGCATTCCCCACGGCAATTACACGATTTTCACCGTCCCGAACCCTGACCAGTGGATGTTGATCATCAACAAACATACCGGGGAGAGCGGCACGCCTTACAAGTATGAATCTGAGGAGCTGGCACGCGTGCCCATGTCGGTGACGAAACTCTCTTCGCCAGTCGAAAACTTTACGATTTCCTTCGATCACACCGGCGGAAGCTGCACGCTGCGCATGGCGTGGGAGAACACGCAGGCGTCGGTAGAGTTTACCGAGAAGAATGCGGATATGCCGATGCAGCCGTGAGGCGGGCAGCTAGCGAAAAATTGCCGTGCACCGGCGAGTTCTTGGATTGTTGTCATCACCTGATTTTCGAAGTTAGCCAATGTCGGATGCTTGTCGGATAATGCAATTCATGGCTCCAAAGCTGACATCGCGGCTGCAATATCGGAACCTTCACCGTGTCCTGACCGAGCTCTTCTATCGCCACGACCCGATTGGCTTAGCAGCCATGGGTGCTCCCGAAGATGAATACGAAGCCGAGGTCAGTACCGTCATCCCACGCCTCAAGGACGCAAACGGACCGGACGACGTGCGCCGCATCGTGTATCAGGAGTTCCTTCGCTGGTTTGGGACCGAGGAAACGGCTGGCCCAGAATCTGGTTACAACGACCTCGCCAAAGACATCTGGAATAAGCTCGCTGAAGTGACATCGGCCCAGGATTGACGCCAATTGGGCATTACAAAACCAAGCCGTAAGTGATATTGCCTTCTGTCTTATCTCGCCGAATTGGCCGCCATCTTTTTCACCATAGCCAGCACCAGCTTGCGGTCGCTGTCATTCAGGCTCACGGCGTAGCGGCGGATCTGGCTGAGAAAGCGGACTTCGTCGTCGGAGAGCTGGGGCAGTCCCTTGCCGCCATTGGTGTGGCCCGATTCGGCGAAGAACTGGGAGAGAGCAATTTCCATGGCGCCGGCGATCTTCGACAGAGTATCGAGCGAAGGGATGGTATGGCCGTTCTCGACTCGCGACAGATAGCAGCGCAGCAGGCCGGTTCGCTTCTCGATATCGCCCTGCGACATCCCCTTCTGCAGCCGGTAGTTTCGGATGGTCTCGCCGATATTCATAGAGGAGAAAGCTGAATCAGGATCATGCGAGCGATGCAGAATAGTAACCAGAGTAGTACCGTCTGGCAAGTAGAATTTCGCAGCTTTCTTGCCCGCGCCAGCGCTGAAGTCTAAGGTGATTGCCCACAGCACGCAAGACCCGTATCGGAACCGGACAGTTGACGTTTCTCACTGCTTGAGATTGCTGGCGAGGAAGTTAACCGTCCGCTTCCAGGCATCCGCCGCATCCGCGGCCCGGTAACCAGTGGTGTTGTTCGGATTCTCGAAGGCGTGTCCCGCATCGGGATAGATCATGATTTCCACTTTCTTGCCTTCCTGCTTCAGCGCCTGCTCAAATTTCTTTACGTCATCCGGCGTAATGCCCCGGTCCTGCCCGCCAAAGATCCCCAGTACGGCGGCATTGATCTTCCGGATTGACTCGGAGTCAGTTGCCAGGTGCCCGTAGTTGATTACATCGACTTTAAGCGTGGGCTCCTGCAGCGCGACATCGAGCGAGTAGCCGCCGCCCATGCACCAGCCAATCGACCCGATACGGTTTTTGTCCACATCCGGCTGCGCCTTGAGGAATTCCACGGCGGCGTGCAAGTCGCGCTTGGAGCGGTCTTCCGGCACCCCACGCATGAGTTCGTGGGCTTCGTCCGGGGTGGTGGCAACCTTGCCGCGATAAAGATCAATGGCCAGCGTGACGTAGCCCAGGTCGGAGAGTTTCGTTGCCTGTTCCTTTACCCAGTCATTCAGTCCCCACCATTCGTGAATGACGACAATTCCCGGGAACGGGCCCTTACCTTGCGGTGTATAAAGAATGCCCTGCACGGTGTCGTCACCGCTCTTGTACGAAACATTCTTGGGGGTTGCGGCGAGCGCGGAAAGAGTGAGCTGCGCAAGCAGCACATGGAGCAACAGTCTCTTCATAATTGTGCCTCGAGGAGAAACGCAAGCATATCATTTCGAAGCAAGCCCGGCAGAGTCTCCGAGATTTAAAATGTAGGCGCGGGCGTTCTCGCTCGTGCGGTGCAGTAGAACTGAAGCACGAGCGTGGACGCTCGCGCCTACATCACAACCCTAGTTCCATATACAACGTTCCCGGCATCGGATTCGCGCGGTAGGCCGCAATCTCGCGGAAACCCAATTGCCGATACATGGCGACCGCGTCTTTCATCACCGGTTCCACGGTGTCGAGCCGCATGCTTTTGTATCCCAGCTTCGACGCCTCGGCAATGATGGTCTCCGCCAGAGCTCGGCCCAGCCCCTTACCTCGAAACTGCGGCCGTAAGTACAAGCGCTTCATTTCGCAAATGCCGGCTTCGAGCTGGTGCATGGCAACGCAGCCAGCCGGTTTCTGCTCGAACTCAGCCAGCAACAAACGGCCGCTGGGTGGCGCGTAGTCTCCGGGCAATTCAGCTAGTTCTTTATCGAAATTCTGAAAGCACAAGCTGAAGCCGAGCGACTGGGCATACTCCAGGAAGAGTTCACGCGCCTGCCCGACCTGCGCAGGAGATTCGGCTTGCTGGATGCTAAGACCCTGAACTACGGGGCGCACGAAACTCACCGAGGAGGACTTTTTATCGGCAGTCATCACTAAATCTCGGCTGGAATATCCCTACCCCATCAGCAGGCCGCCGTTCACAGCGAGCACATGGCCAGTTACGTAGGACGCGGCTTCCGAAGCCAGAAAGGCGACAGCGTTAGCCACGTCCTGCGGGGTACCAATGCGTCCCAGGGGAATATTCTTCAGCGCATTCTGCTTGAAGTCCTCGGAGAAGCCCGACGTCATAGCGGTTTCGATGAAGCCCGGCGCCACAGCGTTACAAGTTATGTTGCGTGATCCCACCTCGCGCGCAATCGCCATCGTGAGTCCAATCAACCCTGCCTTGGAGGCTGCGTAGTTCGCCTGCCCCGCCTGCCCCATCTGCCCAAAAACCGATGTCATGTTGATAATCCGCCCCCAGCGCTGCTTCAGCATAGAACCGATCACCTGCTGGATGCAGAGGTGCGCCGCGGTCAGGTTGGTGTTCAGAACCGCGTCCCAATCGGCGCGCTTCATGCGCATGACGAGTTGGTCGCGGGTGATTCCGGCGTTGTTCACCAGGATGTCGATCTTGCCGAACCGCGCCAGTACGCTTTTGACCGTGGACTTGATCTGCTCTTCGTCGGCTACGTCCAGGACAAACGCCGCCGCCTGGCCGCCAGCGCTCGTGATCTGCTGCACGGTCTCGTCCAACTTCTCCTGATTACGGGCAGCCAGAGCCACGGTGGCTCCGGTTTCCGCCAGCTTCAGGGCGCATGCCCGGCCAATTCCCTGGGATGCGCCTGTAACCAGCGCAACCCGTCCTGAGAGACTCATGAGTTTCTCCTTGAGAGTGAATCAAAAATTATAGCTGGATACCGCGACGGCCGGAGTCAGTCGTCAGGCCTGGGAGACTTCGCCGCGAAAAAGATAACGCAACAACGGCGGGGCCAGCAGCGTGGTTACAGCCGTCATGAATACCACGATCGCGTAGGTGGACTGCAGGACGATTCCTGATTGCAGTCCGACCAGCGCCACAATCAGTGCCACCTCACCGCGCGGCATCATCCCAACTCCCACCTGAAATATCTCCCGCCATCTTTGGCCCAGCAGCGGCAAGCCACAGCCAATGACTTTCGAGATGATGGCCAGCAGCGAAACGATCCCAGCGTCGATCAGCAGGTTGCCGCTGAAGAGCTTCACATCGAGACGGGATCCGATCGCAAAGAAGAAATAAGTCGACAAGAATTCGGTGAGGCCGCTCACTCTGGGCAGCAGGTTCCATCCCGGGGCGCAGTCGGCGAACACCAGGCCGGAAAAGAATGCTCCGATGATCGCCGCCATGCCGATTTTTGCGGAAAGCCAAGAAAGAAACAGGCAAAGCGAGAGCGCCACAATCAGCGGCGCATTCTCTGTGGACAAGCGCCCGACCCCCGGCTCAATCCGTTTCACGATGCGTGGAGCGACGAAAATCATGAACAGCGCAAAAGCGAATGCCTCGACAAAAAGCACGCTGAGATGCAGCCAGTGCAGGGTTCCGGCGCTCAGGCCGGCAACCACGGCAAGCAGCAACATCCCCAGAATGTCATCAAAGACCGCGGCGCCCATGATGATTTTGGCGGTCTGCGTGGAGAGCACGTGCAGGTTGCCGAGTACCCGCGCCGTAATTCCGACGCTGGTGGCAACCATCGCGGCGCCGACGAAAATCGCTTCGATAGAAGCGTCGCCACGAAGTTTCATGTAGGCAAAGCCCAGAAAGAAAGGAACTACGATTCCCGCCACTGCCACCTGGATGGCTTTTCCTCCGACCCGAATCAGATCGCATGCGCTGGTTTCCAGGCCCGCGCTGAACAGCACGAAAATGGCTCCAATTTCCGCGATCGAGTAAACCGTGTCGCTGGGCTGAATCCAACGTAGCGCATACGGTCCCAGAACAACTCCAGCGCAGATTTCACCCACGACGGATGGTAAGTGAAAGCGTTCGAACAGTTCGCCCACCACCTTCGCGGAGACGAAGATGGCAAAAAGCTCCAATACGAGCTGCTCGGGACCGTGGGGCATCAAGGCAGGATAGGACAATCCTTCGGCGTCCGGCAACAACCAAGGGAATTCTAGAACACAGGCGTTACTTGAGCCTGGACCACACTGGCCACGGGCTGGTAATGGGAATAAACAATATCGACGATGGCGCGGCCCACGATCCGGGTCTGGGCTTCGGAATGAATGCTCACTGGGAAAGTGAACGAACCGATATCCGCGTAGTCCTGCTCGAACAGAATTTTCTTGATGAAGAGAGAGGGTGATTTTGCCATCGTACCCTCGGCTCGCACCAGACTGCCGCTATACGGATCGAGATAGATACGCCCCTTGAACAGGCCCGATCTTTTCTTTCGCGGCTTGAGTTGGTACACATACACGGCACGGCCAGCCACCTGGCTCAGCCCTTTGTAGGAGAATTTGTAATTCGCCGGGCTGATCGCGGTGAGTGTCGGATCGTCCTTCTGCACGTGGTCGACTTCCGATTGCAACAAGCGCAGAATCACATTGCTCTTCACGAAGTTATCGCCGCTGAACCGCACCGCCTTGAAGGCGAGAGAGTTCGGGGCGGAGTAGTTCCGTTGCAGTTCGTACTCACCGTATTGTTTCGTATCAACCAGGCTGGCGCGAATCACCGTGCTCGCCGAATACGAAGAAAGCCGGGCGGTCTGCAAACTGACTCGGGTACGATAAGCCTGCACCGCGAGTTCAGGAGCCATACGGGGAAGCGTAACCGGCACGGTGAGCGAGGCCAGCGTTTCATCGGAGGGCAGGGCCGAAGCGTCGTCAGGCGCCGACAAGAACAGCGGCGGCAAGCCCTTTTCCGCGGGCACAAACGCCGAATACGACCCATTTTGTGCGGTCGCCAATCCGGTCAGAATAAAAAATAGAATAGGTATAAGAGAATTACGCCGCATGCTTGGATCGATCTACCTTTTATATATGATTCCCTAGGAGGAAGGAAAGTTACAGAAAGTGATCCCGTGCGTACCCTGTGCGGGCCACCACGCAGAACGGTGGATGCTGTTGACTTGCCACGAGTTCCGCCCATAACATGGTCGCGCTGGAATACATCCCTTCCGCGTGATCGGCCAAACCATATCGCACTACCGCATCGTAGAAAGGCTGGGCGGCGGTGGCATGGGCGTTGTCTACAAGGCCGAAGACACCCGCTTGCACCGCTTTGTCGCGCTAAAATTCCTGCCCGATGACGTGGCCAGGGACGCGCAGGCCCTCAGCCGCTTCCAGCGTGAGGCCCAGGCTGCTTCCGCCCTGAACCATCCCAACATCTGCACCATCTATGACATCGGCCAGGAGAATGGCAAGGCTTTCATCGCCATGGAGTATCTGGACGGCACCACCCTGAAGCACCTGATCGAAGGCCATCCGCTGAAAATTGCGCAGCTGCTCGAACTCGGCATGCAAATCTCGGATGCTCTCGATGCGGCCCACTCCGGCGGAATTGTGCATCGCGACATCAAGCCCGCGAATATTTTCGTCACCCAGCGAGGGCAGGCTAAAATCCTCGATTTTGGATTGGCCAAACTCACTCCACCAGGCAGCCAGGTGGTGGACGGATCAGCCGCCACCGTGGGATCGCCGACCGCGGTCAGCCCCGAGCAACTCACCACTCCTGGAACGGCCATGGGGACGATTGCTTATATGTCCCCCGAGCAGGCGCGCGGCGAAACCCTGGACCATCGCACCGATCTCTTTTCCTTCGGAGTCGTGCTCTACGAAATGGCCACCGGCCGGCAGCCGTTCTCCGGAGCTACTTCGGCCGTCATCTTCGAGGCCATTCTGAACAAGATACCGGCTGCGCCGATCCAGTTGAACCCGGGATTGCCGGCGCAAATGGAAATCATTCTGAACAAGGCGCTGGAGAAGGACCGCGAGTTGCGGTGCCAGAGTGCAGCGGAGCTGCGCGCCGACTTGAAGCGCCTCAAGCGGGATACCGACTCCTCCCGCACTGGAATGCAAGGTGCCTCTCCGGCAGCTGTGGCCGGCGACGCGAAAGAACCCCTCATCCAGGCCCGGAAGACAGATCGGCTCCTGCCAGTTCTGATCTCCTGCGGTTTTCTGGCTGCTCTGGCCATCGGACTGCTGGCGGGCAAGCACTTGTGGGGATCCGCCGCAGCCAGCGCCCCGGTTTATCACGAGATCACCTTCCGGCGCGGCGAAATTCGCTCCGCCCGCTTCGCACCGGACGGGCAGACGATCCTGTACAGCGCGGCCTGGCAAGGAAACCCGGTGGAGATATTCTCCGCCCGCCAGGGCACCGTGGAATCCCGTTCTCTGGGACTTGGTGGCACCGAGCTTCTGGGGGTTTCCTCGACCGGTGAGATGGCGCTTTCCCTTGGCAATCATCCCGTAGGAACCTGGATTAATGTGGGTACGCTGGCCAGAGCGCCCCTCGCGGGCGGCGCGCCCCGCCCGGTTCTCGACAATGTCGAGTGGGCGGATTGGTCCCCGGACGGAAACAGTTTGGCGGCAGTGCGCAACGTCGGAGGCCGCGACCAGCTGGAGTATCCCATTGGCAAGGTTCTCTACGAAACCAGCGGCGGCTGGATCAGTTATCCGCGAGTTTCCCCCAAGGGCGACTTGGTGGCATTCATTGATCATCCCAACCAGGGAGACGATGGCGGTGTGGTGGCCGTGGTCGACATTTCCGGTCACAAGCGAGAGCTGACTCAGGAGTGGTACGGTACGCAGGGTCTGGCCTGGTCGCCTAACGGCGAGGAAATCTGGTTCACTGCCAGCGAACTGGGGGTGGACCACTATCTCTCCGCAGTCAGCCTGTCTGGGAAGGAACGCTTGGTGACCCGCATACCCGGCACGCTGATTGTGTTCGACATTTGGCGCGACGGACGTGTCCTGCTGGCCCGCGCCGGCCGTCGCCGCGAGATCATGTCCTTGTTCCGGGGCGATGCCAAGGAGAGAGACCTTTCCTGGCTGGACTATTCCTATCCCGCGGATCTCTCCGCTGACGGCAAGACCGTGCTTTTCGATGAGGAAGGCGTCGGCGGCGGCGTGCAGTACGGGAACGCCAAGGAGCTGACCTACGAGGTTTACATCCGTAACACCGACGGCTCTCCAGCAATCCGGCTGGGGGAAGGATCTGCCGCTGCGCTCTCCCCCGACCAGAAATGGTGCATTGTGCAGACTCCGGGCTCGCCCGAACAACTGCGTCTTTTGCCGACGGGCGCAGGCGAGACTCAGCCGCTTACTAATGACAGCATCAACCACCAGTGGGCCCGCTGGCTCCCTGATGGCAAGCGTTTTGCGTTTGCGGGGAACGAACCGGGACACGGGGTGCGGCTCTTTGTGCAGGATGTTTCCAAAGGGGCGCCGCGGGCGATTTCCCCGGAAGGAGTCACCGCTGCGGCGTTTACCGTTTCACCCGATGGCCAATGGGTGGCGGGTATCGGCCCCGATCAAAAAGGTTATCTGTATCCGGCGGCTGGAGGCGATCCGCGAATCGCCAACGGTTTTGAAGAAGGAGACCAGCCGATCGGCTGGAATCAGGACGGCCGTTCCCTATATGTCTATCGTACTGGCGAGATACCGGCGAAGGTCTACCAGCTGGAATTAGCCACGGGCAAGAAAACACTCTGGAAACAAATTGTTCCAGTCGATCCCACCGGCGTTTCCACCATCGGCCCCATCCTGATGACACCGGACGGCAAGTCGTATGTCTACGGCTTCCATCGCACCCTCGGAGACCTTTATCTGGTCGAAGGGCTCAAGTAAATTCTCTTCCATTTTTTCTTAGAAGTATTCCGACCGCATGGCCATCCCACCAACGGTCGCTTCCCATCCTTGTGCTGTGGAGAGCTGGGTTCTAGAATAGCGGCCTTGGAGGACACATGGTTCCACGTAGAACAGTTCTTGTCCTTGTGGCAGTGGCGCTTTGCGGGCCGCTCCTGGGAGCCGCTCAGGAAACCGTGAATCCTCCGAAGGCAGTCACCTACAACCGGGATGTGGCTCCGATTCTTTACAAGAACTGCGTTGTCTGCCATCGGCCGAACGACATCGCTCCCATGTCGCTCATGACCTTTAAGGATGCCCAGCCCTGGGCACGGGTCATTCGCGAAATGGTGGTGCAGCGCAAAATGCCGCCCTGGCACGCCGACCCCAAGGTGGGCGATTTCCTCAACGATCCGCGGCTTAGCGACGAGGAGATTGCGATCATCGACGCCTGGGCCAGGACCGGCGCTCGGGAAGGCGATGCGAAAGATCTGCCGCCGGCCCCGGAGTTCCCCGCAGGCTGGCACATCAAGCCCGATCTAGTGCTGACCATCCCCGAGTTCACGGTCCCGGGTAGTAGTCAGGACGATTACGAATACATCTACGTTCCCACCAACTTCACGGAAGACAAATGGGTACAAGCCGCCGAGGTACTTCCTGGAGACCGGCGCGTGGTGCATCACGCCACTGTTTCGGTGGTTACAGCCGACAAAGTGGCCGAGAAAAAGGCAGAGAGCGCGAAGGCCGACGCAGGAGTCGACAAATACCGGTATCGCACCGGCAAGGTGTTACACCTGAGGCGAGACGCACCGGTTGTGGACGATGGGTGCTCGTCCCCTGATGGCGGCGGGGTCCCGGGTGAGCCATCCGGGAATTTGACTATCGTGCCGGGGATTTACCTGCCGGGTCATCTGGCGGAGACTCGGCCCTCCGGTTTTGCGCTGCGAATTCCAGCGGGTTCCTATTTGGAGTTTCAAGTTCACTACAGCAACCATACTGGCGAGGATGTGAAAGATCGCACCAGCATCGGCCTGGTGTTTGCCAGGGAACCGGTAAAGCACGAGATTGCCCAGTACGAGATCTGGAATAATCTCTTCCTGATTCCACCAAACGACAACAATCACCGGGTGACCTCCTGTTACACCTTGCCGAAAGATGTAACCGTCCTGGCGTATACCGCTCACATGCATTTTCGCGGGAAGAGCATGATGACCGAGGCCATCTATCCCGACGGCCACCACGAAGTCATACTGAACATTCCGCACTATGACTTCCGCTGGCAGGAGACTTATTTCCTGAAGCACCAGTTTCTGCTGCCCAAGGGCACGAAGCTGGTGACCACCGCGTACTTCGACAATTCTTTCGACAATCCCCAGAATCCCGACCCCTCCAAAGCCATTCGCTGGGGTGAACCCAGCGACGAAGAAATGATGGGCTTCTGGTTGCAGTTCGCCGATCCCAGGCCAGTAGACGAAAAAGCCGCGATCGCACATAAATGAGGGCTGCCGCAGTCGCCAGGTTCTTAGCTTTCTTGAGTTGACCTATTAGGTAGGAGTGTCCTGATCATGCAAGTCACGCGACGTAGTTTTCTGGCCACTGCAGCAGCGGCGGCCGCTGCTGCTCCCGCATTCTTAGGCGCAACCGACAAGGCCGGCGCTAAGGCGCCCATCCTCGGACAAGGCGAGCATCGTTACGAGGCCATCCACGACTGGGGCGAATTGCCCCGCACCATCAAGTACGGCAACACGCATGGCGTCTGCGAGGATTCGCAGGGCAACATCTACATCCACCACACCGTGCACGCGACCAGCGACAGCCTGGACACAATGGTGGTCTTCGATCAAAACGGTAAGTTCGTGCGTTCCTGGGGCCGGCAATTCAAGGGCGGAGCCCATGGTTTAACCATCCGAAAAGAGGGCAGCGAAGAATTCCTTTATCTTTGCGATTTCGAGCATGGCATGGTGACCAAGCGAACCTTGAAGGGCGAAGAAGTATTCACCCTGGGGTATCCGGCGGAATCGGAAGCCTACAAGCCCAAAGATCAGAGCTCAGCAGTGGTCTACCGGCCGACCAACGTGGCCATTGCCCCCAATGGCGACATCTACGTGGGGGACGGATACGGCTCGAGCTTCATCAATCAGTACAACCAAAATGCTGAATTTATTCGTACCTTCGGCGGACTGGGCACGGGCGACGACCAGGTGGACTGCCCGCACGGCCTGTGGGTGGATACGCGCGGGGCGACGCCGCTGCTGGTAGTGACCGACCGTGGCAATAGCCGTTTGCAGCGATTTACGTTCGATGGCAAACATGTTGACTCCATTCTGGGCACGTCGAAGATGCCCTGTTATCTGCACGAGCGTAATGGAGACGTGGTGATCGCGGATCTCTTGAGCAAGGTGGTGATTCTCGACCGCAGGAACAACGTGGTCGCAAGCCTGGGCGAAGGCGAATATTCAAAGCAAGAATGGACTACGGTTCGAAATCAGGCTCCTGGAACGTTTGCGCCCGGCAGGTTCGTTTGCCCTCACGGTGCCTGCTTTGATCACGCAGGCAACATCCTTGTAGTGGAGTGGGTCGAGGCGGGCAGAGTAACGAAACTGCGCCGCGTGGCCTAGCGGGCTGCAAGGACGCGGCTGCAGCCCCGCCGTCAGCTCATGTACCAACCGCCGTTGACGTTGATGGTCTGCCCCGTAATGTACCCGTTCCCGGCGAGCATAACAGCCACATCCGCAACTTCCTCCGGCAACCCGAAGCGGCCCACCGGGATGCGACCCGCCGGGCGTTGGGATTGGTGGCTACCATCTCGGTCTCCACCAGCGCCGGCGCTATGGTGTTTGCCGTGATCCCCTCCGCAGCGAATCGATGGGCGTAGAAGTGCGTGAGTCCAATGATTCCGGCCTTCGAGGCGGCGTAGTGCGGCCCGACCACTCCCCCGATTTGTGCCGCCACCGAAGATAGGTTCACGATGCGGCCCCACTTGCGATCCCGCATCCCGGGCAGAACGGCCTGTGTCACCAGGAAACAGGATTTCAGATTCGTGGCAATCACCTCGTCCCAATCCCGCTCGCTGATCTCCTCAATCGGCTGAGGACGGGAGATGCCTGCGTTGTTCACGAGGATGTCGATAGGCCCTAGCTGGTCCGTGCTATCTCTGACCAGGCGTTCCACGTCGCTTGCCGAGGACACGTCAGCCTGGATGCTGAGACAGCGCCGCCCCCGCTGGCGGATCAGCGATTCCACGGCCTGCGCCTCTGCGGAGCGACGCAGAAAATTGACCACCACATCGGCTCCGCTTTCGGCTAGCGCTAACGCGATGGCGCGACCAATTCCCCGGCTGGAACCAGTCACCAGAGCTACTTTTCCTTTAAGGGCGTCCACGAAATTAAGGATACACGCGTTCGATTAAGGGGTCTGGGCCGAGCCGCCTCACGTCCCCGGTGTGCCCTGAAACAGCGTCCACAGCTGATTGCCAATCACGCGATACACCACGAACGCGCTGCCTGCGTCAGAGACCTGCCGAAACAGCAACTCGCCGCGCCCGTCGCCGTCTGCGTCGACGGCGTCGATGAATTCCATCCGTGGCAAAACGTCCAGGTGATCGTTGTCGGTGACATTGGAAAAGACCTTGTGGAAGTCGCCATTGATGTCTTCCCGTGCCACCAGTGCGACCAGGAATTCTGTTTGCGACGGTGGCTCCGATTTTTCCTTAGGATCGGGGGGCAGCCGCATTGCGGCGGTCAGGACCACGATGGGTTCATTGCTGCTTGACAAATCGAAGGCGCGAAAATCCACTTCGTCAAATGCAGGTTGTGGCTGCCGGTTTGCGGCGGACTTCGCTCTCGGGCCTGGCCTGGCAGATGTAGCCGGCGGAGTTTTGCTGCCCGAAAGCTGCTTGGCCCAGGTTCGTACCTCGGCTGCTGCCAACGCCAGCGCCTTGGTGCGCAACTGGCTCTCTTCTTCCGCCTTCATCTCGTACTTGTAGGACTGAGGCTCAGGGCCATCCGCATCCGAAATCGCTGGGATCAGTTGCATTGAGGCGGCCTTCGCGGTGGTCGACGGCGAGTGAGGCTTGGCGGCCGGCTGCTGTGAGCTGGCCGTGGGCGGCGGAAACGGCTCAGGCTGTTTGGGAGCAGGCATTCCCCGCTTCAACGTCGGACGGTCTGGGTCTTCCGGAGGAGCTGTGGCGGAAGCTTGGGAAGCGTCGGGGGGTGTCGCTGGAGTTGGCAGCACCGGAGCGCGGGCCGCTGGCGCTGCCGGTGGAGGTTGTGCAGGTGCCGGCGGTACTGGCGGAGTGGGCGGAGTTTCGGGCGCCTTGGGTTCTGCCGCCGCGCGGCGCAGTACGGGAGGTCCGCTGTCGTCATCCAAGCCGCGTGGTTCGGACGGTGCCGGCTTCTTTTTGGTTCTCTTGGCAACCATATCCGCCGTCAGCCAGCTGCCTTCGCCTAACCATTCTCTGGTCTCCGGGTTTTCGAGCGCCCCTGTGACGGTGAACAATCCCTGCGAGACTCCCGCGCGAAAGCCTTCATAGACCGTGCCCGACCACAACGCGAGTGGCACCGGAGAAGCCTTGTATGCGCTGCCATCGTAGTATTCGCCGTCCAGAAGGATTTCGATTGGAATCAGGCGGGCCTTGTCCTTCGGCCCCAGTTCCAGCAAACCCAGGGCGCGCGGTCCCTTGTTTTTTTTGGCTGCACGCGAGGCCTGGGCGGTAGCAACGGCTGTCAGAATTGAGGCCAAGGCGGCCCAGGTGACGAGCAGCCGGGCAGTGCGGTATAACGTTGACCGGGAGGAAAAAGTTCCCATGGACATCAATGATAAAGCCCCGGAGTTCACTTTGTCCGATCAGAACGCCGAGAACGTGGCGCTGAAGAGTTTCCGGGGAAAGTACGTCGTGCTCTATTTCTACCCTCGCGCCGATACTCCCGGTTGCACCATCGAAGCTTGCGAGTTCCGCGACTCCTACAAGAAAGTCGAGAACACGGGCGCAGTCGTTCTGGGAGTTTCGCCGGACACCCCCAAGGCCCTGAAGAAGTTCGAAGAAAAATACGGGCTGCCGTTCACCCTGCTTGGCGATGCCGACAAGAAAGTGTGCAACGCCTATGGCGTGATCCAGGAAAAGAACATGTATGGCAAGAAAGTGTTGGGCGTAGCCCGGACAACGTTCATCATCGGCCCTGACGGCAAGATCAAGCACATTTTCTACAAAGTAAAGCCGCAAGGGCACGCGGACGAAGTCCTCGCGTATCTGAAAAGCGCCGCCAAGGGCGCCGCCTAGCGACCCGTGGCCGCGGCGAAGAGCATCCGGGTGGAAGCGTCAGGCGGGCTGGCTGTTCCGCGTGAATTCTACAACCGCGATCCCCGCCGGGTGAGCCGCGAGCTGCTGGGGAAAGTGCTGGTGCGACGCGAAGCCAGAAAACTCCTCACCGCCAGGATCGTCGAAGTCGAAGCTTACCTGGGGCAAAACGACCCGGCATCGCACTCCTTCTCCGGACCCACACCCCGCAATGCCATCATGTTTGGCCCTCCGGGCTATGCCTACGTTTATTTCATCTACGGGAATCATTATTGTCTGAATGTTTCCTGCCAGCCGGAGGGCGTGTCCGGTGCGGTCTTGTTTCGCGCCTTGGAGCCTGTATCCGGAATCAAGGAAATGGCGCGCTCGCGCGGGATCTCGCTGGACGGTGACCGTACCCTGCGTCAACTCACCAGCGGTCCGGGACGTTTGGCGCAGGCCTTCGGCATCACCCGCGAACGTGACAACGGCAAAGACCTGACCAGCTCTGATTCTGACCTCTTCATCATGGATGACGGTTTTCGCGTGCCGCGCGTGCTCACCACGCGGAGAATCGGAATCACCAAGGCGGCGGAGCGTCCTCTGCGCTACGTAATCGCCGGAAATCGCTTTGTCTCCGGGCCGAAGAGCCTGTTCACTGCATGAACCTCGAAACCAAGACCGCCGCCAACGTCAAGCAGGCCGTGCCGTTCTTCAGGGTGTCGAATATGGAAGAATCCGTTCGCTATTACGTCGACGGCCTGGGATTCGAGATGACCAAGAAGTGGATCGACGAGGGCAAGCTCCGCTGGTGCTGGCTTCAGTACGGAGGCGCGGCCCTGATGCTGCAGGAGTTCCGGAAGGAAGGGCACGATTCCTGGGTTCCCACGGGGAAAGTGGGCGAGGGCGTCTCGATCTGCTTCCTCTGCGAAGATGCCTTGGCGATCTACCGCGAGGTCACCTCACGCGGGATCAAGGCTTCAAGACCCTTCGTCGGGAACGCGATGTGGGTCACGGTGCTGTTGGACCCGGACGGCTATCGACTCGAGTTCGAGAGCTACACCGACGCTCCGGAGGATACAGTGTTCTCCGAGCAGGATGCGAGTTCATCCAAGATTCGATGAAACTAGGATACTCCCTCGCGAGGTGGGTTACTGGGGCGAGAGCACGATGTTGTCAATCAGCCGCGTAGTTCCCACAAACGCTGCCACGGCAACCAGCGCGATGCGGCTCAGTTCTTGCAGTGGATCAAGCGTGTCCGGGTCGACAATCTCCAGGTAATCGAGACGCACAGAGGATTCCTGCGCCAATACGTGCTTCCCGCCTTCGATCAGTCGGGCGACTTTGCGCTCGCCTTGCTCAAAAAGCCGCTTTACTTCGGCCAGTGAGCGGTACAGCACCAGCGCTGACTTGCGCTGTTCCGGGCTGAGATAGGCATTGCGTGAACTCATGGCCAGGCCGTCCGGCTCTCGCACGATGGGGCAAACGATAATCTCGACCGCAAAATTGAGATCGCGTACCATGCGCCGAATGATCGCCACCTGGGCCGCGTCTTTCTGCCCGAAAAAAGCCAGGTCGGGTTCGACGATATCGAGGAGTTTCGCGACTACCGTAGTCACCCCCCGAAAATGACCAGGGCGCGAGCGGCCGCACAGTTTGTCGCTCAACCCCTCGACGCTCACATAGGTGACCGCATCTGCGGGGTACATTTCAATCGTCGACGGCGCAAACAAGAAGTCGATGCCCTCGCGTTCCAGCAACTCACAATCCCGTTCGAAGGTACGCGGATAGCTAGCCAGGTCTTCATTTGGTCCAAACTGCAAGGGGTTTACAAAAAGGGAAACCACCACCACATCGCACTGTGACTCGGCAGCGCGCACCAGCGACAGATGGCCGTCATGCAAGGCACCCATGGTGGGGACCAGGCCCACACGCAGGCCAGCCAGCCGGGCGGCTCGCGAGGCGGCGCGTATGTCTTCAATGTTTTTGTGGATTCTCATGGCGTCGTGACCAGTGCCTGCATCCTAGCCCGGTGGCACCCAGTTGATCAGGATATGCATACTCTCCAAGGTGCCGGCAACAATCCCGCGGTTCTTTCGAGTCGGGACCAGGTCGTTTGCCGAGCCAACGCCCGGATCGCTGACCACCACGATTCGCCCGTAAGGCCACGCGGAAGCCGGTAGATTGGCCAGCGCTTCTGGCAACTCCTCAGGCTTCAGGATGTGCTCCTCATGATTGGCCACGTCCAAAAGCGCAACGCCTTCCGGTCGGATGATCAGGTAAGGGTTGCGCCAATTCTTCAAATCCCGCATGCCGAGATATTTCTGCGCATCCGCCGCCGGGATTTGCTGAATGCGAACCTCCGGCGGAGCTGCCTTCGCTTGCTGCGATCCCGAACAGGACATCAGCCCAGCAACGCCGATCACCAAAGCGCTCAGACTCAGATATTTCATTCGTGCCAGTTTGGTGTCCCTCGCTTCACGCCGTAAATTGTCATCCTCAGCAACGCGAAGGACCCATGCATCCCCCCGGGTTGGAACCGCAGGCTCTTCGCGGCCGCACAAGTCCGGCCCAGGGGACATTTCCAATTTTACCGGCGGATCCCCTGTTTCCGCTCCAGCACCGTCTCCAGCGCCTGCTGCGTCTCTCTGGGCAGATGATAGGACTCCTCATCCGATGGATATTGCCGCGATAGCACGTCGGAGCGGAACGCCTGTACCGCATCGCTAATCAGGGCAGCGGCGTCTGCATAGCGGCGCACGAACTTGGCGTGCGGACCGAAGGTCAGATTCAGGATGTCATGGAAGACCAGCACCTGACCGTCGCACTCCGGACCGGCGCCAATCCCGATGGTCGGAGTCTTGATCTCCGCCGTGACCATGGCCGCCACTTCCCGGGGAATCCCTTCCAGGTAGATGCAGGCCACTCCGGCACGGTCGAGTGCCACGGCGTCGTGCATGAGCTGTTCGATTGCGCCCAGCGATTTGCCTTGCACCTTGTATCCACCCATCACGTTGACCGACTGGGGCGTCAAGCCGATGTGACCGGCCACGGGAATCTCAGCCTCGATCACGCGACGAATGAGCTCGGCACGCTTTTCGCCGCCCTCGATCTTTACCGCTTCCACTCCGCCCTCTTTTACAAAACGGGCAGCATTTCGTATGGCCTCGTCCGCCGAAACGTGAAAGGAGCCATAGGGCATATCCGCCACCAGGAACGCATGCTTCACACCCCGCCGCACTGCCCGGGTGTGGTGCAACATCTCGTCCACCGTAACCGAGAGTGTGTTCTCGTAGCCGAGCATGGTTTGCGCCAGCGAGTCGCCAACCAGCACGATGTCGATATCAGCTTCGTCCACCAGGCGCGCGCTGGCATAGTCGTAGGCGGTCAGACAGGTGATGGGCTGATGCTGAAGTTTCTTTTCGCGAAGTGTGGCGACGGTAATCTTTTGGCGAGGTTCGCCAATAGGCGTGAGACTCACATTGTCCTCCAGTGCCCCTCCGCATCGCGGCGGATAGAGCCTGCACATCTTGGATGATGCCTAAAGCATTGTAGACGCAAAGGAGAGAAGGTGGCTAGTAGGGGAGCGCCCAATGAAACCGGGTCGGCGAAGCACATGTAAGCATGGCAGTTACGACTTAGGTGCAGATGTAAGATGATTGCAATTCGTCTTACAAGATGGTAAGATCAGTTTATGCGAGCCTATCGTACGGTCGTGAGTTCCAAGGGGCAAGTCGTTATCCCGGCTGAACTGCGAGAACAGCTCGGACTCGGCAAGGGTACCCCGGCAACCTGGAGCGAAGAGCGAGGCCGGCTCGTGCTTACCCCGATCACCGAGCGCCGTTTGGACGAGATCATGGGATCCCTAAAGCCGGACTCCGGTGAGCCATCCATGTTCGAGGAATTGTTCCTGGAGCGCGAACGCGAGCGTGAGAAGCGATGACGCCTGTGTTGGCGCGGGGAAACGGCCGTCGCTACGTGCTCGACGCTGACGCGCTCATCGCCTTCTTTGAGTATCGCCAAGGCGCGGCGGACAAGGTCCGACACCTGCTGGGCGAGGCTCTGCGACGAGATGAGCCGCTGTTGATGTCGGCTGTGAATTGGGGTGAGGTCTTCTACATCGCGTGGAAACGCCACGGTGAGGCGAAGGCCCATAAGGTGGAAGCGCAGCTACAGGAACTGCCAATCGCAGTGATAGACGTGCACCGGGAACGGGCATCCCGAGCCGGTGCGCTGAAGTCAAGGCACGGCTTGGGTTATGCCGATGCCTTCGCCGCCGAACTTGCGATTGAACGTAGCGCGTGGCTGGTAACGGCGGACCCTGAGTTTGCGAAGGTAGGGAAAGCGTTGTCGATCTATTCGCTGCCGCGGCACGAAAAGTAGCGGAGCTTGCCTTATGCGCGGCAGCACCTCTACGACATAGATCCATGACACCAAATTCTTTATCGAGCGCGATGGACCGTCTTTCCGAGTTCCTATTTCGCTAGGGAGCGGAGCGCTTTGTGATAGCGGGGCATAATCTTTCCCGCTTTGGCCATTTTTCTTTCGAATGCCGGGTCGCGCCTGGGCTGATAATGACCATCTCCGGCCTGCGCTTCTTTGTCACTACGTGCCGTTGGGGAGATCGAAGAGGAGCGGCGCTTCGGAGTCTCTGCCGCTTTGTGAGTGGTTCGACTACATGGGCCCAAACCGGACAGCCGAGGGCGGCTCTCCCCACGTGGCCATCCTACGCGCTGGCCGCTTCTTGCGATCCCAGTGGCAGGAAATACTGCGTGCCCTTGATCGGCGCAGAAACCTTCCGCAGCAGCTCCTGCAAATCTTCGTTGCGCTCGACGAAGTCGATCTCCGAGGTGTTCACGATCAGCAAATCCGATGATGTGTAGTGAAAGAAGAAGTGCTCGTAGGCCTTGATCACTTCCTGCAGATACTCTTCGTTGAGCGCCTTTTCTCCCGGCGCATTCTTCTTCTTCAGCCGCTTCTTGAGCACCTCCGGCGTGGCTTGCAGATAGATCACCAGGTCAGGTGTGGGGAGCTGCTCGCGGAAATAGTTGTAGTAGCGATTGTAAGTGTCGAGTTCCTGGTCGGTGAGGTTCAGGCAGGCGAACAGCTTGTCTTTTTCAAAAATAAAGTCGGTGACTACTGTCCGCTGTGAGCGCGCGCCCAGATCGAGGCTGCGCAGCTGTTCAAAGCGGCGAATCAGGTAGGCAAACTGCGCCTGGAAGCCGGCCCCGCGTTCGCCGTCGTAAAAAGCGCGCAGAAACGGGTTCTCCTCCGCTTCCATGACCCGCTGCGCGTTTAAGCGCTCCGCCAGAATCCGCGCCAGCGTGCTTTTGCCGACGCGTATGGGACCTTCCACTGCAATGTAACGGGGCAGTTCAAAGAGATTGGCCATGGGCTCGATGATTTTGCGGGTCGGATGGCAGCATAACGGAAGCGGGCGCTCCGTGCAATTGAGGAAAAAGTTAACAGGACAATTCAGAAGTTAAGAAGGCAGAACTCGCAAGTTTATTTGCCTCGTACTTTTGCATTCTACCTTCTACATTCTGACTTCTTCTGAGTTCCGGCTACAATCTTCCCATGCTTGGCGTTCTTGCCGGTGTTACGGGTCTCGCGGCAGCGGTATCGGCGGGGTATCAAGCAATGGCGCCGAAGGGCCAGTGGTACGGCCGGACATTCACAGGGGCGCCGCCGGGGTCGAAGAAGATCGCAATCACCTACGACGATGGCCCCAACGATCCATATAGCCTGCGTTTGCTGGAGATTCTCACCAAACACCGCGTGCACGCCACGTTTTTCCTGATTGGCCGCTATGTGAAACAGAGGCCGGACATCGCCCGGGAGGTCGCTGGCGCCGGCCACGTGGTTGGAAATCATACTTTCAATCACCCCAACCTGGCCCTTGCCTCGGCGGCGCAGACTCGCTCCGAACTGCAGCAATGCGCCCAGGCTTTGACCGATGCTGTAGGAGAGCACTCTCGACTCTTCCGCCCGCCGTTCGGCGGGCGCCGGCCGGTGACTCTGCGAATCGCCCGCGGCTTAGGTTTGGAACCAGTGATGTGGAGTGTCACTGGGTGGGATTGGAAGGGGAAACCTTCCGAATATATCGAGCGAAAAGTTCACAAACAAATGCGCGGCGGCGATGTGATCCTGCTGCACGACGGCAGCCACGCGGCTTTCGGGGCCGATCGCTCGCAAACGTTGATCGCGACAGATCACCTGATTGCGCAATACCGGGCAGAAGGTTACGAGTTCGTGACGATTCCCGAGATGATGGCAGAAGCAGTTCCCAGAAGATAGATTCTTGGTTCTGGCCTACGCCGCTACCAGAGCGAAGGCTTGCTTCGCTGCGGCGATCGTCTGCTGGACGTCTCTTTCGCTGTGAGCGGCACTCAGAAATGCGGCTTCGAATTGCGAAGGCGGCAGGTAAACACCGCTGTCCAGCATGGAGCGGAAGAATCGCCCAAACGCTTCCGTGTCCGACTTGACTGCAGAATCCCAATTCGTGACCGGCCCAGGAGTAAAGAACCAGGTAAACATTGAGCCCACGCGGTTGTAGCAAATCGGGACGCCAGCTTCCTTAGCCGCCGCCGCTACCCCTGCTACCAGCTCACCACTGAGCTTATCCAGGCGGGGATAGATTTCGTGCTTGTGCTCGCGCAGATGCCGCACCGTTGCGATTCCGGCGGCCATGGCCAGCGGATTTCCGGAAAGTGTGCCGGCCTGGTATACCGGTCCCAGCGGCGAAACCATATCCATGATCTCGGAGGGCCCCCCGTAAGCGCCGACCGGCAGGCCACCGCCGATGATCTTTCCCATCGTGGTCAGATCCGGAGTGATGCCGTAGACTTCCTGTGCTCCTCCAAAAGCCAGCCGAAATCCCGTCATGACTTCGTCAAGAATGAGCAGAGCCTGATCGCGCTGTGTAATAGCGCGCACAGCCTCCAGGTATTTGGGCGCCGGTGGAACGCAACCCATATTGCCGACGACTGGTTCCACGATTACGCAGGCAATCTGATGCTGGAATTTCTTGAATGCCTGCTCCAGGGCGTGAATGTCATTGAAAGGCAGCGCCAAGGTGAACTGTGTAAACTCCTCCGGCACGCCCGCTGAACCCGGAATGCCCAGCGTGGCAACCCCGGAACCGGCTTTCACCAGCAGGGCATCGGCGTGGCCGTGATAGCAGCCTTCAAACTTCACAATGTACTTGCGCTTGGTATAGGCGCGAGCCAGGCGGATGGCTGACATGGTGGCTTCGGTGCCCGAACTGACGAACCGCACTTTCTGAAGGTGAGGAAACGCGGAAAGCACCAGTTCGGCCAAGTCCGCCTCCGCAGGTGTCGAAGCGCCAAAGCTGGTGCCATTGCGGGCCGCCGCAGCCACCGCTTCCACCACGGAAGGCGCGGCGTGACCGAGGATGAGCGGCCCCCAGGAACCGATGTAGTCGATGTACGCATTGCCATCGGCGTCGAAGAGACGAGACCCTGCCCCTCGCACGATGAAAGGCGCGTCCCCGCCGACGGAGCGAAACGCCCGCACCGGAGAGTTAACTCCGCCGGGAATCATCTGCTCCGCGCGCTTCTGCAGCTTGCGGGAAACCTCGGTTTTGCGGCCCATAGTCTTCTCCTTGACCTATGGTAGCAGCCCCAACGAGCCGCCCAGCGGCCGCGTCGCCTGAGGATGTGACGCGGGAGAGAGGGTTGCAAGAGCACCATGAACCACCGGACCCAGTATCAAAGGGGTAATCGAAATTCACCGGAATTTTACAATCTTGCAACAGTCCTGAAACACCAGGTCAGTAGGCTGACTCCAGTAGACGCCCTTCTAACCGGGAGGGTTTTAAGGACGGCTTCGGGGGGCTCCGAGCCGTCCTGGTTTTGTTTTGGGATCCTTGTTCTCGCGCCTGTCGCCTTACCCCTTCTTCTCCTGCGATGAAGAATCTATAAATAGCGAACTGCCAAGCGGATAAGTCTTTGCTTGGCACTTAGATTAACTATGGTTAATATTAATGGATATACTGATGTTAATCCTGGCGTGAGGGCTTTCCATGCAAATCCAGCGGACGGGTGGAATACTTTTAATACGTTATTAAACTGGCCTGTATAGACTGGCGGATCGAACGCGAATGAGACGGGGAAAGCAGACCGGAGGGCGGGCAGGCGCCGCTGGACAGTGGCTACTTCTCTGTCTGGTTGCGCTGACCGTATTTCGCGGGTTGCCGCCTGCCTGCGCTCAAGAGAGAAGCAATCCCTCAGAACCGCAAGCCGCGACTGCCAGCGAGACTAGGGTTCCCGTCGTGGACGATCCCGCCGTGACCTTGTTCCCGCACTCGCAGACTTCCCGTTACTGGATTTCCGGGCAGGACAACATCATCTTCCAGTATCACCCATCATTTTATGCTGCTTACAGTGGGCCGCACAGCTTCGGACACGAGGCCAACGATGCCACGTCCAATGTCTCCACTCTATTTCTCGGCTATCAGCTCCGCGATACGACCGAAGTATTTCTGGACGTCGAGGAGGCCAGTGGCGGCGGATTGAGCGACGGTCTTGGGCTCGCGGGCTTTGTCAACCTGGATGTGGTACGCAACCCCTTACTCTCCAAAGCGCCGTATATTGCGCGCGTCATGATTCGCGAAATCATCCCGCTCAGCAAGGATACGATTGAAGCCGAGCGCGGGCCCTTGTCCCTGGCGACCAGTTTGCCGGCGCGTCGCCTGGAAGTGCGCGCTGGAAAATTTGGCACGGCGGATTTCTTTGATACCAATAGCGCCGGCAGTGACAGCCACTTCCAGTTCCTGAACTGGACGGCGGACAACAACGGCGCCTACGATTACGCTGCGGACACGCGCGGCTACACCTACGGCATCATGCTCACCTATTTCGACCGCAACTGGGACTTCCAGTTTGCCGAGTCGCTCATGCCGAAGGTCGCCAACGGTATTGACCTGGTCTGGAACCTGCGTCAAGCCCGTGCGGAGAATTTCGAGTTGGATTTTCACCCCAAGCTGGCAGGAGATCGCAACACCACCATCCGGCTATTGTCTTTCGTGAACCACGCAAATATGGGGATTTACAAAGATGCCATCGACAATTTCCTGGCCGGAAAAACGTCAGTGCCTGAAATCACCGATCATCCGCTGCAAACCACGGTGAAGTACGGCTTCGGAATAAACCTCGAACATTCGTTCGCGCACAATTTGCGCGGCTTTGCCCGCTGGGGCTGGAATGAAGGCCAGCATGAATCGTACGCCTATACGGAGGTCGACGAGACTGTGGAAGCCGGCGCCGATCTGGCGGGAAACAGCTGGCACCGCAAGCTGGACAAGGCTGGAGCCGTGTTTGTCACGAATGGTATCTCGGCTTACCACCAGAAGTATCTGGCCTTAGGCGGCGAAGGCTTTCTGTTGGGTGATCACGGTCTTAACTACGGCCGGGAAAACATTTTCGAAGGTTATTACACCGCCCACATCTGGCGCGGGATCTTCCTGGGACCGGATTTCCAGCACATCAACAGTCCCGGATACAACCGCGATCGCGGCCCCGCTTCCGTGCCCGGGTTTCGCTTCCACACCGAGTTCTAGCAGAAGGTGTGTGATCCCGAGCGCAGTCGAAGGACCTTGTGTTTTATTTCTCTACCCGCACACCCTTCCAAAACGCAACGTGATCCTTGATCTGTCCGGCCGCCGCCTTGGGCTCGGGATAATACCACGCCGCGTCCCGGTTCTGCCGTCCGTTGACCTCAACATCGTAATAGCTGGCTGTTCCCTTCCACGGGCAAACTGTGTGCGTGAGACTGGGTTTGAAATATTCTCGCCGCACGGAATCGGGCGGAAAATACTGATTGCCCTCCACCTCCACACATTGGTCGGACTCCGCCAACACGACGCCTTCCCAAGTTGCTTTTGTCATAACACCCATTTAGATTGCTGAACGGAGCCGCAGGTGCAAACTTTAGTTAAATCGGCAGCATTCAACGGGAATTCGATGGTGAGCCCGCTCCGCCGGGTGCTGGTCTGCTCCCCGCATTCCGCCGGCTGGGATACGCCCGGACAAGCAAGCCGATGGCGAGAACTGGGATTCTTGCGTCCCCCGGCGTTCAGCGTCGCCCAAACCCAACATCACGACTTGTGTCATCAGTTGGATGCCGCAGGAGCGGAGGTGGATGACTTGCCGTCCGCCACTGACCTCACTTTGGACGCGGTCTACACTCACGACGCTTCGCTTCCCTCTGACTTCGGGCTGATCGCGATGCGACCCGGCAAAACCAATCGTGTACCGGAAGGGAAGTGGCACAGCTCTTTTTGCAAGAGCCGTGGCGTTCCGATGCTCGGCGAAATCACTGCTCCCGGCACCACCGAGGGCGGCGACATCCTGTGGCTGGATGCGAAAACTTTGCTGGTCGGCAATGGCTATCGCACCAATACGGAAGGAATTCGGCAGCTCCGGGCGTTGCTCACCCCCAAAGGAATTGAGGTGCTTTCGGCTCCGCTTCCCTACGGCTCCGGCCCCTCGGCCTGCCTGCATCTGATGTCGCTGATCAGCCTGCTTGATGAACACACCGCCCTGGTGGATTTGCCCTGGCTCGCGGTCGAAACTGTCGAACTGCTGAAAGCGCGTGGTTACAAATTCATTGAAATTGAATATTCCGAACGAGAGACGCTGGCCTGCAACGTGCTGTCATTGGGCAACCACCGCCTGCTCGCCATTGCGGAAAACGCTAAGACCAACGCCAAACTGCAAGCCGCTGGCTTCGACGTGCGCACCTTCCCGGGTTCAGAACTTTGCGTGAATGGTGGCGGCGGACCCACGTGTCTGACAAGGCCGCTACTGCGAGGCTAGCAGGTCCTAGGCCATGTGGGGACGGGCGTCCTCGCCCGTCCAGGCCGAGCAAGCTCGGCAGTTGCCTTCGAGGTCGGGGGCGGGGCAGGTGATCTACTGCCGCAAATCTAAGGTCCCTACAATCCTGTTAAAATCAAGAAGCATGGTTCTCCCCTTCGTTCGCGATCTCTTCGCGGACGTGGAAAAGTTGCCCGCCTTTGCGCGTGTTGCCTCCCAGCTGAGAGAGGGCACGGGGCGTACTCGTGTATCTGGACTTCTTCCTCCTGCCAAAGCGCTGGTCCTGGTTCTCTTGCAACGAGTTGCCTCCCGGCCGCTCATCGTGGTCGTTCCTGACAACCACACGGCCGAAGATATGGTTCCGGTGCTGCAGGCGTTTCATGAGCTAGTCGGAGGGACCGAGCCAGACTCCATCTTTGCTTTGCCCACCCGGGATGTTCTGCCCTTCCAGAATCTTTCTCCTCATCCCGAGATCCAGGAAGAAAGGGCCGTCGCGCTGTGGAAGATTGCCACCGGAGCTGTGTCGATTCTGGTTTCGCCCATCGGCTCCACGGCTTTGCGTTTGCGTGGAAGCGAGTATTACGCCGACCTGGCGAGAGCGGTGCGGCGAAGCGAGACGCTCGACATCGACCCGCTACTGAGGCATCTCAACACCGTCGGCTACACTGCGACCGACGTGGTCGAAATGCCCGGAGAGTACGCCGTGCGCGGCGGTATTCTCGACATATATTCTCCGGAGGCTGATCGTCCTCTCCGCATTGAGTTTTTCGGCGATGAAGTCGAATCCATCCGCAAGTTCGACCCTGCAACCCAGCGCTCGTCGAACCCCGTCGATGAGGCTCTGCTTCTTCCGCTGACGGAAACTCCGGTCAGCGAGGAACTGCTGGGCGCCATTCACGCCCGCTTGTCGGGAAAGCGCATCACCGGCGCGGAAGAAATCGTGGAACAGGCGGTTCGATCCGCCGGCGTCACCGTGTTTCCCGGCTGGGAGTTTTACGCGCCGCTGGCGGGTGCGGATCGCACCGTTTTTGACCTGCTGCCGCGCGCTGTCGTTCTGGCGGATGAGCCTGACAATCTCCGCAACGAATTTGAGCGGGTGTGGGCACGGATCGGAGATGCCCATGAGCGCAGCGAAGTGGGCAACCTGGTGCGGCCGACTGATCTGTATATCCCTCCGGAGGAATGGTGGACCAAGTTGGCCACGCTTCCGGGTGCGGACGTGGAGCACCTTGAGATCGAGCGTCCCGGACAGGCGGACTCCGCCAGTTTTCACACCCAGCCCGCGCAACGATTTCACAGCTCGGTTCCAGCTCTGCTGGAAGAAGTGAAGAAACAGATCGGCGAGCAGAACCGGGTGCTGATCGCCGTTCCCAACATTGGGGAGGTCGAACGCCTGGCCGATCTTTTCAGCGAAAACAGCCTTTCCTTCCGTTTGGGGAGCCGAACCCGCGGCGGCGAAAGCTACGCCGACGAGACCGCATATTTTGCCGGCGAAATCCTCACCACCACGCTGGCCAAAGCCTACGTGCCGGACGGCGTGGTTCTGCCCGACGCGCACCTGGCGATTTTCGGGGCTCGTGATCTGTTCGAAGAGTCCGAGGCCGTCGTCTCCCGCCCCCAGCGCCAGAAGTCCAAGACCTCGGCCTTTCTCTCCGACTTTCGCGATCTGCAGGTTGGCGACTATGTGGTCCACGTAGAGCATGGCATCGGCCAGTACCAGGGGCTGAAGGAAATCAACCAGGGAGATGGAAACGCCGAGTTCATGCTGCTGGAGTACGCCGAAGGCGCGCGCTTATACGTTCCCTTAACCCGGCTGGACTTGATCCAGAAGTATCGCTCGTCGGAAGGGGCAAAGCCGGCGCTGAACCATCTGGGAACCGCCGCGTGGGCCAAGACCAAGGCGCGCGTCCGCAAGGCCATGAAGGACATGGCCGACGAGCTCCTCAAATTGTATGCCGAGCGCAGTGCCGCCAAGGGGAACGCGTTCTCGCCCGACAATCAGTGGATGCGGGAGTTCGAAGATACTTTCGAATATACGGAGACCGAGGATCAGGACCTCGCTATCACCGACGTCAAGCGCGACATGGAATCGTCGCAGCCGATGGACCGCCTGCTGTGCGGCGATGTCGGTTATGGCAAGACGGAAATCGCCATGCGGGCCGCATTCAAGGCGGTGAACGACAACAAGCAAGTAGCTGTACTCGCGCCCACCACCGTGCTCGCCTTCCAGCATTTCGAAACTTTCAAGCAGCGCTTTGCCGCATTTCCCGTCACTGTCGAAATGATCAGCCGCTTCCGAACCGCCAGGCAGCAAAAAGGGATTCTGCAGAAAGTCGAGGCCAGCAAGGTCGATATTTTGATTGGCACTCACCGCCTACTTTCCAAAGATGTGAAGTTCGCCGATCTTGGGCTCCTGGTGGTGGACGAAGAACAGCGCTTCGGAGTGCGCCACAAAGAACGGCTCAAGCAGATGCGCAAGGAAGTGGATGTGCTCACCATGTCGGCGACTCCCATCCCGCGTACCCTGCACATGTCGATGGTTGGCCTGCGGGACATGAGCATAATCGAGACGCCTCCCAAAGACCGCATGGCGATCCAGACCGTGGTGGCGACCTGGGATCCAAAACTGATTCAGTCCGCACTGCAACAGGAACTCGACCGCGGCGGCCAGGTCTACTTCGTGCACAATCGTGTGGAAAGCATCTGGGAGATCGCGGCCAAGCTCCAGGAATTTGTTCCCCAGGCGCGAATCATCGTCGGACATGGGCAGATGTCAGAAGGAGAGCTGGAGAAAGTGATGCTGAAGTTCATGCATCACGAGGCCGATATTCTGGTGTCGACCACCATTATCGAAAACGGCCTTGATATTCCGCTCTGCAACACCATCATCATCAACCGTGCCGACCGTCTTGGCCTCTCCGAGTTGTACCAGCTGCGCGGCCGTGTAGGCAGGTCGAACCGGCGGGCGTATGCCTATTTGCTGGTTCCGGCGGAGGTTGAACTGACTCCGATCGCCCGCCGCCGCCTGGCCGCGCTCAAAGAATTCTCCGACCTGGGCGCCGGCTTTAAAATTGCCGCCCTCGATCTGGAACTGCGCGGCGCGGGAAACCTGCTGGGCGGAGAGCAGAGCGGACACATCGAAGCTATCGGTTTCGAGCTCTATACCCAGATGCTGGACCGCGCCGTCCGCGAGATGAAAGGCGAAGCGGCGCCGGACGAAGCCGAGACGCAACTCAACCTCGGTCTCAATATTCGAATTCCGGCAGAATACATTCGCGAAGAAAATCAGCGCCTGCGAATGTACAAGCGGGTGGCGGGAATCGGGACGGAATCCCAATTGAACGACGTTGCGGCGGAGCTGCAGGATCGTTACGGCGACCCGCCGGCCCCGGTGCGCAATTTGTTGGAGTATGCCACGCTCAAGCTGCTGGCGGTGCGAGTGGGCGTGACCGGCATCGAGCGCAAACGCGAATTCGTCACCATTAAGTTCCGACAAAATGCCATCATTGACCCCGCCAAGCTGGCGCGTTTCGTCAATTCCCAACGAGGCACGCAGTTCACCCCAGACGGAATGCTGAAGTTTTCCATGAAGGCTACGGCGGCTGGCGAGGTCTTGCATCATCTCCGCGGCGTTCTGGAACAGCTTGCCGAAGAAGTTCCTCAAGCCGTGAACTAGGATTTAATCCGCCCTCCGCGCTCGCGTGTTAATCTCAAGCTTTTCCGTAAAACCTGGATGACATTTTCGCCCGAACTCGTCTCCACCAGCTTCAGTCTGGCGGCGGTGTTTGTCTGGGGGACCAGTGACTTCCTCGGCGGATACGCGGCCCAGCGCGGGAATGCGTTTCTGGTCACCACCATCGCCCACGGCAGCGGCCTGCTCCTGATGTTCACACTGGCTTCTCTCACTCACGCACCCTTTTTGTCTGAACGCAGCCTGCTGTGGGCGTTGGTGGCTGGAACCTCCGGCGGTACCGCTCTGGCCATCTTCTATCGCGCGCTCGCCGTCGGACGGATGGGCCTGACCGCTCCGGTGGCGGCGCTTCTCGGCGCGGCGATTCCGACCGCCTTCGGCATCTTCACCGAAGGTTTCCCCGGGACGATCCGCATTTGTGGTTTCTTGCTGGCCGGGATCGGAATTTGGCTGATCTCCCGCACCGAGGATGGCACTGGCTCCGAAGGCATCGGCCTGGCCGCGCTGGCAGGAGTTGGTTTTGCGGGATTCTACCTGGGCATGCGGGAAGCCGGAGACGGCTCGGCGCTGTGGCTGGCGACCTTCACCCGTACCGGAGGCCTAATCGTCACCGCCATAATCGTGATCCTCACGCGGAGTTTTCGGGAGATCACTCCAGCCGGCGCGCGCTGGGGAATGCTCGCCGGTTTTCTAGACGTTACGGGAACGGCGCTCTTTGTTCGAGCCAGCCAGACCGGGCGTCTGGATACAGCGGTTGTCCTTACATCGCTCTATCCCGCCGTCACCGTGCTGCTGGCGCGCTTGATCTTGCGAGAGCACTTCACCCGTTGGAAGGCCGTGGGAATTGTCGCGGCCATGCTGGCGGTGCCGTTGATCGCGGGAGGCTAGTCAGCCGGTAACCTACATATGTTGTATTCCAGAATGCGGGATATCGGCTATCTTTGACTGTTCCGGGTGGGACGACCGGTTAGTGAGAACTGAAATCCATGTCCTTGCTCGAAATTCGCAATTTGACCAAAGTCTTTCCTCTCGGCGAATCCGTGTTTGGAGGCGGTGCCAAAGGCGAAGTTCGTGCCGTGGATGATGTTTCGCTCGCCATCGAGTCTGGTGAGACCCTGGGCCTGGTCGGCGAATCGGGATCGGGTAAGAGCACGTTGGGCCGCCTGGCCCTGCGGCTGATCGAGCCAACTTCAGGATCGCTTCGTTTCGAAGGTCACGATCTCCTGGCTGCCAATCACGCCGAAGTGCGCCGCCTGCGCCGGGATATGCAAATCATCTTCCAGGATCCTTTCGGCTCGCTCGATCCACGCATGCGGGTGGAAGATGTGGTGGCGGAGCCGCTGATCATCCACGAGCGCATCAGCGCCTCAGCCCGTCGCGCTCGCATCGCCGAATTGCTGAATGCAGTCGGTCTGGACCAGTCAGCGATGCGCCGCTTTCCCCACGAATTCAGCGGAGGACAACGGCAGCGTGTTGGTATCGCGCGCGCTCTGGCCTTGCGCCCAAAATTCATTGTGGCCGATGAGCCGGTCTCAGCGCTCGACGTCAGCGTCGGCGCGCAAATCGTGAACTTGATGGCGCGATTGCAGCGCGACTTCAAACTGACTTATCTGTTCATCTCGCATTCCATGCCCCTTGTGCGTTACCTGGCAACTCGCATCGCGGTCATGTACCGCGGAAAAATCGTGGAGAGTGGTTCCACCGCACAGATTGTGGAGCGCCCACAGCACCCATACACCAAGAGCCTGCTGGAGGCCACGCCGGCCGTGCTAGCGTGATCGATTCGTCGATGAACACCCGTCACTGGCCGATTCCTCCCGTCATTCACCGATACGCACTTGTCCCGCGCCCCTCCCGGAAATACAATCCGCCTCGAGAGTTTCCCTGAGGAGGCTTCCATGGCCGCTGCACCGAATTTGCCGACAGCAGTACCCCCGGCCCCGCAACCCGCTCCCCTTTCCGAAGCTGCGCGCATCTTCGACACCTTCATCGCCCCGAGCAAGACTTTCACCGATCTACGCCGGAACCCGAGTTGGTGGGCTCCCTGGCTTCTCGTCTCGGTGGTCTCGATTCTGTTTTTCGTGGCGATCGACCGCCAGATCGGATTCGAGCGGATCAGCAAGACAGAAATGTCGCGCTCCTCTCGCGCCGAGCAAATTGAAAAGCTGCCCGCGGATCAACGGGCAAAGCAGCTCCAAATCACGACCGCAATCACTCGCGACTTCTGCTACGCCACGCCCCTGATCATCTTGATTTCGTATCTCCTGATAGCGGGAGTCCTGATGGGTATTTTCAACGTTGTGGCCGGCGCGGCCGTCAAATTTAAGACCGCGCTGGCGATCGTCGTTTACGCCGGCCTGCCGGGAATTATCGGCGCCCTCCTCGGGATTATTTCTCTCTTCGCCGGGGTGGATCCAGCGGGCTTCAACATCCGCAATCCGGTGGCGACCAATCCCGCCTATTTCATGGATCCAACCGGCAACAAATTCCTTTATGGAATGGCCTCGGCGCTGGATGTGTTCCTGATCTGGACGATCGTGCTTACCGGAATCGGCTTCGCCGGCAACAGCAAGGTGAAACGGACGACCGCAATTGGCATCGTTGCCGGCAGCTACCTGGTGTACAAATTGATCAGTTCGGGATTAGGCGCAGCGTTTTCTTGAGCAACACTTCGGAGACCTGTTACTTGAGTTGGACGAGATTACCAGCCAGTGAAGCCGGGGAGGGTTGTTGTGGTGCGCGCCAGGAGTCGAAAATCGAAACCTGGTGCACGCACGAGACGGTGCAATGGGGTGCGCAGGACTTCTCCGTCAGGTACTCGCGGCGCAGGTCGTGTGCCGTGTATTTCTCCAGCGGGATGGCGGGATAACCACGCTGTTGCGAGCAGTAGTGCACCAGCCCGTCCTCGCAGATATATAAATAACGTGATCCGGCGCGGCAACGCCACTGGTTGGGCCGGCCCTGAGCAATGTTGTCCTGGAAGGCATTGATGCGTGTGAAGCTGCGTTTTTCCATCGCCTTCATCTCGTGGTAGACGCGGCGCTCTTCGTCACCCAATGGCTGCAGCTGCCCCTCACCATCGTGGATGATCCCGACCGTGGAGCTGAAGCCCAACTCCAGCGCCCGCTTCCCGATGACCAGCGCGTCCAGGGGATTGCTCACGCCGCCGCCTACGACCGAGTTGATATTCACGTGAAAATCAGCGTGCTCGGCAAGGTTCTCGAGTTTCTTGTCGAGGACTTTCAGACTCTTCTTCGAAACTTCGTCCGGGGTGACGTTGTCGATGGAGATCTGCAGCCACTCCAAACCAGCCTGGTTCAGTCGCTGAATGCGCTCCGGCACCAGGAAGTAACCGTTGGTGATCAGTCCCGCGATCATGCCATTCTTGCGAATGCGGCGAATTACGTCATCCAGTTCAGGATGCAGCAGCGGCTCTCCTCCGCTGATCGTGATCACCGAGGTACCCAGGGCGGCTAGTTTGTCTACCCGCCGAAACATCTCTTCCGTCCCAACCGGTTTGGAGAAATCGTCGTACTCGTTGCAGTAGGTGCACGACAAATTGCAGCGCCGCACCGGGATGATGTGTGCGAGCAGCGGATGCTCGGTGTTTAGAAATCCACGGGCGACCATGCTGGCTCCGCGGAGATTGCGATAAAACGCCTTCACACGGCGGCGCAGAATTGTGCGGGCAGATGGCATGGAATGTATCTATTAAATCACACCCGGTTGCCAAGGATCGCCTCTGAGCAGCGTGCGGTGTACTTTGACGGTCGAGTGGCAATCTACGCGGGCAGCGAAATAAACCTCGGCGCTGGCGTTTGAACGGGCAAGGCATCGGCCTCTTCGGGATGAGTGTAGGGCGGACACTCTTGTCCGCCGCCTTTGACCTTGCCCTGGAGTTGTCCATGCACTCAGCCATTCGAGCCATGAAGAGTAGCCGTTCTGAATCCGCATGGTCGATAAACCACACCAAGAGCAACGGCGGCGGACAAGAGTGTCCGCCCCACCTGAGTTTTCCCTCGGCTTGCTAGATCAATTGGTGGCCTGCCGCCTTCAAACATTCGACAGCCCTTTCGGCGAACTCTTCGCCAACCAGGACATAATCGGTGTCGTAGGTGGAGATGGCGAAGATCGGGATGCCGCTCGCGGCCAGGGGATCGATGAGGGACGCCAGGATTCCGACCTGTGAAAAGGCAAACGGTCCGGCGAGCTGGAAGCAGCACCAGCGGATGTCCGGTTTGTGGTCCGCGGGCACCTGTTCCAGTGGGCACACGATCGAGAGTTCGTTCGTCGTTCGGGTGATCGAGGTGAATGTTCCGTCAGCCCACACTGGGACCGCGGCGTCTGGCGGCAGGCGGCAAACTGCGAACCCTCCTGGCAAGCGACGGAATTGTAGTTTCTGAAGCATCCCCGATTTAGTGCACAGAAAGCTTCTTGCCGGGCTTTGCTCCGCGGAGGCGGGAGACGTCCGTCCTCGATGTATCGTTTAACTCCCGACGGCTTTTTTCACCGCTGCTCGCGCCAGCAGCCGCGTCGAATCTAGCGTTGGCAGCGGCGATGACCCCGGTGTCACCAGTAACGGGATCTCGGTGCATCCCAGAACTACTGCCTCGCAGCCCTCGTCGGCCAGGGCGCGAATTACGCCCACGAAGTACGACAGAGAAGGAGCCGTGAACTCGCCATTCACCAGTTCATCCATGATGATCTGGTTGATCTTCTCGCGCTGAGCCATCTCGGGAATCCGGTATTCCAGCCCCATGGCATTCAACTTCTCGGAATAAACCGGGCCTTCCATCAGATAGCGCGTGCCCAGCACGCCAAGCCGCTTGTACCGCTGTCGTTGGGCCTCATTCGCAACCTCCTGGGCGATATGCAACCACGGACGGGGCGAACGATGCGCCACCAGATCAAAGGCTTGATGGATGGTGTTATCCGGGCAAATCAAGAAATCGGCCCCTGCCTTGGCCAGCTTCTCGGCGGAGGACAGCATCAGTTCCGCCACGCCCGCCCAGTCATTGGCATAGACGCAATCCATATATCTGGCAAGAGAATACGTGTGCATCGAGACCTCGGGGTGGTCGTGGCGCCCCATGATCTGCGTCCCTTCCAGATTGATGGTCCGGTAGCAAAGCGCAGCGCCTTCGGTGCTGCAAGCGACAATGCCAATGTGTTGCGGCATACTTAGTCCATCAGTCTACTGGGTCTTCGCCAGGTCCTGCACCTGAGCCAGAATCCTGTCCAGCTCTGCCCGGCCATAGTACTTGCCGCCCAGAATCACTGCCGAAATCCTCCGCGTATTGCGAATTTCCTCCAGCGGATTTGCTTCCAGCAAAACCATGTCTGCTTCGTGACCCGGTTCCACTACCCCGTAACGATCGAGCTTGTCCATAAAAGTCGCAGGTTCCAAAGTCGCCGCCTGGAGCGCCTCAGCCGGCGTGAATCCCGCCTTGACCAGCCACTCCAATTCATCGTGCAGGCTGAATCCTGGGAAAACAAACGGATCGGGGCCGTCGCTGCCTGCCATGAAAGAAACGCCGTCGGTATGCATGGATTTGACCAGTTCCACATCGCGGACCAACTCCGCTTTGGCCAGCTTCAGCTCCTCGGCGGAAGTTTGCTGCAGCGTTTTCTTCGGATCCCATGCGGATTTTATCTTCGCCGGGACGTACTGGAGGCGCGAGTCGGCATGCAGTTTTTCCGCCTCATCCACAGTCGAATTCGCCTGGGTCCAAACCAGGGTTGGCACCTGCCAGGTCGCGTTCTTCTTCAACAGCGCGAACAAGCGTTGTGCCTTGTCGCCGTCGTAGGTATCCAGAACCTGCTGCCCGAGGGGGATGAGCGCCGCGTAATCCCGCTTGGTTCGCGCTTCGAGCATTTGCTGGCGAATCGTATTCTCCTTGGAGGAGCAGGCGAGCGAAACTCCAGTCAAATGCTCAATGCTATGTTGGCCGGCCGCAGACGCTTCGGCGACGCTCACTGCCGTGGGCACATGCCCCACAAAATGCAGGTTCTGCTTCGCTGATTCCTCCGCCACAGCGAAATAGGAGTCGCGCGGGATGTTGGTCAGAATCTTCACGAAATCCACGCCCCTCTGCTTGAGCGTATCGACCGCCTGCCGGGCTTCCTCCGGAGTATTGATGGCGATGGTTTCACTGTTACTTTTGCCGCCGGCAAGAAAAGGCCCGGCCATGATCATGTGCGGCCCCAGCAATTCTCCGCGGACGATTCGGCCCCGCCGCTGTTCCAGCAGACCGGGATCGCCACCCATATCGCGGATTCCGGTCACGCCGTTCGCAATGTAGAGGGAATAGATCACCCGCTCGTCCCAAACCGGGGTCAACGCACTGTGCACGTGCATATCCCAGAGCCCCGGAATCAGGTATTTGCCGGTGGCGTCGATCACCGTGCCTTTATCAGCGAGTACCCCATCCGGCGACAACGCCTGAATCACGCCGTTCTGCACCACCACGGTTTGATTCCGTAAGACCGTGCCGTGCCGCGTGTCCACGACGTTCGCATGTTCAATCGTCAGTTGTGACGGAGCGGGTTTGGTCTGCGCGGCGGAAAGAGCCGCGAACCCCAGAATCAGCGACAGCAGCAATGCTCTCATCGTGATTTTGACGCAACCGGGGTGGAATGGTTTAGCCGCCACGGAACATGAGCACGTCCGGGCGGAGCAACCTAGGACCGCGCAGCAGCGGAATCAAACAAATCCAGGAAGCCCAGCTTCTTCTCGGCGGGCAGGAAGGAGGCCTCGAACGAATTCCGCGCCAATTCACGCAGATGCTCGTCGGTAAAGCTGAATGTGTTCTGCGCCAGTTGATACTCCCGGTTCAAAGATGTCCCAAACATCGCCGGATCGTCAGTGTTGAGCGTCACCATGACACCCTGGTCGAAGTAGTTGCGCAGTGGATGCTCCGCCAGCGACGCGCAAACTCCCGTGCGCAGGTTGCTGGTCAGGCAGATCTCCACCGGAACCTGGCGAGTGGATAGCTCTTCCACCAATTCCGGGTCTTGAGCTGCGGTCAAGCCATGTCCAATGCGCTCAGCGCGAATATTCAGCGCGCCCCAAACGGATCCCGGGCCGGCGCTCTCCCCGGCGTGTGCAGTCAAGCGGAGTCCGTGGTCTGCGGCATAGGCGTAGACGTCACGGAATACCTCCGGAGCCGCCTGCCGCTCATCCCCTCCAATGCTGAAGCCAACCACGCTCGAACCCTGGTGATGCACCGCCATCTCTGCCACCTGCTTTGCCTTCTCCGCGCCGAACTGGCGCACCGCGTCGAAAATCCAAAGCAGGGAGATTCCGAAATCCCGCTCGCCGCGAATCCGGCCGCGCTCCAGGCCCTCGAAGATGGCTGTGAAATCCTGCTTGCGCCACAGGCACACGCCGACGGAAACGTACACTTCCGCGTGCAGCACGTGCTCCGCTTTGAGCTTTTCCATCAGCCGGTAGGTGATGAGTTCGTAGTCCGCCGCAGTCTGCAAATCCTCTGTGACCGTCTTGAACGCCATGAGAAAGCTAGTGAAGTCGGCGTAGCGGTAGAGTTCCTGCAACTCGTCGAGTGTGCCCGGCTTGTCATGCAGTTTTCTTAGCTCAAGCAGAGTCGGAGGATCGATCGAACCTTCGAGATGCAGATGCAACTCAGCCTTGGGAAGAGAGGTGATGAAATGGCTTAGCCGGGGGATTTGAGCCTTGTTCACACCTATCCCTTCACAGTGAACTCGCTGTGGTGGCGGCTGTAGAGGCAATAAACCGTCAACCCGATGGCCAGCCAGGCAAAGAACCGCAGCCAGGTCAGGATGGGCAAGCCAGACATGAGCAGCACGCAAAAGAATACGCTTAGCACGGGAGCGATGAGCCCGCCCGGAGCCCGGAAGCCGCGATGCCGGCCGGGGTCGCGGTAGCGCAGAATAATCACTCCAACGGAAACCAGCACGAAGGCGAACAGAGTTCCGATGTTGGAGAGATCCGAGAGAGTTCCGATATCGAGAAATCCCGCCGGTACGCCCACCAGAAAACCCGCGATCCAGGTTGCGGTCGCAGGGGTTCGAAAGCGGGGATGCACGCGTCCGAAAAGCCTGGGCAGCAGGCCATCCCGTGACATGGAAAACCACACCCGCGCCTGCCCCAGCTGAAATACCAGCAAGGATGAAATCATGCCCATCATGGCCCCGAACAGCACACCCAGATGCACCCAGTTCAGGGTGTGCGAGCCGGTCCTGACGGTCAGCAGCTTGAGGGCATTGACCACGGGGGCAGCGTCATCTCGCACCGACTGCCAGGGCACAATTCCGGTCAGCACAACGGCAACGCCGATATAGAGCACCGTGCACACCACCAGGGTAGCGATGATCCCGATAGGCATGTCACGTTGCGGATTGCGGGACTCCTCCGCGGCCGTGGAAACGGAGTCAAATCCTATATAGGTAAAGAAAATGATGGAGCCGCCCGTCAAAATTCCCGACCAGCCTTGCGGAGCGAAGGGATGCCAGTTGCCGGGATGCACATACTGTGCCCCCACAAAAACGAAGGCGAGAATGGCCGCAATCTTCAGAATGACCATGATGTTATTGGCTTCGGCCGATTCGCGGATGCCGCGCACCAGGATCACGGTCAGAAACATAACAATAAGAAACGCCGGCAAGTTGAAGCCGAAGTGCAAGCCAGGGGTGTAAAGCACGTTGCCGTTGAGGTCCGTAAGGCCGCCGGGCAGATAAGCCGGCGAGATCCACCTCAACGCAGGATGCCAGCCGAACCAGTCGAACATGTCTACCATGTGGGCGGCGAAACCCACGCTCACGGCCATGTTGCTGACGGCGTACTCCAGGATCAGATCCCAGCCGATGATCCAGGCGATCAGCTCGCCCATGGTGGCATAGGTGTAGGTGTACGCGCTGCCGGCGATCGGGATCATCGAGGCCAGCTCCGCGTAACAAAGCCCGGTGAAAGCGCAGACGATTGCCACCAGAACCAGTGACAGGGCCAAAGCCGGACCCGCGCCGGGACGGCCGAGGGAGGCATGGTGAGTGATCAGATAATCCAGCAGTGGGGCGTTCAGGATGGACGAGGTATCGAACTTTTGCCCACCGATGGCCGTTCCGATGACGGTAAAAATCCCGGAACCGATCACAGCTCCGATGCCCAGCGCGGTGAGCGAGACCGGGCCCAGGGTCTTCTTCAGGCGCCGGTCGGGCTCCTCCGAATCGGAGATCAGCTTGTCGATGGACTTGCAGCAGAAAACTTGCATGTCCGACGTGCGGATGGTCTCCGTCGTATGGTTAGTGATCGGTGTCTCTGCCAAATGGCCTCTTGTTGATTGTGGCCGCACTTGGCACCAGCCGTGGTGCTAATCGCCAGAGTGCCAAGTGCTGCGCCGGCCTTACCGCTTAGCCTGCCCGCGCACCAGCTTCTTGACTTTGCGCTTCTGGGAGCCGCGAGCGTATTCGCGCGGCTTCAAGGGCGTTTCCACGGTCTTCTTTTTGCGGGCTGCCCGCTTCGACTTCTTTCGTTCCTCTTTGCTCAAACTCTTGGTATTCGCCATGAATGCTGTTGGATTCTCCTTAAATTATGTTGCGCCTTCGGCGCGTTTGTGCCCAGGCTGCTTTACCCAGCGCTTACGCGCTGGGCTAAATTCTGCTGCCCCTTCGGGGCTGGAATTCAGTAACTGCCGAACTTCTTGCTCGGCCGACGCTCTGCGGAGCTTCGCTCCGCTGGACAGCCGCGGGGCCCCACGTGGTCCTTGCCAGCTTACGCCCGTTCCAGCTGAGCGTACTTTTCTACCAGCTTCTTCAAACCGAAGCGAGGGAATTGTACCGTAATTTTGGCCTCGTCACCCTCTCCTTCTCGCTGGTAGACCGTGCCCTCTCCGTATTTTGGATGCCGGACCTTCTGTCCTGGCCGGAAACCCTTCTTGCCCTTCGGCTCCTCGACCGGCAACTTGGCGACGCTGAACTTCTTGCCCCGCGAAGCAAAGAACTCCGCGATATTCTCAATCGAATTGTAGGTACGTCCGGAGTAAGCAGGCGCTGGTGTTTGTTTGTTTCGCCCAGTCCAGCTGGCACTCTGATCTTCGTCTTCGTAAGCATAGTGAGCCTGCCCGGGTGGCGCGGACACTCTTGTCCGCGAAGCAGCCTGCCGGCGAGATACGCCCAGTTCCTCCACCAGCGCCGCCGGAACTTCCTCCAAGAACCGCGATGGCACGCTGGCCTCGGGCAAGTCTGTCCCATATCGCCGTCGATACACCGCCCGGCTCAGGATCAGCGTATCCATCGCCCGCGTCATGCCGACGTAGCATAGCCGCCGCTCTTCCTCGATATCGTCGGGTTGCAGGAAGGTCCGCGAGTGCGGGAACAAACCCTCCTCCAATCCCGCCAGAAATACCAGAGAAAATTCGAGACCTTTGGCCGCGTGCAGAGTCATGAGTGTGATCTGCGCGCGCTCGTCGTACGCATCGGCGTCGCTGACCAGCGCGGCATGGTCGAGAAACTGATCCAGCGTCTCCCCACGATCGCGCGAATCCATAGCGGCGTTCACCAGTTCGTGCAGGTTTTCGATCCGCGAATAAGCTTCCGGCGTGTCTTCTTCCTCGAGCAGCTTGATGTAGCCGGTGCGGTCAATCAGAAACTTCAGGATTTCGGCCGCGTTGGCCGGGGCCCCGGGAGTGCGGAAGGGTTCCGTAGCGGCAGGGACCGGCAAGGCCTCCGGCGAATCTTCTCGAGATGGAGACTCGGCGCCATGACCGTTATCGGAGGCTCCAAAATCCAGGCTGAAGTTGTCGGGATCGAAGTCGGTGTCATCGCTGGCTTCCGTATCCTCCAGGCTCTGCGGGGCTTCCACCGCCGCTTGTGCACTTTGCGGTAACCTGTCGGCATAAGTTCCCGCCAGCATGGCGCGGCCGTCTTCAATCAAATTGCGGAAACTCTTCAGCGCCGCCAGCGCCCGCTGCGGCAGCAGTTGGCGCCGGACCGATTCGCTGATCGCGCCCCACAAAGAACTTCCGGTTTCGAGCGCGATCTGCTCCACAGTCTCCATGGTCGTCCAGCCGATCCCGCGCACCGGAGTATTGATCACGCGCAGGAGCGCAATGGAATCGTCCACGTTGTGGATGACTTTCAGATAGGAAATCAGGTCTTTGATTTCGGCGCGCTCATAGAACGAGAATCCGCCCACCACGTGATATTTCAGCTGGTAACGCCGCAGGGCTTCTTCGAACAGCCGCGACTGAGAGTTGGTTCGGTAGAGCACGGCGGCGCGAGCATTCTCGCCGCGCTCCACAGTTTCACGGAGATACTTGGAAATGTAGTCGGCGGCGAACAATGCTTCGTTCTCTCCGTCTGGGGCTTCGTAGTAACCGATCTTGGTCCCGCCCTGTCTGGAGGTCCAAAGATTCTTGCCCTTGCGCTTGAGGTTGTTCGAGACTACTGCCGACGCCGCCTGCAGAATATTCTGCGTGGAGCGGTAGTTCTGCTCCAGGCGGACGATCTTGGCCTCGGGAAAGTCCGCTTCAAACTCCAGGATGTTGCGGATATCGGCGCCCCGCCAGGAATAAATCGACTGGTCCTCGTCGCCCACCGCGCAAATGTTGTGCCGGGTTCCCGCCAGCAGCCGCATCAGTTCGTATTGCGGGCGGTTGGTGTCCTGATATTCGTCGACCATCACATAGTGAAAACGCCGGTTGTAATATTCGCGGACCTCAGGCACTGCCTTCAGCAGACGCACGGCTTCGAGCAACAAATCGTCGAAGTCGAGGGCATTCGCCTTGGCGAGTTCTTTCTTGTACTCGGCGTAAATCTGCGCCACCCGCTCGGTCTTGGGATCAGACGATTGCAGGTAGAACTCCTGGGGATCGAGCATGTGGTTCTTCGCCCAGGAGATGTGGGCCAGCACGGAGCGCGGCGTGGTCTGCTTGTCGTCGATCCCCAGCCGCCGCATGACGGATTTGACCAGTTGCTGCTGGTCGGCCTCGTCGTAAATCACGAACTGTTTGCTGAGGCCAATGGGCGGATTGCCGGGCACCGCCGAAGGAATGCGGAGTGCTTCAATATCCCGGCGCAGCACGCGCACACAAAAAGAATGGAACGTCGAGATGACCGGTTTCGCGATCGACAATCCGCCAACCAGTTTGTCCACACGCTCAACCATCTCGGAAGCCGCTTTGTTGGTAAACGTCATCGCCAGAATGGACTCCGGCATCACGCCAAGATTCTCAATCAGATGGGCAATCCGGTAGGTGATGACGCGGGTCTTGCCGCTGCCGGCGCCAGCCAGAATCAGCAAGGGTCCGGTGGTGGTTTCGACGGCCTCACGCTGTTGCGGGTTGAGTTGATCTAAGAAGGACAAAGCTAAGGATTCCGACTGAAACAAACCTTACACTTTGATTTTATAGGAAAGACGATATTCGCTCGTGATCTACACACCGGGATTATCGCCCCAAGTCGAAATGTTGGGGTGCGCACAACATTTTCCCATCCCGGGAGGGCGACGGGAGCTGTGTGACGGGTGAACATATCCGAACTTAACTGCCGGGGTAGACTCCTTGCGGGCCGGTAGTGTAATGGGAACACGGCACCCTGCGACGGTCGCAGATGTGGGTTCGAATCCCGCCGGGTCCACGCTCGGAGCTTGAGCGCGGGTTCTGTGGGGAGCGAAAGCAGGGATAGCTTCCCTACAAAAGTAACTTGACTGAAAAATCTGCCCGCCTATACTGTAAAGAGTCGCAGGGTGCTGTATGTGCCCAAGAATCGTGGCCCCGAGGGATCGGGGCCACTGCATTTTCATCCACGAAGCATCCGTCACTGCTTCGCCGGTTTGCACTCCTCGCACGGGCACCAATCCCGCAGAAACTGCCAGGAATATATACCTAACTCGTGCCCATCGTTCCAGTGGAACTTGATAGCGTACTTGCCGACGGCATCGGCTGACGTTGGTCTCGCTGCGGCTTTGAACATGGGCAGAGCTCCGGGCGCCGGTTTCGGCGTCTCGCCGGGCTGGCGGTGGGTCTTGCCCCGCTCTTCATCGCATAGGGCGCAGGGGCAGGCATCGCGCAGAAAGGGAAAAGCGTAGTGGGACTTATGACCGTCCTTCCACTCGATGTCCACGCCGGTGCCGGTGGTCAGGTTCACTTTCACCGATTTTGGGTCAGCGGAGAGCATCTGCTCAAAGTATCGCATAGGCGGAAGGCAGCCACCGGCGGGCATTCCTCAGAAGCAAAGGTGACTCGACCGGACGACGGCCGCTTGCGGATCGCTTCCGCTGCAGATGACCGTAGTTTGCGCCGAACCGACCTTGCCATGGCGCAGAAGGCTCGCGGCATGCTATAAACCTAGAGCCCCAAGACTGCTTTGCGGTTTCAGTCACCATTCATTTCATGGTCAGTTCTGCGCAATTATCGGCGGCAATGCCGCCTCAAGTTCACTGTCCCGATGATGCCCACCGGCTTGGTCAGCCCATCGGCGACCAGCACGGTACCCTCGCCTCCGCCGATGGGACCTGCCTTTTTTATCGCTACTGGCCGGCCACGGAGGCGTGGAGCGGTCACGTAGCGCTTGTGCTGCACGGTATCGGCTACCATAGCGGCCCCTACAAAGTGATCGCCGAGGCTCTGAATCACCGCGGCATCGATGTCTATGCCCTGGACGCACGCGGCCACGGACTTTCCTGCGGCCGCCGCGGATATATCGGCACCGCAGCGCAGGTGGCCGCCGATGTCACCTGCATGGTGCACTCGATCAAGAAGCAACGGCCCAAGGCCAACGTCTTTCTGCTGGGCGACAGCATGGGCTGCAACTACGCCCTCAATTATGCCCGGCATGACGGCGATTCCCTGGCCGGACTGGTTCTGCTGGCCCCCGCTTTCTATGTGGATAAAGACCAGCTCTTCCGGCTGCAGAGCCTGCGAGAGATGCCCTATTTATTTTTCGCGCATCGCAGACCGGTGATCGATCTGGTAGGCGAGCGGCTGTGGGAAAGTACAGGGGATAGCGATTTTGCCATGGCCCGCGCCGCCGACTCGCTGGCATACACCAAAGTCAGTTTCGGCTACATCCTCGATATTCAGCGCTTGATCTGGAACTGGAAACGCGAGATCGCTCCGCGCCTGCAGCTTCCCATCCTGATGATCAAAGGCGGCAAGGACAACGTTGTGAGCCAGCAGGATTGCGAAACGTTCGAGCGGCTCTCCGCGTCGCCCGACATTCGTTTTCAGGTCTATCCCGAGGTCCGGCACACCACTCTCTGGGACCCGCAAACTCCGGAGATCCTGGATCAGGTACGGCATTGGATTCTGGAGCACTAATCTGATCTGGTTTTTCCCAACAGGTTTCTGCCCCGGCTTGACGCCGTAGCCCGCGCAGGCCACAATCAATGCTACGAGGTATCCATGCTGGCCTACATATTTGTAATTCTCGCTGTGGCGGTTCGCTTCATGCCCCATCCCTGGATGTTTACTCCGGTGACCGGATCGCTCCTGTTTTTTGGCGCTCGCGGACCGCGCCGTCAGCTCTGGGTGCCATTCGTTCTGCTCGGCGCCTCGGATGTTGTGTTGACCAAACTGGTTTACGGGTTCCCGTTTTCCTGGGATTATCTGGTGACCTTCGCGTGGTACGCGGGAGTGCTTTGGCTGGGAACGAGGCTTCCTGCCAACAAAATCCTCCCCGCCCTGGGTGCGGCTCTGGCCGGTTCGGTTTCCTTCTATCTCGTGACCAATCTCGCCGCCTGGGCGACGCTCGATATTTATCCGAAGAACATGACCGGCGTTTTGATGTCTTACACGGCAGCCTTGCCGTTCTTCCGCCACGCGCTGGAAGGGGATTTGCTGTTCACCGGCGCGATGTTCGCCACTCCTCTTTTCTTGCGGGCGATGAGTGAGGGATTCGGCAAGAGAGACCATATCGCCCCCGCTTAACTCCTCTCGTTGGCGACTCTTATCTAGTTGTCATTCGGAGGAGCGATCGCGACGAGGAATCTGCAGTACTCGCCATCCGGCAAACTGCAAATCTCTCCCTACGCTCGGGACGACAATTCACAAACGGTGCTAATTGGCTTTAGCCACCCGTCGATGCATCAGCCAAGCCACCAATGCGGCCGCCGCCAAAGTAATCACCACGTAGTAGTGTTCCCGGAAAAACATTCCCGACAAGCGCACTACGTCGGGCCCAAACTTCAGGGTCAGCAAAGCCAGCACTAGAAAGCGCACCATGCGGCCGGAAAAAACCGCCAGCAGGAAGCGGAGGAAGCTCATCTCCGAGATGGCGGCCGCCAGGACGAAGAGCTTGAACGGAGTCGGCGGCGGAAGCATTGCCGGGAACATCAGTGCCCAGAAGGGGTGCTTATCGAAAGCACGGTGAATCTTCTCGAAGCGCTCCGCCGAAATGCGCTTGCGGAGAAACTCCTCTCCGCCGATGTAGCCGATCACATAGATGACAATGCTGCCCAGCGCCGATCCCAGCGACGCCATGACCACATACCAGAGGAATCGTCCGCGGTCCTGGTAGACATATCCGGCGACCACCGCATCCATTGGCAGTCCGACAAATCCCCCGTCCAGTGCGGCCACCACCAGAACGCCCCATACGCCCAGCGGCTTCAGCAACGCCCACAGGAAGGCGGTATAGCGCGTGAGAATGTGTTTGATCGTCTTCAAACGTGAGACTAAGAGTGTACGCGAAAGTGGAGGCCCCGAGTCTCCCGAGAACGTGTGGGGCGGACACTCTTGTCCGCCGCTTTCGACGTTGATCCTTGTCGATTAGCAAGCGGTCTGTCTGGCATCCATCACCGGAACGGGCCTGCCCGATGCCTTCCTCCGGGGAGAACAATACTGCAGCAAAGTCAAAGCCGGCCGACAGGAGTGTCCGCCCCACACTCAGCCGTGCCTTGTGTCTCCACTCAGCAGTTGCAACGCATGAGGCAGCAGCTCGATCACGGACTCCAGTGACTCGACCGCGCCAGCCGGACTTCCCGGAAGATTCAGAATGAGTGTCTTTCCGCGTACTCCACAAACACCACGGCTAAGCGCCGCAAACGGAGTTTTCCTCGCGCCTTCGGAACGCATGCGCTCGGCAACCCCCTCCAGCAGGCGTTCACACACGTCGCGAGTCGCTTCCGGCGTGACGTCACGCTCGGCGATCCCGGTTCCGCCGGTGGTGACTACCAGTCGCGCCTCTGCTGTCCAGTAGAGGATTGCTTTTTGAATGGCGGGTTGCACGTCGGGGACGATTTCCGTGCCTACGATGGAGAATTTCCGCTTCCGGAGCGCCTCCGCAACCGCCGGCCCCGAGAGATCGATCCGCTCGCCGCGCGCACAGGAATCGCTGACTGTAACAACCGCCGCGGTCCACGCTTCCGGACCCGTTTCAGGAGTCGAGGAGGACATCTTCTTCTTCCTCCCCACTCTTGCCGGCGTCCCGCTGGGCTTCATCGAGCAAACGTAGTCCCTCCATGAGCAGACCTTGGGTGTTCAGGGTGGTGGACTTTTTGGAGGTCTTGCCCTCAAAGTTGAGCTCAAAGTTGCCTTCGGTCCAGCGCAGCACTTTGAAAACCGCCGCGTCCCCGGTCACGGAACCGTATTCGGAATGGGTAACCTGGCCTTCCGCGAAGTACATCTCACATCGGTCATCTTTATTAGTCAGGATCAGGGCACAGCTCTTGCGGCCCATCTCCAGCGACTGCACCAGATCGATCACATTCATCTGCAACAGGCTGCCCCGGAGTACGCCATCCGAAGGAGCGGTTTTGGCCATCTTCTCCAAGGCGATTTTGTCGATTACGCGCTTAATCCGCTGGGTGGCATCTTTCAGGAAAAAGGGCTTTTCGACGAAGTCATCCACCAAGTGATCTTGCGCGCTCAGCTTCTCGGTGATGTCAGACTTGGCGGCCAGCATGATCACGGACGCTCCGGCGGTGCGCGGCCGGCCTTTCAACCGCTCCACCAGCTGGCGCCCATCCATACCCGGCATGCGGTAGTCGCAGACCAGCAAGTCCGGGGGGTCATCCACGGCTTTCAGCATGGCGTCGGCGGCGTCAGTGGCCGTGGTCACGGTGGCCAGCGGTGCCAACGCCCCCCGAAGCATCTGCAGGATCATCGGGTTGTCGTCCACCAGCAGGACTTTGACGTTGTTGGCCATGGAGCGAGTTACTTTTTCTTCCGGGCGCGCACGTAATCGCCACTCTTTCCGCCGGTCTTGCGTTCGAGCACGATGCTGCGAATCTCTATGCCTTTATCCAGCGCCTTGCACATATCGTAGACCGTAAGCGCGGCCACGCTGACGGCCGTCAGGGCTTCCATCTCTACCCCGGTGGCGGCGGTGGTCGTAACCTGTGACGTGATGGCGACGCCATTCTCGCACAGCCGCATAGTCACATCAATGTGGGAGAGGGGCAATGGATGGCACATGGGAATCAGCTCCGCCGTCCGCTTCGCCGCCATGATGCCGGCCAGCCGCGCTACCTCCAGCGGATCACCCTTCGGATTCTTAGGCAGTGCTTTCAAGACGGCCGGTTTTAGCACCACAAATCCGCTGGCCTCCGCTTCTCGCTTGCTCGCCGCTTTGACGGAAACGTCCACCATTCTGGCCTGTCCCTTGCGGTCGTAATGGGAGAGCTTGCCCGGCATGGCGAAGCTCTATCTTACATGGGTGCTCAGGGTCGCCGGCGAGCGAGATCGTGGCTGATCGAACACAACCGTGGGCGGCGACACACGATCTCTGGGCAGCTTCTTCCAGCTAACCCCATTCCTTTCATGAACCGGCCATTTGGTCCCTCTCCTGCCATCTGTCTGGTGCAAGTGCTTATCGGAGGCCTCATATGCAACTGGTCATCACAGCCATCGCAGTAACCGGAGGAATGGTTTTCTCTCTGGTAATCGCAATCCTGGTGGAGGAATTGATTTTCGGGAAAGTGTTTCGCCTGTTCTTTATCCGTCAGGCAGTACCGGTCAAGGCGAGGCAAGCAGCCCGGCAGGAATGAACCGGCTGCGTAACCCACGAAAGGAGGCAGTATGTTGTTCTTGAAATATTTGCTCACCTGGGGCGGTATCGGAATGATTGCGCTAGCCGCAGGAATTCTCATTCACGACCTGTATCTGCAAACCCGCCGCCGGTTGGCGATCGAAGCGGGCGAAACTGAGCAACTACCGCCGGAGTCTCAGATTCGTTGGCGGGCAGCCTTGGCGTTTGCCCTGCTGGCGTGGGGACCCATTCTGCTGGCGCTGGGGATTGTGGTTGTGCCCACCGGCATGGCCGGCGTACGCGTGAGCCAGACGAGTGGCACTCTGGCCGGCACCCTTTATCCCGGCGTTCACTTCGTCACCCCGCTGGCCGAGAGCGTAGCCTTGTTCGACACCCGTGATCAACTGTTTACCACCGGCGCGTTAGAGGATGGTGTCGGCGTGAATACGATGGCCAGGAAATCGGAGCCGCTAAACGTGCAAGCCAAAGAAGGTCTGACACTCGGTTTGGCGATCACTGTCCGCTACCGCCTCGATCCACGGCGGCTCGACTTCATTCAGGCCAACCTGCCCCAACCGATCGAAAAGGAAATCGTGCCGGCGGTGGTGGCCAGCGCCTGGCGTGAACTGGTCCCCAGCTACACCGTGCGCGAAGTGTTTGCGGTCAAGCGCGAAGAAGTCCGCCAGCGCGCCGCCGCAGTCATCACTCAGAAACTGGCAAGCGACGGCATTGTCGTCAAAGAAGTGATGCTGCGCGACATCCAATTGCCTCCGGAGTATGCCAAAGGTCTGGAAAACCTGCTGCTCAAAGAGCAAGAGAACGATCAGATGGGGGTACAGACCGAGATCCAGCAGAAGCAGGTGCGAATCTCCGAACTGGAAGCCGAAGCCACCAAGGCGCAACAGGTCAAACAAGCCGAGGGAGAGGCCCAAGTACACGTCTTGCAGGCCAAGGGCGAAGCCGACGCCATGCAGTACACCCTGCCGCTGAAGCAGAAGCAAATTGAGCAATCCAAGCTGGAGGCCGAGGCCCGCAAGGAAGCCACAGTGCAGAATGCCGAGGCACAGGCGGAGGCCAAAGTCATCGATAGCAAAGCCGAAAGCGAACGGCGCAAGCTGCTGGCCGACGCCGAGGCCGACCGCATTCGAGTAACCGCATCGGCCGATGCCGAGCGCATGCAGAAAGAAGGCGCCATCCTGAAGCAGAATCCGTTGCTGATTAATAAGATTGTTGCGGAGCGCCTCTCCGACAAACTGCAGATCATGATGGTTCCGGCCGACGGCAAGTTTTTCTTCGCCAACGACGTGCTGCGCAGCATGAGCGTGGCGAACCACGCCAGTCAGGCGGAAGAGCCAGACGATGGGCAGCCGAAATGATCTTTATGTCTTTGTCATTCCGGGGAGCGAAGCGACGAGGAATCTGCTGTCAGCCGGTCCCAGGCAAACTGCGGATCCCTCGCTACGCCCGGGATGACAAATCTAAAGCGTCTAACTGTCCGACGACACCAATCAGTACCGAGCCCTATGCTGAGGATTCCTCACCACCCGGTTTATAATGCGCGCATTCCGTCCATGTTTCTTTTCTCACGGCCTGCGCGCCTCATCCTTCTTTTGCCAATTCTATTTCTCGCCTCGCCCGCCCTTGCCAGCCCATGGCAGGCGTCTGAAATTCAACTGGCACGGAAGATCTCGGCGGTCATTGGGCCAGGCGAGGTTGCCCTCGACGTGGTGAATGTGTCTTCGCTCAAAAATAAAGATGCCGACGAGATTCTTCACGGGCTGCTGAACGAACTCAGTTCGCTCGGCTTGCATTCTGTTCCTCCCGACCAAGCTGCAGCTACGATCCGGGTTACGCTCTCGGAGAATCTGCAAGACTACGTTTGGGTAGCGGAAATCCGCCAAGGCAACAAGGAATCCTCCGTAGTCATGGTCGCGACGTCACGGCCAGACAACCTGGCCTGGGATCATCCCGTTTCGGCGTTGAGCCTCCACAAGGCACTCATCTGGATGGACGACAATCGCATCCTGGACGTGGCGCTTCCCGTCGGCAATCCCGCGCACATGATCGTTCTCGAGCCGGAGAGCGTCCTTTTATATGTGTTACAGAGCGGCCACTGGCAACAGGAAAACGCCTTCGCAATTACACACCCCCGGCCCTGGCCTCGGGACTTGCGAGGCCGGCTGGTCCTGCGAAAGGATCACCTTTTCGATGCCTACCTGCCGGGGGTTCTGTGCCGCAGTTCAACCACCGCGCCGCTGGCGATCAATTGCCGTGAAAGTGACGATCCCTGGCCGCTGGCCCCCGATCCGCCGCCACTGAGCGCGTTCTTCGCTCCTACGCGAAACTTTTTCACCGGTGTGTTTTCTCCGGGAATCCAGAAACAGACCGCAACATCGCCGTTCTATTCCGCCGCGTCGCTGCCGCGAGACAAGTACACGCTTTGGGTTTTTGCTACGGTGGATGGCCAGGTGCATTGGCTGGATGGGATGACGGATCAGGTGACGGGAAACCTGGGATGGGGCAGCGACATCGTCAGCCTCCACAGCGGCTGCGGTTCCGGCTGGCAGATTCTAGCCACAGAAAAGCGCGGAGGGCGCCACGATACGCTTACCGCCTTCGAAGTGGCGGATCGCGATCCCGTCGTAGTGAGTCAGCCGGAAGAGTTCAGCGGTGGTATCAGCGCGCTTTGGACAGATGCCGATAGCGCCACCGCGATTGTCATCGTGCAAGACTCAGAGGCAGGCAAGTATGAGGCTTACCGGATTTCGCCGACTTGTGGTCAGTAGTCTGCTGCTGGCTACGCTCGCCCTGGCGGAGACACGTCCGCACTACGGTGGCACCTTGCATATGTCGACGCGAGCGTCGCCTGCTTCTCTGGACCCGGCGCAGCCTGAATGGATGGCGTCGCGCACTCTTTTTCCGTTGATCTTTGACACTCTGATCTCCTTCGACCAGCGGGGCCGTCTGCAGCCCGGGCTGGCGACGTCGTGGGAAGCTGAGACCGGCAACCAGCGGTGGCAAATTGCACTCCGCCAAGGCGCAACCTTTCAGGATGGGTCGCTGGTCACAAGCGAGACCGTAGCCGCGTCATTGCGCTCCGCCAATCCGGCCTGGAAAGTTGTCGCCGGAAACAATGCAGTGACTATTGAGCGCGATTCCCCCGCACCAGATTTGTCTGCCGAACTCGCCTTGCCGCGGAACAGCATCGTGAAGCGCGAGAGCGGAAGGGTCATCGGCACCGGACCGTTTGCGGTTTCTCAGTGGGATCCCGGGAAAAAACTGGTTCTATCTGCCCGCGAGGATTACTGGGGCGGACGGCCGTTCCTGGATGCGATTGAAGTCGACCTGGGACGCAGCCTTCGCGAGCAAGAGATCGCCTTCGAGCTCGGCAAGGCACAGATCAACGAGATCGCCCCGGAGCTGGCGCATAGCACCGCCGCCCAGGGTCGTCGCATCGAGAGTTCTTATCCCGTCGAGTTGGTCGCGCTGGTTTTCACTCATGATCCGCAGTCCCCGGAAGATGTCCGCCTGCGGGATGCGCTCTCCTTGAGCATCGATCGTAAGCAGCTGAATACCGTGCTGGTGCAAGACGCCGGTGAACCTGCCGGTGGCCTCCTGCCCAACTGGATGACCGGCTACGGGGTGGTTTTCCCGACCGAGGTGGACCTGACGCGGGCGCAGCAGGAGCGCGCCGAGATTGCCCGGGCGCCGTTGTGGAACCTGGGCCTTGATGCCAACGATCCGCTGGAACGAGTGATTGCCGAACGCCTGGTGCTGAATGCCCGAGAAGCTGGCCTGCGCCTGCAGCTGGCGAACGGGGGCACCGCCGATCTGCGCTTGGTGCGCATTCCCTTGGCCTCACTTGAACCCCATGTTGCCCTGCGTGAGCTGGCTTCTGCCTTCGGTTTTTCCACGCCGAAGTTCAGCAACAGTTCGATGGACGATCTCTACGCTGCGGAGAATTCTTTGCTGCAATCGAAGCGAGTGATTCCTTTGCTGCATCTGCGTTCGGCAGCCGCGGTGTCTGAATTGGTGAAGGGCTGGAGCGAAAGCCCGGACGGAGGCTGGCGGCTGGCGGACGTTTGGCTCAGCGCGGAAAAACCATGAACTTCCGTCGCAAACTTCTGGGAGTGTTTGCGCTCACCGTGGTGTTGTGCGTGGTGACCGTGGCCTGGATCATCTCCTACTCCGCCCGCCGCAGCTTCGAAAAAGCGAACGAGGAACGCACCACTGCCCTGGTCGCGCAGTTCCGGCGAGAATTCAGCCGCCGGGGCGACGAAGTCGTGCACCGTGTCGAAAACATCGCCAGTAGTGATTCCACAGCTCGCATGGCGCTGGCCTTGGGCCACGGGGCGCCCGATTACGCTGCCTACCTCGACCAGGCCCACACGGTTGCCGAAGAGCAACAGCTGGATTTCCTGGAGTTCGTCGACTCGCAGGGCGTCATTATTTCATCGGCACAGTGGCCGGCAAAATTCGGCTACAAAGACCCGTCGGTTCCCGTGCATCCGATTCCGAAGGATGCATTTCTGCAACGGGAAGAATTACCTGAGGGCGCGGCCTTGGGATTGTGCGCCGCCCGCGAAGTAACTTTGGGAGACCAGCCGCTTTTCGTGATCGGCGGCCGCCGTCTCGACAAAGATTTCCTGGCCAGTCTCGAACTGCCCGCCGGCGCCCGGGTCATGTTTTACCAGAATCTTTCCGGAGCCTTCTCACCCCAGCTTTTGATCGATGCCTCGGGCACGCCGCCGCAAGCCGACGTGATCGCACCGCTCATTCGGCGCCTGCAGCAGCAGCCCCTCGAATTCACCACTCTGGTTCATTGGTCCGCGAAGGCCATCGATGACGAGACCATCGACGCCATCCCGCTACAAGGTTTGGATCGACAACTCTTGGGAATTCTGTTGGTAGGAACTTCGCGTCGGCCTTATGTAGAACTTCGCCAGCACATCCGCTCCGCCGCGCTGCTGTCAGGAGGCGCAGGCATCCTTCTTGCCATCCTGGTGAGTGGCTGGGCAGCGGCTCGTGTTACCCGGCCTGTCGAACAGCTGGCGCTGGCTGCGCGGCAGGTGGCCTCCGGCAATTGGCGCGCGCAGGTTCCGGTCACTTCCTCTGATGAACTGGGGGAACTGGCAGAATCCTTCAACCACATGACGCGCGAGTTACTGGATCAACGCGAGCGGTTGGTTCAGTCGGAGCGGGTTGCGGCCTGGCGCGAACTGGCACGGCGTCTGGCTCACGAACTCAAGAACCCGCTATTTCCACTGCAGTTGACGGTGGAGAATCTGCTGCGCGCCAGGCAGCAAAGCCCGGAGCAATTCGAAGAGATTTTCCAGGAGAGTGCCTCGACTTTACTGGCGGAAATCGCGAACTTGAAGACCATCATTGCGCGGTTCAGCGAGTTCTCGAAGATGCCGCAGCCGCAGCTGCAGCGGATTCAGTTGAACGATGTGGCGCAGAGTGTAACCCAGCTTTTTAAAGCGCAGTTGCGCCCGGAAGGCCGCGCTCCGATTGAATGTAAACTGGAACTGGCGGAGGCGATGCTTCCCGTCTCTGCCGATCCTGAATTGCTGCACCGCGCGTTTTCGAATCTGGTGCTGAATGCCATGGACGCCATGCCGCAGGGAGGCACGCTTACCCTGCGCACGCGGCAGGAAGGCGATCGCGCTTACCTCGAAGTTTCCGATAGCGGAGCGGGATTGACTCCTGAAGAGTGCAAGCGCCTGTTCACGCCTTACTACACCACCAAAGCCCACGGCACCGGACTTGGCCTGGCCATCGTGCAGTCGGTGGTCAGCGACCACGGCGGAAGAATCAGCGTGCAGAGCGAGCCCGGCCACGGAACCACGTTCGTCATCGAATTGCCTAGCGATGCCGCCGACCTGGGGGCACAATCGGTGGCCAGCGCGGTAACATAAGGAGCCGACTTGCCGCCCAAAGCCCATCTGCTGATTGTGGACGACGAGGCCAACACCCTGGCTTCGCTGTCTCGCGCCTTTCGGCTGGCCGGGCATGAAGCCACGGTGTGCGACAGCGCCGCCAAGGCTCTCGACCTGGCCAAAGCTCAGACCTTCGATTTGATCTTCTCGGACGTAGTCATGCCAGGTAAAGACGGCCTCTCCTTGCTGGAGGATCTGCGGGCTCAAGGAATTACGACCCCGGTGGTCATGATGTCCGGCCAGGCGCACATTGAAATGGCGGTTCGGGCCACGCGTCTGGGCGCGCTCGATTTTCTTGAGAAACCTGTCTCAACCGACAGACTCCTGCTGACGGTGGAGAACACGCTCAAGTTGCAGCGGCTCGAATCGGAGAATCGTCAGCTCCGGCAGCGCTTGGGAAAACACGAGATCATCTGGTCGGGCGAGGTCATGCGCGCGGTCATGGCTCAAGTCGAACGGGTCGCCGCCAGCGAGTCGCGAGTCTGCATCTTGGGCGAAACCGGTACGGGGAAAGAGCTGGTGGCGCGGGCTATCCACGAACGCAGTCCCCGAGCCGCTGGGCCCTTTGTGACTTTGAACTGCGCCGCGGTTCCGGCCGAACTTATCGAATCTGAGCTTTTCGGACACGAGAAGGGCTCATTCACCGGCGCCGCCGGACGGCACCTCGGAAAGTTTGAGCAAGCCGAGCAAGGCACCATCTTCCTGGACGAGATCGGCGACATGCCGCTCCCCATGCAGGCCAAGCTGCTGCGCGTGCTTGAGGAAGGCGAAGTCGAACGCATCGGCGGTGACAAACCGATTGCCGTCAATGTGCGGGTGCTGGTGGCCACGCACCGCAATCTGGAAACTCTGGTCCGCGAAGGCAAATTCCGTCAGGATCTGTTTCATCGTGTCTATGTCTTCCCGTTGGTCCTTCCTCCGTTACGAGAGCGGCGGGATGATATCCAAGTGCTGGTGGAGCATTTCGCCGCCCAGGTGTGCGCCCAGAATAATTGGAAGCGCATGGTCTTCGCGCCGGAGGCTATTCGCGCTCTTTCTGAGTACGCCTGGCCGGGGAACGTGCGTGAACTGCGCAATGTGGTGGAGCGGCTGATGCTGCTGGCCTCTGGAGATCAGGTGACTGCCCAAACCGTGCGCTCCGCCCTGCCGACAGCTGCTTCGGAGTCGGCTGCGAGCTTTGGCAACGGTTCTCTGGCCGAAAGGGTGCAAGGTTTCGAGCGCGAGACCATTCTGGCTGAGCTCAAACACTCCCATTACCACGTCACCAACACAGCCAAAGCGCTCGGCCTGGAGCGCAGTCATCTGTACAAGAAGGCCGAGCAGTTGGGCATCGACATGAAACAGCGGCGAGACGAAGAGTCCACGAGTTGAGTTCGGGAGATGAGATCTTAAATTCAATAAACCACAAAGGACACGAAGGTACACAAAGAAATAAAGACCAGGGATTTCCTTCATGTACCTTTGTGTCCTTTGTGGTTGTTCGAATTTGCATCGCACTAACCCACAATTGTCATTTTCCCCGCCGCTGCGCTAAACTCGCGCTTCACCCCGGAGGAAAAGCCTTGAAACCGTTTGCCACGTGCGGTGCGCGTCTGGCGGCATTCATGCTCGCCCTGTTTTCTGTCCTACCTGTATTTGCCCAGTACACCGATCCCGTTGTCATCGACGATCTGGGTGGTCCCCAGGAATTCGCGCGGCGGAGACAGGAACTGGCCAAGGAACTCAAGACTGGCTATCTGATCCTGTTTGGCCGCATCGTTCTTCCCGAAGCTAACCACTACCGCGAAGACAACGATTTCTTTTATTACACCGGCCTGGCTGACCCCGGTGCTGTGATGGTGATGGACGTCAGCAGCGGGAACACTACCGTCTTCGAGCCGGAGCAGAGTCCGCGGGTGAAGCAAGTTTACGGAGCGAATCTGCTTTCCATGACGCCCGAGCAACGCGAGAAACGGGGATACAAATCCGTGCTTCCTCTTGCCACCCTGGATATCTTTCTCGCCTATGACCTGGGTAAGGAAACAGACTTGTGGCTGCGTCTGACCTTCCCTGACAAGGCGGATGGCGCGCGCCCTGAAACCGGGCACGACTATGCCGACCAATACTCGAATCCCTACGGCGATCCCACGCCCGGCGACCGTGCGGCTTTGAAAGAGCTGGCGGAACGTTATCCCGCGGCGCATCAAAAGGACGCCACACCGTTCATCGACGAAATGCGTAATATCAAGACACCTGGGGAAATTGCCGTTTTGCGGCGCAATGGCAAGCTCAGCGCAGAAGGAATCAAAGACGCCATCGCCCACGCTCATCCTCCCATGTTCGAGTACCAGATCGAGGCGCGCGCCGATTTCGTGTTCCGCAATGGAGGCGCAACAGGCTGGGCCTATCCCGCCATTGTCAGCTCGGCAGAGAACATCAATACCTGGCACTATTTCAACGACCGGCGGCAGATTCAGCCCAATGAACTGGTTGTCTTCGACTTTGCCGCGGACCTCGACCACATGACCATGGACATTACCCGCACCTTTAATATCAGCGGAAAATTCACCCCCGAACAGGCCAAGTGGTACGTCGTCGATCTGGAATCCCAGAAAGCTTCGATTGCCATGCTGCGGCCGGGAAATACCTACGAGCAAGTAGCCGACGCCGGCAAGGCGGTTTTCGAGAAGAATGACATTGCCAAGCAGTGGTACGGCTTCCCCGGGCACTTTGTCGGATTGGCCACGCACGACGTGTTGCGGCCCACCGGGCCGGTCAAAGTGGGGCAAGTAGTCACGATTGAACCGATTGTAGAATTCCCTGACAAGCAAATGCATTTTCGCGTTGAGGACACCGTTCTGGTTACCGAGAATGGACCGGAGGTCCTGTCTTCTGCAGTTCCGAAGGAGATGGGGGAAGTCGAAAAACTGGTAGGAAGCGCTCCGTAATCCGACGGTAAGTCGAGCGTAAATTATTGAGGCGGCACAATTTGTTTTGACAAAGAAGTGACATCTGCAAGCCAGCGCAAGCAACCCGCGCACTACCGAAGGAATCCTTAGTGAACAGCAACTAACTTACATTTCTCGGGTTATAACCCAATAGAACCATCCCGGCCTGGTGCGCATCTCACGAGTGGATGATATGAAAATCTCGAAACGGATATCCTTAGCAGTCATTTCCCTCTTTATGCTTGCGTTTTCCTTCCCAGCTTTCGCTGTGCTGGGCGGCGACGAGAGTTCGGTCGCCACCGATATGGCGCAAATGAAGGCCACAGCAAAGATCACGCCGAGCGACGCCTTCGCGGTACATGAAATCAAAGCGTCCGGAAGACCGGTGGTCCGGGAGTACGTCTCGCCAACTGGGAGAGTGTTTGGCGTGGCATGGCAGGGGCCGTCGGTTCCGGATTTGCGCCAATTGCTGGGGAGCTACTTTCAGCAGTACTCGGCCGCCGCCCAAGCCGCAAAAGCCGGTCATCCCGGCCGCAGGCCGCTAAATATTCAACTGCCTGGACTGGTTGTACAGACCAGCGGCCATATGCGGTCGCTTTATGGCCGGGCTTACGATCCCAGCCTGTTGCCGCAAGGTGTGCGGGCGGACGCAGTTCGATAATTTCAAGGAGGAAGCTGTGCGCAAGTTCTACTGCTCGGTCTTAGTGACTGCGATTTTGGGTTTTGCCGCAGGCTGTGGCAGCGGTTCGGGCAGCACCCCGGTCGGTGTGCCCCCCTCCGGTAGCAATATTTTGTCCATTGCCGTTGATGGCGGACCGGTATCGGGTGTCAATTACCAGGACGCTGCCTTCGCCAGCGCCAAGATCTGCGCCCCCAGCACCTCCACTTGTGTGACAGTCGATCATCTTCTGGTGGACACGGGTTCGGTGGGGATACGAGTCCTGGCTTCGGCCCTTGGAACTCTGTCCCTCCCGGTTACGACCGATGGCAGCGGCAACAATCTCAACGATTGTGTGCAGTTTGTGGATACCTCCTACTTGTGGGGACAGGTGGAGTCGGCGGACGTGACCCTTTCTGGCGAAGTGGCCAGTAACATCCCGATCCACGTTCTTGCCGATCCCACGGGCTTCGCGATTCCCAGCACCTGCAATACGGGCGGTCCCGATGAAGACACACTGGCCAGCCTGGGGACAAATGGAATTCTGGGAGTTGCGCCCGAGCCGGTCGATTGTCTCTCTTGCGACCAGAGTATCAGTGGCCTGTCCGTGCCTCCCACCGGAGTCTACTATCTATGCAGCAGCTCGAGCTGCCAGTCCGCGTTCGTGCCGGAAGCAAACCAGGTGGTAAACCCGGTGGTCACGTTTCCGCTGGACAACAACGGTGTGATCGTCGAATTACCCGCCCCCACCTCCGCCAACGCCGCCAGTTTGACTGGTTCCCTGATCTTTGGGATCGGAACACAGTCCAACAACGCGTTGGGTAGCGCCACCGCATTTGCGCTGGATACTTCCGACAACTTCACGACCGTCTTCCCGGCAACCAACGGACAGACCCTGACGGCCAGCTTCATCGACAGCGGGAGCAACGGGCTTTTCTTTCCGGATTCGGCCACTGACGTTCCAGTGGTTCAATGTTCCGACACCGGGGTCGCCCCCAGCTACTATTGCCCGGCCTCAACCCAAGCCCTTTCGGCGCAGAACCTGGGCGCCAATGGCGCCAGCGGCACTGTGAGCTTCAATGTGGATAACGCTGAGAACCTGTTCAACAACGATTCCAGCGACGCTGTCATGCAGAATCTTGCGGGTTCAAACGGGATTGGCACCTGCGCAGCTGGCAGCGGCCAATGCAGCTTCGACTGGGGCCTGCCGTTCTTCTACGGTCGAAACGTCTACACCGCGATCGATGGACAGGCTGTACCTTCTACGGCGCCTCCTGCGCCCTGGTGGGCTTACTAGCTTCAGCAACACACAGCCTCGCTTCGGTTAGTGGGCAAACCCTTTCGTTTGCCCACCACTGGAAGGAGCGCCTGCACTTGGGCGCTCGTTTATGTTTTGTCCCCCTCCTTCTCCGTGACTGCTTGGAACCCCCACTCTTCTCCGGCTACACTAGCGCCCATGAGGAACTTTGATTCTCTTTCCGAACGCGAAATTTTGGCCCTGGCCATTTCGCTCGAAGAAGAAGACGAACGCGTCTACGCTGATTTTGCGGAAGGCTTGAAACAGGACTTTCCCGCCTCCGCGACAGTCTTTGCGGCCATGCGCCAGGAGGAATCCGGACACCGGCGGCGTCTGATCGAACTCTCTCGGCAGAAATTCGGCGAGCACATTCCCCTCATCCGCCGCCAGGACGTCAAAGGTTTTGTGGAACGCAAACCGGTCTGGCTGGTGCGGCCACTGGGATTGGACATCGTCCATAAAATCGCCAGCGCCATGGAGGTCGAAACCCGCAGATTTTACGAGAAAGCTGCGGCTCGAAGCCAGGACGCGAGTGTTCGCCAGTTGCTGGACGATCTGGCTCAGGAGGAACGCGCTCACGAAGACCGGGCCCAGGAGTTGCGCGAAGAGGAGTTGCGTCCCGAAGTCAAACAGGATGAAGAGCGGGCGCGCCGGCGCCTCTTCGTGTTACAGATTGTCCAGCCCGGTCTGGCTGGTTTGATGGATGGATCGGTTTCTACCCTCGCCCCGGTATTTGCCGCCGCCTTCGCTACCCGCAACAGTTGGGACGCTTTTCTGGTCGGCATGGCCGCGTCAGTCGGCGCCGGCATCAGCATGGGATTTGCAGAAGCGCTCTCCGACGATGGCAGTCTCACCGGCCGCGGCCATCCCTGGGTGCGAGGTGTGATTTGTGGCGCCATGACGGCGCTGGGCGGTGTCGGTCACACCCTGCCATTTCTCATTCCAAACTTTCACCTGGCTCTGCTGATCGCCGCTGTGGTGGTGGTAGTGGAACTTGGCGTCATCACCTGGATTCGCCACCGCTACATGGACACGCCCACGGTTTCGGCGGCCATGCAGGTCGCGCTCGGCGGCGCACTGGTCTTCGCCACCGGCGTTCTGATCGGCAGTTCGTAGCACACACGCAGGTGCGGAATTATATTTTGTTGTAATCCGAGCGTAGCGGGGTATCTGCAGATTTTCCTGATTCGCCGAAGACTCTCAGCTCATTTCAACCAGCTCTCAGGCGATATTGCTCTTTAGTCGGGAAGTTCGGCTGCGAGATCCGGACGCAGTCTCCACCCGATTGCGTCCGCCACGCTTGGCGCGGTAGAGAGCCTTGTCCGCCGCCTGCACCACTTGCTCCACTGCTCGGGTTCGAACCGTGTTCTCCGCAACTCCGATACTCACTGTCACCGAGACTTCGTGCTGGGCAAACTGCAGTTCGCCCTGCCGCGGGTCGGCGGATTTCCTTCGGCTCTCGCGGCGCGATCTCCGATCCGAGCCGCGCGGCACACTGCGGCGCTCTGGGGCGCCTCGTAACAGGAACTGTGACTCCTCAATCGCTGTCCTCAGCGATTCCAGGTGGGGCACAACCTGCTTCATCGATTTGCCGGAAAAGACGATCGAGAACTCCTCGCCGCCGACTCGGAAAGCCTGCCCGCCACCTGTGACCCGCGCAAGGCGCGCAGCCACCATCCGCAAAACCTGGTCTCCAGTTTCGTGTCCGTAAGTGTCGTTGAAATGTTTGAAGTGATCGATGTCCACCACCGCGATGACGTACTGCGCCTCCAGCCCAAGCAGGGTTTCGTTAAAGGAGCGCCTTCCCGGCAGCGCAGTAAGCTCATCGTGGTAGGCCAGGAGATAGGAGTTCTCGATCACCGAGGCCACCAGAATCAGGCCTGCTGCGGCAAAATACCCGCTTCCCACGCGGCCCGCGCCTCCGAATTGCAATCCGGCGAATGCGGCGTTCAACGACCAAAGCATCCCACCTTCCGTGGGCTTGCGGAAAAGCAGCAGCCGAACCAGCAGGACGGCGAAAGCCACGCCAAAGACCAACCACGCGAGTTGAGGGATGGCGGTCCAGCGGAGCCAATGCTGGCTCAGGAACGCCGCCCGTAGGAACCACGGACTTGTGGTTACGCCGGGACGGCAGATGACGGCGACAAACACCGACTCCAGGAACAGCAATCCAAGCGGAGATGCCAGGGCAGCGACTGACCGCCCTCGCTCCCGGCTTACCGAAAAGATGATGAAGTTGACCGGCAGCAGCAGCGCAATCGCCTGCAGCGCGATGCGTCCTGTCCCAGCCGTGGCGGCCTGCCCATTCGAAAAGAAGCCGATCGCCCGGTGGGCAAGCACCAGAGTCAGCAGCACCAAGACGATGCGGCTGGAGCGAAAGCGCCATGCCAGCAGAAGACCAGCGGTGAACACCGCGTAGTAGCAGAAATCAATGGCCGAAGCCGAAATGGAGAGCAACCGGCCCTGCAACAGTACTGCCGCGGCCAGCAGGATGATTCCTCCCGCGGCGAAAAGCGATTTCAGCGTTCCCTTGCTCCAGATATCCACTCGGTCCTTGGTGAGCCGCAGTATCGGCTTTTACCGATTATCCGCAACGCTGGGAAGCGCGGGCGAGTGGCAGAGCAGGTTCCCGATGGGATCGCGGCAAGCGAACCATGAGAGTGGTCTGCCTGGCCCCTCGCTGGATCTGGAAAGTTCCAGCCGCGCTTTCGAATGTACGGCGGGCGATGGCCAGCGTCACTCGCCGCTGCAGTGCGAAGGCCTCGGTGCGGTTGGGCTTGGGGGGGAGTCGGAGCTTTTTGGCGGGCGGTGGGGACATTCGAACCGTGAGCCCAACCTCTCTTCTTTCCCGCCGGACGAGGATGGTGATGGCCGATCCCGGCTGCGAGTGGTTAAGGGCGGATTCCACAACATAAAAGACCGCTTGCCGCAGCTGGCGGTCTTCCAGCTTCACATGGCAAAAGCCACGGCAAGCGAAGGTTAACTCGAGGCCGCAGGATTCCGCGACTGGGAGCAGGTCGTCAACGACTTCTTTCACGCAGGCGCTCAGGTCGGATTCTTGCGGCTTTCCGAGGCTCGCTGGGCAAATCACCAGCTCACGAATGGCCGAGGTGAAAAAGACCACGGATTCGGCTTGCCGCAAGACTGCTTGCAGATCCCGGCGATAACGTGCTCCATTCCGTGGTTCCCGCAGCGACCCGGCCAAGCAACATTGCAGCGTGGTCAGCGGCTGACTCAGGGCATGGAAGAGGTCAGCCAGCAGATTTTCGTCTCCGCAGCTCGCGGCGATTCCTTCCTCGAAAACTGGCGGGTCCGACCGCGATCCCGTCATCTCCGGGCCTCGGCACGGCCGCTGAACTCGTAGCCAACGCCGCGAATCGTGTGGATCAAACGGCAGCTGAACGTATCGTCTACCTTCCGGCGCAGATACAAAGCCATGCACGTCGGCGACCTCATCACGGTAGTCGTTGCCCAGGGCACTACCGCGAACAATACGGCGAGTGTCTCCGCGGCGCGCACTTTCAACGCCAGCGCGGGCATCAACGGGATCGCAGGACATTTGAAAACCAGCGGCGTGCAGAACCTTTTTTCTCCCCAGTCCTCCTCCACTCTTACCGGGAAGTCTCAGGGTTCCACCACCTCAAGCTTGAATACGACTCTGGCCGGCCGGGTGGTAGCGGTGTTGCCCAGCGGGGCGCTGGTGATTGAGGCGGAACGTCAGCTCACCATGAACAACGAGCGCCAAACCATTGTCGTGCGTGGCCTCGTGCGTCCCGGCGATGTTGCTTCCGACGGCACGATTCAGTCGAATCAAGTGGGAAATCTCGAGCTCGAGCTCAAAGGCAAGGGCGTGCTCAGCGATGGCGTACGGCCGCCCAATCCCCTGATCCGCGGCTTGCTGTGGATTATCGGATTCTGAGAGGAAACGGTTATGAGGAATCGTCTGCTTCATTTTCTGCTGGCCCTGACCTTGCTCTCTGCCGTTCCGCTCTGCGCCGAAGATACGATCGGCAAGGCGCTGATCCGCGACGTCACTTCGGTCGAAGGCGTCCGCGATAATCCCATCATCGGTTACGGCGTGGTCGTGGGACTGAAAAATTCCGGAGACAAACAGCAGACTCTCTTCACCAACCAGACCCTGGCGAACATTCTGCAGCGTGTGGGAGTGCAGACTTCACCGGCGGCGATCATCGTGAAAAATGTCGCGGCTGTATTCGTCACCGCCGTGCTTCCTCCGTTCGCCCGGCCGGGCACGCGTCTCGACGTGACGGTCGCGTCGGCCGGCGATGCCAGAAGTCTGGAGGGAGGTTTGCTCTTACTCACCCCTCTCTACGGAGCCGACGGCCAGGTTTATGCTACCGCGCAAGGCACCCTGGTCCTGGGCGGTTACAGCGAAGGCGGTGGAAGCAATTCCAAACAGGTCAACCATCCCACGGCCGGGCGAGTTCCCGGAGGAGGGCTGGTGGAACGTGACAGCTCGCTTGACTTGCGGAATCTGGAAAAGGTTTCCTTGCTGCTGAATGATCCCAACTTCCAGGGCGCGGAGGAAGTCGCCAGTGCCATCGACCGCGAATTCGAAAAACCCATTGCGTCGGTGGTAGACAGCCGGCGCATCGACGTCCGCCTCGCTGGTTCCGAGAGTAAAGATATTCCGGCCCTGCTGGCGCGAGTCGAAGATTTGAACGTGGTGGTGTATCATCGTGCCCGCGTCGTAGTGAACGAGCGCACCGGTACCATCGTGATGGGGAAAGACGTTCACCTGGGAGCCGTTTCCATCCTGCACGGAAATCTCTCCATCGAAGTAACCACGGAATTTGCCGTCTCCCAGCCCAATCCGCTCTCCCAAGGGGGCAAGACCGAAGTGGTGCCGGGAAAAACCATCAAGGCCGAGGAAAGCCCGGCTCGGCGAATTGAGCTGAGTGAAGGCGCCACTGTAGAACAGCTGGTCAACGGACTGCAGAAGATCGGCGCCACGTCACGCGATGTCATTGCCATTCTGCAGGCGATCAAGGCCGCGGGAGCGCTGGAAGCGGATCTGGAGGTGATCTGATGAATCTGGCAAACGTTTCCCCCCTGCAGCCAACTGCCGCTGCAGGGACACATGCCGCCAAGATGGTTCACGCCGCCCGCCAATTCGAAGCGGTCCTGCTCAACTCGTTGCTGGGTTCTCTGCAGCATTCCTTTTCGACCATCGGGGGCAAGGAGACCGACAGCGAGTCAACCAATTACGACTATGTCGGGATGCAGGCGCTGGCGTCCGCTTTGGCCGCTCGAGGGGGGATCGGGATCGCGGACCGGATTGTCACCAGCATGCGGCAGCACGAAAACGGATCGAGTCTTTCCCATCCCAATGGAAAAGCCTCTCCAGATGTGCATCTATGAGAGGCTTCTTGAAAACTTACTTCTCTGCAGTCGCAGGCGCCTAGTGTTTCTTTTTTTTCTTGGCAGCCTTTTTCTTTGTGGCCATGAAGTTTTCCTCCGTGAACGATTTTCCCTTGCAAGGACTGCGGTACGGGCCCTAATTCTGAGGATCGTCGCCTAAATCTTGTAGCAACAATCTTCTCACCACAAGATATTGCGGGTGATTATTCCGAATGTCAACACAATTCTGCGCCGCGACGTTTCGTCTCGCGGCAACCGCGATTCGGCAATCTGTCGTAGACTGACATTCCTTGCATGATCCGCGACCCCATCGAACTCGAGATTTTCAAGAATATCTTCCATTCAATCGCTGAGGAAATGGGAGCAGCCTTACGTAGAACCGCGTTCTCTCCCAACATCAAAGAACGGCGGGACTACTCGTGTGCCGTCTTCGATTCCGATGGAGAAGTGATCGCCATGGGCGATCACATGCCGGTGCATCTGGGCTCGATGCCCATGTCCGTGCGGGCCGTTCTCGACCGCTTCGCGCTGGCCGCCGGCGACGTAGCCATGTTGAACGATCCCTTTCGCGGCGGCACCCACCTGCCGGACATTACCCTGGTGGCGCCGTTTTATTCCTCTCGCCGGGCAACGCGGCCGGAGTTTTACGTGGCGTCGCGTGCTCATCACGCCGATGTGGGCGGCACCTATCCGGGGTCCATGGGACTCTGTCGCGAGATTTATCAGGAGGGCTTTCGGATTCCGCCGGTGAAAATCGTGCGCGGCGGGAAAATGGACGAAGATGTTCTGGCGCTTCTGCTCACTAATGTACGTACGCCGGAGGAGCGGGAAGGCGACCTGGGTGCGCAAATCGCCGCCTGTCACACCGGCGCGGAGAGATTACGGGAGATCTGCAGACGCTATGGACTGCCCCGCGTTCGCAAGGCCGCACTGGAACTGCTCGACTATTCTGAGCAGATCATGCGCGCATTCCTGGCGAGAGTGCCGGCAGGTGCTTACCAGGCAGAAGATTTCCTTGACAGCGACGGCGTCTCCGACAAACCGGTCAGGATTTCGGTGAACATCAAATTTACTCATGCTCGGCGCAGTTCCAGGCTGGCCAACACCAGTCGAAGACACCCCGTAGTCAGCGTCGATTTCACCGGCAGCGATCCCCAGGTGGAGGGCAGTGTAAACGCCGTCGAAGCCATCACGTATTCTGCCTGCTTCTACGTTTTTCGATGTTTGCTGGCTGAGGACGTGCCTGCAACCGCAGGTCTGATGCGTCCCATCCGGCTGATTGCTCCCGCTGGAACCGTGGTCAACGCCCGTCCTCCGGCGGCCGTCGCGGGCGGCAACGTCGAAACTTCCCAGCGCATCGTGGACGTGCTGCTGCGGGCGTTGGCAAAAGCCATCCCGGACCGCATCCCCGCCGCGGCTTCTGGAACAATGAACAACTTGACCATTGGTGGAACCGATCCGCGGAACAACCAACCCTTTGCCTATTACGAGACCATCGCCGGCGGAATGGGAGCGCGGCCGGCGAAGCCGGGAATCTCCGGAGTGCACACCCACATGACGAACTCGCTCAACACTCCGGCCGAGGCGCTGGAGTATGCCTACCCTCTGCGGGTGCGAAAATACGGGCTTCGCCCCGGCAGCGGGGGCGACGGCAGGCAGCGCGGCGGGGACGGCATCGTTCGGGAGATTGAAGTGCTTGCCGATGCTGAGGTCACGTTGCTGGCGGAACGCCGCTTGCATCCGCCCTACGGTCTGAAGGGCGGAACTGCAGGCGCGCTCGGAACGGCCCGGCTGACCCGGGCCGACGGCTCTTCGCAGCAATTACCGGGGAAGTTCAACATTCGTCTGCGCAAAGGCGAACGGATTCGAATCGAGACTCCGGGTGGCGGCGGGTGGGGCAAAGCGTAACCCCGAAGATGGAGGACAATTTATGCACGTCAGCAAGGCGGTAGGAGTGCTCTCGGTTGCCAAGATTCTAGGGCTCATCTATGGGACCTTGGGCCTGCTGTTCATGCCCATATTCTTGTTGGTCGGCATGGCCGGCATGATGGTGGGAGGCCGCAACTCGGCCTTCAGCGGAGTTGCCGGTCTCGTGTTAGCCCTCCTCCTGCCAATCTTGTATGGCGGGATGGGTTTCATTTTTGGCGCGATTGGTGCATTGCTCTATAATCTGTTTGCAAAGTGGGTTGGCGGCATCGAAGTGCAGGTACAGATTTCCCCGGTCTTTCAACCTCCGGTAATCCCTTAAAGCGCGCGAGTTCTCGCCATGACGCATGTTGATCTATCTGTCCATTATCTCGACGAGATTGGCCGCCAGCTCCGCGGATACAAGCGAATGGGAGAAGCCGCGATTGCTCAACTCCAGGACAAACAGCTGTTCATAACCCTCGACCCGGAATCGAATTCAGTGGCGATTCTGGTGAGACATATCGTTGGCAACATGCGCTCGCGTTTCACCGACTTCCTGACCACCGACGGAGAGAAGCCGGATCGACACCGCGATCAGGAATTCGAGCTGAACTCGGCCGTCACTCGCGCCGAGATCATGCGCTGGTGGGAGGAAGGCTGGTCTCGCGTCTTCTCGGCCGTTGCCGACCTCAAGCCAGAAGACTTGATGCGCACCGTGACGATCCGTGCCGAACCGCATACCGTTCTGCAGGCGCTCAATCGCGCAACAGCTCATTATGCCGCCCACATCGCCCAGATTGTCTTCCTGGCAAAACATTTGCGGTCCAGCGAGTGGCAAACACTCAGTGTGCCCCGGGGGAAATCTGAGCAGGTCAATGCCGCCGCGAGGGAAAAGTATGAAAAGGGCTTGCTAAAGGAGCGTCCGAAAGAATCGTAGCTCCTTCGCCCTACCGCCTAACCGGACTCAAGATCGGCGCCCGCCGATGCTAAAATACAAGGTTTTGCATCCCATCCCGAACTCATAGAGGGGGCATTATGGCCGGCACCATGCTGGCGGTGGTCAAGGAGAACTCCGCACCAGGCGCGGAGATTCGCGAAGTGAAAGTCCCCTCCTACGGACGCACCGACGTCCTGGTCAAAGTTAACGTCGCATCCATCTGCGGTACCGACCTCCATATCTACGAATGGGATCGCTGGGCGCAAAAACGCATTCATCCTCCGCTCATCCCCGGACACGAGTTCTGCGGTGAGGTGGTGGCCTTCGGCGACGAGGTTACCAGCGTCAAAGAAGGCGATTTTGTTTCTGCCGAGATGCACGTAGCTTGCGGCAAGTGCCTGTTATGCCGAACCGGTGAGGCCCACATTTGCCAGAACGTCAAAATCATCGGCGTCGATACCGACGGAGCTTTTGCTGAGTACGTCGTGATTCCGGAATCCAATATATGGAAGCTCGATCCGGCAATCCCGCAGGAGTACGCGTCGATCCTCGACCCGCTGGGTAACGCCGTGCACACTGTTTTGTCAGGCGAGATTGCGGCCAAGACGGTGGCTATCACCGGCTGCGGCCCCATCGGACTGTTCTCCATCGCCGTAGCGCGGGCAGTCGGTGCGGCGCAGGTGTTTGCCATCGAGGTCAACGAGCACCGGCGCCGGATTGCGCAACTGATGAAAGCTGATCTGGTTCTCGATCCTTCGAAAGAAGACGTGAATTCCATCATCATGCAGCGGACCGGAGGGCTGGGTGTGGATGTGGTGCTGGAGATGGCGGGTCATCCCGCCGCCATTCGAACCGCCTTCGATATCGTTCGCCGCGGCGGACGCATCTCCCTGCTCGGCCTCACTTCCAAGCCCATCTCCCTCAATTTTTCCGAAGACATCATCTTCAAGGGCATCACCGTTCAGGGTATCAACGGCCGCCGCATGTACCAGACCTGGTATCAGATGACAGCGCTGCTCAAGAACAATAAGCTCGATCTGCATCCGGTGATCACCGACCGCATTGCGATGAAGGACTTTTCGAAGGCCATGGAGAGTCTGAAGACTGGCGAGGCTAGCAAGATTCTGGTGTATCCCAACGGAATGAAGAATAACTGAGGTAGTAGCATGAGCGACCGTTATGCGTTCTTCTTTATCGCAGTTGTGCTCTTCCCCTTGGGGGTATATGCCTTGACCAATCCTTCTGGTGCGAAGAAGCAAAACGCCGACGGCCCATACTTTAAGAGCGGGCTTGCCAATATGCCACTTTGGTTTTTTAGAGCAGGCGGAATTCTCACCCTGGGACTGTCGGCACTCTTCGCCTATATGTTTTGGGCTCGTTGAATTTCAACTGGCTTATTGATTTCCAAAACATCCGACGTGGGAGTGCCGCTTCCTGATTTTCTCGCTCCATCGTTTACAATCCAGAAACCATGTTGCGTTACTTTACCGCAGGTGAATCACACGGCGAGGCCTTGGTGGCCTTCCTTTCCGGCATGCCTGCGGGGCTCCAAGTGGAACAGGCGTTCCTCGACCGCGAACTGTGGCGGCGGCAACAGGGCTACGGCCGGGGCGGCCGCATGAAGATTGAGCGGGACACCGCGCACATCCTATCCGGCGTGCACGACGGCATGACCATCGGCTCACCCATCGCCGTTCTGCTGGAAAACAAGGATTGGAAAAACTGGGCAGAGTCGCTTCCGGTGGAAAAAGGTGATCCGGCTAAACACAAACGCGTAGCCTCGCCGCGTCCCGGACACGCCGACCTCGCAGGAGCGCTGAAATATAACTTTCCGGAAGCGCGCTACGTGCTGGAGCGTGCCTCAGCGCGCGAGTCCGCCGCACGCGTGGCCATTGGAGGCCTGGCGAAACTGCTTTTGCGCAAGCTGGGTATTGAAGTCCTGAGTCACGTAATCGCTGTCGGTGCAGTCTCTTTGGAGAGCGAAGCTTCATGGAAGCAGATTCAGGCACAGTACGCAAAAGAAGAGATATTACTCAGTTGCGTGGACCCGGAAATCGAACAGCAAATGAAAGGTGAAGTCGATCGCGTTCTCAAAACCGGAGATTCCGTCGGCGGAGTCTTTGAAGTGGTCGCCCACAACGTGCCACCTGGGCTTGGAACCTACGCGCAGTGGGACGAGCGCCTCGATGCGCGGCTGGCCGCGGCAGTCATGTCGCTGCAGGCGGTCAAGGCGGTCGAGATCGGCGCCGGAATCTCTGCAGCGGCTTCCCCTGGCTCTGCTGTGCATGATGAAATCGGCTACCAGCAGACGGGTGGCTTCACTGGCTTCACTCGCCCCCGAAACAATGCTGGTGGTATTGAAGGCGGTGTCTCCAACGGAGAAGAGATTCGCGTACGCGGTTATCTCAAGCCGATCTCCACCCTGCGCCGTCCGTTGCAGTCGGTAGATTTTGCCACGCGCGAGCCGGTGAAAGCGGCTTACGAGCGCTCCGACGTCTGCGTGGTGCCGGCCGCGGGTGTTGCCGCGGAGGCTATGGTAGCTTTAACCTTGGCGGGTTGCGCACTGGAGAAGTTCGGCGGCGACTCCATCACGGAAATCCTCCGCAACTTTAAAGGCTATCTCGAGCAGTTGAAGAACTACTGATCCCTGACGACTATCAATGATCTACCCCATCGTAAAGTTTGGAAATCCTGTACTGGAGAAACCTGCTGCTCCCGTCACCGTTTTTGACGACGAACTGAAGAAGCTGGTCGAGGACATGTTCGAGTCGATGTATGAGGCGCGCGGCGTCGGTCTGGCTGCGCCCCAAATCGGGCTATCCAAGCGGCTCGCGGTCATCGACATAACGTTTAAGGAAGATCCTGACGCCAAGTTGGTGCTGGCCAACCCCGAAATCATTCACACCGAAGGCAAGCATACCCAACCGGAGGGTTGCCTCAGCATCCCTGAGTTTCGCGAGCCGGTGAGCCGTGCCAGGAAAGTCACCATTCGTGCGCAAGACATAAACGGCAAGTGGTTCGAAAAGACCGGCGAGGACCTTCTGGCCAGGGCGTTTCTGCATGAGACCGATCACCTGAATGGCAAGCTCTACATCAGCCACATCAGCGCCTTGAAACGTGATCTGATGAAGCGCAAGATTCGCAAGCTGATCAAGGCGGGAGAATGGTAAAACCTTCTCAATGACTCAATGAGTCAATCTCTCCATCTTGTGTTCTGCGGCACCCCGCATTTCGCCGTGCCGACTTTGGATAAGCTGGTCGAATCCGGTTTGTCGGTTCACCTGGTCGTTACTCAGCCTGACCGGCCTCGCGGACGCGGCCTAGAACTCGCGCACTCTCCGGTGAAGACCCGTGCCCTCGAACTGGGCTTGCTGGTGATTCAACCGGAATCGATTAAACAGAACGAGGAGTGTCGCGCGCAGCTGGACGCGATTCATCCCGACGCAATCATCGTCGTCGGCTATGGCCGCATCATTCCACAGTGGATGATTGATCTGCCGAGGTTCGGCAACATCAACCTCCATGCCTCGTTGTTGCCTAAGTATCGCGGGGCGGCGCCCATCCAGTGGGCCATCGCTCGCGGCGAAACCGTAACTGGCGTTACTACAATGCGCATCGATGCGGGCCTCGATACCGGCGACATTCTCCTGCAAAAAGAAGCTCCCATCCTGTCCGAAGATACCGCCGAAACGCTCGCTCCGCGGCTGGCGACGATCGGCGCCGAATTGATGGTGGAGACTCTACAGGGTCTCGAGAACGGAACGATCCATCCGCGCCGGCAAGACCACGCCCAGGCAACTCTGGCTGCCATTCTGCGCAAAGAAGACGGCCGCATCGATTTTCACCGTACTGCGCAGGAAATCTGCAACCGCCTGCGCGGGTTCCAGCCCTGGCCCGGTGCCTTCACCATCTTCCGCAAAAAGAACCTGCATATATGGTCCGGCAGGCCGGTCGAAGGCGAGCTTGCCAGCGGTGAGCTGGCAGTCACCGAAAATCGGCTTATTGTCGGCTGCGGTCAGAACACCGCGCTTGAGCTCGTTGAACTACAACCTGAAGGCAAGAAAAGAATGGCGGCTCGAGACTTCATCCACGGGTACCGTCCGTATCCACGCGAGCGGCTCGGTTAATCGGCAAGCCTGAGAACTGGAAACCGGGAACTGAGAACTGACTATGCCCATCTCGCCCGCTCGCGTTGCCGCCTTCCGTATCCTCCTGCAAGTCGACCAGGAAGACGCTTATGCCGCGGAGCTTCTGCACTCTCAGCGTTACGCAAAGCTAGCTGCGGCAGATCATGGCCTGGCGACCGAACTGGTGATGGGTGTTCTGCGCTGGCGTTCCTGGCTGGATCAAGAAATCGCCCGCCAATCCTCGCTGTCATTGACCAAGCTCGATCCCGAGATACTTACCTCGCTTCGGCTGGCGGCTTACCAGCTCATGTTTCTGGATCGCATTCCAGCGCGGGCGGCGATTCATGAGAGCGTGGAATTGGTAAAGCAGGCACGCAAACGGTCCGCCGTTTCGTTTACCAATGCGGTATTGCGAAAGTTGGCGGGACTTGCACAGCAAGGCTCCGCCGCATCCGGGATCGCGGCGAGCAAAACGTCTTCGCAGCTCGCGGCCCAATCGGCGCACCCGAAGTGGTTGGTAGAACGCTGGGTTCGGGAATTTGGCTTCGACAGCGCCGCGAAGATCTGCAGTTATGACCAACAGATTCCGGAAACAGAAATCAGAATCAGCGATCCCGCAGTCGAAGAAGAACTCAAGGGAGAGAATGTGCAACTGGAGGCGGGGCGTCTGCTGTTGTCGTCGCGTCGTGTTCTTGCGGGCGGCCTGACAAAGACGCCGGCTTTTCACCAAGGCCGGATTGCCATCCAGGACGAAGCCTCGCAATTGGTCGCGCTACTGGTCGGCCAGGGTTCCATGATTCTCGATTGTTGCGCAGCGCCCGGCGGGAAGACTCGCGCCCTGGCTGAGCAGAATCCGTCGGCGACCATCGTTGCGGCAGAACTGCACCCCCACCGGGCGCGTTTGCTGCGCCAGCTCGTGTCGGCAAAAAATGTTCAGGTGGTGGCCGCGGACGCCCGTAACCTCCCGCTCACCGCGTTGTTCGACCGCATCCTGGTTGACGCTCCCTGTTCAGGAACCGGCACGCTGGCCCGCAATCCGGAGATCAAATGGCGCGTCAAGCCGGAAGACTTACTCGACCTTCACACCAGGCAAGTCTCAATTCTGCGCTCGGCGATGCAGAGCGTCGCGCCTCGAGGCCGGATGGTCTACGCCACGTGCTCGCTGGAACGAGAGGAAAACGAAGCTGTCGTGGAATCGGCGCTTTCATCCGACAGTTCCATCCGGCTGCTGAATTGTCGTGAGTCTCTCGAGCAGCTTCGCTCTCAAGGAGAACTGGTTTGGGGAGATCCAGGTTCGCTTACCAGTGGGCCTTATCTTCGGACGATTCCCGGAGTTCATCCCTGCGACGGTTTTTTCGCCGCCATTTTAGAGAAGGAGTGACAACAATGGGGGAGCTACCGAACCGCAAAGTTCACGGCGGTGCCGGCCACCACTTTTCCTCCTCCTGCTGGATCTTGTGAGACGATGATACTGCCAGGGGCAGGGGCAGGGGCAGGCGCAGGGGCAGGCGCTGACGCTGGTGCCGGCGTCGTCGGTGACGGCACAGGCGTCGAAGTACTTGTGACAAGCGCCGCGACCGACACGTTCCCCACGCGCAGCCCCGCATCGTTCAGGGCCGCCGTCGCACTTGCCAGCGTTTGCCCCACGAGGTTGGGCATGACGAATGCCTGGGCCGCCGGGGGCTGTGCCGAGAGCAAACTGATCTTGGGAGTCGCAATGCTGGCGGCGCTGGGCGACGGGCTCTGCGCAATCACCTGATCGGCTGGAACATTCGGCATCTCAATCTGGGCGACCGTTCCAACATCCAGACCGCGGCGCAGGATGTTGAATTCGGCGGCGCGCTCACTCTCTCCCAGCAGATTGGGAATTTCGACCCGCTGTGGCCCCAGGCTCTCTGCCACCCGAATCTGCCAGCCCCGGCGAATCTGTGTCCCTGCCGGCGGAACCTGCAAAAGGATTCTTCCTTCCGGTATTTTCGCGCTGTAATACTGTCGTTCGACCTCGAACTGGAAGCCGTTCAATTCCGCGACTCTCCGCCCTTCCTGCGGAGTCTTGCCTACAAGATCGGGCACTGCCACTTCTCGCCCGTGGATGGCAAAGCGCATCGCTGTCAGCGCCGAGACCAGGGCCACGACCAACAGGATCAGCGCCAGCAGCACGAGACGGAAAAAGCTCTTCATTTCAGAGGTCGATTATAGCGTCCGCTTCTGGGAACCTGTTCGATTCGACTCGCATTCGCGCCGACCGAGGCTCGAAATCAGGCTCTATACTGATGCCATGTCCCTCGAGCCGGATCTCCTCACTCCTTTGAAACAGTACTGGGGATACGGCTCATTCCGTCCCATGCAGGAGACGATTGTGCGCAGCCTGATGGCAGGCCATGACGCTTGCGTGGTCATGCCGACCGGCGGCGGCAAATCGCTGTGTTACCAGTTGCCGGCCTTAATTATGGGACAGACCGCCGTGGTCATCTCGCCGCTGATTGCGTTAATGCAGGATCAGGCGGCACAGCTTGCGCAAATGGGAATTCCGGCCGCGTTTCTGAACAGCTCGATGCCCGCCGACCAGCAATCCGTGGTCGTGCGCAAAGCCCGCGCCGGCGAGTATCGCCTGTTGTACCTGTCGCCAGAACGGCTGGCGCGCACCGATAGTGTGGGTTGGCTGAAGCAAGTACCGATTGGCTTCTTTGCCATCGACGAAGCGCACTGCATTTCGGAGTGGGGGCATGAGTTCCGGCCCGACTACCGCCAGTTGAGCCGCCTGCGTGTCAACTTTCCCGATCGTCCCATTGCAGCATTCACTGCCAGTGCCACCCGGCGGGTGCGTCACGACATACTCCATCAGCTGCAGCTACGAACTCCGCACAAATATATCGCCAGCTTTCATCGTTCCAACCTGCGCTACGTGGTACGGGAGTGCGATGCGCTCTCCCAGTCCGAACTGCTTCTGGCCGCCTTGTACAAGCATGAGCAGAGCAACGTAATTGTTTATGCGCCCACCATCGCTAAAGTCGAGGGCACGGTGGATTTTCTTCAGGAGAAGGGAATTCCGGCGGTCGCCTATCACGGGCAGATGGAGCCCGCGGCAAGAAAGACGAACCAGGAGCGCTGGATGTCCGACGAGGTACGCGTGCTGGTGGGAACGATTGCCTTCGGCCTGGGCATCAACAAAGCTTCGGTGCGCGCCGTGATTCACCTTTCGCTGCCCAAATCAATCGAGCAGTATTATCAGGAGGCGGGACGTGCCGGTCGCGACGGGCTTCCCGCGGATTGCATTTTGCTGTGGCAAAAACGGGACGCCGGCTTGCTGGCGCATTTCATCGGTCAGGTCAACGATGCTGCCGAGAAGGAACGCGCGTGGCAGCGCTACCATGCCATCCGCGGTTTTGTTGATTCGAAAGAGTGCCGGCATCGTCAGATCTGTCTGCACTTCGGCGAGACGCCGAAGTGGCACGCCTGCTCGGCGTGTGATGTATGTACCGGCACGCCAGAGTGGTTATCGGAGTCTGCCGTTGGCAAGCGCAAGCGAACCGGCGAAGCCGTTGCTGCCGTACGCGGCGGGCCAGCGCGGAGGGTCGAACCCGCTGCTCCGCCTGCCGTTAGTAACGCGAATCCTGAACTGTGGGAGTATCTTCGGGAATGGCGGCGTGAGACTGCTAAGCAAGCGAAAGTTGCGGCCTTCGTCGTCCTGCATGACTCTTCGCTCGAAGAAATCTGCCGCACGCGTCCCCAGTTCCTCGCCGAGCTCCGTAAAATCTCCGGCATCGGCGAGCGCAAAGCCGAATTGTACGGACAGTCAATCCTTGACGCTCTCACCCGTTTTCACAACGGCGCCCGCGCCGCCCCGCTGCAGCAGCCCAAAACGAAGCCTGCAGAAGAAACCATGCAACTTCTGGCCGAAGGGCAAAGCCTTGAACAAATTGCCCGGATTCGCGGACGACAACTCAAGTCGGTGGTTGATCTGGTTGCTAGTCTGGTGGAAAAGGGAGCGATCGAGTTGCAAGACTCCTGGGTGGACAGCGAAAAGCGGGCCAGCATCGAGGCCGCCTGCGTCCAACTGGGAGTAGAGCGGCTCAAGCCGATCAAGGAGGCATTACCTCCCGAGATCACCTTCGAAGAAATAAGGTTGGTGGTAGCGAGCTTGCGCCGGAAGACCCAAGCCGCCTGACCCGGCCCTAGCGGATCGCCGAGTTTCGAACCACGCCGTAAGGGGAGCAAAAATGATGGCCGCTCTAACTTAGTGCGCCTCGTCCTCCGCCGGCGCGTTATCCGGTGTATCCACTTTTTGCGCCACCGCAGCCGGCGGCGATTGCGGGGGTTGGAAGTCTCCTGGGTCTTTCCCGGCCAGCGCCACCTTCATGAAGTCCATCCAGATGGGCAGCGCCGCGCGCGAACCGGTTTCTTTCGCTCCCAGCGACTTCTTTTCGTCGAAGCCGACCCACACCCCTGTGGTCATGGCCGGCGAGAATCCAACAAACCAGGCGTCGGTGAAATCGTTGGTCGTGCCAGTCTTGCCAGCCAGCGGATACTTCATGCTCGAAGCCGCGATTCCCGTCCCGTGCAACACCACCTCCCGCAGCATCGAAGTCATGATGCGCGCGGTGCGGGAGCTAACGACATCCTTCACCTCAGGAAAATCTTCCTCCATCACGCGGCCCTCGTAGTCGGTCACTCGCGTGATGTAGCGCGGCATAACCCGAACTCCATCGTTGGGGAAGACACTGAATGCGGAAGTCTGTTCAAACAGCGTAACCTCCGCCGCCCCGAGCGCCACCGGAAGATACGGTGGAAGACTGGATGTAATTCCAAAACGACGGGCGTAGTCGATCACCGTCCGGATGCCAAGGCTGTCCGCCACCTTCAGCGCCGGAATATTGCGCGACTGGGCCAGAGCCCGCCGCAGCGTAATCGTGCCTTCAAATTTCTCGTCATAGTTGTGGGGCGTGTAGGGGCCGGAAGCGGTCTGGAAGGTTACGGGCGCATCCAGAACCGTATCTTCGGGTTTCGCGCCCTGATCGATCGCCGCCGTGTACACGTAGGGTTTGAATGACGATCCCACCTGGCGCAAAGCCTGCGTGGCGCGGTTGAACTTGGACTCTTCGAAGTCGCGGCCACCCACCATGGCCTTGATCCCGCCGGTGGCGTTGTCAATGGCCATCAACGCGCCCTGAGCTCCCGAATCCTGTTCCAGGCTCACTCGCGCCTTGCCGTCGGCGCCCAGCGACAGCACTTTCACGTACACGATATCGCCAGTCTTCAGAATCTCCTGGATCTTGTGCTGGGTCCAGGCTGCATCGCTCTGCGCGAACGCACCTGTGTAACGTCCGAACTTCACGGTCGCCGCTCCCGGTACTACCGCGGTGACCAATGCATGCACGTAGCCATTCACCTCGGGCTCGACGTCCCAGTCAAGGTGTTGGTATTCGGTGAGTGACGCCCCCTCAGCCAGAACATTCTCCAGATGTCCTTTCCATCCGTGGCGTCTTTCATACGCTGCCAGGCCGTCCAGTACTGAGTGATTCGCGGCCCGCTGCAAATCCACGTCGAGCGTGGTGTACACCCGCAATCCACCCTGGTGTACCTGGTCGGTGCCGTACTTGCTTTCCAGGTAGCGCCGAATCTCTTCCACAAACGACGGCGCCAGCGAATTGGGATCACGCTGCACCTTCAACTGGATGGGCTGGTTACGCGCATCGTTGGCTTGTTTGGCGGTGATCTTGCCGTCTTCGAGCATGCCGTTGATCACCAGATTGCGCCGCTTGATGGCCCGATCGGGATGGTTGATCGGGGAGTACAGGTTCGGAGCCTTCGGCAATCCCGCCAGCAGCGCGGCTTCGTCCAGAGTCAGTTGCTTCGCTGGCTTGCTGAAGTAGTACTCCGACGCGGCCTCGAATCCATACACCCCGTGACCCAGGAAAATCTGATTGGCATAGAGTGTGAAGATCTGTTCCTTGGTGAAACGCCGCTCGATTTGAATCGAAAGCAGTGCTTCCTCGATTTTGCGGTGGAACGAGCGGTCGGGGGAAAGAAACAGATTACGGGCAAGCTGCATGGTGAGCGTCGAAGCGCCCTGCACTCTTCCGCCCGACTCGATATCGCGGTAGGCAGCACCCGCGATACGCCAGACGTTGATCCCCCAATGGCGGTAAAAATCCTTGTCCTCAATCGAAACCAGGGCGTCACGCAGCAGGGGTGGAAAATCGCTATAGCTGGCTACCACCCGCCGCTGCAAGGCGAAAGAACCGATAGTCCGCCCCTGGTCGTCGTACAGTTCGGTGATCGAGCTGGGGCGGTAGTGCTCCAGTTGTTCGACTTGGGGCAGGTCCGTTGTATAGACGAGGAGAAGTCCGGCGCTGGCACCGGCGAGGGCGGACAGAAGTACCAGCAGGGCAAACAGAACGCGGCCGACGATCTTCCGTCCGGCTACATGTTCTACCGGTGGAAGGTCCTGATAGATAACCTTCATGCGGAGTCAGGCAGCACAAAACCACTAACCACAAAGGACACAAGGGAGGACCGTGAGCTTACCCCCTCTGTGTACCTTAATGCCTGAGTGGTTTATCGGATTCCGATTAAGTTGTCCGAGCCTTTAGCACTTCGATGGCTCTCTGCAACTGATCGTCCTGCTGAGGCTGCGGTTTCTTGGTCACATCCGCGGGCACCGCGTTCTCATCTTCGTCGGGCACGGGTGCATCCTCATCGGCATCCGCAACCAGCACGTTGGGCGTGACCGCCGTATCTTGGATCGCCTTACCGGTCGGAGTGTAATACTTTTTCACCGATAGGATCAGGGCTCCGCCATCGGGAAGTTCCATCAACTGCTGCACCGATCCTTCGCCGAAAGTCTTGTCGCCCACAACATCGCCGCGTGCGTTCTCCAGGATAGCCGCAGCCACGATTTCCGCGGCTCCCGCGGTTCCCCGGTTTACCAGCACCACCAGCGGCAGGCTGGTAATCTCTTTTGCCGGATCTGCGTTGAACGCCTCACGCGGGAACTTTTGACCTTGCAGGTAAGTGATGGTTCCGTGATTCAGGAAAAGATTGGCGGTAGCGACGCCTTCCGCTTCCTCGCCCTCGGCGCAGTTACGCAGGTCGAGGATCAGCTTCTTCGCTCCGTCCTTTTGCAACCCCTTGATCTTGCCGGCGATTTCCTGAGATTTGCCCTTGGTGAACGCGTCCACTTGAATTTCACCGATATTGTCCGCCAGCATCTTGTCGCTCACCGGAGGAATCGCGACCACATCGCGGGTGATGACAACTTTCTCCGGCTCGGAGCGGCGCGCCCGCACCACGGAAACCGTCACGTTGGAGCCGGGCTGCCCCGTCAGAAGATTGCGGACCTCCGCCAAAGACATTTCCCGTGTACTCTCGCTTCCGATGGCCTCGAGGATGTCGCTGTCCTGCAGGCCAGCCTTGTCGGCCGGGCCACCCGGAATCACCGAGATGATGGCCGCGTATCCAAAGCGCTTGGAGATCGCCGCGCCGATGTCGGCCTTCGAGTCGGTCTGGCGGGACTTGTATACCTTGTACTGCTGCGCGGTCAAATAGCTGGAGTCGGCATCGAGCGACTCGAGCAACCCATGGAGCGCCCCGTTCGTGACCTTCGGGATATCGGGCTCCTCCACGTACTCGCTGCGCACGCGCGAGAGCACCTCGCTGTAGACCTGGAGCTGACGATATGCACCCTCGTTGCTGGAGGCGCGAACACCATCCATTCCACCCACCACCATGAAAATCAGCACGGCGGCGGACGGTATCAGAATTGCGGCCTTAACTTTTATTGACATCGAATTTGGTCTTCTCGGAAAGGAGGTCACTTCCTGGGGAAGTTCACCCATTATAAACTGTTGGATGCGCTTTCCCAAACATAGATGGAAGGAAATCGGGCTCGCCCGTAACTAGTGTTTTCCCGGCTGATAACAAACAGGTTATCAGATAACCCGGGTTTACCCGGCGTTCTCCCCCTCATTCACGGCGAGCCGCCATCTTTGCGACTTTTATAATAGTGTTCCCCTTATTTACCCAGAGCTGGGGGCGAGGCCGGCAACGGCCTGTCAGGCGGTCGCTCTCGAGTGGGGATCTCCCTGTCTCCAACCCCAGTTTCTTGGCGAAGAAGAATGGAAGTTAAGGTCCAGAGTTTAGTACCGGACTTCTTCGGCTATTTTTGTGTATCCTTAGCTGCCACGAGATTAACTGTGATCGAATCCGAAGCAAAAAGATCCGCCTCCGAGGTAGCTTTTAGCGTAACCGGGGGGGGACTCGGGAGACTCGCCGGGGCGAGGTACAAATCTCCTTGCATTGTGCCGCATGCAGAACCGAAACAACCGGCCCCCTTGATACTCCACGTCACTCCGGTTTTCGTGGTTCCCTCTACTTGGACAGAGATTACCTCCGACCCTCCAACAGGCACCGTCACAACACCAGGTGGAAAAATTCTAACTGTGATGCCCGGCTTCGTCGGAGTCGCAGGCGAAGAAGTACCCGCAGGAGCAGAAGCGCCCACAGGAGCGGAAGGACCCGCAAGGTCTCCCTTGTCGGGGTTGTAGAGGAAGCCAAAGCGCACCGCCAGGTATTGGCCGTGGAACTCCATCGGCAGCGGAGGGAACGGATTTGAGTTGGCAATGCCCCCGTATGCAGCGCGGTCGAACGCCACGTCACCGGAACTAGAGACCAACTTCATACCCCCGACATGACCGTCCTTAAGAATAGCGAACTCGATCCCGACCTTCCCCTTTTTCATGACGGGTGCGCGGGCGGAATCCGGAATCAGTAGGTACCAGTTCTGCTTCACATCATGCAGCACGCGTTCCAAATAAGGACCGAAATCCACGCCCTCGGTGTCGCTGAGCACTTGGAGTCCACCCTGCACCGGGGCACCCTGCGTGCCTTGGCCCAGACCGAAATCATGACCGTCACCGTAGCCGACGCGATTCGCGGCTACGCCCCGTGCGGCCTGCGCGATCTGGTCGCTGGCATACCCAGACCCGCTGTTGGCAAAGGGATTGTGAAGCGGCGCCTGTGGAGTCGACGGAGATTCCTGCACCTCTTCGGAGGAGTTGGCAGGCATGAGTTTGAACTCACCCGCCGCTTCCACGGCAAACTTGCTGTGATCGCTACTGATAGGCAGATTTAAGTTATTAACCACCCTGGCGAAATTCGTTAGCAGTGCGGTCCCGTTTTTCAGCGTGACAGCAAGAACTTGCGTTTCAACCCACGTTCCTTCGTTATCGTGTCCTGAATCGGTAGCGTAAATCACCGGGTTCGTCATCAACCGCTCGATGTGAAATCTTCCAGGTTTGACTTCTCTCACGTCCTGTGGCTGCACGTTATACACGTGGACCTCCGAGCCCTGGATCGTTATTCGGCACCGCCGCGAGGTCGAGTTCGTGTATCGGAGGGTCGCGCCCCGGACGAAGACCAAATCGCCTTCCCAGGTCCCATCAAGCGATCCGAGGTCCACGCCCAGCGCGTTAGGAAGCGCGGCATCGGAGCTTGCAGGAGTAATAGCGGATAATCCTCCTCCGACCATGGCGGAGCCGGATCCTTGTGCCTCAAGTGCTGGCTTGAGAACTAGTGCAGGCGGAGTCTGCTGGTTCTGCTCGCTGGAGGTTGTTGGAGGCTCGATGAACTTAAGCTCGCCCGCGGCCAGCCTAGCAAACTTGCTGCGATCGTTGCTCCCAGGTGGATCAATTTTGTTAACTACTCTCGATAAATTCGTCAGTAGCGTGGTTCCCTTCCCCTGCGTGACAGTAAACACCAACGTTTCCACCCAAGATCCCTCGCTATCCTTTCCTGAATCCGTAGCGTAAATAACGGCATTTGTCATCAATTGCTCGATGCGAAATTTGTCAGGTTTGACTTCTCTCACGTCCTGCGGCTCCACGGTATACACGTGGACCGTTGAACCATGGATCGCAATGCGGTATCGGACCGTTGTCGGTCCCTCTTGGGAGGGAAGTGCACCCTGTAGAAATGTCAAATCACCTTCCCAGGTGCCGTCGAGCGAGGAATACAGACGGAAGGACACCTCTATATTAATCTGTACAGCGACGGGCTTGCCGTCTTTCATAGCCGGCTCGAACTTCCACTGCTTAACGGCTTCAATCGCCTTCTCGTCTAACCCGAGTCCCAATGTCCGGGCTACTTTTATATCTCGCGGTTTGCCGTCCGGCCCAACCACCAGCCACAGAACGCACGTACCCTGGTACTTGGCTTTGCGGGCTTCTTCGGAATACTCGGGATCTGGTGCGAAGACAGCCTTCGGCGGACTTACACCGCCCCCAACTCTGAAGGCGCCCCCCAAACCAGGACCGACGTTGGGTCTTGGTGTTTGTGTGGTCTGACCTGAGGACTCGGCCGATGCTTGCGCTTTCTTAAACTCGTCCGCCCGATTGTGGTACGCCTGGAACTGTTGTGCACCCGACAAGGCTGTTGACGCTTCGGCTTGCTCCTGCGGCGTTCTGGCCATGGAGACCGCGAGGTTGGCTACCCTTGCTGCATCTTCCGCGCGATTGAGGCGTTCGAGCACCTGCACGGCTCGAACCCTGTAAGAGACGTTTCCAGGTTCGAGCTCTACGGCATGAATAACCATCAGGTACGCCTCGTCTGGATTCTGCATGGGCGAGGCGATTGCTAGAACGTACGCTAAGGCGTTGTAGGCCGGTGCGAAATTCGGATTGATCTTGATGGCGGCACGCAGGCTTGATACCGCTCTGGCAGTTGAGTCGTCATCCACCCTGCCTTTGAGCAAATTCACCGCGTAGTAGAAGTTGGCCACATAGCTTTGAGAATTGAGTGCGACTGCCTCGGAATACCATTTTCCGGCCTCTGCCGTTTTTCCTTGCTGGAAGTTGAGGAATCCCATGCTCTCGCAGGCGGCTGCCAGTTTCGGGTCGAGCTTCAGCGCTTCTTCCAGCATCGCCTGGGCCTCCGCGTAATGACGGTCATAGGCCATGAAGTCGGCGCGTACGGCCAGCGACTCAGCCTCAGAGAAGGGCAGAACCTGGAAGTCGCTCTCATCGGTCGCAGGTGTGTCCAGGCGCGCTGCGGAAAAGCTGAAATTATGAATGTACGGGTTTAATGCTCCTTGCAGCGCCTGTGGATCCCCAATAGTACGCCGCGCCGCTTCCGCCTGTGGCACATTCTGCCCGAGGAGGGTAACGAAGTCGTTGACTCGATGCGCCTTGTCGCGCCAATCGTGCGCGATCAGGTAATGCGTCAGTGCCCAGGATTCCGCGTAAAAGATGGAGGCTTTATTCTCTTCATGATAGTAGGGCGAGGAAGCGGTCACGTCGAACAGAGTGCTGAGGCTTAGTAGTGGGCTTTGGCGCAATAGGAGTACATTCGAGGTGCTGGGCGCGCCCACATAAGCGGTCTTACCATCAATTCGGATATTGCCATAAAACTTCGCCAGTCCTTCCACCAGCCACAGCGGCATCTGCGACATCAACCGTCGCGTGAGGTAGTGGACGTACTCGTGGTACACGGGTTCTTAGGGCTCGGAACCCGATTGATTCATGCTTACGTCCAGCCGCAGCCCTACATAGTTCTTTTCCGGACCGCCAAGATAGATGCCCGCTGGACGCGCCGACCCTTTCGTCGCCCAATATTCGGGCAGCAGCGTCTTGAGCGTTTCTTCGTCTTTGGCAGCGATGATGACTACTGGTTGGTCCCTGCTGGAACCAGTGATTCCGAAATACTCGCGGAACACCGCTCGTACCATTTCGAACTGATAAGCCACGCGCCGCGCCTGCTTTTCATTGGCATTGGTGACGACGATGAAGTTGGGACTACGCAACTCGATCCAGGCCTGTGGCTTCGCGCCGAAGAAAGAACCCCGGGCAGCCACAACGAACAGGATAACTATGAGGCAAGCTCGGAGAGGATGAGAATCTGTGGTTGGCCTCCTCGAAGCGGAGACGGAAGCGATTGAGCCGGCGTGCATTCTATTCTCGTCCATGACTTCTCAAATCAGCTCAACTACACCTCCGAGCGCAAAGGATATTTCATAAAGGATTTGCCTAGTGGAATCTCAACCATCCAGCATTCTACGCCGAGCACGGGGCCTAATCGCGAGCGTTATTGCAGAAACGGGGGAACAGGACGGGACGTTTCCCAGTTTTCTGTAGTATGCGATAAATGCGAGGCCCCGCTGGCGAGGCGTGGCCAAAGCACTGGACGGTTCCATCGTGGCAAAAAGAATCGCAGAAAACGTCCCGTCTGTCCCCGAGTTTCCGAAACCTGTTAGAGCTACGGCTCTGATCCTGATGGATGAGCGGAGGGAGTGTAGTACGCGGTGGGTTATTTGTAGCAGTGCAGATTTTCTCGTCCCGGAAACCGAACGAACAACATTCTAAAGGCGAAAACTGCGGAGCATCATTCAACGGGACACCTTTGCCCTTACGAAATCACGACAGAGGGCTAAGCCCAGTTCTCTACCTAGCCCCAGCCAACTGCGTCCGCAACTTGTGAGTGGCGCGGAACAGCGTGTTCTTAATTGTCCCCTCAGAGGTGTTAAGAATGCCGGCTACCGTCCGCAAGCGTAGCCCATGGTAGTGCTTCAACTCGAACACCATCCGCTCCCGCGGAGAAAGTCTATCCATGGCGTAAAGAATACGGCTGCGCAGCTCACGGCTGATCAGGCTTCGCTCCGGGCTGGTACCCGGACGCCGGTCCGGCAGCCGGTCCAATATCTGCTCCTCCTCGCCATCCGAGGAAATCGTCGTCGTAAGATCACGCGTCCGTGAGGATCTCTTACGTAAGTGGTCGAGACAGAGGTTGGTCACGATGCGATAGATCCAGGTGTAGAAGGAACATTCGAAACGGAAGCTTGCCAGGTTGGTGTATGCCCGCAGGAATGCCTCCTGGTAAATGTCCTGACCGTCTTCCTGCGACCCGGTGAGGTGAACCGCCAGACGCAACACGGCGCGGTCGTATTGCCGCACCAGTTCTTCGAAAGCGGCGGTATTGCCCATCTGGGCGTCCCGGATCAGGAGCGCGTCATCAGCGCGAGCCAGGCTGGCCCGTTCGCGCTGTTGCCCTCGAAGCTGGAGAGTCGTTTCCATTTTCGTCTCCACAACTCAACCGACAAACTTGTAGCCGGTTCCATGCACAGTCAGAATGAAACGAGGTTCCTCCGGTTTGGGCTCGACCTTCTGCCGCAACCGGACAATATGGGCGTCCACCGTACGCGTAGTGGGGAAGTGATCGTATCCCCACACTTCTTCCAGTAACCGGTCGCGGCTCAACGTCTCGCCCGGATGAATGACAAAGTACTTCAGCAGCTCAAACTCTTTGGATGAAAAATCCAGCGCTTTGCCTTTGCGCGATACCTGGCAACTGCGCAGATTGACTTCCACCTCGCCGAAAGCGATCTTGTCACCCTGCTTGGGCGCGCTTCCAGAGCGCCGCAACACGGCCTTCACCCGCGCCAGCAATTCGCGAATGGAAAACGGCTTGGTCACGTAGTCATCCGCTCCCAATTCGAGGCCAACTACCTTGTCTACTTCTTGTCCGCGGGCCGTCAGCATGATGATCGGGGTGGAAGGCCGCTTGGCCTTGAGCTGCTTGCAAACATCGAGCCCGCTCATCCGCGGCATCATGACGTCGAGAATTACCAGGTCGGGCGATTCGCTGAGCGCCCGCTCCAGGCCGGCAACGCCATCCGGCGCCGTGATCACCGCATAGCCTTCAAATTCGAAGTTGTCGCGCAAACCCGCCACCATGTTGGGCTCGTCTTCGACAATGAGGATTTTGGGCGTCATCTCTTCTCAACCTCAGGCCAAAGCTGGTTTGCTGCCATTGAAGCGTGGCGTTACTGGCAGCGCTATCGTAAACTTGCTGCCCCTGCCCGGCGCGCTGTCTACCATGACCTCGCCGCCATGCGCCTGCACGATATGGCGCACCAACGAAAGGCCCAGCCCGCTGCCCTTGGTGTTGTGAACCAGGGGATCGCCGACGCGATAAAACTTCTCGAAAATCTTGTGCTGCTCCTGCATGGGAATGCCGATGCCGTGGTCCACCACTTCCAGCTTCACCGAACCGTTGTCGCGAAAGAGGTTGACCCCGATGAACTTCTGGTCTTGCGAATACTTCAGCGCGTTATTCACCAGGTTCAGCAGCGAGCGCGCAATGGCTTCCCGATCGACGCGCAGCGCGGGGACATCCTCGGCAATCTTTTCCTCGAAGGCAAAGCCGTTTTGCTCGATCTGAAAACGGTAGGACTCTAGCGTATTGCGCACCAGTTCGCGCATGTCCGTCTCGCGAAAGTCGTACTCTTTTCTCCCGGCTTCGATGCGCGAGAAATCGAGGATATTGTTGATCAGAGAAGTGAGCCGTTCGCTCTCCTTGCGAATGATGCAGTAATACTCCTGATACTTTTCCTGCGACTTCAGCCGTCCCATTTCCAGGGTTTCCGCGTACAAGCGAATGAGCGAAAGCGGAGTTCTCAGCTCGTGGGAGACATTTGACACAAAATCCGACTTCAGCTTGGCCAGAGCCATCTCCCGGGAAATATTGCGGTACGTTAAAACGATTCCGCCGGTAAGCAAGAAAGTAATCCCACCGAGGACAAGGAAATTGGTGCGGACAAAGTGTTGCTCCATGGCCTCTAGCGTGGTTCCCGGCAACTTGATCGCCAAGGTAAGACCCGGGAACGCGCCTTCCATATTGCGTTCGACCTCGGGGTAGCCTCCGTCCCATCCCACCGAAGCGGCCAGCGGCGTGGATTCACTCTTGGGATGAACCATGATGACCACGTGGTTCTTTTCGCCTTCTTCCTCCTGGTGACTCAATACCGCGTCCAGCATTTCCGGAAAGAACTGATCACGCAGGTATTCGGCGTCGAACACGAATCCGCCAATGGCCGGGCTTCCGGCCGAACCGTCTCCGACCATGAACAACGCGCCGGATTGATACAAGTGCCTTTCCTCTCGCGGAGCCCAGTTATCGAAGAAGTAGTAGTGCTCCCCTTTTTTGGACATCTCCTGCAGGTGCTTCAGTTCCTCTTTGTAGGCCACCTGCATCCACCCGCCCATCATGCTCGAAAGGCCATCGGCTTCATCGCGAAAGTGGGCATCCTTCGATCGATTAGGCTGGGAACGAAACACCAGGCCAGCGCCCGGGTCATAAACGAATATGTGCGCGACGTAAGGGTGGGCAGCGAGAATCCGGTCCAGCGTTGATGCGCAGGCATTGTTGGCGCCCGGCACCTGTATCCTGACATCGTCCGCCAGGTCGTAGGCCTTCTGGTTAAACTGTTTTTCAGAAATCTTAAGAACGTGACTAAAATCACGCTGAAAGGCGGCTTGCACTCCGCGATCGCGTTGAATGCCTTCCAGATGTAGGGCGCTCAAAATCACCAAAGCCGCGGCCGGCAACACCACAGCGAGTTCCAGCGTCAACATCAACCGGGTTCGTTCGTTCCAACGCCGCTTCAAGCTCATGGTGATTCGTCTGTGAACAACATATTCAAACCCCCACAGGCAGGTGTCAATTCGGGGTAAAAAGAGGTAAAAAGTTGTGAACTATTTGGGATGCTGCGGAGAAGCCTCTTCGAGACGAGTGTGAGGCGGACACTCCTGTCGCCGCCTTTGAAGTTGATCCGGTCTATCGAGACTACGTCACGGCTTGCAAGCTCTACTCTTCCTAAACAGGAAAACGGGTTCGAGTCACAGCACCGGCTTCAGCTGGGATGCGGTGTGCGCAGCGGGATTATCGCCCGGCGGGCAACAGAAGAGACTGCTGTGGCAGCCGGAAATTGACGGTCACATACGTCTGGGCCTCGACCGCTTTTCCGTCGAGAAGATAGGGTTTGTACCGCCATTGTTTCACGGCCTTGTAAGCAGCCTGCCCCAAAAGCAGGGAGCCGCGGACCAGTTTGAGCTCGCGTATGTTGCCGTCTGATCCGATCCAGGCCTGTAACACCACTGCCCCCTGTAACCCAGCCTTCAGCGCCTGCTGCGGATAGCTTGGCTGCACCTTCTGCGCCAACAACTGCTCCGCCGCGTCTTCCGACAGGGTTATCGGTTCCAACTGGCCTAAGAGCGGGGGAACTTTGGCGGCGACGGTGCGCACTGAGTCTTGTGGCTGTGCCAGCCGAATGCTGTCTGGAATCTGCACTCTCCGAGTGTCGACCGCCACCAGTGCTGGCTGTTGGTTTGCCCCTGCCTGAACCGCCTCCGGTCCAGCGGGAGGACGTTGCCCTGGGATCGGTGAACGGCGGGCAGGACTCATGCGCTGAGCGGATAGGTGAGAGGGAACTCTCGAAGCTGGAAACGCGGCCGCCGGGCCTGCCTCTACGTCCATGGCAGGCCCGGTTTCCTCGGGGCCATTAGAACTGTCTTGAGCGACTTCCAGCGTCTGAGTGTAGACCTCCCCCAGGGTCTTCCGATACCCGGCCGTCGTGCTGGCAAGGACCCGCAAGTTCGGGAGCGGCATCACGCCGTAGGCGAATGCCAGAGCAGCCACCCCAAGAGTGGTTGACCATAAAACTTTGTTCTGGCCGACCCCGCCCTTACGCTGGACGGTTGCGCTCCGGTTGGGACTCAGAGTGGTCGGCGATGGACTGGCCGGCCCCGGCTTGGAGTTGGCAGGCGCAACATTCGACGGCGCCTGTCTCTTGACCAAACCTTGGTTAAGTGTGGGGGAGGGCTCGGCCGGGCGGATGGGCAGTTTGCCCGGAACGGATTGACCCTGCGGCCGCACCGGCCGCGATTGGGTGACCGGAACGGCGGCCGTTGTTTCTTTCTTTGCCGCAGAATCGGCCGGGACAGACCAGGAGCGCATGCCCGCCAGAAACCCGTCGCAGCTCAGCAGCGCGTATTTCACCTGATCGGGGATGATCGGTTTCGCCAGTACCAGTTCTACCCCGAATTCCTGGGGCTTGGCGTAGGCCATCCCCGTCGCCACGGCGAACGCAAAAGCGCCCTGGTTCAATTTCAACTCATGGGCGGTCTTAAGCAGGAAGGCGGCTTCCGGTCCCAGGTCCAAGTCAGCCAGAATGACCTCAAAGCTCTGGCCGGTCACCCTCTCCAACGCGGAAAAGATGTCCGGGCACGACTCGACCTGAAGCCCGAGTTCCTCGAAGGCTTGCGCCATCCGGCGCGACGTCTCCTCGTCGGAGGAGAACAAAAGAGATCGTGGCGACATCATCCACGAGACTAGATTCCCGCGCTGGACACGGCAAGTAACGAACTACCACTATCGTGTAGTATCAAAAGGCGTAACCGGTTACCTGGCCTCCTGGGCATGTACTTGCGGCCAGGGCTCGGTCTTGGGTTTTCCTTTGTCACTTTGGGCCTTCGTGGTCAAAACTCTGGCAAACTTGAGCCACTACCGCAATTGCTATTCCCTTCACCGGACGCATAAAATCCTTTCTTGCCGAAATTCAGCTCCTTTGTGCCGCGAGGGTGATTGAAAAAGACCATTGCTATTTATCCCGGCTCGTTCGATCCCCCCACGAATGGCCATCTCGACCTGATCGAACGGGGGAGCAAAATCTTCGATCAGTTGGTGGTGGCCATCCTGCGCAATCCGGAAAAAGCCCCGCTGTTTAGCTTGTCCGAACGCGTGCTCATGCTGGAGTCGATGACGGCGGATTTCAAGAACGTGAATGTGGATACATTCGACGGCCTCACGGTGGACTATGCCGCCAAGGTAAAGGCTGGCGCCATACTTCGTGGGATTCGCGCCATCAGTGACTACGAATACGAGTTGCAGATGGCTTTGATGAATCGCAAATTGCACCCGGAATTGGAGACCGTATTCATGATGCCGGCGGAGCAGTATTCCTATCTGAGCTCCCGGCTGGTGCGTGAGGTCGCGCAGCTGGGCGGCTCGGTCAAAGATCTGGTTCCGGAGATGGTGGAACAACGGCTGCAAGAAAAACTGGATCCAGCCGTGAAACTACAATCGGTAAGAGAATCGAAGTCGAGGAAACGAGGATGACCCCAGTTACGGAGGAGACGGTAGCCCTGAAGCTAAGCGAGCGCATCAATCGGATTGAGCCGTCCGCCACCATGGCCGTGGTCGCGGAGGCTGACAAGCTGCGCCAGCAGGGCATCGACGTGGTCGACTTCGGCGCCGGCGAGCCCCACTTTGCCACGCCGCAGCACATCAAGGATGCCGCCATTGCCGCCATTCAGGGCAACTTCACCAAATACACGGCGGCGGGCGGCACCGCGGAGCTTCGCGACGCGATCGTGCATCGTCACGCGGTGGATTTTGATTCTGATTACCACCGCGAGCAGACCATTGCCTCCACCGGCGGCAAACATGCCTTGTTCAACGCCATCCAGGTTTTGGTCGATCATGGCGACGAAGTCATCCTGCCGGTCCCCTATTGGGTTTCCTTCAAGGACATTGTCCGTTACGCCGGAGGGAATTGCGTTCTACTGGAATCCGACGAGAGCCAGAATTTCCGCGTCACCGCCGCAATGGTAGAGCGGCTGGTCACCCCTCGCACCAAGCTCATCATCCTGAACTCGCCTTCGAATCCCTCTGGCGCCGTGATGGCGGCGGACGACATGACGGAGGTGGTCCGTTTGGCGCACGAGCGCGGTATCTGGGTGCTCTCGGACGAGTGCTACGTCTACCTGAACTACACCAACAGGCGGTTCTCGTTGGGATCGCTGCGTGAATTCCGTGAGCGCATGGTGGTCGTGGGATCGCTTTCGAAAACTTATGCCATGACCGGATGGCGGATGGGGTACGCGTTGGCTCCCGCCGCCGTGACTGCCGCCATGAGCAAGCTCCAGAGTCAGTCGACCTCGAATCCCACCTCCATTGTGCAGAAGGCTGCCGTGGCGGCTCTAAGAGGTCCGCAGCAGTGCGTTGTCGACATGCGCGCAGAGTATATCCATTTGCGCGACCATGTGGTCAACGGCTTGCGCGCGATTCCCGGGGTGAAATGCGCGCTGCCCGAAGGCGCGTTTTACGCCTACCCCAACATTTCGAGTTTCTTTGGCCGCGGGGGTGTGAATTCAGCTTCCGATCTGGCCGGCAAGTTGCTGCGCGAGGTGCATGTGGCCACAGTCCCCGGGGAAGGTTTCGGAACCCGCGATCACATCCGCATTTCTTATGCTACGTCGGTCGCCGAGCTCGACCGCGGTCTGGAACGAATGCGCAAATTCCTGGCATCGCTCTAGCTGACATAATCGCGCCGGGGGCCACCAATCCCGTCAGGTTTTCCTTCGTGAACCTTCGTGTCCTTCGTGGTCAATGCCTTGGCTTTTTCTGCCCGGGCGCCGTAAAACTCTTACCCGCACTTCCCTGTGCCATGACATTCCCGCCGCGAGGACGAGCAGTTGCCGGGCTCGGCCAGTTTGCCGTCGGGCCCGATGCAAGTCTGGGTGTGGATACACCAGAACAGCCCTTCATTCGAACGGGGCACCGTGGGGTCGGGCTCCGCCAGAATAAATTGTCCTTTCCAGCGCAGCGAAGGGCACAAGTCGGGATGATTGGTGTTGAAGCGCTTGGCTTCCGAAACAGTGGGGATCATGCCACACCTCCCGCGGCCTTCAGGATGGCTCGTTTTACCGCCACGCGTGCCAGTTGCACCTTGTACGCATTGTGGCGGAGCGGCTTGGCGTTTTGTAGAGCCGCATCGGCCGCGGCTTTCGCTGTGTCTTCAGAGACTGTCTTTCCCGCCAGTGCTTGCCCGGCCTCGACGGAAATCCACGGCACCGGCGCAACATGTCCCAACACCACCCTTGCCGACTGTACGGTTGTCCCATCCATTTTGAGAGTCACCGACGCTACGGCCAGCGGCCAATCGAAAGCCTGCTTCTGCCGCACCTCATAGTTTGCAGCGCGCAGACCTCCGGGCACTGGGATGAACACCTCCGCAACGATCTCATTCGGCAGCAGATTGTGCTCGCGTTCGCGCTCCGACTTGGGGATCAGGAAATATTTCTCCAGCGGAAGCTCTCGCGTCCCTTTGGGGCCAACGATACGGATGGAAGCGCCGTAAGCGATCAGAGTCGGCGCAATCGTCGAGGGGCTGACGAACTTCGCCGGACCATCGTTCCCCAGAATCGCGTGGAAACGGTTTTCGCCTTCGCTCACCAGATCTTTGCCGGAGGCGTCCTTGGGCAGCAGACCGAAGCCGCCGCGAAAATACCAGCAACGTGGCCGTTGCGAAAGATTTCCGCCGAGAGTAGCCAGATTGCGAATCTGCGGGCTGGCCGCATCGTTCACCGCATCGGCCAACGCGGGATAGTTTTGGATTACGTCCGCGTGATCGGCGAGATCGCCCAGAGTGGTGAGCGCTCCGATGCGAAGCCCCTTGGCATTCGAGGTGACGCCCCGAAGTTCCGCAATGTCCTTGATGTTCACCAACCGTTTGGGATGGACGACATCATCTTTCATCAAGGCCAGCAGGTCCGTGCCCCCCGCCAGAACTTCAGCCTGTCCCCAACTGGTGCCGAGCAGGCCGACCGCTTGCTCCTTGGTGCTCGGGTTGGCATATTCAAACGGTCGCATCAGGCACCCGCCTTTCCGCTCGCATTCTTCTGCTCGAGAGCTGCGAGCACTTTGTCCGGAGTGATAGGCAGGAAGGACACGCGCGCACCGATGGCATTGGCCACCGCGTTCGCAATGGCTGCTCCCGGAGAGATGACCGGCGGCTCGCCCAGCCCGATAACTCCGCGCTCGTCATAGCCCTTTCCCGTCATCATGTGCACCACCAGCTCGGGAATGTCATTCAATCCCGCCAGCCGGTAGAACTCCATATTCGGATTCAACATTGTGCCGATGTTCTGGTCCATCAGCTTCTCTTCGAAGAGCGCGTAGCTGATGCCCATGACCATGGCGCCGTAGCAACTGCTCTCCGCCGTTTTCAAGTCGATAATCAGGCCGCAATCCTGCACCGCGACCATCTTCTTCACCTTCACGATGCCGGTCTCCAGATCGACTTCCACATCCGCCATTCCGACCCCGCCGACCCCGCTGTTGGTGAGATCCGGAGGTTTACTCTTATCAGGATTCTTGCCACGCACCGTGAGCGGCACCGCTCCCAGCTTGGAGCAGGCTTGCTTCCAGCTCAGCGACCGGCTGGGATCGTTCTTCACCCGTACCCTGCCGTTGGCGCATTCCAGATCCCCAGGCTGCGCGTTCAGCCCGGCCGCCACTTTCTCAAACAATGCTTCACGGGCATCGACGGCTGCTCGACGCGTGGAAGAACTCACCCCGCCCGGAGTAGTCGAGCCTCCGGAACCGCCCGATGGCGGATACATCGAGTCCCCGATGTAGAGATTAATGGCCTCGATCGGCAACCCCAGGGCATCCGCCGCCACCATGACGATGGTGGTGCGTGTCCCGGTGCCGATATCCTGGGTGCCCATCTTGATGTCGACCGAGCCATCCGGATGAATCGTCAGATCGCAGTCGCTGGCGTGACCGCGTCCACCCCAGGTGTGGAGTGACAGCCCCAGTCCGCGGGCGACATTCCCGGAAATATTCTGTCCGCGCGGGCGCCACTTTTCCTTCCAGCCCATAAAGTCGGCGCCGATGGCAAGCTCCTCGCGATAAGTGTCCTTCCGGGGCCCGGCAATCTCCAGGTTCTTGAGCCAGAGATCAAGCGGATCCATATTCAGCCGGGCTGCCAGATCATCCAAAGCCCCCATGGTGATGACCGCCGCCTGCGGATGGCTGGGAGCCCGCCAGGCGCGCGCCGGCCCAATATTGTTGCGGATAGCGATGTGTTCCTTCCTTTGATTGGGGATGCTGAAGACATACGGGATTGGCGGCGCGCCGCCTCCGCCCGGCCCGCCCGTTCCCCACGATTGCGATTGCCAGCCGGTGATCGTGCCGTCTTTCATTGCAGCGAGTTTCACCCTCGCGTACGCCGACGGCCGGGCTCCGGCGGTCTCAAGCTCAGCCGCCCGCTCCAACATGATGCGCACCGGTCTGCCGCCCGCTTTTTTCGAAAGCCGTGCGGCGGTAATGTCCCAGCGATCGGCGGCGAACTTGCTGCCGAAGCCGCCCCCAATGTGATCCTGGTGAACCCGGATATTTGCTGCCGGAACTCCCAACGGTTCAGCCATCTGCGCTGCAATTCCGGAAACGTTCTGGGTGGAAATATGAGTGAACAGATGATCTTTGTCCGGCCACTCCGAAGTCGAGCCGTGCGGTTCCAAACAGCAATGCACGATTACGGACGTGCCGTATAGACCCTCAGACGTCACCTCGGCCTCGGTGAACGCTTTGTCGGGGTCGCCTGCGGTCTGCGCCGCCGCCTTCTGGTAGTACGAATGCGCACTCTGTCCCCCAGTATCGTGAAACTGCGCTTTTCGCAGGGCATCGAGAACCGCATCCGATGCTCCATCCCCCTTGAACCCCTCCAGCAAGTCCGGTTCAGGATGGAAGCTAATGCCATGATCCTCGACGTACTTGATAAAAGTCGCGTCAGGCATCTGGTTGTCCACGGCATCCCAGGCGTCGTCCTCACTCATGGGGCCGGCCTCCTGCGCGGCGCCTGCGGGAGGCTCGGCGTCGCTAACCAGGTACGGCAATTGCTGGTATTGAATCTTGATCAGACGGGCCGCATCTTCCGCCGTGGACTCATCCACCGCAGCAATCGCGAGCACTTCGTCTCCCGCCCACTGCACGGTAGTGTTTGGCTTCTGAATAATCTCGATGGCCAATACTCCGGGAGTCTTCTCGGCGGCGCTGGTGTCGATGCTGACAATCTTCGCTTTGGCGTAAGGCGAGCGCACCACCTTGCCAAAGAGCTGGTTCTGGCCGTGATAGTCGTAGGTATATTTCGCCCGGCCCGACACTTTGACTGGCGAGTCCACGCGCGAAACCCGCTTGCCGATCAGATTGCTTTGTTGCGGATTTGGCCAACTGTAGTCCGGCATCGCTCATGCTCCCTTCTGCGTCATGTGCGCAACTGCCAATTGAATGCCGTGATAAGTGCCACAGCGGCAAAGGTTGCCGCTCAAGCCTCGGCGCAGGTCTTCTGGTGTCGCGTTAGGATGCTGGTCGAGAAAGGCCTTGAAGGCGACCACGAAACCCGGAGTACAGAATCCGCATTGCGAGGCGTCGTTGTCCACAAACGCCTGCTGAATCGGATGCAGGTTGTCGCCTTGCATGAGCGATTCCACCGTAGTGATCGCCTTGCCCTGAGCTTCAATCGCCAGAACCGAACAGGCATAAACCGCCTTGCCGTTCATGATTACAGTGCACGCCCCGCACTCGGCGCGATCGCAGACTCGCTTGGCGCCGGTGATCTCAAGCTCGTCCCGCAGGGCGTCCAGCAAAGTCACACGTGGCTCCAGCTGCAGGGTGTGCTTCTGGCCATTGATGGTCAAATCGACCGGCACTTTTCCCGGACCGTAAACCTTCACCGGAACGCCGCCGGCGTGCACAATTTTCGTCGTCAGAATCGGGACCGCCGCCGCCGAGATTCCGGAGATCTTCAGGAATTCGCGCCGGGAAACGCCCGAGCCTTCTTCGATTTCATTCTGCGATGGATTGTCATGAGAAGAATCGTCCGACATTGCTTAATCTCCAGATGGTAGGAAGAGCCGCTCCGCCACCGCTAAGGGTTGGTGTCCGTTAGGGTTCTTAGACAGAATGAGGATATTTCGGTTAGCGCGCATGCCAGCAACCACCATTCGCAAGCTTCAGGTCTCGCGGATGTATTGAGTATACCGCTGGAAACAAAAACGGCGGCAAGCTCCTGCGCGAATTTCACAGGATGAGAGCGGCGCAACGCCGCTGATGACATCCGCCGCGAAAGCCGGCGTTGGAGCTGGGATCGAAAACGCGGTAGAGTAAGCGGTCGCGAAAGTCGCGAACTACTCCCATGGCCAACGATTCATCAAACAGCAATCAGGAGAAAGAAGCTGCCGCCCGCGCCAGCCTGCGTTTCGTCCACGACCATCAAATCGTAGGCCTCGGTACCGGTTCGACCGCCAGCTACGCGGTGCGCTTCCTGGGAGAACGAGTGCAAGCAGGCTTGAAAATTCGCGGAATCCCAACCTCGGTCCACACCAAACAGCTGGCCGCGAGCCTCGGCATTCCCCTGACCACGCTCGAGGAATTTCAGCAGATCGACGTCACCATCGACGGCGCCGACGAGGTCGATCCCCAACTGAATCTCATCAAGGGCGGCGGCGGCGCGCTCCTGCGGGAGAAAATCATCGCTTCGGCGACCAGGCAACTGGTCATCATCGGTGATTCGGGGAAGAGAGTCCCGATGCTGGGAAGGTTTCCGCTCCCGGTAGAAATCATTCCCTTCGCGCGGCCCTTGCTGGCCAAGAGAATCGCCGCCCTGGGCGCAACAGTGAGCCTTCGCGCAGACGCGTCCGGCAAACCCTTCATCACCGACGAAGGCCATCACATCCTGGATTGTCGGTTCGGTCAGATTCCCGATCCCCCGAAACTTGCTCGTCAACTGGAAGCTATGCCCGGCGTGGTCGAGCACGGCTTGTTCATCGCCATGGCCAGCGTAGTCCTGATCGCCAAAGGCAACGAAGTCCAGGAATTCCACCGCTCATAAAGCGGAGAACACCCGGCCCTCACCGCGCCAAACACGCGTCGAGCACCTGGTGGGGCCAGATTCCATGGTAGTTGGGATTAAGTAGTGCTTTGCTGAACGGCGCGGTCGCCGTATCAATAAGTGGTCGGTACGCTTTGCCCGGGACGGAAATAAGCAAGAGACCTCGCTGATCCACGCGCCCAAAGGCCACAACTAGCGCAGCCTTCGGTTAGATAACGGCGACAATTGCTCGCAACGCTGCCAGCAACCGTTCGACCTCTTCCGCCGTGTTGTAATGCGCCAGCCCGATCCGCAAGAACCCACCGTCTTTCTCGACATCGAGCCGCTCGGTCAGATTCAGCGCGTAATAGTTTCCATCCCAGGTGAAGAAGGCGCGCTCGCCCAGCTTTGTTGCCAGCTCAAGTGGACTGTGTCCCTCGATTCTTACTGCAAGCGTAGGACACCGCCGGTCAAACCGCTTCGCATCGCTGATGCCATAGAGCTTCAACCCCGGAATGGCGAGCAGCCCGGGGAGCAGAGTTCGCAAGAGCGCTCGTTCGTGACTCTGGATCGCCTGGAAGGCGGCCAGCAAGGCCGCGCGGCGATTTCCAGCCGAGGGGTTCACATGCCGACCGAGATCAGCCAGATAATCCACGCAAGCCGCAATCCCCGCGATGCATTCATGATTCAGCGTGCCCCACTCCCAGCGATTGGGAATCGCATTGGTATTAGGACGAACCTTGTAGGGCTGCAGCCGCCGCAAGTGGTCGCTCTTGCCGTAGAGTACGCCCATGTGCGGGCCAAAAAACTTATAGGTCGAGCATGCCAGGAAATCACAGTCGAGGGCACGCACATCGATCGGTCCATGCGGCGCATAATGAACGGCATCGATATATGTCATCGCACCCTGCCGGTGGGCGAGTCGCACAACCTCCCTCACATCGTTGATCGTCCCCACGGCATTGGAAGCGTAACCGACCGCAACCAGTCTGGTCCGTTCGGTGATCTTAGCCGTCAGGTCGTCCATATCGAGGGTGCAGTCTTCTTTGTGGATCTCCACCATGCGAATCGCCACGCCGCGTTCTTCGAGCGCGCGCCATGGGGAGACATTGGCATCGTGATCAAGATAGGTGAGCACGATCTCGTCGCCGGGGCCGAGTTCGCGTCCAATCGAGCGGCTGATGGCGAACGTCAGCGTGGTCATGTTCGGGCCGAATGCGACTTCATCCGGGTCGCATCCCAGAAAATCAGCCATCGCCGCACGCGCACTTGCGATCATGGTGTCCGTATTCCGGCTGGTCATATAGGCGCCGCAGGTGTTGGCGTTATTGCGTTCCAAGTAGCCGGAGATGGCCTCGATCACCCGCTGCGGGACCTGGGTTCCGCCCGGCCCATCAAGAAAAACGGCCGGCTGGCCATTCACGGTTTGCGAAAGGGAGGGGAACTGGGAACGAACCCAGGCCAGGTCGATGGCTTTGCTGATGTCTTGTTCGGTAGTGGGCACGACTTTCTCCGTCTATTCGTTATCGATTGTGAAAGGTCACGGCCGCTAACAGGCTGCGAAAAAACTCTAAGTGGCGGTGTAGTCTTGAAAGGGCACAAACGCCGATCTATCAGTTTTCCCCGCCGCCTGCTTCACCCGTGCCGCAATCGCCCCCACCAGCTAACTCACCGCCCTCACGAAATCCGCCAACATTCCGTAAGCAGTGGCCTCTAGTCCGGGATTGTTCTCGGTGATGGCCAAGCCCGGAAAGATATCGGTTTCAAAATACACGATCGACGATGTTCCCGTGACCCACGCCAATGGATCGCTCAGCGACACCTGCTCAGGACGGACACTTGCTCTTATCCCTGATCCCGTACGCCAGGCGCGGCACACTAGTTTATAAGGTTTGCCGGCAGCACGTGCTTCACAGACCATTTCTGCGTTGAGTTTGCCAATCCCTTCGCGCGCGATCTCATCCAGCCGCAGTGGGACGCCCATCACCACCCTCACCAGGGCGGCGACTTTCACCGCCGCATCCCAGCCCTCGATATCGTGCCGGGGATCGGTCTCTGCCACACCAATTTGCTGCGCTTCGCCCAGCGACTGCTCGAAACTGAGCCCCCGCTCCATCCCTCCGAGAATTACGTTGGTGGTTGAGTTCAGAATTCCCCGAAAGCCCTTTACCTGAACCGCTGGCAGGCTGTCGCGAAACATGGAGAAGATGGGAGCTCCGTCCATGACGGTAGATTCAAACAGAAATCTCTTTCCACGCTCCACCGCCAGTCCCGCCAGTTCCTCGTACGCATGAACGACGGGGCCTTTATTGGCTGTGATGGCATGCGCCCCTGATTCCAGCGCCGCCCGGATGTGATCAATCGCCGGCTGCCCGTCGTCAACACTCAGAGAGGTGGCCTCAAACAAGACATTGGCCTGTGCCGCCTTCAGCCAGTCCTTGACTCCTCGCAGTCCAGTCGCCCCTGCGCAGGAGTCAACGCCGTTATCCCGGATCTTCGCAACATCCACTCCATTCGGATCCGCGATCCACCCCATCCTCCTTGTTGCCAAACCTGTGATCCGCCACTCAATTCCGGGTCGACGCAGATCGTCTCGCTTCTTCTGCAGCAACTGAACCAGGGTACGGTTCACATTGCCGAAGCCGAGCAGACAGAGGTTGTAGGTACGAATGGAATTTCTCCTTCGACGTGGGCGCAATGCGGCGGTCTGAATCAGGGGAAGATCAGCCCATCATGGTGGTGTGCTCGGGCTGGATCTTATAGATCACGCGCACTTCATCGGGCCGGCGGTAGGGATATTTGTCGACATCAAGATATTTCTTCGCCATCTTGTCGATGTGTGCGTCGGCGCCCTGCTCGGTGATTTCGACCACGCGTCCCCGAATTTCCAGATAGCGGTAAGGATTTTCAGGATCCACAATGGAGATGGCTACGCGCGGATCGCGGCGCACGTTCCGGTCTTTCTGCCGGCCCTTGGCAGAGTTGAACAGCACCAGATCTCCTTCCAAATCGCACCACACCGGCGTCACCTGCGGCCGCCCGTCGGGCATCAGCGTGCCTAAACTGGCGAACGCCCGTTTGTTGAATAAATCTTTGTATTTCTCCGGGATAGCTCCAGACATTCCTGCCTCCAATCGATCAGATGGTTACGACACGCAAAGGGTTACACCGAAAGCCAAATCCGGAATGATTATAGACGCCCCATCGAGGGGAGCGCATCCGCCGGTCCATCTGGGCTGATCATAATCGCGCCCTTCTCGTTTCCTTGGCGCACCGTTTACAATTTCCGCCTTAATGGGGTGAAGAGATGCGAAATCAGATTCTGTGCCGATACAAGTGTTTCTGTCTTTGGGTTGTCCTAATCAGCCTGTTGCTGTGCGCCGGGGTTTGCCCAGCCGGCGCTCAAGACTCATCCGCCAAACCCAGGCCCACCATCGTCTTCATGACCGACTTCGGCGTGGTGGACGACTCCGTCGCGCTGTGCAAAGGCGTGATGTATTCGATTGCCCTGGATATCCGCATCGTGGACCTGACCCACCAAGTCACTCCCTTTTCTATTCTTGATGGCGCGCGCTTTCTCTACGGCGCGACTCCGTACTTTCCTGCAGGCACGGTTTTTGTGGTGGTAATTGATCCCACGGTTGGCAGCACACGCAAAGCCATCGTGGCGAAATCAAAGCGCGGCCAGTACTTCGTGCTGCCGGACAATGGGTTGATGACGCTGGTGCAGGATCGCGATGGCCTCGAAGCCGCCCGCGAGATCACTAATCCCGCGTGGATGATCGGCGCTGCATTGTCCTCCACCTTCCACGGTCGCGACATCTTCTCGCCCGCCGGGGCGCACCTCGCCCGCGGCGACGATTGGATGCAAGTGGGCCCGGAGTTGGACCTGGCGAAGCTGGTACGCCTCAATCTGGCGCCTGCCAAGCTGGACGACCGTGGCCTGAGCGGCGAAGTGATTGCTACCGATGGGCCCTTCGGAAATCTGGTTACCAACATTGACAGCGATGATTTCCTGAAGCTGGGATATCAGCGTGGACAACCCGTGCCCGTGACCCTCGGCGGCAACAAGTTGGATATTCCATTTGTCCGCACTTTCAGCGACGTTCCCCTCAAGAAGCTACTGCTCTATATCGATTCCCGGGGTCGCGTTGCCCTGGCAATCAACCAGGGGAGCTTCGCGGCCACCTACCGAGTAAAGCCCCCGCAGCCGCTTTTCATTCCCCGCTCAGGAAAGCAATAAGCTAGGGGCGTGAGAATTTTCCTTTGTGTACCTTTGTGTCCTTTGTGGTTAACTTCGCAACATATCAATCGCGCTCCACATCTTTTGCAATTTCCGGCAGCACCGCTCTGAGCAGTCCGACAAAATCACTCTGTACCCGCCTGCCGGTCTCCAGCACTTCCTCATGATTGAGTGGCTGATCAAGAATTCCTGCCGCCATGTTGGTCACGCAGGAAATCGCCAGAACCTTGATCCCCATGTGACGTGCCGCGATAACCTCAGGGACCGTCGACATGCCAACCAGATCGGCGCCTATGGTTCTCAGGTATCGGATCTCCGCCGGGGTCTCGTAGCTTGGCCCCAGCAGCCCGGCATACACGCCCTCCGCGACCGGCTTGCCGGCTTTTTTTGCTGCGGCGAGAGCGATCTCGCGATAGGGCTTCCAATACGCCTGCGTCATGTCCGGAAAGCGCGGATCGAAACGCTCGTCATTGCCGCCGCTGAGCGGATTCTGTCCCTGCAGGTTGATGTGGTCGGAAATCAGCACCAGAGCGCCCTGCCGATATTGCAAATTAATTCCACCGGCCGCGTTGGTCAGGATCAGCGCGCGAATTCCCATGCGCCCCAGAACGCGGGTGGGAAACGCGACCTCTTGCGCAGAGTAGCCTTCGTAAAGATGCACCCGTCCCTGCATGGCGGCGACGGAAATGCCACCGCAATTGCCGATGACCATCTGTCCGGCGTGTCCAATCGCGGTCGACCGGGGGAACGAGAGAACTTGCGCGTAAGGGACCCGGGTGGCTTCAGTGAGATCCTCGGCGAATGCTCCCAGTCCCGAGCCCAGCACCAGACCGATTTTCGGACGCAGGGAAGTCTGCGAGAGCAGAAAGGCAGCCGCAGATTCGCTTCGTGTGAATGTGTCGGTCATTGAAGGCCGTGTCTCCTGGTGGTTCGTCAGCCGTGTAGGCGCGAGCGTCCTCGCTCGTGCTTCCTTGAACGGTACTAGAACTGTTTCTCAAACCCCGCGAACTCTTCTTCCAACTTCCACTGCAGTGTGGCCCGCTCACTCCCGTCGAGAAACTTCTGGCACCCGGATGCAGTCTTCCCTGCCGGCTGACCTGAGCACACACCCACCGCGCGAAAAGTCTTAGCATCGGACCACAAACTCGGACCCGGCAGGAAACTGTGCTCCAGGCTCATCCGCGCCATGTTCTTCAAGTCTCGATAAGAAATGAAATCGTAGGTCTCGACCGCCCGCAGATACTCGTGCGTCATGTCCGATCTCGATATGCCCTCATCGTCGGTGGTCAGCGCCACCGGCACGCCATACTTCATGTAGATCGGCAGAGGATGGTCATCGCCGGCGATGCCGAGAATCACATCATTCGAGGTCAGGCAGATTTCAACCAACACCTGTTTCCGTGCCATCTCGCGCATTAAGCCCAGCGCATCGTGCTCGTTCATGATGTCCACGCCATGGCCGATGCGCTCCGCATGTCCGCGCTCGACCGACTCTCGGATATGAAACGCGACTCCTTCGGGCGGCACCAAGCCCATTGCGAGCTCGCCGGCATGCAAGCTGATGTGCACCTGGGGATAGATCTCGTGCAGGTAGTCGAGCATCTTCATATGCAGTTCGAAGTCGTGCATGGGGACATACCAGTCCTCGGGCATCACCAGGTTCAGACCCACAAATCGCGGATCCACCGAGGCCAGCTCAAATCCCAGCACCATCTGCGCGAACACAGCTTCTGGAGGCAATCCGCGCAGCACCTGGTAAAGGTAGCGGACGGTCACATCACACCCCGGGCTGGCTTCTGCGGTGGCGCATTTCAGCCGTGTGCGCATTTTCCTTTCATCGTCGTCCAGCTTCGAGCGGGTGGCCGTGACAATGTCCTTCAGTCCGCCGCTCAGCAGCTTGTCCCGTAATTCCGGCAAATGCTCATTCCAGCCGGTTTTGAGGCCGAGTTGTGCGGCCTGGCTCCCGTCCGCCGTGTGCATCAGCTCGAGAAAAAGCAGTTGATCATCGGCTGCCTGGGCGGCGGTCGCGGCAAGTTCGTCTCCGGTATGGTTGTGTGCGGCCAACGACAATTTATCGAAGGTGGCGAAGAAATGGTCGTGTCCGGACTCCTCTCCCGGATTCCAGTTGCGCATCGACCAGGCGTCCACCATGGAGTTATAGAGCACGTGATCCCCGTAGGCGCAGCGCACTGCAGGTTTGCTGGTGAAGCGGTCGCAGGTGGCATCACAAGGCGGAGCGATCAAAACCGAGGTTGTGCGGTCCACACAGAGTCCATCATCCACCGCGAAATCAATCCAGCTCTCCGCGTAGATGCCTCCGGTGAGGTGGTTGTGCAGGTCGCCGCCCTTGGGCATCTCGCGCAGGAATGCGAGCAGCAGCCCCGGCTGATGTCGGACCGATTCTAAGTAGCGCGCAGTTCGATCTTCCGCACTGGGCTTGGTTTGTGCGCTGCCAGGTCCGGATAGCCATGCGAGCATCAATAAAACAAAAACTCCACGGCTTCGCGGCACGGCGCCTCCTTACTTACACGCTTCACACGGGTATGCGCGATTTCACTCACTGGCTGGCTTTGCTCCCGGAAGCCGCTTCGCCAGGAACTTGATCTGGCCATTGTGATTTGACTCGTGCTCGCAGACGTGGAACCACTTGCAGTAATTGTTGGTCGGCCCCCACTCGAAATCCTTGTCCACAGTCATCAGGAAACTGTCGTCTCTTTTCCGAAATTCCGCTAGCGTCTTTTCGCGAGTTTCCTTAAGAGTGTCCAGGTAGTAATCGAGGCTGTTCCCCTTGATCGCCTTGCGGGCTGGCTCCCCTAGGTTCATGGGGATGTCCCATTTCTGTTTCACGCTGTCTGGCCAGCTATCCCATTTCTTTCCTTCAAAGGTGTGCATCTGATAATAGGTTTCCGTTGCCGCCAGATGAAGAAGCAACGCGCCGATGGTATTCGCGTTGGGATCAAAAAGATAATCCAGGTCTTTCTGGGTCATTCCTTTGACCGAATAGAGAACCACCATACGCATCCACGTCAGCATGGAGACGAGGGTTCCGATCTGCGGCGAGAACCCCGGCTTGGGACCAATGATATTCTCGTCGGCCTCCTCCGGCCACGCCAACTCCGGCGCGCGCAAACCTGCGATTCCCACCGTGGCGGTTGCCGTCGCTTTCAAGAAACTCCTGCGATTTGCAAAAAAAGGTGTCATAGGTTTGTCCTCAAAGCGAATCTGTTGCGATCCTCGGGCGGCAGGATTATACAAGCATCCGCCCACCCACTCCTTAATTTGTCATCCTGAGGCAGCCCCGAGCCGTGCGACAGCGCGGTGAGGGCAACGAAGGATCCACGCATTCCGGCCGGCGCCTGAAATGCAGAGATTCTTCGCTCGTTCTCGCCACTGATCGGCTGCTAACGGCTCAGAATCACGATAAAAGCAATGCGCGGCCGTCTCGGAAATCAGAGATTAGGCGCATCCACAGCGATTTTTCCTGAGATTTTCACACAACTGTATTCGAGCGTCCGGGAACTCTTAGTCCGTGATCTTCGTGAAATCCTGCGCGAAATTGCGCTGAAAGGTTGGCATCTGCATGACCTTCGCTCCATCGGCTGCACAATTCCCGCAGCACACCCCTGTGAATCAGCTGCATCCGATTGAATCACAAGAACATACGGCTCCCTGTTTTTCGTTGACTATAAAACTAGAAAGAGTAAAAACATACTCGTTCTTTGACAGCTTCTGAAGTTTACCCAGTTGGCGCAGCGTCCGGGGCTCGAGCGAAGTCACCCTCTACATCGCAAGATGGCTGAGGGAAGGTGAGCAAGGGTCTATAGCAAAGCGCTGGTTGAGGCGAACAGGAAGATTTGTTGAAGGCAAGATAGAGTCCCGAGGCGTTGGGTTGATTTATCCGGTTGGCGGTGAGCCCGGAGCCCGAGCGATGATCGCGCATTGCGACCCCACAAGGAAGCAATGAGAGCAGGTCAGCAAGGGTCTAAAGCGAGCTACTGGCTGAGACGAATGATCCCAACACCACCTCGGGACTCTTAATGTTTGTAGCGACCTCTAGTTGGGAGCTAGTAGCTAGTAGGTGGGGAGTTTGTGATTTGTGGCCGCAGTGGCTTGCTCTCCCCCATGACACTGATCCGTGTGCCGCTGGTCCACTCTTGCTCTTGCTAGCTACTAGCTGGCGGCTACGGTCCTACGGACTCACCTGCACTTGAAATCTTTCCTTCGGCACCAGTCGCGCCCGGAAGATGGAGCCGGTGGCTGCGACCTCGGCCACCGCGTCCACGTTCAACTCGTAGCTGCCGCGTGGCAGGCTCTCTCCAAACGGAATTTCCACTCCCTCGGTATTCTTCTTTAGAGGAAAGTGCTGGTATCCGATCGCAGTCGCTCTTCCGTTCTCGTTTACCGCGACGATGATCACGGTCAGATCGAAATCGCGGTCTGTCTGGTTTGAAGCCGTGATGGAACCCTCCAGCCTCTGCCCCGTCACCTTGGGATAACGCGACCACTGCACCATCAGTGGTGCGACCACCACCAGCGAAAGCTGCTGCTGACGCTGATACGCGGGTCTTCCGCTGTCCGTGACCGTCGCGGTGAAATGAAACTCGCCCGTCTCCACAGGAGTACCGGTCAAGAACCCGTCAGCTTGCAGCACGATGCCTGAGGGTAACGAGCCCTCCGAAACCTCCCACTTGCGGGGAGTGATTCCACCCTCCGCTTCCAGTCGAGCCTGGTAAGGTTGCCGAAGGAAACCCTTGGGCAGGCTCGTGGTCCGTAGAACCAACGGATTGCCGGTCGCCGCTCCCTGCTGTGCCCAGCAAACCGCAGACGCTACAGCAATCGCGAGCACAAGCGAGACGGCAATACTAGATACGCGTCGGTCGCCATCACGATTCATGATCATTGGATGTGCCTGGACCGGAAACTTCTCCTTATTAAAACCCGACGTGGGCCTTCCTTCGTGTACCTTCGTGTCCTTTATGGTTGACCGTTTCTCACTCCATCGTGAAACCTCCCCCTCGACGCCTCTGCCGCTGCCGCGATAAGCTAGATCGTTTGCGAGGAGGCTTCCAGGCATGCGTGAGGTGGTCGCGAAGTTGTGGCCGGAGGTTCAGTGGATCGAGAAACCCAAGCTGCGGGAGCAAGTCACCCAGACCTGGGTCAAAGCGCTCGAACGCAGCCCTCTGAAGCCCGAAGATCTGAACAATATCCCCTTCACCCTGCTTATACCCAACTGCCCGATCACTTTCATGGAACACAAGCGTTGCGTGGTGCACATTGCCCGCCACAGCGCCGAGGCCATGATCGAATTCATGGGGCGCGCCTTGCCGATCGACATCGACACCGTAATTGCTGGCGCGATTCTGGCGGACGTTGGCAAACTGCTGGAGTACGAACTTGGCCCCGACGGTAAGAGCCGTCAGAGCGAGCGCGGCGAGGCCTTGCGCCATCCGTTTACCGGAGTCGCCTTGGCGCTCGAATGCGGTGTGCCGGACGAAGTCTGTCACATTATCGCGGCCCACGCCGCGGAAGGTGATCTGGTCAAGCGTACCACCGAGGCTTTCATCGTGCATCACGCCGACTTCATGGCCTTCTTGCCCTTCAAGAATCCCAAGAACGTGAAACTAAAGTGAGATAGAAGAAGAACTGAGTCCCGCAGGGGCGACACACAGCAACGCAGGAGCTACCTTGTCCGCCAAAGAATCACCGAAAGAAACTATCACCGCGAAGATGGCCCGCTGGGCCGCGGCGCTGAAATTCAAACACCTCGCCCCGGAGGCCATCTACCAAGCCAAGCGCTTTCTCCTCGATTCCGTTGGCTGCGCCCTCGGTGGCTACCAGCAGCACGACGTCAAGATCGCCCTGCAAGTCCTCGACGAGATTGCAGGCCGAGGCCCGGCCACCGTAATCGGAACCGGCAAACACATCGATCCGGTTTCCGCCTCACTGGCCAATGCGCTCATGATCCGTTGTATGGACTACAACGACATCTACTGGAAGCAGGACCCGTCTCATCCCTCCGACATTTTCCCCGCCGCCCTGGCCGGTTGCGAGCGCGCCAAAAGTAATGGCAAAGAGCTCATCGTCGGCCTTGTCCTCGGCCACGAATTCGAAATGCGCTTCTGCGAAGCCGCCTTTCCCGGCATCCGTGAGCGCGGCTGGCACCATGCGACGCTGACGGCATTCGTTTCGCCCTTCGTGGCTGGTCGCGCGTTGCACCTTGATTGGGAGCAGATGCAGCACGCCGTAGGCATCTCGGCCAGCCGTCATGCCACGCTGGGAGCTGTAACCGCCGGCAAGCTCACCATGATGAAGAACACCGTCGATCCCATGGCCACGCAGAGCGGCGTCCTGGCTGCTCTCCTGGCGGAGAAAGGCTACACCGGACCCGAGCACGTAGTGGACGGCAAAGAGGGCTTGACCCACGTTTTCGGACCGGAGTGGAAACTGAACCTGTTGACCGATGGCCTGGGTGACTCCTGGCGCATCACCCAGTGCGGCATGAAGGCGTTTCCCACCGAAGCGCTCACCCACACGCCTATCTCGGCGGTGCTGGATATCGTCAAGCAAAACGACCTTAAGCCAGAGGACGTCACCAAGATTCAGATTCGCTCGCTGGCGCGCGCAGCCGACATTCTCTCCGATCCCAGCAAGTACGATCCGCGCAGCAAAGAGACGGCCGACCACTCCTTGCCCTACGTGATTGCGGCCGCGCTGGCCGAGCGGCAAGTTACGCCTGTGCAGTTCACCATGGAGAGAATTATGGACCCGGTGATCCGCGCCCAGCTGAAAAAAGTCGAGGTGGTCGCCGATCCCGAGATTGAGAAGGTCTTCCCGGCTCTGCAAAGAGTCATCGTGAACATCACGACAAAAGACGGCCGGAACTTCACCAGGCAGCTGGATTATCCCAAAGGCGATCCGCGCAATCCCCTCAGCGACTCGGAAGTCGAAGAAAAGTTCGCCGCGTTGGCGGAAGGTGTACTGTCATCCGGTACCCAGAAGAAACTGAAAGACGCCATCTGGAACCTGGACAAGATCAGCTCGGTAAGCAAGCTGATGGCGCTGATGAAAGCAGATGTTCGTGCAAAGAAAGCGGTTCTCCGAAGCAAGCGAAATAATGTAGGCGCGGGCGTCCTCGCCCGTGCAGGCGAGCATAGCTCGCAGGCATTCCCGAGGAGTTACCCGAAACAGCCCCGTAGGGGCGGCCCAACTTAGCCCAGCGCTGCAGCGCCGGGTAGGCTAAGAGGGAAGGCGGCCAAGCCCCATAGGGACGACACAAGCAGGAGTTGCCATGCCCCAGACCATGGTTGAAAAAATCGCACAGAATCACCTCGCCGAGGGCCCCAAGCGCCCGCTGCGCACCGGCGACTTCGTTTCCATCCGCCCACACCGCGTCATGACCCACGACAACACTTCGGCGGTGATGAGCAAGTTCAAAGGAATCGGCGCCAAGAAGATTCAGAATCCCCAGCAACTCGTTTTCGCCCTCGACCACGATATCCAGAATCACGACGAAGCTAATCAGAAGAAATATCGATCGATCGAAGCCTTCGCCAAGGAGCAGGGGGTGGATTTCTATCCCGCGGGCTCTGGTATCGGCCACCAGATCATGGTGGAACGCGGTTACGTCGTCCCCGGTTCTTTTGTTGTCGCCTCCGACTCGCATTCCAATATGTACGGCGCGCTGGGGGCGATCGGTACTCCCATTGTCCGCACCGACGCCGCTGCCGTCTGGGCGACCGGCGAATTCTGGTGGCAGATTCCGCGCAGCATCCAGGTTGTCCTCGAAGGCAAGCTGCCCGCAGACGCCACCGGAAAAGACGTCATCATTACTTTGTGTGGAATCTACAACCATGATGAAGTCTTGAACTCGGCCGTCGAGTTCAGCGGCCCGGGGGTAGCCAGTCTCTCCATGGATGCGCGCTTCTCCATCTCCAACATGAGCACCGAATGGGGGCCGCTGGTGGGCTGGTTCCCGGTCGACGAAGTTGCGATCAAGTATTTGCGGGCGGTTCGCCAACGTCTGCAAGCCATGGGAGTCGAACGGTTCTCGGAAACTGACATTGAGAATTGGACGAAAAACCCGTCCCATCCCGATGCTGGCGCTAACTATGCCGCGCGCATTGTGCTCAACCTTGCTCAGGTCACGCCGCACGTCTCCGGTCCTGACACTGTGCAGGTAATGGCGTCGTTAGCCGAAATCGAGAAGCAGAAAGTTGCCATTCAGAAAGCCTATCTGATCTCATGCGTGAACTCCCGAGTCGAGGACCTGGATGCCGCGGCGAAAGTCCTGAAGGGAAAAAAGATCGCATCCGGGGTGAATTTCTACCTCAGTGCCGCCAGCAAATGGGTGCAGGAAGAAGCCGAGAAGCGCGGTAGTTGGCAGACCTTACTCGATGCCGGCGCTCAGCCTCTACCCTCCGGTTGCGGGCCGTGCATCGGTCTCGGTGTTGGATTGCTCGAGCCGGGCGAGGTCGGAATTTCCTCCACCAATCGCAACTTCAAGGGCCGCATGGGATCGCGCGATGCCAAGTGCTACCTGGCCAGTCCAGAAGTGGTGGCGGCATCAGCTATGGCCGGCTACATTCGCGGTCCGCACGAGACGGCGAATCTTGCGCCACCCCGCAGCTTCACCGAGTTTGCCGCGCCCGCCGCAGCCGAGAAAGTGGACATCCTGCCCGGCTTCCCCGAGCGGGTTCGCGGACGTCTGGTCTTCATGCCGCAGGATAACGTCAATACCGACGCCATCTACGGCAAGGACTACACCTATCGCGACGACATGACGCCTGCCATGATGGCGAAAGTAGTCATGGAGAATTACGATCCGCAATTTGCCGCACGCACCCAGAAGGGCGATGTGATCGTAAGCGGTTTCAACTTCGGCACCGGATCGAGCCGTGAGCAGGCGGTCACGTGTCTCAAGGCCAAGGGCATCCCCATGGTGATTGCGGCCAGCTTCTCGCAAACTTACCTGCGCAATGCCTACAACAACGGCTTCCTCTGCGTGGAAGTTCCAGAACTGGTGAAACGCCTGCGCGAGCAATTTGCGAAAGAAATTGCAGCCAAAGAGAAGACTCTCATCCCCGGCGACGAAGTGGATGTAGATTTCACCTCCGGCATGATCCACTGGCGCGGCGATAGCTTCGCCTTCCCCGCGTTGGGCAGCGTCCCGCAGTCGCTCGTGATCGCCCAGGGGGTAGAGAATCTGGTGGCCAAGCGTCTGGGATTAGCTTGAAACGGTTCTCCATAAGGGGCACTGTGCCCTCTGTGGTTCAAGAATTCTTGTAAGGAGAAAATGTGGCCAAACATACCATAGTCACGATGCCCGGCGATGGCATCGGCAACCAGGTCTTACCCGAGGCATTAAGAGTTCTCAAAGCTGTCAGCTTCGATGCCGAATACGTCCATGCCGACATCGGTTGGGACTGTTGGATCAACGAAGGCAATGCCCTGCCGCAGCGTACCCTCGACCTGCTGACCAAGCACAAACTAGGCTTGTTTGGCGCCATTACCTCCAAGCCCAACAAAGCCGCCCAGGAAGAGTTGAAGCCGGAACTGCGTGGCAAAGGACTGGTGTACTACAGCCCCATCGTCACCATGCGGCAGAAGTTCAATCTGGACATTTGCATGCGGCCTTGCGTCGGTTTCGTCGGCAACCCCCTGAATTACATTCGCAAAAAAGCTGGCGGCGGTTTCGACGAGCCTGGGTTTGACGAACCGAAGATCGATACGGCTGTCTTCCGGCAGAACACCGAAGGCATGTACGCCGGCATCGAGTGGACGAACCCGCCGGAGATTGTCCGCGCAGCTCTGAACTCGCACCCCAAGTTCAAAGCCTTTGCCACCGTGCCCGGCCCGGACCTCGCTGCCAGCGTGCGCATCATCACTCGCCCAGCGGCCCGGCGCATCGTCACCGCGGCTTTCGAGTACGCCAAAAAGCGTGGCTTCAAGGGCGTCACCATCTGCGAGAAGCCCAACGTGGTGCGCGAAACCTCGGGCATGATGGAAGAAACGACAAAAGAAGTGGCCAAAAACTATCCGGGAATTGCGCTCTGGTCGACCAACATCGACGCGCAGTTGATGTGGTTGAACAAGAATCCAGAGGACTATAACGTGATCGTCGCTTCCAATCTGTTCGGGGATATCTTGTCGGATGCCTTCGCCGGACTGGTCGGCGGCCTTGGCTTTGCCGCCTCCGGCAACATTGGCGAACAGGTCGCGGTATTTGAGCCGACGCATGGTTCCGCGCCCAAGTACGCGGAACTGAACCCGCCCATCGTGAATCCCATCGCCATGATTCTCTCCGCCGCCATGATGCTCGACCATGTTGGCGAAATCGCCAAGGCGGACCGCATCCGGCAAGCTATCGCGGCGGTCGTCAAAGAAGGGAAAGTGCGGACGTACGATATGATGCGGCTTTCGGGAGGCCCGAAAGCCCTCAGCCAGGGCGCGGCATCGACCAGTCAAATGACCGACGCGATCCTGGAGAAGCTGAATTAGCCAGAGAAGTTTCTCTGGGTTTTCCTTTGTGAACCTTCGTGTCCTTCGTGGTTATGAGTTTGTAAATGAGCAACCCAACCGAAATCACGCGCACTCAACCAGCGGAAGCCGGCCATTATGGCAAGGATATCCGCTCGGATCTGCACGTGGCCATCGAACCCCGCGCCAGCGGCGGCCTGGAGATCGGCCTCGAATCCCGTGTCGGGCCTTACTATGGAGATGCAATCCTCAGTCAGACCCGGCAGGTTCTCGAGACTCTAGGCGTCAAGCACGCCAGAATCTCCATCCACGACGAAGGCGCTTTGCCCTTCGTGATTTCAGCCCGCATCGAAACTGCAGTCAAACGCGCTGGACTCGGCGAGGGCCAACGAGCTTTGCCCGAACAGTTCCCTCTTCCCAAGCCTTCCGCGCGCGACCGGTTGCGCCGCTCACGTCTGTATCTTCCCGGCACCGAGCCGAAATACTTTGTCAACGCTGGATTGCATGACCCCGATGCCATCATTCTCGACCTGGAAGATTCTGTCCACCATGCCGAGAAAGACGCGGCTCGGATTCTGGTCCGCAACACCCTGCGTGCCGTCGACTTCGGAGCCTGCGAGCGCATGGTACGCATCAATCAGCTACCGCTGGGGCTGGAGGATCTGAGCGAAGTGATTCCGCAAGCGCCGGATCTCATACTGATTCCCAAGGTCGAGAAGCCGGAGCAAGTGGCGGAAGTCGATCGCAAGATTGCCGAGCTGAAGATAGCTCACCGCCCGGATCGCCCCATCTGGATCATGCCGATTCTCGAGTCAGCGCTGGGCATCGAGAATGCATTCGCCATCGCTGCCGCCAGCCCGAATGTGGTTGCGCTGACCATCGGGCTCGAAGATTACACCTCGGATTTGGGAGTAGTGAAAACCCCTGAAGGCAGTGAGTCGGCCTACGCTCGCGCCCGCATCGTCAACGCCGCGAAAGCCGCCGGTTTGCACGCCATCGATTCAGTTTTCGGCGATGTCAGCGATATGGATGGCTTGCGCGGCTGGGGAGAAAACTCGCGCGGCTTGGGTTTTGAAGGCATGGGATGCATTCACCCCGGGCAAATTCGAGTGATTCACGAAGCCTTCGCGCCCTCCCAGACCGAGATCGACAAAGCCTTGAAGATTGTCGCTGCCTTCGAGGACGCGCAACAAAAAGGTCTGGGCGTTGTGAGCCTGGGATCGAAGATGATCGACCCACCGGTGGTGGAGCGCGCGAAAAAGTTAGTAGCGCGAGCCCGGCAGATGGCTGAATGACCGAGAAACTCGAACTCGCGCAAAACGCCGCCGGACGCATGGTCCCAACCATCGTCAACGGCAAGGTCCAAGTCCCCTATCTCGGTGTCGGACAGTACCATCCTCACGGCCAGAAAGCCGCGCCCCCAGTTCACTCCAGCAACGAATACCCCGAGAACGGAGACAAGCGGGTTCCCGACCTCGAAACCGCTCTGCGCAATTGCGGCCTGCGTGACGGCATGGTCCTCTCCAACCATCATCATCTTCGCGATGGCGATCGCGTTGCGCTCATGGCGCTGGAAGCTGCGGCCAAAATCGGCGTCAAAGACCTGATCTGGTTTCCCAGCGCCTCATTTCCCTCGCAAAAAGGCGCCATCGACCTGATGGAAAGAGGTGTCGTCCACCATATTGAAGGCAGCATGAATGGTCCGCTGGGCGACTACTGCACCCAGGGCAAGATGCGCGGCCTGGGCGTGCTGCGCTCCCACGGCGGGCGCTGGCAGTCGATCCAGGATGGCGAAGTGCATATCGACATCGCCATCATCGCGGCGCCCACCGCTGATCCCTTCGGAAATGCCGACGGCTCCCACGGGAAATCGGCATGTGGTTCCCTGGGCTTCGCTCTCGCCGATTCCACCTACGCCGATCACGTCATCGTAGTCACCGATAATCTGGTTCCGTTCCCCTGCGTTCCCTGGCAGATTCAGGGCAACAATGTGGACTATGTCGTCGAAGTCGAGTCCATCGGCGATCCCGCAAAGATCGTCTCCGGCACAACTCAAATCACCCGTTCGCCTGACCGTCTTCGCATTGCCGAATGCGTCGCCCAATTCCTGCGCGATGCCGGCATCATGCGCAACGGATTCTCCTTCCAGGCTGGTGCCGGCGGAATTGCGCTCGCCTTCGTCGATTACCTGCGCCGCATGATGAAACAAGATGGGATCAAGGCCCGCTTCGTCCGCGGAGGCTCCACCAAGTTTCTGGTGGAACTCCTGCAGGATGGCCTCACCGACTACATTCTCGATGGCCAAACCTTTGACCTCGACGGTGTGAAGTCGATCGCCAGCGATCCCCGGCACGTGGCGACCTCGCCCTTCACCTCCTACAACTACCATGGCAAAGGAAATTTCGCCTCCATGGTAGACGCGGTGGTGCTGGGTGCCACAGAAGTTGACGTGAACTTCAACGCCAACGTCGTGACTCACTCCGACGGCCGTCTCCTGCACGGCATCGGCGGCTGGCAAAATTGTCTGGCTGCGGGTTGCACGATCCTTGCCCTGCCGTCCTTCCGCGATCGCATTCCTGTCATCGTTGACCAGGTCACGACCTTGACCGGACCGGGTGAATTGATCGACGTCGTAGCCACCGAGCGCGGCATCGCCATCAATCCTCGCAGGCAAGACTTGCTGGATGCGGTGAAGGGTTCGAAGCTGCCGATTCGGCCCATCGAGGACATCAAAGCTGAAGTGGAGCGCATCTGCGGCGGGAAGCCCGCACGCCCGAAGCTCGGCCATCGTCCGGTCGCGATTGTGAAGTGGGTGGATGGAACTGTGCTGGATGCGGTCTGGCAGGTAACCGTGTAGAAGCGCCCGTCATCCTTCAAAACGAGGTTGACGGACAGGCCGGGTGTTGGCTGCAAACTTGGGAGTCAACCAGACGATCATCCTGTACCCCAGCAGCATAGCCAGCACCGCCGCGTACTCCAGCGGCTTGTGAATGTCAGCTTTCACTAGCCACCAGTAGTGAATCACTCCAGCCAGCGCACTGATGTAAATCAGCCGATGCAGCGTCTGCCAACGTTTCCCGCCTAGCCGCCGAATCCATCCGGTGGTTGATGTGATCGCCAGCGGAATGAGCAGCACGAATCCCGTGAAACCGACTGTGATGAACCTCCGTTTGGCGATGTCGGCAAGCATCGTGTGCACATCGAAAAACTTGTCCAGCCAAATGTAAGTGAGGAAGTGCAATACCACGTAGAAGAAAGCGAACAACCCGAACATGCGCCGAAATCGAATCAACCACAGTTGCCCGCTCAACTTGCGAAGCGGGGTGATGGCCAATGTCACCAGCAGAAAGATCAAAGTCCAATCCCCGGTCGAATGCGTAATCACCTCGATGGGGTTCGCACCCAGCGCCTGGTGGTACGCTTTCCACCCCAGCCGCGCCAATGGACCCAGGCACGCCAGAAAGACCACGGGTTTGAGCCAGCGAATCAAGGCAACTGAGAACTGACAACTGGTTCCCGAGAACTGGTTTTATATAAATCGTTTCGGGAAGAATGCTTAAATCGACATTAGATTTGTGGAAGAGCCCAGCTCGAAGCCGTGCCGCCTTTATGTAGACGCGAGCGCTTCCGCTCCACAACAACCTAGCACGGGCCAGGACGCCCGCGCCTACATTTACAAGACCTCAACGCCTCCTAGAAATTCTTCTTCAGATCCATGCCGCTATAAAGGCTGGCCACCTGATCATAACCATTGAACATCAATGTGGGACGCTTGAGGAACTCGCCCAAACGGCGCTCCTTGGCCTGGCTCCATCGCGGATGGTCGACATTCGGGTTGACGTTGGAGTAAAACCCGTACTCGTTCGGCGCCGACTCATTCCAGGTGTTGATCGGCTGCTTCTCGGTGAACTTGATCTTCACGATTGCTTTTGCGCTCTTGAATCCATACTTCCAGGGCACGACAATGCGGAGCGGAGCCCCGTCCTGATTGGGCAACGTTTCGCCATACATTCCGAAGCAGAGTAGTGCCAGAGGATGCATGGCCTCGTCCATGCGCAGGCCCTCCACGTAGGGCCAGTCGAGCACTCGTCCCCGCTGCCCCGGCATCTGGCTGGGGTCGAGAATTGTTGTGAACTCGACGAACTTTGCTTTTCCCAGTGGGGCCGCCTTCTTGATCAGTTCGCTCAGTGAAAAACCCACCCAGGGCACCACGATCGACCAACCTTCCACGCAGCGATGCCGGTAGATGCGTTCCTCGGGCGTGGCCAACTTGACGATATCGTCCACATCGAGGACTTGCTTCTTGCTCACCAATCCTTCAATCGAAACCTTCCAGGGATGCGTCCTGAAATTCTTCGCCAGGCCGGCGGGCTCGTATTTGTCGGTGGAAAATTCATAGTAGTTGTTGTAGTTGGTCACGTCGTTGTAGGGCGTGATCTTCTCAGTGGTGGAGAATGCACTCTTCTGAATGCCATCGATCTTGGCATTCGCCTGCGCTGCGATGGAAGGTGTAACCAGCTCCCGCAGCCTGCTTCCCACGAGCGCGGCCGCCCCGGCTAAAGCGGTGCCGGCCAGAAATTTGCGGCGGTTCAGATACAAGCTCCGGGGCGTGATCTCAGACGACGGAATATCGGCGGCTTTGCGCAACAGCATGGAACCGGCCCCCTTACATATACGGATGTCCCCGCTCCCCGGATTGTCGGCCGAAGGGCGGTATTCTTCCTCGGATAGGACTCAGCTTAGCAGGAAAAGTTACAGCGATTGTCGCTGCCGCGGGCGACCCAGAACCTCGCGGATCTTGCGTGCCAGCGCGTGCAGGGTAAAGGGTTTTTGCAGGAACGCCGTCCCGGGCTCGAGCACGCCCTCGTGCACAATGGCATCTTCGGTGTATCCGGAAAGGTAAAGCACCTTGGTGTAGGGATGAGACGCGGACAAGCGGGCGGACAATTCGCGGCCGCTCATGCCGGGCATGACCACGTCCGTAATCAGCATATCGATAGGATCAGAATACTGCTGGGTGAGCCGCAGAGCAGCCGCGCCGTTTTCCGCCTGCAGCACGTTGTATCCCTTGGCTTCGAGAGTTTCACGCACCAGTTCGCGGACGGATTCCTCATCTTCCACGAGCAGCACCGTTTCCGAGCCGCCGTTCAGTTCGAGCGGGACAGGCACCTGGCTGGACGGTTGTGCCGCCTCCTCCACGCGAGGCAAGTAAATTCTGAAGGTTGTTCCTTGTCCAACTTCGCTCTGCACCAGAACGTACCCACCGCTTTGCTTGATGATGCCGTAAACCGTCGAAAGTCCGAGACCCGTCCCTTTCCCTTTCTCCTTGGTGGTGAAGAAAGGTTCGAAAATGCGGGTCTGCGTCTCCTTGTCCATGCCGTGCCCATTATCGCTGACCGATAGCTTGACGTAAGAGCCGGGCTGGATATACGAATATTCTCGCCTGAGGTCATCCTTATCCAAGGTGACATTTGCGGTCTGGACGGCGATTCTCCCCCCGTTGGGCATGGCGTCTCTGGAATTCACCACCAGATTCATGATGACCTGCTCGATTTGTCCCGCATCGGCGCGGGTGCGGCCCAAGTCGCCTGCAAGGCGGGTCTGAAGCTCCACGTCTTCCCCGATCAACGGACGCAAGAGGCGTTCCATGTCGGCCACAATCGTGTTGACGTCAATCACCTTCAGCTCCAGCATTTGCTTCCGGCTGAACGCCAGCAACTGCCGGGTCACGCTAGTGGCCCGCTCGGTGGCTTGATGAATTGCCTGAATCTTGGGATAAAGCGGGTTGCGGCTTTCCGTTCGTTCCAGCAAAACCTCGGTATAACCGCTAATCACCATCAGAAGGTTGTTGAAATCATGCGCGACACCTCCCGCCAGGCGTCCTACCGCTTCCATCTTCTGGGCCTGACGGAACTGGTTTTCCAGCACGCGCTGCTCGGTTACATCCTCGGCGATGATTTCCAGCACCGGGGTTCCATCCAGACTGTTGACCACGCGGCCGCTCAGGCGAACCGTGATCCCCTTCCCATCCTTGCGCTTCCACCGAACTTCTATATTGTCGAGCCGGCTTCCACTCTGGAAGTCGCACATCAGACGCGCTAGTTCGCGAGAATCCGCAAACACGTCCGCCCGAGGATCGAGTGCCAGAACTTCTTCCGCCGAGTCGTAACCAAGCATGGAGACGAGAGCAGGGTTAACGTCCAGAAACTGGCCTTCCATGTTTGAACGATAGATGCTGTACACAGCGCTCTGCACCAGAGAGCGGTATCTGGACTCGGAGCGCCGCAACGCCTCCTCATTACGTTTGTGTTCCACCGCGCTCGCCAGTTGCTTGGAGACGAAAGTGAGAATCTCTTTTTCTTTTTCTCCAAACCGCACATTGGGCGTGTAGCTCTGTGCCACTAGGACGCCGAAGGTCTGGGTTCCTGCCTTTAGAGGGATACCGAGCCAGTCCAGGGAAGGCGCTCCGATCAACTCCACCTCACCCTGTGCTACCAGCTTCTCGAAGACTTCCGGTGTGCACAACAGCGGCTCTCCGCTGCGCAGGACGTATTCGGTAAGTCCTTTCGCAAGTTTTTTGCGCGCGGGCTGGAGATCGTGGTCGTCTACAAAATAGGGAAAACTGAGTAACTGCGTGGCCGCGTCATAGAATGCTATGTAGAGATTCCTCGCATACATCAGCTCGGAGAGAATGCCGTGGATTGCCGCGTAGAACTGTTGCAGATCTTCCGCCGAGCTGGCCTTTTCCGCGATGCGTAGCATAGCCGAGTTCAAGGTCTCGGCGCGCTTTTGTTCGGAGATGTCGCGATAGAAGATGCAAGTCCCGACCCTCTCTTCGTCGATCACCACCGGAGCGGCGGAAACCGAGACATCCACCAAGCTTCCGTCTTTGCGTTGGCGCTTGGTTTCGAGCCTTACTCGCTTCCCTTTGCCCAGACTTTCCAGAATCCAACGCAGCTCGGCCGAGCGATCGGGCGGAAGGATGAGCGACGCCAGGCGCCGGCCCGTAACTTCCTCCAGATGAAAGCCGAAGATACGGGTAAACTCCGCATTCAAACGCACCACGCGATCCTCAGCGTCTTGAATGCTGACCGCTTCCGGCGCGGATTCGATCATTTGCTCGAAGCAGGCTTTTTGCAGTTCGGGGTGTTCGGAGGGGATCGGGGATTTTACCGCAGTGCGGTGTGCAGGGACCGATAATATGGGTGTGCCGCTCTGCAGCGCCTCGCGCAGATGCTTCGCGCGTGCGTGGTCATCAGACTTCGCCGACCGGGTGATGCCGTCACCCATCTAACGCCTCCCGATTCAACCCAATGCCAAATCAGGATGTTAGATGCCCGCCATATCACCTGAAAGTTACTGAGGTAATTTGGAGGACGAGAGTCCCGGGCTGAGCTTCGGCGGACCACCCGGCCAGGCGGGGCGTCCCCGCTCGAGCACTCGCGAGCCCTCAGTGCCCCGTCCCCAAAATCTCGCACACGCGATGAAGCATTTCGTGCTGTTGCGGGTTGAGCGCCAGGAACTCGAATCCGTGGCGCAGCCCTGTGCGATAGCGCACCAGCGCCCGCATCTTCATCGGATACGAAGTGACCGGGAGAGAGAACTCCATGGACACGACTTCCCCCGGCTCGATCTCTTCGGTCAGGGTCGCGCCCATCCCGTCCTCTCCCAGTTCATTCGAGCGCCCCCATAGAGAGACGGTTCCCGCGGAGCGATACACCAGGATCGAAATACGAACGTCCGCGGGATAGCGGAGAAAGCGCCGCGGACTCTGCGTCGCAGATTTCTTGCTCGGTGAATCGTCCACGGCAGTGCCTTTCGCGGTCGAATTCTTCGTCAGTACATCGGGCAAATGAAAGCGAGACAGTTAGTTTCCGTGAAGCATATAACCGGGTTCCAAAGGCAATTTGCCGCTTACCCGCAGTACCGTCACACCGCCGGTTATGGCGTAAACATCAACCAAACCGACGGCTCCCGGGGTGGATTCCACCTTCTTCACCAGGTCCTGATCGGAATCAGCCAACACGATCGCCGGGTGGCTGATCCGGTTGTGGTTGGCGGCGACAATCAGCGCGGTCACTTCCTCTTTTTGCAGTTCGTAGACTTTTTCCAGTACCAGTTTCATCTCCGGGGAGGCCGGATCGCGAGTCACCAGACTGACCGCTTTGCCATCCGGCCAACGACTCATCTGGCCTTTGCAGATTTTCGCCAGCTCCGGCGCTGTAACATCGGCCACGTGGTTCGACTTGTTGGCGATCAGCGCGATGTCCTTGGCCGCAGACGTCGTCGTCCAACCCAGCAACATCAGCACGCCCGCAAGCAGACCTTGACGCCCCAAATACTCCTCCCCAGCGGGAGCACTCTCCCGTGCTCTGATTCTCACCGAAGGCTGCCGCCCGCTCAACGACCGAAAGGTTTGTGTACCAGTGGAGACAACAGCCACCTGGCCCCCGGGAATCCTACGAAGGAGAATCGATGGTTCATAGTAGTGAGGGTAGCCGCCGGGTACCCCTGGCGGTCGGGCAAGCGAATCGAGTGGGAATTGCTTTGGAGCTGGCGAGCCATGAGTCGCTCGGGATTGTTCGGGAGACTGCCATTCCGCTTCATTGTGCTGGTGCTCAGTGCCAGTGCCGGTAGCGCCCAAACCCATCGAGTCCCCCAAGTTCCAGCAACCGCCCTGCACCGCCTTGAAATTAGCGTGAGCGATGAGAACGGACTGGCTGTGAACGCCGCCCTGGTTCTCTTGACCGCTTCACCGCAGTCCAGCCCGGTGCGCTGCGAAACTGATTTCGCAGGACATTGCACATTTGCCAACCTCGCGGAGGGAGATTACCAGCTGCGGGTAGAAAAGGAGGGTTTTTACGCCTCCGTGCTGCCTGCGGTTCAGGCGGAACGAACCCCCAACGTCGATGTGGTTCTTCATCACCAGCAGGAGTTACGGGAGGTGGTGAATGTGGCAGAGTCTTCGCCCACTCTCGACCCCGCGCAGGTCTCGTCCAAGGAAGAAATTACCGGGCTGGAAATCATCGACATCCCTTATCCGGCCACGCACGATTACCGCAACGCTCTGAATTTTATTCCCGGGGTTGTGCAGGACAGTTCCGGGCAGCCTCACGTTGCCGGTGCGGAAACCTACCAGGTTCTGACGTTACTGGATGGCTTCAACGTCACCCAGCCGGCGAACGGGCTGTTGCTGGTACGAGTCAGTCCGGAAGCCTTTCGTTCCATCGCGGTGGAACCCAGTCGTGAACCCGCCGAGTACGGTAAGGGCCCGGGCGGTGTCCTCAGCTTAAACACCGCTATCGGCGACGATCATTACCACTTTCTCACCACCAACTTCATCCCGTCTCTGCAGGACAAGAAAGGCATCGCCTTCGATCAATGGACGCCCCGCTTCAATGTGTCCGGCCCGATTCGAAAGGGAAAAATCTGGTTCTTTGACGCCCTGGAGGGGGAATACAACAACTTCATCGTCACCCAACTGCCCGACACTGCAGACTCGGATCAGTTCTGGCGGGTGGGAAACCTGGTCAAGCTGCAAACCAACCTGACCTCCCGCAATAACCTCACTACCAGCTTTCTTTACAACTATCTCGACGACCAACACTCCGGACTCTCGCCTCTGCAGCCCGCACCAACGACTCCGCGCGATGCCGAGTCCGCCTACGTCGGCAGTCTAAAAGACCAGCACTACTTCCCGGGAGGCGAATTGCTGGAAACGGGGTTCAATGTCGACCGTTACACGCTGGCTCTGACGCCGCTAGGCACCGAGTCCTACTTCATCACCCCGGAAACCTCCGGCGGGAATTATTACCTCAACGCGCATACTTATGCTCGGCGCTGGCAGGCGCTTTCCAATCTCTATCTCCCGCCCCGCTACTGGCACGGACGGCACGATCTCAAGGCCGGCGTGGATCTCGACCGCATCGACTACGACGCCCAATTCTCCCGCCGGCCCATTTCGTTCCTGCTCGAGGGCAAGACACTTCTTCCCGGCGAAACATGTTTCACCGCTTTGCCTTCTCCCTGTTCGCGATATTCCGAATTCTCCGGCGGCCAATATTTCACCACCTACAATTCAGAGGCAAGCGCCTATGCCGAGGACCGCTGGCTCTTGACCGACCGGCTGCTGATTGAACCCGGCATCCGGCTCGACTGGGATCAGATCGTGCGCAGCCCTCTGTTGTCGCCCCGCTTGGCCGGCACTTACGTTCTCGACAATTCGGGCAATACCAAACTCTCCGCCGGGATCGGCATCGTCTATGCAACGACCAGCCTGGTGCTCGTCGCGCGCCCCCAAGCCGGGCAAAGGCAGGATACGTTCTTCGTCGATTCCTCCGGAAATCCACTGGCTACACCTTCTACCGTCCCGACCACGTTCTCGGTGAACAAGAACACGCTCCAGGCTCCGCGTTTTGTGAACTGGAGCGTCGCCCTGGAAAAGAAACTCCCGAGAAGTGTATTTCTCAAGCTCGATTTCCTGCAGAGGCGCGGCGCTCGCGATTTTGTCTACAACACCGCAAACGACTTGCCCGGCGGCAACTTCCTCCTGCAGCACACGCGCGACGACGACTACCACGCGGTTCAGTTCAGCCTGCGTCACAGTTTCCACGAACGCTATATGCTCATGGGCTCCTACATCCGATCGAGCACCCATTCCAATCAGGTTCTGGATTTCAACGTGGACAGCCCCATTCTGAGCCCGCAGCAGCCCGGCCCTTTCCTATGGGATGCCCCCAACCGTTTCCTGTCCTGGGGATTCCTCCCCTTCTTCAAGTTGCCGGTGATCCACGCTCTTGACCTGGCCTATTCCACCGAAGCCCGCACCGGATTCCCTTTTTACGTCTCCAACGATCTGCAGCAACTGGTGGAGCAGCCTGGCTCGCGCCGTTTCCCAACCTATTTCACGCTGAACCTGCACCTGGAAAAGCGTTTTCATCTGTTCGGCTACTATTGGGCATTGCGCGGTGGGTTCGATAACATCACCAATCGTCCGAATCCGGTGGTGGTCAACGCCGACATCAACTCGCCTCAATTCCTCACCTTCAGTGGTTACGACCGCCGGGGTTTCACTTCCCGCATACGCTTCCTGGGTAAAAAATGATTACTGCCTGGCGAGAGGTGGGAGAATCGCGCCCCTCCTCCTTTCCGAATCGCCGCCGCGAGATATATCATCTTTAAAGCTCTGGAGGACAAATCATGGCTCACGAACTACCTGCTTTGCCGTATGACTACTCTGCGCTGGAACCCGTGATCGATACCCAAACCATGAAGTTGCATCACGACATGCACCATGGCGCCTATGTGAAGAATCTGAATGCCGCTCTGGAAAAATATCCCAACCTGCAATCCAAGAAAGTCGAAGAACTACTTCGCGACCTGAACGCAATTCCTGAAGACATACGCGCCGCTGTACGCAACAACGGCGGCGGCTACATGAATCACAGCATGTATTGGAAAATCATGAAACCCAAGGGCGGCGGCGAGCCGACGGGCGCTATCGCCAAGGTGATTGAGAGCGCGTTTGGCAGTTTTAAGGATTTCCAAACCAAGTTCAACGACGCCGGCGCCAAGCAATTTGGCAGCGGCTGGGCCTGGCTGGCGGGAAAACCTAGCGGGGAAGTGCAAGTTATGAGCACTGCCAACCAGGACAACCCGATTTCCCAGGGCCTGTTTCCCATCATGGGAAATGATGTTTGGGAGCATGCCTACTATTTGAAGTACAACAACCGCCGTCCGGAGTATCTGGCGGCATGGTGGAACGTGGTGAACTGGGACGAGATCAATCAGCGACTTCAAATCTTCCAGTCCCACCGGGAACCGGCGATGGCGCACCGCTGATCGCCGCGTTTTGGTATAAATAATTGAAAAGCCTCAGCATGCGGTCTTCGATGCTGGGGCTTCTTGTTCTCTCCTGGTCGCTGCCGCTGGGGCTTGGTCGCATCGTAAGGGACCAAACCGTCGTAACCTTTCGTGCCGAAACGGAGGGCCGATTTCTTACCTCCCGATGCTAGTCTTGCCGAAGACGTTCCTCCCGGGAGGATTTTTTGGCCCCGCCATCTCACGCTCTCGCCTCGCCCGCCTCACAGGGTCAAGTGCGGAGTGTGTCGGATTCGCATCCCCAAACATCCCGCATCGCCTCCGTGGACATCCTCCGCGGCGCGGTGATGGTCATCATGGCGCTGGATCACACGCGGCACTTTTTTACCGGATTCAACTTTGAACCTGAGGATTTAGCCCATACGTCGGGCTCACTGTTTTTTGCCCGCTGGATCACCCATTTCTGCTCCCCGGTTTTCTTTCTGCTGGCCGGAACCGGCGCCTATCTGGCAGTTTCACACGGCAAGCCGCTAGCCGAGGTTTCCAGATTCCTTTGGACACGCGGACTCTGGCTGATCTTCCTTGAGGCTACCGTGGTCGGCTACTCATGGACATTTGTTTTTCCCTTTGTCCACGGGGGCGTGATCTGGGCGCTGGGCTGGTCCATGATCGCCATGGCGGTAATCGTGCGTCTGCCCATCCCGTGGATTGGCGGCCTCGGGGCAGGCATGATCTTGACCCACAACCTGTTTGATCGCGTGCCCCCGGCAGCATTCGGAAAGCTCTCGTGGATTTGGTCAATTCTGCATTGCCCCGGCTCGATTCGGATTGGATCGGGCGGCGGCGGCTTCCTTGTCGCATTTCCGCTCATCCCCTGGGTCGGAGTCATGGCGACGGGTTACGCGTTGGGCGCCATGCTGCAGAGACAGGATCGCAGAAAACTGCTTTTCCTGATCGGCGCGACCCTCAGCCTTGCGTTTTTTTCCCTGCGGATCTTCAACCTCTATGGCAACGGCGCGCGCGAAGTGCAGGCGGTTCTGACTGATTCCTCCGGCCCGTGGAGCATCCAACCAACGTGGGCTCTCACCCTCGTATCCTTTTTCAATACCCAGAAGTTTCCACCGTCACTGCAATTCCTGTTGATGACGCTCGGTCCCTCATTGATGGCGTTGGCCTGGTTCGATGGCGTCAAAACCAGGCGCGGGATTGCCGGCGTTCTTCTGGTGTTCGGCCGTGTGCCACTGTTCTACTACGTGCTCCATCTTTTTTTCATTCACACCCTGGCTGTCTGGGTCGCCCTGGTTATGCATCAACCCGCCGCCTGGCTGCTCTACGGTGGTTTCATGCTCAGCCCATTCATCCCTCCGGGCTACGGGCATGGTTTGCTCTTTACTTACGCCATGTGGCTGATCACAGTCGTCTTGCTTTACTTCCCCTGCAAATTGTTCATGAATTTTAAGCAGCAGCATCCGGGCTCCTGGTGGCTGAGTTACCTCTAGGAAGTCTGTGCGGCAATTCGGGGCAAGATCAGACCGAAGTCGGTAGCCGCGCAGCGGCGAAAGAATAAAGCCCACGGCGCCAGCCGTGGGAAAAGTGGGTTCAGTGAGATAGCCCTGAAAGGGCGAAAGAGCTGCGATACACACCCAGCCCCGCGGTAATCTCGTTCCCGCTTTCTGCATTTCCTGTGAGCAAGATGTGGAAATGCAAGGCGTCGCATCCCGGCGCACAAATTATGGGCGTCACTCCGCTCCCAGAACACCGCGTCAACAGCCGCTGGAGTCGGCGGCGACGGCAGGATTCAAGTTGGCGAATTTCTGTGCCGCCCCACTGCATCTTTATCCTCGGTTGCACCAAAAATTTGCAATTGACCGCTTCCCTCTGTGCGAGTAAATTCTCCTCACCCTTGAATGGCAAGTCGGCCGGCAAGCGGATGCCACTCCGGCAAGTCGGCGGTGATCAGAATCGGTAGTTAGGGAATCGCAAACGTCCAGTAACCATCGACAACAGATTCTCCCTCCCCCCAGGGTGAACGATTGTGAGGAATACGTCCGTTGTATGGAAGGTGTATCGCACGCGCTTTCTCGTCAAGGCCAGGCAACTTACCACGCCACTGATGTTCGTCGACGCACTAGGACGCGAGCAGCGTGGCCGGGCCGGTGACTACCTGGTGGAAGCCGCCGACGGAAGCCGCAGTATTCAACGCCGCCAGATCTTCGAAGATATTTATGTGGCCATGGGCCAGCCTGAGGAGTCTGTGGCACAACTGAAGGTGCCCGGGAGAGGTGCTCTTCCCAGCCCCGAGTTAGCCACGAAACAGCGCCAGAACGAAACCCACGGCGCAACCCGCGGGTCGGCACAGGGAATTGAACGAGCTTCGGAGGCACGAACGAATAATCGCGGCCGAGGCTCCGAGTTTCCCGCATCACCCCGGCGCAGCATGCCCGATCACAAGGAGCGTGCCTCGAGCCGTCCGGCTGCTACAGCATAAAAAAGGTAGTCTTAGGCCAGCCTGTGGAAAAGGAGGCGGAGGGTGGGCATCCGCTCGGTTAATTGCCTTCAGATACAATATATGGGGATTACCTCTTGACAGCCACAATTGGCAGGAGTAGTGTTGCCATCCCATGGAGCTGTAAACGCCTCCGGAAACGAAGGCGCTAGAGGCAAGGACTAAGGGTAAGAAACTGGGGCAGCCGCCGTGGTTCGAGGTGAGCCCGGCGCTGCCTCGCTAGTCAGTACCAAGGTTTCCGAGGCGTCAGATTTCGTAGAGTCGAAGCCTTGACGCTCAGAAACCGTAAGTTGCGCTTACAGCGGTGGCCGTTCTCCCGTTTGTCCGGCGTTGCCGGACATCCCCCCGGGAGGACGACAACAGGTTGACAACCAGATCTGTTTCACAAAACCCACGCGCGGGGCTGGCAGTCCCGTCGCTGAGGAATTGCGAATCTCGGAAGTGACGATTTGAAAGGGCGAGGCTTTAGCCTCGCCGCCGGCATGAACAGAAAGTGACGCGCCGATGAGGCGCAGGATTTTCAGCGGTAGGAGCGTCCATGGTAGGTCTGTCTGAACTCGTGACCGAATCTCTCGCCCGTCACGGCGTAGAAACCACCCTCGACCCTCGCCGACTGCGCTGGTCGAACTGGCTGCGCTGCGAGTCCTGTTTCAGTTTCCTGGGCGTTCCCGACGAAGGCGGCATCTTCGCGTTAGCCGAGGAGCTGATCGGACCAGGAAAAATTCCCGGCGCGGACGGAAAGCGCATGCTGGCCGTCTATCGCGTTTCCGAGACCGACCATCTCGGCCTGACCATGGGGCGTCTGTTCCTACCCGGCTGCCCGGAAACGGAGCGACTGGCGACCGGCCGCTGCTTCGCCCGCTACGCCATCGTAGAAGACACGGCTCAGCGCCGCGCAGCCCATGCTGCCTTCCAGCAATGGATGGCCTCGTCGGTCGAAACCGCAACCGGCATCAACTCTACGTCTGACGCGGCGGTGATGCCTCAATCATCTAATAGAGAGGCCCAAATTGGGCCGCTGTCACCGGTTTCAGCAGCTTTTTGATGGATCAAAGGCAGTAAGAAGAAGTAAGAAATTAAGAGACGAACCGGACGCAAAAAGCGGCCGGAGTCGAGCCCCGAAGGGGCGGCATAACTTAGCCCAGGGCGTAAGCCCTGGGTAGGCAGGGAAATTGATTCACGCGCCCAAGGGGCGCAACGCAACGGGCCCTAGCCGAAACCACACAAACGGAGCAAAGACTCCGCGGGAGAACGAAAGAAATGGCTGAGATCACTGAGAAGAGAGCCCCCATCACTGCCGAAACTACTTCGACTCCGGCAACCACCGCCGCTGCACGGAAAGCCCCTGGCCTCACTTTCCGCCGCTTGTTCACCAAGCCCGGCGTCTCGCCCTACGACGAGATCGAATGGGAGCGCCGCACCGCCGCCATCACCGACTCGCAAGGCGGCATCATCTTCGAGCAGAAGGATGTCGAGGTCCCCAAAGACTGGTCGATGACCGCTACGAACATCGTGGCCAGCAAATATCTGCATGGCACCGTCGAAACGCCCGAGCGCGAAACCGGCGTGCGCCAGCTGGTCAGCCGGGTGGCAGAAACAATTCGTGACTGGGGGATGGCGCAGGGCTACTTCAAGACTCCCGAAGACGGCGCGACCTTCCACGACGAGCTGGCGCACATCCTTCTCCGCCAGTACGCCGCGTTCAATTCGCCGGTGTGGTTTAACGTGGGCTGCGATCGCATTGAGCCCAACTCCGACGCCACTAACTGGCACTGGAATCCGGCTCTGGGCCGCGTCGAGTTCGGCACCGTCGGCTACAAAGCGCCGCAGTGCTCCGCCTGCTTCATCAATTCGGTGAAAGATTCGCTTGACTCCATCCTCACCTTGGCCAAGACCGAAGGCATGCTCTTCAAGTGGGGATCAGGTACCGGCACCAATCTTTCCCCGCTGCGTTCTTCAACCGAAGGCCTGAGTGGCGGCGGCATTGCCAGCGGCCCGCTGAGCTTCATGAAAGGTTTCGACGCCTTCGCCGGCGTCATCAAGTCCGGCGGCAAGACTCGCCGCGCCGCCAAGATGGTGATCCTCAACATCGACCATCCCGACATCGTCGACTTCATCGAGTGCAAGTCGAAAGAAGAAGCCAAGGCGCACACTCTCGTCGCTGCCGGCTATGACGGCTCTTCGCCCGACTCCGAAGCCTACAGCTCCATCTTCTTCCAGAACGCCAACAACTCCGTGCGCGTCACCGACGACTTCATGTACGCCGTCCTGCGCGACACCGATTTCTCCACCCGCGCCGTGAAAGACGGACGGCCCATGAAGACGCACAAAGCCAAAGACCTGATGTACAAACTTTCCGACGCTACCTGGCGCTGCGGCGATCCCGGCATGCAATTCGATACCACGGTCAATCGCTGGCACACCTCGAAGAACACTGCGCGCATCAACGCGTCCAACCCGTGCTCGGAATACATGTTTCTCGACGATTCCGCCTGCAACCTGGCTAGCCTGAACCTGCTGAAGTTCGCTCCCAACGGCACTTTTGACGTCGAGGCCTATCGCCACGCCGTCGATGTGCTGATCACCGCCCAGGAAATCATCGTAGACAACGCCGGCTACCCGACGGAGATGATCGGCCGCAACTCCCACGACTATCGTCCGCTAGGATTGGGCTACGCGAATCTAGGCGCGCTACTCATGGCCGCAGGATTACCCTACGACTCCGACGCTGGCCGCGACTACGCCGCCTGCGTCACTGCCATCATGTGCGGCGAAGCGTATTTGCAGTCTTCGCGCATCGCCGAACTCTGCCCTCCCCTGGTTCCCGCCACCGAACCGACGAAGAAAGGCCTGGCCGAAACCAACCTGGGTTCGAACGTGATGCCCGGAGGCGCCTGCCCCGGCTGGTACATCAACCGCGAGCCGTTCCTCGACGTAATCCGCATGCATCGCGCCTCGGTCAACAACATCAACAAAACGAATGTCCCCAACCCGCTCTACGAAGCCTCAAAAGCTTGCTGGGACGAAGCTCTCGCTCACGGCGAAAAATACGGCTACCGCAATTCTCAAGTCACGGTTCTAGCCCCCACCGGCACCATCGGCTTCATGATGGACTGCGACACTACTGGAGTGGAGCCTGATTTGGCGCTTGTGAAATACAAGAAGCTGGTTGGTGGGGGGATGATCAAGATCGTCAACAATACTGTGCCTACGGCGTTATTCAAGCTGGGGTATTCGCATGATGAGGCGGACAAGATTGTCAGCTACATCGATGCGACGGGGACGATTGAGGGTGCGCCGCATATTAACGACGATCATCTGGCGGTGTTTGATTGCTCGTTCAAGCCGGCCAAGGGCACGCGCTCGATTCACTACATGGGTCACCTCAAGATGATGGCGGCGGCGCAGCCGTTCATCTCGGGCGCGATTTCGAAGACCGTCAACCTGCCGGAAAGCGCCAGCGTGGAAGACATCATGGAGGCGTACATCCAGGCGTGGAAGCTGGGCCTGAAGGCGGTCGCAGTCTATCGCGACGGCTGCAAAAAGTCGCAACCGCTCAGCGCCGCGGGGACCAAGACGGCGGCTCCCGCGGGCGAGGGCGCCCGCGCCACACAGGTGGTGGTGGAAGAACAGAATCTGAACGCTCCGCCGCGGGCGGTACGGCACCGGTTGCCCGGCGAGCGCATGTCGGTGACGCACAAATTCAACGTGGGCGGGCACGAGGGCTACATCACCGTCGGCCTCTACCCCAACGGCGATCCCGGAGAAATTTTCGTCACCATGGCCAAGGAAGGCTCGACCGTCAGCGGCCTCATGGACAGCTTTTCCTGCGCCATCTCGCTGGCCCTGCAACACGGCGTGCCGCTCAAACTGTTCTGCGAGAAGTTTGCCCACACCCGCTTCGAACCCAGCGGCTGGAGCGGCAATGCCGAGATCGGCTTCGCCAAGTCGATCATGGACTACATCTTCCGCTGGCTGCAGCTGCGCTTCCTCACCGGGCAGCAGCAGCTGCTGTTCGAGAATCTGCGACCGAAGCTGTCGGGCGTCAGTTCGCAGCCCTCAGAAATCGGCGATGCTGATCTAGGACGGGCGTCCTCGCCCGCCACGGGAAGCATGCATGCCGCCGACGCCCTGCGCGACATCGTGGACATGGGCGACGCCCCGTCCTGCAGCTTCTGCGGCGCCATCATGACGCGCAACGGTTCGTGCTACCGGTGTAGCGAGTGCGGGAGTACCAGCGGGTGCTCGTAAGTGCCAGCGTAGGGACGGGTCTCCGACCCGTCCAAGCGGAGTGCAGCTCCGCAGCTTGGGTAGGGCATGGCTTCGGCCATGCCGAAACGGAAACGAACCTCGACGGCTCTAGCCGCAGAGGTGAAGTAGCACGAAAGTGGCTGGACAAATACGCTCGGCGAGAGTAGAAGGTTAGCGACTCTGAGGGGGGCCATGGCGTGAGCCATGGCCCCCTTTGTCCGTAGGCCACCCGATGCATACAAAACGCGGCCCGGCTCGGTAGGGTTTCTCGATGGAGGACATGATGAGGCAGGATTTGATTAACCAAGACCTCTTTGGAAACGACGCCGGGGAGGATGAGCATCCAGAGGTTCTAAATAGCTACTTCCTCGAGAAAGAGGAATTCCAGCCTTTCTTCAGCCCGGACCGGAAACTCGGATTCGTCCGTTCCCGGAAGGGTATGGGCAAATCGGCTCTGTTGCGGGAGGCAATGTACCGGCGTCAGCTATCCGATCAAGGTGAACTACTTCTGTATGTTAAAGCCTCAGACCTGATTGCGCTCCAGGAGGTCGATTCGTCTTCGCCGGCCGCATTAGTACATGGATGGCAGCAACGTATGTGTTCCCGGGTGAACCTGGAACTTGGCTCTACTCTTCGCTTCACAGTTTCTGATGACGCAACTACTCTCGTCGAGGGAGCTGAAATAGCGGGCTTCAGAGGTCGCAACCTAGTTGGCGCGCTCATTGATCGACTCAAGATCAAGGCCGCAGGATTCGAACTGAGTCGGCAGCGGGTGGAAATGGGAGACTCCCACGCACTTCTCCGGCGCTTCTCCGACAACAAGGAAATCAAGGTCTGGCCATACATCGACGATGTTGATGCCACGTTCCTCAACACGGATACCGAACGGTTGAAGGTAAGCACGTTTTTCAGTGCGTGCCGAAATCTGGCAAATACTGTGGAGGGACTCAACATACGCGCGTCCGTTCGAACAGATGTTTGGTCCATTCTCAAACAGCATGACGAGGCCCTGGACAAGTGTGAGCAATACATGCTCGACCTAAAATGGAGTACCGAAGAGTCAGGGCGGATCCTTGAGAAGAAGATCTCCGCCTTCTATCTGCGAACGCATGGCAAGGTTCCTGACGTTGAGCCGATTGCGAGACTCGTTTTTAAAGAACCGTTCCCATGGGGACGCCGCTTCCTGCCCGCATTCAGGCCAATTCACATCCTTAGTGCAGGGCGACCACGGTGGGCCACTCAGCTATGTCGTCTGGCCGGGGTCCATGCATACCAACTTAGGCGTGACCTCATAAACATCGGCGACGTCAGCAGCAGTCTAAAGGAATACGGGCAGTTTCGACTCTCGGACCTCTACAAGGAGCATCGCCACCAGTGCGCGGAATTGGAAACGTTGGTCGAAACGTTCGCCGGCGGACCCGCGCAGTTTACGACGGATGCCCTCCTAGAGCAAGCACGGACCAAGATTATCCATCGGTACGGCATGCCTTCACTGGACGGCATTTCGATCCAGCCGAGGGAGTTGGCGGTCGCGCACTTTCTGTTTCGGATCGGTTTCATCAACGCGCGCGACGAAAATCTAGATGATGGACCACTCGGATTTATCCGCTTCGAGGACAGACCGCATTTATTATCCAGCAATCAAAATCGGGATGATGGGCTCCCATGGGAAATACACCCCAGTTACAGAAGCGTACTGAGAATAAAAGGGGCTAGTCCGTTGCAGACTCGTGCCCGAGCCGGACCCAAGAAAACCTATCGATCGCCGAGACCAACAAGAACACGGCCAAGATAATTTTGGGGTGGGGTAGTTCAGGGCGGAGATCGACACGCCTGCAGACGGTTGCGCCGCATCGGCGTCGGGTCAAGGGTGCCGTTGTGTCCGCACGGCTGAAGCCGCGCACTACCCGCGTCTCAGGGACTTGAGTCCCATATCGGTAACGCTGAAGTGCCATGCGCGCAACCGTCGGCCACTTCGTTTTCCTCAGCGGTTTATTATGGTAAGGTGCCCTGGGAGCACATCTCGGGGTGAGCCGATGACGAAACATCTGGAAAGTCTGCTGGAAGCCGCAAAGAAAACTGTTCTTACTCCGCAGGAGAAAGAGGAGCAGAGGCGGAGCTTTGCCTACGGCAACACAAAGATAGAAAATCCTCGTATTACCCGGGAAATGGTGGACCGAGAGGCGGAGTCGTTAGGAGCCCCCAAGAATGAGCGAGGAAAAGGATCGGCATAGCCAGGCCTTGGAGGCCGAACTCGTTACCGACCCCGACGAAAAAGCTCGCGTAGAAGCCCGGAATGGCCTGCAACAGGTCGATGCAGTCATTGAGCTGATCGAATATTTTTCCGACACTGAGCACAAGTTCAAACTTCGCCCTTCGCAGTTGCTACACCTCCATCGCATCGCCCTCAAAGGACTCAGCTCTTACGCCGGGAACTTCCGACCCGCCGGAATAGAAATCCGCGGCAGCAAACACCAACCGGTCGGCGCGCACATGGTGCCGGAAGAGGTTGAGCACATGTGCGACTACGTCAACGACAACTGGGAGAAGAGCTCTCCGATTCAACTGGGGGCATACGCGCTGTGGAAGTTGAATTGGATTCACCCATTCACGGATGGCAATGGACGAACGGCGCGGGCGATTTCCTACTTGCTGTTGTGCCTGCGGTTAGGCTACCGCCTTCCCGGAACGAACACGATCCCAGATCAGATCTCGAGAGACAAGAATCCGTATTACAAGGCCCTTGAAGCCGCGGACAGGGCTTGGGCTGGCAAACAGATCGACCTGTCGGTGCTGGAAGAATATCTGGCGGGGTTGCTGGCCAATCAGTTACTTTCTGTCCACGAACAGGCCACGGGAACCAAGCGCAAAAAGTAGCGCATCCGAAAATCCCCACCGGTGCACGTGGATCGGGGTTCTTGCTGACCCAGGGCTTTCGCCTTGGGCTGAGTTATGTCGCCCTTGCGGGGTTGCGCTCGGGGTGGGTTCTTGAAGTTGTGCGTTGCCATCACGTGGACAGGAGTGTCCGCGCCACACGGTCAAATGCATAGGTCCTTCGTCGCCGTGGCCTTCGCGAGCGAAGGCCATTTGCTCCTCAGGATGACAAGGCTGGTTGAGGATGACAAGGCTGGTGGTCCTGCATGCGAGAATCCCCACCCTAGCGCAAAGTGCGCGCTAGAGCCTGTCCTGAGCGAAGCCGAAGGCATGGGGCATCCGTAGAAAAAGCAGGTTCCTCGACACGCCCTCGCCGCTGTCGCGGCTGCGGGCGGCTCGGAATGACAATTCTTCTTATAGGTCGCTCTTGAGCCGGGCTACATCGCCTTCTTTACCGCAATCGCCACGACTTCGAATTTGGCGCCGCGCAGCAGGGCGTTCGATCCGACGAAGGCGCGGGCGGGGAACTGGTCGTGGAAGTAGGAGCGATAGACTTTGTTGAAAGTGTCATACAGGCTGAGATCGGCGCAGAAGACCTGCACGGTGACTACGTCGTCCATGGTCATGCCGGCGTGCTCGACGGTTGTCTTGATGCCGTCCATGGCGAGGGTGGCTTCTTCTTCGGCGCTGGCCGGAGGCTTGCCGGTTTTGTCCAGGCCGAGATGGCCAGCCACGTAGAGTGTGTTGCCCACCAGAACGCCGTCACTGAAAGGCAGAGCGTTGCGCGCGTCGGAGGGGGCGTCGACGATGTGCTTACGGTCGGTGTCAGCCGCCAGGGAGAAAGTGGAGAGCAGCAGAAGCGTGGCCACGCAAATGACGCGGAGTTTCATAGGGATCCTCGATGAGTGAAGTAGGGAATGCGAGAGCAGGGTATCAGGTTGGCGGGCAGAGTGGCCAGTGGGCAAGGACGGAAATACCGGCAGCGCTATCTTTTTTCCTGCGCCTGAGTCCGATAAGATGTTCCGTCCAAATTTCAGCGTGGAGGAGAGAATCGTGACAGGAGAGATCATGAGAAAAGTTTCTTGGCTCGCGGCAGTGATTTTCGTGGCCGGCGTTTTTGCCATGCCGGCGCATACGCAGGATATGGCCGCGAAAGCGCCCAAGCCTGTGCCCAGTCCGTCCAAGGCGGTGCTTGAGCAGTGGAATGAAATTGGCCGCAAGCTGATTGCGATGGCGGAAGATTTTCCCGAGGACAAGTACGACTTCAAGGCGGCGCCCACGGTGAAAACCTTCGCCGAGCGGCTGATTCACGCCTCCCATGCCAATTATTTCTTCACCAATGCGGTGCGAGGCGAGAAGGGGCCGGCGATGGAGGATCCCAAGCGGGAGGAGTTCAAGAGCAAGGCCGATGTGGTGGCGTTCGTGAAGAAATCGTTTGCCGATGGAGCGGCGGCGATCGCGGCCAAGGGCGACAAGGGGATGAATGACGTGGTGGTCGATCCGTTTGCCAATGAAAAGACCCGGGTGAGCGATTTTGCGTACGGCTTTGTCGAGCATTCGGGAGAAATCTACGGGCAGCTCACGGTCTACTACCGCGTCGCCGGCATGGTGCCGCCGGAGTCGCGTCCGAGTAAGTAGGGTGGGAAAGAAAAAAGGCCCGGCCGACGCCGGGCCTTCCGTTGTGCATGTAGCCACTGAGTTCTCGCCGGGTGGGCGAGGACCTTAGTGGCTGTCGCCGTCGTGGTCTTGATCGCCCGTCGACTTGAGACTGACTGAGTCTTGAGGAACGGACTGCTGTTGCGTCTGGGCGGTCTTGGCGGCCTGCTGCCGCTGGACCTCCGGTGAAAGCTGGGTAGCTTCAACACTGTGAGCGGAATTGACTGCATTAACCATTCGGGACCCTTCCTCCAAGTACTGGTTCTCCATCGGCCTTCTGAAGCGAAACCTTTATGGCTGGCGAAATCTTTGGTAAGTGGTGCTGAATGAGGATCTTGCAGATCAGGGGAGGAGCTAGCGAAGCTTCTGCGGGAGTTCGGCGCGAGGGACGGAGATTTGCTCGCCGGTGGCCAGGTTCTTCAGCGCGAAGGCGCCCGCCTGTACTTCGTTCTCACCCACGATCAGAATGAAGCGCGCGCCTGCCTTGTCGGCGGTCTCGAAGGACTTCTTCAGGCGGAAGCTTTCGTCGCCCAGCTCGACGATGAGGTCGTGACGGCGCAACTCCCGCGCCAGGCGGGCGGCCTCACGATTCATGTCGGCGCCCAGCGGAGCGATGTAGACGTCGGGTTTCTTCTGGACGGCTTCGGCGGATTGTTTGAGCGCCAAGACCAGGCGGTCTTCGCCGATGGCGAATCCAATGCCGGGAGCGCTCGGTCCGCCCAGTGATTCGGAGAGACCGTCGTAGCGGCCGCCGCCGAGAATCGCATTCTGCGCGCCCAGAGCCCCATGAGTGAACTCGAAGGCAGTGCGAGTGTAGTAGTCGAGGCCGCGAACCAGCCGGTCGTTTAGCTGAAACTCGACACCGACCGCTCGCAGGATGTCCTGCACCTGCGCGAAGTGCTGGCGGCAGGGCTCGTCGAGATACTGGCTGATGCGCGGCAGCTTTTCGATGATGGGCTGATCCTCGGGAACTTTGCAGTCGAAGACGCGCAGGGGATTGGTTACCGCACGGCGCTGGCAGTCGACGCACATATTGGCGACGACCGGTTGGAGCGCTTTGCGCAATGCTTCGTTGAAGCGAGCGCGATCGGCGGGGCAGCCGACAGAATTGAGTTGCAGATTCCAGTTCTCGATGCCCAGCCGGTCGAGAAACGTCGCCAGCAGTTCCAGAACTTCGGCATCGCGAGCGGGAGATTCACTGCCCGCGCTGGCCGGGCCGATCACTTCGGCGCCGATCTGGTAAAACTGCCGGTAGCGGCCTTTCTGCGGACGCTCGCGTCGGAACTGCGGTCCGATGTAGTAGAGCTTGTTCAGGCCGCGCTTCTCCAGACCGTGCTCAATGTAGGCGCGCACCACGCCGGCGGTATTCTCGGGACGGAGAGTCAACGACTGGCCTTTTTCGCTTTCGGCGCGGGTGCGATCCTCCCAGGTGTACATCTCCTTGGCAACGACATCGGTCTCTTCGCCCACGCTCCGGGCGAACAGTTGCGTCTCTTCGAAAATCGGGGTGCGGATCTCGTGAAAGTTGTAGGCGCGGAAAACGTCGCGGACCGCGGCCTCGACAAAATTCCACAGCGCCGTGTCGGGCGGCAGCAGGTCACGAGTTCCGCGTATGGCTTTGATCATGGTTGCCGGTCGTTAGTCATTCGTCGCTGGTCGTTAGCCCTTTGTCCCTAAAACCCTTGACCCCCGCGCGTCTCAATCGTTCCGTCGGCGCATCGAGGAGTTCACCCTGTGAAGCCTCAGAAGGAAATGCCTCACAACGCCTCAGACAATTCACGGCTTACAGGGATCCTTCGACTTCGTCTGATGTTCGCGTACCGCGAACATCAGACTACGCTCAGAATGACAAGCTACTTTCTCTCTGCCAGGTACGCCTCTTTATATCCCAAATAGTTGTTGGCGTAACGCAGAATGGTCTCCTGATCTTTCTGTTCAAGCTTACGGCGGAATTTACCGGGAGAGCCCATCCACAGCGAGCCGGGTTCCACAATTGTTTTCTCGGGAATCAGCGTGCCCGCAGCGATGATCGATCCTGCCCCAATTACTGCCCCATTCAGAATGATCGACCCCATGCCGATCAGGCAGCGGTCTTCGACCACACATCCATGCAGAGTAACCGAGTGACCGATGGTGACGTATTCGCCCACGAATACGCCGTATTGTTCCTTCATGCCGTGCAATACGCTGCTGTCCTGCACATTCGAATGGGCGCCGATGCGGATGGAATGAACGTCCCCGCGCAGGACCGCGTTCATCCACACGCTGGCGTGTTCGCCCAAAACCACGTCGCCGATGATCTGTGCCGATTCATCCACGTAGCACGACCCGGCAATGGTCGGAGTAATTCCCTTATAAGAACGGATCATGACTCGGAGCTTTGAACATACCATGGGCGCGGACCGGACGTAAGGGGCGGCAGTTTCGGTTCCGGCTATAATGGAAAAATCCATGAAGCTCCGGAACATCCTGGCGCTCGCCGTCCTAGGCTTCTGCCTGACGGCTGCCTTGGCGCAGAATGCAGGGCAGGACGATCTGCCCTCAGCTCCGTCAACCACCCGGCAGAAGCCCAAGCCTCAACCTCCTCCTCCACCGCAAGAAACGCCAACGCCGGCGGCAGCGACGCCGGTAAGCGATGCGCCGGAAAGTTCCAGCGCGACCGCCAAGCCCGAGACGCCTGCAGCGGAGATGCCGCCTTCGACCCAGCCCGCCGACGCGACGAATACGCCCCCGTCTGCGCCCCCTGGCGCTTCTCAAGAGGAGGATGAGTCGGTCGCCACCATCCGCCGGACGGTCAACGAAGTCAATGTAGTGTTCACCGTCACCGACAAGCACGGGCGATACGTAAAGGATCTGAAGAAAGAAGATTTCAAGATCATCGATGACAGCAAGCCGGCGGCCGAGATTCGCAGTTTTCATGCCGAGGCTGATTTGCCGCTGCAGGTGGGGTTGCTCATCGACGCCAGTAATTCCATCCGCGACCGCTTCAAGTTCGAGCAGCTGGCTGCCATCGAGTTTCTCAACCAGACGGTACGACGCAGATATGACCAGGCATTCGTGGTGGGCTTCGATGTCACACCCGAGGTCACCCAGGATTTCACCGATGACACGGAGAGGCTGGCGCAGGGCGTGCGGCTGTTACGCCCGGGTGGAGGTACGGCGCTCTACGATGCGCTCTACTTCGCCTGCCGCGACAAGCTCATGAAGTCCGATCACAAGGGGCCGGTGCGCAGAGCGATCATTCTCCTCAGCGATGGCGACGACAATCAGAGCCACGTGACGCGCGAAGAAGCCATCGAGATGGCGCAGCGGGCGGAGGTCATCGTTTACACCATCAGCACCAATCTGAGCGGGACCAGCCATCACGGAGACAAAGTGCTGGAGCGTATTGCCGACGCCACCGGCGGCCGGTCGTACGTGCCCTTTCAAATCACCGAAGTGTCCAATGCGTTCGCTTCGATTCAGGAGGAGCTGCGCAGCCAGTATGCGATCTCCTATAAGCCAGCGGATTTCAAAACCGATGGACGCTACCGCACAATTGACATCCTGGCCCAAGTGAAAGGCCTGCACGTTCGCAGCCGCCGCGGCTACTACGCCCCTTCACAATAGTGTGGGGCGGACACTCTTGTCCGCCGCCTTTGATGTTGACTTAACGTTCCTCTCCGCAGCAGGCGACGCCCGTCAAGAACTCCATCCGAAGCGACAGTTTTCCGGGGAGCACGGCGCCGAACAAAATAAGCCAGGGTCAAAAGCGGCGGACAAGAGTGTCCGCCCCACACGATTGCCAGGCAGGTTTTAGTCGCGCTTCGGTACCGCGTAGTATCCGCTGCGCGCCTGAATCTTGTAGTCCTTGTCGTTGGTGTGGATTTCGACTTTGCGGAAAGTGCCGTCCAGCTGCGGGTTGCTCGGGCTGTAACCAATGTTGTATTGGCTGCGCAGCTCGTTGGCAATCTGATCGAATCCCTCTTTGAGTTTCTCGAACTTATTCCCAACCTCGATAACGCGGCCTCCAGTTTCCGCGGTGAGCTTTCTCATTTCTCCCTCACCGTGATAGCCGCCAAAGCCGTAAAATCCGCGATCCGCGCACAGCAGCACGTAAACAATGCTGTCGGATTTTTGCGCGGCTTCGATTGCATCCTTGACCTTGAGCTGGCTGCCCTGATCCTCACCGTCGGTGAGGAGGATCATGGCTTTGCGCCCTACTTGTTGGGCCAGCTCGTCATGAGAAGCCAAATAGACTGCATCGTACAGCAAGGTTCCGCGGGGCGAGCCCTGCGTGGGAACCGTGCCGCCGCCCAGCCCGGGAATTCCGCCGCCGGAACCGCCGGCGGTGTTGATGCGGGCACTGTTGAGAGCCACCTTCAGGGCGTGGACGGAGCTGGTGAAGTCTTGCAGCAGGTCCACGTTGACGTCAAAGTCGATGACAAACGCCAGGTCTTTGTCGCGCAGAATCTGGGTGAGAAACTCTCCCCCAACCTGTTTTTCCATGTCGAGCACGTTAGCCTGGCTGCCGCTGGAATCGATCAGAATTCCGAGGGTGAGTGGCAGGTTGGACTCCGCCGCAAAATACTTGATGGTTTGGGGCTTGCCATCTTCCAGGATCTGAAACTGGTCCTTGGTGAGGCTGGGGATGAGTGCGCCCTTCTTGTCCTTCACATTGAAGAAAAGCTGGACCACGTTGACATTGACTTTCAGGGTCTCGGAGGACTGATCTTGGTCTTGGTCCTGGGCCGGCGGCTGGGACTGCCCGTAAGCCGGGGTGAGGCCCGCCTGCAGGGCGAGCAGAAGTAACATACGAAGGACACACAACCGAGGGGCCTTGGACATGAGGGTATTCGCTCGCACTTTTTTTGTTAGTCTATTCCTGAAGCCTTAGATGCAACAAATGGCCGGGCTCAGCATTCCAAATAATAAAAGCCGGTTGCGGCCGGACGGAGGATTGCCAGTGGTGCCAATGATCCGGAGGGTGTGGGCCGGTAGCTTTCTGGCGATAGTGCTGGTTTTCCTGGGTTTAGGTGCCGGGTGGGCGCAGCAGCAGCCGGATACGAAGCAGAACATTCCCGACGCACCCTCCACCGTGCAGCCGCCGTCAAAGCTTCCTTCCAACCCTGAGCCACAAACCCCGCCACCGGCACCGCCAGTCCGGGAAGAGCCGTCTCCACAGCCGAAGGTTCCAGCCAGCGAAGCGCCGCCGTCCTATTCTTCGTCTCCGCCGTCCGCGGGCGAGGGGCAACCAGTCGGGTCTCCGCCTCCGATGAAGGTCACAACCGTCCCCGAGGGCAGCGTTCCCAGGGAAGTGCCCCCGGCGCAGGGCGAGCTCTACAAGCTAACTGTGAATATCAATCAAGTCATCGTGCCCGTAAGAGTCACCGATGAGAATGGAAAACTGGTCAGCGGATTGTTGGATACCGACTTCTCGGTATACGAAGATGGCAAGAAACAAAAGCTGAATTTCTTCACCAGCGATCCCTTTGCTCTGTCAGCGGCCGTGGTTGTGGACCTGGGAATGTCGGACATCGCGGTACAAAAGGTGAACCAAACCTTTGCTGCCCTGGAGGGAGCGTTTGCTCCGTTCGACGAGGTTGCGGTCTACGCCTACAGCGATGCCGTGTCCCAAATGGCGAACTTCCAGGCGGTGGGGCGGCGATTGGATGGCATTTTCAACCAGATGAAGACCTACAGCGGCGAAACCCCGGGAGTGCCGGTCCTGGGTGGCCCGATGGGACCACAGGGGCCGACGATTAATGGAGTTCCCGTCGGTCAGCCCACGACTCCCGTGACCACTCCGGCCAAGCACGCTCACGTCCTCAACGACGCGATCCTGCGCGCCGCACTCGATCTCGGCAAACAGGAAAAAAACCGCCGCAAGGTCATCTTTGTGATCAGCGATGGCCGGGAATACCGCAGTGACGCCAGTTATAACTCCGTCCTGCAAGTCCTGCTTTCGAATGGGATATTGGTTTACGGCGTTGCCGTAGGCTCCTCGGCGATTCCCGGCTACCGCACACTGGAAAAACTGCACATTCCCGGGCAGGGCTATAGCGACATTCTTCCCAGGTATGTCAACGCTACCGGAGGCGAGGTGCTGAGCGAGTATTCTCCGAAGGCGATTGAGAACGTCTACCAGCGCCTGCTGGGCGACGCTCGCAATCAATACACCCTGGGATACGTTACCCGGGCCACGCCCAGCGATACCCGCCGCGAAATCGAAGTCAAAGTGAATCGATACGGATGCAAGGCATCCGACCTGCGCCCGTGCGTGAACGTGTACGCCAAAGAAGGCTACTACCCGCTGCCGGCCACCCGCTGAGGGCTTAGTCTTCTCTTCACCGCAGCCTATGACTCTATCTCCAAACCAGCGGCCACGCGGGTGGTTGGCGATCGGGATCTTTCTCATCTGGGGCGCAGCTATGGCGATGCTGGCCGGCGTTACGCTGATTTTTCCCGGAACCGCCCTCGATCGCGTCTGGGTTCTTAACCCCTCCGGGCATGCAGGCCTGGCGGCGCTCGGGAGACCCATCGGCCTGTTGTTCCCGGTTCTCTCCTTCGCCCTCCTGGCTGCCGGAATCGGCTGGCTGAAACGGCGTCTCTGGGGATGGACTCTCGCGGTGTTGCTGATCGGTGGAAATGTGTTGGGAGATTCGATCCGGGTGGCGTCGGGAGCCTGGCTGCAGGGGATCGTGGGTGTACTGATTGCCGGAGCTTTGCTGAGTTACCTGGTCACACCCAGGGTGCGCCAGACCTTTCTAAAGAACACCGCTCCGAAGCAGCAAGCGGCGAGTCCGTCGAGGTAGTTTCGAGCCTGGCGACGGTTAACGCCGGAAAGCCGAATCTCCCCAGTTGGCGGGGTATCTGGTCTCCGCAGGCTTGACGAAAAACACGTGTATGCTCTGTCTTGCCGAATCGGGGCTGCACTTTACGACGACTTGCTGTCCCTCCCGGCCCTTCACGACATCCGCATTGGCGATGGTCCACGCGTCATCCCGCTCGCTGACGAAGGTCTTCCCGTCATTGCTGATTGTTCCCGAGAGAGTGACCGCCTTGGCCAATGCGGTTGCGCGCGACGGATGGGCTTCCTGGGCCACCGTCATCACAGAGATCATTAGGAGTCCAATCGAAATCAGCACGATCTTTCTCATTTTTCTCCCCTTCGCATCCCCAGCGCCATTGAGCCGAGGATCAATCTGCCCGACTTTAACCCTTCAGCAACATTGAGGGAAATTGAAAATATTCATAGTTACGATCAGGATTTATAGGGTCGGGGGTATGAAAACGAGAAGACTGCACCTGGACTTTCCGCTACTTCTTTCTGCGACCGGTTGAGCCGCAAATGACAAAACCCTCGCGTATCGCTTCGTAAGCTGACTGATCTGAAGGAAGGCCGATCGGGATTCCCTATCAGCGTCATCAGCAAACTCTGGCTGCCGCCGCGCCCGCCTTTTTGTTATATTGCCAACCACCCCGGTTGCTCCATGCTGGCCGACCAAGCGCGAGTTTGTGCCTCGCCGCGTTTCAGGATGGGGGAGTAGAGTATTCACGATCGAAAATGGGCCGTCTCTTTATTTTCTTTCTTCGCCGCTTGTGGCTGCCGGTCGCGGTCCTAGCGGTCTTCAGCGCGCTGTGCGTGCTGGTTTACATGAGGCTCGAAGGGCTGCGCTGGCTGGACGCCTTGTTCTGGATCATTCACCCCCACTCCATCGACTATCGTTCCGTTCACCGGGCGACCAAACTGTTTTCATTCTTCGTTTACGTGGGTGTGTTCACCTTTCAGGTATGGATTGCGGAACGCGTTCTGGTGACCATTTTCAACCGCCAGGGTGTGGAGGCATGGAAATCCATGATCAACGACGTCAATATTGAGAAACTGCGGGACCATTTCATCATCTGCGGGTACGGACAGGTGGGACGTACGGTATTTGACCACCTGCAACGGCATGAGATTCCGCTGGTGCTCATCGAAACCAACGAAGGCCTGTACCGTGAACTTCTGAAGGACGGTGTGATGGTCATCCAGGGGGACGCCAAGCGCCATGACGTGCTGCTCGCGGCGGGCATTGAACGTGCCCGGGGTATCTGCATCGTGATCGACAACGACGCCGACAATCTCTACATCACGGTGACTGCGCGTTCCCTGAACCCGCAGGCCAAAATCATCACCCGCGCCGGTCAAGAACGGTATGCGAACGCCATTCGCAACTCCGGCGCCGACGAAGTGATCATTCCGGAATACGAGGGCGGCTTGATGACAGGGCGCATGATCCAGAGGTACTATCCGGCGGTCAGCAAGCTGAAATAGTGGATTCCGGCAAATGGGTCACGGGCGTCATCGCACCCGATTGCATCACGGCATATCTTTGATGTGGGTGGCAATGTACCACTGGTTGCCGAATGCGTCTTTCACGCCGCCGCTGCGGTCGCCGTAAGGCTGGTCCGCAGGCGGAGACATGGAAGTCGCACCCGCCGCCAGCGCACTCTGGTAGACGCGGTCCACGTCGGGTACGTAGAGATAGAACATGGCCGGCATCGGCGGATACTGGCCGTGCGCCTCGCCCATCTCCACCATCGAACTGCCAACGCGGATCTCCGCATGATGCACCACGCCGTCGGGCGATGCATACTTGGCAATCTCGCGCGCTCCGAATGCCCGCTTCAAGAAGTTGATAACAGGCTCGGCCCGCAGCGGATGCATATACACGTTCACGTCGTTCAGCCCCTCGGGAACGTAGGTCGCGCCTTTGTGGGTGGCAATGTACCAGTAATTGCCCGCCGGATCCTTCACGCTCGCAGAACGCTCGCCATATTCCTGGTCCCGGGGTTCGTCAATCGTGGTTGCTCCGGCAGCCAGGGCTTTCTGGTAGACGGCGTCTGCATCTTGCACATAAATGTGGAGGGCGTGGGTGTTCGCCGTCGAGCGGAACTCACGGCCAGGGATGCCGCCTCCCATCATCAGCATGGAATCGCCGATCTTGACCTCGGCGTGCAGTCCGCCCGCCGAGCCCACAGCGCGGAATATTTCTTCAGCGCCAAAAGCCTGCTTGGCAAACTCGACCAGCGCCGGTCCATCTTGCGCCACCAGGTAGGGCGTCACGGTGCGGTAGCCTTTGGGAATCGGGTCGACGGCTGGCTTCCGCGGGCCTTTCTCGCCTTGCGTCCCGTCCATGCGGCGGTGCATCTCCTCGACCGACATGGTTTCTTTGACCGTGGAAATGTGCCAGGTGAAGCCGAAGGGATCGACGATAGTTGCGTCGCGACGGCCATAAAACTGGTCCTTTGGCGGGAGGGTCACCTTCATCCCAGCGGCTACGGCGCGCTCGACGAACGCATCTACGTCCTCGACCTCGAGAGAGATGTTGATTGGAGACTGCCCCAGCGTTTCCGCGCTGAAGCGGCCGCCCTCGGGCCATTCTTCGGTCATCATGATGGTCGATTTCCCGATCATGATCTCCGCGTGAGGGATATTTCCATGGATCTCGAAGCGCATGGTCTCCCTGGCTCCGAAAGCGCTGGTGTAGAACTCGATGGCTTTGGCCGCGCTCTTGAAGGTTAAGATTGGCGCCGCTACAGTTTGCACAGCGGCTACGGGTTCAGCTACGGTTGTCATAGTTTTTCCCCTTTTCAGATCTTCTTTCAGATAGGTCTTGAACTCGGGCCGCGGCAAGCTGCGCAACTCGGCCGCAATGCGTGCCAGCGCCGCCAGACGCTCGTCTTCCTGAGGTAAACGGGCGCCAGGACTCTCCAGAATGCCCTGCACCGCTGCGTCGAGTTGTTCGGCCAGACTGCGTTTAGTCATGCTGCTTGCTGTCCTTCGGATACTTTCGTGTCTTTTGTGGTTTACGACTTTGCTCGCCTTCGACCCGCGCCCGCAGATTCTCCAATCCCCTGAACTGCAGCTGCTTCACCGCACCCTCGCTGCGCTTAAGGTGCAGCGCGATTTCGCGGATACTTTTCTCCTCGGCAAAGCGCATTACCACCACCTGCCGCTGGTCGTCAGGCAGTTCGTTTACCAGGCGGAACAAAGCGGCCAGCTCAGCCGCCTGCTCCACGCGGGGCTTGGCACTGATCTCGGGAGGATCATCGAAGGCCAACTCACGTCCGCCTCGTTTGGCGCGATCAATGACCGCATTGGCCGCGATCTTCAACAGCCACGCTCCGAAGGGGACACCGCGCCATTCGAACTGCTTCAGATTCGCCAACGCCCTGTGGAACACATCGGAAGTCAGATCCTCGACCGCCGCCCGGTCTGGAACTCGTCTGGCAACGAAGGCATACACCATCTCGAAATGGAGTTCGTAGAGATCGGCAAACCGGGACGGATCCTTCTGGGCAGCCTCCACCAGCAAGCGTTCATCCGCCTGCGCCGGGGACGGCTGCGATGCCGGTGCTCTAACGCCCATGGTGCTCTAAGTTTATAAACTGGCGAGGCGGGGAAAGGTTACGGAATCATGACTCCAGTTTTCATGAGCCAGGATAAAAAGCAGGGGGCCCCGCGATCTGCGCCTGAGGGGGTGGGCAGCTGACGAAGGGCCCCGCCTTGGGGGACACCACTTCTACCTCGTCCCAAAAAGGAAATGACAAAAATAGTCTTTCTGTTACGAATTCGGAACAGACTTGTCCCTCCCAAGATTTCTCGTCTGTCCATAAGTTCGGGCAAACTTCTCTTCCAGCGGGCTTTCTTCTACCATCTTCGAGGGGTTGTAGCTGCCCGGCGGTGGGGTGCCTCGCCCCAGATTGGAGGGGGACCTATGAAATGCGATTTCCTTGCAAGAGTCATCACGCTGGTGATCGGCAGTTGCCTGTGCAGTCTGGCGCAGCAGGCGCCTGACGCGGCGGGTGCACGGCCGCTCTCCCCATTGGAGGAGAGCCTCATTTCCCAGTCGCGGGCCGTTCCGCAAGCCGAGCGGGGCAAGGATATCGGCACTTTGCAACGTCTCTTGAGCGAGGATTTTCAACAGGTAGGAAGCGAGGGTGTTCTACACCAGAAGAGGGAATTGCTCGACGACGCCAAGGACGGAAGACTCACTGCCTTCACACTGTACAACTTCAAGGTATTCCAACTGGACGAGAACGCCGCCATTGTCACTTTTGATGCCGTAATCCAACAACCCGAAGGGGATAACGAGTTCGCGCCACGCTACCAACATCTGTCGGACGTGTGGGTCAAGCAGGGAGAGCAATGGCGTCTCCGTTTTCAACAGGCTACGGCCCGACGACCCATCGACTGATGCGATCCCACGTTACGAAAGCCGAACAGAATCCGGCGGCACCACTTGACTAGAAAAACTGGCGGCGCTGCGTTGGTCCTATAGGCGAGAGCGTCGCCGCTCATGCTTCGGCGCCCCGCAACCCGCACCGGCGAGGACGCTGCGTCTACATTTGCAAGGCAAGGGCCTACCTCCAATTCCGGGATTTTCCCGGTTACGTTGGTTACGTTTCGCCTGACGAAAACCTAAGTAAGAATGGGCAGGCGATGAAACTCCGACACTTGTTGTGGGCAGGGGTGTGCGTGTCTGCCTTTTCGTACGCCGCGTGCGCCAGGCAATTGGCGGTCGTGGCCGACACGGCGAACACCTCCTCCAATCTCACCGCTTCCGAACTGGCGAAAATTCTCTGCACCCGCACCGAGAGTTGGCCGGACGGAAAACCGATCAAGGTGGTGCTGCACGATCCTTCTTCCGCGGATATGCAACTGGTGCTGCGGAAGCTCCTGAATATGACACCCGCTCAGGCGCACGCTCTCTTCCACGCTCATTCTGGAGCCATCGTGATCGCGGATTCGGACGATGCCGTGCTTCGGTTTGTGTCGGGTACCCGAGGAGCCATTGGGATCGTCGATCTTTATTCGTTGACCAAAGACGTAAAGGTGTTGAAGGTGGACGGCAAATTGCCCGTCGAGCAGGGCTACATTCTGAGGGGAAACTAGGATGAATCGCAAAACATCAGGGCTACTCTTTTTTGTCGTGGTTGGGCTTGGGTTGACGTCTTCGTTCGCTCAGAAAAGCGACCCGCGGACCGCTGTATTGCCGTTGACTGTCAAGTCGGCGAAGGTTCGCCAGTTGCTGGACGACGCCTGGAAGCTGGACCTCGACCAGGTGGAGCAGGCAAAGGCGGCCGACGTCCTGCGCCGCGTGGTTGCCCTCGAGCCCGATTTTGCCATGGGGCACGAACTTCTTTCCCAGACCAGTCTCGATCCTGCCGAACAACTCAGGGAGCAGAACAAGGCATTCGCCACCCGGAACCACGCCAGCCGTCCCGAGCGGCTGGTGATTGAATGGTTTCAGAATGCCGCCGAGCACAAGCTGATTCCTGCCATCACCGACATGAACGACGTTCTCAGCCAGTATCCCCACGACAAATGGGTGGTGTTTCTGGCGAACTGGTGGCTGACTACGGAAACCCAGTACGAGCGGGCGGCTGCGGTGTACGAGAATTCGGGGATCACCGACTCCCCCGGCCTGATGAACAACACGGCATACACTTACGCCTACATGCGGCAGTTCGACAAGGCGTTCGCGCTGATGGACAAGTACATCGCCGCACTGCCCGACGACGCCAATCCGCAGGACTCCTACGCTGAAATTCTGCGTTTGGCCGGCCACTTCGATGAGGCTATCGCGCATTACAAAGCCGCGCTGACCATCAACACCGAGTTCTATTCCTCGCAATTCGGAATTGCCGACACCTATTCGCTCATGGGAGACCAGGAGCGCGCCCGCAAAGAATACGAGATTGCCTTTCGCCGGTTCCGCCTGCCGGCTCTGCACCAGGTCCAATGGCAGACGCGGGAAGCGACGACTTATATTCGCGAGGGAGATTACGCCGGCGCCGACCGCATGTTTCAAAAAATTGCCGACTACGCCCATGCCAGGCACATGAGCCAGGTCGAGGCCGACACGTATCGGCAGATGGCCATGTATCAGCCGGAGCACCACCAGGCGCTGATCTTGCTGACTAAGGCAGAAGATGCGGCCAAGGAAGGCAAGAATGCGTTGCCGGCCGCAATCAAGCAGGAATCGGCCCAGATTCTGCGGGTCCGAGTGGAACTGGGGTTGAGAATGGACGACAAGAAGAGTACGCGTTCGGCGCTGGCCCGTCTGACTGAAATCTCACAGAGCTCAAGCGACAAAGTGATTGACAGCGCGTTTCACGGAGCGGCCGGAGCGGTACTATTTTCCGAGCACCAGTACAAGGATGCGATTTCCCACCTGGAAGAAGACATCAGCAACCCGCTTTCGCTCAAGCTGTTGGCCGTTGCCTATCAGAAGGCCGGTGACATGCCCGAGGCAAAGCACACGGCCGAAACCCTCGCGAATCTGAACGATGCGACGCTGGAACAGGCGATGATCGTGCCTGCCTTCCGTAAGTGTTATCAGGATCCAGCCTGCAGCGGCACCCTAAAGGACGCCTCGCTGCAAAAATAGCAGCGGCGAATGGAGGACCGGCGTCCTCCCCCGTCCAACGATGGCTCTCTCTTACGGAGCCACTTTCAACGGCGCGGCCACGGTGCCGATGCGGCCGCTCAAGCGATCCCGGACGACAAAACGAACCTGATAGTCGCCTGGGGCAACAAGGAGAGCGCCGCGATAGTCGGTTCCTTTATTGCGGAAGCGCTCGAGTGTCTCCGGTTTGAAATGGCCTTCCATGGTTTGCTCCATATCGCCGGCATGCGCTCCAGTTTGCGACCGGGCCATGGCCCAGAAGTCCACCGCGAAATGGTTCTGGTCGCTCTCGTCAACAGCGGCGAAGCTGGGCGGCATGGTGAGAGTGAAGATTGCTTTCTTCTTCTTCGGTTCTGGTGTGGCCTGAACTTCCTGCCACTTGGCGGTAATTTGAATCGCGGTGTAATCCAGCGGTGAGTCCAGAGCGATCTGCATCTCGTCCTGGGAGGTGTCTTGCGTTCTTAACCCAGGTGGCTTGAGGAAGAATCCAGTGCGGGCCAGGACCTGCGATCCTTCGCGATCAACGCTTACCGACAGTTTCCGCCAACCCGGTTTTTTGTCCTCGCGATCAAGGTAATAGCCCAGCAAGTAGTAGCTGGCACTGTCGTCGGTGGCCTGCTGAAGAGCTTCCTCCAGGCCGTTCTGATTCTTGAAGACACGGCCCGCCGTTGCGTGGGCGAATGTTTCAGAGGTGCCGAAGGTGCCTGCCTGCAACCACTGTCCGTGAGTGAAGGGGTCCAGATGTTCTTTCAAGACCTGGACCGGAGGCGGCCCCGGCAAGTTGACCAGCCCCCGAACGTCCACCGGATACACGGAGATTTGTGCCTGGTTCAGGGCAGCCCACGTCCTTTCATAGAGGGGAACGATGTTCGCCGCCGTGTCCAAACCAGCGCCCCCCTCCTTCAGCGCCATGGTGGTTTCGTTGATCGTGAAGGGGAACCCCGCGCTTGCCCAAACCAGGATCTTGCGGCCCGGCAATCCGGCGAAAGCCTGGGCAATTTCTTGCATGGATTGCAGGGTCAGGGTAGTGATGGAGCGGCGCTCTAACGAGAATGCAGCCTGTTCCGACTCAATCTGGAATTGCCCGAAACCCTCGAGGATGGTCGACTCTTTGTCACTGCCCTGGGGAAGCATCGCCCAGGACGGAACTTCTTTCACCGCTTGCTGGCTGCGCTGGACCCGGTTCAGAGCAGCCACCAACTCCTTGGGATCGTTATCGAAATGATGGATCAAACGGACGCCATCGCGGTTCAGGGTCAGCAGCGAAATCGCTTGCCCGGCATGGGCTGGATCAGACAGAAACTTGCCAAGTTGCTCCTTGGCGTAAATCTGCTGTTCGACGGGGGTATTGACCATATCCAGCACAACGATGATGAGTTGCCGTAGCGATGACTCTTCGACTTGTACGTTGCTGAATTGTCCCGCCGGGCCTGAGTTATGCTGCAATGGAGCGTTTGGCTGCTGGACTTCCTCGAAGACGGCAATCCGCTGCTCTTTGCCCTCCTCGAGCAGTCTGAAGTCTTCTTTCTTCAAACCGCGAATGTGGGCTCCTGTTTTGTCCGCTACAACCACCGGAACCGAAACCAGTTCTGAACGTGTGGCGATGGTCACTCCAGAGGTGGCAGGGGCTTGGGCGAGAGAACCAGCCGGCAGGAGAGAAGTAATCACGAGCAGGCTTGGTATCGGAGCTTTAAGGCCGGCCAGAATGCGTGTTCTCGACTGCTTTGAGAGACTCCGAATTGAGGCACACCGCCACCCCATAACACGCCCCATAAAGCAATTGGACGCCCAACGCCGGATTTTGGCTTTCACTTTCTTGCGCCGGAGGACAAGTGCATCGTTCTCCCCGCTGGATACACTCGTTTCGCGGACCGATGGAGAACCGAGCATTCTTCCCGGTCTCGAGCTCTTTAGGGTTCAAAGGTCTTGATACCAGCTACCGCGGTAGTGTCGAGCCGCTGCATCAGTAAGATCATCAGATCTACGGTACGGTCAAAATCCGCGCGATCAATGATCCCGTTGTGAGTATGGGTCGAGCGGGCTGGAACCAGGACTGTGGTCACCGGGACCCCGCCCCCGTTCAGCTTGATGGCGCCGGCGTCATCGCCGAAGCCATCGACGAAATCGAACTGCAAAGGAATGTGAGCGCTGGCAGCTATCTGCTTCACGAAGGCCACCAGCTTGCGGTTGGGCAGCTCGCTGAAGGTATATAACATCATCCCCGGACCGCCTCCCAGGACCTCCTGGGCTGCCTCCGGGCCGATTCCCGGCACGTCGTTCGGTATGCCGACTTCCAGAGCAATTCCCAAGTCCGGATTGATCAACCGCGCCGAGGTTTGCGCTCCCCGCATCTCGATGCTGCCTTCTTCCTGCACCGTGCCCACATAGAAAATCTGATTAGGATGAGGAGACTTGGCCAGCCGGCGCATCATTTCCAGGATGACGGCACAACCTACCCTGTCGTCCCACGCCTTGGCCACGTATCGGCCATTCGCCAATTCCACAAAATCCGTGACCGGCGCAACCGGGTCGCCGGGGGAGATCCCCAGGGCTTCCACATCCGCGGCGGTGCGTGCGCCCACGTCGAGGTAGAGACTAGTTCGTGGAATGGTCGTGTGCCCGTGCGCTTCAGGTGGGGCGATGTGCGCATCCCAAAGATCGGTGATTGCCTGAACCGGCCCCTTCGATCCCAGGATGACCCAGCGCTGATCGGGAAGGGCCTGGTCCAGCCAGTAGCCCAACATCTCCATCGAGAGAAATCCATCCGGCCGCACCCGGCGGATCATTCCGCCCAGCTCGTCCATGTGGGCATCCACCATAATCCGCGGACCGCTGCTCCCCTGCTGCGCAATCACCGAACCGAGGCCGTCGTAGGAGATGTGGTCGGCATAGGGCTTCATATGCTCGGTCATGATCTTTCGCACTGGCTCCTCGTAGCCGGGAGGGCCGGGAGCATCGGTGAGTTCTTTTAGCAGTTGGACGACGCGCTCTTGGGCCAGTGCGGGGAGAGAGAGCATTAGCAGAACCGAAATGAGCCGCATCATGGCAGGCATTCTATATCAGGCGGAAAGACGGCGGAGGTTTTCACTCACGGAGTGTTCTCATCCCAGAATGGAACTCGCACAAAGTGTGAATGCCAACATGATTTGCAAAAGCTGCTAGGATTCGCTTGGGTGCCCCGGCAAGAGGTATATGAAGAAACGCGACGAAAAACTCGCGGCCCATATCATCGAGGAATTTCATGAAGCGGGGCAGAAAGGAGACTTGGCGGCCTTCAAGAGATTACTGGGCAGGTACGCAGCGCACGTTCCTATAGCCGTAAAAGATAAGCTGATCGCCGAGTTTATCGAGAACGCCGAACTTTTGAAGAAATCTCTACGCGGACGCTAGAACCAGATTTCGCGGATTTCTTTTCCGGTGTGGACTGAATCGTGTCGATAACGCGGTCAATAAATGTCGCCATTTTGGCTCTTGCTTCCGCCTCTTGCTTCTTAACCCGCGGCTGTGTTGCGGTTGCCATGTATTTATAAGTCTATCGCAATACGGACTCCGTTTATACAGGCATATTGAGCTGGTTTAGAAAGTCCAGACATGACTTTTGTCACCTGCTCGCATTGTTTTCGAGCGATTCGCACACGACTGAATTTCGGGTGGAGGGTTGTCTTGGAGTCCTACTTACTTAAGAGCCTTTGAGACAGGTCAGTTAACCCGAAAGCGAGAGCGACAAAGCCGACTATAGCGAATATTGGACGGAGCCATGCCGCCACCGGCCAATGACGGCCCGCGAGTTGTACCCCGGCCCGTTGGGGCCCCTTCGAGAAGGGTGATGGCCATAGCCAAACACATGAGATCCAGCCAAGGAATGTCGAAAATAATCAGCGATCGAAACATTGAACGAATCCGAGGATATGTCACCAATGCTTTCAGTATCCGGCGTTGTATCGCTGACAGCAACATTAAATCGCTAAAATTCAGAGCAGCCCACTGATTCCCAGCCCGCCCAATAGCCCGCAGCTCCGTGTAAAATCATTCTCTTCCGAATGAGCGAATCCCAACCCCGCAGATTGATCGTCGCCATCGACGGCCCGGCCGGCGCCGGCAAGAGTACCATCGCATCGCGCCTGGCGCGCAAGCTGGGCTACGCCAACCTGGAGAGCGGCGCCATGTACCGGGCTCTGGCGCTCAAAGCCATTCTGTCCGACATTTCGTTCGACGACGAATCGGCTCTGGCCAAGCTCGCCCACAATTCCCGCATTCAGCTGGAACCCGCCGCCAGCGGCAATCGTGTTCTCCTCGATGGTCAGGATGTGACCCAGCGTGTGCGTGAAGCCGACGTCACGGAGGGGGCTTCGCGGGTATCGGTTCATCCCAGGGTTCGCGAGTGGATGGTCGCCCGCCAGCAGGAGATGGGCGCTGGCGGAGGGGTTGTGATGGAGGGCCGCGACATCGGCACCAAGGTCTTTCCTAACGCGGATGTGAAGATCTTCCTGGACGCGGATCCGGTTGTCCGCGAACAGCGCCGCCTGGAGCAGCAGAAGTTGCGGGGCACCGCCGCCCGGGCGACTGCGGCCGAACTGCGCGAACGCGATCACCGTGACCGGACGCGAGTGGCATCGCCTCTGGTTCCTGCGTCCGATGCGTTGATCCTTGATTCGACGAGCATGAGCGAGGATGAGGTCTTGCACCGGATCGAGGAACTTATTCGTCAGAAGCGGGGCATCTAGAGCCTCTCGCCCGCCGGGAAGGATGTCCTCTGTGGTCTTTAAGGTTTGTTCTTTCCTTTATACCCCGCCTGCATATTGACTTTCTCCCACTCCGCAGCGTACAGTCACGGCGCAAATCCCGACCGGAGACTGACTGATGCGCATAACCCGCCTTCCGATGATCATTGTTCTTCTCTTCCTGACCACCACCGCCTGGGGGCAACTGACCGACGCGGATCGGGCAGCGGTGACCATTCTTGAGAATTACGATGTCAGCCCCAACATCACCTATCTGGTCGCGAATAATTACGAAAACAAACTCGATGTATACCGCCCCAACACCGCCAAATCTCCGACTCCGGTCGTCATGTTCATTCATGGCGGCGGCTGGGTCGCCGGCGCGAAGGAGGAATCGGTTCTTGAGTTGTTGCCTTATTTGCAGATGGGCTTTGCCGCCGTGAATGTGGAATACCGGCTGGGCAAGGTCTCGCTCGCCCCGGCGGCGGTGGAGGATTGCCTCTGTGCCCTGCACTGGATTGGCCTCAATGCCAAGAAGTACAACTTCGATCTGAGCAAGATCATCGTCACCGGGGGCTCCGCGGGGGGGCATTTGGCGTTGACCACGGCCATGATCCCGCCCTCGGCGGGATTCGAAAACGAGTGCGCTTACCAGGAAGATGAAAGCTGGAACGGTCCTTGGACGGACGCCCGTCCCAAGGTCGCCGCCGTGGTCAACTGGTTCGGCATCACCGACGTGGCGGACATGCTGCAGGGTGCCCCTAACATGCGCTCCTACGCAGTGTCTTGGCTGGGCAGCTTGCCCAACCGTGAAGACCTGGCCAAGCGTCTTTCCCCGCTTACCTATGTGCGTCCGGGATTGCCTCCCATTATCACGATCCATGGCGATGCGGACCACATCGTGCCTTATTCGCAGGCTGTTCGACTGCAGGAGGCGTTGAACAAGGCGGGGGTGAAGAACCAATTGTTCACAGTCCCAGGTGGCGGACACGGAGACTTCACACTGGATCAGAGGTTAAAGTCTTTCGAGGCAATCCATGCCTTTCTGGCGGGCGTCGGGATAACTCCACTGACAAAATGATGATGTGGCTAACGGGCGAGGCCCAGGTCTCGAGGTTGTTGCGAGGACCTGGGAGTCTCTCGAAGAAAAACAGCCAAGAGCAGAAACCTCTTAACCAGAGGCAGGCCGCCCCTCAAGTGTTTCGACGCCGCGCTAGCTGCCTGAGTTTTACACATACCCAGGGCTCCTTTATCGATAGGTTTTTATCTCCCCCGGGGCCCTGCTTTCTGGACTCAAAAACGGCAGTGAGTGTACACCCATTCCGCCTGTCGGACAGTGTGAATAATTTCCACCTGGAGCTTCGCGTCCTGGGGCGTCTCCGTATGCCAAACTTCCCGTCTTGGGAAGCCGCTCGCAACAATTGTTCACCTCTCACAGACCTGATTCTCGCCATGCTGCTATACATGAGGCTCGTCTCCCGTCAGAGGCTGGGCTCACCATCATGAGAATTCAGGTGCAGGTGAAATGTCTATGGCGCGAGACGGTCATTGCTTTTCTGAAATCCTTAATTGTTGGCGAGCGGTAGGAACAGCAATTTTTCTTTTTCTCCTGACCTCGGCCTACGCCCAGGACGCTTCGACCGGAGCCTTTCGCGGTACGGTGTTTGACGGCAGTGGCAGCCGGATCGGCGACGCTCAAATTGTCCTCATTAATGCGGGCACTGGTTCTCGTGCGACGATGGCCAGCGACGGTCAGGGCCGATTCGCGTTCCAGCTGCTTTCGCCCGGAGACTACTCCGCCCGCGCCACCGCGCCGGGAATGGCGCCTGAGGTGACTCCTAAGCTGCACGTAGCGCTTGGTGGCGTGGTCGAGCTGGAGTTCAAGCTGCAAGTCGCCGGAGCGAAAGAAACGATCACGGTATCCGGCGCGCCTCCACTGGTTGACACCCAACCCATGGCGGTGTCTTCGTTCATCGGGACGCATGCCATCGAAGAATTACCCTTGGACGGGCGGCGTTTTACGGACTTGGCTCTGATGACGCCGGGAGTTACCCAGGACCCGCGCGGCATGACCTCCGCTTCCAACGGAGATCTGTCGTTCGGAGGGATTCGCGGATACCAGTCGAGCTACCTGGTCGACGGCGCCGACAACAACAACGCGTTCTTCTCCCAGGCTCGCGGACGCTATCGCGCTCCCTATCAGTTTTCCAATGAAGTAGTGCAGGAGTTCCGCGTCTCCTCCAACACTTATGGCGCAGAGTTGGGCCGTGCCGGGGGCGGAGTGGTGAACGTAGTAACCAAGTCGGGAACAAACCAGCTCCACGGCAGCAACTTTTACTTCCTGCGCGACAGCAGCTTCGGCGCCACCCATCCCTTTCTTGACTTCAAGCCGCACGATCAGCAACAGCAGTTTGGCTTCACTTTGGGTGGCCCTATCCAACACAATCGTACGTTTTTCTTTGCCGGATTCGACCAGCACATTTTTCATGTTCCCACCGTGGTTCGTTTTCTGGACGGAAGCTCTGCCGTGATACCGCAAGCCGGCAACGGGCTACTGTCTCCGGGAGATTACGAGGCCAGCGATATTGGAGTCGTGTTCGCGGCGGCGAACCAGCTCACCGCCCAAGCCGGACAATATCCGTCCCGGATGCTGGGGAATGCCGGGTTTTTCAAGCTCGACTTCGAACTTACGCCGCATGAATCGCTTTCGGCTCGCATCAGCACCTCGCGGTATTGGGGACAGAACAATGTGTTCCTCGACCCGGCCAGCCCGCTGACCACGTACGGCATCAGTGACAACGGCCAGGAACAGGTGGCCACGGAGACGGCTTCGCTGGCGCTAACGAGCTCGCTCTCGTGGCGGTTGATGAGTCATCTGCGGGCGCAGTTCTCACGCGATCTGCAGCAGTCCATCAGCAACAGCTCGGCTCCGCTCACTCAAATCCAGAGCATTATGGACGGATTCGGCCGTTCTTCGATCCTGCCTCGTCAAACTCGCGAGCATCGTCTGCACCTGACCGAAACCATCAGCCTTGAGGGACGGCGCAATTCGTGGAAGCTCGGCGGAGATGCGCTGCTGACCTGGATTTACAACTTCTTCCCTTCCTCCTCCGGGGGGGAGTACATATTCGATCCAATCAAGGTCAATCCCTTCACGTTCGCGCCCATGGAAGCAGGTTTGGAGCTCACGCCGCTGCGTGCCTACGCCCACCAGGTGCCCAAGTATTACATCCAGAATTTCGGTACCGCGGTATCGCATCCCGACACCAACGAGTACTCCGCCTTTCTGCAGGACACAATCCGGGTGACCAGTCACTTCGCCCTGAGCCTGGGAGTTCGCTACGACTTGCAAACGTTCACCACCAGGGGTCTGGTGACAAATCCGTTTTGGCCGGACTCGGGCAGGGTCCCGCTTAATCCCGACAACTTCGCGCCGCGGGTGGGTCTGGCATACTCGATCGGCGACCACCGGCCGCTGGTACTGCGCGCGGGTTACGGATGGTTCTATACTCGCATTCCGCAGATCTACACTTCGACGATCGCAACCGACAACGGAATTTCATCGCAGAATGTATTCCTGAACAATTCCAACTATTATGGCCGTCAGATTTTTCCCCAATACCCCAACCCACTGGTGAACTGCCCGGTCACGGCGGCATCCTGTGCCCTGCCATCCAGCCTGGCGCAGTTTGCGGAGGCGGGCATCTCGTCGTTCTCGGAAAATTTCAAGACGCCGAAGGTCGAACAAGCGAGCCTGAGCATGGAGCGCGAGGTGGCGCACCGTTTCGCGGTTGGCGTCTCTTACATGTACGTCCATGGCGAAGACCTGATTCGTGCGCGCGACGTGAACCTGCCGCCCCCAGTTGACGTGCAGTACCCGGTTTACGACAGCTCCGGGGTCAACTTTCTCGGCACCTACTACACCGTTCCGTCCTTCTCCACCTGGCAAATGACGCGATCCTTTACCTGCCCCTTTCCCCCTTGCATCAACCCGCTAGCCCGACCAATTCCCCAGCTGGGTGCGATCGATGTCTTTGAGAGCGCCGCGTCCAGCGTGTACAACGCGGGCACGCTTTCCATACGCCGGCAGATGACCAGCGGCCTTTATTTCCGCCTGGCATATACCTATGCGCATGCCATCGATGATGGCCAGGATGCCCTGGTCGCGGGCCGCCCCTCGCTGGTGCAGAACTCCTACGCGCCGAATGCCGAGCGCGGGTCCAGCGTGACTGACCAGCGCCAGCGGCTGGTGTTCTCCTGGATCGCCGAGCCGCGGCCATTTCATCGCGGGCAGGAGTGGCTGGGAAGAATCTTCAATGATTGGAAGCTGGCCGGAGTTTACACCTACGGCAGCGGTCGTCCCGTAAATGCCACGGTGCAGGGCGATCCCAACCAGGACGGCGACGGCTCAAACGATCGTCTTCCCGGTGAGCGCCGGAATTCGTTCCTCGGTCCGGATTACGCGACCACCGACATGCGGCTTACCCGCCGCCTGCAGCTGCGCGACCGGGTGAAGCTGGATCTGATCATCGAATCCTTCAACCTGCTCAACCGGGATAACAAACTGGTTCAGATCACCGAAGATGGCCTGCAAAGCAACAGCGCATACTTTGTTAAGATAAGTAACCAGCTTGGAATCAATTACTTTCCCGGACATTACCAGATTCCTTCGAGTCCGTTCACCATCACGGATTCTTATCCTCCCCGCCAGATCCAGCTCGCCTTGAGATTGACTTTTTGAGAGTTGGCTGGACCTCTCCGATCGGTGGACGTTGGCCTTGGTTGGCCGAGAGTCACACATAACTCTTGACTTGTGCGCAGAACCTTGCAATAACTATCCGGTCCAAATAGGACGAGTCGGGGGGTGTAATTTCGTTGGCAGAAGTCAGATTACAAGAGGGCGAGTCCCTCGAGAATGCACTGCGCCGCTTCAAACGTAAGGTGCAACAGGAAGACATTATCAAGGAGGTCAAGCGCCACTCCTTTTATTTGAAACCCGGCGAGAAGAAGCGTGTGAAGGAAGCCTTGGCACGCAAGCGCAGCCGGAAAAAAGCTCGGAAAGAGCAGGACTAGCAAAACCCGAGGGCCGCCGCTCCCAAGTGCGGCCCTTTCCTTTCGTGCGTAGCGTTTCTTTGGGGGGGGGACGCACGCGGAACTCAGCGGCGACTGCGAAGATTTGAAGCAAGTTGCTGTACTCCACGTGCCTTCCGGACGTGGCGGGCCGAATCCAGGGGTAGTTCCGAAGTTGAAATGAGGGGATGAAGCAAGGATCCTGCGCATTCGTGCGTCACGGCGGCGTCTGGCTGTCCGGACTCGCGTGGGCAGGGTGGGGCGAAGGGAGAACATCCTCAATGGAATTCCAGGACAAGTTGCTGAAGTGTATCGACTGCGGTACCGAGTTCGTTTTCACCGCCGGTGAGCAGTTGTTTTTCCACGACAAACAATTCAAGAACGAACCCAAGCGCTGCAAAACCTGCAAAGCCAAGCGTGTTTCGGTATTGGGCGCGGTGCCCGCGGTGCGGAGCTTCGCCAGGACCGAAACCCGCACCACGTGCTCGCAGTGTGGCAAGGAAACAACCGTGCCCTTCAAACCGACACAAGGTCGTCCGGTTCTCTGTCGCGAGTGTTTTCAGGGAAAGCGGACGGCAGCCTCGGCTTAGGGAGCGCTGTTGTAGCTCACCTTATCGGTTGCGGTTCCCGAGTCACCGGTGCCGAAACGTCGGCGGAGAGAGCATGTTTCCGGCCCGGCACAGGTTACTATAGAGCGTAGGGAACCGTGGCTACCTTCTACGTACAGAACTTTGGCTGCCGGGCTACGCAGGCCGACGGGGCGGCGATTGAGCGCCAATTCCGCGACCGTGGAATGGAGCCCGCCGACGCACCCTCCGCGGCTGCCGTCGTGGTTCTGAATACCTGCACCGTCACCGCCTCCGCCGACCAGGATGCGCGCGCTGCCATCCGCCGCGTTCACCGTGAAAATCCAGGCTGCCAGATCATCGTCACTGGGTGTTACGCGCAGCGCGCGCCGCAAGAGATTGCCGCGCTCCCTGGCGTAACCCAAGTCGTCGGCAACTCGCACAAACATCAGTTGGTGAACCTGGCGGCTGGTGCCAATAATTTTGTTCCCCTCACCGATCTGAGAACTGAGAACCAGGAACAGCGAACTGGGATTTACATCTCCAACATCTTCGCCCATACCGAACTGCTGGCTGCTCCCGTATTCGATTCCGTCGGCGGCACCCGCACCCGCCCCAACCTGAAAGTTCAGGACGGATGCAACAACCGCTGTTCGTTTTGCGTGATTCCCTATGTTCGCGGGCAGAGTCGCTCGTTGCCGTTGCGGGAGATCTTGCGCGAAGTGCAGACTCTGGTCGCTGCCGGATTTCGCGAGCTGGTGATCTCCGGAATCAATCTGGGACGCTGGGGCCGCGATCTACCAAATTCCGTGTGGAGCGGGCGTCCTCGCCCGCTAGGTTTTGAAGATCTGATTAGAGCCATCCTCAAGGAAACTTCTTTGGAGAAGCTGCGCATCAGCTCCGTGGAACCCATGGACTGGAGCGATGAACTCATCGGCCTGATGGCGGGATCTTCACGGATCGCAAAACATGCTCATGTACCCCTGCAGTCGGGCAGCGATCACATTCTGCGCCGGATGCACCGCAAATACCGTCCCTGGCACTATCGCGGGAAGATCGAGAAGATCCGCTCCGCCATGTCAACGGCTGCCATCGGAGCCGATGTCATGGTAGGTTTCCCTGGCGAAACTGAAGCCGACTTCGAAGAAACGCGTCGCTTGATCGAAGACCTGCCGTTCACTTACTTGCACGTGTTCACCTACTCGCCGCGCCCAGGAACGCCGGCGGCGGCCCTGCCCGATCAGGTTCCGGTGCAGGTAGCCCGCGAGCGCAACCGTATCCTGCGTGAACTGGCGACGGAGAAGAAGCGCGCGTTCATGCGGGGCTTTCTGGGCAAGACAATAGAAGCGATCACCCTCAGGGAATTCGACGGCAAACATACCGAAGCGCTCAGCGACAATTATTTGAAGCTGGGGTTAAGCGGAAGACACGAAGCGAACCGCTGGCTGAGGGCAGCCGTAGAGCGAATGGAAGCGGACACCCTCATCGGGACTCAAGTCGCGTAGGGACAGCTGCCCTCGGTGGTCCAAAATTCGATCAACCACAAAGAGCACGAAGTTGCACGAAGGCTTTGGTGCCAGAGTTTTCCTTCGTGTACCTTTGTGTCCTTTGTGGTCGATCGAATGTGAGGCGCTCGGCGTCACTCGCAGTCATTCCCCGCTTCCATGCTATAATTTTTCATCCCACTCGCCATGCAAGTGGACGGAGGATTGTATCGACAAACGCTTTATCCGCACAAACGAGCGTATTCGAGCGCGGGAAATCCGCGTCATCGGTGATGAGGGCCAGCAGATCGGTATCCTGCCCCCCTATGAAGCGCTCAAGATGGCCCGCGAGCAAAACCTGGATCTGGTTGAGATTTCGCCTACCGCGACCCCGCCGGTGTGCCGCATCATGGATTACGGCAAGTTTCTCTACCAACAAGAGAAGAAGGAACGCGAGGCTAAAAAGCACCAGAAGACGATCACGGTCAAGGAAGTCAAGTTCCGCATCAACGTGGATGACCACGATTACGAGACCAAGAAAAACCACGTGCTGCGCTTTCTGGATGAGGGAGACAAGGTCAAGGCGACGATTTTCTTTCGTGGCCGCGAGATGACCCGCACCAACCTGGGACGCCAGATTCTGGAGCGCCTGATTAAAGACGTGGAAGAAAAGAGTATCGTGGAGTTCCGGCCGCGCCAGGAAGGCAACACCCTGCACGCGATTCTGGCTCCGAAGAAGGATGGCGCGCCCAAGCCACACGCCGCCGCGACGCCGCACGCGAAGCAAGCGTAGAACAGCTAAGTGTCAAGGATTTCCTATGCCCAAACTGAAAACCCACAAGGGTGCCGCCAAGCGCTTCAAGAAAACCGCGACGGGAAAAGTGAAGCGTCACCATTCGCACCTGCGCCACATGCTCACGTCGAAACCTCATAAGCGCAAGAAAAAGTTGGGCGGATCTGTGCTGGTAAGCCCCGCCGATACGCCCAAAGTTAAGAGAATGATTCCGTATTAAGTGAAATGGAGGATGGGCGTCCTCCGTCCTCGCCTGTCCAGGATTGGCGCGATAAGCAGCCGTCCCGGTGTGTGAAGAGGTTATCCAGACTGCTAGAGTCTCCTACCTCCAGCCGCCGTAAATCGAAAGCCAAAGGGAGCCAAGCATGCCTCGTGTAAAACGTGGAACCAAACGCCGCGCCAAGCGCAAAAAGATATTAGATCGCGCTAGCGGTTACTTCCTCACTAAATCCAAGCTGTACCGCTCCGCCAAGGAGGCGGTCGAGCGCGGCTTGAAGTTCGCCTACTCCGGACGCAAGCAGCGCAAGCGCCAGTTCCGCTCGCTGTGGATTGTGCGCATCGGCGCTGCCGCCAAACTGAATGGCATGAGTTACAACCAGTTCATCCACGGCTTGAAAACTGCCGGGGTGGAACTCGACCGCAAGATTCTGGCGGATATAGCGGTCAAAGATCCGGGGGCCTTTAAGAACCTCGCCGAGCAAGCGAAAGGCGCTCTCGGTGGGGCAGCGTAAAAGCAGCTATCAGTTTTCAGCCATCAGCTATCGGTAAATTCAGGTTTGTATCAGGGTGCTGCGGTAGGCCCCCGGCGGCGCCGGAGATTTGAAAGGGCACGGCTTCGAGCCGTGCCCTTTCAAAACCTAAACGCCGACTTACGAAAAACTTGCCATACACCGTTTCCAAACTGAAAGATTTCTCGCCCGCCGCGCTCGACAAAGCCGCGGAGAAACTCCTGGCTGCGCTCGACAAGGAAGCTGCGGAAATCAAGAGCGAGTCCGACGGGAAAACCTTCCGCGATCGTTGGATGGCGCGAAAGAACGGCATACTCACTCAAGTCAACGATCTCTGGCTTAAGGCTGCTCCCAAAGACGCCAAGCGCGAGGTCGGACAACGCGTCAACGAACTCAAAACCAGAGTTGAGCAAACTGTCGACAAAACTCTGGACGGCGTCCGCGGAGGCTCCCCGAAAGGCATTTCTGTCGGCCGCATCAGGACACAGGATTCCGCCTCTCCAGAGCGTGCGGGAACAACTTCCGCCAGTGGTCTCGACATCACCCTCCCCGGCGTCCGCCGCCCGCTCGGAGCCGAGCATCCCGTGATCAAAACCGTGAACGAAATGGTCGCCGTCTTCCGCAACCTGGGCTACTCGGTGCAGGAGGGGCCGGAGATCGAGACCGACTACTACAATTTCGAGTCGCTGAACTTCCCGCCCAACCATCCGGCGCGCGACATGCAGGACACGCTCTTCATCGCCAACCAGGAATCGAAGCCGCCGCGCAATCGCCTGCTGCTGCGCACCCACACTTCGCCGGTGCAGATTCGCACTATGGAGAAGATGAAGCCGCCGCTTCGCATCGTGATTCCAGGCAAAGTGCACCGCAACGATCCGCCCGACGCCAGCCACTCGCCCATGTTCCATCAGATCGAAGGGTTGGCAGTCGACACCAACATCACCTTCGGCGATTTGAAGGGCACGCTCGATCACGCCATGAAAGCATTCTTCGGATCGAGCGTGAAGACCAGTTTCCGGCCGTCGTTCTTTCCGTTCACCGAGCCCAGCGCCGAGATGATGGTGAGCTGCTTCATCTGCGGCGGCAGCGGAAGGCGCGGCAGCGATCCCTGCCGCCCTTGCAAGCAGACGGGATGGATCGAGATTCTCGGTTGTGGCATGGTCGACCCGAACGTTTTCGAATTCGTGAAAGACAATGGGTACGACTCGCGCAAGGTTTCGGGCTTCGCCTTCGGCATGGGTCCGGATCGGATTGCGCTGTTGAAATATGGCGTCGACGATTTGCAGTTGTTTTTTCAGAACGACGTTAGGTTTTTGCGGCAGTTGGCGTGAAGCTAGGAGCCAGAAGCTAGGAGCCAGAAGCTAGGAGCCAGAAGCTCTAAATGAAACTTTCCCCACAATGGCTGCGCGATTTCGTTGATCTCACGGTGAACAACCACCGTGTGGCCGAAGATTTGACTTCGGTCGGCATGGCCGTGGAAGGTATCAGCGGCGAGGGCGACAGTGCGGTCTTCGAAATGGAGATTGGCACCAATCGTCCCGACGCCATGAATCACTACGGCGTGGCGCGCGAAGCTTCGGCCATCTACGACCTTCCACTCAAGGTAATTGAACCCAAGTTGCCAGCCCCGACGGGCGAGCACGCGCGTCCCCCATCTTTCCCCATTGAGATTGAAGATGAGCAGGGATGTGCGCGCTTCACCGCTCGCATCATTCGTGATGCCGCCATCACGCCGTCGCCGGCTAAGATCGTTCAGCGTTTGGGACTTCTCGACCAGCGTTCCATCAACAACGCTGTCGATGCCACCAACTACGTTTTGTGGGAGATGGGCAAGCCGACCCACGTTTTCGATCTCGATCTGCTCGAAGGCGGCAAGATCGTGGTTCGCCGGGCGCGCGACGGTGAAACGCTTAAGACTCTTGACGGCGTCGAGCGCAAACTCACCTCGGAAGACCTCGTCGTGGCCGATGCCAAAAAGCCAGTCGGACTTGCCGGCACCATGGGCGGTTTCCACACCATGATCACCGACAAGACGCGCAACATTCTGATCGAGTCGGCGTGGTGGGATCCGCTGACCGTGCGCAAGATGTCGCGCCGTCATGGCCTGCACACCGACGCCTCGCATCGCTTTGAGCGGGGCGCGGATTTCGAGTCGACGGTTCTCTCCTGCGATCGTGTCGCCGAGCTGATTCTCCAGCTGGGCGGCGGCCAGCTGGTGGGCGCTCCGATTGACGTGATCGCCCGCCGACTCGACCAGGCGCCGATAGGGCTGCGCATGTCGGAGGTGCGCCGCATTCTTGGCTCGGGGTTGGACGCTAATCAAGTGTCGCGCATTTTGAGGCGGCTGGGATTCGAACTGCTGCCCGAGCCTGGCGAAGATCTGGAATTCACGGTTCGAATTCCCAGCTGGCGGATGGATGTGGAGCGCGAGATAGATCTGATTGAGGAGATCGCCCGCCTGCATGGCTACGACAAGTTCGAAAACACGCTGCCGGCTTTTTCTGGCGCGGTGGTCGAATTGCCGGATGCGGTCAAGGACAAGAAACTGCGCAGTTCTCTGCTGGCGCTGGGCTACAACGAAGCCGTTTCGCTGACCTTCATCTCCCACGACGATGCCGAACATTTCTCTACCGTGCCCGTGATCGAGTTGGCGAATCCGCAAAGCGAAGAAGCTTCGGTCATGCGGAATTCCTTGGTTCCGGGCATGCTGAACATGCTTTCCTATAATCTCAACCGCGGCATTGACAATGTCCGCCTGTTCGAAGCCGGAAACGTGTTCGAAGCTGCCGGCGCCAAGGCGATAGAGTTGAAGCGTATCTGCATGGGTGCGACGGGAAGCGCCACGGACCCAAGTGTGCACCAGCCGTCGCGGCCGATTTCATTTTTTGATCTGAAGGGCGACGTGGAGACGGTACTGGATTCCTTCCAGCACAACGCACTCTCCTATGATCGGCAAACTGCGGAATACTTTCATCCCGAGCGCTCGGCGCGGGTGCTGATGGATGGCGCCATGGTCGCGCAACTGGGCCAGCTTCATCCGGAAACGGCGGCCAGACGCAAACTTCGTCAGGACATTTTCCTCGCCGAGCTCTACCTCGACAAGCTCTACCAGCACGGCTTGCGCGAGGTGCGCTACGAGCCTTTGCCCCGATACCCGTCGGTGGGGCGCGATTTCTCGTTCATCTTCGCGGACAAGGTGATCTTCCAGCAGATTCAACATGCGGTTGCGGCGCTGCGCATCGATGAATTGCGCAGCTTCGTCCCCGTCGAAATCTTCCGCGGCGGCTCGGTTCCCGCCGGGAAGTATTCTTTGCTGCTGCGCACAGTTTTTCAGTCCCACGAACGCACCCTGCGCGAAGATGAAGTGGCGCAATGGTCATCGCAGATCGTCAGATCTCTAGAAGCCCTGGACGGCAGCTTGAGATCGGCATAGTTAACTCATTGTGTGGAGACGGGCGCCCTCACCCGTCCGGCCGAGCCAACTCGGCAGCTCACGCTGAATTCGGTCCCCAGCCTGTGCTAGCCTAAGCCTCTATGGCGGACGTCAGCCTCCAACCCAAGCATTTCCTCAGCGACAAGGTCGAGCGCTTCACCGAATCGGTGATTCGCGAGATGACCCGTCAGGCCATGCTTCATGGCGCCATCAATCTATCCCAGGGATTCCCTGATTTCCCCGCTCCCGAGGAAATCAAGAAAGCGGCGCAGCAAGCGATCGCCAACGACGTAAATCAATACGCCATCACCTGGGGCGCGAAGAACCTTCGCGACGCTATTGCCCGCAAAATGAAGCAATGGCAGGGCATTTCCGTCGATCCGGAAACCCAGGTCACCGTGTGTTGCGGTGCCACCGAAACCATCGTCTCGACGCTCCTGGCGATCTGTAATGCCGGCGATGAGGTCGTGATTTTCGAACCGTTCTACGAAAACTATGGGCCGGATTCGATTGTGTCGGGAGCCAAACCGGTCTTCGTAAAGTTGCGGCCGCCGGCGACTCCCGAGGGCGAGTGGACATTCGACGAACACGAACTACGCGCGGCCTTTCGGCCGCATACCAAAGCCATCATCGTCAACACGCCGAATAACCCAACCGGCAAGGTTTTTACACGAGCCGAACTGGAGTTGATTCGCGATTTGTGCGTGGAGTTTAACGTGCTCGCCATCACCGACGAAATTTACGAGCACATTCTTTATGACGAAGCGCAGCACATTTCGATCGCCAGCCTGCCGGGTATGGAAGAACGCACTGTAACCATCAACGGTCTATCAAAGACCTATGCTGTGACCGGATGGCGCGTGGGCTGGGCTGTGGCCCCGCCGGCGATCACCAACGCCATCCGCAAGGTACACGATTTTCTTACCGTGGGCGCGCCGGCCCCGTTGCAGGAAGCCGGTGCGGCCGCGCTGGGCCTGCCAGCGAGCTACTACCAGAATTTGGCAACTGCCTACTGCGCCCGGCGGGACCGGTTGATGCCAGTGCTGTCGGAGGCCGGATTCCGCTGCTTCCGCCCCCGCGGGGCGTACTACGTGATGACGGACATCAGCGCTTTCGGCTTCACCGACGACGTTTCCTTCGTAAAATATCTGGTTCAGGAAATTGGGGTGGCTGCGGTTCCCGGGTCCAGCTTCTACAACGATCCGCGGGATGGCGCGAAGCAGGTCCGCTTCGCCTTCTGCAAACGCGCAGAGACACTGGATGCGGCCGCGACGAAACTGCTCCAACTCAAGTGGCAACCGAAAGCCCCCTAAATCGGCGTTGGACAATGTAGGCGCGAGCGTCCCCGCTCGTGCTTCAGCTCCATCGCAACCCCGCACGGGCGGGGACGCCCGCGCCTACATTTTCTACTTCGCGATGATGCCGCAGGCAATGCGGTCGCCGGAGTTGCCCGAGGGATCGGTCTTCATGTCGTCGGCTTTGGCGTGAATCACCAGCGCCGTGCCGCCGTTGCTGAAGAGCGAGTGGCTGTCGGTGCCGAAATTCACATCCGGGTTCGCCAGCGTGAAATGCGCCTTGCCCTGGGCGTCCACGGTGAAGTTATTCATGTCCCCGGCGTGGTGGCCGTCCGGATTTTCCAGACCATGCTTCTTGCTGTCAGGATTGAAGTGTGGTCCCGCCGATTTAAAGTCCGGTCCATCGCACTTGGCGTTCTGGTGAATGTGAATCGCGTGTTCTCCCGGCTGCAGGCCGTGGAAGTTGGCAGCAATCTTGACTCCCTTTCCGTGTTCCGACAGGATCGCGGTGCCGACGCTATTGCCCTGCCCGTCTTTCACCTCCACCTTGGTTTTGGCAGCGCCGGTAAGTGAAAGTGACAAAGTCGCAAGTGACAGTGCGGTACAGAAAAAAGTGATGCGTTTCATGCGGAAATTATACTCAACTCACAGGTACAAAGTCGCAAGCCTAAGCCTCGCACCCGGTCATCCTGAGCGTAGGAGCTGCCTCGCGGATCGACGCCCGTTGTGTGGTCGACAACTTCGTTCAGGACGGCACTTGGCTGCGATTTGCCAAGCCGCGTGTCAAGTAGGATTCGCGTCCACAAGGATGTGGAGTATACTGCGTCAAAGTTCCTATTCCTTCCGGAGATGGATTGTAATCATGCCGCTGAGAATGGCTGACGAGGTATCCCCGCAGGTTCCGGCCGACGATTTTCAGTCGCTCGAACAAAAAGTTTATCGCACTATTGAGATGTACAAGGCGGCGCGGGAAGCGCGCTCGGTGGCGGAACGCGACGTGCATCGTTTGCGCGAGCAATTAGAGGAGCGCGAAGAGGAAGTCGAGAATCTGCGCCGCGAGATGGTGCAGCTGCGCCGCGAGCGGGAAGAGATTCGCGGTCGTGTGGAAAAGATGTTGCAGCAGATCGAGACCCTCGCGGAAGAGCAAGCTGCAAGCTGATTTCGACCGCCGGTGCACTTCCCATGTGCCGGCCAGGAGGAGCACAATAGGCTATGGCAACTGCGACCAAGCAGCCTCAGGTTCAAGATTCCGCCAACAGCAGCGTGCGGGTGGAAATCTTCGATCAAGCCTACAACCTGCGCGGCTCCGATCCCGACTACATCATGAAGCTCGCCGAGTATGTCGACGCCAAGATGCGCGCCGTCGCCGAACAGACTCACACCGTTGACACCGTGCGTCTGGCGGTGCTGGCGGCTTTGAACATCGCCGACGAGTATCATCTTCTCAAGCGAAACCAGGACAGCGGGGCGGTCGAGTACCTCAAGCGGGCGCATCACCTTTCCAATGCGCTTGACGAAGTGCTGCACGAGCAGCGAAAAGTGGGGTAGTTGCAAGCCTGCAGTCCCCGCCCGCCGTTACTTTAGTTGCAAGCCGCTTACCAACTATTTGCGTTGCCCCCCTTGCGAATCTTTGCGGAATTGCCTAGCATCCCAGTTGAAAGCCGGCCTGCGAAGTTGGTGATGGTGGTCACCGATTTTTGAACCAACACCCGAATGAACGGGGGCCCGACTCGACATTGATCCGGTGTGCCATGCTCCGCCACGCGGAGAAGCCTAAAGGGTCTCGGAGGGTTCCCACACGTCCTACGACGGTTCATTCTCGGCCCACCACACGGCTCAGCGGGTCGGTTTTTTAATTTCGTCGCTGGTCGTTCGTCGTTGGCCGTTAGCCAGGGCCTACGGCGCACCGATTTGCCAACGACTAGCGACCAACGATCTGCTGGTTTCTGCTACACTTCTGCCATCAATTTCCGGACACCTAGCATCTAACTACCAGTGTTTCCTCAACTGTTTCATATCGGACGGTTTTTCCTTCCCACGTACGGCCTCCTGGTTTCCACCGGGGTGCTGATCGGCTTGTGGATCAGCGTGCGCAATTCGGAAAAACTGGGAATCAATCCGGAGCATGCCTGGAATTTAGGAATCCTGGTGGTCCTGTGCGGGATCGTCGGGGCCAAGGTCCTCTACATCGTGAATGATTGGACTTACTACACCGCGCACCCGGGGGAGATTTTCAGTTTCTCCACTCTGCAGGCGGGCGGAGTTTTCTCCGGAGGCTTGATTGGGGCATTCGCTATGGGCGCCTGGTATATCCACAAGAATCATATGCCGGCCTTACGAACCTTTGACGCCTTCGCGCCCGGGCTGGCCTTGGGGCATGCCATCGGCCGGGTTGGCTGTTTTGCTGCCGGATGCTGCTACGGCAAGCCCACAACCCACTTCTGGGGCGTGACTTTCAGGAATCCGCTGGCCCAAACCTGGGTAGGCACTCCGCTCGGAGTACCGCTGGAGCCCACTCAACTTTTCGAATCCGCCGTCGAACTGGCGAACTTTTTCATCTTGATGTGGATGCTGAGGCGGAAGAAATTCGATGGCCAGGTGTTCGGAGCTTATCTCTTCCTCTATGGCGTGGCCCGCTATTTCCTCGAATTTCTCCGCGACGATCCCGGACGAGGATCGGTCTTCGGCGGCATCATGACCGGCACGCAGTTGATCTCCATTTGCCTGGTGCTAGTGGGTGGCTTCATTTGGTGGTTGAGGCCGGGACTGAAAGCCGTGCCCGTTCAAGCGACTCGATAGTGGAATCGCTCGCTTCTCCGCGAGCTCTGTGTCCTTCTTGGTTAAGCTCTTCGTCGGCCGCATGCGATATCCTTTTCTGACGAATGCCGGAATTTCCTGTCAATCTGCGTGTCACAGCCGAGGCGGCCGGCCAACGCCTGGATCATTTCCTCGCCACCCATCTGCCTGACACCAGCCGTGCCCGGGTGCAACAGCTCATCGATGAAGAGAAAGTGTTGGTCAACGATGCGGCGGCCAAACCTTCGCGGCGTCTGCGCGGGGAGGAGCACATCACCGTTCTCGGCGCTGTCCAGCTCCCGCCGCTGCGCGCCATGGCGGAGCAGATTCCTCTCGACATTGTTTTCGAGGACGACGATCTCGCCGTGGTGAACAAAGCTGCGGGCATGATGGTTCACGCCGGAGCCGGGTCCACCGAAGAGGAGCGCAATCGTGGCACGCTGGTGAATGCGCTCTTACATCGCTTCGGCCAGCTTTCGGGCGTGGGCGGCGAGTTGCGGCCGGGAATTGTCCATCGTCTGGATAAAGCCACCAGCGGGCTGATTGTGGTGGCGAAGAACGATAGTGCGCACCGGAAACTAGCGGCACAGTTTGCCGGGCGACTGGTCAAGAAGACCTATCTGGCTCTGGTGCATGGTGCGGTGAAAGTTGACCGCGGAACCATCCGCAGCAGCATCAGCCGTGATCGCGTGCGGCGAACTCGAATGACCACGCGCGGTTCGGGTGGACGGGATGCGATCACGCACTACCAGGTGAAGGAACGGATTGATGCCGGCTACGGTAAATTTACCCTGCTCGAGCTGCGCATTGATACTGGCCGCACCCACCAGATTCGGGTGCATCTGGCTTCGCTCGGGCATCCCGTGGTGGGCGATACGCTATACGGTGCGCCTCGGGAAATTCGTGGCAAGAACCAGCCGGGCATTTCTTTATCGCGAAACTTCTTGCATGCAACGGCTTTGGAGTTTCATCATCCGCGGACCGACGAGCGGCTGTCGTTTTCCCGGCCGCTGCCGCAGGAACTCAGCGAGTTTCTGAAACGACTCCGAGACTCGGATTGACGTGTGGGGCGGACACTCTTGTCCGCCTTTGACTTCGTTTTGGAGTTATCCGCGCCCAAGCGATCGGAAAAGCCTGTCCCCGGGAAAATAACAGTTTTTCCGGACATTGCATTGCCGATAACTAGGATCAACGTCAACGGCGGCGGAGAAGAGTGTCTGCCCTACACGAGTTCAGGTTAGTTCTCCGTCACGGTCGGGGTCTTGGGTGTTGACGGGGTGCGCGGCACTTTGGGTGCTTTGGCGGGGGCCGGCGCCTCTGGTTCTTCCGTGGCGGACGAACCCTTGCGAACCTCAATGCTGCCGTGCTCATTGTTGAGGACCAGCCGCGGCCCGCCTCCGCCGACGCTTCCGGTCGCGATCGCCTGATCGTTGGAGTTATCTACCTTCAGGCTGTCGAAATCGGTCTCGACATCTCCGCCGCGGGCCCGCGCGTCGAGCTGGAATCCGGCTTTATCCGGCACGTAGACCTGGATGTCGCCTTGGCGATTGTCCACTTGCATGCTTCCCAGCTTGTTGCTGTGCAATTCGACCGACCCGTTCTCGTTCTCCACCCGCACATCTCCAGAGACGCCGGTCAGGCGGATGTCCTTGGATCGGGTCGTCAGCCGCACCGGGCCCAACAGGTTATTGGCCTGCAGGTCGCCGGAATCCAGGTCCAGGTCGCCATCGAGACGGGCTAGCAACATGTCGGTGCGCGAAGACTTGAAGGTCACAGCCTGCGCGATTCTAGCCAACTTTACGCTCTCCATGAATTCCCCATCGAGGTGGACGGAACCCTTGATGTCCTCGAGCGAGACATCGTTGGCCCGCCCTTCGATGGAAACGTCGGAGCTGATCTGCGACCCACGGGCCGAGCTGTGATCGAGACTCAAACTGACTTTTCCGTTGACATCGGACGCGGAGACATCACCATGCTGGGCGGAAATCTGCAAGTCGCCGTCGCGGCCGACGATGCTGACATCGCCGTTACGCGTGCTGACATTCACCGCAGCCTTGCGGGGAATGGAAATGTCCAGGTCCGCGTCGACCCAGTGTTCTCCGGCGCCCTGATTGTTGGCGTTCAAAGTCACCACATTTCCGTTGACCGTAATTTGCGGCTTGGTCCCGGAGTTGTACTTGTCGGCGTCCGACTGGCTTTCCGCATTGATCCGTTTGTGGACGGAGACGCTAATCTGGTTGTCCTCAGAGGCGGTCACATTGACCGCGCCTCGCTGATTCACCACGCGTAGACTGGCGCCCGCGGGAAAATCCTGCTTGAGCTGATCTTCGTAGGAATATTTCTGGCCGAAGAGGGTGAAGTCGGTGTCGCCGATGTCGATCTGGTCGCCCAGCTGTCCCCAGTCCACGCGGGAGGCTTGGGTGGCGATCAGTCCCGCCACGATCACCATGATGATCAGAAAAATGCCGCCGGCCCCGAGCCCCGTAGCCCGCGTACCTTGTTTTTGCGCTGCCTGGTATTCGATCAGCTTGATAACGCCGGCAATGATGAGGATGACTGGCCAGTAGTGCGCGAACCAATGCCCGAGTCTCGACCAGTTGAGTATTCCCATGGTACCCAGCAGGAAGACGATGCCAATCGAGATCAGAATGATCGGGCCGGAAATCGAGCGTCGGTGGCGAGGTGGAGGAGCTTGCACTGGACTAGCCATTTCTTACCTCGCTCACGGCCTGAACCTCGCCGCCGCTCGTGCCGGCCGACCCGGTTCCGCTGGGCATGGCTGGTGGTGGAGGGGAAGGCGGCGTCTGGTGTTCCAGAAGTTTGGTGATGCCAATCGCCAGCAGCAGCACCGGCCAGGTCCGGTGCCAGCGCGGACCGCCCACGTCTTCAATCAGCGAAAGCGTCCCGACGGTCACCAGCACCACCGGTCCGACCAGTCCACGCATGCGGTTGGCGGGAGAATAGACCCGATTCGAGGGGACCAGACCCCAGCGTTTGGCGAACAGCCAGACTCCCAGGAAAATCAACAGCACCGGCCAGACCCTGCCCACGCTGAATTCGAAGACGCCCACAGTTTGCAGCAGGAATAGTGCACCCAGTCCGATGAGGACAATCGCCGCTACCGGAATCTTCGAAGTATCGGTTTTCTCTCCCGCGCCAAATGCCTGCCCCAGACCGAGCGGATCGGGAGCCGGTTGCCCGATTTGGAGAGCCTTGGCGGTTCGAACCGCGTCGATGATCTGCCACACGTAAAAGAAAGCGAAGGCGATCCCGCAGATGGTGTCCAACGGATCGCCCTGATTCATACCGAGAATCAGACCCACGAAAATCAGCAAATGCGCCAAACCCTTGGCGTATTGGCCGGTGTAAACCGCACCCACACCGAAGGGAAAGAACCCGGCAAGAATTCCGGCGACGGCGGGATTAGGCCCGGAACTCGGCCCGATGGGGGCTGGGGCGGGAATGATTCCGCTTAAAGGTTGTGCCGTAACCGGTTGCACTCCGGACAGACGCTCGGCGAGGCAGTTCTCGCAATAGATCACGCCTTTCACATCGCGGGTGCAGCTGGCGCAGAGTGGTTTGCCGCAAGTGCGGCAGTAGGCAATTGCAGCGTTTACGGGATGGTTGGCGCAGTTCATGAAATCCTCCTGAGTGTGGCCAGTGTCACTGCAGGCGGGCGGTCGGGGAGGGAAGCCAGAATCACCTGGCTCTCTCCCTGACTGTAGTTGCGTTCCTGTTCTTGGTTGGGCTGTCCACTCGTATTGTCGTTTCTGTGGTTGTTGTCTTTCTTTTCTGGAGCAGGTTCGGCGGGGGTGGTGGCGCGCTTGAATTCGCGCAACCGGGACTCCATCTCATATACAAAGCGAATGTTCTCGTAATACTTCACAACCTTTCCGGAGGTTTCATAGTAGTTGCGCCGGATAGCGCTGGGACGAAGATCTCCGGGGCGAATCTGGTCCAGCTTGACGCCGGCCAGACTGAGCGAAATCGAGAGCGAGAAGAATGCCATGCCGAAGGACATGGCGAAACGAGGCTGTTTGGCGACGGCAAACACCGGGTTCACCGCCAGGCTGACCCAGCTAGTCACGCGGTCGTACCATGAAGCGCCGACCGGGGTTGTCGGCGCGCGCCCTTGGAGACGGACCGTGTCGATGCCCGAGGTGGCGGCCAGGATGTTGTGCAGCAGGTGGGCTGGAGGCTCAACCTCAACCAGGTTTTCCAGCCAGCGCCTGCCGATCTCAGCTTCGGCCAGCAGCGGCCCGCAAACTGGACAAGTCTTGGCGTGGGCCTCGAAGGCCTGCGCCTTGGGGCCGGTCAGCACTTGATCCAGGGCGTCGCTCAGCAGCGCGTCGAACTCGCTGCACTGCATACCGTTATGGTGTTCTGCTGCCATTACATCACCTGTTTATATGTACGTTGGAGCAAACGCGCAAGTTCCGCGCGTCCGCGGTTTATTCTGGATTTGACGGTTCCCTCCGGTACCTTCAGTACCGTGGCAATTTCGCGATAGTCCATGTCCTGTAAGTCCCGTAGAATCACTGCTTCACGCAAGTCTGGCGATAGCCTTTGCAGCGCCTTGTGGACGGTTTCCCCCACCTGCTGGCTCTGAGCGCTGGCATCGGGACCCGCCGCCTGGTCTTCGATCTGTTCGCTCAATGGCAGGGCATCTTCGTGTTCGGAGGGGGCGGCGTCGAGCGAGTCGGTTACCCGATCCTGCTTGGTCTTACGAAAATGGTCGACCAGCAGGTTGCGGGTAATGGTCGTTACCCAGGTCATAAATGCACCCTTGCCGACGTCATAGGAATTCAGGGTGCGGTACATCTTGATGAAGACCTCCTGGGTAAGGTCCTGGGCGTCATCGGCCGATCCCGCGAAACGATAGCAGATGTTGTAGATCCGCCGGTGGTGGCGCTGGACAAGTTCCTCCCAGGCAGCAGCATCGCCGGCGAGACAGCGACGGACTAACAGGGCGGCGAGTTGGGCGTCTTCCAACCAGTACTCCCCGGAACTCCTGTATCGCACCGGACGAAACGTTCAATTACCGTCGCAACCGGGCCTCAACACCACACCGGAAATACGTCTTTGTGGCTTCAGAAGTTCTTAAATGCTAAGAAAGAGGGCATTGTAGCAGCAGGGGAACATGCGCAAGGGAGCCGCGAATCAGCCGACTGAGATATCCAACTACAGTCTGTTGACCGACCATGCGCGACGAGCTTGCGAGGAGAGGTTCCTTCGGTGTGACGATGATGGGGGTTTGTTGGATTGGGAATCTTACAAGTTCATGTCGGATATCTCGAGGTCACTTCTCTGCTGAGGCGCCGAGACTCGTCTCGGCGCCTCAGCAGTAACAGCGACCGCTTGTCGCAACTGGGCACAAGCCCAATCACTGCGCCGCCGCCAGATTTGTCAGCTTGTAGCCCGGGCTGGTGGTAACCGTCCCCACTTTGCCGGTTACCGTGTAGCTTCCAGTCGTTCCATTGGCCGTCAAGACGGGCGCGGAGGCCACACCCGCCGCTGTGGTCTTAGCAGTAGCCGTATTCGTGCCGCCGGCGAACGTCCCGCTGGCCCCGCTAGCCGGCGCTTTGAATGTGACTGTGACCCCTGCCACGGGGTTGCCGAAGGAGTCTGTCACAGTGGCCTGCAACCGCTTCGCGAATGCCGTGTTGACGGTCGCGCTTTGCGGCGTTCCTCCCGTTGCCGCGATCGCCGCCGCCGCTCCCGCCTGATTCGTCAGCGCAAAGCCGGGGTTGGTGGTAACGGCTCCCGCCGTGGCGGTGACCGCGTAACTACCCGCTGTGGTATTCGCCGTGAAAACGGCAGCGGTAGCTGCGCCTTGAGCGTCGGTGATCGCTGTGTTCACCCCGCCCGCGAAGGTGCCGCTGGGGCCGCTGGCTGGGGCATTGAAGGTTACTGTCGCTCCCGGCACTGGATTACCGAATGCGTCATTCACCGTTACCGACAGGTTTGTCGCGAAGGCTGTATTGACGGTCGCGGTTTGCGGCGTTCCCCCCGTCGTCGTGATCGCCCCGGGCGCTCCCGCCTGATTGGTCAGCGTAAAACCAGGACTGGTCGTGAACGTCCCAATGTTGGCTGTGACCGTGTATACACCCGCTGTGGTGTTCGCCGTAATGACCGCGGCGGTGGCCACACCATGCGAGCTGGTCTTAGCCGTGTTCACTCCGCCGGCGAAGGTTCCGCTGGCGCCGCTGGCCGGCGCGCTAAACGTCACCGTTTTGCCGGACACCGGGTTGCCGTAGACGTCCTCGACTGTCGCCGCCAGATTCGTGGCGAAAGCCGTGTTGATGGTCGCGGTTTGCGGCGTTCCGGCAGTGGCCGTGATCGAAGCTGCCGGTCCCGCTTTATTGGTCATCGCGAAGCCCGGGCTGGTGGTGAGGGCATTCGCCGTCGCGTTCACGGTGTATTTGCCCGACTTCGTGTTGGCCTTAAACACTTGCGACGTCGCGATGCCCGAGGCGTTGGTGACGGCGGTGTTCCCGCAGGCGAAGGTCCCACTGGCTCCGCTGGTCGGCGGATTGAATGTCACCAGAACACCCGACACCGGGTTAGCCGAGGCATCCTGCACGGTCGCCACCAGAAGATTGGCGAAGTTCTTGTTAACGGTGGCGCTCTGCGGAGTTCCGCCGGTCGCCGTGATGGTAGCCGGTATGTGCGGATCGGTGATAGTGAGAATCACCGGCAGCGTCGTCGCCATGGTTTGTTGGGAATATTGGACGAAACTAATTTGGCCGGTGTAGATCCCCGCGGGCAGCGTGGTAGCGCTCACCGTGGCGGTAATGTTGGATGGCGTACTGCAGCACCCGCCGCCTGAAGGGGAAATCTTCAGCCAGGCGCCGCCGGTCCCGGTGGCCGCCGAGCCACTGAAGACAAAGTTGGTGCCAGTGCTGGTTACCGCGACTATCTGCGCCAGTGGATTCGAGCCACCCAGTGTCATGCTGAAGTTCAGCGGACTACCCTGGCTGAAGACATTCGCGCCCACCAACACACTCACCGGAATCGTGACATTTCCGGTTGGTGCCTTGAATACCAACTCGCCGGTAAAAGTCCCCGCAGTCAGTCCGCCTCCTGGCAGAGACGCTGTCTTCACTCCTATGGTCACCGTCGATGGCGCATTTCCGTTGGTCGAGGATGTCGTCAGCCAGTTACCGCCATCGGAGGTCATCTTGGTAAGGGTCCAACTCAAGGTACCGGATCCCGCGGCCCGGATGTGCACGGTCTGGGACGGTGGATTGCCAGTGCTAGGCACAAAGGAGAAACCCATCTGACCCTGGATATTGTCGAAGAAGGGCCCGCACGCCACTACGGTCAGGGTTACTGGTACCGTCATCAGCATGGTTCTCTGGGAATACTGGACGAAGGTTACTTCACCTGTATAGGTTCCCGGGAGCAGCGTGGAAGCGACGGAAGCGTTAAGGCTGACCGTGATGGCTTCCGGCGTTGCGCAGCACCCGGCTCCCAGGTTGGAAATGCTCAGCCAGTTGCCGCCAGTTGCGGTGTACGCCGCTGAGCTAAAGAGGAAGTTCGTTCCCGCGCTCACCACTGGCAGGATCTGCGGCAACGGGTTTGCGCCGCCCTCGCGCATGACGAAACTGATGGCATTCAGTTGCCTGAAGACGTTAGGCCCAACCACTACACCAATGGGAATCGTAACCGTGTCACCCGCAGCCGTGAACACCAGTTGGCCGTTGAAGGTCCCGGCGGTCAATCCTTGACCCGGCAGGTTCTGGGTAACCACGGAGACGGTCACGGTGGCGGGCGCTTTCCCGCTACCGGGAGATACGGTCAACCAAGCGCCGCCGTCCGCAGTGCTTCCTTGCACCGTCCAGTTCAAGGTTCCGGTTCCGGCGTTGCGGACCTGTACAGTTTGGGAAGCAGCCGTGCCCCCCGCCTGGAGAAAGAAGCTCATCTGTCCAGGCAAGGTATCAAAGAAGGCGGACTTTGCCGGCTCGACGGTCAGAGTAACCGGCACGGTCAGCCCCATCGTCTGCTGGGAATACTGGGTGAACGTGAGTTCGCCCATATAAGTTCCCGCAGGCAGCGTGGAGGCGTTGACGACGTTCACGGTGATGGCTTCGGGCGTGGCGCAGCACCCTGCGCCCAGGTTGGAGATAGTCAGCCAGTTGCCGCCCGATGCGGTGTACACGGCCGAACTAAAGAGGAAATTGGTGCCCGTGCTGGCCACGTCCAGGATCTGTGGCAGCGGGTTCGCGCCGCCCTGAACCATAGTGAAGTTGATGGCATTCACTTGCGCAAAAACATTGGCTCCCACCGTGACGCTGACCGGAATGGTCACTTGGTCACCCGTGGTCTGCAACACAACTTGCCCGTTGAAGGTCCCGGCCACCAATCCGTTGGATGGCAGGGCGCTAGGATTGATCGACACACTGACGGTGGAAGGCGCCGTGCCGCTGCGGGCGGACGCGCTCAACCACTTGCCGCCGTCGGCCGTATTGGTCGACAGGGTCCAGTTCAAGGTGCCGGTTCCCGCATTTCTGATCTGGATGTTCTGAGCCCCCGGCGCGCCTGCGCCTGTGGCAAGAGAAAAGCTCATTTGACCGGGCAAGCTGTCGAAGACGGCGCCGGAGCCCGATGCGGTGACAGTCAAAGTTACCGGCACGGTCAGCCCCATGGTTTGCTGAGAGTACTGTTTGAGCACGACTTCTCCGGTATAGACACCAGCGGCCAGCGTAGAGGCGTCGACGCCGACCGTAAGGACTTCCGGCGTGGCGCAGCACCCGCCGCCCAGGTCGGAGAGAGTCAGCCAGGGGGTGTTCGGTGAGATGTCCACCGCTGTGTACACCGCTGAACTAAAGAGAAAGTTCGTGCCGGTGCTGGCAACCGCCAGCACCTGCGGCAGGGCGTTTCCGCCCTCGGGCATGGTGAAAGCGATGGGATTTACCTGAGCGAAAACGTTAGCGCCGACTACGACGCTGACTGGAATCGTGACCACATCGTTCCCCGTCAGCAATAGCACTTGGCCATCGAAGGTTCCCGTCGTGGCGCCTGCGCCTGGCAGAGCCGAAGGGACTATGCTCACCGTCAAAGTTGAGGGCGCGGTTCCGCTGGAAGCAGACAGCTTCAGCCACTTGCCGCCGTCCGCCGTGCTGCCCGTCGCAGTCCATTTCAAGGTGCCGGTTCCGCCGTTCCGGATGGGTACGGCCTGCGGCGCTGGAGTCTCGGTTGTGGTGCGATAGAAACTCAATGCACCGGGGAGACTGTCGAAGAATTTTGTGCCTGACGCCGCAACGGTCAAAGTAACCGGTACGGTCATCGCCCGATTATCTTGGGAATATTCTAGAAAGACGACTTCGCCGACGTAGATTCCCGGGGCTAGTGCCGAGGCGACGGTGTCGTCGACGCTGACCGTGATCGCCTCCGGTGTGACACAGCACCCGCCACCCGGGTTGGAGATGGTCAGCCAGTTGCCGCCGCTCCCGGTGTGCACCGCTGAGCTGAAGGCAAAGTTCGTGCTGGTGCTCGCAATGCTCAGAACCTGAGGCAGTGTTCCCCCGCCTTGGGGCATGGTGAAACTGATGGGATTGACCTGGGCGAACGTATTGCTCTCCACGGTCACACTCACTGGGACGGTGACGCTGCTACCAGTAGTCTGAAACAACAGCTGCCCCACATAGGTACCGGCGACCGATCCGGCTCCAGGTAGAGATGCGGGAGTAATTCCGACGGAAACCATCGAGGGTGCGGTGCCCGAGGTGACGGGGACCTTGAGCCAGTTGCCGCCGTCGGCGGTGCTCTTGGTTACGGTCCACGAGAGAGCTCCGGTTCCCCCGTTTGTGATCTGTATTGCCTGCGATGGCGGAGTGCCGCCGCCGGGCGCCATCGAGAAGCTTGCCTGGCCAGCCACATCGCCAAAGAATGTCCCGCTCTCGGGCGCCACCGTGAGAGTCACGGGAACGATGATAGCTGGCGTCCCTGCGGAATATTCGGCGAAGATGATCTGCCCCATATAAGTTCCGGCGGTCAGGGAGGCTGTGTTGACGGAAACCGTGACGCCTTCAGGCGTAACGCAGCATCCGCCACCCGTAGGGCTGGCCGTAAGCCAACTGCCGCCGCTGGCAGTGGAGGGCGTGACACTGAAAGCCATCTGCGCGCCGGTGCTGGTAACGGTCACTACTTGAGGCAGAGGATTGGCCCCGCCGGCGACCCCGGTGAAAGACAGCGCCGGGATATTGGCAAAGGTCTGGGCGTGAACTGTGCTAGCGACCGCCGCGACCATGACGATGAGGACTGCCAATACCCGCGCTCGCGATCCGTAAGCCTTCTTCATAAAGATTCTCCTCTGTCTCGTTTTCCGTTTTTCGCTATCCATTTCAACTTGCCGGTCTTGCCAATGACGCCGGACCAGGTTCCGCAGGCACGGTGCGTATGGCGACGATCTGCCCGTCCCGGTTGAATTCTGCTTCCACGATCATGCCGATCTTCGGTGGCTGGTCGGACTTCCACAAATCGCTTAGTGAAAAGGGATATTGCTGGCCTTCGATGATGAGCAAGCCGGGTCCCTTGCTGGTGTCGCGCAACACTTTGCCCCGCTTCCTGGTCTGCGTGCCCGGCCACCGTAGAAAGCCGAGGAGCAGCACGGCGGATGCAAAAAGTTGCATATCCTTCAGTTGCATCGATGGGCCATCACTGATAGCATTCGGAAAATCGGGCGAGACCGATACGCCCTTCCTTCCCCCTATCGGAGGCCCCACAGTGGTCTCCACTACGCATTGCGCAAAGGCTCGAGGAAACCCGTCATCATGCCGCGAAATCTCCGTCCGGAAACTGCTTTCAGGCACGACGGGACAGATACGATCTCCGAAAATCGGCGGTCACTCGACCAGCTCTTCAGTTTGACCTACGAGGAGTTGCGCCGATTGGCCTCCAGCGTGAAGCGCGGCGATCCCAGCAATACTCTCAGCCCCACTGCGCTGGTCAATGAAGCGTGGGTGAAGTTGTCAAACTCGCCGCCGATTGCGGCCACTTCTCCTTTACACTTCAAGCGCATTGCCGCTCGCGCCATGCGGCAAGTCTTGATCGAAGCAGCCCGCCGCCGCCACGCCTACAAACGGGGCGGAGACGGGCACGCCATCTTCGTCACTCTGGACGAATCGGTGGAAGGCACCGCGATTCGCGAAGAGGAACTGCTCGCGCTCGACGCCGCTCTCGACGAGCTGGCTCGTCTTGCGCCTCGCCAGGCAACCATCGTCGAAAGCCGTTTTTTCGGAGGACTGGAGATACGCGAAATCGCCGACTTGGTCGGCATCTCCGAAGCGACGACTCTGCGCGACTGGCGGGCAGCGAAGGCGTGGCTGGGACATACGCTGCGCCGCGCGGGTTGAGGGAAAAAGCCTCTGGCACATTTTGATTAGGAACCAGGCCATGGATGATGCGCGCTGGCAGCGAATCCAGGAGGTATTTCATCGCGCAGCCGACCTGTCTCAGGCGGAGCAATCTGCCTTCCTGAAGGCGGCATGCGGCGACGATGAAAAGCTCCTGTCCGAGGTGATGGCTATGCTGCGGCAGGACTCCGCTAGCGACTCTTTGCTTGATGGCGGTGTGGCTAACGTTGCGCAAGAAATGTTTGGCGAAGCCGATTCCACCCTGCCTTTCAAAGAATTCGGTCCTTACCGGGTTGTGAAGTTGCTGGGCGAAGGCGGGATGGGCGTGGTCTATCTGGCCGAACGCAAAGATCTGGGCAGCGAAGTCGCCATCAAGATTCTGCGCGACGCCTGGATTTCTCCGGCTCGTCGCGAGCGCTTTGCCATCGAGCAGCGCACCCTGGCGCAGCTGAACCATCCCTCCATCGCGCGCCTTTACGACGCCGCGACTCTTGACGACGGAACTCCCTGGTTCGTGATGGAATACGTCGAGGGCGTTCCCCTCACCCGGTTCTGCAGGGAACGACAGTGCTCAATCGAAGATCGCCTGCGACTGTTTCGCTCGGTGTGCGAAGCAGTCGAGCACGCGCACGGTCACGCCGTCATCCACCGCGATCTCAAGCCGTCCAACATCCTGGTGAAAAGCGACGGCACGGTCCGCTTGCTGGACTTCGGCATAGCCAAGCAATTGGAGAGCCTTGATCTGCCAGCCGACCAGACCATGACCGGGCTCAGGCTGATGACGCCAGCGTACGCGGCTCCCGAGCAAATTCGCGGCGATCGAATCGGAGTCGGCACCGACGTTTATTCCCTGGGAGTGATCCTGTTTGAGCTGTTGACCGGCCAGCTTCCGTTCGATCTATCCAATCTGACCCCGGCAGAGGCGGCAACGATCATTACGGAGCATGAGCCGGGCAAGCCGTCCCTAGTCGTCAGCCGAATCAAACGGGCCAATGCCGATGTGAACTCGCATGCGTCGTCGGTGAGCGGAACCGCTTGGACTGATCTCGACGTGCTCTGCCTTACCGCCATGCATAAAGATGTTCAGCGCCGCTACCGCTCGGTGGAAGCGTTGATGCGCGATGTTGATCATTATCTGAACGCTGAGCCTCTTGAAGCACGGCCGGACACGCTGCGCTACCGGACGGCCAAGTTCGTCCGGCGCAATCGACGAGCGGTTGCGGCTACCGTCTTGGTGCTCAGCCTGGTTGTCGGACTGGTTGTTTTCTTTACCGTCCGCCTGACCCGTGCCCGCAATGCTGCCTTGGCCGAAGCAGCGCGGACGCAGCGCATTCAGAAATTCATGACCAATCTTTTCCAGGGAGGCGACGCGGAAGCCGGACCGGCGGATGATCTGCGGGTGGTGACCCTGGTCGACCGCGGCGTACTGGAGGCTCAAAGCCTGAGTGGTGTTCCCAAGATTCAGGCCGAAATCTATGGGACTTTGGGCGGAATCTATGAGCAGATGGGCAAGCTGGACCGCGCGGACTCGCTATTGAGCCTGGCACTTGAACGACGCAAGGCATTGTTCGGCGCCGACAGCGCGGAAGTGGCGGAAAGCCTGGTGGCGCTAGGTCAATTGCGCTCGGACCAGGCAAAGCTGGAGGAGGCCGAACAGCTGGTTCGCCAGGGTCTGGAAATGACAATGCGGCATGTGCCGCCCGGCTATCCAGCGGTGGGAAAGGCGACGGCTGCGTTAGGAACCATCCTGGAGAATCGCGGCGAGTATGACCAGGCCATTCAAGTGCTTGAAGAGGCATCACGTTTGCAATCGGCGCCCGGTGCATCGGAAGCTGATCTGGGAGCGACTCTGAGCGAGCTCGCGAATTCACAGTTCTACGCCGGCCACTACGACATTTCGAATTCGATCAACCAGCGTGTTTTGGCAACGGACCGTCGAATTTACGGAGAGCGTCATCCCCAAGTTGCGAACGATCTTATCAATCTGGGCGCTATCCAGTATGAGCAGGGCCATTATCCGGAAGCCGAGAAGTATCAGCGGGAGGCGCTCGACATCACACAGGGTTTTTATGGCAAGAACCATCCTGAGACCGCCTCGGCCATGACCCATCTGGCTCGCAGTCTGGTCAGCGAAAAGCGGCCGGACGAAGCCGCCAACTTACTGCAAGAGGCGCTGGTCATCCAGGAGCACGCCTATGGAAAAGTCCACCCACGGGTCGCCCATACGCTGAACGAGCTTGGCAGGTTGGCGCAGCAGCAAGGCAAGCTGCACGAGGCCGAGGCAGATTTTCAGCGCATGGCAGATATCTATCGCTCGGTGTACGCCGGGAAGCACTACTACATTGGGATTGCGCTGTCGAACCTGGCGGGAGTGTGCGTCGCGGAAAAGAAATACCCGCAGGCGGAGAGCTTATTTCGGGAAGCGCTCCGCATGTACGCCGTGACTCTCTCTGCTGATCACGAGTTGGTGGGAATTGCGCGCATACGGCTGGGCAACGCAATTCTTCCCCAAAGGCGATATGCGGAGGCGGAGGCCGAGAGCCGCGCCGGATACGACATCCTGATCAAGCACATGGATCCCAACGCAAGCTGGCTGGTGAAAGCAAGGGAGGACTTGGTCGAAGAGTACGTCGCCCTGAAGGAACCGGAACAGGCGGCGAAGTTCCGCACCGAGATGGCAAGTGCGGGAAGTGTGGCTTCGAATCGCTGATTGGCGGGGGACTTCCCGTGAATTATCCCGCCGGTTCCAGCTCAATCTTTTTGGTGGCTGGATCGAGCTTGGTGATGCGGAAACTGCGAACCTGGCCAGCGCGGATTTCTTCGGGTTTGACGGGTCCCGGCGCTGCGCTGCCCTTCCAGCGGGCTTGCAGCATGGAAGTCAGGGACGTGAGATCGGCCTTCGCCCCGGGAGCAGCCTTCTCCGATGAGTCCTTAGCAATAGTATCGACCCTGATCCGGCATGTCGCTTGAATGCCTTCACCGAGTTCCACACGTGCCTGAGCGCCGGACAGCTCAATCACCCGGCCCGAGACAACGTCGCCGTTTTTCCGTTCCGCCATGTATTCCTCGATGCTGGTGGGGACCAGTTGCTTCATCCCCAGCTTGACTCGCCGTTTTTCGGGATCGACCTCGAGCACTTGCGCTTTAACCAGTTGCCCGACCCTCAGCATGTCCTGGGGATGATTGATGCGTTTTTCGGCGCTCATGTCGCTGACATGAATCATGCCCTCGATGCCTTCCGCGAGTTGCACAAAAGCCCCGAACTTCGTGATGCTGGTGACTGGACCTTCGATCGCGGAGCCCACGGGAAACTTCTGCCCCACCTCGGCCCACGGATCTCCCAGCGCCTGCTTGAGGCCAAGCGAGACACGGCGCTCGCCCTGGCTCACACCCAGAATCACCACATCCACCGTGTCACCCGGCTTCACTACATCGCTCGCTGCTCTGATCTTCTTGGCCCACGACATTTCCGAGACGTGAATCAAGCCCTCGATGCCGGGCTCCAGTTCAACAAACGCGCCGAAATCGAGAACGCGTGTTACCGTGCCGTGAGCCCGCTCGCCCGGCTTGTACTTTTCGGCCAGCGAGTCCCATGGATCCGGTTCCAGTTGTTTCATGCCGACGGAAATGCGCCGCTTTTCGGGATCAATCTTCAGCACCCTGACGTCAACCTCTTGCCCCACCGAGAGTACGTCGGCCGGCTTGCTGACCCGGCTTCTGGAGATGTCACTTACGTGCAGTAGTGCGTCCACGCCACCGATATCGACGAAAGCACCGTAATCGGTCAGGCTGCGGACCGTGCCGCGCACCGTTTCTCCCGGCTGAACCTCCGAGTAGCGGCGGTCTTTGGTCGCGCGTTCTTCTTCTTCAGCGATAACCCGGCGATCTACAACAACGTCTTCTTCGGTCACATCGAGCTTGGTAATCCGGCAGCGGATCTCCTGTTCGACCAACTTCTCCATTTCGGCGGCGTCACGCGCTCCGCTGCGCGAAGCCGGCATAAAGGCGCGCACGCCCACATCCACGCTCAATCCGCCTTTGACCACGGCGGTCACTGTGCCCACGATGGTCGTCTTCTCGGCAAACGCCCGCTCCAGCGCTGCCCAGTCCTTTGGCCGCTCGATCCTGCCCTGGGTTAGTTCGTAATAGCCTTCCGGGTCGCGGCCCTTGACGGAGACCACGAGTTTGTCGCCCGCCTTCACCGTCTTGCCGGTGCTTTGGAACGCGGCCAACGGAAGAATTCCTTCGGTCTTGAATCCGATATCGACCAGCACCGAATCGGCCGTTACGGCCACCACCGTGCCCTCCCGGCCTTTTCCGGACTCCGGCGGTTTGCGTGACCGGCTCTTTTCGTACTGGGAAAAAATGTCGCTGAATGACTCGTTGGATTCGCTTGCGGTGGGTGATTCCGGAACGCCGGGGTTTGACATGAAAGGTTACAGCCTCGCTTGGATGGTCCCTATCAGGATAACAAACTGGCGCCCCAAAATAAGGTAGTCCGGGCCGCATCCCGCGCTCGCGCCGGCCAGGTGAGCGTCACACTGATGTGTGATCCACGCCCTTGCGGACGCGCCGGAGTTGTGATCCTAAGTTTGCAATAAACTATTGATTACAAAAGATTTAGCTTGACATTGAGACGCGGTTCGCCTAGCATCAGATCAACTTAAAAGGGCGCGTACCGTTGCCATCCTCACCCCACATCTTACGGTACGCGCCCGTCGTCTTTTCTGCGGCTTTTTCCCAAAACCCAATCACCCTGCGCTGTGCGATCAGACTGGCAAAGACGACCGTGCGACAGCTAAACTTTGAGGGTCAAGCCTCCATGTCTTGTTTCTCCTTGAACGCTTCAGTGCAGGGACGCGCGGACCTGCGTCTCCATCGCGGAGTCACTCCTTCATGAAACAGATTCGCAAAGTTGCCATCCTGGGCGCCGGCACCATGGGTGCCCGCATTGCCGCTCACTTCGCCAACGCCGGCGTCCCCAGCCTTCTGTTGGACATTGTTCCGCCCGATGCCGACGGGCCTGCTCGCAACAAACTTGCTGCTGCTGGACTCGAAGCTGCCCGCAAATCCAAACCCGCCGCTTTCATGGACCCGGCGCTTGCCGGGCTGGTTACCGTTGGCAACTTCGAGGACGACCTGAAGAAACTCACCGAAGTGGGCTGGATCATCGAAGCCGTGGTGGAAAACCTCGAGATTAAGCGAGCGCTGTTGAAGAAAGTTGAGGCGATCCGCAAGCCGGGAATTGTGATCACGACCAACACCAGCGGCCTGCCCGTGGGTAAGATCGCCGAAGGATTCTCCGAGGATTTCCGGCGGGCGTGGTTTGGCACCCACTTTTTTAATCCGCCGCGCTACATGCGGTTGCTGGAACTCATCCCCACCCCGGAGTCGGATCGAACTGCCATCGACGCCATCGCGCACTTCTGCGACACCCGCCTCGGCAAGGGGGTGGTTTTCGCCAAGGACACGCCCAACTTCATCGGCAATCGCATCGGCACCTTTTCCGTGCTCAACGTCATGCGCCTGATGCAGGAGATGGGCCTCACCGTCGAAGAAACAGACGCTCTCACCGGCCAGGCCGTGGGCTGGCCGAAATCGGCGACCTTCCGCACCATTGATCTGGTTGGCCTCGACATACTTGGCCATGTCGTCGCCAACATGATCCAGAACGTACACGACGAACGCAGCGATCTTAAACTGCCGGAGTTTATCCGCCAGATGCTGGAACGCAAATGGCTGGGCGACAAGACCAAAGGCGGCTTCTACAAGAGAGCCAAAGACGACGACCGCCTGGCGCTCGACTGGAAAACGCTGGAATACCATCCGCGCCAGAAGCCCAGGTTCCCGACGCTCGACATGGCGAAGAATGTGGAAGAAACCGGAGCCCGCCTCCGTCTCTTGCTGGGAATGGATGGAAGCGGACCGAAGAAGGGGGATAAGGCCGGCCAATTTCTGTGGTCGGCGCTGGCGGATTTGTGGACTTATTCCGCCAATCGGGTTCCGGAGATCTCCGATTCCATCGTCGAAATCGATCGCGCCATGCGCCTCGGATTCAACTGGGAATTGGGCCCCTTCGAGTTGTGGGATGCCGCCGGCGTGGAAGCTACCGTCGAGCGCATGAAAAAAGAAGGGCGAGTGATCGCAGCGAACGCCGAAAAGCTGCTGGCCTCAGGTAAGAAATCCTGGTACACCGATGACCCTAAAGCTGCCTCCGGACGCGCTTTCTGGCAACTGGGAACCGGGAACTGGGAACCGGTTCACGTGCCTGCCGGAGTGTGGTCGGTCGAAGTCGCCAAGAAATCGAACGGTGTGGTGAAGAAAAACTCGGGTGCATCGCTGGTCGATCTCGGCGACGGCGTGGCCTGCCTCGAGTTTCATTCCAAGATGAACTCGATCGGCGCCGACATTATTCAGCTCATCTCCCAGACCCTCAAGCCGGGAGGACCGGGGGACAGCTTCGATGCCTTCGTCATCAGCAATGACGCCGCTAACTTTTCGGTCGGCGCCAACCTCATGCTGTTGCTCATGTCCGTGCAGGAAGAAGAATGGGACGATGTAGATCTGGTCATTCGCCAGTTCCAGGGTATGACCCAGGCCATCAAATTCTCGCCCAAACCGGTAGTGGCGGCGCCCTTCGGTCTGTGCCTCGGAGGCGGTACGGAAATCTCTCTGCATGCTCCGGCTCGCCAGCCGCACGCGGAACTCTACACCGGATTGGTGGAAGTAGGCGTGGGCTTGCTGCCCGGCGGCGGAGGCTGCAAAGAGATGCTGCTGCGTGCGATCGACAGCGCCGAGTCGATTCGTCTAGGAGGGCGCGGCGAGTCGGTCGAACTCACGGAAGCGATCAAGAAGGCCTTCGAGACCATTGCCACGGCGAAGGTGGCAACCTCAGCCCACGAAGCCCGCGGCCTGGGTTTCCTGTCGGATTCCGACGTCATCACCATGAACCGCGAACGTGTGCTGAGCGACGCCAAGGCGCGCGCCCTGGAACTGGTCCGCGCCGGATACGCCCCGCCCCAGCCCCGCACTGCCCTGCCCGCGCCGGGGGAGAACATTCTTGCCATGCTGAAAATGGGCGTTTACCTCATGCACCAGGGCGGTTACATCAGCGGACACGAAGTCAAGATCGGGAACAAGATCGCGGAAGTCTTGTGCGGAGGCAATGTTTCGCCGGGCACACCGGTGAGTGAGCAGTATATCCTCGATCTGGAACGGGAAGCGTTTAAGTCGTTGTGCGGCGAGAAGAAGACCCAGGAGCGGATTCAGTACACGCTCAAGACGGGGAAGACGCTGCGGAATTAGAAGCGGTCACCCTGCTGCGGACTGGAGGACAAGGTGGATGAACTCAGTATGGGCGGCCCGGATGAACTGCTTGAGAGATACCGCGAAATGGCAAGCGACTCCCAGCACGAAGCAGAAGCCGAAGAGTGGGGCGAAGCGCTGATTGGCGATGCATCCGCGGAGGAGTGAAGTACTGCCGGAGAAGAGGGTGGATTTCGTTCACGCTGACGACAAGAAAAACGTTGAGGAGTTGACGACTTCGCGTCGGACTAAGGCCCGGCGTTCCCGGATTGGGATTGCGATCAGCCTTTTGTGACCATCAACCTTCTCAGTGACAGCTGGCGTTTGGTAGGTTGGACTCGGGCCCGTGGTGTAATGGCAGCACATCAGCCTGTCCAGCTGGAAGGTGCGAGTTCGAATCCCGCCGGGTCCACAGCCTCCCTCGTTTGGTAGGGAAGCTGCCCCGGGAGCCTCTGGACAGGGCGGGCTCCCTAAGTAATGTTGACTGTCGGAAGGGCAACCGCCGATAATTAGCCTGATAGCTGGACAGGTTGATGCGCCGGGCCGGAAACGGCCCGGTTTGCTTTTAGGCGAAAGTCGAGTGCAGTTGAAGCGCCTACTTGCGGCTCCCGCCATTTGCGGTCTTCGAAAGGCGAGTGCTTCTTCTCTATCCAATTGAGACGGAGCCAGCCGCGACATGCGCGAACCGTCGCACCGCAGGCTGCCGGGCTTGCCGTGCCCGCCACAGGTCATACTGCGATTGCATATTCATCCAGAGTTCCGGTGTAGTGCCCAAAGCAGCCGCCAGCCGGATGGCCATGGCGGCGGAGATTCCTGCCTTGCCGTTCAGGACACGCGACAGCGTCACGCGCGTAACCCGCAGATGTGCCGCTGCTGCGGACACGGCCAGGTCGCCAAGATATTCGCGGAGAACCAGGCCGGGATGAGGTGGATTGTGCATGCGCATGGCAGGCCTCCTAGTGATAGTCCTGACAGTCAACCAGAATCGCGTCCTCGCCTTCAAACTTGAATGTTAGACGCCAGTTTCCACTAACGCTGACCGACCAGTGGTCTTTAAGTTCCCCGGCCAGGCGATGCAGTCTCCATCCCGGAGCATTCATGTCTCCCGCCTGCCTGGCATGGTCGAGGGCAAACAATTGCAGGCGCAGCTTGGCCGCGTGCTTCGGCTGAATCCCAGCCTTCGATCCGGTGCGGAAAATTCCCTCCACGCCCGATGACGGAAGTTATTGATTACTGTGTATAGTGTAACGACACACGTTACACACGTCAAATGGCGAATGTATGAAGAACCGCCTTTACGTGATATATATGATTGGTATATACTCACTGGATGGAGGACCATCCCGTCATGCCCAAAACCGACATCGCCAAACTTTTCCAGAACGGACGTAGCCAGGCGGTGCGATTGCCGCGGGAGTTTCGTTTTGAGGGAGACCGTGTGCGCATCCGTCGCGTAGCTCAGGGAGTGCTTCTTCAGCCCCTGATCCAAAGCCCCGGGGAATGGTTTCACGAACTCGATGAGCTGAGCTCCCAGCCGTTCCCGCGTCGTGGCCGCCAGCCAGCCGCCCCGAAGCGCGAACTCTTCAAGTGAGCTACCTACTCGATACCAACGCTTGTATTGCCCTGATCAACGGCATGCCGGCATCGGTCCGCGGCCGTTTCCAGAAGGCAATTGGCGGCGGCGCACAAGTCTATATTTCCGCAGTGGTTATGTTCGAACTGTGGTATGGGGTGGCCAAGAGCGCACGCCCGGAAGGAAATACTCAACGCCTGGAAGTTTTTCTGGCAGGTCCGGTCACGGTGCTTCTCTTCGACGACGACGACGCACGTGTTGCAGGCTCAATCCGAGCCGCTCTCGAAGTCTCCGGCAAACCCATTGGCGCTTACGACCTCCTGATCGCAGGGCAGGCGCTGGCCCGCCAACTCACCCTGGTTACAGCAAATGTCTCCGAATTCTCTCGCGTGAAGGGTCTAGCGTGGCAGGATTGGGCAAAGCCGTAATCATTCCATCGAAAACCGTCAATCATCGATCTAAGATAGCTGAGAGGTTTTGTTATGCGTGAAGTCGTCATTGTTTCCTCCGTTCGCACTCCGGTAGGGCGAGCCTTCAAAGGCACGCTCCGCGCTACTCGTCCCGACGAACTGGGTGCCATTGCGATTAAGGGTGCGCTTGATCGTGTAGCGCAGCTGGACCCGAAAGAGATCGAAGACGTCATCCTGGGTTGCGCCATGCCCGAGGCCGAGCAGGGGATGAACGTCGCTCGCATCGCCTCGTTGCGTGCTGGACTGCCGGTGGAGGTGTCGGCACTCACCATCAACCGCTTCTGCTCTTCGGGGCTGCAGGCGATTGCGTTGGCGGCGGACCGCATTGCGACCGGGGGAGCAGAAGTCATCGTCGCCGGCGGTACCGAGTCCATGTCCATGATCCCCATGGGCGGCAATAAGATTTCGCCCAACCCGTGGCTGGTCGACCACAATCCCGGAGCTTACCTTTCCATGGGACTGACCGCTGAACGCGTGGCGCAGCGCTTCGGAATCACTCGCGAGCAGGCCGACGAGTTCTCGTTGCGCAGCCACCAGAAGGCGGTAGCGGCGATTCAGGCTGGCAAGTTCGAGGAAGAAACGGTTCCTGTGCCAGTGAGCTTCACTACGCCGAACGGTGCCAAGCCGAAGCGCCAGGAGATCGTTTTCAAAGTGGACGAGGGGCCGCGTGCCGACACGTCACTCGAGGCGCTGCTGGCGCTGAAGCCTGCATTTCACGTAAAAGGCACGGTGACCGCCGGCAATTCGTCGCAGATGTCCGACGGCGCGGCGGCGGCGGTGGTCATGTCTGCCGAGCGGGCAAAGGCCCTTGGCATCCAGCCGCTGGCGCGCTACGTTTCGTTTGCTACTGCCGGTTATAAGCCGGAAGAGATGGGTCTCGGCCCGGTGTTCGCCATTCCCAAAGCACTGAAGCTGGCTGGGCTCAAACTCGCGGACATCGACGTGATCGAATTGAACGAGGCTTTTGCAGCACAGTCGTTGGCGGTGATCCAGGAAGGCGGGCTCGATCCGGAACGCGTAAATCCGAACGGCGGTGCAATCGCTCTGGGGCATCCGCTGGGGTGTACCGGAGCGAAACTGACGGCAACCATTATTCGCGAACTCCAGCGTCGCAAGACTCGATATGGCCTGGTGACCATGTGCGTGGGCGGAGGCATGGGCGCGGCGGGCATCTTCGAGAGGCTCTAAAACCCTTAACCACAAAGGACACGAAGGTACACGAAGAAAATCCCAACAGCATGGACGTGATATGAGGATGCAGCGGGGGTTTCCCTTTGTGAACCTTTGTGTCCTTCGTGGTTAATGATTTTTCCGCCGTTGTGACATCCGACCTGGAAATGCCTTGAGCGATTGCAGACCATGGATGCTGGAGGTCAACCTATGGCCACGGCATCAATACAAAGAATCTCTGCCAACGAAGTCAGCCACGCGGTGATTACCGCCGCAATGAGGGTTCATACTGAGCTTGGTCCGGGATTGCTGGAGAGCACTTACACAGCCTGTCTCCAGCATGAGCTGGGTCAGGCTGGGATCCGCTCTGCAACCCAAATGGGACTGCCCGTGGTTTATCGGGGGATCAAGCTCGAACTGGGCTATCGCATGGATTTGGTAGCTGAGGACTTGGTGATCGTGGAAATCAAGTCGGTTGACGGCATCTCGCCGGTACATCTGGCACAGATACTTTCGTACCTCAAGCTCAGTGGCAAATCCATCGGACTGCTTATAAACTTCAATGTTGTGCATTTGAAGGACGGCATCAAACGCTTCGTCAACGGCACGGGATGGAAGTAAAAGGTGATAGACCACAAGGGAGAACCTGTGGTCTTAACCCTTTGTGTACCGGAGCCTGCCCTGAGCGAAGTCGAAGTGTGTCCTTTGTTGGTTAAGAAAGAGTTCAATGGCAACGACAACCGCGGTACCTAAGACGAGAATCACCGGCGGCAGCTTTCTCCTCGAGGAGCGCCGTCCCGACGAAGTATTCACGCCCGAAGATTTCACGGAACAGCACCAGCTGATCGGGCAGACGACGGAAGAATTCGCCCTGAACGAAATTATTCCGAACGTCGAGAAGATCGAGCACAAGGACTTTTCGGTCACGCGCGACTTGCTGAAAAAAGCCGGGGAACTGGGACTCAGTTCAGTGGAAATTCCCGAAGCCTACGGCGGTCTGGAAATGGATAAAGTCACCGCCGCCGTGATCGCGGACCATATTGCCAAATATGCGGGCTTCGCCACCACCTGGGGCGGACACACCGGCATCGGCACTCTGCCCATTGTGTATTTCGGTACCGAGGAGCAGAAAAAGAAATATCTGCCCAGGCTGGCGGCGGGCGAGATCGTCGGCGCCTATGCTCTCTCCGAGGCTTCTTCCGGATCGGATGCGCTCAATTGCCGCGCCCGTGCCGAGCTTTCCCCGGACGGCAAAGACTACATCCTGAACGGCGAGAAAATGTGGATTACCAACGCCGGTTTTGCCGACTTGTTCACGGTGTTTGCCAAGGTGAACGGCGAGAAGTTCACGGCATTCCTGGTGGAGAGGACTTTTCCCGGCTTTTCCGTTGGCGCCGAAGAGCACAAGATGGGCATTCGCGGTTCTTCGACTTGCCCCATCATTCTGAATGACTGCAAAGTTCCGGTGGAGAACCTGCTGGGCGAAATCGGCAAAGGCCATGTCATTGCTTTCAACATTCTGAATGTCGGACGTTTCAAACTGGGTGCGATGTGCGTAGGCGGCGCGCGGGTGGCCATTGAAAATGCCATCGGATATGCCAGGCAGCGCAAGGCGTTCGGCAAAGTCATCGCCGACTTCGGTCTGGTGCGCGAGAAGCTGGCCAACATGGCGGTGCTGATCTATGCCGGTGAATCGCTCGTCTATCGCACCGTCGGCATGATGGATGTGGCGCTCGGCGAGATAGACAAGTCGGGCGCGGACGCGATGAAAGAGACCCGCAAGGCCATCGAGGAGTATGCCGTCGAATGCTCGATCATTAAAGTCTGGGGCTCGGAGATGATCGACTATGTGGTCGATGAGACCGTGCAGATTTATGGCGGCTACGGCTTTGTCGAGGAATATCCCGCCGAGCGCACCTACCGCGATGCCCGCATCAACCGCATCTTCGAAGGCACAAACGAAATCAATCGGCTCATCATCACCGGATTTCTGCTCAAGCGGGCGATGAGCGGCCAACTGCCGCTGATGCCGGCCATCAAGAAGCTGATGGACGAAGTGCTCTCCGGCCCCTCGCAGGGCGAAGACATGGAAGGCCCTCTCTCCGACGAGCGCAAGCTGGTGGGACAAGCCAAGAAACTCGGGCTGTTCGCTGCCGGAGCCGCTACCCAGAAGTATATGCAGGCCATCGAAGATCAGCAGGAAATCATGGGTGCGATCGCCGACATGACGATCGAAACCTACGCCATGGAGTCAGCGGTTCTGCGGGCGCAGAAGATCGTGGAGAACAAGGGCGAAAGCAGCGCAGCTTTGTCGATCGCCATGACCCGCGTTTACCTGTCGCAGGCGATGGAGAAAGTTGAAGCTGCCGCGCGCAAGATCATCGCCGCGGTAGCCGAAGGCGATATGCTGCGCACGCACTTGGCCATCCTGCGCCGCTTGGCAAAATACGAACCTTTCAACACCATCGAACTGCGCCGCCAAATCGCGCAGAAGGTGATTGAGCGGGGGAAGTACACGCTGGCCTAATTTCGTTGGACGGCCAAACCACCCTGTCAGTGAAGAGCTACCGGCTGCTTCGCAGACTCCCATGCTGCTGCCAGTCTTTGGCCATCGCTACACAGGCATCTTTCACCGAATTGCCCAGCTTGACCGACTGTCCCGAAGCGATAACCTCTCCGTCCTTATTCGAAACCGCCCAACGGTTTCCTCTGCCACCGCCATGTTGCAGGAGGAGGAGGTAGTCCGCTTTTTCCTTCATCATGTTTTCCGCGAACCCCTGACACTCTTTCCGGTGTTGCAACTCCTGATAAATCATCGCCACCTGCGGCTCTTTACCGTTGTGAGCAGAATCCACAACCACCTGCGATGCGTCTCCCGCGGCTGGACTCGCCAGAGCGTTCGGCATTACATAAACCACCGCCCGTCCAGCCGTCGACTGCGCCGCAAGGCCTACGGAGCCTGCCAGCAGAAACGCGATCGCACCCGGAAGGACCAACCCCAAGCTCATAGCCTTCATAAGACCCTCCCCGTTACTGTCCCAGGAGATTGCATGCTCCTGAGTGGTGAGATTGCCGCGCTGCCGCCGGGGTCGCCCATAATTTTGTAAAGAAGTATGAAGCTATGTCGGAACTGCCACCGCTGGCGCGTCACAAGTTCCATTATGTTGTAGTGTTTTTCTTTTTCAGCTCTTCCATCACGCTCTGGATCAGTTCTTTCGCGTCGGTCAGGTTTTTCATGACCATCTGGATATCCATGACCGGCTTTCCCGGCCAGCGCTGGCTTTGGCAGTAAACTCCGTGCTGGCCCACCAGGGCCATGGCGTCGGTGATCATGTCCATGGTCACGGCCAGTCGCCCGCGCGGCAGGCCCATCATGGTTTCGTAGTGTTCCAGCTCTTCTTGTTTCTCGTTGAAGACCGGCATGTAGAGATTGTAACGTGAGCGTGCGATGGAGGATAATCGTCAACGTCTGCTATCCGGGCTGCAGTTTCCACGTCAGAACACTTAGCCGTTCGCAGTTAACTACTTTAGGAGAAGCCATGAAGATGAGACTCGCCTTCCTCACGCTGCTTATTCTCACTTTCGCCAATCCTGGTCTGGCGCAGAAGCCCAGTCCGCCGGCCCAGGCGCAATGCAAATTCTCGGACGGCAAAACCATCACGGTTGATTATTCGAGCCCGCGCATGAAGGGCCGGAAGATTTACGGCGGACTCGTCCCTTACGGGGAAGTCTGGCGCACCGGCGCGAACGAAGCTACGACGTTCGTTACGACTGCCAATCTCAGCGTCGGAGGCAAGAATGTACCCGCGGGGAATTACACGCTCTTTACTGTTCCCAACCCGGACAAGTGGACGCTGATTATCAACAAGAAAACCGGTGAGTGGGGCATTCCGTACAAATACGAAGCCGACGAGTTGCTGCGCACCGACATGAAGGTTGCCAAAACGATGTCCCCGATGGAGAACTTTACCATCTCGTTCGATCAGGCCGGAGGAGCCTGCACGCTCAACATCATCTGGGATGACAACAAGGCGTCGGCCGAGCTTATGGAATCGAAGTAGGGGAGGCGCCGGATTACTTCGCCAGCAGGGCGTCGGCGGCCTGTTGCAGTTGGCCAAAGTTTGTGGAGAGGCGCTTCGCCTCCTGCATGGCTATTTGCGCTTGGGCCTTCTGGCCGCTTTGCTCCAGCGCGCGGGCGAGCATGTAATACCCCAGGTCCCAGGATTGAATCGATAGAGCGCGCTGGAAGTAGCTGACCGCCTCGGGGTAGTCACCGGATTTCTGCGCCACCAGACCCAAGCCGAACCAGGCGCGCAAGGTCCGGGGACGCAGAGCCACCGAAGCGATGAAGCTCTGCTTGGCGCGCGCCGAGTCTCCCAGTTCACGATAGGCGTAGCCCAGATCATTGAATGCGGTTGCTCGGTATCTCGGATCGCGGGTCATGTGGACGACTTGATTGTATTGTGTGATGGCCGCATCAAGGTTGCCATGGCGTTGCTCGTAGGCGGCAATGTTCAGCCGGCTCATGGCGTCGGTGGGATCGATTGCCGCAGCCGCGCGAAAATGCGGCATGGCTTCCTCCTGACGTCCTTGCTCCAGCAACGCGCCCCCTAAATTGTCCTCAGCCACAAAGTTGCCGCTGGTGACTGCCACCGTGTGCGACCACAATGCGAGGTTGTCGCTCCAAAAACCAATCTGGCGGTGTGTCACCAGCGCTGCGACCAGCAGGCAGACAGCGCCGATCACAACCAGCGACGGCTGCGGAAGATGCCGTTGCACAGCCCAATCCGCCACTCCCCAGACCAATATGACGAACAAACCCAGGAACGGCAGATACGCGTACCGGTCCGCCATCGCCTGCGTACCCACCTGCACCAGGCCGATCATGGGGACTAGGGTTCCCAGGAACCAGAGCCAGCCCACGATCAGGTAGCGATGCCGCTTTCCTGTTACGACGAACGCCACAGTTGCGACCAACATAAGCGTCGCAGCCCATAGCAGCGCGCCTCTCAGCGAGCCTTCCCGCAAAGGGTACATGGGCGCCAAATGCGAGGGCCAAAAAGCCTTCCCCAGATAGCGCGCGTAAGAAATGATCGCATTCTCCAAGCGAATGGGAATCGGATACTGAGTCACCGAGCCGATCGCATCGCCTGCCTTTTGCGCTTTGATGGTAACGACGGCGCTGGCCGCCGACAGCGCCAGCAAGGGAACTTTCTCTAGAGCCAGCCAGGACAGCGGTCGAGTCACAAATCCATTTTCGGCAATGCCGCTGGCGTTGCCGATCCGCCGCAACGGCCAGAAATCCAGCAGCAGCAGTGCAAACGGCAAAGTGATGACCATGGGCTTGGCCATGAGTCCGCAGGCGAATAGCCCTGCCACGGCCGCGTACCGCCCAAAACTCGGCTTACGCGCATACCATCCATAGGCCCACACCGCCAGCAACAGAAACAGCATGCTGAGGACGCTTTTGCGTTCCGCCACCCAGGCCACCGATTCCACGTTGATGGGGTGCAGCGCGAACAAGGCTGCCACCATGAAGCTGCGGCCGGGGAATCCGGTTGCCTTCCAGAGCAGCCAGAACACCAGCACCACGTTCCCTGCGTGCAGCATGATGTTCATGTAATGGTGTCCGGCAGGGTTCAGCCCGAAAAGTTGACAGTCCACGGCGTGGGAAATCCAGGTCAGCGGATGCCAGTTGGCTTCGTCGTAAGTGGTGAATGCCCACTTGAACGTATCCCACTGCAGGCCCGCGCGCACGTGCGCGTTGTCGGTGACGTAGCGGTCGTCGTCGTAATTAACAAAAGGATGATGAATGACGGGGTTGTAGAGGGCCAGTGTGGCCAGGACCAACAGCAAGCCAAGCACGACGTTCCGCTGCTCGGGTGAGGAGAAGAAGCCGCTGTTTTTCTGGGCTGGTTCCACGCGGATTGGCGCTGGAGAGGCCAATAAAGAAATTTAACCACAGAGTGCCCAGAGGACACAGGGGAAGGCTGAAACCAAAGTAATAGTCAAGTTCGACTGTGTGGAGTCCAAGAAACGGTTAGCGTTGAACTAACCGCCGCCGCAATTAGAGCAAGTCATCTCCTGCCGTAGTACGATCATCCACAACCCACTTCAGTCTGCAACAGAGGTTACCATGTCGAGAAGAGAGCTAGTATTCCTTGTCAGCCGTGCATTCGCGCTGTTTCTGCTCACCTGGGCGCTGGTCGAGCTTAGTTATTTACCCGAACAGGTGCTTTCACTCTCTCATGCTGTCAGCGAACGCAGCGTGTTGGCCACGGGGGACTATTGGAGCCGTTACCACTGGATGCTGGCAGTCCTAACTGCGTTACGAATGCTCGCCTTGTTTCTGGCCTCAATCCTGTTTTGGAGATGCGGACCGCAAGTGGAAGCACTCTTCTCGCAACGGGGCTCTCAAGAAACTTCAGGGCAGGGCTGAGAGGAATTTTCGCTCGACCTCGCTTCAAGGAGCCTGATCCCCTTCAACTGACCTTCAGGGATCGCCTTCACCATTGGCCCGGTTTCCAACGCAGCACCGGCTTGCGGGCAGCCGCTACTTCGTCGAGTCGCGAAACCCGTGTGGTATGCGGCGCCGCCAGCACCATCTCCGGGTCTTCTTCCACTTCCTCGGCGATGAACCGCATGGCCTCGATGAACAAATCCATCTCTTCTTTGGACTCGCTCTCCGTGGGCTCGATCATCAGCGCGCCGGGAACAATCAACGGGAACGCCGTGGTGTAGGGATGAAAACCATAATCGATCAGCCGCTTGGCGATATCCATGGTGCGCACACCCTTTTTCGCCTGTAGCTTGTCGCTGAAAACCACCTCGTGCATGCTGGGCGTCGAATACGGCAGATCGTACGCGCCCTCGAGCCCTTTGCGAATGTAGTTGGCATTGAGGACGGCATCCTCAGTCGTTTGGCGCAGACCGTCGGGCCCATTGGCCAACGTGTACGCCAACGCCCGTACGAACATCCCGAAGTTTCCGTAAAACGCTCGCACTCGCCCTACGGATTGCGGCCGGTTGTAGTCGAAGCCAAGGGTTCCGTCGGCCTTGGTCATCAGCACCGGCGTGGGCAGGAATGGCTCCAGCATCTTCTTTATGGCGACCGGTCCGGACCCCGGACCGCCGCCGCCGTGTGGCGTGGAGAACGTCTTGTGCAGGTTGAGGTGCATCAGGTCGACGCCAAAATCACCGGGGCGAACCTTGCCTACCAGCGCATTCATGTTGGCGCCGTCCATGTAGAGCAGGCCACCCTTGGCGTGCATGAGGTCGGCGATCTTGTGGATATCCTGCTCGAAAACGCCCAGCGTGTTGGGATTGGTGAGCATCAGGGCGGCGACATCTTCATTCATCTGCGCTGCCAGCGCCGCTACGTCGACCATCCCTTGCGCGTTAGATTTCAAGTTCTCGACCGCATAGCCCACCATCGCTGCTGTCGCCGGGTTGGTGCCGTGAGCCGAGTCCGGAATCAGAATTCTTTTTCGTGGACGCCCCTTCGACTGGTGGTAAGCCCGCACCAGCAGCAGTCCGGTCATCTCACCGTGCGCGCCGGCGGCGGGCTGCAGTGTGATTGCATCCATGCCAGTGATTTCGATCAGGCAATCGCTGATCGTCTTGATGATGCGTAACGCACCCTGCGAAATCTTCTCCGGCTGGTACGGATGCCCGTTGGCCAGCCCCTCGAAGCGCGCCACCACTTCATTCACCCGCGGGTTGTACTTCATGGTGCAGGAGCCGAGCGGGTACATGCCCAGGTCGATGGCGTAATTCCAGGTGGAGAGTCGGGTGAAGTGGCGGATGATTTCGATCTCGCTCACTTCGGGTAAATTGCCCAGGTCTTTCCTTTCGATTGACCCCAAAAGCTCCTTGGTATCGACTTCAGGAACATCCAGCGGAGGCAGTTTCCACGCAGCTTTTCCCGGTGAAGACTTCTCGAAAATCAGCCCTTCATTCTGATTGACGTGTCGAGTAGCCTTGCGAGTGGGATGCGTCATCGCGTCACCTCCTCGACGTCGGCCTCTGCAGAGGGTTTCACCGAGCCTTCACTCTCCGCGACCATGCCCACGGCGGTATCAATGGCGGTGCGCGTGGTCAACTCAGTGCAGCACCACAAGGCGGCGTTGCCCAACTCTGGATAAAACTTCTTGAGAGGAAAGCCTCCCACGATCTTGTGCCCCAGAATCCGGCTGTTGATGGCATGCGGGTCCTCGCTGGTCTGCACCACAAATTCATTGAAGCGCGGGGCACCCGGGAACAACACTTTGGCATGTTTGCCGAACTGTTGCGTGGCATAAACCGTCTTTGCGAGATTCTGCTTAGCCAGTTCTCGCAGCCCGACCCTCCCGTAGATGGTCATAAAGATATTGACCATCAGAGCCACCAGCGCCTGGTTGGTACAGATATTCGAGGTCGCCTTCTCCCGCCGTATGTGTTGTTCGCGAGTCGCGAGGGTAAGCACAAACCCACGCTTGCCATTGCGGTCGTTCGTCTGCCCCACCAGACGCCCCGGCATCTGGCGGACATATTGTTCGCGAGTGGCAATCACCCCGCAATAAGGCCCGCCAAATCCCAGCGGCACACCAAACGATTGTGCCTCCATGGCGATGACATCGGCCTGCCGTGGCGGCTCCACAATACCCAGTGACACCGCTTCGGCAATCGATACCACCAGCATGGCGCCGCGCTTGTGAGCCAGGTCAGCCACCGCCGCAACATCTTCAATCGTTCCGAAAAAATTTGGCGACTGGATCAGAACGCACGCGGTCTCAGCCGTGATTGCCTGGTCGAGCGCCTTCAAGTCGATTCGGCCGTTCTCGGTAAATCCTGCCAGACTCAGTGGCATCTGTTGATGAACCGCGTAAGTGGCAAGCACCTCGCGATACTCGGGATGCAGGCTGCGAGCGACCACCACCGATCGCCGACCCGTGAGCCGCACCGCCATCATGACCGCCTCGGCGGCCGCCGTCGAACCGTCATACATGGAGGCGTTGGCCACTTCCATGCCGGTCAGTTCGCAGATCATCGTCTGAAACTCGAAAATCGACTGCAGCGTACCCTGCGAAATCTCGGCCTGGTAAGGCGTGTAGGCGGTGAGAAACTCGCCTCGCGAGATCAGCGAATCAATAATCACCGGCCGATAGTGGTAGTAAGCGCCCGCGCCAAGGAACGTGGCATAACCGTCGCCGTTCTCGCGGGAGCGCTCGCGGAACCAGTCGACGATCTCGGACTCCGCCATCTGGCGCGGAACCTTGAGATCGCGATTCAGCTTGTATTCGGCCGGAATCGAAGCGAACAAGTCGTCAATCGAACGCGCTCCAATAGCTCGGAGCAGCGCCTCGCGGTCGGCAGGAGACTTGGGCAAATAGCGCATTGCGGCTAGTGCCCACCCTCTTCGGCCACGAACTTCTCATAATCCGCCGCCGACATTAGGGAACTCAGCTCACCCGGGTTTTTTAACGTGATCTTCACCATCCACGCGCTGTGCGCATCTTTATTGATTTTCTCCGGAGCCGTTGCCAGTTCGCCATTGACCTCCGCCACCGTACCAGACGCCGGCGCGTAAAGATCCGAAACCGCTTTGACGGATTCCACCGAGCCGAAAGTCTTGCCCGCCGTTATTTCAGAGCCGGGTTTGGGCAGGTCGACGAAAACAATGTCGCCGAGCGAGTCCTGCGCATACCGCGTGATACCGATGGTCGCAGCGTCGCCATCGCTCTTGATCCATTCGTGTTCTTTGGTGTATTTGAAATCGCTGGGATATGACATAGCTGCTAGCTCCTGGCTTCTAGCTAAAAACCTTTGTGTACCTTCGTGTCTTTTGTGGTTAAGCTTTCTTCGGTCGTTTATAAAACGGCGTAGGCACCACCCGCGCCCCCACGCCCTGCCCGCGAATTTCTACTTTGACGGTCGATCCCAGGATGGAAAACTCCGGCGGCACATACGCCAGCGCAATATTCTTCTTGAGGAACGGCGCAAACGATCCGCTGGTGACGTAGCCGATCTCGCGTCTGCCCTCGTCTAGAATCTTATATCCATCCCGCGCGATGCCGCGCTCCACCATCTCCAGCCCAACCAAAGTGCGCTTCAAGCCTTCGGACTTTGCTTTTTCCAGCGCAGCCCGTCCGACAAATTCCGGCTTCTCCATTTTGCAGAAGCGGTCGAGCCCCGCCTCCCATATATTGATCGTATCGGAAATCTCGTGCCCATACAGCGGCAGCTTGCCTTCTAGCCGCAAGGTGTTGCGCGCGCCCAGACCGCAAGGCAGCGCCCCGAATTCCTTGCCGACTTCCAACGTTTCGTTCCACACCATCGCGCTGGTCTCCTCATCGGCGGGCACGTAGATTTCGAATCCGTCCTCCGCGGTGTAGCCGGTGCGCGCGATCAGGATGTCTTTTAGTCCGCACACAGTCCCCCGCGTAATCCAATAAAACTTAACGGAAGAAAGCTCAGCATCGGTGAGCTTTTGCAGCAAATCCACACCTTTCGGCCCCTGGATCGCAATCTGCGTAAAGTCGTCGGAAAGATTTTCGACCGCACAATCAAACTGCCGGGTGTGGTCGCGCACCCAGTTGAAGTCTTTCTCCCGCGTGCCCGCATTGATCACCAGCAGGTAATCGTCTTCCCCCAGCCGGTGCACAATCACGTCATCGACGAACGTCCCCTGCGGATAGAGCATCGCCGAATATTGCGCCTGGCCGATGGCCAGCCGCGACGCGTCATTCATCGAAATATGCTGTACCGCCGCCAGCGCCTGCGGCCCCCGCAGCCGTATGTCGCCCATGTGCGACACGTCGAAGATGCCCACCCCCGTGCGCACCCCGTTGTGCTCGGCAATAATGCCGCCCGCCGACGGGTACTCCACGGGCATATCCCAGCCATTGAAATCGACCATCCTGGCGCCCATTTTGCGATGGACGGCATTCAGCGCGGTTTTGCGAATCAACGGCGTGGTGGCTTCGACGGCGGACAATTTCTCCTCGAGCAAAATCACAGGCTGGGCTACTGAAATGGTGAGACTTATTTACCGTAACATGCAGGCGGCGAAGGCGGCAAACGGCGGCCCAGCTTGATTACCATCGGCACTTTCCCGGCTTTCCCCGGCACGCTAAAGTCAGCCCATGGCTACCACGACCACCAAACGCAACTACCGCTGCGCCCAGTGCGAAATGCACGAAGACCGCTGCGATTGCGAACGGTACTGCTGCCTCTGCCAGGCGCAGATGGATATCCGCCTCTGCCAGGACGGTCTGTACTACTGCCTGCCCTGCCGCGAAGCCTGCGACTACAAAGTCTCCGACGACACCCGCAGCTTTACCTGAAATATACCGAAACAATTGTCGTCATCCCCAGGAGCGCCAGCGACGAGGGATCTGTATTTTGGGGCCTCTCCCGATCCGAGAATGGGAGCCCAATTCTCGTTTTGGGAAAAACCTTGTCAATAGGCAAAACTTACACGAATCCCGCCAACCCCTTGCCCGCAAGGGGAATATATTGTTGTCAATCCTGTCTCACTTCCTATAGCAATGTGAAATAATAGATATATAGACTATAGCCAGTTACAACCGCGGCCTTCGGGCCGCTTTTTTGTTGGAGAGCGAAGATCAAATGACCAATTCCGGACTGGACATCAAACTTCCCAAAGCGCGCGGCGAGTGGGCCGAAATGCGCTTCATGGCCCGTGCCGCCGAGCACGGCCTCACCGTCAACAAACCCTGGGGCGAATCCAAGCACTACGACTTCGCCGTCGAACACGAAGGATTCTTTGTCCGCGTTCAGGTCAAGTCCACCATGAGCCGTAAAAAGAACAATTACGGCTGCATCCTGCGTGGCGCGCGCGTTTACTACACCCGGGACGACTTCGACTTCCTGGCGGTCTACATCATCCCCCGTGATCTCTGGTACATCATTCCCGCTCCGCTTGCCATCACCGGACGCCAAAGGCTCTACCTCACCCCCGACTACCCCAGGTCCGTCTACGAACCCTATCGCGAAGCCTGGCATTTTCTGCAAAGGCGCCCAGGAGAGTCCGGCAGCGAACTTTGTTTGCACTGTGGCCGCCTACCCCACCAGCGCGAGGACCCAACCATCGTGCCGCGCTGCAAGGAGCAGGCCGTTTCGCTTGCGAAGCGGCCGGAAAACTAAAGCCGTTTGTCGTCCCGTGAACTAAGCCATTTGTGCTCCGCGAACGAAACCATTTTGTCATCCTGCAAACCAAATCGTTCGTCATCCTGAGCACGAAATTGTTTGTCATCCGAGCGTAGCTTGATCGGTTGCAAAGCAACCGATCGACGGAGTCGAAGGACCCCGTGTAGCCTGAATGCTATAAACGAACGCACCGAGGAGGGGTCATGCCCAAGGGGCGCCGGAGCTTTCTGTCAGAGCGCACAACCGAGTACTGTCTAGTACCACAATTCACGAAAATCCTGAATGAAGCATTTGCCTGTGTTGTGCCGTTCTTTTTTTGGAGTACGCGCGAAGGAAATTCCACCTCTCGTCAAACGGTCGTGGACGGTGTCAGAGTGTGTGCTCTGTTCCCTCGACGACCGAAGCTGGATGACAGCGGTCAAATCCTAATGAAGGTGAACGAAGAGGTGTTCGACGCTGTGGGCGAGCTTGCACAAAACGGCATTCCATCGTTCGCAGGTGTGCCAGTGGTCTCTTCCGTTGTGGAGTTGGCACAGAATATCGAGTGCAGATGGTTCTTTCTCACTGAAAACGGACAAGTGCAAGGCGATTGTGAGATTGATTGTAATTGTGCCGGGTCGCCAGATGCACGTCTACGTCCAGTCGCGATAGACGAAATCGCGCTCTTAGTTGAAGAGCAATCGCGATGTACAAATTGGCAGTCCGCCATTAACATCCTCCGGGTCGTGCCGACTCGGGGGTTGCCATATGAATATGAGTTTAGATTTGGCCCGGCCTACAAACCAGTGTATTTCATCTCTTGGCAGAGATTGCGCGAGTAAAAACAGTTCAGCTATTCAATCTGGTTCGAGGTCAGTAGACCGATCGGCATAGCGGTGTAGAATGACCGCAGAGACGCGAGGAGCCGATGCGCGATATCGATATCCGCCGTGCATTGCGCTTGGAAATGGTTCGTCGGCATTCAGAGGACGGGACTCTCATCGTCGAGGAGCTCGGGCTGTGCCAAGGGACTGCGCGGGTGGACGTAGCAGCTGTGAATGGCAGCGTCCACGGATACGAGATTAAAAGCGAGCACGACACTCTCGCTAGGCTGCCCGGACAGTCCGCGATTTACAATCAAGCTTTGGAGTTTGTAACGATTGTCACGGCTGCGGCCCATTCCCTTAAGATCAGGGCGCTCATTCCTCCTTGGTGGGGGATCTGGATTGCCGTTCAAGACGGTGACGGGATTCGGCTGGAGCCAGTTCGAGAGCCTCAAAGAAATCCGGGGATCAGTCCATTCGCACAGGCTCAACTACTATGGCGACAGGAGGCACTTCAGGCACTAGAGTCGCGTGGGCTGGCGGTCGGCTTAAAGCACAAACCGCGCCAACAACTGTGGCACCGGCTTGCGAGGGAGCTCACGATCGAAGAGCTTGGAGCTGTCGTTCGCGAATGCCTTAAGAAGCGAGCCGCTTGGCGAGTTCCCGCACCACAAGCGTGAGGTGGTGGTTAGTTCCAACCTTCCGCCAGGTTGTGGCGTTTCCAGGACCTTGTATTCCCTCGGCGCAATCGGCGATATACCTATCACCCCAGCTGAAATCGCTGCCACAATATTCATTCCGCTTAACTAGAACCTGGCACAGCTCGAAGTACTGATCGAATCCGTAGTGGCGAACGTTTCTTCCCTTAACGATCAGCCAGTGGTCTGGCGTGGTGTATCTAATGCTGGCACTCATTAGCATTACGCGCGGGTCGAGCTCCTTAATGACCGGGTGCGAGATTGCGTAATCGCCAAAGATTAGGTCGGGTCGAGGCAGCAGCTTGGGTCGGCGCTGGAGTGTATTCCACAACTCCCACTCGCGACGGGGGAGGGTGGAAATGGTCGCTGCGCCCACATCGCTCAGATCCTCTGGGAAGGATGCCCCTGTCAGGATGACACGCCGCCATACTTCCATCTTGGGGACCATGTAAAAAATTGACCGTGCGACCAGTAACGCTCGACCAGTGTCGGGACCCAAGTCCTCCAGATCGATGACTAGATCCATTTCTTCATTAGCGACACCGCCCAAGCCGGTGATTAAGCGTTCCACGTCGGAGTCGGGCTCGACGTCTTCCTCAAAGTCTCCAACCCGTAATCGGAGGCAAACTCCGCTATTGGTGGCCGTCGAATAACGGCCTGCGGCAGCCAGGCACTCGGGAGCACTTTCCCTTGAGATGACCGGGACAGCGCTGACCCCTTTGCCCGCGCAGTCCTCTAATACAGCTGCCAAAGCAACTCTGCCATCTGAAAGGCGCCCGTCTTCCTCGAAGGGCAAATCAAGATACAAAGGTTGCTCCCTCCATGCTTTCCGAAGGCGGTCCGCGATCCCGCGCACGTGTTCGTCCAAAGTCTTGGCCGGTCGTTCGTTTACATAGTCGTACTGAACGGGCGGGATCTCTATCAATGGCATCAGGTGGGAACGAACCTCAGGGTCCAGCGCCTCCAGCGCTGCAAACTCCCCTTCCTTACCTTTGAGCACCGGGATGTAGAGTAACTGCGGCGGCATAGAACCCTCGAAGATGACTAGGGTTGCAACTCCAGCTTCAGATTAGTCGATCGCGATGCTCCACTCAAATCGGGGAATAGAGATAGGTGGTTAATGTTCATCCGGTTTAGTGCACGAAGGCAAGTGAGGCGGTCCGCGTTGGGAATTTCTATGCGAAGCAAGACGGCCGAAGGTGATCCCTCGAAAGCTTTGGCGATCCATTGATCCACTGGCACACCTATCGGAGCGCGCGTAAAAAGCCCGCCCTGACTCACTAGCCGCGCATTTTCGTCATACATCGGGTCAACGACGTCGAGTACCGGTGGTCGCTCTTTCTTCTCATCGAGACTCGGCCCCTGCTGTATCGGTTCATTCCTGCGCTTGACAGCAAGGCAATCAAGTCCATATACCACTCTATAATCGGTCGCGTCCGTCGCGAGTTCCTCGAACGCAAAATAGGCAGCGGCAAATGGAGACCGCGTCCAATCCAGCAACGGGGTCGCGAGGCCAAAGTGCTGGCCAAGCGCCCACCACTCATTTTCGACGAGCGACTCCGGGTCTGCCGCATTTGGGCCGCGACGTCCTCTAGTCGCGTACTTGAATCGCTCAAGATGCGCAGCGGCGATCTCTTCAAGCGGCGTTGCACCCGACAGCCCGAGCTTGTCAAAGATTCGATCTAGCGACGAGCTGAGACTCCAGTCCGCCCGACGCTGGCCGCGCCAGATGTAATCGTGCTTCGATGTCTCGGAAAAACCGAAGATCTCAGTCTCGATGAAATCGAAAAAATTGGACCAGGAGGCCAAGCGGTACGCTACGAGGCCGTCGGCGGGTTCTTCCAGGCGATCCCATTTGACCGGATTTGCTGAACCTGTGCTCACTCAGGGCCTTGCAGGCACGCTAGGGGTTGTAGCGAGGCATCGGGTAATCCCCGTCCACTTCGTCATTAGCAACTACCCAAAGGGACCAATAGGACTATACCTGAAGATAGTCAGGGTCGCGTCAACCACCCAATTTCAGCGAGGCCCGATTCCCAATTTGAAACTACTGGCGACCGACCAACGCCGACCGATCAACGGCGCTCCTAAATCACCACCGCCTCTTTGTACTCCCCAAACACCTTTCGCAACGTGTCAGAGATTTCACCGACGGTAGCGTAGGCTTCGACGGCGGTGACGATGTAGGGCATCAGGTTGTCACCGGAGCGGGCGGCCTCTTCAATCTTCTTCAAGGAATCTCCCCACGGCTGCTGGTCGCGTCGCGCCCGCAGCGCCCGCAATCGTTCCACCTGCTTACCTTCGAGCGCTTCGTCGATATGCTGCGTGGGAATGGGCTTCTCTTCATCCACTGTAAATCGGTTCACGCCCACCACCACGGCCTCGGCGCGGTCCACCTGCTGCTGGTATTCGTAGGCCGCGTTTTGGATTTCGGTCTGCACATAGCCGCGTTCGATGGCCTTCAGCATTCCGCCGAGGGCTGCGATTTTGTCCAGATACTCGGTGGCGCGCTTCTCGATTTCGTTGGTCAGCGACTCGATGTAATACGACCCGGCCAGCGGATCGATCGTCTGTGGCGCGCCGGATTCGTAGGCGATGATCTGCTGGGTGCGCAGCGCGATGCGCGCAGCCGCCTCGGTGGGCAAGGCCAGAGCTTCGTCATACGAGTTCGTATGCAGCGACTGCGTGCCGCCCAGCACCGCGGCCAATCCCTGAATGGCGGTGCGGACGATGTTGTTCTCCGGCTGCTGTGCGGTCAGCGTAGACCCGGCGGTTTGACTATGAAAGCGCAGCATCCAGGAGCGCGGGTTCCTGGCTTGGAACTGATCGCGCATCATGCGCGCCCACATGCGGCGGGCAGCACGGAACTTGGCCACTTCTTCCAGAAAATTGTTGTGCGCGTTGAAGAAGAACGACAGCCGGGGAGCGAAGTGATCGATATCGAGTCCGGCGTCGAGCGCAGCCCGCACGTAGGCCATCCCATTCCCCAGCGTGAATGCGACTTCCTGCACCGCGCTCGAACCCGCCTCCCGCATGTGGTATCCGGAGATCGAAATCGTATTCCAGTCAGGGACGTTGGCGTTGGTCCAGGAGAACATGTCGGTGATAATCCGCATGGCCTGCTTGATGGGAAAAATGTAAGTCCCGCGGGCCACATATTCCTTGAGAACGTCGTTCTGCACCGTGCCAGATAGCCGGCGAATGTCTCCACCCTGGCGCCGAGCGACCGCCACATACAGCGCCAGGAGAATCGACGCGGTGGCGTTGATAGTCATTGAGGTAGATATTTTCGTCAGCTCGATGCCGTCAAAAAGCCGCTGCATGTCCTCAATGGAATCAATAGCAACCCCAACCTTGCCGACCTCGCCCACGGCCAGGGGATGGTCCGAGTCCAGGCCGATTTGAGTAGGAAGATCGAACGCCACCGAAAGCCCGGTAGTCCCATTCGCCAGCAAATACTTGTACCTCTTGTTCGACTCCTCCGCATCCCCGAAGCCAGCGTATTGGCGCATCGTCCACAGCCTGCCCCTGTACATCGTGGTTTGAACTCCGCGGGTATAAGGGTATTGGCCGGGGTAGCCGAGCTGGCGGTCGTAGTCCCAGCGGTCCAGGTCGGCCGGCGTGTAGAGAGGACGCACCGGGATGTGTGACGAGGTCTGCGGGTCTTGCGGCGGGGGCGGGCCGGCCACGGATTTTGGTTTCTCAGCCATCACAAAACCTTAACCATAGCGGGGACAGTGGAAATCCCGGCTCTAAGGCGTCCGGTATCTTTGGTGGTCATCCCTTCCGGCGAATCCGCCAAAATGAGCTCAGACCAAACCAGCCAAACAGCGCGCAGAAGCAGACCGCCAGCAGCACCCGTCCTGAGCTGGTGTGCCCCCCACGATACTTGGCGTATTCACGAAAAAACGCCAGCGCTCCGATGCCTGCTAAGGCCAAGAAAACAAACCCGGTGACTTCCAACCAAAGCTGGGAGAGGACACGCGTAAAGTGCGCCAGGGTGGTCCGGCCCGCCTGTATCACGGCGCCGAAGGTTCGGGTGCGGCGCATCTGCCGGCCGGCAACCCTGGCCACGATGCCCAGTTTACGAGCGGTCGAAACCTTCGCCATTGGCATCGATTTTATCAAGCATCAGCGATACAATAGCGCGGCGTGAGCAGTTTGGTCACGAAGCATTGTGAGCGGTGGCCGCATCTAATCTGTGGGGAGCTGGAATAAGGGGGTAGCCGTGGACCAGCAATTGAAGCAATTGATGAAGGAACTGGGTGAGGCGATCAACGAGTCGCTGGCCGACTCCGATCAAATCGCCGAGGTCGTTTCCCGCATCAAAGAGGGCGGCTACGACATCTTTCTGGTGCTGGAAGCCACAATTGGGGTTAGCAAGCCCGGCGAAAAGTCCTCCGACAAGACCTCCCTGGTGACCACGCTCACCAGCAATCCCGAGTTAAAGATCAGCGATCAGGATTTGAAGTTCCTCAAGTCCTTGCGCATCAAGATCGAGGACGATGCCGCCTAACCTCCAAGACGTGAAGAAGCCTGTTGCCTTTTACGGCACTGTCATTGTTCTCGCCCACCTTTTGATAAATCTTGCGCACGGGATGTTGCTTCCCGCGTTTTACGCCTCCCGACAGGTTCGACTGAATTCTGTGTGAGCTAATCGTCGTCATGAGGTTTGCTAAGCTCATTGCCAGTGCAGACTGGTCAAACACTCGTGCCGTTGCCCGAGGACCTTGTCGCCCGCTACCTAGTGATTCTGGGAGTCGAGCGGAGAGAACCCGGCCTGGAGGCTCTTCGAGAGTTGGTGGCAGCCCACCTTACCCGGATTCCTTTCGAGAATATTTCTAAGCTTTACTACCACAAGCGCCTGGGACTGGTAACCCTTCCCGACATTCGGCTCTATCTCGAGGGAATCGAGAAATACCATTTCGGCGGCACCTGCTATTCCAATAACTACTATTTTCACCTGCTGCTTCGCAGCCTGGGATACGAAGCGAAGTTGTGTGCTGCAGATATGAAGACTCCGGGAGTTCACGCTCTGAACATGATCACGATTGGTGGACGGGAGTACATAGCGGATACGGGTTACGCTGCCCCGCTGCTGGAGCCAATTCCCCGCGACCTGGCGACCGACTACGAAATCACGTTAGGCCGCGATCGCTATGTGCTGAAGCCGCAAGACGCGAATGGATGCTCTCGCCTCGAACTGTATCGTGACGGAGCCTTGCGTCACGGTTACCTGGCGAGGCCGGTGCCCAAGACGATCGGGGATTTTGGCAGTGTGATCGCCGGATCATTCTCTACGGATGCAACATTCCTGAATTCGATCTTGCTGGTGCGATTTTATCCGGGCCGTTCCGTCCTCATTCACAATTTGACGCTGGTTGAGTCGGAAGGAAATAAATCAATCGTGCATGCGTTGGCAGATCGCGACGAACTGGTCACCACAATTGAACAGCGCTTTGGTATGCCACAGGAGATTATCCGCGAAGCCGTAGGCCAACTCGGCGATTTGCAGGACGCCTGGAGTTAGCAATCGCATGATCTGAAAATGAAAAGCGGGTGGGTGGCGGGCTATCGGAGTGTGTCTCCCGGTTCGGGCGCGGTCTTCGGTGCGGTGCGAAGAAACTTCATGAGTCCTTCGCCGGTGGCCTTTCCTGCCCGCTTTTTGAAAAAGTCGGCCGCCGTTTCCACAACGCCAACCTTCTCTGCAACTGCCGCCGCGATCCATTGATTTAAGGACACACCGTCTTCCTTAACCAGCCGCTGGGCAGCCTTCTTGATCGAGAGGGGGAGTTTTAGCGGATCGGTTGCTTTACTCATCGTTTCACCTTCCTCGTCAGCTCGGCCGGATGCGGCACTGTAATTCTGAAACGCTTTGCTGCTTTCCTGATTCGTTGTTGAAAAACACGAACGGGTTGCAGAAATACCTGGAGTTCAGCTACGAGTACGCTGAGAAGCTGAAGCCGAAACCGAAACCAACCAAGAAGAAGTCCTGGTCCGCGGGAAATTCCCAAGCGGCAGACTACTGTGGAATCCCACCCTAGCGCAAAGGACACAAAGAACGCGCTAGGATGGGGCATCCGCGAAAAGGGTGGGTAACGGGAATCATCGGTGCAGCCCTTGGGACGGAACTACTTCTGGAATCCGTAAGAAATCCCAAGCGGGAGACATCCGTGGAATCCCACCCTTGACAAAGAACGTCAAGGATGGGGCACCCGGCGTTCATGTCTCCCGAACGTTTTCCCCTGTGCTAGTATCTACCGTTCGCGGTGTTCCCGGGTAGCTCAGCTGGCATCAAAGCGGACGGGGAAACATGAAAGACACGCTCGGAGTCTTGTTAGCGGGAGGGGCGGGCGAACGGCTGTATCCACTTACACGCGACCGGGCTAAACCGGCCGTGACCTTTGGCGGTATTTACCGCATCATCGATGTCACGCTTTCCAATTGCATCAACTCCGAACTGCGCCGGGTTTACATCCTTACCCAGTACAAAGCGCTGTCACTGAACCGCCACGTCCGCGAAGGCTGGGGCAACATTGTGGGGCGGGAGATGGGCGAGTTTATCGAAGTGCTGCCGCCCATGAAGCGGGTCAGCGAAGAGTGGTACCAGGGCACGGCGGACGCGGTTTACCAGAACATTTATTCCATCGGGTCGGAGCAGCCGCAGCACGTGCTCATTCTCTCCGGCGACCATATTTACAAGATGAACTACGGTCTGATGCTGCAGCAGCATACCGACTCCGCCGCCGACGTCACCCTGGCCACGATCCAGATCAATCCCGACGAGGTTTATCGTTTTGGAGTGGTGGACGTCGACCGCGACAACCGTGTGAACGGATTCCAGGAGAAACCCAAACAGACGGATTTGCGGTCGCCTTACAACCCGGAGAAAATTTCGGCTTCGATGGGCATTTACATCTTCAACACCGATGTGCTCATCCCGGTGCTGCTCAAGGACGCCGAGGATCCCGAGTCCAGCCACGATTTCGGCAAAGATATTTTGCCTAAGATGGTGGACGACTACCGCGTGTACTCCTTCGACTTCGTGGATGAGAACAAGACGGAAGCGCAGTATTGGCGCGATGTGGGCACTCTGGAGGCTTACTACGAAGCCAACATGGATATCGTTTCGGTGTCGCCGGTATTCAATTTGTACGATGACGTCTGGCCCATCCGCACCCACCAGCGGCAGTATCCGCCGGCCAAGTTCGTTTTCGCGGAGGCGGGACGGACCGGGACCGCGCTCGATTCCATCGTTTCCATGGGCTGCATCGTCTCCGGCAGCATGGTGAAGAACAGTGTGCTGTCTCCGGATGTGCGGGTGAACTCCTATAGTGAAATCGATGCCAGCATTCTGTTCTCCCACGTGAACGTCGGACGCCATTGCCGTATCCGCAAGGCCATCATCGACCGCGACGTACATATCCCCGAAGGCACCACCATCGGCTACGATCCCGAAGCCGACCGCCAGCGCTATTTCGTCACCGACTCCGGGATCACGGTGGTGACACGGGATTATTCGCTGTTTGAGAACCCGGTGACGGTGGACTACTTTACCAGTGAGTAACGGGTATGGTTAAGCTTCTCGGGCCGCAAGAACCGTAAACCACATCCGAAGCTTTCATCGAAGTGGCGTTTGGCGGCGGGCACTAGGGGCTTTTTCCGAAAAACCCCTGAGTTTCTGGTCCCGAGCGAAGCGAGGGATCCGCAGTTTGCCGGAGCCGCAAAGAACCACAGATTCCTCGTCGCTTTCGCTTCCCGGGGTGCTTATCAAGGAGGGGTCACTCAATCCCCGGGTGAGTCTGCAGATATTCCTGGGCACGGCGCACCATATCTTTTTCGCCACGGTACGCCAGCCTGCGCACGGCTTCTTCCAATGGGATCCAGCACGCGCGTTTTACCTCTATTCGCATCGCCGGGCTAATGTCGTCGATCCGCCCTGACTGGTGGCGGAAAAGGTAGAAGCTGACGATTTTGAAAACCCGCGCTTTGTCGCCCCAGGAGCGCACATAAACATACTTGATATCGCCCAACTTGGTGACCGGAGTGACGGTCAGGCCGGTTTCTTCCTTGATCTCACGGACAGCGGTTTCTTCGGGTTTTTCCCCCGGATCGACCAGCCCTTTCGGCAAAGCGAGTAACACTTTCTGCACCCGTTTTCTGTCAATTTTGCCAGGGGTAGCGGCGGAGGCCTCGATTTGGGGCTCAATGGCCGCCATTTGCCAGCCGTCGGTGGCATTTCGTAACACCACGCCGCCGGCTGAGATTTCCCGTACCATGCGCCCCAACTTATCAGGAACACACGGGTTAGTCACGCCATCTGCAGGCAGGAGGCGAGGTAACCTCCCACCGGTGACTGGCACGGGAAGGCTATAGCCATTTCCCCGCGACTGGCATCTAATCTGCTAGTTAGAGGGTGGCCGAGCCGGGGGGTGTAAGTCCCGTGAAACTGGGCAGAATAATCCGTTCGGTGCAGGCGTTTGGACGCGAGATTTCCAAGCATTCGCCCAGTCTGCATGGCGATGCCCCGGAGATTGGGATTGGTTTGGCGCTCGGCGGCGGCTTCGCTCGCGGCATTGCCCACGTAGGTGTCCTGAAGGTTCTCGAAGAAGAAAATATTCCGATCCGATATATTGCTGGCACCAGTGTGGGCGCGCTCATCGGCGCGGCTTACTGCAGCGGACTTTCGCCGGCCGAGCTCGAAGAAATGGCGAGCCGCGTGCGCTTCAAGCACATTGCCCGCTGGACGCTCTCTCGCTACGGGTTTGCCAGCAACCAGCGCATGATCGGGTTTCTCAACAGCATTCTGAAAGTAAAGACTTTTGAAGACTTGCGGATTCCGCTGGCGGTCACGGCCACGGATTTCTCGACCGGCGAAGGCGCGGTGTTTCACTCCGGGCCGCTGGTCGATCCGGTGCGCGCCAGCTGCGCCTATCCCGGGATGTTTCAACCGGTAAAGATTCGCGGGCGTTTGCTGATCGACGGCATGCTGTCCTACACCGTGCCGACACAGCCTTTGCGCGAGATGGGAGCAGAACGGGTGCTGGCGGTCCATCTCAAAGGAAAGTGGACAAACGGCGAAGGCCCGCGGCACTTGTTCGATGTGATCGGGCAATGTTTCGCCATCGCGCAGGAGATGAACAGCAGCCAGTGGAAACAGGCCGCCGACCTGGTGATCGAACCGGATGTGAACGGTTTCAAGTATGACGCTTTCGAACACAGCGCCGAACTGGTGCGCGCCGGAGAAATCGTCACCCGGGCGGCTTTGCCCGAGATCCGCAAGTGGTTGCAGGCTGAAGCTGTCCGCGCCCCCAGAATGCGCAAATCGGCGGCGGTGAATCCGGCGGTTGTTGCTGGCGACTAGGCCGTTCACACTCTTTCGACCGAGGAGCTCCAACCAAAATTCGTTTCACCATGCCGCAAACCCGCGGAATGCGGTAGTATGGTGCGATTTTCGAGATGCAAGAGGAGGCGTGATGCAACTGCGCCTGGAGAGCCGCCCAGTCGGTGAGGTCCTGGTCATTGAATGCCAGGGACGGATCGTGGCCGGCAAAGAAGTCTTCACCATGCACGCCTATGTGGGAGACTCCTTCGTCAAGTACGGCGACGTCGTGCTGCAGCTCGACCAGGTGGATTTCGTCGACAGCAGCGGATTGGGAGCGATCGTGCGCCTGATGCAATCGGCGCGCTCGAAAGGCGGAGACCTCAAACTCAGCGGTGTTCCGCCCCGGATGCGCAAGACGCTGGAGATGACCAGCCTGCTCTCGCAATTCGAAACCTACGATTCGGTGGAAGAGGCGATCACGGCCGCCTATCTGGGCTCGCGCTATTCGCGAGGAAAAACCGGGGACCTGAGGCCGCGCCTGCTTTGTGTCTACGACTCCACGGACGTGCGCACTTTTCTGCGGGAGGTGCTGTGCAGCGCCGGCTACAACGCCTTGACTACTGCCACCGTCGACGACGCCCTGATCCTGCTCAAGGCCACCAAAGCTAAGCTGGTGGCGATCCCCGCGCGCATGCAAAACGTGCATGGCAAGCCGACACAAAAGGCGTTGGAGGAAATCGATCCCACCGTCGCTCTCCTCGTATTGGACGAAAACTTCGCCACCGAAGATCCCGGCGAGGCCGCGGAGAAGCTGCTTAGTGGGGTGCGGCTTCGGTTGTCGGCGCAGGATTAGGGAGTGGTCGGTGGTCAGGGGCACCCAGCATCTTCAACGATATCGTTCCTGCAGCAACTCTCCAATCGCGGCGTACGCCTCGGTCAGGATTTTTTCATCCGGCAGAAAAACGATGCGGAAGTGCTTGGTGCCGGGCTTCTGGCCGAAGCCGGAGCCGTGGACGACCATGACATGCTTCTGCAGAATCAGTTCGCGGACGAAAACGTCGTCGCCTTCGGGGATATCGATGCGGGGATACGCGTAGAACGCGCCGCGCGGTGAGACGCAGCTCACGCGCGGAGTCGAGTTTGCCCACTTCACCGTTAGATCGCGGCGGCTGCGCAGTTTCTTTCGGACCTCGGGCAGATGATCCTGTGGCCCTTCGAGCGCTGCTTTGATCGCATATTGCTCGGGATGATTGGCGCAGAGGCGGGCGCGCAGCAGCTTCTGGATGCCCTCGTTGTAGGGCTTAACCGCCGCCGCGTCGCCGCTCACCATCCCCCAGCCAATTCGCCATCCCGGCGCGAGATAGTTTTTCGAGAGGCCGCCGAAAGTGACTACGGGGACATCAGGGGCGACCGCCGCCATCGCGATACATGCGTGGTCTTTGCCGTCATGATCTTCGCCGTCGATGATCAGTTTGTCGTAAATCTCATCGGCAAAGATGACCAGGTTGTGACGGCGCGCCAGTTCGGCGATTTCTTCCAGCATCTTGCGATTGCACACCGCGCCGGTGGGATTGTTCGGGTTGATCAGCACAATGCCACGGGTGCGCGTCGTGATCTTGCGTTTGATGTCCTCGAGGTCGGGCTGCCAGCCGTCTTGTTCGTTCAGGTCGTAGGCATTCAATCCGATTCCCAGCTTGGCCAGCACCGCGGAATACAGCGGATAATCCGGGCACGGGGTGAGCAGGTTCTCGCCGGGATTGAGCAGCGCCGTCAGGCATAGATCGACGGTCTCGCTTACTCCCGTGGTGACGAACACATCCTGCAGCGAAGAAATGCCTTTGCGCGCGGCCTCGCTGCGAATGGCATCGAGCGCCTCCTTGACGCCCTGCGAGGGCGCGTAGCCGTTCTTGCCATCGCGCATGGCTTTGTAAACGGCTTCGATCATGTGCGGGGGAGTGACGAAGTCGAAAGCGTTGGGATCGCCGATGTTCAGCGGCAGAATCTTGTGGCCTTGCAAGGCAACTTCATCGGCGTAGCAAGCCAGGTCGCGAATGGCATAGCGAACCTGTTCCAGCCGGGTGGCGGCGGCGATCTCGCGGGCTTGGGTGATGGGCATAACTCTAAACATCTTAACCGCAGAGGACGCTGGGATCGCAGAGAAATCCGCCGCAGCTCGTCATCCTTCTATGAGTCGGCGGGCAAGGCGCGTGGCGGCATCACCCGGCAGGGTTCGCCCTGGCTGCGCTGGATGATGGTGGAAGCAGCGCAGGTGGCGACGCGCTGTTCGCCCGCGGCCAAGCGTTATTATGAACGGCTATCGCGCAAGAAGCACAAGCACGTGGCGCGGGTGGCGCTGGCGCGCAAGCTGCTGATTGCGGTTTACGTTCTGTTGCACGATGGCGTGGTGTTTGACGAAGACAAGTTTGCGGCGGTGTAAGGGGAATCCGTCAGCTCGTTGTCAT
>JBAUUQ010000013.1:0-1735 GCA_049582765.1 Terriglobales bacterium
CCTCTCCGCACAACGGGACACTGACTCATCCCCGACATGCAGCGATTCGACCGGCGAATGGTAGGGCGTGAAGGTATAAATTGAACTGTGTAAACGGCCATCGAAAGGATCACACTAAGGAGACCCGATGGCTATCGACCTCAAACTCATCGACAAGTTGCTGGCGGACTACAAAAAGCCAGAAGACATCATAGGCGAGAACGGTCTGCTGAAGCAGCTGACCAAGGCTCTGCTGGAACGCGCCATGCAAGCCGAGATGACCGACCACCTCGGCTACGAAAAGCACGACCCGGCTGGGAATAACAGCGGCAACTCGCGCAACGGCGGGACGACCAAAACGCAGAAGGGCGAATTCGGGGAACTGCCCCTGGAGACGCCGCGCGATCGCAACGGTAGCTACGAACCGAAGATCATTGGCAAAGGCCAGACGCGCTTCACCGGCTTCGACGACAAAATCATCTCGATGTACGCGCGAGGCATGAGCACGCGCGAGATCCAGGGACACCTGGAAGAGATCTACAAGGTGGAAGTGAGTCCGACGTTGATTTCCAACGTCACCGAAGAGGTGATGGAAGAGGTCAAGAGCTGGCAGAGCCGGCCGCTGGATGCGGTGTATCCGATCGTGTACTTGGACGCCTTAGTAGTAAAGATTCGCGAGACCGGGCACGTGCGCAACAAGGCGATCTACGTGGTGATCGGCGTCAACATGCAGGGCAACAAAGAAGTGCTGGGACTGTGGGCCGGTCAGACCGAGGGAGCAAAGTTCTGGCTGCAGGTATTGACGGAGCTGAAGAACCGGGGCGTGGCCGATATGTTTATCGCCTGCGTGGATGGCCTGAAGGGATTTCCCGAATCCATTGCGACAGTGTTTCCGGAGGCGCAAGTGCAGTTGTGCCTGGTGCACCAGGTGCGCGCATCGCTGAACTATGTCTCGTGGAAACAGCGCAAGGCGGTGGCAGCGGATCTACAGCCGATTTACCGCGCCAGCACGGTCGAAGAGGCCGAACAACGGCTGGATGAGTTTGCCGCGAAATGGGATGGAGCGTATCCCACGATCAGCCAGATGTGGCGCCGGAACTGGGAGCATCTAACTCCGTTTTTCGCCTATCCGGCCGACATTCGCAAGGTGATCTACACCACCAACGCGGTGGAGTCGTTAAACATGTCCTTGCGGAAAGTGATCAAGACCCGCGGCTCGTTTCCCAACCAGGACGCCGCTATGAAACTGCTGTACCTGGCCCTGGAGCACATTGCCAAGAAATGGACCATGCCGGTGCAGAACTGGAAGGCCGCCTTGCAGCGCTTCGCGATTCTGCTGGGCGACCGCGTTCCGAAAGCGGAGCTGGTCTAAACTGTCGCAGCATGAACAATCGGAAGAAGAACATTTCTGGGATCGGGGGCTCTGCCCCCAAACCCCCGAGATTTACCGCTTTTGCGCCAGGATTCCTGGACCGGGAGGCGAGCTCCGCTCGCACTCCCGAAATCCCGGCCCCTGAGTCGGCGCTCGGGTTGCGTCTCCGCAGAGCCCTACCCTACGCTCAGGTCCGTCCAGTCTACCAGGGATGCAAGGTTAGAAAATGACCGGCCGTTTACACAAAAAACTTGACGCGCCCTACAGCGGCCATCGAAAGCGCCGCCACACTCGATACCGATGAAGTCCCTTCGGCTTTTACTCAGCGCGTTCTGCGCGAAGCCTCCCGCCGGCGCTTCACACAGGCCCAGCGCACCGTAGTCA
>JBAUUQ010000014.1:0-50330 GCA_049582765.1 Terriglobales bacterium
CATCATTTTGCGTAAACGGGTCACAGGAATCTCCTTTCCCTATGACCCACACTATGTCAGCAGCTCCTGAACTCTCTCGGTCCACCCACGCGGTAGCGTCCGCCGCGCCAGCGGCTTAGTCCTAGTCATCCACTCGGTACTGTTCATAGTTCCATCCCCTCCGTGGTCAAGATTTCTGGGTTCGCTGGTTGAGTAATCTCAATGTGCTCCTGAAGCACAGTCGGTATAGGCTTCGGTTTCCGTGCCTTCCGGCCACAGAGCCGACAAAATCGCAGGGCACGCTCTGCACGTCTCTGGCGGCGATACTCGCGCTGATGCTCGGAGCAGCAAGTCACGGCACCACGGCGCTGACGATCTGCTGCAATCTCGCCTTTGCATAAAATGCAAAAAGTGGTCATCTAGACTGCTCCACCAGGGCTTCGCCGCGATTCCCACGTTTTCTAGTTGCCTGCGCCGCCTTCAACCCGGCAGCTTTCAAAGTTCGTCGTACCCAGGAAGGCGGCCGGCCAGAAGCCTCGACCAGTTGCTGCACCGTCACACTAGGGTCTTCGCGGACGATTTCACATGCGATCTGAGCGTGTGTCTTTACCCTGGGCTGTGCAGCTTGGAGTCTTGCCTGCTCTGCCTCGTACTTGTCTAGGCTTCGTCGTAAGTCTTCGTCGGGTATCAAAAGGCCCATGAGGTTCTCCTGCTGGGTTGGGTTTGTCTTTCTCTGCCTGGGCTTTTCAACTGGCGGTGGGACTGGCCAGCCGGGGCAGGGGCAACGCTGGAAAGGGGCCACTGGATACCCGCAACAAGCGGGGATCAGTTCTTTTCCGTCGAATCCGTACACCACACGGTTGTGAACGTGGCAGCCATGGCCACAGTTCGGGCACTTTACCTGGGCATGTTTGTATCGAGTCCTGCAACCCGAACCACTGCGGCAAATCCGGCAAGTCTTCTTACGCCGGGAGGAAGGAGTGCGGGGTTTGAGAATCTCGAAAATCAGGTCCGCATTGTCTCTTACGGTATCTCCGAACGTGCTGGCAAGTTCAGCAGTGGGCACGTCACAATCGAAGTAACCGCCTCGGCCTGTGTCGTGATGAGTCAGATAGAAGCAACCGCCAGCGGCCTCGACTCGCGCCATGATTTTTCTGACTTCGCGGCGGGTCATTTCGGAACCTCGATAGGACGCGGCGCAATAGGCATCAGCGATGGAGGAAGCTGTGGCGGTGGTGGGCCTAACAACGCTCCCGGTGGTGGACAAGACAAAAGCGTGGGCTTGGCCGACTCGGGATTGTTGTAATACCATTTACCCCGGAACGACCCCGCGCCTTCCTTCCTTCGCTCCCAATGCCGATGAATGAAGAATCGCGCAACCCGGTTCTGATCGGTCTGCCTTAGATCGCCAACAGCTTTGCCCAAAGCGTGCAGAAGAACGTCGCTGATATTGATCTTCCCAACGCGTGAGCCGAACCATGGGAGTGGTTCGTTGCAAGATCGCGCCTGGGGCGCTTTGATCCAGGATTCGATTACGTCATCCCAACTGTCACCTTCATATCTTTGTGATTGTTCTGCCTCGGCCTGGGCATTCAGCTCTGTGGTGGTCAACCACCATGGTTCTCCGGCCCGATAGCACTTAACTGCCTCGGCCCATAGCTGATCCCGATCCTGCCGGACCTCATCGACATCTATCCCACCAAGGCGTACCGGCCAGAACCTCCGATTGCCTGTGGCATCGCACAATGGTTGAGCATCGTTCGTGCTGGCGGCGAAGACGTTCTGTCTTGGAACGTTAATCGACGTGTGGCCATAAGGTGGTCGGTAATGGTCAACGCGGCAACTAAGAAACGACTTGACGCTTTCCACAGTGCTACGCCGTGTGCTGGCCAGTTCGCTTAATTCGCAAATCCAGATACCGCGCAGGCTCTCTCGCGCATCTTTGTTGGAGAAATCAGTCGCAATGTGATCGGTGAACCACTCATCACCAGCCAAGACGCGCAGGGCACTCGATTTCCGAACACCTTGTGGGCCTTCTAGAAGCAACGTATAGTCGGCTTGGCATCCAGGCTGGAAAATCCGCGCCACACCCGAGACTAGCCAAGCTTTGCCGACTGCCTGAGTAAATTCATCGTTGGGTACTCCCAGGTAGGTCGAAAGCCAGTGCTCGATCCGAGGTACTTCATCCCAGGTGAGATTGCCCAAGTAAGAGCGCACCGGATGGAATCGGTTTTCGTCGGCCACGCGTAACACAGCTTCGTGCGTTACCCGCGAGGAGACCGCTATCCCGCAATGCTGAAGCCACTCACAAGCCGCAAGGCTGTCAACGTCAGTCCAATCACGATCCCCCGCCTGTCCTCCCCATGGCGGAAGTTGGCGAAGTACAACGCGCAAAGAGAATTCATCGAAGCCCAAGACGCCTTGCCATTCTGGGGCCAGCCGCAGGGCTGTGATCGCATTCGCCAAACACGATTTGGGCGCGCCATCTTTGGTGCAGAGAAGACTCGCCCGCCAATTCTCGCTTCCGGTAGCAGGTTCGACCATGGTGCCGGTGGTCGGTGGTGACGATAGCGATGGCGAAGAAGGCCGATAAACAGCTTGGTGTGATCCGCTCATGGCTGTTTTGATCGTGTCCCCGCCGTAGGTCGAACTACCACGCTGGGTATCCCACTTTTCGCGGTAGAGGCCGGAGAGCCGAAAGGCACGGTCGATATCTTCCGGGTTGTCCAACTTGCGTGCCAAGATCGAACACAGAGCCAAGTCAGCTTCGGACTGGGAAGGGTAGCCGGTCCAATCGCCCAGGAGCAGCTTTTCGAGATTCAGGTGAACCGAGAACTTGAACACCCCGGCATCGAGCAACCGGAAGAGCCAAGTAACGTCTCGCTCTTCGATGGTGGTGGGCGCGTTTGCCAGCCGGTCGCCGGTCACGGTCATAAAGCGCCGACCGCTGTACATTTCGACGCGCTCACTTTTCCTGCCTTGGGGCAAAGCAGGACCGCGTACCAGCAGATGCACGCCGGTTCCGCTCGGGGAAAGTTCCGCGTAGCTAGGAACCTGCTCTAAGATTCTTCGCGCCCAGATGCAGGTTCGACCGACTGAATCAATCACATGATCCAGGTCGATGAAGGTGACCCCAGCTTCAGGAGTGAGAACGAAACCCAGGCCGCATTTCCCAGTCAGGCTCGAAGCAGCGGTCTGGAAATCGACCCAGGTACGCGAGTCGGTAGATGATGCACGTCGGCTCAACCCAGGCCGAAACGGAACTTTGGTCAACTTTCCATCGGCGTCCTCAAGACGCCAGAGACACCACTGAGGAAGCTGTCTCAAGCGTTCGGGAATGCTGGGAAGATTCACCCGGTACACAGGAAGCGCCGGAGTCAGAACAGGAGCAGTCATCGCTGGTCTTCCTCCGGTTCGTTGTCTGATTCCCAGCTTTCCGGTTCCTCTTCGTCTTTACCAGGGTAAAAAGCAGGAACCTCGTCGCGGTCGCGAAACTCGCGCCAACGTTCTTGGCCAGCACAGACATGAACCGGCGAAGCGTTCGCGCTAATCGAGCCACGGAATTCAATATCAATTTCGAGCCATTGCTCTGTACCATCCACAATCACAGCGGCGACGCGACGGCCACACCACAGGCAAGGCGCAACGCATGTCTCGGGTACGCGAACCGGAAAACCTACGGCAAAGCTCATCCCGATAAAGCCAGCTTCAATTCGTGGTAGCGTATATGGTTTCTCGTTGCCGCTTGCCAAAGCGGGCGAGCTTGTATTAAGTTCGTGCTGCGTGTTCATTTGTGAATCAACCGGGGCAGTCTCAGCCCGACAGGTAGCGACTGCCTCCGGTCCCTTCTATTCAGAAAATCCTCAAAATCATCTGGCTAAGCCCTTAGCAGGATGTTTCGATTCCCCAAAATAGGTCTGCGCTCACTTGGCGCTTCCGGCTTTCTCCAAAGTGGCGTTGAATTGCTGAGCACGGGCGGCGATCTCCGCTAGGAGCGCCTTTTCGATGATGCTGCGCTCCGTGACGCTCGGTACAACGTGGCCATTTTCGATGAAGCTCAGCCGGGTGCGCTCGATGCCGGTGGCGTCGGATAGATCGAACTGCGTCCAACCGGCCAGACCTTGCAATTCCTTGAAATTCATTCTGGTTTCCCTCGACTTTGACAATGTTGTTGCATATATAATTGCAGCCATGGTTATGCACAAGGGGAAAGACGATAACTCACGATCAGGGCATAACGCGACCATAACGGCCTATCCCCCAATCTTGTTTCCGGCCACGGGGCAGGCCCGTGATGGAGTGGTCATCCAACAATGGGAAGAACCCAAAGTTCTCGACTATTCAAGGGCGGGAGACGGAACCGGCCCGACGTATGCTGACTGGGGTCTAGAACCGCCCCAAAACGTGCGGGAGTTCACCCCAGCTTTTCTGATGAGGGGTTCCCCTGAACATCAGGCGATGGAAGCCACGATCAGCATCACAGATCGCGAAAGAGTGCGGGCACTGTACTTCGTGAAGACGGCGACGAAGGGCAAGGGATTCGACAAGGCCGCTCCGCTACTTATCAAGCCCAAGGTTCTGCAAACGGCCTTCGCTGCTATGCCCCCAGAGGCGAAGAACTGGTTCTACCCGCCATTCTTTACCCGAGAGATGAAACGGGCGCGGGTGGTGATGTGGTTGCGGAATGACCAGCAGTTCCTCCCCGCGATCTACGTTCCCAATATGACCGTGGCCTTCTTCGTCGCGGCTGCCTTCCGTCGCGTAGTGGCGTGTCCCGCTTGCGGCGTGTTGTTTGTGCCCGAGGCGGAAAGGCTCGATGGCTCCCGCAGTGAGAAGTATCACACCGTGGCCTGCGGCCAGCGCTATCGGCAGAAGCAGTTTAGGATTCGGCATAAGCTCAAAGCGAAAAAGGGAAAGCAGGGTAAAGAGCGAAAGCGATGATCTGGACCGCGATTCCCACGCAATACATCCCTGGATTCGCGGGCCGACGCCCGAGACGGACTCGACGCCGAGAAGATGCCGGGAAGGGGAAAATGTATCCGAGAGGCCACGCTGAGACTTTCACGAGAGAGACAACAACAGGTTGCGAGTGGGACAGAAGGAAAAGCAGAAAATGTATCTAGTACCTAGTCTTTCACTTTTTGTACTCGGTTACCGGGTACGATCTAACTTTTCTGTTTTCAAGTATGTTCCACTGTACCCAGTAAAATGTATGCGCACACACATGAGAGAGTGAGAGATATATATGTAATTACCCCTATTATTCCCCCTATAAATAGTTTCAGAACATGAGTGGAACACTGGTACCGGGTACAAGAGTTCTTAAATTGCAGTCGGAAGAATCCCCCAACCTCACGTTGTAGCGTGGCCCAGCCAGCCCGACACCCCCAGGCCGAAAACCAGTGGTCAACTTGGCCCCTCACCCATCGCACCCGCGTAACGGTTCCTGCCCTTCAATCACCCGAGAGCAATCGCTCACCATGGTGCGTTTCAACAAAAAGCACATGCACTTGAGAAAATAGCTTGCAATCTTAATTAGCTTTATGTTATTCAGAGAATTACCGCACGGAACCTGTCATTCTTGCGAACAGGGTTCGTGCGTTTGTTTTTTGGTACGGAGTTCTGAAAAATGGAAGCAACTGCACCTTCGGGCGTTGACCGTATTGCTGCGCTTCAGTCGAACCCATTGCTGGACCTTCGGCAGTGCTCGAAATTGCTGGGCACAAACGTTCCAACACTGAGAAACTGGCTTCGCCGTGGTCTCATAAGCACCGTGCGAATAGGTGGAAAACGCTTTGTCACAGTCTCGGAAGTTGAGCGTTTGCGGGGAGGTTCATAAAGTGCCACGGCGTTGCGGGCCTTGCAGTTTTCCTCAGGTTTCGCTACTGAACCTTTCCATCGAAGCTGGTGAGAGCCTTGCCGATCTCGCCCGCACCCATGGCTTCAGCCCCGACGCCATGGAAAGACATGCCCGTCACCTTCGACGGCCATCCACTACTCCCGGTCGTCCAGTTGAGCATAAATGGCGACATCCAGAAGTGGCTCGAACGGCTTGAGACCATGTACGCAGACGGTGTGCGAAACGGGGATTTGACTAGCCAAATCAGGGCCGCCCAGCAAGCTCTCAAGATTTTGCAGCAGCGTCAGGACGAAGCCTCCAAAACAATCGCTCCCCCCGGTGGTGGTGCTCAAGTTCTGACCATCGAAGCGTGCGACGCCATGGTTGCTGAATACTTAGAGCGATGCACCGTGAAGAAACTTTGCCCACACTGCGCGGGTACTGGCAAGATCGACGTTCCTAATTTTGACTCACGCGGCGTTCTGATCGAGAAAACGAAAGGAGATTCAGCCAATGGCCATAGCAATGGCAACGCCTGACCTACGAGTCGAAGTAGAACATCTGGTCCGACTGCTGGCCGAGGCCGAGTGCGACCACCAGAAGGCCCAGGCCAGTTATGAAAATGCGTGTTCGCGTCTGGCTCGGGGTGACGGCAACGATATTGACTCCGCTAAGAAGTGGGTTGACCGTGCCAACGCGCTGGTGATCGGAATCCGATCCGAACTTGGCTCAAAGCGCTCCATGCTGGATAAGCTCGATGCCGACGAAGCAGAATCACGCGCCCGCGATCAGGCGACAGAAGCTCTGCGGCTGGCTGATGAAAACATTCGCACCACCCAGGCAGAACTTGACCGGCTGCAAGCTCTGTATCGCCAACTGCCAGATGAAATCGCCAAGGCGAGATTTGCCTTCTCGCGTGCGTTGTTGGCTCGGGCTGATGTTCTGAGAAAGCAGGTGGTGCAATGACGTTCCGAGAACAGCTTCAAAAGTATCGCGAAACACGAAGTCAGATCGATCCGGAACTCGCAGAAATGCTTGGGGGACTCTCGGACGAACTGCCAATCGAGACTTTTAACGTCCCTCAGTTACCGGGAGAAGTGCCTAACCTTGGGTGCCGAAAAGTCACGCAGGAAGACCTACTTCCCATGCTCGAAGCCTTTGGCCTGTCACCTGAGGAAGTCTCCAAGTTTGACATGAGCAACTTCCCCAGCAGAACCCCCCGCATTGACGAACTCGACAAAGCCATTCTCGTTGAACAAATGTTTGGCGTCCGACCGGAAACCAAAAGGCAGGATCAGCAGGAGACAGAAGAATTTCTCAAGACATCAGCGTTGGATTGTCTGGTGCTGGTAAAAGGCTGCGAAGCGAAAAAGCGTCTGGTGAGCGTCTCTTTCCGGCATCTGCAGAAACGTACCAAAGCAACTGGATCGCTCACCCAAGCCATGGAAGAGTACCTGGAGGACCTGAGAGACGGTCTCAACGTGGAGCAATTGCAACTCGCTGAGAAAGCCATCGTTGCACTCGATATCCCGGCATTTCTGGAGTTGTGTGCGGTTGGATCAGAGAAAATTCTAGCGTGAAAGCTCCGACAAACACAACGCCTGCACCTTCGCCTGGGCCGGAGCAGACGATAGCTCAAGACCCGTCAGGATCAGTGACAGGTCGAGCGGCGGATTTCAACTTCGCGGAGACGATCAACGAGCACTGAGAATTATCTGGCGAATGAGTTGCTCGTTGATGATGCTCCGCAGGGACAACCGGCGATCAGTTCGGACGCAGGCCAACCGGTAATTGCGGGAACTCTGCCTGGAAGTTTGGCGGTGAACAATTTTTACGGCGGCTCGGTCGGAACTCAGGGCAGCAAATTTAGCTGATTTCTTAAGATTGCCCGTAGCTTTTCATACCACTGAACTGTGGCAGCCCCGGCGCGGGCAAGGGATCACCACGAGGCCATCATCCCTCGGGTGATTCTGTGAGAGGGTTGGATAGTTCTCTGTAGACAAGTGGGGGGTGCTCTCTGGGTGTAAGAGTAACCCCCCTCTTCTCAAATTAGGAGGATTCGATATGCCGAACACGAAAGCAACTCGCAGTTTCAAAGCGTCGGGCATGAGCAAAGCAGGCGACGCGAACACAACGTACCCAGATAGCTCTAACGGTGATCCCTTGGCGGAAATCTTGGATGTCGATAGCTCGGAGTGTTGCACGATCCCGACGAAAGCAACGTCTTTCAGCAACGTCGATCTTGCTCCGGTCTCCCGGAAGGCGAAGTAAGTGCCAAAGCTCCCCATCCGAGCGAAGGGCCAGATATTTGCATGCTGCGTCGGGCATGGGCAAGTTCTGTTTCACTCGCCATGGTGCCTTCATGCGGGTTGAGCTACAGTTGCGAAATCTCGCCGGTGGTCTGGAATTGGATGTAGCCTTGAGCGAAGTTCAGCGGATGCTCGAAAGCCTCACCACCGGCACCACGGTTAAACTGATAGCTCCCCCAGAGACCCCACCGGAGACTGAATCATCCGACCGGCCTTGATCTTGCGTTCTCGCCGCCAACGGGTGACGCGGCTGGCCTTCGATAAGTCGGTTACCATGGGACGCCCCAGCACCTTCCCCTTATTGCGTGCATTCTTGAGTCCGGCTCTGACTCGCTCCTGGATCAGCGAACGCTCGAACTCCGCCATGGCTCCGATGACTGCGAACATCAGACGGCCAGACGGAGTGCTGAGGTCGAGGTTGTCACGTAAACTTACAAAGGCGATTCCCAAAGATTCATACTCGGCCAATGCATTGATCAGATGCTTGAGACTCCGGGCGTAGCGGTCCAGTTTCCAAACGACCACGGCATCAAACTTGCGCGCCTTGGCGTCACAGGTCAGTCGGTTGAGTTGTGGTCTAGATTCTTTCGAGCCGGAGACGTGGTCAACGTACTCGCCAACGATTTCCCAGCCACGATGAGCGCAATACTCGCGAAGCTCACCTAGCTGCATCTCCGGGTCTTGCCGCTCACCATTTGTGCTGACCCGAGCATAGAGCGCGACTCGGATCAGAGACTCGATTGACTTTTGTTTCATAAACCCTCCGATTTTTCCTGAGAATCGACATTGAGCACAAAGCCCTTGCGGGTGCGATTGCGATGTTTCGTAATCAGTTGTTTTTGAAACCACGACGATGGCCTAGGAACGATTGCTAATGTGGGTGAACTGGAAGTCTCGGGAAGGGATAACAGCCTCGCTATAGGGCAGAGACGTGGCTTAACTTTGAGAATAGAGAGCCGAGCCAAACACGATACCGACGCGAAGCGCTGCGCCGCCTTGTCCGACCGGTTGCCAGACAAGAGTGCTGTACCGCACGCGGTAGTCGGTCAACTAGACCCGCCCCACGCGAACGCAGCGACCCCGAAGGGTACGCCCACTACGCGAGTTGTTAATGAACTGTGCCTCCCGGTTTTGTGCTGGGTTCATTATCCAGCAACTTCGCAAGCACACCGGGCGGACATAAAGGCTAAATAATAGACAATAAAAGACTTAAAAGCAGGATTACACGCTCACACATAACCCGCGAAATGCCTGATCTAGAAAGCCTAGGGATTAGAGAAAAGCTGGAAGACTGGAAGACCAGAAAATTCTTACCCGCGATACCCATTGACAGGCGGTCAAAACGTGTAATCGCCTGTTAGCGCCACCTATTCCTGCGATGCGGGGCACCGGTGTGCCATTGTCAATCCCGTTTCCCTGGATAACACTTCGAGGGATGGTGCTTCCTTGCTAAAGGTGCAGAATAAGTGGCGGTATTTCTCTGCCGTCGTTGGCCTCAACGCGTTAGCGGTTCTTATCACCTGCACCTCGCCTAGCTCCAAACCGAAGTATTCGATGCCCAACGGGGTCGAGGTCAGTACATCTTTTGCGGGCGATACCTCCTATGACCAGGTGGGCGACCCTGTCTGCTTAGCAGGTATTGATGAGCCGATTGGAAGAGTCAGCGACATTGGGTCCGCTCCAAACGGTTGGAAGGTGACCATGTTGCTGGACCGGACTTATCTATCTAGAACGCCCAGCAATTCCGTGGTCGTCAGGAGATGGCGAGGGTTCGGAAGCTGCAAGGTTACTCGTGGATCACGATGGGATTCACAATTTGGCTGGCGCGGACGTTTTCTGGAAATTGAGTGCCAACCGTGGTACTCATTTTTGGAGCAGAAGGCCGCAACCCCCTGTGATCCAAGCTCTGCACCGCCGCTCAAAGAGCAGTGCCGTGCTGCGGAGCGGAGGAGATTGTTGCGGGGGAATGGCTGAGATGGTGCCTGAATCGGAATCACAGAGCGTGATCCGTTGGGGCGTCTCTTTAGTGCTGTTGCTTGTGTTTGGAGCCACGCTGACGCTGATTCTCTTCGCTCGACGCAAAAGCAGGAGGAGTTCCCAAACCAACGTTGGATAGCTGTTGTAATATCGCGATTACACTCAAAACCCCCAAAAACGAACCGTGTTATCCTAACCGGCGCAAATATGGCGTTTGAGCCGATCCTGCCACGTCCCATCGTCCCGATTGAACCGCGCCCCCTCTACTCAGCGGAGAAGGGCATGCATGAGCAGGATGGTTTCACCCAGGCAGATGTTCTGCTGAAGGCGATTGTGCTGGAAGCGCGGAAGCCAGAGACGTTGCAGACCCGATCAGCGTTGCGGGCGCTGATTCTCAGGTTCAATTGTGAGCATGGGCTGGATTTCTAAGTCTCAGCCTCGCCCTGCCCGAAACAGCACGGCCTGGTGAATAAACAAATTGGCCGCACCTGAGCGCATCGTCGGACGTTCCGTGATGACGACCTTCCAACGATGCGGCAGATAACGGACTTCTGGCCGCTAATTCCGTTGCGGTCAGTGATAGTATCCCGACAGAGTGCATTGCAGTCCTTGCACTGGTGCAGTGTTCGAGTTAACCTCGATATATGGCTGCTGTCCTTTTTCGAAGAATAAGTAGGTGTCGGCGTTAATGCCGTAGGCGATGTCACTGGAGTCAGGGCCATACGAGAAGAATTGCAACAAGTTTATCGGGTTTGAGCCGACTCGCCCGAGGACAGCGAATGTGATGTTCGCTGTGCGATCTACCTCGAAATAACAAGAGACATGTTGAATGAGAGTTAGCCCCGTCGTTATAGCAGGGAAAACGATTTCGCAGGGTCCGGGAGTCGTACACTGCATGACGGCGTATTCCTGATAGGGGTGTTGAACGGGGTCTTGGACGTTCTTCACTGGAGTTGGTGGCGTGGTGGCGCGAGCTGTGACACAAAGGACTGCAAGCGTGACGATTGAGAATAAACGGCGCATGGCTTCACCTCTTCGTTGAGTGTGCTCGCGCTTTGCGCGGGCATCGCGCACGATAGCACGACTGCGCTGGGCGTCAACAGAGAACCTGAGGAGTCTGCGCGTAGCTTGGCGTCTTTGAGTTCTTCATCTGGCATTGCCTGGGTCTCGCCTTAGGTGTTAAACCTAAAACACCACCAAAACTGATTCCAGAAATCAGTTCATTGTCTATCTTGCACTTAGAAGCTCTCAGATTTGCCAGCCGTGCTTGTTAAGTGCTTTGTTTGTCGCTCTTAGTCGGGTTCGAATCCTATAGCGCCCACCATCGAACTCGCGGTAACAGCCAGGGTTCGATGTCCCGGGCTTTCCCGCTGCTTCGAAATCGTAGCCTTGGTTCGCCCTGCGAAGGACTTGTCTGACCGCAGTTCCCTGTTCCATTTTCGTAACAGGATCAAGTTTTCCCTTCGCGCAGGAATCTGCTGGGTAAAAATCCCACCTTACAGGCGAAAGCTTGAACTCGCCTCTTGAAGTCAGCTGGCACTGCGGTGTAGGAATTCTCATACTCCGATGATTGGCAATCCTTCGCCTCCGCCAAAGTTCCCGGATTACCGCCGTAATCTTTTGCTATTCTTCGAGATAATCGTATCGTGGTGTTTCCATTCCATGTTCCTTCATTCGGGCCCCGGATAAGGCAAGCTCATGAGAACCACGTTGGTAGTTATTCTGCTCTCCCTGTTTGCCGTCTTCCAACCGGCTGCTCTTGCCCAGTCTGAACGCATCGCGGCCTCCATCGACAGCCGGCGCACAATAGTTCTGCGAGGCAGCGTTTACCCCAAGGCCCAACCACAATATGACCGGGGACGGGTTGAGGCTTCCATGCCGCTGGAGTACATCACCCTGGTGACCAAGCCTTCGCCGGAGCAGCAGGCTGGCCTGCAACGGCTTCTCGAAGAGCAACAGAATCCGGCCTCGCCTCGTTTTCACCAGTGGCTCACACCGGAGCAGTACGCCAACCGGTTTGGGCTCAGCCAGAGTGATGTGGAGAAACTCAGCGTGTGGTTGCGATCCCAGGGTTTCACGATTGTGCAGGCGGCGCGCGGCCGCGACTGGATCGCTTTCAGCGGCAGTGCGGCGCTGGTCGAGAACGCCTTTCAGACGGAAATCCATTACTACGATGTGGACGGCGAAACGCACTTTGCGAATGCCACCGCCCCTTCCATTCCCGCCTCCTTGGCCGGAGTTGTCGCCGGTTTTCGGGGCCTGAACGATTTTCGTTGGAAGCCCATGAGTTTGCGGGTCCCGGCACCGGCCGGTGCCATTCTCCCTGATCTCCTCCGGCCCTTCTACACCATCGGAGGGCAACACTTCCTGGCGCCGGATGATCTGGCCACGATCTACGGCCTCGACTCGCTCTATAACTCCGGCATCGATGGCACGGGTATGAAGTTGGTGGTTGTGGGACAGACTGACATCACCGTGACGGACATTGATCAATTCCGCGCCGGTTTTCACTTATCCAAGAACGATCCTGTGGTCACCAACCTCGCTGGCCACAAACTGAGTAAGTCCGATCTCGACGAGGCCAACCTGGACTTGGAGTGGTCGGGAGCGGTCGCACGCAATGCGACCATCCTCTATGTCAATTCGAGCAACACATTTGATTCGGCGGTTTACGCCATTGACCAGGACCTGGCGCCCGTGATCAGCATAAGTTATGGAGGCTGCGAGTCGCTGAACGCGGGTTTCATCCCCAGCAACGAGCCGACCATGCAGAAGGCCAGTGTTGAAGGGATTACTTTTCTGGCTTCCTCCGGAGATTCCGGCGCCGCCGGTTGTGACAGCGATGCCCAGGCTGCTGCGACTCACGGCTTGGCGGTGAATTACCCGGCCAGCAGCCCGGAGGTCACCGGCGTTGGTGGCACGGAGTTCAACGAGGGCAGCGGCAATTATTGGGGTGCAACGAACGGACCCAACTTCGGCTCGGCTCTCTCCTACATTCCGGAGACAGCCTGGAATGATAGCGTTCAACGAGGAAACCTCTCCGCGAGCGGAGGGGGCGCCAGCAGTTGCGGCCAATCTTCCGGAAATACCTGCACCGGCGGATTCCCCAAGCCATCCTGGCAGAGCGGTGTGGGCGTTCCCAACGACGGAGTGCGGGACGTACCCGACGTTTCGCTGACCGCTTCCCCTGATCACGACGGATACATGTTCTGTACCACAGATAATGCAACCAATCCCGCGACCCACACTTGCGCCAACGGAGTCAGCAACAGTTCCTCAATTGTTGGCGGCACGTCGGCTTCAACCCCGGTGTTCGCCGGAATCGTTACCTTGCTTAATCAGAGTCTGGGGAATGTCCCGCCGGCTGGGCTGGGGAATATCAATCCGACTCTCTACCAGTTCGCTCAGAACACAGCAAACGGAGCGTTCCACGACGTAAAAACGGGCAACAACAAGGTTCCCTGCACGAAAGGGAGCACGGGCTGTCCGAACGGCGGCAGTATCGGCTACAACGCCGGAACAGGCTACGACCGGGTCACCGGACTAGGTTCGGTGGATGCCAGCGCTCTGGTCTCTACCTGGACGGCAGGCACAGTCAGCAAATCCACTACCACAACCGGCCTGAGCCTTACGGCTTCGCCCGTCATCGCTGGGACCGCCGTCGCCTTTACCGCCAGCGTAATCCATGCCTCCGGCTCGGCTGTTCCCAGCGGCACGGTAACTTTTAACAACGGAGGCACCAGACTGGGTTCCGGGACTTTGAACAACAGTGGCAAGGCAACCTTCCAGACCAGCGCATTGGCGGGCGGCACATATTCTGTCACCGCTGCCTACAGCGGGGATAACAATTATGCGGGTTCGATCTCTTCCGCTGGTACTTTGACCATACAGGATTTCGCAAAACCTACAGCCAGTCCGACGACCGTCAACGTAAGCGCTCCCGGCCAGAGCGGGAAGACAACGATTAGCATCACTCCGATTGCTGGTTTTAGCCAGGCCGTGAGTTTCAGTTGCGGGCCGCTGCCTGCCGAAGCCGCGTGCAGCTTCAATCCCACCAGCGTGACCCCCAGCGGAAAGGCAGTCACTACCACACTGACCATCACGACTACTGCTGCCTCGGCGAGCTTGCGCCAGGATCCCGTGGGCCGCAGTGCGGCTCCGTTTTATGCGCCTTTATTCCCCGGTCTGCTGGGACTGGTGATGGCGGCGGGTGCCGGCGGCAAGCCCAAGCGGCGGGGCATGCGCTTACTGCTGTTGACAGTCATCTTATGCGCTCTGACACTGTGTCTGCCGGGATGTGGTGGCGGCAGCGGTGGCGGCAATACTGGCAACCCTGGAACACCCGCAGGCAGCAGCACCGTCACCGTCACAGCCACCGCGAGCTCCGTTCTTTCCCATCCGGTCCAAATCACCCTGAGTGTGCAATAAGGAGGAGACTGTCTCCTCGCACTTTCAGAGGTTGCGGAAGAACACGCGAGTCTTGACAGGGCACGGCTTCGGGCTTACGGAAAAACCTAGCCGGCGAAGGAAGCTTTGAAGGGGCATGGCTTCCAGCCATGTCGTAAGTCTTCAAGGCTCTAGGCGCCGATCTACGAGTATTCGCACGCAGCGTGCTCCCTTCATCGTCCAGAGAAAACGCATAAAATCGCGTAAAATTGTGATCGATATCTGCATCGGGGATAGAGTAAAGGCGGAACTCCCATGATCTCCAGGCGAATTCTTGTGGCCGTGATCTTTCTTGCCGGTCTGCTGAGGGCCGGAACGGGCTCGGCGCAAGAGATCACCGTGGCTGCGGCCGCAGACCTGCAATTTGCTTTTCAGGACGTGGCCTCGCGTTTTCACGACGACAACGGACAAAGCGCCAAGATGATCTTTGGATCGTCGGGCAATTTCTTTACCCAGATTCAGAATGGCGCGCCCTTCGATGTGTTCTTCTCCGCCGACATTGAATATCCGAGGAAACTCGAGTCCGCCGGACTGGCGGAGCCGGGAACAATCTACGAGTATGCGGTCGGCAGGATCGTGCTCTGGACTCCCAAAGATTCAGCTCTCGACTTGAGCCGCGGATTGGCGGTGCTGTTGGATCCGAGTGTCGGGAAAATCGCCATTGCCAACCCCGAGCATGCTCCCTATGGCCGGGCTGCGGTGGCGGCTCTTCAGCATGAAAAGATCTACGACAAGGTCCGTGACAAATTCGTCCTGGGGGAGAACATTTCGCAGGCCGCATCGTTCGTCGCTTCGGGAAGCGCCGACGTCGGCATCGTGGCGCTTTCTCTGGCGTTGGCTCCGTCCATGAAAGAGCGCGGAAGGTATGTGGAAATTTCCAGCGAAGATTACCCGCCGATCCGGCAGGCCGCGGTGATCCTGAACTCGTCGAAGCAAAAGCCGGCGGCGCGGCAGTTCCTTGATTATGTCAAGTCCCCCGCCATCGTCGAGCTTTTGCAAACCTATGGATTCTCGCCTCCACCGGCTGTTGGCGCCCGTTGAACTGCCAGCGTTGTTTCCTAAGAATAGAGAATGGTCCGCGACCGTCCGCCGTGCAAAAGTCCCGGCCGGGGCTTACCCCGAGGGCACCTACGGTGACTTCTGTGCAAAAGTGCAGTTACTTTGGACTTGCATTCCAATAGCTGCGGAGGATACCATCGTTGGTGTTCCCTAGCGGCCACGCTTCCTGGCTGGCCTTCTGCGCCCCGTAGCTCCAGGCGCCTAAACGGACAACGATCATTCCCGAATCAAGTTCCAACCGCATCGGGGTTCTGTGCAGGTCCCGTGCATTCGCACACGAGAATTGGGCGCGATCCGGAAGCAACAAGACCAGGGCGCAGAATCCGATTTGTCTTTCGGTTCGGCGGGCTGAAGCGCAAGAAACGCTAAGACTCAGGAAACAGAGAAGCCTATGAATGTTGGACCTGGACGCCCCTCCGGTGGAGGAGGGCGAAACAGACGGCGGCGTGGTCGCCGCCCACCTCATCGTGGCGGACCCGCCGGCGGCCGCGATCGCCAGCAGCACGACGGTATCTACACCGCCCCCATGGATCACAGTTATCGCGCCGCCCTGGGCGGCGACAAGGGACAACGAGGACGAGGTCGTCCCGGCTTTGGACCTTCCTACGCTCCCGTCGAGCCGGAGCCCCTGCCGCCGCAGCGCGACGACGCCAATTCGCGGATCTTTGCCTTCGTCGATGACCTGTTTTTTCAGGCGAAAATTCAGGAAACCGCGCGCAAGCTGAATGTCAAAGTCGAGTTCGTGAAGACCGACAAGGATCTGGGCGAGCGTATGAAACAGAACGGCGAAGAGAAGCCGTCGCTTATCATCTTTGACCTGAACAACGTCAATGCCAAACCTCTGACCTTGATTCCCAAGCTTAAAACGAAATTGAAGAAGGGAACTTCAATCATTGGATTTCTGTCTCATGTGCAGGGGGATCTGAAGCAGAAGGCACACGAAGTCGGATGCGACATGGTTCTGCCGCGTTCGGCATTCTCCCAGAATTTGCCCCAACTCCTGCGCCGACACGGTGCCCCGGAAGAAGAAGCACCCACTCAACCCGGCGTCTAGCCCGGTGGCCAGTGCAGATTGCGTCCGCCGATCAGGTGCACATGCATGTGAAAGACGGATTGCCCCGCCCTCGGCCCGACGTTGAGCACCGTCCGGTAACCGTCCTCGATGCTGTTCTCCCGGGCAATATTCGCCGCTGCCAGGTGGCAAAGGCCGATCAGTTCGGCATCCTCCGCGCTCGCTTCGTTTAACCCACGAATATGTTTCTTGGGAACGACCAGTACATGCGTCGGAGCTTGTGGGTGAAGATCCCCGAAGGCATAAACCTGATCGTCCTCGTAAATTTTCTTGGAAGGTATTTCGCCGCTCACAATACGACAGAAAAGACAATCGTTCATGACACGTCCGCTGGTTGAAATCAGAGATCTGCTGGAATTTACAGAGCCCGAGGTCTAAGGGAGAAAACCTAACCTACTATACCCTATGGTAGACAAAAGGCGGCAGTGATGTTTTCCATGTTCCCGATCTGTAAACGCTTAAGGGTGGATCCCGGCCGGTATGTGGAAGATTGAACCGGCTAGCGGCAGAACCGTTGGATATCTGGAGGCGGAGGCGCGGGAATGGCTAGCAGTTCGCCGTTCCAGCCTGTGCATCCGCGGGCTAGGACCATGCGAGTAGAGGATGCCTCGATTTCCCGAGCTTTGCTCTTGGCCTGCTCTACCTGGCTGCTGCCCAAGTCGGCTTCGAGTGCCTGCAAATCGTTGCCTGGCGAGTGATGGCTGCTTTCGGAACTCAATAACAACCACACATAGGCTTCGAACTTGTCTTCAGGAACGCCGCGACCCTGTTGCAGCAGCAGTCCCAGTTGCTGTTGCGCCTGGGGCAGGCCTTGCAAGGCCGCCTTTTGCAGCCAGATGGCCGCTCCGGCGTAGTCTTTACGCTCCAGTTTGACTCGGCCCAACAGGTATTGGCCAAAGGGGTCATTGTGCGACGCGGCCTTCTGAAACCACAGGCTGGCCTCGTTAAGATCGCGCGGAGGGATCGCCCCACTATAGATCATATGGCCGACCAGCCACTCAGCCAGGGGATCGTCTTGCCCCGCGGCACTTTTGTACCAATCGAAGGCCTGCATCGGATCAGGGGTCACAATCCTGCCGGTTTCGTAAAGGTACCCCAGCACCACTTGCGCCGGCGCGTAACCCAGCTCCGCGGAACGGTGGAAGCTGTCCAGGGCGATCACATCGTTGCGGCTTGCGCTGGAACCCAGCAACGCGTTCATACCCTTGTCGAACAATTGGGCGGCGTTCAGGCCAAGGGTAACGGTCTGGGCGCGGCTGCAGACGGGCGCGCAGAAGCAGAGCAAGGCGAGGATCGCGAGCCGGTTGCGCATTTCCAGACCTCCCGATCCCTAATCCTCGGCGAGCCTGGTGCGCCAGTCAAAACACGTAGGTGTGTGGCCACTTTCCACGCCGGGCAGGGACGTTCAGTCCAGCCGGACCAGGAATACATCTCCCTCCCCGGTGCGGGTGCTGCGAGCGACTTCTTCAGCGCGTTTACGGTCATCACCCTGGACCCGGACGCGCACCCACCAGTCGCCGATCGGGCTGCTAAAGCACAGGATTTTCGCGGTTTGGTACCGATGAGACAGGTGGTCGGCAAGCCTGTCGGCGGCGTGTTCTTTCTCGAAGGCGCCGATCTGCACTGCCCAGCGACCCCCGGCATCCAGCGGGACAGGGGCATGCAGCACCTCCAGCCGTACCATCGCAACACCCGCCAAATAGACGTCCGTCTTCTTCGCCGCTGCCTGCGAAAGGTCCAGAATGCGCCCCTGGATAAACGGGCCACGATCGGTGATGCGGACGACAGCGGAGTGTCCGGTCTTTACATTCGTGACCCGCACCACCGAGCCCAGCGGAAGTGTCCGGTGAGCCGCAGTCATGGCGTGCATGTTATAAACCTCTCCGTTTGAACTTTGGCGCTTGTGATACGGTCCGCCGTACCAGCTGGCAAGCCCCGTTTCCACCAGGAGAGGTTTTGCGTCCGTGGGCTCGCGAGTCGCGTCTTCTGCAGGGGCTTTTCTGGGGTTGGCCTCGGAGTGGCCCGCATCGCTCTCGGGTTGGCTGATCTGAGGAGCCGTGGGCACGTTGACCTTTGCCTGCTTGTGTCCTCCGCACCCGGTGAGGACAAACAAGGAAAGAACGAACAACGAAAGCAAGAATGTCGGGTAGATTCGAGAGCCTATTTGTGCGGCGGCTGATGCGATTCCATGTACTCGGCCAGGCGTGTAAGCTTTTCCGCCGCGATGCGCAAAGCCTTGGTCGAGTGCTGCCGCACTTCCGGCACTACTTCCTCGTTCAGGTACTCGATCAGCTCCGCTGTTTCCTTCTCCAGATTGGCGGCGAACTCGCCGGCGGTTTTGCCGAAGCGCACCGATGCCTCTTCCACCTTGCGGTTGAAGTCCCTCATTGTGATCCTTCGCTTTCATGAGTGCTGTAACGGCCACTCTGAATTGCGGACACCAGGCCTGCCTATTATTTCGTGCTCCGGTGAAGTAAGCAACAGGGAGGACCCTGGCTTACAATGCCCAGCACGCGATGATGATTGTGAAACCCGACAATCCACAAAGGTCTGAAGACAAGCGCTTCCGCCAACACCTTCTGGCATGGTTCGACCAGCATAAACGGGATTTGCCGTGGCGCCGGGATCGCGATCCCTATCGCGTCTGGCTGTCCGAAATCATGCTCCAGCAGACTCGGGTCGCGGCAGTGCGCGAGCACTACCTGAGATTCCTGCAACGGTTTCCGACCATCAAGAAGTTGGCGGCGGCGCGGGAGTCGTCCATACTGGCTGCCTGGAGCGGGCTGGGCTACTATCGCCGGGCTCGCATGCTGCACGCTGCGGCCCGGAAGGTCATGCGCGAGTTTGCGGGGGAGTTTCCTGGGAATGCGGTCGGGCTGCGGGCCCTCCCAGGAATTGGGCGATATACGGCCGCTGCCATTGCCAGCATCGCCTTCGGTGAGCCCGTGGCCGTGGTTGATGGCAATGTGGAACGTGTGCTACAGCGAGTGTCAGGGCGCCCGATCCTGGGCGAATCGCTCTGGCGAAAAGCGCAGGAACTGCTGGATCCGGCGAGGCCGGGTGATTTCAACCAGGCATTGATGGAGTTGGGGGCAACCCTCTGTCTGCCGCGGCAGCCAAAATGTCTGCTGTGCCCGGTTTCTGATTTGTGCGCTACCCGTGGAGAACTGCCGGCCGCAGGAAAAGCAATTCGTCAGCGAAAACGCCAGATTCATTACGCGCTCGACTGCCGTGACGATTCTGTGTTTCTGGTGCAGCGTCCGTCAACCGTGAGTTTGATGCCCGGCATGTGGGAACTGCCGGAGATCACCCCGGTAGAGGCCGATGGCCAAGCCCATCTGACGCTCCGCCATTCGATCACAGTTACGAACTACCTGGTGCAAGTAATCCCGGGGCCGGCTCCCCGGTCGGCGGACGGCAGTTGGGTCCCCAGGTCACGCCTGACCAAGCTGCCTCTGACCGGACTCACAAGGAAAATCTTGCGGGCGGCCGGCATCATCTAAACCGCTATGATCAAGCTGGTGTATTGCATTACCAAGAAGGCCGGGTTAAGCGATGAAGAATTCTTCCGCTACTGGGAAAACGTTCATGGCCCGATCGGCGCTCGGATCCCTGGCCTTCGCAAGCTGGTGCAAAGCCACCGCCTGCCTGTGTCCGGCGATCGCTCCCCAGACTATGATGGTATAGCGGAGCTCTGGTTCGACGATGTGAAGGCGCTGCTGGAGGCTCGTGAATCGCCCCAATGGAAGACGTCGAGCGAAGACGAAGCGAACTTCATCGATCACGATAAAGTGGCATACTTCGTCTCCCAGGAGCACGCGATTGTGGACAATGCGGAGGAGTGAAATTTGCTTCCGGCATCGGCAGGGCTCCTGATAACGCGGCTTGAACAGGAGACCGGGAAAGAGTAGATGAAGTGGCTGAATAATATCTTCGGAGGAGGTACGATGGCTGCTCTAAAGCCGGGAGCTTCAGCCCCGGATTTCACCCTGCCGACCATGGACGGGAAACAATTCTCCTTGAAAGAAGCGCTGGCTGGCGGACCCGTAGTAGCGGCTTTCTTCAAGATTTCCTGTCCGGTTTGTCAGTTTGCCTTCCCCTTCCTTGAACGCATTTATCAAGCCTACGGTAATCGGAACGTCACGATCGTGGGAATCTCGCAAAACGGAAAGAAAGACACTGCGTCCTTTGTCAAGGAATACGGTATATCGTTTCCGGTTCTCCTGGACGATACCAGCACTTATCCGGCATCGAACGCCTATGGTCTGACGAATGTTCCGAGTATCTTCTGGATTGCGCAAGACGGCGAGGTCGAAATCTCCAGCATTGGTTGGCTGCGAAAAGAGATCGACGAGATCAACCGCAAGGCCGCAAAGATAACTGGCGAGGGCATCCATCCAGTGTTTGGTCCGGGTGAGCAGGTACCCGAATTCCGTGCCGGTTGAGGGTCGAAGAACTAGCCCGCGGTCGCGGGCCAATACCCTTAGAGTGGAGGATGCCTACCCTCCGTTGCAATTCTCCCGTAGCCTGTTCAATGGATATCCGCCCGCTGCCCGAACCCTCCTAGTACCTTGGTAAGGCTGCGCCGAGCCTTTGTTTCCCTGGGATTCCCGTACAATGAAACATCATCCAAATACCTTTTTGGAGCGTTCGTTGCATGCGCAAAGGCACATTTGTGCTCTTGGGAATTCTCGTAGTTGCAGCCGTCTCAGCCGGGCAGGGGCCTCGTAAACAGCCGCGTTCGCAATCCTCGGTTCGATTATCCGGCACCGCTATTGCTGCGATGCAGAAGATTAATCCGGAACGCATCCGCGCCCACGTCCGCTTTCTCTCCCACGACTTGTTGGAGGGGCGCGGCACCGGACAGCGCGGCGGTGATATTGCGGCAGAGTACATCGCCACCCAATTCGCGCTTTATGGCCTGAAGCCTGCCGGCGACAACGGCACCTATATGCAGAGAGTGCCGATGGTGGGCGTTATGACCGAGCCGGCTACGACATTCTCCCTGGTTTCTGCGCGCGGTACACCTATGGAGTTAAAGCCGCTCGAGCAGTACGTTGCCTTTGACGAGACACAGCGGCCGAAGTCGGACGTGGATGCCGAAATCGTCTATGTCGGCTACGGCATTGAAGCTCCGGAATACAAATGGGATGACTACAAGGGCGTAGATGTCCGCGGCAAAGTTCTGCTGATGCTGGTCAATGAGCCGCCCTCCGATGACGCGAAGTTTTTCAAAGGCAAGGCACTCACCTATTACGGACGATGGACTTACAAGTACGAAGAAGCCGCCCGCAAAGGGGCGGTAGGTGTGATTCTCATTCACCAGACCGATATGGCCAGCTATCCCTGGGAAGTGGTGCGTAATTCCAATTCCGGAGAGAAGTCGTTCCTAAAGCGGGAAAGCGCCCCGGCGTTGGAAGTCGCGTCCTGGATTCAATTCGATGTGGCGAAACAGTTGGCCGCCAGCGCCGGGCTGGAACTTGACCGGATGATGGCGGATGCGCGCTCCCCCAATTTCCACCCCGTCCCGTTGCCCGTGAAATTGAAAGCGCACATGGTGAGCCAAATTCGTCCGTTTGAGTCGAACAACGTGATCGCCATGTTACCGGGCGCCGACTCCAAGCTTCGATCTGAAGCCGTCCTGTACACCGCCCATTACGATCACCTGGGCATTCGGCCGGACATGCCCGGCGACAACATCTATAACGGCGCCGACGACAACGCCACCGGCTGCGGCATCCTGCTGGAAGTGGCCCGGGCCTACGCCGAGGGAGTTCCGAAGCCGCGCCGTTCCATCCTGTTCGCTTCGGTAACGGCGGAGGAGCAAGGCTTACTCGGCTCGGAATATCTGGGCAAGCATCCGCCCGTCCCGGCAGGGAAGATCACGCTCGACTTGAATTACGACGACATCCCTCCGCTTGGGTCGCCGGAAGAAGTCGAGGTCTCCGGAGCGGAGCGGACGACGTTCTATCCGGTAGTCGAATCCACCGCAAAAACCTTTCGTCTCAAGATTCGCCCGGATTCGCGCCCCGAAGCTGGACACTACTACCGCTCCGATCACTTCAGCCTGGCGCGCGTCGGTATTCCGTCGTTTTCCATTAATGAAGGTGTGAAGTACAAGGGCCATGACGCCGCCTGGGGGACGCAGCAGGCCGAAGAGTACACCGCCAAACACTATCATCAGCCCAGCGACGAGTATCACCCCGACATGGATTTCACGGGGGATGCCGCAATGGCGCGCTTCGGATTCGCGCTGGGTTGGGAAGCCGCCGCTCTGCCTTCACTAGTTGGCTGGCAAAAGGGCGATGAATTCGAGCCCGCAAGAATGAAAAGCACCGGCGAGAAGCAGATGCCCGATGGCAACCGCCGTAGAACGGCAACCTCTATAGATTGATCATTCCGAGGAGCGAAGCGACGAGGAATCTGCAGTTTTCGGGGTGCTAGGGAGCTAGCCTTCCATCGTCTTCAGGTTCGGACTGACTATCAACTTCGGCTGGGTAACCCGCTGCACGTCGTCGACCGTCAGTCCGGGCGCGACCTCCTCCAGAACCAGACCCTCGACGGTCACCCGAATAACCGCCATGTCGGTCACGATGGTATTGACCACGCGCACTCCTGTCAGCGGCAGCGTGCATTTCTTCAGGATTTTCGGTTCGCCTTCGCGCGTAGTATGTTCCATGGCAATGATCACCCGGCGCGCTCCTGCCACCAGGTCCATTGCTCCGCCCATGCCTTTCACCATTTTCCCCGGGATCATCCAGTTGGCCAGATTGCCTTCTTCATCAACTTCCATGGCGCCGAGCACGCTCAAGTCGATGTGGCCGCCGCGAATCATGGCGAAAGAATCGGCGCTGGAGAAATACGCCGTGCCGGGCAACTCGCTGACGGTTTCCTTGCCCGCATTGATGAGATCGCAGTCTTCCTGGCCTTCGATCGGATAGGGTCCGATGCCGAGCATTCCATTCTCGCTTTGCAGGATGACGTCTATGCCCGCAGGCACGTGGCTGGCGACCAGCGTTGGCATGCCGATGCCCAGGTTCACGTAGAAGCCGTCGCGCAGTTCGCGGGCAATGCGCTTTACAATGCGTTCGCGCTTCTCGATGTCTTTGCTGGCTTTGGGTGAGGTCATGTCGTTAGTCGCGCGTCGTTGGTCGTTCGCAATACAAAATCGTCATTGGTCCCGTGCATTTCGGTCCACGCTAACGATGAGCGACTAACGACCAACCACGGCCCTTACCATTCTCTTCTCGATCCGTCTCTCGAACAGCTCCCCTTTGACAACGCGTTTCACGAAGACGCTTGGAGTGTGCACCATATCCGGATCGAGTTCTCCGGGTTCGACCAGGTGTTCCACTTCGGCGATCGTTACTTTTGCGGCGGTGGCCATCATCGGATTGAAGTTGCGCGCCGTCTTGCGATACACCAGATTGCCCCAGCGGTCGCCTTTCCAGGCTTTCACCAGGGCAAAGTCAGCTTTTAGGGCGTGCTCCATTACATACATGCGCCCATCGAACTCGCGGGTTTCTTTGTTTTCCGCCACCATCGTGCCGACACCCGTGGGAGTGAAGAACGCAGGTATCCCAGCTCCACCGGCTCGTATGCGCTCAGAAAAAGTTCCCTGCGGCACCAGCGTCAGCTCGATCTTGCCTTGCAAGACCATTTGTTCCAGTAGCTTGTTCTCTCCGACGTAGGTCCCGATGTGTTTGCTGATTTGCCCCGCGGAAAGCAATAGCCCCATGCCGAGTCCGTCCACGCCCACATTGTTGCTGATGGTGGTGAGATTCTTGACGCCCTTGCGGACCAGGGCGCGAATGAGGTTTTCCGGTATGCCACATAGACCGAAGCCGCCCACCATGATCACAGCGCCGTCGAAAACATCGCGGATTGCCTCGTCCGCATTGGCCACTACTTTGTTCATAACGCAACGATTCTAAACGAAAGAGGCTGCGGAGGTCACAGGACAAGCTACCCCGGTTTTATGTCGTCCAAAGGGTTAGGACTGCGATTTTCCTTGGTGCATCTTCGTGTCCTTTGTGGTTAAGGCCGTTTTGACGGGCTTGCTCTGGACTTTGCGCAGATGATGAGCCCGCTCAAATTCCAGAGCGAGTTCGCGGCTATCGAGATTCTCGCGTATATGCGCCAATCGCTGTTCGATCTTCAGCAATGCGTCCTGCAGGTTCTTCTTGTTGGTAAGCGCGATGTCGCGCCACATCGAATAAGGACTGCTGGAGATGCGAGTCATCTCCCGTAGCGCACGCCCTCCCGCTTCCAGCAACGGCGCATCCTCCCCGTATTGGTCCACCAGACTAGCCGCCAGCGCGGTCGAGATCAACTGTGGCAGATGGCTGATCCAGGCGCATAGCTCATCGTGTTCGTCAGCCGGCATGGTGGCGATGCGGGCGCCGATTTTCTCCACCCACTCCAGGAAATCTCCACTCAAGCCCTCGTGGACCTTTTGCGCCGGTAACGGCGTCACGAACCAAGCCGCTCCTTGGAACAAATCGGGATCCGCAAACTCCACCCCAGCCTGTTCTTTGCCGGCCATGGGATGACCTGCCAGAAAACTCTCGCCTGCATTCTTGCCGAAAACCGACTGGGCGCGCGCGAGAACCTGCGTTTTGGTGCTGCCCACGTCGGTTAGCAGAGTTTTCGGCGCCAGCGAAGGGCCCAGCCGCTCGATCAGCTCGAGAATTCCCAGCACCGGAGTTGCCAGAAGGACGACCTGACTTCCCTTAGTCGCCTCAAACGGGTGGGAGCGCGCCTCGTCGATGGCCCCCTTTTCTCGCGCCCGTTCCAGAACCGGCGGCCGGTCGCAGCCGATGATGCGGCCCTTGAATCCGTGCTGTTTCAGGGCCATAGCGAACGACCCGCCGATCAGGCCGGTGCCGATGACCGTAATTTGTCGAATCGACATGTGTGCGCAGTTTTGCGATAGCGGTGGAGCAGTGGATTGTAACCTGTACCCGGCTGTGTGTGCCTCAACTCTTCAGCAGGCTGTTGAGATCGTCAGGGTGAACCGCACACAACAAAGCATCCTCGCGATCTACATAACCGTGGTTGATCAATTGCACCAGAGACTCCTCCAGCGTGAATGAGCCTTTGTTCTTGGTCAGCGTGATTTCCTGATGCAAATGTTGCAGGGCGTTGCGGCGAATGTGCTGGCGGGCACCATATCCCACCATCAGCAGTTCCGCGGCCGGAACCCGTCCTCCCTCCTTGCTGGGCAAGAGTACCTGCACCAGAACCGCCGCCAGAGCCATGGCCAACTCCTGACGGATGGTATGTTGCCGCTCTAGTGGGAAGGAATCGGAAATTCGGGAGACTGTCGACGGCACGTCCGTGGTGTGCAGCGTGGAAAACACCAGGTGTCCGGTTTCGGCGGCAGCGACGGCAATGTGCATGGTCTCCGGATCGCGCATCTCGCCCACTACGATGATATCGGGAGCCTGGCGCAGCGCGGCTCGCAAAGCGGTAGGGAAGTCCGGGGCATCGACGCCGATCTCCACCTGCTCGACCACGCTCTTGATGTGCAGGTGTTCGTACTCGACCGGATCTTCGATGGTGATGATGTGCCGTGCCTCGTGGCGGTTGATCTCATGAATTAGTGCGGCCAAAGTCGTCGATTTTCCCGTACCGGTTGCCCCGCCGACCAGAACTAATCCCCGTCGCAGCCGCGCCAGGGACTCCACTCCTGGCGGGAGATGCAATTCGCGAATCGAAGGCAGTTTGGAGGGTAAAGAACGAATGGCCGCCGCCGCCATACCACGTTGTCGGTGCAGATTGATGCGGAAACGTCCGAGGCCGCCAATCCGGTAGGAGGAATCCCCAATGTGGGACTGTCGATAGAGCCCCAGTCCATGGGGCGTGAGCGCCGGCAGCACCGCAGCCTCGATTTCCGGTCCGCCCAAAGGTTCAGCCTCAAGCTTTTGCACCTCGCCTTCGAAGCGAATCGACGCGGGCACCCCCGGAATGAGCAAAAGATCGCTCCCACCCCGCTCGACGAGCGTCGTGAGCCAGCGGTCTAAGCGCGCCGTGTTCGCCGCTGCAGCGTCATCTGGGGCGAGCCGGTGATCGGTCTCACTCAACTTGCTCATCGAAATCGGCGTTCAGGGTTTTGAAAGGCTTCAGCCGCCGCCACCATCGCGGCATTCGAAAACGAGCCGAATCGCACCTGTTGGAACGTCGCAATCACGCAATCTTGCGGCTCAGCACCGGCGCAATTTTCCGTAATACATTCATCAGCTCGGAAAACTGCTCCGGATACAGCGACTGCGCGCCGTCCGACAGGGCGTTGTCTGGATCGTGGTGGACTTCGATCAGCAAGACGTCGGCGCCCGCGGCCAGCGACGCCAGCGCCATGGGGGCGACTTTATCCCGGCGTCCCGTGCCGTGCGAAGGATCAGAGGCCATGGGCAAATGGGAGAGCTTGTGGATGACGGGAATCGCGGAAATGTCCAAAGTATTGCGCGTGTAAGTTTCGAAGGTGCGGATTCCCCGCTCGCACAGGATGATGTCGTAATTCCCGCCGGCCATGATGTACTCGGCGGAGAGCAGTAATTCCTCCAAAGTCGCCGCAATACCGCGCTTGAGCAGGATCGGCTTCTTTACGTTTCCCAGCTCGCGCAGCAGGTTGAAATTCTGCATATTGCGCGCGCCCACCTGCAGAATATCGACGTAAGGAGTCATGATTTCGATCTGCGAAATCTCCATGACCTCGCTGACAACCAGCAGTCCGAAGCGGTCGCCCGCCTCACGCAGCAGCTTGAGCCCTTCCAGCCCGAGTCCCTGAAAAGAATACGGAGAAGTGCGGGGCTTAAAAGCGCCACCGCGCAACGCTCGCGCACCGGCTTTCGCAACTTTCTCTGCGACCTGAAAAAGCTGATCCCGAGACTCGACTGAGCATGGCCCCGCCATGACTACTACTTCCTCGCCGCCCACCTTCACGCCGTTGGCGAACTCCACCACTGTCCCTTGCGGCCGGAAACTTCTTCCCGCCAGCTTATAGGGCGCGCTGATGCGATGGACTTCCTGAACGCCGCTAAGAACCTCCAGGCTGCGAATATCGAAATCGATACGCGCTCCCACCGCCGCCACCACTGTCTGGCGTGCCCCCGTGGACCGGTGTACAGCAAAGCCCTTACGGATCAAATGTTCGATCACGTGCTGGATCTGCTGCTCCGTGGCCGATTCTTGCATGGCGACAATCATAGGAAGGTATTAGCTGCTTGCTTTTGGCTCTTGGCCCGCGGTCGATCTGACCGGCCAAGAGCTAAGAGCGAAAAGCTAAAGGCTAAAGGCCGATCTAGTCGTTGACCTCCGAATCCAACTCCGTATCCCTTTCCGCGGCCTGCTTTGCGGGCGCGATTTCTTCCTGCTGAATCTGGCGCATGACATCCATGAGGCGCTCGTAGATGTTCAGCAGGTCATGGTTGGGCAGTGGCCCCGGATTGGCGCGCCGCACATTTTCAAAGACTGTTTGTTCGCGATCCGGTTCGTAAATCGGCATGCCGGCAACCCGTTTGAGCTTGCCGATTTCGTGCGCTGCCTGCGCCCGCTGGCTCAGCAACTCCACCAGCTTGCGGTCAAGCTCGTCAATTTTCTTACGCCAGTCGGAAATGTCCATAGGAGCTTTCAGCTCTCAGCTTTCAGCCTTCCGCGAACAGAAAATCTCAGGGTTCAGTCGGAGCGTCGAAATCCCCATCTTTAAGCTGAAGGCTGAGAGCTGACGGCTAATAGCTGTTTTATGAATTCTGCCACAGACTGCGCTTCCGTGCCGGGATTGCGCTCAATTGTTTCTACAATAGCGCTCCCCACCACGGCCGCATCCGCGAAGCTGCCTACCGCCGCGAATTGCTCGGCGGTCGAAATGCCGAATCCCACGGCGATGGGAAGCTTGGTATATTTACGCAGCCGCCGGACAAGTTTCTGGGCATCCGTCGTCAACTGCTGACGGGCGCCGGTCACGCCCGTTCGCGATACTGCGTAGACGAATCCGCTGGAGGCCTGTGCGATCCGCTGCAGACGTTCGTCGGTGCTGGTGGGCGCAGCCAGGAATACCGTCGCCAGGTCGCGCTGCCGCATTTCACGCAAATAGCCATCCGCCTCTTCGACCGGCAGATCAGTTACCAGTACGCCGTCGATCCCAGCATGCCGCGCCACCTTGCAGAATTTCTCGAATCCCATTCGCAGGATCGGATTGAGATAGGAAAAGATGATCAGTCCGGTGGACTGTGAGTGTTCGCGTACCTCGGCCGCCAGCTTCAACACATCGGCGAGCGTAGTCCCACGCTGAAGAGCCCGCTGGCTGGCCCGCTGGATGACCGGGCCATCGGCAACCGGATCGCTGAAGGGCACCCCCAGTTCGATGACGTTCGCCCCCGCCTCGATCGCCGACAGGACAATATTCCGCGTAGTCACGAGATCGGGATCGCCACACGTGACGTAGACGACCAGAGAGGGACGGTTTTCGAAAGCGAGTGGCATGATTGTTTTGATGGGCGCTGTCCCTGGTCGCGCCCTTCACCAGCAGAACCGCGGATCTGGCGCGAAGTATTCCAAACGGACCGTCAATCCAGTTTCAGATTTTCCCGAAGGATCCCCACATCTTTATCCCCTCGCCCCGAGATGTTGACGATTACAATGTCCGATTTCTTCATTCGGGGCGCGCGTTTCACCACTTCGGCCACGGCGTGGGCCGATTCTAACGCCGGGATGATTCCTTCGGTCCGTGCCAAAAGCGTACATGCGTCCAGGGCCTCGTGATCCGACGCCGCTACATATTCCGCACGGCCGGAATCCTTGAGCCAGGCATGTTCCGGACCGATCGAAGGATAGTCAAGCCCCGCCGAGACCGAATGCGTGTTCGCGATCTGGCCAGCCGCATTCTGCAAGACATAGGAATAGGTCCCCTGCAAAACGCCCGGCGAGCCGCCATGAAAGCGTGCCGCATGTTCGCCGAGGGTTTCGCTTCGTCCCCCGGCCTCGACGCCGATCAGTTTCACCCGCGCGTCCTTGAGAAAATCATGGAAAATTCCAATCGAATTGGAACCGCCGCCAACACAAGCAATAATTGCGGCTGGCAGTTTGCGTTCCGCTTTGAGAATCTGGGCCCGCGCCTCGCGGCCAATCACTTTGTGAAAATCCCGCACCATGGTGGGATAAGGGTGCGCTCCCAGAACGCTGCCCAGCAGATAATGCGTCGTGCGCACGTTGGTTACCCAATCGCGCATGGCTTCATTGATCGCGTCCTTCAGCGTGCGTGATCCCGATTCCACGCCGCGCACCTCGGCCCCCAGCAGACGCATGCGGAAAACGTTCAGCTCCTGCCGACGCATGTCTTCCGTGCCCATGTACACCACGCAGTCAAAGCCAAACAATGCACACACGGTAGCCGTCGCTACGCCGTGTTGTCCCGCGCCAGTTTCCGCGATGATGCGGCGCTTGCCCATGCGTTCCGCCAGCAGCGCCTGACCCAGGCAGTTGTTGATCTTGTGCGCGCCCGTGTGCAGCAGATCTTCACGTTTGAGATAGATGCGCGCCCCGCCGAGTTTCTTCGTGAGACGCTGCGCGAAGAACAACGGCGTCGGACGCCCCGCATAAGTTCGCAGCAATTCGTCGAGCCGCCGTTGAAAGCCGCGATCGCGCTTCGCCTTTTCGTAGGCGCGATCCAGTTCTTCCAGTGCTGCCATCAGCGTCTCGGGAACATAACGCCCGCCATAGACGCCAAAGCGTCCGGGAACGCTGACCGGCCTGCTGATGCTTCTCCTTCGCGAAATGGTTGCTGTCGCCATCTATTTGGTTGTCATTCCGAGGAACGAGAGAGACGTGGAATCTGCAGTTCCTGGACTTCCAGATCCGCATTCCGCACCGCGGCAACGAACGCTTTCACTTTGTCGGGATCTTTCTTCCCAGGGGCTGCCTCGACTCCTGAGGACACATCCACGCCCCAAGGTTTCAGTATACGCATAGCCTCCGCGATGTTGGATGGAGCGAGGCCTCCGGCGACGATGACCCTTCCTAAACGCTTAATCACCTTTGTCGCGGCCTCGCTCGCGCCCCAGTCGAAGGCTCGCCCGGTTCCTCCGGGTTGCCCGCCGAAGCCCGAATCCAGCAGAAAAGCGTAGACGGACTCGCTATCCCACATCATCGCCGGCGCCTCGGGACGACTTCCCCGCATCGACAGCGCAGGTATCACTTTTATCTCTGGCTTTTCCTTCGCCAACTGCTCAAAGCATTGAAGCCAATTTGCTTTTTCCGGAATAGTTCCCACGTCCCCGGAGACCTGAATTCCCGTCATGCCACTTCTCAGCGCCACATTTCTAACTTCTTCTGCGGAACTTTTGAAAAACACGCCGATCTTTTCATTCTGCGATGGCAGGCTCGCCACAATCTCCCGCGCTACCTTCGGATCGACGTATCGGGGGCTCTTTTCATAGAACACAAACCCCAGCGCGTCGGCGCCCGCATTCATTGCGGTGAGCGCATCCTCCAGATTCGTGATTCCGCAGATTTTGATCCACGTCATAAAACCGTTTCCCGGATTTTCAGCCGTGAGTTCTCAGCGAACTACCTCCGGATTGAGTGTGAGCGATCGCAAAGCCTCGCCCGGGGACTTCGCCTTCATCAGGGACTCGCCGACCAGGATTGCGTGGTACCCGGCCCACCGCAACCGGGCTACGTCCGCGGCGCTGTGAATGCCGCTCTCGGCGACGCGTACCGCGTTCGAGGGAATCTGTTCCGCCAAACGAAGCGCCGTCTCCAGATCCACTTGAAAAGTCCGCAAGTCGCGGCTGTTTACCCCGATGAGGTCGCACCCGGCATCAACCGCGCGTTGCAACTCCCGCTCGTCGTGCACCTCGCACAAAACGTCCAGACTGTAATCGCCAGCCTGCACCGTCAGCTGGCCAAGTTCGGCGGGCGACAGTGCGGCCACAATGAGCAGGATCGCGTCCGCGCCATGGGCGCGCGCTTCCAGCAACTGAAATTCGTCCACTATGAAATCCTTGCGCAAGCACGGCAACTTTGTGGCTGCGGAGGCAAGTTGCAGGTTCTGCAGCGATCCCTGAAAGAACTCTGCGTCCGTCAGCACCGAAAGGGCGGCTGCTCCGGCATACTCCAACTCTTTGGCCAGGTTGCCGGGATCGAAATCAGCTCGAATCAACCCGCGGGACGGAGAAGCCTTCTTCAATTCAGCAATGACGGCGGGGATGGTGCGGGACACTGCTGCGAGTGCCCGCCGAAAGCCGCGCGGGACGTGGAGATCCGCTTGCCGCTCCAGTTGCCGCCGATCCGCCACGCGGCGAACTTCCGCCAGCTTGCGGCGGGTCGATGCAACGATCTGATCGAGGCTGACGGGCATGGCGGTGAAGAGATTATAGCGAAGGCCGAGCTTGGAATTGTCAGGGAAGCGCTGCCAGGGCTAGTCTTCCACCAGGTAATCCAGGGCTTCTTCGCGAGTTTTGAAGGTGGGTAATTCGCGCTGGGAAAAGCTCTTGATATTTTCGTAGAACACATTGGGCAGGCTCTCTGTTCCCACCCACGCCGACTTCTTGATGTGAGGCCGGTCAAACACGCCTGCCTCTTTTATGACCGTCAGAGCCTCGCGATCAAACTGGGCTCCAGTGAAATCGGCCAGCAGCAAAACGGAGCCTTTAGGGTAGTTACCTACAAACTTGGGCAGCAACTCGGCGATTCTTGCTACCTCTGCCGCGGAACAGTTCGAAACATCGACTAGCAGGATGCTCTTGCCCTGATGCGAGATCGACCGTATTCGGTCGTCCATATTTCGCCCCCACAAATCGACGAATGGAGCGACGGGCCCCTTGCCCGCCCGGCACGATCCCAACCGACTATCCTAGCAACGACTCAACCACGCCGTAAGACGCATCCAGCGCGGAGTCCAAGGCGCCGGGATCCTTCCCGCCCGCTTCGGCCAGATCGGGACGGCCACCACCCTTACCTCCAACTTTCTGCGCCACCGGTCCAATCACTTTGCCTGCTTGGATGCGGCTGGTCAAGTCCTTAGTCACCCCCACGATCAGCGAAACGTTGCCGTTGGTGGTCGATCCCAGCACTACCACGCCTGATCCCAGCTTGTCGCGCAGCTGATCGACCAGAGTGCGCATCTGCGCCCGCTCGAGGTTGTCCACGCGATGCGCCAGCACTTTGACGCCACGCACGTCTTTCACTTTCTCGCCGATGTTCGCCGTACTCGACGAAGCCGACTTCATCCGCGCCTGATCGAGTTCCCGCGCCAGCCGTTTGATCTCGGCGTCCTTTTTCTCGATCTCTGCCTTTAGCGCCTCGGCGGGGGATATCGAACCCTCTTCAAATGAGGGTGCCCCATCTTTGCGCGCTTTTTGCGCAAAGGTGGGATTCGCAAAGGCTGACACCACCTTCTCCAATTCGTGGTCCTGGCGAAAATGCTGCAGCGATCCTTCTCCGGTGACCGCTTCGACGCGCCGCACACCGGAAGATACAGAGCCTTCCTTCAGAATCTTGATCAGTCCAATTTCGCCGGTCTGGGCCGTGTGCGTCCCGCCGCAGAGTTCGGTCGAGAAGTCTCCGATCTTGATCACGCGGACCCGGTCCCCATACTTTTCACCGAACAACGCCATGGCGTGATACTCGTTCACCGCGACATCGATGGGCACGTCAGGGATGACTTCGACCTTCTCGTTGCGCAACACTTCCTTGTTAATGAGGTCTTCGATGTCCTGCAACTCTTCGTCTTCGACCGCGGTGAAATGCGAGAAGTCAAAACGCAGATGATCGGGCGCCACCAGCGATCCCGCCTGCTTCACATGCTTGCCCAACACCTCGCGCAACCCGGCTTGGAGCAGGTGCGTGGCCGTGTGGTTACGCATCGTAGACTCGCGAATATCGGTGTTGACGACGGCATCCACTTTGTCGCCAACACGAATCGATTGTTTGGCGACGACCTTATGCGCGCGCACGCCCTGGAGCGGGTAATAGCAGCCTTCCACTTCGGCAACGACGGTGTTGTGATCGTCGCTGTAGAACTCTCCTCGATCCCCGACTTGCCCACCAGACTCGGCATAGAAGGGCGTGTGATCGAGGATGATCTCGCCTTCCTCGCCGGGCTTGAGCGCCTGTGCGCCTTGACCGTTATGGATGATGGCCAGGACTTCGCAGTTGTCGGAACGGGTCTGGCGATAGCCCTCGAAAGCCGACTTCGGAAGTTGCTGATATGCAGGACTGGCGGTCTGCTTGGCCGCGCCTTTCCAGGAAGCGCGAGCCAAGGCACGCTGTTCGGCCATGGCTTGGTCAAATCCAGCGCGCTCAAATTCAATCCTGCGGTCGCGGCAGAGATCCTCGATGTAATCCGGAGGCACGCCGAATGTGTCGTACAACATGAACGCATCTCGCCCGGATATTCTCAAGGGCGCTGTCTCCACCCGGCGCCATTCCTCCTCGAAGAGTTGTGCTCGCGCTGGACCGAACTCGCGAGAGACAAAGGCGAATAACATTGTCTCGCCATTTGTCCGCGCAGCTTCTCGAAGAGCTTGCGACAAGGCCTCCCTGAGATCTGGGCGTTCAGCCTCCAACTGACTTATTATCGAACTCTGAAGGTCTCGGATTGGCTGTCTGGCGAACGACTCAAATAGCTGCAGGCCCTCGTCTAAGGTGTGGGCAAACCGAGCTTCCTCCGCTTTAATGGCCTTCGATACGCGCTCGGCCGTCTCATCAAGCTCTGGATAGGCATCCTGCATCAAATCGCGCACCGCAAACACCATCTGATACAGAAACGGCTTGTGTTGTCCGAGCAATCTTCCGTGTGTGATCGCACGCCGAATGATCTTGCGCAAGACATACCCACGCCCTTCATTCGAAGGCAGCACTCCATCGGAAATAAGAAACGTTGCGGCTCGCGCGTGGTCCGCGATAACGCGCAGAGACGCTGCTGACTTAGAGCCCGCCGAGGTTTGCTCAGCCCGACGGCCGAGGGCGGCCGTCGTCACGTGGCCGCTGTTCGCTTGCCTGGGGGCAGCCGCCCCCGGCTGTCCAGGCGTGCGCAGCTCGCCAGTCAGCTCCGCCGCGCGCTTAATCAATGGCGTGAACAAATCCGTCTCATAATTAGAGATCACGCCCTGCAGCACCGCCGTCACCCTCTCCAACCCCATCCCCGTATCAATCGACGGCTTGGGCAGCGGATTCAGCTTGCCGCTGGAATCACGGTCAAACTGCATGAATACCAGGTTCCAGATTTCGACGTAGCGACCGCAATCGCAGGCGAAGGCGCAATCCGTGTGTCCCTGATCGGACGCGATCGCGCCCATATCGTAGTGAATCTCGCTGCAGGGGCCGCAGGGGCCGGTGTCGCCCATCTGCCAGAAATTGTCTTTCAGGCCAAACTCATAAATGCGATCTTTGGCAACACCCTGGCCCAGCCACAAATCGTAAGCCTCCGCATCGCGCGGCACGCCGCCCTCGCCGTTAAAAATCGTCACATACAGTTTGTCTTTGGAAATTCCGAACCACTGCGGCGAGGTGATCAGTTCCCAGGCGTAGGCAATCGCGTCTTTCTTGAAGTAGTCGCCGAAAGAAAAATTGCCCAGCATCTCGAAAAAGGTGTGATGGCGGTTGGTGAAGCCGACGTTTTCGAGGTCGTTATGTTTCCCGCCGGCGCGAACGCACTTTTGTGAAGTCGTAGCGCGGTTGTAGTCGCGCTTTTCCAGGCCCAGGAAGATGTCCTTGAACTGGTTCATCCCCGCGTTGGTGAAGAGGAGGGTGGGATCGTTGGCCGGAACCAGCGACGAAGAATGAACCTCGCGGTGTCCCTTTTCCACGAAAAAGTCGAGGAACTTGCGCCGAATTTCAGAGCCGGTGAGCATGCAGATATTAATCTTAAACGAAAACCACAGAGGACACAGTGTTCGCAGAGGAAGATCAATGACTCTGATTCCTCGGCGCTCTCTGTGCCCTCTGTGGTCGATGTCTTAGGTTTAGGCCTCTGCGACGAACTACTTCACTGCGTCGGCGGTTTTCTCAGCGCCTTTGGCCACGCCCTTGCCGGCGTCCTTTGCTCCTTTGCCGATCACCTTCCCAGTTTTTCCGACGGCTTTGCCGGTCGCCTTGCCGGCTTTACCGGTAGCTTTTCCCGTGTCCTTGCCGGCCGTTTTGGTCGCGTTCGCCGTGTCTTTGGCCCCTGTCTCGGTGGCTTTGCCCGTATCCTTGGCCGCCTTGTCAACGTCGCTGCCTGCCTGCGCGAGCAGCAAGCTGGCAGACCCCAGCAGCACAACTGCGAGAATTCTCCTTAGTCTGACTTTCATGGACATCTCCTGTTGGGAATATGGATTTTTTAAGTATGGCGTAGTTCGCACAGGAACGCAACGCTGGCCAAACCACTCCGCCATTCATTCGGTCTCGCTGGCGAATGCGGTGAGGGTTTCGTCATCCACGTCCCACTTTTTCAGAATCGTAAAAATAGCTTTGGAGGTGAATCCCGCCCGCAATAACTGACGAAAGATTCGCGCTGCTTGTTTCCGGTCTTTAGGTTTCACCAGCCGCTTACGGCGCAAATACTCCCGCGCCTGGCGTTCTTCATTTACCTCGTCGTAAACCAAAGCAACCGCTTTCTCGATGACTTCGGCATGCACGCCTTTGGCTTTCAAATCGGTGATCACGCGCCGGCGGCCGAACTTCTCATTGTCCCGGCGAAAGGAGGAGTAGGCCGCGGCATAGCTCGCGTCGTTGAGATACCCGCGGTCTTTCAGGCGGCGGATCACCAGTTCCACCAGCGTCTGACCGTATTCGGTTTCCGCCTCCACTCGCGGCCGCAGCAGGCGTTTCAGTTCCGCCACCGAGCGCATGCGGCGGGCCAGAGCGCCGACCGCGTACTCGTAAAGTTCGTCTTCCGATTCCGTCTTCTTGGGGCGCGCGAAAGCCACAGTAGTAACTCGCTTCTAGTCTTGCACTTAAAGAACACAACAAAAGTTGTGTCGAGTTTACTTGTTTTTACATCTTAGCTGGTAACTCCTGGAACTTTCTCCCGTCTATTTCCGTAGTAACCATTAGAAATTGAGAGGACAGCAGTCATGCTTACCATCGATGTGGAAAAAACCGGCGACGTGGCAGTGGTGAGATGCGGCGGACGAATCGTCCGCGGAGAAGAAGTGCGTACCCTGAGACACGCAGTGGTCTCGGAGAAGGAAAGCCGCATTGTGGTGCTCGACTTATCCGATGTCGAGACCCTCGACGCGGGTGGCCTCACCACTTTGCTTTCCCTGCATCAATGGGCACGGAGCCGCGGGGTTCAACTCAAACTGGTGAATCCCTCGCATTTCGTGCGTGAAATGTTGGTGCGTACCAAACTGGATCACGTGTTTGACATCTCGACCTTCGACCATGCGCTCTATGTGTTGAGCGGTGCGGATTGTCGACACTCAAGACTAGCCGCCGCTTACACGGCGTGAACCTGAATCGAACTCCTTAAGGGCCAGAGCTCGTACCCCACTTGCCTCCAAGTGAGACTCTGGCCCTCCCTCCGTTCTTGTTGTCATCCCGAGCCACGCGAGGGATCTGGAGTTGTCGCTCACCGGAGAACTGCAGATTCCGCGTCGCTTCTCACAATGACAAATGTAAAAGGAGTCGGCGCCTAGTTCCCGAAACCGGTCGTCTGCATGGCGTTCTTGGAGATATCGCTGGTGGAAGAAATGCCCTGCATGCGGAGTTTGAAATCGTCTGCATTGGAGGCATTGTCTAGGGCGGTTTCGTAATTGATCAGGCCCGCCTGGAAAAGATCCCACAGGGATTGGTCGAAGGTCTGCATGCCGTATTGTGAAGTTCCGGCTGAGATGGCGTCACGAATGGAACGCGTCTTTTCAGCGACCAGAATGCATTCCCGGATGTAGGCAGTGTTGATCATGATTTCAACGGCCGGCACGCGGCCGTCGCCGTCGCAACGCCGCACCAGGCGCTGGCTGATCACGGCCCGCAATATGGCGGCGAGCTGCAGTCGAATCTGCTTTTGCTCCGGAGGCGGAAAGACGGCAATGATGCGGTTGATGGTTTCGACGGCATCCAGGGTGTGCAAAGTGGAGAACACCATGTGCCCGGTTTCCGCGGCGTGCAGCGCAGTGCCAATCGTTTCCACGTCGCGCATTTCGCCGACCAGGATGACGTCGGGATCCTGACGCAACGAAGCTCGCAACGCAGCGGAAAACGAGGGTGTATCGACTTCGATTTCACGCTGGTTAACGTAACCCTTCTTGTCGCGATGCAGGAATTCGATCGGGTCTTCGATGGTGATGATGTGTTCGGCGCGTGTGGAGTTAATCCGGTCCACCATCGCGGCCAGAGTCGTGGATTTACCGGATCCGGTCACGCCCGTGACCAGCACAAGTCCGCGAGGCATGTCGCAGATCTGCTCCACCACCTTGGGCAGGTACAGTTCATCCAGAGCTCGAATTTTCGTGGGGATGACGCGCAGCACCAGTCCGACGTTGCCACGCTGCTGGAATACGTTCACACGGAATCGGCCCAATCCGGCTACCCCGTAGGCCATGTCGATTTCCGTGGTCTCTTTGAATTTTTGCTTTTGCCGCGCCGACATCATGCTGAAAGCCATGGTCAACATGTCTTCGGCACTGATGCGAGGTTGCTCGGTCAGGGGAATCAACTCGCCGTCGGTTCGCAAGTGAGGATAGTTGCCCACCTTGAGGTGAAGGTCGGAGGCACGCCGCTCCATCGCGATCCGCAGCAGATCATCAATATTCATGCCGGAAGCTTCCTCGGGACTTCTCGTATGATGAACCCAAACCGTCCCCAGCCCAAGATGACCTAAGTAATAGGCCGGTGCAGGCGCGGGCGTCCTCGCCCGTGCTTGGTACCAGATTGGAAGGGCTAGTCGCAGGATGGACGAGAGAAACACAAAGGACACAAAGGTTCACGAAGGATTAAGCTTAGCGTTTTCCTTTGTGTACCTTTGTGTCCTTTGCGGTTAAGAAACCTGAAAATCAGGCGGCAGCGCTTTGCGGTTCGGCGGGCTGGAAAGGCTCGTCGTAACTGCCACCGTAAATCGACGGTACCTTTGCGCCCATCGGGCGAAGATAGGTAGCCAGCGCTCCGCGATGATGGATGCAGTGATTGTTGAGAAAGCTGAGATAAAACACGGCCGGGAAGTTGAACACTCCGAAGAAATCGATGGGTGTCATCAATTGTTCGGGAGTCAATGCGCGCACCCGATCCGCGGCCCGCTTGAAGTTCTGGTCGTACCAGCTAACCAGTTCGGCGACAGTCTTAGGCTTGTCTTCTGCTGCCGGATTATCCATATTGAATTTCAAGTCGGCAATTCCGTCCAGGAATTGGACGTCGGTGTTGGCCAGGTGCCAGGCCAACTCCCAAGCGCTCCGCCCATTGGGATCGTGACGGTAAGCGGACTTGTCATCGGGAATCGCGGCCAGCACTTTTTTGGTGGTTTCCAGTTCGCGGGTGACGCCATCGAGCATGAGCTGACAAAAACCGGCCGCGAACTCAGGGGTCAGACCTTGTTGTGTCATCTTCTGTGCCTCCTTTGTGAGGGTGTTATGTTGTTGTGCGCATCAAAAACCGAAGGGGCGCATTGAAGCGCCCCACGGTTCAAAGCTCAAAAGACCGTCCTAGACGCTCACCGGCTGTTTGGCTCCCACAGGTACCGGCGTCAACCAATTAAAGCGGTCTGGTTTCTCGCCGCGAACGATTCCGTAAAACTCCTTCTGGACCGCCTTGGTAATCGGCCCAGATACCCCATTGCCCACGCTGATCTTGTCGACCGAGCGCACGGGAGTGACCTCCGCGGCGGTGCCGGTGAAGAACACCTCGTCGGCGATGTATAGCAGTTCCCGTGGGATGCACTGCTCGACGACAGGAATGCCAAGCTCGCGGGCAATCTGCAAAACCGAGTCGCGCGTGATTCCCGGCAGCACGGAGTTCCCCAGCGGAGCCGTTTGCAACGTACCATTGCGAACCACAAACACGTTCTCACCGGAGCCTTCGCTGACGTATCCGTTGACATCGAGCGCAATGCCCTCGACATAGCCGTTCAGGATGGCCTCCATCTTGATCAGCTGAGAATTCATGTAGTTCGCACCCGACTTCGCCATGGCAGGGAGCGTGTTGGGAGCGATGCGCGTCCACGATGAAATGCAGATGTCAACACCCTGCTGGGAGTCGGAACCCAAGTACTTGCCCCAGGGATAATTGCAGATGTAGACCTCCGTCGGCGAGTTAAACGGGTTTACTCCCGCCTCGCCGTAACCGCGTAGAACGATGGGGCGGACATAGCATGGCCAAATTCCATTGGTCTTGATCAGCTGGACCATGCCGGCCACCAACTCCTCGCGGGTGTAGTCGACGTCGATGCGATAAATCTTGGACGAATCCAGCAAACGTTGTGCATGTTCCTGGGCCCGGAAAATCGCAGGGCCGCCAGGCAGCGCGTAGCATCGAATGCCTTCGAATACCGACGAGCCGTAGTGCACCACGTGCGACATCACGTGGATTTGCGCCTCATCCCAGGGGATGAGCTTGCCGTTATGCCAGATTTTTTCGGTCTTTTCAATCGCCATGCGCACTCCTAGGGTTCTAAAGATTCAGTTGTACGGCTGAGGGATGCGTTTGTTGGATGCCAAAGTTGCCACCGTGAGCGGAACCGTCTGCTGGCATTCAAAACAGGCGACACGGCCTAAACTTTCCTTGGGGACGAGCACAGCAAGTCAGATGAAATTATAACCGAGGCAGGAAGAAACCGAGACGTTTTTCCGGGGTTGTTGCCGGTTGTTACTGACCGGCAGCCTTGGCGACGGATGCCGAAACTGCGCTCAACCCAGTCTGCACCACTCCCGGAACTTCATCCCCGCGGAAGTACTGCCCTTTGGCCGTGCGCATCTCAGGCATGGCCGCGTAGGGCTTGCTGTAGTCGTTATTTGCATTCCAGAACAGGAACCCGATGCCGCCTTTGTTCTTCGCCGTCAGCACCTGGGTTTCGATGTACTTGGGCGAGTACGTCTTGGTGCGCCAGGCGAAGGCCTGCAGCCAGGGCCGAATTACCACGCCACTACCCTGGGTGATCTTTTCGAAACGTTCCATGGATTCGCTAATGAAGTGCTCAGGAGCGTCGCCGGGATGGGCAATTCCATCCATGCCGAAGAAGTGCGAGGGATAAATCATGGGCGAGAGCACGTCACAATACTTGGCCATGCCCACTATGTCCTGGCCGGTGTGCGCCAGATCGACGGACCGCTGCCACGCCATCACGCCGAAAACATCCAGGGAGAGCAGCACGCCGGTGGGGTGCAGTTCGGTGTAAGCATGCTTCAGGAAGTCGGTGATCACATCCGTCCGGTGCCAGTCGGGATGCTCTTTCTGGAACACGAAGCTGGCGTCTTTTTGGTCGCCCTCGGCGGGGAAGCGGACATAGTCGAACTGCACTTCGTCGACGCCCGACTCCGCCGCTTTCTTGGCCAGCGCAATATCGAAGTCTTGCACTTTGAGTTCTGAAGGATCCGTCCAGACGAGCTTGCCGTTTTCGCGCCAGGGTTCGCCGGTACGATGCGACTTCACCGCCAGCTCAGGATGCGCCACCACCAGCCGCTCGTCGCGGAAGATGGCTATGCGGGCGATGGCGTGCAGGTTCTGTGAATGCAGGAAGCGCACAAACTTCGGCAAATCCTGAATCGGGGTGTGGTGCTTGCCCAGCAGAGGATGCTCAAAAGGAATATTGACGCTGCCATCGCTGTCCTTAATGTCAAACACGACCGCGTTCCCGCCCACTTCGCGCCAGCGACGGATAATGCGCAGGCCGTGATCGCTGCCCGCCATCAGACCGGTGAGATAGACTGCGCGCACTTCGAACTCTCGCGGTACGGCAACGGTTTTCTCGGCGATCGGCGCGTCCAGGATTCCTGGGACGATGACCGTCTGACCGGGTTTCAGATAGGTGCCTTGCAGATTGGCGTTGACCTTGCGCAAAGCTTCCGCCAGTTCAGCGGAAGTGAGATAAGAAGTTTGCGCCAGATAGTGATGGGCGACGGAAAGGACGGTATCGCCGCGCTTTGCCCAGTACAGTGAGCTACCGGGAGGAGCCACCTGGGTGATTTCGACGGAAACTCCGCCCGAGGCCGACTTACTGGAAACGGAAGCGGTCGCCAACCGGGCTGCCGTCTGAGCCGACGCCTCCGGGAGGCGAAAGGCCAGACGATGAAAGATAAAGCCGAAAGACAGACACAGCAGAGTCCCAGCCAGAATCCAGCCCAAGCGGCGCACGTTCTCTCTCCCCTGTATGAACTATACCCGATGCTACCCAACCGTCCATCCTTCTGCCAGTTACCTCGGTTCATTCCTACCCGCTGCGCAGCCGGGATTCCACCTGAGTCAGGGAAACTCCCTGCATGCGCAAATTATTTCCTCTTCCATCATCGAACTCTGAACCGTAAGTGACTCTCCGGACGGCTACAAGCATCTAATCTCTGTATAAATCGTCGCTTAGCGCGGCTTGATCGGGATGGCTAGCCGTTTGCAGGATAGCGTAGTGCGATGTGCGCGGGGCTTGTCCTGAACTGCAGAAAAGTGACAAAATTTGTCGCTCTATGATTAGCAGGCAGAGGCGGTCTTACCGGCACCGGCTAAAGGCCCAAGAAAGACTAGAGAGGCCCACGAATCTATGAAAAATGCGCTGAACACCGTGCTGGACCCCACTCGCCGCAGCAACGATGCTAGGGATTTCGACAACGCATTGCGCCGCAAAATCGTCGGCCAGGACGCCGCCGTCGAAAAGGTGGTCGAAATCTACCAGATGTTCCTGGCCGGGTTGAACCCGCCGGGTCGCCCTGTAGGCAACCTATTGTTTCTTGGTCCTACGGGTTCGGGCAAGACCCGGGTTGTGGAAGCGATGTCCGAAGCGTTGTTCGGGGATGCGCGGGCCTGCATCAAGATTGATTGCGCGGAGTTTCAGCACTCGCACGAGATCGCCAAGTTGATCGGCTCTCCGCCCGGATACCTGGGTCACCGCGAAACTCATCCTCTCCTGACGCAGGAGGCTTTGAACCAATGGCATACTGAGCGGCTCAAGCTCTCAATTCTGCTGTTCGATGAAATCGAGAAGGCTTCCGACTCGCTCTGGCAACTGCTGCTGGGCATTCTGGACAAAGCGACTTTAACCCTGGGTGACAATCGCCGCGTCGATTTGTCACAGTGCATCATCATCATGACCTCGAATCTGGGCGCGAGTGAGATGAGCGGCCTGGTCGACGGCGGTCTGGGGTTTGCGCGAAAAGCCAAGCTGGTGGATAACAGCCTGGACGACAAGATTGATCGTACGGCCGTGGAAGCGGCCCGCCGCAAGTTCACCCCGGAGTTCATGAATCGCATCGACAAGACGGTGGTGTTCAAGACGTTGCGGCCCGAGCACTTGCAACAGATTCTGGAAATCGAACTCGGCATGGTGCAGCAGCGTATTCTGATGACCGCTGCCGCCAACCAGTTCGTTTTCAACTGTACGCCCGGCGTAAAGAGTTTCCTGCTGAGCGAAGGTACCGATCCCAAGTATGGCGCGCGCCATCTGAAACGGGCCATCGAGCGTCACCTTGTCTTCCCGCTGGCGAATCTCGTGGCCACGGGCCAAGTCAAGCTGGGAGATTTCGTCCGCGTGGATATGAGCGCCGAGGGTTGCTTGTCATTCGTAAAGGAAGCGGAAAACGCCATGGTGCCGATGCTGATGGAGCGCTACGGCGCCGCCGCCACGGGCACTCCGATTGCCGCCCGGGCCGCGCGTCCGGTGGCTCGCCGCGAGTTCGGAGCTAGCCCCACCGCCGAAACCAAATAGATTTCGTAAGTCTGCAGACAAAAGCCACCAGTCAACCAGCTGGCGCCTTTTTTTGTTTCCCACCGCGGTTCACCGAAGTATTACCGGTTGAGATGGCGGCTTTTCGCCAACCGCGACCAGAGAGCTGTGCCGCAAAGTGTCGCAAAAGTGGGCGCGAAGGATGGAATTTGGCTATGGCGGTTCGGAATTTCGTACCGGGAAGGGTGAGCCGGATGAAAACTCTTTCACATTGACACGAACAGTGATTGGGGAGATAATCCCCGCCGTCTTTGGGCTAAGAAGGAAATTCCGGCTGAATAATGAGTTCTCGCATAGCCCCTCTATTGTGGGGCGACTCCCCCGCAGGCGAGCAAGCCCAATCTCTTACGAACGCGCAGTACCCAACCGCAATGAGGAGGAACTTCGAATGAGACCTGTAACTTTCACCGCTGTTCTACTGATCTTGGGCAGTGCCATTTCCATGCCAGCGCAGGAACCGTCATTAGCCCACAAGGGCAGAATCGTGATTCCTGATTCGAGTATTGAACGCCCTGAGGACGTCGGGTATCGCGCGCATACGAACACTCGGATTTTTGTGCCCGCAGACCGGGCAAAATTTGGCGCTGAACCCAACGGACTTGCCTTGCCCGATGTCACCGGGTTGACTCCGGCCGGGCCTCCTTTCTCCGGCTACGCCTTCGAGACACCAGCTTCGCTTGCCTGTGTCTATGGTCTGGTGGCGACGGTGGCCGGCTGCAATCCCAACACTTTCAACACCAATCCTACCGGTGGTAGCAAGGCCATCGGCATCGTCGACGCCTATGACTATCCAACCGCGATGGCGGATTTGAATGCCTTTTCGACGCAGTTCGGTTTACCCAAGGTGACCTCAGCTAACTTCAAAGTCATCTTCGCTGGCGGAAGTGGCGGATGTGCCGGAACTGATCCGGGCAACGATCCCGGATGGGAGGGAGAGCAGGCGCTGGATATCGATATGGCCCACGCCATGGCGCCCGGCGCGGAGATCTTCCTGGTGGAAGCGGCTTCGAATTCGTTTGCAGATCTGATGGTCGCCGAGGACTGCGCCAGCAAGAAGGTGGCGGCGGCGGGTGGCGGCGAGATCTCCAATAGCTGGGGCGGGTCTGAGTTCTCCGGCGAAACCACGTACGACTCGCACTTCAAGAAGGCAGGTGTGGTTTTCTTGGCCTCGAGCGGCGATTCGGCAGGCACCATATGGCCAAGTACTTCCACGAATGTGGTTTCCGTCGGCGGCACCACCACTAGAAGAAAGAATAGCGGTGCCGGGTTCGGAAACTTTATCGCCGAGGCCGCGTGGGAGGACGGCGGCGGAGGCGCGAGCCTCTACGAACCTCGCCCCTCCTACCAGAGCGTCTTACCGGCTGCGAAATTTCGCAAAGTGCCCGACGTCTCCTCGGACGCCAACCCCAATACAGGGGTCTGGGTCTATGACAACAACCCCTCCGGTTGCTGCTGGTGGGTATACGGCGGCACCAGTGTGTCCTCGCCAACCTGGGCCGGCATCGTAAATGGCGCTGGTAATTTTTCCGCTTCGAGCGCCGACGAGCTTACCACCGTCTATACCGCCTACGGCACAGCGGCCACCTACGCTGCGGACTATCACGACATCCACACTGGCTTCTGCGGCTTCTACGATGGAACCAGCGCGGGAGACAATTACGATACCTGCACCGGCGTGGGCAGCCCCTGGACGTATGCTGGCAAGTGAGCCTTGCCGCAGCAGATGAGATTACTGTTGTCGACAGCGTTTACACGCGTGACCGGATGGTTGGTGAAATCGCGATTTCTTAGCCGTTGAGTCAGTTTGCAGACTCCGACAACACGGTCAGCCGCGTTGCATCGGTCACCAGCGCGGCATTTCATCGTTTTAGCAGAGGGAGAAGCTTGTTGCCTCATTTTTCCGTGCGTATTCCGCTTCGTCTTCAGTTATGCCTATAAACTGCATGAACTGAAATCACCCCGACGGCAGTTTTTCTGGCCGCGGGATCACAGCGGCAGGGCGCTGGGAAAGCGAGTCTGGAAGTCGAGCAGTCCGACCCATTCCGGCTCAATGGTGATACGCACCATCTCCTGAATCATGGAGCCGAGCTGCGCGACCCACGCCTTACCTTGTTGGCTCCCAAAATAGCGCTCGGCAGCCATCGCATATTCCGGAACGACTCCAGCCACGGTCTGTAGCCGCGCCGTGCCCCGCACCAGGAGCACCTTATGGGGGAAGGCATTGTCATCAATGGTGAGCGCCACTTTTGGGTTCTTGCTGAGTGCCTTCAGCTTTGGCGCCTTGGGCGGACTTGCCAACACGAACTCTCGTTCATTCCAATGAAACCAGATGGGTACAACCCTGGGTGTACCGTCGGTCCAGACATACGCCAGCCGGGCGGGAATAGTCGATTTCAGCAGCAACTGTGAAGCAGGATGTTGCAAGAGCTCAAGGTCCCCCTGTTTTACGGGCATCAGTCACCTCTCATTAAGCTCTGAAGAACCTCTCGGTCGGAAGCCGCTATCGGGTGTTACTCCGAGGTCGCTTTCTTGACCTTAAGAACGCGAGGATTATAAACCAGCCAAAAAAGCCGCACCTCGTTGCAACCGGCGCGGTAGTGGTTCAGTTTCTTGCTTCTCCTCTTGTGTCCTTTGTGGTTAGGCTCTGCACCGCGACCGCCAGCAAAATGTTAGCAACCTCATCCGGACATTCGACATGGCAGTCGTGCCCTGTCTGAAGCTCCGCGACCTCCCAACCGGAAGCACGAGCTTTTGCGGCAAACGGCTCGAAGACCGGCCTCGCCGGATATCCTTCCGCAACGCTGGCAACGAAGGTGGCTGGAATGCTGGCCTTCCGATTGGCGGGAAGATGAAGCGGCTCCTCAAAGCAACGCAGGCTAAAATCGCACAGCCTCGCGCGCACGAAATCGCGTGCCTCGCCCGGCTTCAGTCCCCAGAGATCAAGTTGGCTTTCGCCGCCCGGTAACCGCCAGCCATCTCCATGCTCCCGCGCGACCTTGCGAAAATGGGCGCCAATCTCAGGCGGAAGTAAGTCCAGTACGCTTTGCCCATTTTCCGGGATGAAGCCATCCAGGAAAACCAATCGCTGTACTTGACTTGGGTTTGTCTCCGCCACACCGCTGATGATCATGCCCGCGTAGCTGTGACCTACTAGGATCACTCGATCCGGGAACCTAGACAACTCGAGCAGAACGTCCGCTACATGTCGCTGTAGCGTGATGTCGGGAGACAGACGGTTTTGGTCCGAGCCTAGCCCACTGAGCACCGGCGTGATCACCCGATGTCCGTGCTTTTTAAGCAAAGGCGCCAACAGATCCCACGTACCGGTCGACTGCCAGGCGCCGTGCACCAGGGCGAAGGTTGACATGGACGGTGAGTTTAGCAGACAGCCGGGGTATTACTGCTGAGATGGCGATATCTCGCCACCAACCGAATAGTTTCCGGAGTGGCCGACCATCCGCCCGAAACCCTTGCTCCCAAGCGCGTTTGTCGTACAAACCTGGGCCGAGGCTGGCCCTTGACATGCAATTCGGCTCTGCCATAGTCTAACTATGTCAGAGGTGTTGCCTTGCATCGAAACGAAATTCCTCCGGGAACGCTCTATCTGCTGATTTTGAGAACGTTGGCGCGCTCTGGCGAAATGCATGGGTATGAGATTGCCAATTCCATTCAGCAGATATCCGATGACGTTCTGCAAGTCGAAGAAGGCTCCCTGTACCCCGCTTTGCAGCGGATGCTGATCAAGGGTTGGGTGACCGCGAAGTGGGGTACGACGGCCGGAAACCGCCGGGCTCGCTATTATCAACTGACCCCAGCGGGGCGCAAACAATTAGACGTAGAAATGTCGCAGTTTGAACGCGTCATCGGAGCGATCACGCGTGTGATCGAGGCTGTCTGAAAGGAGCTCCGTTATGGACTGGCTGCGCGAACTGGCGAGGCGCCTCAGCATGCTCATGCATCGCCGACAGTTTGATGCCGACCTCGAAGAGGAGGTGCGCCTGCATTTGGAATTGCGGCAAGAGGAACAGTTCGAGTCCGGCATGACGGCAAACGAGGCTCGGGCCGCTGCTCGGCGCCGGTTTGGCAACGCAACGTACCTGAAGGAAGAAAGCCGCATCGCGTGGGGCTGGGAATGGTTCGAGAGCTTGGCGCAGGATGTTCGCTACGGCGCGCGCATGTTGCGCAAGTCCCCAGGCTTCACGGCTGTCGCCACCCTCACCCTCGCTCTCGGCATCGGCGCAAACACCGCGATATTCAGTGTGATCAATGGAGTGCTGCTCAGTCCGCTTCCCTACAAGAATCCGAAGCAACTCGTCGTCATAAAGGAACACGATTCGCTCCCGAACGTGATCGATATCCAGAGACAGACGCGCGCATTTTCGCAGGGTGGCGGAATCAACGTCGACAAGATGGACTACATAGGCGCAACCGAACCTGTGCAAGTCCGTGTCGGGTTCATCAATGCGGGATTTCTCGAAACGCTAGGTGTGCAGCCGATACTGGGCCGGATCATTTCGCCCGGGGAAGATGTGCAAGGCGGGCCGCGTCTCGCCATGGTAAGCAACCATTTCTGGCAAAACTACCTTGGCAGCGATCCACGTGCGGTGGGCAACACGATTCGGCTAGGCGGAAACTCTTATACGGTGATCGGCGTAATGCCCGCGAGTTTTGCTCCGCCAGCGGAGCATTCTGACGTTTTCGTTTCACTCTGGGTCAGCGACCCGGGAGCGGGTGCTGAGCGCGATTTGCACTTCATGCACACCTACTGGCGATTGAAGGAGGGCGTCACGCTCGCGCAAGCGCAGGCCGATATGGCCGCGATCGACCGCCGGCTCGCGGAGCAGTATCCGGCCGAAGAAAAAGAACGGAAGAGCCAATTAGTTCCGCTGCATGAATGGCTGGTAGGAGACGTGCGGCCGGCACTGCTGGTGCTCTTCGGAGCTGTAGGCCTGGTGTTGCTGATTGCGTGCGCGAATTTCGCGAGCTTGCTGATGATGCGGGCGGTTGCGGAGCGCCAGGAATTGGTGATCCGGGCGGCGCTGGGCGCGGGACGCGGCCGGCTCATCCGGAAAACGCTGACAGAGAGCTTACTGTTGTCGGTCTTCGGCGGTGTGGCCGGACTACTGTTCGCGAAGTGGGGCACGAGCCTGCTCCTGGCCTTGAGGCCGGAGGAACTGGCGCGGCTGAGCGGGATTCACATGGATACACGGGTGCTGCTTTTCGTCCTGGTGGTCTCGGTGCTGACCGGCATCGTGTTCGGAATGGCGCCGGCATGGATCGCGGCTCGCGCGGACGTTGCCGAGGCTCTGAAAAAGAGCGGGCGGAGCACAACTGCGAGCACGATGGGGCATAACATACGGAAAATTCTGGTCACATCGGAACTGGCGGTTGCCTTGGTGCTGCTGGTGGGGGCCGGGTTGTTGATCAAAGGATTCTCACGGTTGCGCTCGATGAACCCCGGTTTCAATTCCGCAAACGTAATGACGATGTATCTCCAATTGCCCAAGACGCGATACGGCGAAATCCCCAAACAAACCCAGTTCCGCCGCGAGTTGCTCACCCGCTTGAACTCCCTACCGGGCGTGCAGGCAGCGATGGTGACTGATATACCGCTCGGCGGGAATTATGTGGGCCACCGTTTCGTCATCGACGGACGCCCTCCTGTGGCCGTGGGAGGTGAGCCCGAGGTGCAAACCCTTTCTGTGATGGGCGATTACTTCCACGTGATGCAGATTCCCCTGCGTGCGGGGCGCGACTTCACCCCCTTGGACCGCGAAGGGCAACCGCTGGTGGCACTTGTAAACGAGGAAATGGTGCGGGAATTTCTGCCGCACGAAAACCCAATCGGCGTGCGCATCCGCTGGGCGGGCGACACGGGGCCGCCACAATGGATGACCGTCATCGGCGTGGTGGGCGACGTGAAGCATTCGGGGTTGAATCAACCCACGGATCCCGCTGTGTATACCCCTTTTTCGCAAAACGACGAGGCTTGGAGACGATTTATGACGCTCGCCATCCGGTCTCGGGATGCGTCTCCTGGGCTCGTTGAAGAAGTAAAGAAGCAGATCTGGAGCGTGGACAGCCAGATTCCGGTGAGCGACGTGCACGCCATGGACGAGCTCATAGCTGTGTCGCTTGCGCAGGAACGCTTCAACATGCTGCTCCTCGGACTCTTCGCCGCGCTCGCCTTGATCTTGGCTGCGGTGGGAATTTACGGCGCGATGGCCTATGCCGTGAACCAGCGAACGCATGAGATCGGCATACGGACAGCGCTGGGAGCGCAGCGACGCGACGTGCTGCAGCTCGTTATGAGAGATGGAACGAAAATCGCGCTCTTCGGCATTGCCTCCGGGATTGCGGGAGCGCTTGCGCTGACTCGCCTGATGGCCAGTCTGCTGTTCGAGGTGAAGCCGACGGACCCGGCAACATTCGCGGATGTCGCAATCCTGCTGGCACTCGTCGCGCTCGCGGCTTGCTACATCCCGGCGCGCCGCGCCATGCGTGTGGATCCTATGGTCGCCTTGAGATACGAGTAGTCCTTCGCGCAAGTGACCGGCAACCCTTCCTTAGGACGAGCTCGCATAAACGTGTAGGGACTTCTGAAGCCCTCAGCCGCACGCATGTAGATGCACAGTACGCAAGTCTGATTTGTGGACATTACTGGCGATTGTTCCCAAGTGACGGACTAGGACTAAGCCGCTGGCGCGGCGGACGCTACCGCGTGGGTGGACCGAGAGAGTTCAGGAGCTGCTGACATAGTGTGGGTCATAGGGAAAGGAGATTCCTGTGACCCGTTTACGCAAAATGATG